>CAVULV010000010.1:0-164680 GCA_963742445.1 uncultured Acidimicrobiaceae bacterium
CAGCCGGGCGCGCCGGCTGATCACGCCGGCAGAGGTTGCCGACGGGGGCTCGTCCGGCGCGTTCGGCACGGGTGCAGGGTAGGGGGCCCCGGCCACACCGGCTACCGTCTCGGCGACCCCGGGGAGGATGCAGTGCGCGAGGCCGACGACGTGACGCCGTGCGAGGCGGCCGACATCGAGAGCTGGGACGGCACCGCCGACGTGGTGGTCGTCGGCTTCGGAGCGGCGGGCTCGGCGGCAGCGTTCAGCGCCGCCGAGGCGGGCGCCGACGTCCTCGTCACCGAGCGCACCGGCGGACCCGGGGGCGCCGCCGCGCTGGCCGAGGGCATCGTCTACCTCGGCGGGGGCACGCCGATCCAGACGGCCTGCGGGTTCGAGGACAGCGTCGAGGACATGTACCGCTACCTGATGGCGGCCTGCGGCCCGGACCCCGACGAGCCCAAGATCGCCCGCTACTGCACGGAGAGTCTCGGCCACTTCGACTGGCTCGTCACGCGCGGGGTCCCGTTCGACCCCACCTTCTGTGCCGAGACCTCCATGGCGCCGAACGGCACCGAGGGCCTCGTCTACTCGGGCGGCGAGGACGCCTACCCGTTCAACGAGATCGCCCGGCCCACGCCGCGCGGCCACCTGGCCAAGACGAAACGGGCGACGGGGTGGCTGCTGATGCAGCACCTGGCGGCCGCCGCGACCGGGGCCGGCGCCACCGTCGCGGCGGACACCCGGATCGACCGCCTCGTGGTCGACGACGGCCGGGTCGTGGGCGTGCAGGGGCAGCGCTACGGCGAGACCGTGACGCTGCGGGCCCGCCGCGGCGTGGTGCTGGCGGCCGGCGGCTTCATCTTCAACGACGACATGCTGCGCCGGCACTGCCCGCCGCTGGTGCGGGGCACGTTCAAGGTGGGCACCGAGGGCGACGACGGCCGGGGTATCCGCATGGCGCAGGCCATCGGCGCCGCGGTGCGCAACATGTACGCCGGGGAGGTGTCGCTGCCGATCACGCCGCCCCGGACACTGATCCACGGCATCCTCGTGAACGGCAAGGGCCAGCGCTTCATCAACGAGGACACCTACATGGGTCGGGTGGGCCAGTCGGCGCTCTACGAGCAGGACGGCGAGGTGTACCTCGTCGTCGACGAAGCGTCCTACGAGGTGAACTGGATGGGCCTGGCCGCCACCTGGGTGTGCGAGACCGCCGCGCAGCTCGAGTCCGAGATCGGCCTGCCCGCCGGGTCCCTGCAGTCCACCGTCGACCTCTACAACCGGCACGCCGCGGCCGGCGAGGACCCCCTGTTTCACAAGGGCGCGACCTGGGTGCGTCCGCTCGTGCCCCCGATCGGGGCGGTCGACCTGCGCCTCGGGCCGGCGCCGTACGCGCCCTTCACCCTCGGCGGGCTCGAGACGACGGTCGAAGGCGAGGTCCGCACCGTCGGCGGCGACACCATCCCTGGCCTCTTCGCCGCGGGTCGCACCACGGCCGGCGTGTGCTCGTTCGGCTACGCCAGCGGGCTGTCCATCGGGGACAGCACGCTGTTCGGGCGCCTCGCCGGAACGAGCGCGGCCGGCGCGCCGGCGACGGCTTGAATCACCAGGCGTCCAGTCGATCACTGGCGTCGCACCAGCCGTACGGGTTCACACGTGTCGCCGCGGTTGTTCTCCCACTCGAGCACTGAGCCGCAGTCGAACGGAAACGACCGGTTGGCGCGGGAGCCGGCTTCTTCGGCTCCCACGGCGGGTCGCCGCTCAACCAGCCCATCGTCGCCATGGCCTCCTGATAGCGGTTCCTCACTGCCGCAGCGCGGCGTACTCGATCACCCTCGTCATGACGGCGTCGTCGGATTTGGCCACCGAGCCGCAGTCGAAAGGGGGCTGGGGGTCGTACTCGATCATCAGCTGCGCCGCCTCGGCCGCCGTCCGGTCGACCAGCAGCTCGGTCAGGCGCAGCGCCATGTCGATGCCGCTCGACACGCCGGCCGCGGTGATGATGCGCCGGTCGAGATGCTCGACCACGCGCTGCGCCGTGGGCTCGGCGCCGTCCGCGGCGAGCTCGCGGTAGCAGGCCCAGTGCGTGGTGGCGGTCAGGCCCTTCAGCAGCCCCGCCGCCCCGAGGACGATGGAGCCCGTGCACACCGACGTCGTGTAGCGGGTGCCGGTGTGGGCGCGGCGCACCCACTCGAGCACCCGCTCGTCGTGCTGGAGGGCGCGCGTCCCGACGCCGCCGGGGAAGACGATCACCCCGGGCTCGGGCACCTCCTCGAACGTGGCGTCACGGGTGAGGCCGAGCATGCCGTTCTCGCTCCGGACCTCGCCGCGGTCGTGGCCGACGAACGTGAGGTCGAAGGTCGGGATGCGCTGGAGGACCTCGTAGGGTCCCACGGCGTCGAGGGCCGTGAACTTCGGGAACAGCGGGATCGCCACGTGGACGCGGTCGGTCATGCGGGTGTCCTCTCCATCGGGGCGGTGCGGAACCGCCGTCGGTAGGCGTCAGGAGAGGTGGCGAGGTGGCGCTGGAACACGCGGCGCAGCGTCTCGGCGCTCCCGAGCCCGCAGTGCGCCGCCACGACGTCGAGCGTGTCGCTCGTCGTCTCGAGCTCGCGGCGGGCAGCCTCCAGCCGGGTGCGCTCGACGAAGCGGCTGGGTGACTCGCCGACCTCGGCCGTGAAGACCCGGGTGAAGTGGCGGACGCTCATGGCCGCGGCCGCCGCCAGGGTGCCGACGCGGTGGTCGCCGTCGGGCGCGGCCTCGACGAGGCTCTGTACGGCGCGGACGGCCGAGCGTTCGGCCCGGGGGACCCAGACCGGCGAGGCGAACTGGGTCTGGCCGCCGGGCCGGTGCAGGAACATGACCAGCCAGCGGGCGACCGTCTGCGCGACGTCCACCCCGAGGTCGTCCTGCACGAGCGCCAGCGACAGGTCGATGCCGGCCGTCACGCCCGCGCTCGACCAGTACTTCCCGTCCCGCACGTAAATCGGGTCGGGGTCGACGGTGAGGCCGGGGTGGGTCTCGCGCAGCTCGCGGGCGCGGGCCCAGTGGGTGGTCACGCGGCGCCCCTCGAGCAGCCCGGCCGCGGCGCCGAGGAAGGCGCCCGAGCACACGGTGGCCACCCGCCGGCAGCGGGGGGCGGCCGCGGCGATCCACGCGACGAGCGCCTCGTCCGCGGCGGCGGCGTTGGCGCCCGACCCGCCGGCCAGCACGAGGGTGTCGATGCGCTCGG
The DNA here is from genome assembly GCA_963742445.1 of uncultured Acidimicrobiaceae bacterium. Classification (GTDB taxonomy): domain Bacteria; phylum Actinomycetota; class Acidimicrobiia; order Acidimicrobiales; family RAAP-2; genus Bog-473. Next base: position 3,215 of record CAVULV010000010.1, read on the forward strand.
ACGCGTCGGGCAGCGGGATCGTCCCCAGCTCGAGCCCGCTCTCGGCCCGCACGGCGCCGCCGCCGACCGAGGCGACGGCGACCTCGTATCCGCCGGCCCGGCCCAGTGCGGCGGCGGCCCGGGTGGCCCCGGCGAAGACCTCGTGCGGGCCCACCACATCGAGCGGCTGGACGCCGTCGAAGGCGACGATGACGACCCGGCGTTCCCTCATGGGCCCACTCTGAGGTGCGGGCGTGATGGCGTCAATGACACAGTTCCCACAGATTCGGCCATGCACCATCCGGCGCCGACTGGGCCGCCGCAGACGGTCTCAGCCCGAGCGGGAGCGGCGCGTTCGCCCGGGCGCGCACCCAGGCCAGCAGGTCTCCGGCCTCGCCGCGGCGCACCGTCCCGGTGAAGATGTCCTCGCGCCCGGTCGAGACCTCCCGGGTCACCTCGGCGTGGAGCAGGTCGCCGATGGCGGCCGGCTGGAGGTACTCGACGAGGACCGAGGAGATGATGCCGGAGTGGTCGGCGTCGTTGGCGGCGGCGGCGACCGCCGCCCCGGCCACGGCGTAGAAGACGGCGCCGTGCACCGTGCCGTGGGGATTGGCGTGGCCCGCATCGGTCGCGAGGAGGGCGACGGTGTGGCCCGGGCCTGCGTCGGACCACTTCGATCCCGAGCAGCGCGGCGAACTCGTCGGTCCCGGGCCCGCTCAAGCTGCCCCTCAGGGTGTGGGGGCCGAGGCGGGCAGGCGGCCCGGCATCGGCACGGCCGTGGCGGGCCACCGCTTGCGGCTGATCCGGCTCAGCGGTTGAGCAGGGTGACCGCTCCCGGGTCGTCCTCGATGGGCCGGGTCTCGATGACGCCGGCCGCCACCAGGTCGTCGAACAGCGCCTCGCCCCTGTCTCGGTGCGCACCAGCGTGAGGGTCCAGTCGCCGAACGCGCCGATGCCGCCCGTCGAGATGTCGGCGTGCTCGGCGGCGAAGTCGGGGCAGCTGCGTGCAGCCCTCGCGGGTCCAGGCGTGGGCCTCCTTCAGCGGGATCTCGTGGTAGGTGCCGTCGCTCATCCAGACCTGGAAGACGCCCTTGATGTTCATCTTGACGATGTCCGCCCGGGTCAGCCCGTACTTCGCCTCGAAGAGCTCCGGGAAGATGGCGTCGTCGAAGGTCTTCGAGCACAGCAGCCCGATGGACAGGCTGAAGCGCCGGGCGATCTTCCCCGCCTTGCGCGCCGCCATCACGCGGCGGCGCCGAGGCCTGGCACCCCATGCCGACCAGGGCGATGCGCTCGGCGCCGGCGTCGATGCGCCTCGGGGTAGGCCAGCGGGTTGGCCGAGTAGGTGTAGCGGGACCCCGCCGTGGCGAGGACGTCCTCGCGTGTCCGGGCGACCGCGCGGCACGGCCTTCCAGGTCGACCCGTCGCCCTCGAGGCGCCGACACCAGGGCGGCGTCGATCACGTCGTTCTCGAGGGCCCAGATGAGGAGCGCGGAGACGAGCCCGCCGTCCTGCCCGGTGCCCTGCACGCTCGGGGTCGGTGGCCCGGGCCAGGACGCGTCGTCGCCGCGATGCCCGACGACCTCGTCGTCCGTGCGGGGGCGGCCGAAGAGGAAGTTCTCGATGTCGGGCTCCCAGGTGCGGAAGCGGGGGCAGGCGCGCGTGCAGAGGGTGCAGCCCTTCTGCCCCGTGCGTGCAGTTGTCCGGGCCGCCGTCGGTCGTCCACGTGGAAGGGCTTGTAGCGCCCGTCGGCGTCGTCGTACCCGAGCACGTCGTAGGGGCACGCGATCACGCAGGCCGAGCAGCCCGGTGCAGAGCCCCGAGGTCACGACCTCGGTGAACAGCTCGGCCCACTGCGGCTTCTCGGGAGGCATTGGTCACCACCATATTCGGCCCGGCGTCGACCGTCGGATACCTTCGGCGGATGCCCGAGATCCTCGAAGTCGAGCACTACCGCGGCGTTCGCGGAGACGGCCCTGGGGCGCGACGATCGCCAAGGTCGCAATGGTGGACTCCCGCTACGGCCGGGGCGGCACCACGACGCCGCGGCTGCGGCGCGGCGCTGATCGGTCACACCTTCTCCGCGGCACGGCGCCGGGGGAAGCTCCTGCTGCTCGACACCGACGGCGGCCCGACCCTCGGCCTGCGCTTCGGCATGACCGGCGGACTGGTGGTCGACGGTCAGCAGGCGCTTGACCGCCTGCGCTACGGACCCGGGGTGTTCGACGACAAGTGGGTGCGTGCCCGCGTCACCTTCGCCGACGGCGGCCACCTGAAGGTGCACGATCCCCGCCGGTTCGGGTCGCTCGAGCTCGACGCCCGACGAGAGCCGGCTGGGCCCCGACGCCCTGACCGTCGTCGCTCGGAGCTCGAGGGGCGCTGGCACCCGGCGCGGGCGAGACGGGCCGGCCCCCCTGAAGGCCCGGCTCATGGATCAGGAGCGCCTGGCCGGTCGTCGGCAACCTCGCTGGCCGACGAGATCCTGTGGAGGGCCGGCCTCGACGCCGCGACGCCGGCGACGCTCGACCGTCGGCGAGGTGCGCGCCTGCACCGGGGCATCCGGTCGACGCTGCGCCAGCTCACCCGCCGGGGCGGATCGCACATGGGCGACCTGATGGAGGAGCGCCACGCCGGCGGGGCGCTGCCCCCGCGACGGCACCGCGCTACGCCCGGAGCCACGGTGGGCGGTCGCACGACCTGGTGGTGCCCGCTCCACCAGGTGGTGAGCGCTCAGCGGTGAGGGGCTCGGCGGCTGAGCGGATCGGCGGCTGGGCGGATCGGCGGCTGAGCGGATCGGCGGCTCAGCGGATCGGCAGGGCCAAGCGCTCGCCTCGAGCACCTTGGCCGCGTGACCGTCGGCCCTCACGTGTACCAGGCCCGTGCGACCTTGCCGTTGGCCGATCGAGGAAGGTGGAGCGGATGGTGCCGACGGTCTTCTTGCCGTACATCGTCTTCTCCCCCCAGGCGCCGTACTTCTCCATCACCTTCTTGTCGGCGTCGGTGAGGAGCGGGAACTTGAGCTTGTACTTGCTGCGGAACTTCACGTGCTTCTCGGCCCTGTCGGGGGAGATCCCGAGCGACGGCCACGCCGGCCTTGTCGAAGGCCCGGAGGTTGTCGTTGAACTGGCAGGCCTCCTTGGTGCAGCCGGGCGTGTCGTCGGCCGGGTAGAAGTAGACGATCACCCGCTGGCCCTTGAAATCCGAGAGTTTGACCGGCTTGCCGTCCTGGTCAGGCAGGGTGAACGCGGGTGCGGTGGCGCCCGCCTCGAGTTTGGCCATTCGTCGGCTCTCCCTTCGGTCGATGGTGGGGGACGGCTCACTTTGGCACACGACTCCGCGTCGAGACACGGTCCCTGGGCTGGTACAATAGGCATGCGACCACCGGCGGGGGCCGGTGAGTCGGGGCCGACTCTCACTCCTCTGGCAGGCGCACGGTCCCGCCGCACAACAGAGAGAGCGGGTTGATGACCGTCGAAGCTTTGACCGGCGCGCACGCCGGAACCTCCCAGAACGGGGACGACTCACGTCTCCGGGGACGACACCTATGAGACGGCGAGGACGTTCGAGTCCCTCGGCGTCTCACCGGAACTCAATCAAGGCGCTGGCGAACGAAGGCATCGTCAGCGCTTTTCCAATTCAGGCCCTGACCGTCGCCGACGCCCTGGCCGGCCGTGACGTCTGCGGCAAGGCCAAGACCGGCTCGGGGAAGACCCTCGCCTTCGGTGTGCCGCTCCTGCAGCGGGCCAAGGCCACCCGGGACGCCCAGGGCGACCGGCCGCCCGCCCGCCCGGCGCGGCCGCTGGCACTCGTCCTCCTGCCGACCCGGGAGCTCGCGGTCCAGGTCGCACGACGTCCTCGCTCCGCTGGCCAAGCAACTGGGACTGCGCGGCGGTGGCGGTCTACGGCGGGGCCGACATCGACCGCCAGGTCTCCAAGCTGCGCAAGGGGGTCGACCTCGTGATCGCCACCCCGGGCCGGCTGATCGACCTCGGGGACCGGGGCGAGGTCGCGGTGGACCAGCTCGAGACGCTCGTGCTCGACGAGGCCGACCGCATGGCCGACATGGGCTTCATGCCCCAGGTCGAATGGGTGCTGCGCCGTCTCGACCAGGCCGCACCAGACGTTGCTGTTCTCGGCCACGCTCGACGGTGCCGTCGACCGCCTGGTCAAGCGCTACCTGACCGACCCGGTCTTCCACGAGGTTGCGTCCTCGACCCAGACCGTCACGCTCATGGAGCACCGCTTCCTCCAGGTGCACCAGATGGACAAGGTCAAGGTGGCGGCCGCCATCTGCCGGAGCCAGGAGAAGTCCCTGCTCTTCGTCCGCACCAAGCGGGGCGCCGACCGCTTGGTCGAGAACCTGCAGAAGGAGGGCGTCCACGCCCTCGCCATCCACGGCGACCTGCGCCAGGCCAACCGCGAGCGTGCGCTCGCCGACTTCTCCAACGGCAGCCTGGCCGGTGCTCGTGGCCACCGACGTGGCCGCCCGCGGGCTCCACATCGAAGGGGTCGACGGCGTGCTCCACTACGACCCGCCCGAGGACCACAAGGCGTACCTGCACCGTTCCGGCCGGACCGCCCGGGCCGGCAAGGCGGGTGTCGTCGTGAGCCTGTCGCTGTGGAACCAGCTGGTCGAGATGGAGGTGATCCAGCGTCGCCTCGGCCTGCGGATCCCCATCGTGGAGATGTTCTCGAACGACCCGCGGCTGGCCGACCTCGCGGGCTGGACTCCCCAACCCGAGGAGAGCGTCCTCTGAGCCAGGTCGCCACGGTCCCCTCCTGGTCGCCCGAGGACGGGGTCCGCCGCGTCCTCGTGGTGACGGCGCATCCCGACGACGTCGACTTCGGCTCGGCCGGCACGGTCGCCGCCTTCACGTCGGCCGGCATCGACGTCACCTACTGCATCGTCACCAACGGTGACGCCGGCGGGTCCGACCGGGCGATGTCGCGGGCCGACATGGCGTCGCTCCGCCAGGACGAGCAGCGCGCCGCCGCGGCGGTGGTCGGGGTGAGCGACGTGCGCTTCCTCGGGCATCCCGACGGCATGGTGCAGGCGACGCCGGAGCTCCGCCGGGACATCAGCCGGGTCATCCGGCAGGTCCGGCCCGAACGAGTGCTGACGCAGTCGCCCGAGCGGAACTGGGACTTCATCTTCGCCAGCCACCCGGACCACCTGGCGGCGGGCGAGGCGGCGGTGTGCGCGGTGTACCCCGACGCCCGCAACCCGTTCGCCCACCCCGAGTTGCTGGACGACGAGGGGCTCGAGCCCTGGAGCGTGTCGGAGCTGTGGATCATGGCCCCCCGCGAGAGGGGAGCGGCCGTCGCGGTGGACACCTCCGCAACGGTGGAGCGCAAGGTGGCGGCCCTGATGTGCCACAAGAGCCAGATCGGCGATCCCGATGCCATCACCGAGCGCATCCTCGCGATGGCGCGCGCCCAGGGCGAGCTCGCCGGGCTGTCCGAGGGCTCCTCGGCCGAGCTGTTCCGCGTCACCCGCATCCCCTGAGGCGCCGATGAGCGCCGGCGGAGAATGGGTGGTGCTGCAGCACGTGGCATTCGAGGGTCCCGGGTCGGTGGCGCGGGCCGTCACCGATTCGGGCGCCGGTCTCCGCGTCGTGCGCGTGGACCTGGGCGAAGCCGTCCCCCCGCCCGCTGCGGCCGCGGACATGGCCGGGCTCGTCGTCCTGGGCGGACCCATGGGCGTCGCCGACGACCTCCCCTGGCTGCGTCACGAGCGCGCGCTGGTGCACGAGGCCGTGGCGGCAGGGCTGCCCGTGCTCGGCGTCTGCCTCGGCGCGCAGCAGCTCGCCGCCGCGCTGGGCGCCGAGGTGCGACGCGGCCCGGCGCCCGAGGTGGGCGTGGGCGAGGTGCACCTGACCGCCGACGCCATCGATGACCCCGTCTTCGGGCCCGCGCCGACCCCTCTGCCGTGCGTGCACTGGCACGGCGACACGTTCTCCCTGCCCGAGGGCGCGGTCCGATTGGCCGGCAACGGGGCCTACGAGAACCAGGCCTTCCGGGTGGGTGCGCGCGCGTACGGCCTGCAGTTCCACGTCGAGGTGACCGCCGGCCTGGCCGCCCACTGGGGACCGCACCTTCCCTCGGGCGTCTTCATACGGGCGTCCGACGTGGCCCACGTCAGCCGGGCAGGCGAGGGCGTCGTGCGCCGCTTCGTCGCGCTGGGCGCCGCTCGGAGCCGCCGGGCTGATGGGGGTGGGGGCCGCCACGGTCCGGCGCCTCGCGCTGGCGTTCCCCGAGGCCACCGAGGCGCCCCATCACGAGATGACCTCCTTCCGCGTCGCCGGGAAGATCTTCGCCACCATGCCGCCCGAGGGCGGACGCGTCCACGTCTTCCTGGACGACGCCGAGGTCGATGCCTACTGCGCCGAGTTCCCCGCCGCGGTCGAGGAGCTGCGGTGGGGTTCGAAACGGCGCCGGTGCCGGGTCGTGCTCGCCCATGCCACCGCGCCGCTACTCCGCGAGCTGCTCACCGAATCGTGGCGGCGGAGGGCACCCAAGAGGCTCACCGGGCCCGCCGGCTGAGCCTCACCCCGCCATCTGGCGCAGCACGTACTGGAGGATGCCGCCGTGGCGGTAGTACTCGGCCTCCATCGGTGTGTCGATGCGGACGATCACCCGGAACTCGGTGACCGAGTCGTCGTCGGCCGTGGCCGTCACGCGTGAGCTCCTTGGGCAGCTCACCCCGGTTGAGCGCGTCGAGCCCGGTGATGGAGAAGCGCTCGCGCCCGCTGAGACCCAGGCTCGCGACGGAGTCGCCCTTGTAGAACTGCAAGGGGACGACGCCCATGCCGATCAGGTTCGAGCGGTGGATCCGCTCGAGGCTCTGTGCGATGACGGCCCGCACGCCCAGCAGCGCGGTGCCCTTGGCCGCCCAGTCGCGGCTGCTTCCCGTCCCGTACTCACGGCCCGCGAGCACGATGAGCGGGACGCCCTCGTCCGCGTACTGCATGGCAGCCTCGTAGATCGACGTCTCGGTGCCCTCGGGCAGGTGCAGTGTGACCCCTCCCTCTGTGCCGGGAGCCAGCAGGTTGCGCAGGCGCACGTTGGCGAAGGTGCCGCGCATCATCACCTCGTGGTTGCCACGCCGGGCACCGTAGGAGTTGAAGTCCTCCCGCGGCACGCCGTGCTCGGTCAGGTAGCGCCCGGCCGGGGTGGAGGGGCCGATGGACCCGGCGGGGGAGATGTGGTCGGTGGTGACGCTGTCGCCGACCAGCGCGAGCACCCTTGCGTCGACGACGTCGGTGACCGCGGCGGGGGTCATCGTCATGGCCTCGAAGAACGGAGGGTTCTTCACATAGGTCGAGTCCTCCTGCCAGGCGTACGTCTCGCCTCCGGCGATCGGCACCTCCTGCCAGTACTCGTCGCCGTCGAAGACGGCGCTGTAGCGGGTGCGGAACATGTCAGACGTGAGGGATCGGCGGATCGTCCGGCTCACCTCGTCCATGGAGGGCCACAGCTCCGAGAGGAGCACCGGGGTGCCCTCGGCGTCATGGCCGATCGGCTCGTTCGTGAGGTCGATGTCGATGGTGCCGGCGAGCGCGTAGGCCACGACGAGCGGCGGCGAGGCGAGGTAGTTCATCCGCACGTCCGGGTGGATGCGTCCCTCGAAGTTCCGGTTGCCCGAGAGCACCGAGACCACCGAGAGATCGCCCTCCTTGACCGCGTCGCTCACCCCCTCGAGGAGGGGCCCCGAATTGCCGATGCAGGTCGTGCAGCCGTAGCCGACGAGGTAGAAGCCGAGCTCCTGGAGCGGCCCGGTGAGGCCGGCACGCTCGAGGTAGTCGCTGACGACCGCGGGACCCCGGCGCCAGGGAGGTCTTCACCCAGGGCGCCGAACGCAGCCCGCGCTCGACCGCCTTCTGGGCCAGCAGGCCCGCCGCGACCATGACCTGGGGGTTCGACGTGTTGGTGCAGCTCGTGATCGCGGCGATGACCACGTCCCCGTCGGCCATCTGGTGGTGCGGCGCTGCGGCCGGCTCGCCGGCGGCCGTACGCGGCGATCGGTCGAGGGCGACACGGTAGGCGTCGCCGGCCGCCGCCAGGGAGACCCGGTCCTGGGGCCGGGACGGCCCCGCCAGCGAGGGCTCCACGTCGTCGAGGTCGAGGTTGACGTACTCGGAGTAGATCGGCTCGGGCGCACCGGGGTCGTGCCAGAGCCCCTGCGCCTTCGCATAGGCCTCGACCAGGGCGAGGTGCTCTTCCTCGCGCCCGGTGAAGCGCAGGTAGTCGAGGGTCACCTGGTCGATCGGGAACATGGTGCACGTGGCCCCGTACTCGGGGCTCATGTTGCCGATCGTGGCCCGGGTCTCGAGCGGCAGCGCCGCCACGCCGGGGCCGTAGCACTCGACGAACGCGCCCACGACACCGTGATCGCGCAGCAGCTCGGTGACGGTCAGCACGACATCGGTGGCGGTGATGCCCGGCGAGGGCTCGCCCGAGATCCGGAGGCCGACGACCGGCGGCAGCAGCATGGACAGCGGTTGCCCGAGCATGGCCGCCTCGGCCTCGATCCCGCCCACCCCCCAGCCCAGGACGCCGAGGCCGTTGACCATGGTCGTGTGCGAGTCGGTGCCGACCAAGGTGTCGCAGAAGGCCCGGCCGTCGTCGGTGGCGAAGACGAGGCGCGAGAGGAACTCGAGGTTCACCTGGTGGCAGATGCCCATGCCGGGCGGCACGGCGCGGAAACCGCCGAACGCGCCCTGCGCCCAGCGCAGGAGCTGGTAGCGCTCCATGTTGCGCTGGTACTCGATGGAGACATTGGAGTCGTAGGCCGCGGCGTTCCCCGATCGCTCGACGATGACGGAGTGGTCGATGACGAGCTCGACCGGGACCAACGGGTTGACGCGGCGCCGCGTCGCCGCCGAGCCGCGCCAGCGCGTCGCGCATGGCCGCGAGGTCGACGACCCCGGGGACACCGGTGAAGTCCTGCATCAGCACCCGTTCCGGGGTGAGGGCGATCTCGTGCGCCGAGTCCCCGGCCCCCTGCCCGTGGCCCTCGGGGTTCTCGCCCCAGGCGGCCACGGCCTCGATGTCGTCGGCCGAGACGTGGGGACCGTCCTCGTGGCGGAGCAGGTTCTCGAGGATGACCTTGACGGAGTAGGGGAGGCGGTCGATGTCGTGGCGCCCGGCGAGCGCCGGCGCCTTGATGTTGAAGATCTCGTAGGTGCGCCCGCCGACGGGCAGCTGTGCCCTGGCGCCGAAGCTGTCGGGGTGCGCTGCGGGGGAGTCCGTACTCATGGACCCATTCTGCCGTGGGCCGGTGGCAGGCGCCCATCGAGCAGTGGACCCCGGCTCGCGAGCCTTCGGGGGCGTACACCCAGGTTGACCGGCCAATCCGTAACACCTTCGTAACCGCAGACGCGCACTCGGACCCGTGCCAACGTGCACAATCGAAGGAGTGCACGTACGCGGAGGGGCGAGGAGTGCCGCAGTGTGGTGGCACGTGTCGGCAAGGCCGCCGACGGGTCGCGGCGCTCGGCCGGGTCCGTGACCACGGTCGCCTGTGCGGGATTGCTCGTGCCGGCCGTGCTGGGCGCCGGCGTCACCGCGACGCCGGCGGCGGCGTCCACGCAGGCGCATGTCTACCCCGACGCCGGGATGATCGGTTTCGGCAGCGTGAGCCTGAACGATCCCCAGCTGCCCCAACCGCTCAACTCGCCCGTCTTCGCCGGGGCGGCCACCCCCGACGGGAGCGGCTACGTGCTCGCCAGCGCGGACGGCGGGGTCTTCGCCTTCGGCGACGCGACGTTCGAGGGCTCCGCCGGTGACGTGCCCCTCAACGGCCCCATCGTGGCCATGGCGACCACCGCGGACGCCAAGGGCTACTGGCTGGGTGCGCTCGACGGGGGCGTCTTCACCTACGGCGACGCGTCCTTCTTCGGGTCCATGGGCTCGACCCGGCTCAACCAGCCGATCGTGGGGATGGCGGCGACGCCCGACGGCAAGGGGTACTGGCTCGTGGCGGCGGACGGCGGCATCTTCGACTACGGCGACGCCGGCTTCTACGGCAGCACCGGCAGCCTGGTGCTCAACGAGCCCATCGTGGGGATGGCGCCGACGCACGACGGCAAGGGCTACTGGCTGGTGGCGGCCGACGGCGGCATCTTCCCCTACGGCGACGCCGGCTTCTACGGCTCCGCCGGCAGCGAGAACCTCCCCGACCCGGTGGTCGGCATGGTGGCCTCACCCGACGGCGGGGGCTACCTCATGGCGACGGCGAACGGGGTGGTGCTCCCCTTCGGCGACGCGCAGGCGTTCGGCGGCCTCTCCCTGGACCCCACGGCGACCCAGATCTCGGCCATCATCGGCAACAACCATGGGACGGGCTACTGGCTGCTCGACGCCCAGGCCTGGCAGTACGGCTTCACGACCCCGACCCCCGAGCCGATGTTCCCGCAGTCGGCCGCCATCGCCGCCGCGGTCGCCTCGCAGATCCAGCCCGACCCCAGCACGTCACTGGGGGCGTGGTGCAATCCCTACGGCCCCTGCGAGCAGTGGTGCGCGCTGTTCGCCACCTGGGCCTGGGAGCAGGCGGGTGTCCCGATCCCCCGCTACGGGTTCACGGGCGACATGTGGCGCTGGGCCGCCACCTACGGCGCCGTCCTCCCGCCGACCGCGACGCCGGCCGTCGGCGATGCCGTCTTCTACGGGTCCGGGCCCCAGAACGCCTCGACGTCGGTGCACGTCGGGATCGTCACCCAGGTCTGGCCCGATGGCGCCCTCATGACCGTGGGCGGTGACGCGGGCCCCGGACGCGACGGGTACCTCTCGGTGGCGCTCGACGGTCCCTTCCTGCCGGCCGACTCGAACGAGTACAACGGCATGCCGATCTACGCGTTCGGGCAGCCGTAGGGGGCCGGCAAATACCCGGTTACCTCAGGTTGACCTGAGCACAGCCTGGGACAAGTCGTCATGTCGCCTGAGTTTCGTCTGGGATCCCCCGAAGCAGGTGAAACACCCATTGAAACGAGGTCGCGTGGGCTTATGTTGCTGGGGGGCTCCGAACGAGAGGGTTGGCCATGGCATTCGTGCAGATCATCGAGATCGAGACCACCCGAGTCGACGAGATTGGGGAGCTGGAGCGCGAGTGGCAGCGCCACGGGACCGCGGGACCCGGACGGCGCAACGCGGGATGCTCACGCGGGACCGGGACCGCCCGAACACGTTCAGAGCGTCGAGGAGATGTGACCGGAGTCACCGGATCCACCCGACACACGCGATCCACCCGAATTGAGAGGAGGCAGCAATGTCAGGACTCATCCGTAGGACGTTCGACGAGCCCGATGAGGTCCGCCCACTTGGCGGCGCAGGCCAGGTCGACTTGATCAACACCGACGAGGGCGCCGTCGGTCGGGCGACGTTTCACCCGGGATGGAGATGGTCGGAGCACGTCAAGCCCATCGCGCAGACCGGCAGCTGTCAGATGGCGCACACGGGGTATGTCGTCTCCGGACGCATGAAGGTGGTCATGGACGACGGCGAGGAGCTGGAGTTCGGTGCAGGTGACTTCGCCGTCATGAAGCCGGGACACGACGCCTGGATCCTCGGCGACGAGCCGTGCGTCGTCATCGATTGGCAGGGCATGGCCGACTACGCGAAGGGCTGAGCCGGCCCGCCGTTCTGGGAATCGGCCCAAACACGCCGCCCTGCGCGGTCTCGCGTAGGCTGCCGCGCCGGAGGTCCTCATCGTGCCCGTCTACGAATTTCGCTGCTCGACCTGTCACGCCCTCTTCGACGAACGCCGGACCATGGCCGGCGCCGACGCCCCGGCCACCTGCCCCGACGGCCACGTGGGCGCCACCCGCCTGCTCCCGGTCTTCGCCACCACGGGCCTGGCGGCGGAGCCGGTGGGCGGGGGCATGTGCGGCGCTCCGGTGGCCGGTGGGTGCGGCGGCGGCTGCGCCTGCTGCTGATATGACGCTCTCCTCCTGGGACGACTATCCCGTCCACCAGGCTGCGGAATTCGTCGCGCACCCGGCGACGAGCGATCGCAACTTCTACGACCGCTACTACTTCAACATGCACCCCTGCTCGGACGAGTGGTTCGCCATCTTCGGCTACGGGCAGTACCCGAACCTGGGCGTGGTCGACGCCTTCATCGACGTCCGCAGAGGACGGCTCCCAGCACGTGGTGCGCGCCTCGGCGCCCCTGACGGACCGGGCCGACCTCTCCGTCGGTCCCTTCCGGATCGAGGTGCTCGAGCCCCTCCGCCGCCTGCGGGTGGTCGTCGAGCCCACCGAGCACAGCGTGGCCATGGACGTCACCTGGGAGGGCCACATCCCGGCCATGGCCGAACCGCGCCAGTACATGCGCAGCAAGGGCAAGGTCGTCTTCGACACCCAGCGCCTCGCCCAGACCGGGTGCTGGTCGGGGACGCTGTCGATCGGTGGGACCGACGTGGCGGTGACGCCCGAGCGCTGCTGGGGCACCCGCGACCGCTCCTGGGGGGTGCGGCCGGTCGGGGAGCCCGAGACCGACGGCATCCGCCAGGGTGAGCTCGTGCTCGGCGGCATGTGGAACTACTTCCCGATGCAGTTCGCGGACCACGCCATCATGTACATCTGCCACGAGCGCGACGACGGGGAGCGCCCACTGGTCCAGGGGGAGCGGGTGTGGGTCGATCCCGACCGCGGGGTCGAGGAGCTCGGCCGCTCCGAGCACGAGCACCACCTCGTCCCCGGGCACGCGGGTCATCGACCGCTCCGTGCTGAGGTTCCCCGAGGCCGGTCTCGAGATCACCTGTATGCCGCTGCTGGCGAACTTCGTCTCCATCGGGACGGGCTACGGCATCGATGCCGACTGGCGCCACGGGATGTACCACGGGCCCGAGCCCGTGACCCAGGGCCTCGTCCTCTCCGTCGACGAGGTGCAGGGCATCGCCCAGTACGGCATCGTCGACCAGGTGGCCGAATTCTCCTACGACGGCAACGTGGGGTACGGCCTGCTCGAGCACGGCTTCTTCGGCCCGTACCGCCGCTACGGCCTGATGGACGGCGCCATGGGGGCACCGCCCGACTGACCCGCGACCCGGGGTGACCGCACCCCGGGCATGCGAGAATGAGGGATGCCCGACGCCTCCCGCGTCCTCCTGCAACGCCTGCAGGCCGCCTTCGATGACGGTGGCGCCCGGCGCCGACCCCGTGCTCCGGGCGTCCGACCGGGCCGACTTCCAGGCCAACGGCGCCCTGGCCCTGGCGAAGCAGCTGGGCCGCCAGCCGCGGCAGGTGGCCGAGGAGGTCGTGGCGGCGGCCGACCTGGGCGACATCTGCTCCGTCGTCGACGTGAGCGGGCCCGGCTTCATCAACCTGACGTTGTCCGACGACTTCGTCGCGGCACAGGTGGCGGCGCTCTCCTCCGACCCTCGGCTGGGCGTGCCGGTCGTGGCCGAGCCCGGAGCGAATGGTCATCGACTACTCGTCTCCGAACGTGGCCAAGGAGATGCACGTCGGCCACCTGCGCACGACCCTGATCGGCGATGCGCTGGCCCGCGTGCTCGGATTCCTCGGCCACGACGTGCGGCGGGAGAACCACATCGGGGACTGGGGCACGCCGTTCGGCATGCTGATCGAGCACCTGATCGACGTGGGCGGGGCGGCCGACGCCGAATCGTTCAGCGTGCGCGACCTCAACGAGTTCTACGCGGCAGCGCGCCGGCAGTTCGACTCCGACCCCACGTTCGCCGAGCGGAGCCGGCGACGGGTCGTGCTGCTCCAGAGCGGCGACCCCGAGACCATGCGCCTGTGGCGGATCTTCGTCGCCGAGTCCATGCGCCACGCCCGGGAGGTCTACGACCTCCTCGGCGTACTCCTGACCGACGAGGACACGGTGGGGGAGAGCTTCTACAACCCGCTGCTCCCCGTGGTGGTCGAGGAGCTCGACGCCAGGGGAATCCTCGTCGAGGACGACGGCGCACTGTGCGTCTTCCCCCCGGGATTCGAGAACCGCCAGGGCGAGCCCCTCCCGCTCATCGTGCGCAAGTCCGACGGGGGCTACGGCTACCCGGCGACCGACCTGGCCTGTGTGCGCGATCGGACCGGGCGACTGGGAGCGACCCGGCTGCTGTACGTCGTCGGGGCCGAGCAGTCCCTCCACCTCCGGCTCGTCTTCGCCGTGGCCACCCTCGCCGGCTACCTGCCCGACGCCGCGGCCGCCGGTGCACGTGGCGTTCGGCCTCGTGCTCGGGACCGACGGGACGAAGATGGCCAGTCGCGGCGGCGGCTCCGAGCGGCTCGTCGACCTCCTGCGGGACGGGATCGAGCGTGCGGAGGCGGCGCTGAAGGAGCGCTCCAGCGAGCTGTCCCCGGAGGAGCAGGCTGCGACCGCGCACGCGCTCGGCGTCGGCGCCGTCAAGTACGCCGATCTGTCGACCGAGCGGACCCGCGACTACGTCTTCGACTGGGACCGGATGCTCGCCTTCGAGGGCAACACGGGTCCCTACCTGCAGTACGCCCACGCGCGCATCCGCTCGATCTTCCGCCGGGCGGCGGTGGTGCCGCCGCCCACGGGGTCCGCGCCCCTCCTCGGCGAGCCGGCCGAACGGGCCCTGGCCCTGCAGCTGCTGCGCTTCGCCGAGGCCGTCGAGGCGACGGCGGAGACCTACAGCCCCTCGAAGCTGTGTGCGTTCCTCTTCGATCTCGCCACGGCCTTCACCGGCTTCTACGAGGCCTGCCGGGTCCTGGTCGACGACGAGGCGGTGCGCGCGTGTCGCGCCTCGCGCTCAGCGACCTGACGGCGAGGGTGCTCGAGCGGGGGCTCTCCCTCCTCGGGATGGAGGCCCCCGAGCAGATGTGACCGGGCCCGGGCCGGCCCCTATCCTCTCCCCGGCACGCCGGGTGCACGGGACGCTCGGCGGGCACCCACCCCATCCCACAAGGAGTCGCTGAGAAAATGGATCTGAACGGCACGTCGGCAATCGTCACGGGCGGGGCGTCCGGGCTGGGCGAGGCGACCGCACGCCTGCTGGCCGAGCGCGGCGTCCACGTCGTGGTGGCGGACCTTGCGGTCCAGGAGGACAAGGGGGCACCACTGGCCAAGGAAATCGGCGGGCTCTTCGTCCCGACCGACGTCACCAACGCCGAGACGGTGATCGCCGCGGTCGAGGCCGCGATCGAGATGGCCCCCCTCAAGTCGCTGGTGAACTGCGCCGGGATCGGCTGGGCCACCCGCACCATCGGCAAGGACGGCGACTACGCCTCGGCGCACGACCTCGACCTGTACCGCAGGGTCATCGAGATCAACCTCATCGGCACGTTCAACTGCGTCCGCCTGGCCGCCACGAAGATGAGCCTCAACGAGCCCGATGCCGACGGTGCCCGCGGCGCCATCGTGAACACGGCGTCCGTGGCGGCCGAGGACGGGCAGATCGGGCAGGTCGCCTACTCCTCCTCGAAGGGTGGCGTCGTGGGCATGACCCTCCCGGTGGCCCGCGACCTGGCCGTCGTCGGCATCCGGGTCAACTGCATCCTGCCCGGGCTGATCGACACGCCGATCTACGGCGCCGGGGAGGGATCGGAGGCGTTCAAGAGCAAGCTGGCCCAGGACGTGCTCTTCCCGCACCGCCTGGGTCGCGCGACCGAGTTCGCCACGCTCGCCGTGGAGCTGCTCTCCAACTCGTACATGAACGCCGAGTCGATCCGCGTCGACGCCGGCATCAGGATGCAGCCGAAGTAGTCACGGCGGCACGCAGCGCCGATCGGGGGAGGACTCACGTGATCGATCCGGAGCTGGCGGCGTTCG
Organism: uncultured Acidimicrobiaceae bacterium; assembly: GCA_963742445.1. Taxonomy (GTDB): domain Bacteria; phylum Actinomycetota; class Acidimicrobiia; order Acidimicrobiales; family RAAP-2; genus Bog-473. Next base: position 18,951 of record CAVULV010000010.1, read on the forward strand.
TCGACCTGTTACCGGCGTTCGACCTCAGCGATCTCGGGGCGGCGCGCACCGCCTTCGAGGAGATGATCGCCCAGGTGCAGATGGAGCTGCCCGAGGCGGAGACGCTCGAGATCGAGGACCGGCTCGTGCCCGGGTGGGAGGGCGACCCCGACGTACCGGTGCGGGTGTACCGGCCCCGGCGGGCCACCGCCGACGGGCCGCGACGGTCCCGGGCATCGTGTTCATCCACGGCGGCGGGTTCATGATCGGCAGCGTCGACACGGAGCACATCGGTGCGGTGCTGGTCGCCGCCGACACCGGCGCCGTGGTGGTGTCGGTCGACTACCGCCTCGCCCCCGAGCACCCCTACCCGGCCGCCCTGCACGACTGCTACGCCGCGCTGTCCTGGCTGCATACCGAAGCCGGCACGCTGGGCGTCGACCGTGACCGGGTGGCCGTCATGGGAGCGAGCGCGGGGGGCGGCCTGTCGGCCGCCGTGGCCCTCCTGGCCCGTGACCTCGGCGGGCCCGCGCTCTGCTTCCAGATGCTGCAGATCCCCGAGCTCGACGACCGCCTCGAGACGCCGTCCATGCAGGAGTTCGTCGACTCGCCGCTGTGGAACCGGCCGCTGGCCGGAGCAGAGCTGGAAGGCCTACCTCGGTGCGCTCCACGGCTCACCCGACGTCCCGGCCCACGCGGCACCTTCCCGCGCCACCGACCTCAGCGGGTTGCCGCCCGCCTATATCTCGACGGCCGAGCACGACCCCCTGCGTGACGAGGGCATCGCCTACGCACTCGGCTTGCTCCACGCGGGAGTGTCGGTGGAGCTGCACCAATTCCCCGGCACGTTCCACGGGTCCGCGCTGGTCACGACTGCGGCCGTCTCCAAGCGGGCCCAGAGAGAGTCGGCCCTGGTGGTCCGGCGGGCGCTCGGGGTTGCCGAGACCTGAGGACAGACGGGGCCGGCACCGACGATCGTCGCACCCCTTCCTCGCCCGCAACTCGGGGTGTACCATCCGCTCGACGGGCCGACGTGGGCCCAGGGGGCCCGGGTCGGCATTCGGACACGAGGAGGTCACGATGCACACCCGGCTCTTGACATTTCGGGGGGCGACCAACATCGACGCAGGGGTCGATTACCTTCGAGACGAGGTCATGCCCGTCTTGAACGCCCAGCGCGGGTATCGGGGGGTGTCGGCGAGCGCGGATCGCGCGGGCGCCGTCCTGACCATCCTCTCGCTGTGGGACACCGAAGCAGATCGTGCGGCGAGCGACAGCGCTCTGGGCAAAGCCCGCGAGGAGGCGCTCGAGCTTGTCGGCGGTTCGCTCACCGTTGAGAACCTGGAGGAGGTCGCCGAGCGCGGTCGTCAAGGCACCCGTGCCGGGGTGCGCGCTCTCGGCGACGAGGGTGAGCATGGATCCTGCAGCCATCGACGAGAACATCGCCTTCTTCAAGGATCAGATGATCCCCCAGATACAGGCCGCACCTGGGTTCTGCGCGTTGCGCAACATGGTCGACCGCCAGTCCGGTCGTGCCCTGGTCGGTATCATCTTCGAGGACCGCACGTCTTTGGACGCCTTCGTCGCGCGCACGCGACGAGCGGCGGGCGCCGGCACTGGCCCGGGGAATCAGTTTCGACGAGGAGTCCTTGCGGGAGATCCTGCTCTCCGAGATCAAGTAGGTCGGCAGCCGCTCAGGCCGTCCCGTTCAGGATCAGGACGCCCACCGCGGCGGCGATGGCGAGGGGCACGCTGGCCAGCCCGAGCAGGCCGGCCCGCGCCACGCTCGGGCTCCCTCCGGCCGTCCGGGCCGCGCGGAGCCACAGGATCCAGGCCAGCGAGCCGGTCACCGCCAGGTTCGGGCCGACGTTGAGCCCCACCAGCAACGCGAACGGATGGGGTGGTTGGCGGGCCGCCAGGAGCGACGCCGCGGGGAGGTTGTTCACCACGACGCTGCAGAAGGCCGCGGTGACGGCCGTTCCCCAGAGGTCGAGATGCGCGAGCAGCGTGGCCGGGCCCGACCACGTCCGGCCGAGCGTCCCCAGCGCGACGGCGAGCCCGAACAGTCCGACGAGCACGGGCAGCCCCAGGATGCGGAGGGCGGCGTCGGGTGCGGTGCCGCTGCTGGGCCGGCGCCACGACCGGAGGGCAACCACGCCGACGCCGACGGAGGCCACCGGGACGGCCGGCGAGCGGAGCATCACCATGAGCACCGTCACCGCCGCGATGGCGGCCAGCCCCGCGCCGAGGACCGGGCGCTCCGGAGCGGCGGCCGGCGCGACCGTGGTACGGAGCACGCGGTGGTGGAGAGCGCCGACCACGACGGCGGTCACGGCGGCGGCCGCGAGCCCGGCCGGCGCCATGTGGGTGAAGAAGGCGCGACCCGAGAGGTGGAGGTGGCCGAGCACGATCAGGTTCGTCAGGTTCGACCCCGGGAGCAGCAGCGAGCCGGCGTTGGAGAGCAGCAGGCAGGCGTACAGCAGGGGGGCCTCCCCTTCGCCCCTGCTGCGGGCCGCGTAGACGAGCACCGGGGTCAGGAAGGTGACGGAGGTGTCGAGGTTGAGCAGGGTCGTCACGCTCACGACGAGGACGGCGGTCCCCACGTAGAGGGCCACCCCGCCCGGGGCCAGCCTGGTCAGGGCGTGCCCGCCGGCCGCGAACAGCCCGTCCTCGTTGGCGACCAGGCCGACGAGGAGCAGCCCGGAGACGAGGACGAACGGCGGCCAGTCCTGGGCCGCCGCCGCCCGGGCGTCGTGCGGTGCGAGGACGACGGCCGCCACCAGCCCGGCGCAGCCGAGGAGGGCGAAAGCCAACTCGGGCCGACGCGGGGTGATCAGTCGTTCCGGCGTGTCCGTGCCGCGCACCTTCCGTCTGTGCCCGGCGGCGGCCGCTCGGAAACGCCGGTGTCGACGCGGGCCTGGCCCGCCCTGCGGCCGCTCGACGACGAACGAGATCGAGGAGGTCACGCGCCCCGCCGTCGCAGCACGGCACGCGATGCCCGATGTGGAGCACCGGCGCCGGATGACCGCCGAGATGGTCGTCCCGTCCCGCTAGCGTCGCACCCGTGACGTTCACGGGCTGGCCCGACGGCGCCCTCGACTTCTACGACGGCCTCGAAGCGGACAACTCCAAGGCCTACTGGCTCGACCACAAGGCCGTCTACGAGCGGGATGTGAAGGCGCCGATGGAGGCGTTGCTCGCCGAGCTTGCTCCCGAGTTCGGGGACACCCGCCTGTTCCGTCCCTACCGCGACACCCGCTTCAGCCGTGACAAGTCCCCGTACAAGACCGCCATCGCCGCCCGGGTCGGCGACGGCTACGTGCAGCTCTCGGCCGGCGGCTTGATGGCGGGCGCCGGCATGTACCACATGGCCCCCGACCAGCTGGAGCGCTACCGCGCCGCAGTGGCGTCCGAGCGCTCGGGGCGCCGGCTCGAGTCCGTCGTGGCGGCGCTGCGGATGGCCCGTCTCGAGGTCACCGCGATGGAGACCCTGAAGACCTCGCCCCGGGGATACCCCAAGGACCACCCCCGGGTGGAGCTGCTCCGCCGCAAGGGCCTCGTGACGATGAGGTCGTGGCCCGTGGCGTCCTGGCTCGGGACCGCGGGGGCGAAGAAGCGGGTCGTCGAGGTCCTGCGCGCCGCCGGCCCGCTCCTGGCCTGGCTCGACACGTACGTCGGACCCGCCGCTACGCCGTGAAGCAGGTCATCGACAGGGACCCGTAGGCGTAACCGTCGATCAGCACCTCCGGGTGGCGCTGCCCGTTGCGCGGTGGCGAGGCCGGCGAAGTACACGAGCGGGATGAAGTGGTCCGGCGTCGGGACGGCGAGGGCGTAGTCGGGATGCTGCGCCAGCTTCAACACGTCGCCCGGAGCGTCGACGACGAGCCGGCGGGCCTCCTCGTCGAAGCGCTGCGCCCAGTCGAACCCGGTCTCGGGACGGGCCCACTCAATGAGGCCCAGGTTGTGCACCACGTTCCCGCTGGCCACGATCAGCACCCCCTGCTGGCGCAGGGGGGCGAGGCGCGTCGCGAGGTCGAGGTGGTACTCGAGCGGCTGCAGCGCGTTGATGGCGAGCTGCACGACGGGGACGTCGGCCTCCGGGAATACGTGGGCCAGGACCGACCAAGTGCCGTGATCGATGCCCCAGCTGTCGTGGTCGAGCCCGACCCAGCGCGGCGCGACGACCTCGGCCACCGCCGCCGCCACGTCGGGTGCACCCGGGCACGGGTACTCGACCGCGAAGAGCCGGTCGGGGAAGCCGAAGAAGTCGTGGATCGTGCGCGGCACCTCCATGGCGGTCACCGCGGTGGCGTTGGTGTACCAGTGCGCCGAGATGGCCAGGACGGCCCGCGGTCTGGGCACCGCGGCTCCCAGTGCCGCCCAGGCCGCGGTGTAGCGATTCTGCTCCAGCGCGTTCATCGGGCTCCCGTGGCCCACGAACACGACGGGAAGCGGGGCGACGCTCACGACACGACCCTAACCAGCGACAGCCGCCGATCGCCCTCCGCCCCGGGCCGCCCGGAGCCTCACGGGTTGGCGGCGTCGACCGCCTTGGCCAGCTGCAGGTACCGGGTACCCGCCCGGTTGAAGTCGCGGACCGCCTGGTTCAGGCTGCTCGTGCTCTGTTGGTCGATGCCGACGACACAGGCCTGGGCGCCCTGGTGCAGCGCGCCCAGGACGGAGGACCAGGGCGTCTCGAGCGAGCGCATCGGCATCGGCGGATTGGCCTGGGCGGTCCGCACGTCGGCGGCGAGCCGGACGCAGGCGCTCCGGACGGAGGCGCTCGAGGCGCCGCTGTTCACCCGGGCTACGTCGTGGGACACGGCGATGTAGTTGGCGCCGTAGCTCGCCATCCACTGCGACATCCCGCCGGACCCGCCGCCCGTGTCGATGGACTTGGCGATCAGGGTCCCTCCGATCGTGCCCGCCAGCACGGCGAGGAACGTGAGCACGAGCTTCTTGGCTGTGAGCCGTGCCTTCGTCGGCGAGCTCTCGGGCGCCACGTCCGGTGGCGGGGCGGCGGGGGGCTGCGGCGCGGGGCCCGGATCACCCGGTGCCGCGATGCCTTCGTCGAGATGCGTCACGTCTGCCTCCCTTCCCCATGCGCCCGGTGGGGCTGCATGCCGTGGTGTCACTCCTGTGCACCGTACGGAGGCGCGGTAAGGAGGCGGTAAGGCGGTGAGGGAGACGGCACGGGTGGAGCGGGTGGCTCGGGTGGCTGCGTGGGGAGCCTGGCGGGTCTCCCTCAAGCGGTGGCGGGCCGTACCTCCGTCGCCTCGTCGGCGCTCGACAGCGCCTTCCACAGGGCCCGGTAGTTCGGGTAGGTGATGGCGTCGGTGACGTAGCCGGCCCGCTCGAGCTCGGCGTGGTAGGCGGGCAGGTTGCGCCAGGGCACGCCCATGTCGACGTGGTGGGCCAGGTGCCAGCCGGTGTTGTAGGGGACAATCCAGAAGCGGGCCGGCAGCGACTGGCGCACGTTGTGCGTCGTGGCCCGGCGGTCCGGGCTGCGCTCCATGCCCCCGTGTTCCGCGATGGAGCGCAGGCGGTTGATGACGCGCCACTCGGTCATCCAGGGCAGCCACCACAGGAGCGGGTAGATCCACCAGCGGCCGGTGGCGGCCCACATGGCCGCCCACAGCACGGCCTGCACCGCGAAGATCGACAGGCCGATGGGCCGGAAGGGCTTGGTGGCGGTGTTCTTGACGAGCGGCACGAAGTTCTTCCACCCGCTGATCCCCACCGCGTCGCGGAACAGGCGCCGCCGCAGCGCTCGCCGCGTGCAGGGATAGGGACCGTAGAACGCGAGGTCGGGCTCGTCGGGGCCGAACTCGTCCTTGTGGTGGGCGAAGTGCACGCGGCGGTAGAGCTGCACCGGCGTGAAGACCGGATACGCCACCACCCACTTGCCGATCCAGTCGTTCCACCGCTTGTTGGTGAAGAGGAGCTTGTGCGCCGCCTCGTGCATGAGGATGGCGAAGCGCGCGTACATCGGCCCCATCAGCACGAAGGCGATCACGTAGGCCCACCACTGGCCGAGCCACACGGCGCCCCCGATGATGAGGGCGACCCAGAACCAGACGGCGGCGACCGAGACGGCGTTCCGCACGTTGTCGATGCGGCGCAGGTCGGCCCGCAACTGGGGGACGGCCATGCCGTTGGCCAGCAGCCGCTCGCTGGGGAGGACCTCGGGCCGGTCCGCTGCGTCGGGCACCATGGTGCTCGCCATGGGTCCATATTACGATTATTCGTCAAGTGACGCAAGCGAGTAAGACACCGGCTCCCGGCGTGGCCGGGCAGGCACCCCCGCTCACCGCCCGCTCGGTGCTGGCGAGCGCCCTGCTCGGCATGGACCCCCCTGAGCTGCCGGTGGCCCAGCTCGTGCGGCTGGCCGACCTGTTCGGGATCAGCGAGAACCGGGCGCGGGTGGCGCTGAGCAGGATGGTCGCCGCCGGTGAGGCCACCTCCGACGGGTCGGGCCGCTATCGCCTGGCCGGTCATCTGGCCGCACGCCAGTCGCGCCAGTCGGCGAGCCGCTCGGGCGCCACGGCGCCCTACGACGGGCAGTGGCGGCTGGCAGTGGTGACGAGGACCGGCAGCACGGCGGAGGTCCGCACCGCCCGCCGCCGCGCCCTGGCCTACGCCCGCCTGGCCGAGCTGCGCGAGGGGGTCTGGTTGCGGCCGGCCAACGTCGCCGTCCTGCTCCCCGACTCCCTGGACCCGGACGTCGAGCTCATGACGGCGCGGCCGGTCGACCCGGTCGACCTGGCGGGCCGGCTGTGGGACCTGCCGGCCTGGTCGGACCGGGCGCGCCGGCTGCTGGGAGGTCTCGGTGCACTGGCGCCCGACGTTCCCGAGGCCCTGGCACCCGGCTTCGAGCTGTCGGCCGCCGTGCTGCGGCACCTGCAGGCGGACCCGCTGCTGCCTGCCGACCTGTTGCCGGGCGACTGGCCCGGCGCCGAGCTGCGCACCACGTACGACGGGTGGGACATCCGGTACCGGACGACGTTGCGGGACTGGAGCCGGGCCGGCTGACCGCCGTCGTTAACGTTGGGCCCGTGCCCGACATCTGCCATGCCCTCGTCATCGACGCACCACCCGAGGCCGTGTTCGACGCCATCAACAGCGCCGCCGGCAACCGGGCCTTCTGGACGGACCAGACCGAGTACGACCCGACGGAAGGGTCGGTCGCCGTCTTCTCCTTCGGGCCCGACGCGGAGACCCAGTTCCGCTTCGAGGTCGAGTCCATCGACCGTCCCCGGTCGCTGACCTGGAGGTGCGTGGGCGGCCCCCCGGAATGGCAGCCCACGTCCATCGTGTGGACGCTCTCCCCCTCCGACGCCGGCGGTACCAGCGTCCGCTTCGAGCACCGCGGCTGGGCGTCGGCGGATGGCGAGCTGGCCGCCTGCACGTTCACCTGGAGCCGGATCCTCGTCGCGCTCGACGAGTACGCGCGCACCGGTTCTGCGACGCCGCCGTTCAAGGTCTACTGAGCGCGTCGGTGACTCAGCGCAGCAGCTGGAGGCTGTTGTTCGCGTCGTCGACGAAGCGGACACCCTGTCCGCCTGGCGCGATGGTCAGGCCGAAGAGATCGCCGCCGGCATCGCCGGCATCGCCGGGGTCGAACTGCGTCGTGGCGAACTGGAAGCCCAGGGCATGTCCCGGCATGGCGAGTTGCTCCTTCCCTTGGGCGCCCGATGGCGCTCGGCGAACCCCCTCGACAGGGTTACGGATGCGCCCGCCGGCCGGATTGGCCCGGGTAACGTCGCCGGCCATGGACGTCGAGGTCGCCTTCACCGGCGTGCCCGTGTCGGAGCTCCCGACCGCGCGCGACTTCTACGAGCGCTTCTTCGGCCGGCCGGCCGACGTCGTGGTGCACGAGAACGAGGAGATGTGGCGCCTGTCCGACGCGGCCTGGGTCTACGTCGTGGTCGACCCGGCGCGGGCCGGTCGCGCCCTGGCGATGCTGTCGGTCGCCGACCTCGACGCCACGCTCGCAGAGCTGGCCCGCCGGGGCATCCGCCCGGACCGGCTGGAGGAGTACCCGGGTCCCGCCCGCAAGGCGACGGTGCTCGATCCCGATGGCAACTCGGTGGCCGTCGGGCAGATCCCCGCCTAGCCCCCGTCCGGCCACCCGGCCGCCTTCTGCCACACAGAGATGTGGCTCCTGCTGTCGCTCGTGAACGGCGAGCGGTCCCAGTCCGCCCAGCGCGCGCGGAGCGTCATCCCCGCCAGACGCGCCATCAGGTCGAGCTCGGACGGCCAGACGTAGCGGAACGGGGCCGAGAAGCGTTCGAGCGTCCCGTCGGTCACCCAGACGTGGTGGGAGTGCGACGTCTGCGTTGCCACGTCGTACTCCTCGAAGCCGAGATGGGTCGGCGTCACGCTGAACACCCGCACGGTGTCGCCGGGCGGAAGGCGCTGGAGCTCGGGGATGACGACCTCAACCACGAAGTGGCCACCGGGTTCGAGGTGGGCGGCCGCGTTGGCGAAGCACGCCACCTGCCCGTCCTGCGTCGTCAGGTTCATGATGGTGTTGCGCACCAGGTACACCAGCGTGAAGCATCCGGCCCTTCCCTCCACTGCCGTCGTTGCGAAGTCGCCTATCGTGACGTCGACGGCGTCTGCACCCGGGTACCGGCGGAGCTGCTCGACCATGTCCGGCGACAGTTCGATGCCGTGCACCCGCACCCCGCGGCGGCTGAGGGGCAGCGCCAGGCGGCCGGTGCCGACGCCGAACTCGAGGGCGGCCGGCGTCGGGCTGGCGCCGGACAGGCCGGCGAGGAAGTCGACGGCGGGGTCGACCACCGCCGGCTCGAAGAGGTGCGGCCATCGCGCCTCGTACTCCTGGGCGATCCGACCCGTGAAGTAGTTCTCGGGCACGCGACCATCGTGCCAGGAGTCCGCAGCCGTGTCTGGGGAAGGCGGTGCGAGCTCCTACGCCGCGTGCGACTGGGTGATCCAGGTCTGGTACATCTCGGCGTAGTGTCCGCCCAGCGCCACGAGCTCGCTGTGCGAACCCACCTCGAGCAGGCGCCCGTCGCCGACCACGACGATGCGGTCGGCCCGCATGGCGGTCGAGAGGCGGTGTGCGATCAGCACGGCGGTCCGGCCCTCGAGCAGCACGTCGAGCGCCGCCTCCACCATCGTCTCGGACTTGAGGTCCAGGTTCGACGTGGCCTCGTCGAGCACCAGCACCCGGGGCTCGGCCATGAAGGCCCGCCCGAGCGCGATGAGCTGGCGCTCGCCCGAGGACAGCGACTGGCCCCGCTCGTGGACCGGGGTGTCGAGGCCGTAGGGGAGCCGGTGCACGAGCTCGCCCAGGCCGACCTGGTGCACGGCGTTCCAGACCTCGTCGTCGGGTGCGCCGGGCCGGGCGAACGCGATGTTGTCCCTGATCGTCCCCGCGAAGAGGAACGGCTCCTGGGGCACGACGCCCAGCTGGCTGCGCAACGAGGAGAGCGTCACCTGGGCCAGGTCGAACCCGTCGATCAGCACCCGGCCGGCGGTCGGGTCGTAGAAGCGCGTGACCAGCTTGGCCATCGTCGACTTGCCCGCTCCCGTGGCGCCCACGAACGCCACCGTCTCGCCGGGCGAGATCGTGAGGTCGACGTCGTGCAGCACCGGCACGGCCGGGTCGTAGCCGAACGAGACGTGGTCGAAGCGGATCTCGCCCCGGATCTGCGGCAGTGCCAGCGCGTCGGGGGCCTCGAGCACCGACGGCTCGTTCTCGAGCAGGCCGCGCAGCTTGAACACCGACGCCCGGCCCTGCTGGAAGGTGTTGTACTGCTGCACGAGCAGCTGAATGGGCGAGAAGAACCGGTTCACGTAGAGGAAGAACGCGGTCAGCTGTCCGAGGTTGATCTCCTGCGGGTGGTGCAGGTACATGGCCCCGCCGATGCCCAGGATGAGCACCTGGCCGAAGACGCTGATCACCTGCGACCCGGGGCCGTAGACCCCGTTGATCCGGCCCGTGTAGTTGTTGGCGTCCCGGTAGGAGCCGACGATGTCGCGGTGGGTCTCGACGTTGTAGCGCTGCCGGTTGTGCGCGGTGACGATGCGCACGCCCTGCAGGCTCTCCGGAGAGGTCGGCCAGCACCAGCGCGATGCCGTCGCGCACCTTGTCGTAGCCGCGCTCGGAGGCCCGCTTGAACCAGATCGACATGATGACCAGCGGCGGCAGCACGGCGAAGACGGTGATCGCGGCCAGGGTCGCGTTCGTGGCGAACAGGAAGACCGTGATCACGACCATGGTCAGCCCCTGAATGGCGAACTGGGCCAGGCCGTCCTGCAGCAGCTGCTGCAGGTTCTCGATGTCGCTCGTCATGCGGCTCATGACGACGCCTGCCTTCTCCTCGGTGAAGAAGTCGAGCGAGAGGCGCTGGAGGTGGCGGAACACCTTGATGCGCAGGTCGTTCATCACCCACGAGGCGAGGCGGCCGGTCACCCGCGCCTGGCCCCACTGCGCGCCTCCGAGACCACGATGGAGACCAGGTACAGCAGCGCCATGGCGACGACGACCCCGTAGTCGTAGTGGGGCGGCGTCAGGCCGTGGTTGATGGCGTAGGAGACCAGGCTCGGGCCGAGCTGGGTGAACAAGGCGATGAGCCCGACCAGGAGCGCGGCCAGCGCGCACATGAGCGGGTACTCCATGAGCAGGCTGGTCAGCGACAGCTTCTTCGACTCGTGCGGTGACGGCAGCTGGGTGAAGACGGCGTCGGACTCGCCGCGTTCGGGCTCTTGTTCCAGGAGCAGGTCGACGCCGTCCTGCAGCTCGTGGGGGATGCCGCCGAAGGGCAGACCCGCCTGGGCCGCGCCCGGGGCCCCGCCGCCGCCCATGGGCGGTCCGACTCCTCCTCCGCCGAACATCAGAGGACACCCCCCTCGGGCTCGAGGACGTCGTCGTCCAACCCCAGATCCTCGGTGCCGGCCGCGACCTCCTCGTCCGCCCGCTCCTCGCTGGCCGCCTGGGCCAGCACCTCGGCATAGAGCGGCGTGGAGGCCAGGAGCTCGGCGTGGGTGCCGTCGGCCACGATGCGGCCCTCGTCGAGCAGCACGACCCGGTCGGCCAGGCTGATGGTCGACAGCCGGTGGGCGATGATGAGCGTGGTGCGGCCCTCCATCAGGACGCGCAGCGATGAGTGGATGCGCTGCTCCACCTTGACGTCGATGGCGCTGGTGGCGTCGTCGAGGATCAGGATGGGCGGGTTGACCAGCAGCGCCCGGGCGATCGCGATGCGCTGGCGCTGGCCGCCCGAGAGCGTGTAGCCCCGCTCGCCGACCACGGTGTCGTAGCCGTCGGACAGGCGCTTGATGAAGCCGGCTGCGCCGGCCGCCTCGGCTGCGGCCACCACCTCCTCCAGGGAGGCGTCCGGCCGGCCGTAGGCGATGTTGTCCCGGATCGACACCGAGAACAGGAACGGCTCGTCGAGGACGACGCCGATGTTGGCCCGCAGGCTGGTGAGCGTGAGGTCGCGCACGTCGTGGCCGTCGACCCGGACCGTCCCGCCGGTCGCGTCGTAGAAGCGGGCCAGGACGCGGGCCACGGTGGACTTGCCGCTCCCGGTCCGGCCGACCAGGGCGATGGTCTCGCCGGGGTGCAGGTGCAGGTTGAAATCACGCAGGATCTCGCGGGGGCCGTCGCCCTCCTTCGAGAGCAGGCTGTCGTCGGCATAGGCGAAGGACACGCCGTCGAACTCCACGTCACCGCTGCTGTCGACGAGGTCGACGGCAGTCGGGGCGGTCGACGATGGTCGGCACCTCGTCGAGGATCTCGTATATCCGCTCGGCCGAGGCCGAGGCACGCTGGCCCATCATGATGAGCATCCCCAGCATCATGAACGGGGCCTGCATCATCACCAGGTAGAGGTTGAACGAGACGATGGAGGCGACCGGCAGGTGCTCGTGGATGACCATCCAGCCGCCGACGAGCAGGACCAGGACGAGGCCGACCTGGGAGAGGTTCTGCACCAGCGGGGCGAAGCGGGCGCGCAGGTCGGCGTCCTTGATGTAGGCCCACTGCACCCGGTCGGCGGCCGTGGCCAGTTGGCGCAGCTGCTGCTGCTCGGCGGCGAAGCTGCGCACCACGCGCACGCCGTTCACGTTCTCGTCGACGACGGTCGCGACCTCGGCCAGGCGGGCCTGGATGATCCAAGAGACCGGGAACAGGGACTTCCGCATCTTGACGCCCACGATGTAGATGAAGGGCATCGACGCCATGGCGACGAACGCCAGCGGGACGCTGATGGAGAGCATGAAGGCGAAGGCGACGATCGCGATGGAGCACTGCACGAGGATCATGGGCGCGAACGTGAGGTACATCTGCACGGAGCGGATGTCGGAGTTGGCCCGCGAGATCAGCTGTCCGGACTGCACGCGGTCGTAGAAGGGGAAGGACATCCGCGTGAAGTGCTCGTAGAGGATGTTGCGCAGGTCGAACTCGATGGCGTAGGCGACCTTGAAGAGGTTCGTGCGCGAGATGTAGCCGAAGATCCCGGTGAACAGCCCCAGCACCGCGATCAGCTCGACGTAGGTGTGGAGCGGCTGCGTCTTGTTGATGAGGGAGTTCGTGATGCCGTTCTGGAGGATCTTGGGGATCCACACCTGAATGATGAGCCCGAGGAACGAGAAGATGAGTGCGCTGAAGAACTGCACCTTGTGCGCCAGCACGATCGGCGCTGCCCGCTTGATCCACTTCTTCGAACGGTCGGGGTCGACCGTCGCCTTCGGCGCCGCGTAGCGGCTCGTGACCCCCATGGGGACGTAGGCCGCCAGCGGGAGCCGGCGCACGGCCGCCTCGGTGTCCACCGCCGTGGCGGCGACCTGGCCGTTGCCGCCTCCTTCCCTCCCCGCGTCCTCTCGGTCGAGCCGGTCCTCGGTCTTGCTCACCGCGGTCCGCCTTCCCGCCGCCTGCCCGGCCGCCTCACCCGGTCCCCTGCGCGACTCGACCATGGCCCGGGCCCACAGCTCGAGGGAGCGCAGGGCCATCGCCTCGTCCTTGTCGTTGAGGTGCCCGGCGATGGACACCAGGTAGTCGTCGACCGCCCGGTCGGCCTCGGCCAGCGTGCGCTCCCCGTCCTTGGTCAGGCGCAGCGCCACGCGGCGCCGGTCGGCGTCCTCCTGGCGGCGGTCGACCAGGCCGCGGGCGACCAAGCCGTCGATCAGGGCGGTGATGGACGGCCGGCGCACGGCCAGGCGGTCGGCGAGGCCCGAGGCGGCGGCGGAGCCCTCGGCCAGGATCCCGAGCACCCGGTACTGGGGCAAGGTCAGGTCCAGGCCCGCCAGCGCGACCTCGACCCGCTTCGACAGCCAGGCCGCGACGCGGCCGTAGGTCCCCAGGACGGGGGGCGCGCCGGTGGCCCCCTTGCGGCGCGGGGCCTCGGCGGTGGCGGGCGGGGAGGACACAGACACTTCGACCATCTTACAGTTAGAGACACTAACTATGTGCGGGCGCAGACGGGCCGGCCGCCGGAGGCGCCGCTACGTCCCCTGCGACTTCCCACTCGGGGTCGAGCTGGCGCAGGAACAGCGCGCAGCGCTGCTCCTCGTCCGTCTCCCCGATGGCCCCGGCCGCGAGCTGGAGGGCGTGGAGGGAGCGCAGGAACCCCCGGTTCGACTCGTGGCGCCACCGGACGTAGCCCGAGCCGCGCCAGCCGGCCGCCCGCAGCGTGTCGAGCCCGCGGTGGTAGCCGACCCGGGCGAACGCGTACCGGTCGACCGGGTCGGTGGCGAGCTCGGCCAGGTCCGCCCACGCCTGCAGGCAGCGGGGGTCCCGGGCCGCGACGGCCGCCACAGCCTGCCCGACGCCGGTCCGGCGGGAGGGATCCGGGCCGCGTCGAGGGCGGCGGCCTCTTCGGGCGCGAGCGGATCGAGGACCGTCTCGGGGCTGCCGGACGTGAATTGCACGGGGTGCTCGGGAGTCACCTCGCCATGTTAGGAGTGCCTGTCCGAGAACGGTCGGGCGATGGCGGCGGCGCCGGCGCGGAATGTCGGATCCGAAAGTGCCCGCTGTACTGTTCGCGCCGTGCCGACCCCCGACCGCAGGCCGACCTCGTTCGAGAACCATCCCGGGGTGCGGGGGCGTCAGGCTGAGGCGCGGGAGCTGGCGAACGTCCTGCGCCGCCTCATCCGCCTGTCGGTCAGCACGGCGCCGTCCCCGGCCGACACCGCTCGGCTGACCGCCCAGCTGGCCGCCGTCGCCGACGAGCTCGAGGCGCACGTGCCCGACGTGCCGCTGCCCCGTTTCATCGCCCCCGACGAGGACCGCCCCGCCGGGGAGGGCGAGGTGCCGCTCGGTGGCGCCATGCCCTACGACGTCGTGGTCGGCCCGTTCAACCCCATCGCGCCTCCCGTGGTGCTTGATTTCGACCCCCCCAAGGCATTCGGCCGTGTCGTCTTCGACACGGCCTACGAGGGTGCACCGGGCTGCGTGCACGGTGCGATCCTGGCGGCGACCTTCGACATCATCCTCACGGCGGCGAACGCGATCGAGGGCGCCGTCGGGCCCACCGTGAGCCTGGCCTTCCGCTTCCTGCGGCCCACCCTGACCGACGTGGAGGCCGTCTTCGAGGGGTGGGTCACCGACGTGACGGATCGTCGCATCTTCAGCAAGGGCCGCATCGTCCAGGACGGGATCGTCACGGTCGAGGCGGAGGGGGAGTTCGCCATCTTCAACCAGGACCGGGTGCAGAGGATGGCCTCGAGCCGCCGGCGGACCTTCGACGCGCGCCTCCGCCGCCGCGACGGGGATTCGGGCGCCGATGCCGCGCCGGTCGCCGACGGTGACCCCGTCGTCCCGACCGGCGAGTAGGCGGACCCGCCGGTGCGCCAGTCGCTGCAGCCCTCGAGGGACCCGGCCGACTACATCTTCGTGCACCGCGTGCGCACCCGCTTCGCCGAGACCGACGCCATGGGGGTCATTCACCACGCGGCCTACCTGCCGTATCTCGAGGAGGCCCGGGTCGAGTACCTGCGCGCCATCGGGCATCCCTACGACGCGGTGCGCAGCGACGGCGTCGACGTGGCCGTGCTCGAGGTGGCCGTCCAGTACCGCAAGCCGTTGCACTTCGACGACGAGGTGGACGTCTCACTGTGGGTCGGTGCCGTGACGCGGACCACGTTCCAGATCGCCTACCTGCTCTCGGTGGGTGGTGAGCCCCGGGCGACGGCGGTGAGCGTGCACGGGTGTGTCGACGCCAACGGACGGCCGCGGCGGCTCCCGGCCTGGGTGGGGGAGGAGCACGCCCGCTGAGGGAGGTCGGTCGTCGGGAGGCCGGGCGCCGCTCGCCCGGGAGCCCTCAGAGGGCGGACACGATCCGCGCGAAGGTCTCCGACATTGCCCGCTTCGCCGCCACCGGATCCTCGGCGCGAGCCACCACCATCCCGGCCTGCATGATCGCACCGACCAGGAGGTGGGACAGCGGCTCGACCGCCGCCTCGTCGATCTGCCCGTTCTGCGCCGCCACGGTGAGCACGGTCTTGATGGTGCCGAAGGCGTAGCGCTCGTCGAGCTCGTGCCAGGTGTCCCACCCGAGGACGGTGGGGCCGTCCAGCATGACGATGCGCTGGACCTCGGGGTTCACGCACTGGTCCAAGAAGGCGTCGAAACCGAGCTCGAGGATGCGCAGCGGGTCGGTCTCGCCACTGCCGGAGGCGGCGGCGAGGATCTGCGCCGTCAGGTCGTCCTCGACCGCCTCGAACGCGGCACGGAAGAGATCGGTCTTCGACGCGAAGTGGTGGTACAGCGCGCCCCGGCTGACGGCGGCCTCACCGAGGATCTCCTCGGTCGACGTGGCGGCGAAGCCCTTCTCCGCGAAGAGGCGACGTGCCGTCGCCACGAGCCTCCCCCTGGTTGCCTCCGTCCGTTCTGCCTGCGTGGGCACGCCGGGATCCTATCCCCTCTTTACAAACAGACAGTTGGTTTATATAGTTGTGACCCATGAACCTCCCCACCGAGACACCCGTCGCCCACGCTCCGAACGTCCCGGCAACGGTGTTGCCGCGCACGACCGTCCGCCTCGGCCGCGGCGACGTGGCCTACGTCGACCACGGCGCCCTGGACCTACCAGCCGCCCTGTTCGTCCACGGCGTCCTCGTCAACGCGGACCTGTGGCGCAACGCCATCTCGGAGGTGGCGGACGTCCGCCGTTGCATCGCCCCGGACCTGCCGGCCCACGGCGCCACGCCGGGCGGGGGAGCGGGTGCCGCGGCCGACCTCTCCCTCGAGGGCCTCGCCGCGCTGCTCGATGAGCTGTGCGGCCGGCTCGGTCTCGACCAGGTCGACGTCGTGGCCAACGACACGGGCGGCGCGGTGGCGCAGGTCTTCTGCGCCCGCTTCCCGCACCGGCTCCGCACGCTGACGCTCACCAACTGCGACGTGCACGACAACTTCCCCCCCGAGCCCTTCAAGCCGTTCGTCGCGCTGGCCGAGTCGGGCGAGCTCGGCCCGATGGTGGCCGCCATGGCCGGCGACCTGCCGCTGGCCCGCTCCGAGGTCGGGTTCGCACAGGGGTACGCGCACCCCGAGGCGCTGCCCGACGAGCTCCTCGTGAGCTACCTCGGGCCGTTCGTGGCCGACCAGGGCAGGGGCCTCGAACGCTTCCTCACCGCCTCCTCGGCGGCCGAGCTCATCGCGGTCGAGCCGCTCCTCGCCGAGCTCCACGCCCCGGCCCAGGTCGCCTGGGGGACCGCCGACGTCTTCTTCGAGCCGGCGTGGGCCGAGCGCCTGCGGGACATGATCCCCGGTGTGGAGCGGGTCACCCTCGTGCCCGACGCCATGCTGTTCTGGCCCGATGAGCGGGCAGCCGACCTCGTCCCCCTGCTCCGGGACTTCTGGGAGGCCCACCCCTGATCTGCCGGCGGTGCATGCGGGGGCTTGACTGCACCCTCTATTTATATAACCATATGGTTATGTCAATGACGGCCACGGCGGGGCTCGGCGAGCGGGAGCTGGACCGGGCCTTCGGCGCGCTGGCCGACCCCACACGGCGGGCGATCCTGGCCCGGCTGAGCGCCGGCGACGCCGGGGTGCTCGATGTGGCCGAGCCCTTCCCGATGAGCCAGCCCGCCATCACGAAGCACCTCCGGGTGCTCGAAGACGCCGGCCTCATCTCCCGGCGGCGCGAGGCGCGCCGGCGCATGTGCCACCTCGAGCCACAGCGGCTCAAGCAGCTGTCGGACTGGGTCGGCTCGTACCGCGAGTTCTGGGAGGAGAGCTTCGAACGGCTCGACGAGCTGCTCGAAGACCTGCAGGGCCCCGACGGCGGCGCGGCCGGTTCCGGGGGACAGAGATCGAGACGAACGCGGACATCGACACGAGAAGGAGAAGGAACGTGACCATGACCACTCCCGAGACGGAGATCACCACGCCGGCCGGCCAGCCGGTCATCGAGGTGCGCCGCTTCTTGCAGGCACCGCCGGAGCTCGTCTACCGGGCCCTGACCGAATGCGAGTTTCTCAGCCGCTGGTGGGGCCCGCGGCGCCTCGAGATCGTCGCGTGCGAGAGCGACCTGCGCGTGGGCGGCACGTGGCGCATCGTGCAACGGGCCCCCGACGGGATGGAGTTCGCCTTCCACGGGGTGTTCCGCCAGCTCGAGCCGCCCCACCGCCGGGTGGCCACGTTCGTCTTCGAGGGCGCCCCCGAGCACGAGGCCGTCGAGACGCTCGTGCTCGAGGCGGTCGAGGGCGGCACCATGCTGATGCAGTCGACGCGGCACGACTCGGTCGAGGCCCGTGACATGCACGTTGCCGCCGGCATGGAGGGCGGGATCATCGAGTCCTTCCAGCGCCTCGACGAGGTCCTGGACTCGACACAGGGGGCATGAGGCCATGACGGCGGTCCCGACGCGCACAACCTCCACAGTCTCGGTTGCGTCAGGAGGGATGGCCCGGCTCGAGCGGCGGGGTGGCGCGGTAGGTGAGGAGGCCGGGCCGGCCACCCGCGACCGAGCGGACCGCCCGCATCAGGAATGCCTCGTGGTCGCCCACCGAGAAGTGGCCGCGGATCTCGCCCTCCATGCTCACCGCCGTGTCGACGAGCAGGGGCGCCCCGGTGGAGCCGAGCCGCCAGTCGACCGCAGCGAACTTGTCCACCAGGTCCCCGGTCTCCTCGCCGAAGAGGCGGGCGAGGTCCAGCTGATCCACACCCAACAGATGGAGCCCCATGCCGGACGAGCGTTCGGCGACTCCCAGCGAGTGGTTCGCCTTCGAGATGCACACGAGGAAGTTCGGCGGGCCGATGCTGCACTGGGTGACGAAGCCGGCCAGGCAGCCGCTCATCTCGCCCGCCGGTGAACGGACCGTGACGACGTGGAGCGGGTAGTCGACGCGGTCGAGGAAGGCGGTGAGGTCGTCCGCCGAACCGTGCGCCCGCTGCGCCGCATCGAACCTCACGCAGGCCCTCCAGGCCTCGAACCGAGTACGCCGAGTACGTCCGAGGGGCCGCATGCGGGCGCACTCGCTCGCAACCGCGCCCGGCGGAACCCCGCGGGGTTCCTCTACCCGGGCGCCGGGTAGGCAAAACTCCCGTGAGTGCGGTGCGAGACCGAGCGGCCCGGAGCCCCATCGCGGGCGGAGGGGCCGTGCTGACCGGCACCGAGCAGGGCCAAGGCGTCGACGGGGCGCCGTCCGTCTTGGAGATCGAGAAGGGCGGACTGGGTTCGCCGGCCCGGCGGCGCGGAGCACTCAAAGAACGCCGCCGCCGCCCGCGTCGCGACCAAGGTCGTCAAAGCCGCCTATGACGCCTTCGGCGCGGGGCTGCACGAGGCGCTCGTGCTCTCCGGCTGCCTCATCCTCGCCGGCGCGGTGGTGGCGGTCTGCACCATTCATCGGCAGCCCGGTGAGTCGTTCGGGTCCTAGCGACGGGACTCCGGCCTACGCGGCACACATTCAACCCGCTCAACGGCGACTCTGGAGAGTGGGGCGGAGCTCCTCGAGCAGGTCGCGGACGATCTCGTGTTGGAGTCGCAGGAACGCCAGCGCCTCGTCGAGCTGCTGTCGTAAGGCCAGCACCTCCGTGCCGGTCTGGCCGACGAGCTGCTCCAGGCCGTCGATGCGGGCGAGGACCCGGCCGAGCTCGGTCTCGACCGTGTCGAACCGGCGGTCCGTCGCGCCGGCGACGAGCCGCCGTGCCGGTGTCGTCAGCGCCGAGCGGAGGGAGGGGTGGCGGTTCTCGACCATGATCCGCTCAGGTTACGACGCGCGGCGTCAGGACCCGGAGCGGAGCTGGTCGCGATACCAGGCGATCGTCTCGGCCAAGCCCTCGTCGAATTTGGTGCGGGCTTCGAAGCCGAAGAGCTCGCGGGCGCGGCTGGTGTCGAGGCGGCGGCTCGGTTGACCGTTCGGCTTCGTGGCGTCCCACGAGATGGCGCCCTCGTACCCTACGAGGGCGGCGACCTTCTCGGCCAGGTCGCGAATGGATATCTCCTCCCCGATCCCACGTTCACGGGGTCGCCGCCGTCGTAGCGCTCCAGCGCCAGGCGGAACGCCTCGGCGGCGTCGCGGACGTGAATGAATTCGCGGGTTGCGCTGCCGTCGCCCCAGAGGACGACCTCCGGCGAGCCCATGCGCTCCGCTTCGACGAAGCGCCGGATCATGGCCGGGATCACATGACTCGTCGCAAGGTCGAAGTTGTCCCCCGGGCCGTAGAGGTTGACCACGAGCAGATGGATGGCGTTCATTCCGTATTGTTCGCGGTACGCCTGGGACTGGACGAGCAGCATCTTCTTGGCGAGGCCGTAGGGGGCGTTGGTCTCCTCCGGGTAGCCGGTCCACAGGTCCTCCTCGCGGAACGGGACCTTCGTGTACTTCGGGTAGGAGCACACCGTCCCCGCGACGACGACCTTGCCTACTCCGTGCGTGCGGCACGCCTCGAGGAGCTCGATTCCCATGATGGCGTTCTCGTAGAAGAACGACCCTGGTTCGGCCCGGTTTGCGCCGATACCGCCCGTCACCGCCGCGAGGTGCACCACCGCTTCGGGCGTCGCCGCGTCGAGGAGCCGGTCGATCTCCGGGCGTGATCGGAGGTCGCAGTCGGAACTGCCGACCCCCGTGACGTCCGCCGAAGCCGTCTCGAGCTCGCGTACCACGTTCCGCCCGAGGAACCCAGTGCCTCCGGCTACGAGAACTCTGGCGCCGGCCAGTTCCATCACGCAGCGTTCCCGGCGGAGCCGGGGACATCCAACACGATCGAATTGGCGGAGACGAATCGGGGTTCGATCTGCTCGAAGGCCGGCCCCCACTCGCGGGGCATGACGGAGCGGCCGCGACCCAGCCAGGCCCCCCACCACGAGAACGTGGAGTTGGCGATGATGTGCTCGTCGCACGCCGCCATGAGGAACAGGTCTTCGAAATCCCGGTTGTGCTCGACGAAGATGCAGTCGCCTGGGAGCTTGGCGCGGCACCAGTCGATGTCGTCGGAGAAGACGAGGTAGGGCCCCTGCGTCATCGACATCGCTTCGGCGTAGTACTCGACCGGGAGGTCGAGGAAGAAGCCGTCGTGTGCGAGGTAGTCGCCCTTGCGCACGTGGAGCGAGGTCTTGTGCGGCAACGCCAGGATCTCCTCGAAGCGCGATGACAGGCGCGTCCACACGTCGGGGTGCGGCGTGAAGTAGTCACGGATGACGTCCTCGATGGCGGCGAAGTTCCGAAAGTCCTGGAGGTAGTCCATTCCGAGATCGTGGCCCTCGACTCCGGCCAGGTCCGGAAACAGGGAATCGGGGACACAGAAGTAGTCCTGGTAGCGCCAGAACGGGAAGGCGGCCTGCTCCGCGGCGGCATGTGCCTTGCCGATGGTGCTCGACATCTGCCACAGCTGGTTCCCCAGTTGTCCATTCCGTCCGAGGTTGCGGTAGGTGATCATGCGTCCAGTCGAGTCTTGGCCCGAGCGTTTGGGATCCGGTGACCCGAGACGGCACGACCGGATCGGATCCACCTCGCCGAGTATGGCCGTCACGCCCCGGTTTCGCACGTTTTCGACAATTGAGAACCGGACTTAATTACCAGAGACTTCGTCAGTGGCCTTCAACATAATTGATCTCGAGATCACCGGGGGGGCGCGAGCCGTGAAGGGTCGCGGGGAGGACGCCATGTGGAGCGTGGAGCGCCGCCGTGCAGTGCGAACCCAGGTGGCACCCCCCGAACTGTCGAGTCCGGTTCTCCGCAACAGTCGCAGCGCGCGGGTCGCGGCGGTGGTGGGACCGGCCTGCCTGATCCTGAGCGCGGCCCCGTTGCTCGGCCTTTTCGGGGGCTCCGAGGCCGGCGGCATCACCACCACTGCCGGTCCGCTCGGGGTGGCCATCGCCTCCTACAACGGGGACGCCGTGACCTCGACGCCCAGCGAGGCTGCCCTCGGCGGCACCGACGTCACCGATCAGGTCACCGTCTCGAATACGACCTCGGGTGCCCAGGCGAACCTGTCGGTGCCGATCAACCTGCCGGCGAGCTTCACCTTGCACCCGGGCTCGGAGACGCCGAGCACGGGAACGACGGCCGTCGCCGCGAACGTCGTCACCTGGACGATCCCGACGCTCGCCGCGGGGGCGTCGGCGACGCTCAGCTACACCGAGACCACCGACGCCCCGGCCGCGTTCGAGTCCGGCACCACCTCGGCGTCGGCAACCAGCGACCAGAGCCCGACGGCCAGCCAGGCGTCGGCCGCTCTCGAAGTCGTCCCGGCCGCCGACCTCACCATCGGGGTCAGCGACAGCACGGACACCGTCACCCCCGGCGCGTCCGACACCTACACGATCACGCTGACCAACAACGGACCCTCACCCGTGACCAACGCCACCGTCTCGGACACGTTCAACGCAGGCTTTGCCGCCATGTCCAGCATCGCCTCCATCGGCGGGACCATCTTCACCGACCTCGGTGGCGGTCAGTTCCAGTGGACCGGCGTCGACCTGCCGAGCGGGGCGAGCGCGACGTTCGTGCTGATCGGGACCGTGCCTTCTTCGCTGGGCGCTGGCGGTGCCTTCGTGAGCCTGGCCACCGTTGCGTTGCAACCGGACCAGGTCGACACGGACGCCGTCAGCAATGCCATCGACGCCGATGCGGTGTCGGGCACCACCACTGCCGGTCCGCTCGGGGTGGCCATCGCCTCCTACAACGGGGACGCCGTGACCTCGACGCCCAGCGAGGCTGCCCTCGGCGGCACCGACGTCACCGATCAGGTCACCGTCTCGAATACGACCTCGGGTGCCCAGGCGAACCTGTCGGTGCCGATCAACCTGCCGGCGAGCTTCACCTTGCACCCGGGCTCGGAGACGCCGAGCACGGGAACGACGGCCGTCGCCGCGAACGTCGTCACCTGGACGATCCCGACGCTCGCCGCGGGGGCGTCGGCGACGCTCAGCTACACCGAGACCACCGACGCCCCGGCCGCGTTCGAGTCCGGCACCACCTCGGCGTCGGCTACCAGCGACCAGAGCCCGACGGCCAGCCAGGCGTCGGCCGCTCTCGAAGTCGTCCCGGCCGCCGACCTCACCATCGGGGTCAGCGACAGCACGGACACCGTCACCCCCGGCGCGTCCGACACCTACACGATCACGCTGACCAACAACGGACCCTCACCCGTGACCAACGCCACCGTCTCGGACACGTTCAACGGCGGGTTCGCCCCGCTCTTCTCCGTGAGCTCCATCGGCGGGACCACCTTCGCCGACCTCGGTGGCGGTCAGTTCCAGTGGACCGGCGTCGACCTGCCGAGCGGGGCGAGCGCGACCTTCACCTTCATGGGCACGGTGTCCTCCAGCCTCACTTCCGGCAGCGCCTTCGTGAGCCTGGCCACGGTCTCGTTGGCCCCCGACCAGGTCGGCACGGGCACCTCTTCGAGCGCCATCGACTCGGACGCCGTGCTCCTCCTCCCGCAGTCCATCGATTTCGCGCCACCGGTTCTGGGCATTGCAGGCCAATCGGCCACGCTGTCGGCGACGGGTGGTGCCTCCGGCAACCCCGTGGTCTTCTCGGTTGACCCGTCGAGTGGGGTGGGTGTGTGCGCCGTGTCGGGAGTGGACGGCGCCACGCTCTCCTACAGCCAGGCGGGCACGTGCGTCGTCGATGCCGACCAGGCGGGCAACGCCAGTTACGGGGCGGCGCCGACGGTGACCGGCACCATCACCGTTGACCAGACGCCCGTGTTCACGCTCGACACGCCGCCGACCGTGGGAACCGTGGGCCAGGAGTATGCCTACACGTTCGCGGCGAGCGGTGTCCCGGCCCCGACGTTCGCGCTCGCATCCGGTGCACCGTCCTGGTTGGCCCTCGGTGCCACGAGCGGCGCCCTCTCGGGAGTGCCGCCTGCCGGCACAACGTCCTTCACCTATTCCGTGGTCGCCACCAACAGCGTCGGGAGTGCAGCGACGGGGCCGTTCGTCGTGACCGTGTCCCCCGGTACGACGTCCGGCGACGCGGACATCTCGGCGTCACTCTCGTGTCCGGCGACCGTGACGTACTTCACGGTCGCCAGCTGCACGCTCACGGTCGCCAACGCGGGGCCCGCCACGGCGAGATTCGTCGCGGCCGGCATCAGCCTCCCCTACCGGTTCTGGCGGTTGTCCGCCACGCCCGGCGGCCTGTGGTTCGGCCATATCGGCGTCTGGTTCCTCCGCTCGTTGCCCCCGGGCTCCTCCGCGTCCTACACCGTCAGCTTCCGGGCCCCGAGGCTGGGTCCGGGTTGGGTGTGGGCGGCCGGCATGTCCCGGAGCCCCGACCCGGACCATGCCAACAATACGGCGACGGCCACTGTGACGGTAAGCGGGTAGGCGACCGGGGGAGGTTGCGCGACCGCCAGATCGTGACGCTGCCCGGTGTCCGAGCCCTCAGGCGAACCGGCGCGCGAACGCCTCCGCCCGAGCGCGGTAACCACCACCGAACAACACGGCGTGCACCAGCAGGGGGCAGAGCTGGAACAGGGCCACGCGGTCCTCCCACCCTGTGTCCATGGGCTGCACCTCCATGTAGGAGTGGAGCAGCCGTTCAGGTACCCGACCGAAGAGGGCCAGCATGGCCAGGTCTTCTTCGGGGTGGCCACCGTGGACCGAGGGGTCGATCAGCCACGACCTGCCGTCGCTGCCGAACAGGACATTGCCCCACCACAGGTCGCCGTGCACCAGTGCCGGGCCACCAGGTGGCAGCAAGTCCGGGAGCCGGTCGGCCACGCGGCCGACGGCGGCGTCGAGTTCGGATCGGGAGCCGAGCTCGCGGAGTCGGGCGCCGTAGAAGGTGGCGCCGTCGGGCCGGAGCGAAGGGTCAACCCGGCAATCTCCGATCCACGACGAGCCGCCGCCCCAGGATTCGAAGGGAGACCGGTGCAGGGTTGCCAGCGCACGGCCGAGCGCCTCTTCGTGTTCGGGGCCTCGTGACGCCTGCGCGACCAATCCGGTCACGAGGAGGTCGGACTCGACCAGGACGACCTCGGGGACCGGCGGCGCCCCCGGTACCTGATGCAGTTGCCGCAGTCCGTCCGCCTCGTCCGGGGCGCCCGGACCGACCTTCGCAACGAAGGTGCGCGTACCCGCCTCGACAACCCAGGCACGACCGCCGAGCGGCCTCGGCGGACTAGTCGGGCCGACGACGCGAACGAGGCGCTCGAGCCAGAACGGCGACGAGCCCACGACTGGTTCCTCCGGTCGGGGTGGGATGCCCAGCAGGTCCGGGCTGTTCGAAATGGACGTTGGACACCCCACCACTCTTCCATTGCGCCATGTCCGACGTCCGAGGCTGGAGCGCGCTGCGACTGTGGCGTGATCGTCGAGCAAGATGGCGCTGTGACCGGACCAGGACCTGTCGGCCTCGTGCTCACTCCGGGCGCCAGCGCCGGGAGGGATCAGTCTTCGCTGGTGGCGATCGACCGGGAGACGAGCCGTCTCGGCATCGCGGTCGAACGAGTCGAGTTCCCTGGTCGGACCGCGGGAAGACGCCGTCCCGACCCACCAGAAGTGTGTATCGAGACGGTGCGCCACGCTGCGTTCGAGTTGGCGGAGCGTCTCGGCGTCGCCACCAGCAGACTGGCCATCGGCGGTCGATCCATGGGTGGCCGGATGTGCTCCTTGGCTGCCGCCGCGGGATTGGAGGTCGCCGCCCTCGTCCTCGTCAGCTACCCGCTGCACCCGCCCGGAAGGCCGGATCGCCTGCGAACGGCGCACTTCCCCGATTTGCGCGTGCCGTGCCTCTTCGTATCGGGCACGCGGGATGCCTTCGGGACCCCCGCTGAGCTCGAGCGCGAGACCGCAGCCATTCCCGGAGCTGTCACGCATGAGTTCGTCGACGGTGACCATGCCCTGCGCAAGCGGGACACCGAGGTCGCCGACATCGTCTCTCGGTGGTTGGCCGAGCAGATCTGAAGCGCAACGACGTCGCGGGCCGTCAGGCTTCGCCGAGAGCCAGGTCCGGGCCGGCGCGGAGTGCGAGCCGTTCGGGCGACCGCAGCTCTCTCACATTCCGTGGACGTGACCCGGGGGACGGGAAGGAGAGTTGGTCCGCTGCCTTGGGTTCACCGAGGAAGAAGCCCTGTGCGAGGTCACAGCCGAGCGCAAGCAGCGCCTCGTAGGTGTCGGCATCCTCGACCCCCTCCGCGACCACGTGCAGACCCAGGGAGTGACCGAGTTCGATCGTTGCGCGCACCACCGCCGCACCCTTTTGATTGTCGACGGACGCGATGTCCCGGATGAGCTCGCGATCGATCTTCAGCTCACCCACCGCAAGATCACTCACGTATGCCAGCGAGGAGAACCCAGTCCCGAAGTCGTCGATCGACACGGTCAGACCGAGGTCGTGGAGCCGTTGGACGACTTGGCGCGCGCGCAGGCGATCGGCCATGAGGGTGGTCTCGGTGATCTCCAGGATGAGAGCCGCCGCCGGCAGCCGGTTGCGAGCGAGCAAGAAGCGGATGCGGTTGGGGAGTTCGACGTCGAGAAGGCTGGTCGTCGACAAGTTGACGGACACCGCCACGCGGTGGCCCGCGGCGTGCCAGCGCGCGCACTCGGCGAGAGCCGAGTCCAGGACTAGGTCGGTCAGGGGCTTGACGAGCCCAGCCTCCTCGGCCAGGGGGAGGAACTCTGTGGGTCTGATCAAACCGAGCTCGGGGTGCGGCCACCGCAGCAGCGCCTCCACCGCCGGAACCTCCCCCGTGCGCAGATCGAACTGAGGCTGGAACCACAGCTCGAGCGTGCGTGCCTCAATCGCCTGGCGCAGCTGTTGGATACGCTGCATCCGGCTCAGACCGTCGTCGGCCCCCTGCTCGTACACGTCGAACGGCCGGCGGGCAACCTTGGCTCGGTACATCGCCACATCCGCGCACCGGAACAGCTCCGCACTGGTCCGCGCATGGTCGGGAGCGACGGCGATGCCGATGCTCGCACTGAGGTACAGGCTCGCCACGTCCAGCTGGAACGACTCCTCGAGCTCCGATGTGATGCGCTCGGCAACGGTGCTGGCGTAGTCCACGTGGGCATCCGTCAAAACGACACCGAACTCGTCGCCTCCGAGACGGGCGAGGACATCGGAGCTCCGGAGGATGGCTTGAATGCGCGGACCCAGACGAGTCAGGATCTGGTCCCCGACCGGATGACCGAACGAATCGTTGATCTCCTTGAAGTGGTTGAGATCGATCAGCAGCAACGCCAGGCGTTCGTCACGGTCCACCTCGGCGCCGCGTCCGAAGAAGTCCTCCAGGACGCCCATCAGGTACCGCCGGTTCCCGAGGCCGGTGAGCTCGTCGGTCAGCGCCTGGCGCTTCCTCGACTCGTTGAGGGTGGTCAGGTCCCGAAAAGAGAGCAACAGCCGGCCCACCACGACGAGCAGCGTGATCCCTGCCAGCACCACGGCCAACCCGCCCACGTGGTTCAGTGAACCGCGGAAGAGGACAACCAACCCGCAGGTCGCCCCGATTGCCGGGAGCACGAATCGGGGGCGGATCAGGCTGGACCGGACGGAGATGGTGGAGCGCTGCCACATTGCCAGTGAGACCAGGAAGATCGAAGCCGGCCACGTGGCGTCGAGAATTGTTCCCACCTGATAGGTGTTCGCCGATGTCTGGAACAGGTAGATGGTGTCACCGACCGCCTCGAGTGCACAGCCGAGGGCGAGTATCAGCCACATGGCATTCCGCCATGTCGGGAGCATTGCTAGGGCGCCGACCACCATGGCGAGGAGGATCAGGTCACCGATCGGATAGGCGAACAGCGTGACGACGGTCATCGGAGGCCCGCTCACGTCCCGCGCGATCGTGTCGAAAGCGAACGCGGCGACCACCGCCGCAGCTCCCAGACCCGTCATGATGCCGTCGAGCCATGCGGTCAGCGGCTGCCTCCTGACCTCGACCCGCATCAGCAGGAAGATGGCCACACAGGCCAGTGGGTAGAAAAGGAGGTAGAACAAGTCGGCCGGGGATGGGGTGGGTGGGTTGCCGCCGCCTAACGTCTCGGCGCTCCACAGGACGTCTCCGAGCGACCAGGCCAGGAGCCCGGCACCGAGGGTGATCGCCACCCGCCGAAGAGGGCCGCCGGCGAACGCCCGCGCGATGCAGAGCACCGCGACGACGACTTCGAACCCGTCGATAGCCCAGTTGTTCAAGAAGGACGACTCGCTGCTGTTCGGATACACAACGAGCATCAGCACGTACGCGGCGAGCACGGCACCGAGCACCGCGTAGGCGACGGTGATCCCGAGCGCCCTCGGCGCGCCCTCGCCCTGCCGGCGCCCTGCCGGCAGCGACACCGGAGTGATCCCGTGACTCGCCTCCACGTTGTCTCATCGGCCGTTCCGGCCACCGGCTCAAGCGAAATGGGACCTTGCACGTCCGGCCCCGGAAGTCGGGCGCCGTCTCCGTTCTCCGAAAATGGCGATGAACAGGGAGGACGTCATCGCTCGGCCGTATCGGCAGCTTTCCGGGGCGCGCGTGTGGAGGAATCTGGACGCTCCCACTCCGCCTGACGGAGGCTGTGGTCGTCCCGAACCGGGTCGCTCGAATCGGTCCCGGGCGGTGGGTCGTCTCCCCGTGCACCGACGGGCACAGGTGTTCGGGCGACCGCCCCGGCCTCGTCCTCGGCTTCGCGACTGCGTCTCAGGCGGCGCCACCGGCCCGTTTCGAGGCGTAGGGTCGCATCAGATGAGGGAGTGTTCGGTCGACGGGCACCGAGCTGCTTACCGTGACGGAGGAGGAGAGGAGCGCAGCATGAATCTCGACGAGATGATCCTGGTCAGCATCGACGACCACATGATCGAGCCCCCTCACATGTTCGAGAATCACGTTCCGAAGAAGTGGCTCCAGGACGCTCCGAAGGTCGTCCACGAAGACGGCATCGACCGGTGGGTGTTCCAAGGCGAGAAGACGAGCACGTCGTTCGGCATGGCGGCCACGGTGGGCTGGCCCTCCGGGGAATGGGGCTTCAACCCCGGGACGTATACCGAGCTGCGGCCGGGATGCTTCGACGTGCACGAGCGGGTGCGTGACATGAACGCCAACGGCGTGCTGGGCTCCATGTGCTTTCCGACCATGGCCGGGTGGAACGCCCGGACGTTCGCCGAGTCGCGCGACAAGGAGGTCGCGCTCGTCATGCTCGAGGCCTACAACGACTGGGCCATCGACGAATGGTGCGGGGCCTACCCGGGCCGCTTCATCCCGCTGGGCATCGTGCCGATGTGGGACGTCGATGCCGCCGTGGCGGAAGTCCGTCGCATCGCGAAGAAAGGCTGCCGGTCCATCAGCTTCCTCGAGACGCCCCACGTTCAGGGCTTCCCCAGCTTCCTCTCCGGCTATTGGGATCCGATGCTCGCCGCGCTGAGCGAGGAGAACATGGTGCTCTCGCTCCACATCGGAGCTGGGTTCGCAGTGATCAAGAAGCCACTGGAGGCGCCGGTCGACCACCTGATGGTGCTGGCGTGCCAGATCAGCGCCATCACCGCCCAGGACCTGTTGTTCGGTCCCACACTGCGGCGGTTCCCGGACCTCAGGGTCGCCCTTTCCGAGGGTGGGATCGGCTGGATCCCCTTCTACTTCGACCGGATCGATCGGCACTTCACGAACCAGGAGTGGCTCCATGGCGACTTCGGCGGAAAGCTTCCCTCGGAGGTGTTCCGCGACCACATCCTGGCGTGTTACATCACCGACCCGTCCGGCCTGCTGCTGCGTGACCGCATCGGCGTCGACGGCATCGCATGGGAATGCGACTACCCCCACACCGATACGACGTGGCCCGAGTCGCCCGAGTTCGCCTGGAAGGAGTTCCAGGCTGCCGGATGCACGGACGAGGAGATCCACAAGATCACGTGGGAGAACGCGTGTCGGTTCTACGGCTGGGATCCCTTCGCGCACACGGCGCAGCAACAGGCGACCGTCGGTGCCCTCCGCGGGGCCGCCCTCGACGTCGATGTGACACGGATGTCCCGAGCGGAGTGGCGCACCCGCAATGAGGCGGCCGGCATCGGGACGGTCTGAGCGCCGGCGCAGGTCATGGATCGCCGTGAGGTGCGGCCGGCCTGCCGCCTGGTCGGTCCACCCGTGCCGCCTCATCGCCTGCCAAACCGGACTGAGAACGTCTGAGGAGCGTTGGCCCCTTTGACCCTCTCGTCGCAGGTCATTCCCTTTGACGGCGTCGCACGACGATTCCTCCTCGCCGAGCCGTCGCGACCGCCGTCCGTCATCGTGCTGAGCCTGCACGGCAGTCGCTCCGGACCCGAGGGTCAAGCCAGGCTGAGCCGGGCGGAATCGCTCACCGAGCACGGGGCGGTCGTCTGCTTTCCGCAGGGCCGCTTGCCGTCAGGCTCCGGATCCGAGTGGGATCTCCGAGGTGATGATCCGTTCCTGCGAGCAACGGTCTCCACGCTGCACGACCGCTATCCGACGGCACACCCCCAGGTGTGTGTGGTGGGTATGTCAGGTGGGGCGCGCATGGCGAGCCGATTCGCGTCGATGCACCCGGACGAGGTGATCGTGCTCGGTGCGGTGGCCGGCCTCCGCGCACCGGTACGTCGGACACTCGAACGGCCCGTGCGGGTTCTCGCCTTTCATGGGACTTCGGATCGGATCAATCCTTTTGGGGGTGGCACCACGGATCGCTGGAACGAGAGCGTGGTTGAGGCTGCTCGAGCCTGGGCCACAGCCAACGGCAACACAGGGGAGGTCGAACAGCTGGCGGTCAGTCCGACGCTGACCCAGCTCAATTTCGGTTCCGACGGAGATCCTGGTGCGGTGACCCTCTGGGTCTGCCAGGGTGCCGGACACACGTGGCCGGGTTCGAAGCTGCCGCTCTTCTTGAGGCTCGTTCTCGGGCGGACGTCGTTCGAGGTCGATGCCACGGCCGAGATCTGGCGAGCTGCCGTCGGTTCGCTTGAATTCTGAAGGTCACTATTCGAGACTCCGGCTCAATCGAGGGAAGCCCCGAGCCCGCGAGCCACGAATGCAATGGCGGCTTCGACGAACTCGTCGTCGGCCACGTCAGGTTGGAGGACGCGCAACTGAGCGATGCCGCGAAAGAGGGTCTCGACGATCCTTGCCGCCTGAACGGCTGATTCCAACGGCTCGATACCTTGTCGCGCACGCTCCGCCGCGATGATCTCGGCCAACGCTTGCACGCCTTCCTCGTCAATTCGTCTCAGCTCTTCTCGGGCAGCCGGGTTGCGCGCGGCGTAGAGCCAGAACTCTTGGTAGAGCAGTCCCATGTTGCCGCTCCGCCGTGTCTGATCTCGGATCAAGGTGACGAAGTCGGAGATGCGATCTTCGGGCGGCGACTCGGAATGCTCGAGCGTTGCTCGCAGCGCCTGCATCTCCCGCTCGTAATTGGCCTCGAACAGGGCGAGGAAGAGGTCCTCCTTGTTCTTGAAGTTGGAGTACACGGCGCCCTTGGTGAAGCCGGCGACAGCTGCCACTTCGTCCAGCGAGGCCCCATGGAACCCCCGTTGGGCAAACACTTCGGCGGCGGCGGCGAGGAGATGCTCGCGGGTCTGTTGCCGTCGACGCTCGGGGGTGAGGGGTTGGAGGGACATAGGTTGCGCTACCAATCAGTATAGTAAATACTTCTAGGTATGAATGATTCTCATGGGTATGAGACCAGCGCAGAGGCGCTGGTCGACCACCATGACGTCGGCAAGGAGGCAGTTCGGACGAACGGGCTCGTCCGCCGCTTCGGTCCGACGGTGGCCGTCGACGGTCTCGATCTCTGCGTTCGACGTGGGGAGATCTACGGATTCCTCGGACCGAATGGCGCCGGCAAGTCGACGGTTGTCCGGATCCTCTGCACCCTGCTCAAGCCCAGTGCCGGGACGGCCTCCGTGGCTGGGTTCGACGTGGCGCAGGATCCGGGATCGGTCCGCGTCAGGATCGGCGTCGCGCTCCAGGACGCGGCCATTGACGACCGGCAGACCGGGCGGGAACTGCTCATGTTGCAAGGACGCCTCTACGGGCTGCGCGCAGCGCAAGTTCGAGCACGCGTCGCAGAGGTTCTCGACCTGGTCGACATCGGTACCGCCATCGATCGGCGGATCGGCACCTATTCGGGAGGAATGAAGAGGCGCCTGGATCTCGCCGCCGCCTTGGTCCACAACCCCGAGGTGCTCTTTCTCGACGAGCCGACCACGGGACTCGACCCCCAGAGCCGGATGGCGGTCTGGTCGGAGGTTCGGCGGCTCAACCGCGAGCTCGGCATGACGATCTTCTTGACCACTCAGTACCTCGACGAGGCGGACACCCTGGCCGACCGGGTGGGGATCATCGCCTCCGGCCGGCTCATGGCAGAAGGTGCCCCCGCCGCGCTCAAGCACTCGGTGGGCCATGACGTGATCGTGGCGGAGGTCGACGGGGATCACGCCCGGGCGCTCGCGACTCTCCGATCCTTCGAGGAGCTCGAACCCGCCTGGAGCGGCAACGAGACGATCACGGTGACCACGGTTGACGGGCCCGCCGCCCTGGGCACCGTCGCGGTGGCTCTGGGCCGTTCCGGGCTGCGCATCCGCAGCCTCACGATGCGGACACCGACCCTGGACGATGTCTTCATGGCGTTCACGGGGTCACGAATCGAGCAAGAAGAAGTCCACCAGTGACCGTGGTCGAGGCAGGCACCGTGATGGGACGAGAAGCGGGATACTTCCAGGACGTCCGAGCGATCGCGGGCCGGGCGCTCCGCCAGATCCCACGGGAGCCGGCCGCGGTCATTCCCGCCGTCTTCGTGCCGGCGTTCTTCTACAGCGTCAACCTCGGCGCGCTCGAGAAGCTCGCAGGGACGGCCCTTGACTACAAGGCCTTCCTCCTCCCCATGGCGATCGCCTTCGCGGTCACCGGGATGTCCAGAGCCCCCGCGCTCGTCACGGACATCCAGGGCGGGTACTTCGACCGGCTGTGCATGACGCCGATCCGGAGGTCTGCCTTGCTGCTCGGCCTGATGGTGGCCGACGTGGCCGTGATTGCCGCCCTGTGCCTGCCCGTCTTGGCGATCGGCGCCATCGTCGGGGTGCGGTTTGCCACCGGGCTTCCGGGTCTGTTGGTCTTCGTCGGCTTCTCGGCACTCTGGGGCCTCGCGTTCACGTGCTTCCCCTATGCCGTCGCGCTCGAGGACGGGCAGTCCCGCTGCCGTGAATGCGTGCTACGTCATCTTCTTCCCGCTGTTCTTCCTCACTGACGCGGTTGTCCCAAAGCAACTCCTGACCGGCTGGTTCTCCGTCATCGCGACATACAATCCTGTGACCTACCTGCTGGGAGCACTTCGGTCGCTCATCACATCGGGCTGGCAGGTCCGACCCCTGATGGAGGGACTGGCTGCCGTGACAGGACTGGCCATCGTTGGCATTTCGCTCGCCCTCGTGGCGCTGCGGGGCAGAATTCGCATGGGGGATTGAGCGACCACCCGACAGATCTGTCCAGCTGACCTGCGTCCGGCCGAGCCCTCCGCCGATTCGATCGCCAAACGGTCAGTCCGTCGTCGACGAGACTCTCGCGTCCAGGTAGGCAGTCAGTTCGACAATGAGCTCCTGGGCGTCAGCTCGCGCCCCGTCGATGAAGCTCGACTTGCGTCGGCGCAGAAACGGGCTTCCGAGCAGGAACATGCCCGGCGATTCGACGACACCTCCGTCGTGGCGGATCATCCCCTTTCGGTCGAGGACCATGACATCGAGCCAGGAATAGTCCGGGCGGAATCCTGTCGCCCAGATGACGGTCCCGATCTCACCGCTGGCGAGATCGAGACCCAGCGGCGGCGAGTCGTCCACGACCGTCGGAGAGAACCGCTGAGGCGCCGGCACCGAGTCGTCCAGGTCGTTCGCTGACGCCCACTCATCGATGGTGTCGAGCAGCCGACCCAGCTTGAGGTCTGCGAGCTCGCATTTGTTGCGAAGGGACCCGGAGAATTGGGCCCGTCCTTCACTGATTCCAGCAAGTCGCCCGACGAGCTTGACGCCCAGGTCCGTGAGTGCGTTGAGGTCGAACGTGGCCCGTTCGGGCGAGCCTGCGAGCTGCATGGACGGCACTCGCCGCGCCCGGACGATGTCGTCGACCTCGTCGTATCGCTCATCGAGGACGCCGGCCGCCTCCATCCACCAGTGAATATCCCGACCGCGGTACATGCGCGGCCCCCGCACATGCTCGCCTACCGCGAGCGTCACCTGGCGGCCGGAGCGCTGGATCTCGCACGCGATCTGCACCCCGGTCGCCGATGCGCCGACGACGAGCACGCCCCCTTCGCCGAGTTGTCCCGGGTTGCGGTACTCCAGCGGAGTCAAAGTCGTTACCGACGAGGGCACCGCGTCCGCAAAAGCCGGCACATGAGGCACGTTGAAGGCCCCTGAGGCGACGACGACCGTCTCGCACTGCCACACGTCTTGGTTCGTGGTGACGCGATACTCACCATTGGTGCGGCGCACCGATGTGACAGCCGTATCGGACTGGACGGGGGCGGCGATCAGCGTCGCGTAGTCCGTCATGAACTCTACGACCTCGGGCATCGTCATGAAGCCGTCGGGGTCGTCGCCGTCGTAGGCGTACCCGGGAAGGCGGCACTGCCAGTTCGGCGTGAGCAACCGCAGCGAGTCCCACCGTTCGGTCCTCCACGAGTTGGCGACCTCGTGGCGTTCGAGCACGACATGGTCGATGGAACGCTCAGAGAGGCACCTGCTCATGGCCAGCCCGCTGTGGCCGGCTCCGATCACGACGGTTGTGGTGCGCATGGAGCGCCCTACTCCTCCGGGACGATTCGGGTCAGCGAACCTGGACGCTCACGTTGGTGGGGTTCGTGATGATGTCGTACACGGCCGAGCGCTTCTGTGACTGTGCGACCAACGCCTTGATGTCGTCGGCTGAAGCGTCGGCGTCAATGTCGTAGGTCACCTTGATGTCGCTGAAGCCGTTGCGCACATCGCTGTCCATGCCGAGGATGCCGCGCACGTCCATTCCGCCTTCGATCGTCGCCGAGACGCGGCGCAACTGGATCTCCCGGTTCTGTGCCACTGCGGCGACGCCGGCGGTCAAGCAGCTGGCGAGGGCCACGAGAACGTATTCGAGAGGAGTCGCGCCGTTGTCCTCGGAGGCGAAGATCTCCGGGTGGTCGGCGTCGAACACGTACTGGGTGCGGTGGCTCTGTTCCTCACCGAGACCGAAGAAGCCCTCGACGGTTGAACGGCTGTGGGTGCCGTTCTTCCACTCGCAGGTTGCCCGCCACTGGAACTGCGCCGCCTGGGGCGCGTCGGTCAGCGCCACCCGTGCGCCCAAGAGGGCCTCGACGTTGACGCCGTTGTTTACTGGTGTGTCCGTAGCGGTCATGTGCCGCCTCCTTCCTCATTTGCCCGCGGAGGATGTCCCCACGGGATGCAACACCTGCTCAGGCCGCACGCGTACACACGCGTGACGGCCACGGGATGTGCCCGGATCGGCCGCCCCGGGGTCACAGCGACGATTTTCCCGGATCGCACGGGCGTCTGCCTAGCCATGGTCGGTCCCCAGCGGCCGGCCGAAGGTGACGGCGGAACGAACCGGTCCGGGCGTCGACGTACCCAGTTGGGAGTCGGGGGCGGCACCCAGCGCGTCATTGACGGTCGAGAAGGCGAGTCGGAGCGCAACGAAGGCCGTGATGGCGAAGATCTGGGCCTCGTCGAAGCCCGCGTCACGAAGAAGCCCGAGATCCCCGGCCTCGATGCCGTTCGGGTCCGATGCGACGGCCCGAGCCCAACGGGCCAGCGCTCGCTCCTCGGCGTCGAGACCGTCGTCCGCACCCCGAATGACCGCCGCCGCAGCCTCCGATCCCAGCTCCCCTGCAAGCTTCTTGCCCCACGCCAGTGAGCAGTAGGAATCACCCAGAGTAGATGCGGCGGCCGCGACGAGGACTGCCCGCTGCCGGAGGGTGAGCGAGCCGGCATCGGTCACCTGGCCCATCAGGTCGGACAGGCCCTCGAGCATGGTCGGCATGTACGCCCACAGTCGTGACACGTTCATCACGTACCCGACACCCTCCACGTCCTGGTCGAACAGGCGCTGCGCCTCAGGCGTGTGCGCCGGCGCCGCGAGGAAGCCAACGCCCGATTCGTCGGCTCGGACGCTAGCGGGGCGGTCGCTGCGAGGGACCCGTACAGCGGGCTTGCTGGCGACGTAGCCCACCACCGCAACGGGCGCTCGGAGAGGGAGCCCCGAACGGACCTTCTCTCGGGCCAGTTCGACCGCCGCCTGTAGGAACGCCTGTTCGCCAACCGCCTCCATGGCTTCGAAGGCCGGACCGGTCGACGCCAGGGCTCGTGCATAGAGCTCGGGATCGGCGAACTCGAAGACGAAGGGGATATCGATGCGCTCCACCTCGGTGAAGCCGGCCTCCTGAAGGAAACTCTCGCCCGCACCGGGTCGGCCGAGCGCCACCATGGCGGCCTGGTTCTCCACCTTTGGGGCCGCGGCGAGGGAGAACGGTGCAAGCGCCCACGCCCCCGGCGACGCCTTGATGTGGCCCCATACGGTCAGCCCCACCCGGCCACCGGGGGCCAGGACGCGGCGCACCTCGCTCATCGCTCCCGGGGTCGTCCCCCAGATGCCCCGGAAGCTGGTCACGACGTCGAATGCGTCGTCATCCCATGGCAGGGCGTGCATGTCCCCGACTCGCAGGTCGGCGTCGGGGTTGCGGTCCCGGGCCACGGCGATCAGGCGCGCTGACGCATCGATCCCTGCGCATCGGGCGCCACGCACACAAGCCAACTCGATCGCGAGTCCAGCCCCGCAGGCGATGTCCAGCAGCCTGTCGCCCGCGCTCACGCCCAGCCGGTGGTGGAGAGCGACGTACTCCCGGCAGTTGGCTGGTTCGCTGAGGGTGGAGAAGTCCACGGCCCGCCGACCCCACCCCTCATCCACCCCGCGCCAGCTCTCATCGAGCCGGGTCGAGACGGCCGAGTCCTCGGTCACGGTCGTGACCGCGGGAGGGCGGGGCCGGGGATCACCGGCAGCTCCGACAGCCCGCGGAGGACGAGGCCGTCGCCGTGCCCCCAGTGCAAGTCGGCCGCCGGTACGGCGAGGCAGAACTCCGGGAATCTGCGCAGGAGCGATTCCAGGGCGAGGTGGCCTTCGAGTCGCGCCAACGGCGCGCCGAGGCAGTGATGGATGCCGTGCCCGAACGCGAGATGACGGGCCTCATCCCGTTGGAGGTCGAGCTCCTCGGGGCTGGCATATCGGCCCGCGTCCCGGTTCGCCGCGGCCAGGCAGATGATGACCTGTTCACCCGCCGGGATCGCCACGCCGCCGAGGGTGAGCGGCGCGGCCGTGTATCGAAACGTCGAATGTGGAACCGGTGCGTCGTAGCGCAGGAACTCCTCTACGGCCTTTGGGATCCTCGTGGGGTCGGCCCGGAGCTGGGTGAGCTGAGCCGGGTTGCGCAACAACGCGACGACGCTGTTTCCGATGAGGCTGGCCGTTGTGTCGTGACCGGCGACGATCAGCTGAAAGATCGTCGAGAGCAGCTCCCGGCTGTCCAGGCTCTCCTCTCCGTCGCGGGCGTTGATGAGACCCGAGACGAGGTCGTCACCGGGGTCTGCCTGCTTGGCCTCGACGAGTGCTCCCAACATGGCCACGACGGCGTCGGACGCCTCCTTGGCCGCCGCATATTCGGCCGGAGTGGAAGTCGGAACGAGGAGCTTCGTGAACCCCTCGCCGAGCGGCGCGCGGTCGCGCTGCGGTACTCCGAGGAGTTCGCAGATGACCGTGAAGGGGAGTGGGAAGGCGAACGTTCCAACCAGGTCGATCGGCCTGTCGGGTCCGTGCCGCGCGATGTCATCGAGGAGGTCGTCCGTGATGGCCTGAATTCGGGAGCGCAACGCCTCGACGCGCCGTACCGAGAATGCGGCGGAGACGAGCCGCCGCAGCCGGGTGTGATCGGGTGGGTCGACCGTCAACATGTGGCGGGCGAAGTCCGGTCCGGGCAGACCTTCAGCCACGACACCAGAGCCCGTCGAAAGAGCCGCGTGCATGTCTTTGGAGAGCCGGGGTTCGTTGAGGGCGACGCGCGCTTCTTCGTAGCCGACCACGAGCCAGGCGCCGTGCCCGTCGGCCAATGTCACCGGATGGACAGGGCCGAGGTCACGGGCCTGCGCGAAGAGCGGGAACGGGTTGTCGAGATCGTGCGAACCCCACGCCGCCAGTGATTCGGTGATCGTCATCTCTCACCTCCCCGTCGGGGAGCCCGGTGACCGCCTCGCAATGGCCGTTCCACATGGCCGCAACGACGTGGATCGCTCCAATTGCCGTTGACGACCAGACGCTCGCAGCACCCCACGGTTACAGTCCTTTTCTCTTTTGGGACCCCTCCGCCGCCTCGAGGCGCCCGACGCGATACGGGAGAACGAGCTCAGGCCGATTGACTTGGACTAGTTTCCAATACGAGTGACTAATCGTCAAGAGGACGTGGAACCGGCCCGTATGTCACCGGCAGTCGCCGGAGCCGGCTGATGGCCCGCGTTGTCGAGCAGCGGAGGACGTCGGACGCACGCCAACAGGCAACCGTCGCGCTCATGGACGCGGCCGAGCGTCTCCTCTACGAGGTCGGCTATGCGGGCGTCACGACCAGGGCCGTGGCAGAAGCGGCCGGCGTCAATCACGGGCTGGTCCACTACTACTTCGGATCGATGGAGGAGTTGCTCACCCAGACCCTCGCCCGCTTTGTGGAGCAACTGGCCCTGGCTCTCGAAGGCCTCTACGCCGACCCGAACCTGACCTTCGCCGAGAAGTGGCGACTCGGGTCGCAATTCTGGGTCAACGAGCCGACCTCGCGCTTTCCGAAAATCCTCCTTGAGCTCTTGGCGATGGGCTGGAACATGCCGGTTCTCCGGAGGCGACTGACCGACGTCCACGCCCGGTTCCGTACCATCTTCGAACAGCACTTCGAGCAGGCGTTTCGTGACTACGGCCTCGACGAATCCCAGTTCCCGCTCAAGGTCGTCGTGGCCGCAGTGACGAGCTTCCAACTCGGCCTCATCGTCGAGGGCCTCTCGGGCGTCGAAGAGGGCCATGCGGAGCTCCTCGACTGGATCCAGCACTGGATCGACGACCTCGAGGCCAAGCGTACGAATCGATGATTCGCCGCCGGCGGTCAGGCGGCCGACCCCGGCAGGACTCCGAACCTGCGCCACGGGCACCGGCGGCCGGACCGGGTTGTCCGGGATGTCTTGCGGGCTGAGTCCTCCCGAACAGGCCCCCCGGTCCGGGCGGTTCGCCATCGTCTTCCCGGTCGTACCCGGTGGATTGTCATGTCGGATTGCCAAGGCTCCTCGAGGCGTCGGTCATTCGGGTCACCCAGATCAGGTCACCCGTCGGTAGCGCCGGAAGTCGATGGCACGTCGACCCAGTGACACGATGCTTGCCTCAGAGTTCCGCAATTGCGTGTCGATAGACATCGATGTAGTCGTCGACCATGCGGTCACTGCTGAACCGTTGGACGGCCACGTCTCGAACTGTCTGCCGGTCGAGGAGACCGACCTGTGCGATTGCCCTGGTCGCGGAAGCAACGTCTTTCACCAGGGAACCCGTAGTGCCGTTCATGATGATCTCCCGCATGGACCCTCGGTCGAAAGCAATCACAGGTGTGCCACACGCCATGGCCTCAACGACCGAGAACCCGAACGGCTCGTCGAAGTCGATCAAATGAAGGAGAGCCGCGGCACCACCCAAGAAAGACGAACGATCCTCGGCTACGACGGGTCCGACGAACTGCACTCGATCTCCGTCCAGCCGCGGCACAACTTCACGTTCGAAATACGCTTCGTCCTGAACAATTCCCGCAATCCGAATTGGAAGCCCTGCCGCTTGGGCGGCATCGATCGCCGCAACCACCCCCTTGTCCGGGTGGATTCGTCCGAAGAACGCCAGGTAGGAGCCGGGATCCGAAGCGAAGGTGAAGGCCCCGGTGTCGATCCCGTGATGGATTGTGGCCACATAGTCAAGGGTGGGTTGCCTGTCGGCTTCGCTGATCGCGACGTAGAACGTCTGGTGGTTGTACTTGGCATACACCGGCAGAATCTGCGGCGAAGAGAAGCCATGGATCGTCGTGACGACTGGAGTCGAAATCAACCCGGAGTAGGTGAGCGGCAGGAAGTCGAAGCTGTTGTGGATCACGTCGAACTCGGAGGCCCTCTCGAAGACCTCCGAAATATGCAGGCACTCTGCAACTTTCGGATCGATGCCTGCGTCCTCCGACCACCCTCGGGCGATCACGCTGCTCAGATGGGCCGACGTGACCGAATCCCCAGCGGCAAAGAGCGTAACGTCGTGGCCTCGGGAAACGAGTCCCTCTGTCAAGAGCGAGGCAAAGAGCTCCCACGGTCCGTAGTGGCGCGGTGGGACACGCCAGGCAATCGGTGCGAGCACCGCAATGCGCACAGCCCCTTCAGCGTCCCAACCCCACGCGGTCAGCCCTCTTGTCTCGTTCCTCGCGCTTCTCCTTCTTTGCCTCCCTCTTCTCCTTGAGGGACTTGCCGGGCTTCTTTCCTGCCGGCTTCTGCGGTGACCTGTCTGGCACGGTGTTCTCCTATCGTTGGCGGGGAAACCCGATTCAATCGGGAATGGATCTCAGTGATGCGAGGAGCTCGTCCAGAGGCACAGTCGCCACGCCGATGGCGGAGTCGCCGATGCCGTAGGGAATGACAATTGTGCCGGAATGGAGGAGCGCGCCGCAGGAGTAGACGACGTTGGGCACGTAGCCGTCCTGCTCATCATGCGCTGGGCTGAGCAGCGGTTCGCGGAATCGGCCGATGATCCGAGTGGGGTCTTCGAGATCGAGCAAGATTGCGCCGATGTTGTAGGTACGCATGGGACCGACACCGTGGGTGAGCACCAGCCAGCCCGCATCAGTCTCGATTGGCGACCCGCAGTTGCCGAGTTGCACGACTTCCCACGATGAGGCCGGTGCCTGGCATGACTGTACGTCCTCCCAGCGACGCGGGTTATGCGAATAGGCGATGGTGTTCGATTCTCTGTCACTTCGAGACAGAGCTGCGAAGCGGCCACCGACCCGGCGAGGGAACAGAGCGAGGCCCTTGTTGGCCGCTGCGGCTCCCACCATCGGTGAAGAGGTGAAATGCACGAAGTCCTTGGTTTCGAGAAGTTGCTGAGCGATGTCGCTGCCGTCGTACGCGGTGTAGGAGGCGTAGAAGGTCACACTGCCATCGTCGTCGACGAATCGCACGAACCGGGCGTCCTCCATACCTTTGGACTCGGCGCTCATCGCCGGCATGAGCATCTGCTCACCCAGAGGGGTGCCGTCCTCGAACCGGATGCTGTAACTGCGCTCGGCGATCCTGCGCATGAGTCTGGCCGTCTTCTTCGCTTGTTTGCGAGTGGCAGCGTGGGCCTCGAGGATGTCGAGCCTTTCCTCCATCTCGGCCTCGCTGAAACTCGGTCCGAGATGACCCAGGACGTAGTCAGCATCATCGCCACCACCCCGGAGCCGACGGAGTTCCGCCTTGAACAATTCTGCCTCATAGAGCACGTCGTCCCGCTGGCCCTTTGTGGCGAACGTAGGAGTCGGATCGATGTCTACATCTCCCGATCCCGTGATCGTCCCCGTCCGGAACCCGATGGAAGAGTTGTGGCCCTCCCCAATGGCCCTGACACTCATGACGAACCGCAGATTCCCGGGGCTAACCCCTGTCTGGTCCGGATGCATCACCGTGCTCGGATTGCAAAGAGCAGCACCCTCGACGGCATATTCA
Organism: uncultured Acidimicrobiaceae bacterium; assembly: GCA_963742445.1. Taxonomy (GTDB): domain Bacteria; phylum Actinomycetota; class Acidimicrobiia; order Acidimicrobiales; family RAAP-2; genus Bog-473. The sequence goes on from CAVULV010000010.1 coordinate 60,078, forward strand.
CTCGTGAAGGTGGCGCCCAGCAGGAGGCGGCGAGTCTGGGAAAGCTGGCGTTCCGGCTCGAGGCGATCGGAGAGCTCGTCGGCATGCCGCAGGAACGTGTCGGTCAACTTGTGATGTCTGCCATCGAACCGCGCGACGACATCGTCATAGCTTCGCTGCACTTCGTCGTCCGAGAGCGCCAGGACGCGTTGCAAGACGGCAGAGGAGCGGGACTCTTGGTGGTCGAATCCCTCGTGCCCGGGAACGAACAGGCGGGTCACCACTCGCGACCGGTCGGCCGCAATGTGGACCGCGCTACGACGAGCCAGGCTCTGAGCGTGCACGCTCATTGCAAGACGCTCAGGAATGACTGCGCGTGCTGCATGGTCGACAGGAGGGCCAGCGTCGACTCGGTGCCCTGATTGAGATTGGCGCTGTCGCTCTGCAGGCCGTCGAAACCTCCGCCGGTGCTGGGGTCCCACATGAGAACCCCAGCATCATTGTCACCAAGAAACCAATCGGCCGCAGCGGTGACCCCGTCGGTCCACCGTCGGTCGCCGTCAACGACTTGTGCACGGGCGCAGGCATCGGCGAGTGCAGCGACCTCAATCGGCTGCTGGTCGAAGGCCGGACCATGGTCGTCGGGGCCACTTCCTCCGACCGGGGTGACGGAGAGGTGACCCTGTCGTGTCTCGCGGTCGAAGAGCCATCCCAAGAGGTCCAACCCGCGGCGCACGAGGGCCGGACGTTCCAGCGCGGTCCCGGCTGCGATCATCGCCTCGGGGAGCGTGGCGTTGGCGTACGTGAGGCGCTGCTCGGGCCACGGCCATGCGGCACGTGGGACGGGTTTGCTCATCGCATCGGCGGCATCGGACACGAGGGCGCGAGCAGACGTGTTGTCGGGATCCACGCTGAGCACCTCGGCTGCACCCAGCGCAGCGAACGCCATGGCTCTGGGCCACGGCGAGCGCTGCCTCATGGCTCGTTCGAGCCCTCTCGAGGCCAGGTGGCGTACCAAGTGGTCGTCGCTGTGCGAGGCGGCAGTGCCCAGCCCCCAGATGGTCCGTCCCCAGCAGTCATCGAGTGCCGGTGAATCTTCCCAAGTACCGCTGCAGTTCATTCGATTCCGACACCGGCCCTGGGAGTCCAACGCGTCCTGCAGAAAGCTCAGACTGACCATCGCAAGGTTGCGCATCGCCCGTGCAGGTCGCTGCTCCCGTGTCGCCACCACCAGCACGCGGGCCATGTCGTCGCTGCAGTAGCCGTGTTCGGGCCTGGGCTCACTGAAGAGGGCGTGCTCGAAGGTGCCGTGGGCGTCGGTCATGGAAACGAGGTGGCCGAAGTCCGGCTCGGGTGCCTCAAACGACGAGTTCACACCAGCGCAAGTCGCTGGGCGAGGAGACCATTGGCCAAGTCGAGGTATTCGCCTGCAACAACGGGCCATCCGAGGCTCGGCGCGAGCCGGGACGCTTCGGCGGCCATCTTGGCGGCCAGCTCCGGTCTGGTGAGGATCCTCCTCAGCGCGGCGTGCCATTGCGTCGGGGTCATCGTGGTCCACCACGACCCCGGCGCCGGTCGCGAGCAACTCGACGGCGTGCGGGAAGGCCGTCGCCACCACGGGTCGACCCGCCGCGATGGCATCAACGAGGACGCCGGACGTCACCTGCTCCTTGGAGTCATAGGGTAGGACGACGACTTTGCTGGACTGGATCAATGCGGTGAGCAATGTCACATCGCGATAGCCGGCATCGAAGTCGACGGAGGAGGAAATGCCGAGGCGCTCTGCTTGCTCTATCCGATCCTGGCGGTAGGACTCTCCGTGGGCGGCGAGGACCTTGGGGTGGGTCTGGCCGGCCACGAGGTAGCGCGGGCGCATCGGGAGATCCATCAACGCCGGCATGGCCGCAATGGCTCGCTCGATTCCCTTGCCCGGCCCTATGAGCCCCCACGTGAGTATCAGGGGTCGGCCGGCCCGCTCGGGCACCACACGTCGAGTCGGGATGGCGGCGCCATGGGCAATGATGCTCACTTTGAGATGGTCGACGTCGAAGCCGTCGCAGAGTCGTGCCCGGGCAGCCTCGGACATGACCACAACGTGATCCGCCAGTGCCGCAACCTCGTTCAGCACGGATCGTTGATGCGGCGTCGGGTTGGTGAGGATTGTGTGGGCGATGACGATGGAGGGGACGCGAAGACCCCCCAGGATCTCGAGCACATCGTCACCATCGGTGCCTCCGTAGAGTCCGTACTCGTGGTGCACCACCGCAACATCGAATTTGTTGAGCAGGTCCGAACTCGCGATCAGGGAGGTGGCTGAGCCGTTGACCAGCTCGCCGATCACCCTTTCGCTCTCCGCAGTCTTTCCGCCGACGTCTACGACGCGGACCACGCCCACCTGGGCGTCGTGGGCCGACAATCCTGATGCGAGCGCTGCCGTGAACGTAGCCAGACCGCAGGCGGTCGGGGGGTAGGAGCCGAGAATCCCGAATGAGCGAGCGCGCCCACGGAGGTGGTCGACGGGCAAATTCGGGACGCGCACAGATACTCCTCAGGGAGGCTCGGTCGAGGCGTCGAACCTGCACGGGGCGGCGTCGGCCGACATGGCCGTCCTGCCCAAGCGAAGCGACTCTCCCAAGGGGACGAGACACTCAGTCTACCGCGAAGACCTGCGAGTTGTTCCCTCAGTCTCAGATCAACTGTGTTATCCACGGTTGGGGGCGGCACCGTGAACACCTGAGCACTCGACATGGGCATTTGCCCGAGTTGTTTAACGGCGGTCGGTGCCCCCGTCACTCATGGGTCCGGATATGACACCAACTCCAGCCCGTCCATCTGAGATGCACGTGGACTCGATGGCGGACGCAGACCGCACGAAGATGTCGCGGCTCCCATCGTCTGGTGTGAGCAGGCCGAACTCCCTTGTGGGACTCGTCCATTTCATTATGCCTTGGACCATGACACGGCCTCCTTCAATAGGTGCTCAGAAGAAGGCGTCGAGCCTGCAGGGGACGACGACGAATGGGTCGTCCAACTTTGAACAAGGCGTTACTCCCAAGGGGGACAATGCTCACGCTACTACCATGCGGGCCGTCCGTGATCCCCACGCGATCGGGCCGATCATTCCGGCATGCTCTCGATCCCGTCAGGACCCGACCGGGTCGGCGTCGGATGGTGGACTCGACTTGGTGACGCGGATCCGAGGAGTCGAGAGTGTAGGTGCGGGCATTTCCGCGGCCTTAATCCTCATCCCCGCCAGTCTTGGGTGGGCGCCCCCGGCAGGACACCGGCCTCTCTCGCTGCTGCACTTGTAGCCCTTTGGGAGGAGTCGGCGATGCAAATTCCATAACATCACCCTCAGACTTCGCGGCGCAACGATGGTCGATGGGTCGTGAGTTGCCAAGAGTGCCAGCGAGACCGTGGGACGGCAGTTCCGATTGGTATTGGCATGCCTCTCGAGTCCCAGCACGTCGCGGAAATGTTGCGTGATAACCACCTGGGAGGACCGCGACCGGGTGCAACAGCGGCTAGAACCTCACAAGTCGGACCAGCCCCAGCTCGCCGGGACGGTAGGACAAATGGGCGTGAACTGATGGCTTCAGCGAGCGGCTTCTCCGGCGTCATTCACCTTCGGCCGGCGTTCTCGCCTTTGCCGACTCCACGAATGGCCTAGCGCTTAGCCGCCCTCTTGGCAGGGCGCTTGCCAACTGGAGCCGATTTCTTCGCGGCCTTTCGAGCTGGAGTCCTCTTCTTGGCCGGAGCCGGCTGCTTCACAGCCTTCTTCGCGGCCTTTCGAGCTGGAGTCCTCTTCTTGGCCGGAGCCGGCTGCTTCACAGCCTTCTTCGCGGCCTTTCGAGCTGGAGTCCTCTTCTTGGCCGGAGCCGACTTCTTCGCAGCCTTCTTCGCGGCCTTCCGGGCTGGGGTCCTCCTCTTGGGAGTCCGCTTGGCTGCCGTCTTGGCGGATGCCTTGCCTACGATGGATAATGATCCGGCTCCCGGAATGAAAGATGACTCTCCGCCGGTCGACCATTCGATGTGGAGGAGCTCCCCATCGACGCCGGTCACCACACCGTCCCGAGAAATTTGACCCACCCTCGTGGACTCGAATCGGACTCGATCGCCAATACTGGGCACGGGGCCCCCTTTCATGCCGGATCGAACTAAGTACCACCCATCCTGCCATCGCCCACCGCGAGGTCGGTCTGCGTCTCTCGGCTCTCCAGTGCGTTCCCGATTACCCGGACTTGGGCGGTAGCGGCCGGGGCGACTGCCCCTCTGATCGGCTCGTCGGGATGAAGGGCCTCCATCCTCCCGCATGCTCGTCGACAAGGTGACAACCATGGGATGGATCCAACTGAGGCCCAAGCTCGGTTTCGATGAATTTGCCCCAGACCGTCGGAACGCTCAGCAATGACCCGCAGCACTGACGCTAAGCGACCGACTGCTTGAGGTGTTCATCGAAGAAGGCGATGATTCGATGGCGGGCGTCGAGCGCAGAACTTTGGTGGAACTGCGCGCCTGAGACCTTCGCCAGGACCTTGAAGATCATAGAAACCTCTGTGGGATCGTGATCATTGAGAAAGGAGTGCCCAGCGTCGGCATACACCTTGACGTCGTGATCGATTCCGTTGGCGCTTAGCGCCTCCTCGAGGCGGCGAGGTGCCCTACGCAGTGAGCGATCCTTGGCGCCATAGCTTCCGATCACCGGGCAGGCACCTCGCAACAGCTCCTCGGCGTCTTTCGGTACCGCGCCGTAGTTCACACTTGATGCGAAGAAGCCTTGTCGAGGAGCGAGCAGCAGAGCGAACCCACCTCCCATGCAGTATCCGATGACACCGACCCGCCCCGTGCAGTCCGGTCGGCCAGCCAGCCACACCCGCGTGGTCTCCAGGTCATCGAATGTCCGACCCTTGCGGGCGAGAGCGTCTTTGATCACCGTTCGCATGCATCTGATCTTGTTGCCCCCGTGATACAGGTCTGGGGCCGCCGCCAGGTATCCCTCGCTCGCCAGCCAGTCCGCCTGTCTTCGCAGATCCGAGCTCATTCCGAACGCATCGTGAATGACAATCACGCCGGGCCAGGTTCCCTCGCCTGTCGGCACGGCCACATAGGCCGGAAGCACCCCTAACGTCGGGATATTCACGTCGGTCATGGTCCATGATGGCCCACGGAACCAGGGCCTGCCCTGCCGTTTCGGAGCCGAGGTATCAACCTCCGCCGGGTCGGCGGAACTGTCCGGAACCCCGGCGTGCCCACTCGCAGCCACACATCGGGAATCATCATGTACACGAGCGCCCATGCCAGGGCAGACTGTGGGATGGCAAAGAGCTACCAACTCGGGCCTGCCCGTCGAGCGGTCAATGCGCTCATGAGTCCGTTGGTTCGCCTTGGTATCGGCGGCAAGTCGACGTATCTCCTCACCACCACGGGATGTAGGACGGGGCAGCAGAGGACTACGCCGGTGATCCTGGTCGAGAACGATGGACAGCGATGGCTTGTCTCGCCCTACGGAATCGTGGCCTGGGTGCACAACGTGCGTGCCCAGCCCGAGGTCATTCTTCGCCATGGCAGGCGAGCGGAGACCCTTCACGCCGGGGAGGTCGACGCAGCCACAGCCGGTCCCGTCCTCCAGCGTTATGTTCGCAACGTGCGGGTGACGGCCCCATTCTTCGATGCCAAGGGCGACGACCCGGTGGAGCAAATTCATCGAAGAGGCACCCCGCCATCCGGTGTTCAAGCTCACCGCCACCTCTCACTGACGGCCCCTGAACGCCGGGACTGAGTCACGCTCCCGGCGGCGGCTCCCCGAAACGGAGGCCGTCACTGTCGCCAGGGCGGAGGGTGCCTGCGGTCACCATCATGGTCATCCGCAAGCGGTCGCTGAATTCTGCAACCGGCTCGTCACCGAGTTCGGCCCTGGCCCTAGCGGCTACTTCGGCCCAGTCGATGTGGTACGGGTCGCGATTGTTCACGATTGGCTAACGCATGACACCATCGACCTGCGCACACTCCGCCCGAGATTCGTGTCCCGGGGCCGTTCAGCGGAACGCAACGAGGTCTCCGAAACGGGATGACCAACACCGTAACCCTCACTGCTCCGCAGAGAGTGACGAACACGCCTTGCCATCGGGCCTGTGGCGGTGTTCACGCTCCGCGGCGAATCGGACCCCGACGGCGTTCGCAATGATTTTCCCAGAGCAGCTGCGCCTTCTCGTGGGATTCGACGGGAAGGTTAATGCCGATTGGCGTCGCGGATTCGTGGTCCCGCTCGCAATCGTCACATACAACCGCCCAGCGACGATCAGAGCGCTGCACGATCTTGGGATGGTGCACCTTCCGCATCGCCCCGACTCCCTGCTTTCTCCGACCCCATCGCCGAGCGCGACCTTAGCCATGGTCCGAGGCGGACCTCCGGGGGGGGGGGGGGGACAGAGACCCAGGTCGCACGCGACAATCCCGTTAACTGAAGAGCCTGGGCGGGCCGCGCGGACGACACCCACCGGGAAGCGCTTGCGGGAAGGGTAAGGGCTGTCCCCGTACGCCGAGACTACGAGCATCGCGAGAGGACGACCACCGTCGGGGATCCACACCTCCAAGGCGCTCGGTCCAGCCAGCCGCCAACCAGGACTACGACGCCATCTGATGGACTCGAATGCAGCTGTCGACGGCGAAGCGCCGGTGCAGTTTCTGCTCTTTGGGGCCGAAGTACCTTGTTGCCTCCGTCATCGGGATGACCTGCGGGTGATCGACTTCATACACTCGGCCATGGGTCACGACAGTTGCCTTCCCGCTGGCGAGGACGTTCTTCATCCAATCGGTGCGTTCGCCATATGGGAGGGCGATAAGGAAGCCGTCGTCGTGCTCGACTGCTACCACCGGGGTTTCGTAGATTCGACCAGAATGACGTCCAACGTGACGGACGACCGAGGTACTGGACTTTTCCGAACCGGCTGATCGCATGGCGAGTGGCCTTGTCGCCCGTGTGAGTCTGCGCAGGCTCGCCTGGATCACCCCGTTCATGTCGACACAGTTCCAAAGGGTTGATCCTTGGAGTAGGGCCGAATGACCCGATCTGGTTCGCCGCCTTCCCCGGCTCCCTTGTCCTCATGACGTGATCGGGCGACCGCGGTCAGTGGGATCTCGCCTCTCAGAGCGCCCCCGGCAGAGAGCGCCCCCGGCAGTGTGCGCCCCCGGCAGGACTCGAACCTGCGCCACCGGCTCCGGAGGGCAGTCTGAACGGTCTGATTCCGTCCTTCCGTCCGTGCCAAGCATGCTGAGCATGGCTTCCCGTCCAGGCAGTCGCTTGCATTCTCGCCCGCGACACTCCGTCGGTTGCCATTTGGATTGCCAAGAGGGTCCTCGGGATCCCAGAACGGCTAAGAATTGGCACAAGTTCGTGGGGGTTTCATCCGATCCTCGGACTTTGGTCCGGTTACGAATGGGCTGCCTGCCCGTGCTCTTCGGCAACCTGCTGCATCGATCGAACCTCGGTGGCCGACATGTTCGGATCTTGGATCTTCCATTCGACGACCGCTCGGAGGTTGGTCTGGGCGGCAGTGAGGTCACATCCGCGCAAAAAGCTCCGGACGAAGGAGCCACGGAGGCGTCCCATCAAAGCACCACGGATGCCTGCATCCGGTATCTGACCAGCTTCAAGCAAGACCCACGTCAGCGCGATGTCGACGCCGGCGGGCCCGCTGGCAGTGTTGGGCCAGTCGATGACCACCGGCCCGCTGGGCCCCAGAAGGATATTGAGCGGGTGGAGATCGAGATGAAGCAGTCGGTCACCGTGCCCGACCGGCGCTGGGGGCACGAAGTCGGGTGCCGGGATCTCATGGAGTTGGCGATGGAGCGAGGCCAGCAGTGCGCCCTGACGACGAATCATCCAGGGCTTGTGCCCCAGCGCTCGGACCATCGTCGGGCCCCTGACGTATTCCATGACCATGGCCGTACCGTCACTTGAGATCTCCTCGACCACTGGCACCGGATAGCCCCGCTGGCGGACGTACTCCATGGTTCGTGCCTCGGTGAGCATCGATCGACCATTCCGTGAGCGACGAAGGACAGTACGCGGTCCGTGCTCGAAGATGTCGGAATCTCGGCCCGATGCAATGAGCCGTCCATCGCCCTTTCGATGCTTGAACGGGTCAGCCATAGTGGCGTGCCAGGGGCCACGCTGCCGCCCAGCTCAGGCGCTGGTCGGTGCAGAGCCAAATCGGATCGCCACGCTCCTCCGTCCACACTCCATTGGGGGTGACGACCTGACCCTCGTACTGGACCTTGCCGAATATGGTGAGCAAGTAGCTGCGCGAGAGGTCGACCGCGATGGTCGTAAACCTGTCCGGCGCATTGCCCGGACCCCACCACCAGTAGGTGTTGTGACCGCTAATGGCGTGCGGAAGCCCGTCTTCCGGTCCGTACAGATCGACTGCGCCGGCCGCGCCATAGTCGCCAGTGAAGATCACGAGCCTGTGCCGTTCGCTGCTCGGCAAACGATCGGCCACCATGGCCACCTGGGTCACTAGCTGTGGCCAGCCGACGGTCGCGCTCAGGTCCTTGTTTATCGATCCCTCCCAGGGACCTACCGCGAGCGTGCCCTCAGGGAGGGCCGGAAGCGTCAACGGCAGACTCACCGCTGCAGCTGCCACCATGATCGCAAGCCGCAGCCGGACCGATTTCCGTCGCTGCTCGGGGGACCGAGCTGCGAGCCTTTCCTCGATGGCCACGCCTCCGGCCGCGAACAGCACGTAGTACATCCCGAACAGGTAGTAGGGCTTTGCGCCCGAGACGGAATAGAGCGCGAGCAGCACCAGGTACGCAATCCCAAGTGACCTGACCCGCTGGTCCTTTAGGAGCCGCATCAGCCCCGGCACCCATACCCAGGCGAGGACGATCCCGACCACGATGAGTTGCGCCGGTATGAAGGTCAATGAGGCTCCAAGGGTGGAGTTCTCCTGCTGGAGGCTGTGGGTCATGGAGAGTTGTGCCCACTGGTGTGTCGCGTTCCACGCAATGTCGGGGCTGGCGAGGAGCAATGCAAGCGCGGCACCCACTACCAGCCAACGGCTCCAAAGAAGCTGGCGTTGCGGACTGACGGCGAGACTGACGACAAGCGCCGCGACGAGGAACAACACGTTGAGCTTGTCGAGGAGAGCTACGCCGGTCACGACTCCGATCGCGATCCAGAGTCGGCGCTCGCAGGTGCGCAACATTCGACTGACCAACAACGTGATCACCGACCAGAAGAACACGTCGAACGCGGTGGTCGATAAGAGGTGGAACGCGGCCAGTGCCTGAGCTGACGTCGCCGCGGCCATGCCGGCGATCAGCTGGGCGATACGACGGCCTCCCAGCTCACGTGCCGTCAGAGCGCTGATGACGACCGTCGCCGCACCGGCCATCGCGGGGAGCGCACGCAACCAGAACACCGATGGCCCAAAGATCATGAGGGCCAGGTGGGCCACAGCCGGGACGAGCGGTGGTTGGTCCACATAACCCCAGGCGAGATGGTGTGCACTGGCCAGGAAGTACAACTCGTCGCGATGGAAGCCGTATTGGCTGGCTACAAGAAGTTCCAAAGTGCACATCGCAGCCGCCGTTACAGACACCGGCACCCATGCGAAGGGTGCCAGATCCCGATCCTCGACGGGCCGGTCGCCCTTGGGGGTGCTGGTCCTAAGTCCACCGTCTCGTCGGACAAACTGCACGGCGGTGGAGATGCTGGTCATCGAACCGTGCCTTCCCCCAGCAGGGCGTTGCAGGTGAACTCGATCACCGTGCGGCGCGCCAGGTCGTCGTCGAAGCGTGTTGCATCACGACCCTCGTGGCGCTTCCAAGCAGACCAGGCAATAGTCTCGGTCACGATCTGCGAGGCGATGACCGTGTCCGAGAGGGTCGAGAAACACCCGGTTGCGGTCCGGATCTGCACGTACTGCGCGAACTGGTCGATATGACCACGGCGTTGACGCCTGAAATACAGTTCCTCGAGTGGGGGCAGGTCGGCGGCGCAGGACTCAATGACCGACAGCACACCTCGAAGCCGCTCAATCTTCGAGTACTGCTCGTCGACGATGGCAACCAACTCGGCTCGTACGTCCGAAGGCTCCGGTCCAGTCAGCGCCGCCTTGAGTTTTGGGGCGACGCCCAGACGCCTCAGTTCCCGATCGACCATTTGCATGGTGGATTCGCGCTTCGGCGTGCGCACGGGCAACTCGGATGGGTCGGGCGCAGGGAGATCGAAGCCGCGGGCGAGCACCAGGTCAAAGAGCGCTTCCTTGCTCTCGACGTATGTATAGATCGCGCCGGTCGACATGCCGCCACTGGCCGCCACCTCAGCCATCCGCGTCCGCCGATAGCCAAGCCGGGAGAAACTGTCGACGCCCGCCCGGGTGATGTCTCGCAAACGTTGATCAGCTGCAACTCGACCCATACGGGATATTCTTGACTGAATGACTCATTCAGTCAAGAGCCTTTCGACCTCCCTGCTCAAGCTCGATCGGTCGTCTGCGGGGAAGCCGAAGTCAGCCAAGCACGCCGGTGACGAAGCGGGTCATTTCGGAGCTAGGCCTTCCAGAGAGCGCTCGGACCAACCGGACCATCTGGGTCGTCCAGTCCATCGTGTTCACACCTCCCGGTAGTCCCTGCTTGACCCTGCAATCCAGCCCGCGGGTCGGCATCCAACAACGAGCGCTGATTCGATTGCCGGATCCGATTGCCAAACCGAAGCATCCGGACGATCTCTACCCGGGTGCTCGCGATAGCTCACGAGTGCGGAGCGTCATTCATGGTGGATCGCCAGCCAGAGCGAACTGCGGGCACGACGGTCAGATCTGCCAGCTGAACGAACAAATAGGGCGCCCGGGGTCGGCGCCCCCCGGCACATCGGCGCCCCCGGCGGCGGGCGCCCCCGGCAGGACTCGAACCTGCGCCACCGGCTCCGGAGGCCGGTGCTCTATCCGCTGAGCTACGGGGGCGGGCAGTGCCCACGTCACGCGCGAGCAGGGGACGATCGTAGTCCCCGCCCGTGGGCACCGGTCCCGGCGGGCATGGGGTGCACGAGGGCTGCCGTATCCTGCATCTCCATGCCGACGGACCACGACGTCGCGACCGCACCCCTGGAGCGCCACCTCCTGCCGCGCAGCGCGTCCGTGGACGAGAACGGGCACCTCCACATCGGCGGCATCGACCTCCTCGAGCTGGCCCAGGAGTTCGGCACGCCCCTCTTCGTCTACGACGAGGACCACCTTCGCCACGCCTGCCGGGAGGCCGTTTCCGCCTGGGGCGAGGGTGTCGCCTATGCCACCAAGGCCTTCTTGTGCCGAGCGATGGCCCGCCTGGCGCACGAGGAGGGCATGCATCTCGATGTCGCGTCCGGCGGCGAGCTCCACGTCGCTCTCTCGGCCGGCGTCCCCGCGGATCACCTCGTGCTGCACGGCAACAACAAGTCGACCGAGGAGCTGGCCTCGGCCCTCTCGCTCGGCGTCGGTCGCATCGTCGTGGACTCCTTCGACGAGGTGACCCGACTGGGAGGCCTGCTGGAGTCGTCGCCGCCCGCGGCGGCTCGTCCGAAGGTGCTCGTCAGGGTCACGCCGGGCGTGGAGGCGCACACGCACGAGTTCGTGCGCACCGGCCAGGAGGACTCGAAGTTCGGCTTCTCCGTCTCCTCGGGCGCCGCCGCCGAGGCGGTCGCCACCCTCGAACTCCTGCCCGGCGTCGAGCTGGCGGGGGTGCACGCCCACATCGGCAGCCAGGTGTTCGACGCCTCATCCTTCGAGCAGGCTGCCGAGGTGCTCGGCGAGTTCTTCGCGCCGCTGGGGCTGTCCGAGCTGGTCGTGGGTGGTGGCCTCGGCGTGCCCTACGTGAACGGCGAGTCGGCGCCCACGATGGCCGAGTGGGCCGATGCCACCCGGGAGGCGTGCGCCAAGACGGGCGTCGACCCCGCCACGCGGATCTCGGCCGAGCCGGGGCGCGCCATCGTGGCCACGGCCGGCATGACGGTCTATTCGGTCGGCACCGTGAAGCACCTCCCCGGCATCCGCACCTACGTGAGCGTCGACGGGGGCATGAGCGACAACCCGCGACCCGTGCTCTACGGCAGCGGCTACGAGGCCTTCCTACCGCGGGCGGCCGTCGCGTCCCGCCCCCGCCCCGTGCGCGTGGTGGGCAAGCATTGTGAGAGCGGGGATCTCGTGGTGCCCGACGCCTACGTGCCCGACGACCTCGAGGTGGGCGACGTCCTGGCCACGCCGGTCACCGGTGCCTATGGCTACGCCATGGCCTCGAACTACAACAAAGTGCCCCGCCCCGCCGTCGTCTTCGTCTCGGATGGCACCGCCCGCGTGGCCGTCCGCCGGGAGACGCTCGACGACCTCACGAACCTCGACGGGTGAGCATCACTCCGCCTTGAGGAGGGACGCCGCCTTGGCGCGCGACGCCACCACCGCGGGCGCGACCGCGAGGAGGTTGGCCACCACCAGCGTCCCGACCGCGATGGCCGCCACGACCCACGTCGTCACCACCGGTGGCACCGACACGCCCAGGTTGGACGCGAACGCGTTCCATATCGCTCGTCCCGCGGCGATGCCGAGGGGGATGCCGAGCACGATCCCGATGATCGCCACCGTCGTGGTCTGCCACGAGACGGACAGGGCGATCTGGCGGCGCACGAAGCCCAGCGACTTCAGCAGGCCCATCTCCCGTCGCCGCCGGTTCACGCTGGAGAGCAGCATGTGCAGCAGCGTCGCCACCCCGAAGAGGACGACGATGAGACCGAGGATCAGGGGGAAGTTGACCGCCTCTCCGAAGTTGACCAGGTTCGTCGGGGGTCGCGGGAGGTTCACCTCCGAGGCGTAGGCGCGGCTCAGCGAGGCCATCGCCGCCTTGCCCGGCGGTCCCGGTGCCGCCCGCACGAGAAAGGCGCCGTTGTTCGAGAGGACCGACGAGGTGATGCAGCCCACGCCGCCCCGACCAGAAGGGCAGTCGTGTCCTACGAATCCCGCCAGGGTGAAGATCGCACCGGTTCCGAGCCCCCCTCGGGGGTTGAAGTCCGGCGGCAGGACGGTCGTGCCGACCACGGTGAAGCGCCGAGTCTGATCGGGGCCCGATCCCGAGGACGGGAAGGTCACCTTGACGGTCGAGCCGATGTGGACGCCCAGCTGGTGCATGGTCTTGGTGCCGAGCAGGACGTCGCCGGGAGCCACCGGGACGACGCCGGTGGTGGTCGTCATGACATAGGGGCCCCGGAGGGTCTGCCCGGCGAGGGCGTCGACCAGCGTGCCGTCGATGCTGACGGCCTCGGAGACCCCGGCCAGGATGGAGGTGATGCCGGGTCGGTGCAGTGCGGCGAGCATCTGGTCGGTGGCGGCCTGGGTTCCCGTGGTTCCCGTGGTGTTGGCCGAGAACCACGCGTCGAACCCCTGCCCGTAGAGCGCCGGGGTCGTGGTGAGACGCGTGAGACTGGATCCGAAGACCGCAGCCCCGCACAGCGCTGCGACGGCGAGCACGGCGCCCACCAGGGCCGAGCCCACCGGCACCGCGCTGCGCCCGCGGCCGCGTTCGAGCGCGTTGCGGATGCCGATGACGGCACTCGGCGGCGCACCCGACGCCGACACGGCGCCGACGATGCGCGACGGCCGCATGACGGGCCCCTCCGCGCTGCGGACCGCCCGCGACGCGCGGACGGCGGGCCAGATCCCGAGAGCGACGACGATTGCGAGCGCCACGGCGGCCCCGCCCAGGAGCAGCAACGGATCGAACTGGAACCCCGGGTCGGGATCGGCCAGCCGGGCCTCGCCGAACGGGGTGAAGACCGACAAGGCTGCCGCCAGGAGCACGGCGCCGACGACACCGGCGAAGGCGAGCAGCACCGTGCGGAGCATCGTGAACGTGAACAGCTGCCGCCGGGTGGCGCCGACGGCGCGCAGGACGGGGTAGTCCTCCGAGTCGATGGCGTCCTGGCGCGCCAGCGCCTGTGCCAGGACGATCACCCCGACGAGCGCGGTCAGGCCGGTGAGGATCCACCAGCCGACCACCTGCGGGTCGATGGAGGTCTCGATGGAGCTGCCGAGGGCGGAGAGGTCCTCCGAGCCGACGACCCCCGCTGCCTTCAGCGCTGCCTCGAAGCGCAAGAGGTCGCTCGTCCTGTGCCGCAGGCGGAACGCGTACTCGTCGAACATCACTGTGTCCGGGTCGTACTTCCGGGCGAATGCGGTTGTGGAGTACACGTCATAGGACGGCGTGGAATTGGAGGGGAACTCGAATTCCGAGATCGACATGCCCACCACGTGCAAGGTGACCGTCGGCCCGAGGGGCGTCATGGTCGCGTTGCTCAGCACGGCGGCACGCTGTGCCGACGTGGCCAGTCGTACGCGGAGCACGGTGCCGACGTGGACCCCGAGGGGCGCGAGGCTCTCGGACGCCAGGACCTGGTCTGGGTCGGACTGGTCGGGCATGTGCCCACTCACGAGCTTGACCAGGCTCGTCAGCTGCGCCGGGGCCACCTCCTCAATGCTGAAGTCGTTGCCGTTGATCTGGCCGGTGCACGAGTCGCAGGCGGGAGGCCCCGGTGCGGGCGCGCGGATCTGGACGGCCGTCGCCACGCCCGCCAAGGCGGCAGGATCGCGGATCGGGGTGGGGGCATAGGCGAAGGTGTCGAAGCCGTGCACGGCCTCGAAGCGCGGCCAGGCCGTCGCGGTGCGCCTCGCCGTCTGGGCACCTGCGAGCACGAAGCCGACGACCAGCGCGACGAGCAGCGTCAGTGCCAGCCAGGATCGCCACCGCTGGCGCGCTCCGGTGCGAAGCAGCATCCCGTACAAGGACAAGGAACCTCCCCGGGGATCAGTGTGGTCGCCCGGCCGGGCGTGCTCAAGGGCGCCCACCCCACAGGGCGGAGTCGTAGTAGCACCACCTGGCACGCGACCGAGCCGGACGTCGCGCGGACAGCCTGTACCGTTTGGAGGTGACCGCCGACAAGGCCAGGACCGGGCCGAAGGCCCCGGCCAGGGCCCCCTCACACCCCCACGCACACCCCGCGCCGACAGTGCGCGTGGCGCTGCTCGGCTGCGGCAACGTCGGGGGCGCGCTGGCCGAGATCCTGCTGACCCGCGCCGACGACGTCGCCGCCCGGACCGGCATCCGCCTCGAGCTGGTCGGGATCGCCGTCGCCAACCCGGACAAGCCGCGCTCCCCGGCCATCGACACGGGTCTGATCGGCACCGACGCCGCCGCGCTCGTTGCCCGCGACGATGTCGACGTCGTGGTCGAGCTGATCGGGGGGCTGCACCCGGCGCACGAGCTGGTCGAGACCGCCCTGCGCAACGGCAAGCCGGTCGTCACGGGGAACAAGGCGTTGCTCGCCACCGCCGGCGCCGAGCTGGCCGAGGTGGCGGCGTCCGCGGGGGTGGACCTGCTCTACGAGGCGGCGGTGGCCGGCGCCATCCCCGTCATCCGGCCGCTGCGCGAGTCGCTGGCCGGCGAGCAGATCCTCCGTGTGATGGGGATCGTGAACGGGACGACCAACTACATCCTCACCCGCATGGAGGAGGAGGGTGACAGCTACGACGACGTGCTGCGCGAGGCACAGGAGCTCGGCCTGGCCGAGCGCGACCCCACGGCGGACGTCGAGGGGCACGATGCCGCCGCGAAGGCCTCCATCCTGGCCGCACTGGCGTTCGGGTCGGACATCGTCGACGCCGACGTCCACCGCGAAGGCATCAGCGGCATCAGTGCGGCCGACGTGGCCTACGCCAGTCGGCTCGGGTACTCGGTGAAGCTGCTGGCGGTCGCGGAGCTGGTCGACGGCGGGCCCGAGATCTCCGTCCGGGTGCACCCGGCCATGGTCCCCAAGACGCATCCGCTGGCGGCGGTGCGCGGCGCCTTCAACGCGGTGTTCGTCGAGGGAGCCGTCAGCGGCGAGCTCATGCTCTACGGGCGCGGCGCCGGCGGCGGCCCGACCGCGAGCGCCATGCTGGGCGACCTCGTCGACGCCTCGCGCAACCTGTTGGCCGGCGCGCCGGCGCCGGCGCCGAAGCGCACCAGCAGCACGGTGCGCTCCCAGAGCGACATGCGCGCCGCCTTCTACCTCAGCATGGACGTGGCCGACCGGCCCGGCGTCCTCGCTGCCGTGGCCAAGATCTTCGGCGACCACGGCGTCTCCATCCGGGCCATGGAGCAGGTCGGGCTGGCCGAGGAGGCCCGCCTCATCTTCCTCACCCACGTGGCGCGCGAGGGCGACCTGCTGGCCACGATCGACGAGTTGCGCAAGCACGAGGCGGTCGACCGGGTGAGCGGGGTGCTGCGCGTGATCGGCGACGACGAGGACGGCGGGGGAGGGCGGCCGTGACGGCGGGCTGGCAGGGCGTCATGGAGGAGTACCGCTCGTTCCTCCCCATCACCGAGCGCACCCCGGTCGTCACGTTGCTCGAGGGGGGCACGCCCCTCGTGCCCGCGCCGCGCCTCTCCGAGCGCGTGAACGCCGAGGTGTGGCTCAAGGTCGAGGGGGCGAACCCGACCGGGAGCTTCAAGGACCGCGGCATGACCATGGCGATTTCCCTGGCGGTCGACGAAGGCGCCAAGGCGGTGGTGTGCGCGTCGACCGGCAACACGTCCGCCTCTGCCGCGGCCTACGCGTCGCGGGCGGGCCTGGCGTGCGTGGTGCTCATCCCCGAAGGGCACATCGCGCTGGGCAAGCTGGCCCAGGCCCTCATGCACGGCGCCCGGGTGCTGCAGGTGCGCGGGAACTTCGACCAGCTGCTCACCATCGTGCGCGACCTTCCCAACCACGCGCCGATCACCGTGGTGAACTCGGTCAACCCGCACCGGATCGAGGGGCAGAAGACCGGCGCTTTCGAGATCGTCGACGTCCTCGGCGATGCCCCCGACGTGCACTGCATCCCCGTCGGCAACGCCGGGAACATCACCGCCTACTGGCAGGGGTACCTCCAGTACAAGGAGGCCGGCCGCTCGACCAGGCTGCCCCGCATGCTGGGCTTCCAGGCCGCTGGCGCGGCGCCCATCGTGCTCGGCCACCCGGTCGAGAACCCCGAGACGATCGCCACCGCGATCCGCATCGGGAACCCGGCCAGTTGGTACTCGGCCACGGCCGCCGCCGCCGAGTCCGGCGGATCCATCACGGCGGTCACCGACGAGGAGATCATGGACGCCTACACCTTCCTCGCCCAGCAGGAGTCCGTGTTCTGCGAGGCGGCCTCGTCCGCCTCGGTGGCCGGGCTGATCAAAGAGGGCGTGCCGGAGGGGTCGAGGGTCGTGTGCGTCCTGACCGGGCACGGGCTGAAGGACCCCGACCTGGCCATCAAGGCCATCTCGGTGCCCTCGGTGATCGACCTCGACCTCGATTCGGTCCTGGCCGAGATATCCCTGTGAGCGAGCGCCTGCGCCAACAAAGACACAATCTGACCTGCAAGAAGGCCGGGTGTGTTGGCATGGGGCGTCCGGTCCCGCTACAGTAGGTACATCCCCACTGCGCTTCGAAGCGCTCTCCGCGGGTTCCAGCGGTCCCGGGAGAGCATCACGCAGAGGTGATTCGGGGGAGGGCATTCACACGCGAATCCCTTCTCCTCCCTTAATTTCCCTCGCCACGCGTGGACGAACCCCGGGCCGGCGATAACCCTCGTAGATGAGGAGCCCGATGACTGCGGAACAGCAGCTCGAACGATCGGTTCTCGAAGGCAAGGAGCGCGACGAGCTCAGTGCCATCGCCCAGGCCATGTCGCTCAAGACGACCAGCCGGACGAAGAAGGCCGACATCATTGACCAGATCCTCGATGCCACCGGCGTGACCACCGGGTCCGCCGCCGGCAGCAACGGCGACGCCGAGCCCGACACCAACGGGTCCAAGCCGGCCCGCCGCTCCCGCGCCTCGACGGCCGCCACCGACGAGAGCGCTGCCCCCGAGTCCACGGCGTCCGCCGGCGGCCCGGGTGCCGACACGGCGTCGCCCGCCCCGGCCGAGGCCGCCGCGCCGCCCGCCACGACCACCGCGGCCGCCCACCGCCGACTCCGGGCCGGCCGTCTTCGTCGAGCCGCCCGAGCTGGCCGACGGCGCCGACCCCGCGCCGCGCCAGAACGGACAGGGCCAGGGGCAGAACCAGCAAGGCGGTGGCGGCGGCAACCGCAACCGCCAGAACCAGGGCAACCAGAACCGCGGCAACTCGCCCGACGGCGACGTCGGCAACCGGCGCAGCCGGCGGCGCCGCGGCCGCGACCGCGGCCAGGGCGGCGGCGAGCTCCAGGGCGGCGGGCAGGAGCAGCCCTACTCGGGCGAGCTGGTCGAGGTGAAGGGGATGCTCGACCTGCGCGACGAGGGCTACGGCTTCCTGCGCTGCGAGGGCTACCTGGCCTCGCCGAAGGACGTGTACGTCTCCATCAGCCAGGCCCGCCGCTTCGCGCTGCGACGCGGCGACTACGTCGAGGGCGCGTGCCGCCCGGCGTCGAACAACGAGAAGTACCCGGCGCTCCTGCGCATCGACACCATCTCGGGCCTCGATCCCGAGGAGGCGCGCAACCGGCCCCGCTTCGAGGACCTGACCCCGCTGTTCCCCGACTCGCGGCTGAACCTCGAGATGTCCGGCGACAAGGACAACCTGACGGCCCGGATCGTCGACCTGCTCTCGCCGATCGGCAAGGGCCAGCGCGGCATGATCGTCTCGCCCCCCAAGGCCGGCAAGACGACGGTGATGAAGCAGATCGCCCACTCCATCGAGGCCAACAACCCCGAGGTCCACCTCATGGTGCTGCTCGTCGACGAGCGACCCGAAGAGGTCACCGACATGCGGCGCTCGGTCAAGGGCGAGGTCATCGCGTCGACCTTCGACCGGCCCGCCGACGAGCACACCCAGGTGGCCGAGCTGGCCATCGAGCGGGCCAAGCGTCTGGTGGAGATGGGCAAGGACGTCGTCATCGTCCTCGACGGCATCACCCGCCTGGCCCGGGCCTACAACCTGGCCGCACCGGCCACCGGGCGCATCATGTCCGGTGGTGTCGACTCCGGCGCGCTGTACCCGCCCAAGAAGTTCTTCGGCGCGGCGCGCAACGTCGAGGAGGGCGGCTCGCTGACCATCCTCGCCTCTGCGCTGGTGGAGACGGGCTCGAAGATGGACGAGGTGATCTTCGAGGAGTTCAAGGGCACCGGCAACATGGAGCTGCGCCTCGACCGCCGGCTGTCGGAGCGCCGCCTGTACCCGGCCATCGACGTCAACGCCAGCTCGACCCGCCACGAGGAGCTCCTCTTCGAGCGTGGCCAGCTCCAGCAGGTCTGGAAGCTGCGCCGTGTCCTCAACGCCCTGGCCAGCGACGGCAAGGAGGCGGCCGGTCTCGAGCTGCTCATGGACAAGATCCGGACCACGGCGAGCAACGACGAGTTCCTGGCCGAGATCGCGAAGGGCCCGGCCACCTGACCGCCTGCTGCGGCGCCGGCGGGCCACGGCCCCTGCGGCACCCCTAGACTGACTCTTCGAAATCGACACTGGAGACACCATGAAGACCGACATCCACCCCAACTACGTCGAGGCGACGGTCAAGTGCTCGTGCGGCAACACGTTCGTGACGCACTCGACCAAGGCTGATCTCCACGTCGAGCTGTGCAACGAGTGCCACCCCTTCTTCACCGGCAAGCAGAAGCTGGTCGACTCGGGCGGACGGGTGGAGCGCTTCCAGCGCCGCTACGGCGAGCGCAAGGGCCGGGCCAAGGCCAAGCCCGCCCCGGCGGACCAGGACTGAGCGGGCGGCGGCGGGTGCGCCCGCCGCGTCGGCATCCCCACGAGCGCCGCACATGAGCCGTTTCGACGACCGCATGGCCGCGCTCGAGGCGGAGCACAAGGCCGTCGAGGCCGACCTGGCGGACCCGGTCACCCTCTCGGACAACGACCGGCTGCGCGACCTGTCGCGCCGTCACAAGGAGCTCGGTGAGATCGTGCGTGCCTGGCACGAGCTCACCGGCGCCCGCGAGGACGTCACGGCCGCCCGCGAGATGCTGACCGAGGCGTCAGGCGACGACCGCGAGCTCATGCGCCTCGAGGTGGAGGACGCCGAGTCGCGCGTGAAGGGCCTCGAGGAGCACATCCAGACGCTGCTGTTGCCGAAGGACCCCAACGAGGGGCGCAATGTGATCATGGAGATCCGCGGCGCGGTCGGGGGTGACGAGGCGAACCTGTTCGCCCGGGTGCTCTACGACATGTACCTGCGCTACGCGGCGACGCAGAAGTGGAAGGTCGAGGTCCTCTCGGAGGACGCGTCGGACAAGGACGGGATCAACGAGGCGGTCTTCCTCGTCAAGGGCCCCGACGCCTACATCAGGCTCGAGCACGAGGGAGGCACGCACCGGGTGCAGCGGGTGCCCGTCACCGAGGCCAAGGGCCGGATCCACACCTCCACCGCCACCGTGACCGTGCTGCCCGAGGCGGCCGAGGTCGAGATCGACATCGACCCCAACGACCTCAAGATCGACGTCTACCGCTCGACGGGGCCCGGCGGGCAGTCGGTCAACACGACGGACTCGGCCGTGCGCATCACGCACCTCCCGACCGGCACCGTCGTGGCCATGCAGGACGAGAAGAGCCAGATTCAGAACCGGGCCAAGGCCATGGTGGTGCTGCGCTCCAGGCTGCTCAAGGCCGAGCAGGACCGCCAGGCCGCCGAGATGTCGGCCCAGCGCCGGGGCCAGGTCGGGGCGGGGAGCCGGACGGACAAGATCCGCACCTACAACTTCAAGGAGAACCGGGTCACCGACCACCGGATCAACCTGACCCTCTACAAGCTGGACCAGGTGCTGGCGGGCGACCTCACCGAGCTCACCGACGCGCTGATGGCCGACAAGCGTGCCCGGCAGCTCGCCGGCGAGGAAGAGGGCGAGCGGTGACGGTGGTGACCGGCCCGACGCGCCGCGACCTGGTGGCCGAGCTGGCCGCGGTGGTCGGCGCGCCCCACGAGGCGCGCTTCATCGTCGAGGAGGTGCTCGGCCTGGGCCTCCGCGCTCGGGCACGCCGACCAGCCGGCGGGCCCGCCCGGCGCCGACGCGATCGCAGCGGCACGGGACATGGCGGCGAGGAGGGCGGCGGGGGAACCGCTGCAGTACGTCTTCGGGCACTGGCAGTTCCGGTCCCTCGACCTCCTCGTGGACCGGCGCGTGCTGATCCCGCGGCCGGAGACCGAGCAGGTCGTCGAGGTGGCCCTGGCCGAGGCGCACCGCCTGGGCCGGCACAGCGGCGGGTCTCCCGACGAGGGACTCGTCGTCGTCGACGCCGGCACCGGCAGCGGTGCCATCGCGCTGGCGTTGGCAGCCGAGCTGGGTCACCCCGCAGTGCGCGAGGTGTGGGCCACCGACACCAGCGCCGAGGCCCTGGAGGTGGCGGCGGCGAACCTGCGTGCGCGGCGCACCGCCGGCGGGGACGAACTGCCGCGCCGTGGAGCTCGTGCGGGGAGCTGGCTCGAGGCGCTCCCGGCGTCGTTGCGCGGCGCGATCGACCTGATCGTCTCCAACCCGCCCTACGTCGCCGAGAGCGAATGGGCCGGGCTGGCCGCCGAGGTCCACGCCGAGCCGTGGCGGGCGCTCGTCGCCGGGCCCGCCAGCGACGGCACGGCGGGTCTGGCGGACGTGGAGGCCGTGCTCGTGCAGTCGCGTGCGTGGCTCGCGCGCCCGGGACCGCGGTCGTGGAGCTGGCGCCCCACCAGGCCGGTGCCGGTGTGGGGCTGGCCCGGCGGCTGGGGTTCGACGACGTGCGGGTCGAGCCCGACCTGGCGCGTCGGCCCCGGGCGCTCGTGGCGCGCCTGGCGGGGGCACCGCACTGACATGACGAACGACCGGGGTGACGAGAGGGGGGACGACATGGACGCCAAGAGGGATCACCCGCCGCTCTCGAGCCCGTCGGACACCGCGGTGGCGGCGGCGCTCCGGGCCGGGTTGATCATCGCCGTCCCGGCCGTTGGCGGCTACAGCCTCGCGATGCGCGCCGGGCCGCCGGAGACCGAGGCGCGGCTGGTGGAGCTGGCGGCCGACCCCGAGGGCCCCCACTACGCGGTCGGGTACGCCGAGGCCCTGCGCTCGCTGACGTCGGGCTGGTCGGACGAGCTCGGGCAGCTGCTCGAGCGCTGCTGGCCCGGCCCGGTCGAGGTGTTCGTGCCGCGTGGCTTCGCCGCCGGCGAGGCGACCAGCGGGGCGCACGCCGAGAGGCTCGGCCGGTGCTGCGTCGGGCGGCTGGGCCGTGGTGGTGGGCATGCCCGACGGCCGCGCGCTGCGCAAGCTGTGCCGGGAGCACGGTCCCTGGCGCACCGTGCCGCTCAGCTTCACCGATGCCAAGGAGGTCGCCAAGGCCTTCGACGCCGCCGACGTGGCGCTCGTCGTCGACGGCGGCCGGCGCGACGGCCTGCCTCCCACGCTGGTCGACGCGACCGTGTCGCCGATCCGCGTGCTGCGGGAGGGCGCGTTGCCGTCCAGTTTCGTCGAGGGGACCATGCTGATGAGCACGCGGCGACGCTGGTTCTCCCGGTCGAAGAAGAAGCCCGAACCGGGCTGAGTCCGGCGCCGGGCCGTCAGGGCGACGGCGGCGCGGCGGCCCGCTCGACGGCCGGCAGGGTGCTGACCGAGCGCCGCGCCTCCCAGTGGCTCCGTCGGCCGAGGGCCGCGAAGTGCGCGGGGCGATCCGTCAGCGCGTACGTCGCCAGCCACAGCCGCTTGAGGTGCCGTTTGTAGCCGTGGGCGACGTCGTCCTCGTAGGCCGTGCGGCCGTGGAGCACGTGGTAGTTGTTGATGAACTGCATCTCGCCGGGCTGCAGGTCCATGTACACGTTGAAGTCCGGGTCGTTGGCCAACGCGGAGACCGCGGCGATGGCCTCGCGGGCCGCCGGGCTCAGCCGCGGCGCGTCGGGGTGGCGCTGCGAGGCGAGGATGTACTGGGGGATGAAGCGCACGAACAGCCGCTCCGCGTGTTCGGTGAACGCCGGCACCGAGTAGAAGGCCGCGGCGCCCGCGGGCTGCTCGCCCCGGGTGTCGTAGGGCAGCGCGTCGTAGAGCGCGGCGGCCAGGTGCGGTGACTCGCGCACGAGGTGGTTGTGGATCGCCACCGCGTTGGCGACGCAGGAGAGCCCGCCGGTGCGGGCCGTGCGCAGGCAGAGCAGGCCGACGAGGTCGGAACCGTCGGTGTGGTAGTCGAGCGCGATGCCGCCGAGCTCGTTGCCGCGCACCGTCGGGTCGTCGATCGTCTTGCCCTGGTCCGTCACGTCGCCCAGCACGTGGCCGTGCTTGTTCTGCGCCCAGGGCTCGCCGAGATGCATCCCGATGCCCCAGTAGAGGAGCGTCAGGTCCTCGTCGCTGTAGCGGTCGACGTCGAGGGTTGCGATGCGGACGAAGCCGCGGCCGTCGAGGAGCTTGGCGACGACGTCGTCGAGCTTGCCGGCCAGACCGTCGAGCGGGAAGTCCTCGCGCCCGAGCTCCAGGGGGTCGGTGCTCTTCACCTTCGCCATGGCCAGCGCCGCATCGAGCTCGGCGTGGTCGTCGGCATTCAGCCGCAGCGTCCACGCCGCCGGGTCGGCGACGTCGGCCGCCCGCCATTCGGCGGCCGGCTCGAGCTCGTGCACGTCGCTGGCGTTCATGTCCTGGTCCTCTCGCCCTCAGGTGCGCCCGCCGGTGCCGGCCCGGACGAGCCGGCCCGGCAACGCGCCGGTCGGCTCGCCGTCTCGATACGTGACCTGCCCCCCC
The DNA here is from genome assembly GCA_963742445.1 of uncultured Acidimicrobiaceae bacterium. Classification (GTDB taxonomy): domain Bacteria; phylum Actinomycetota; class Acidimicrobiia; order Acidimicrobiales; family RAAP-2; genus Bog-473. The sequence goes on from CAVULV010000010.1 coordinate 83,761, forward strand.
ACCACGGTGGCGCAGTAGCCGCGGGCGCGCTGCAGGAGCCGCTTGCCCCCGGCGGGCAGGTCGTAGCCCATGGCAGGCGGCTCGCAGCGGAGGCGGTCGAAGTCGATGACGTTCAGGTCGGCGCGCAGGCCCTCGGCCACGACGCCGCGGTCCTCGAGCCCCACCGCGCGCGCCGTCGCGCTGGTCAGCTGCGCCACCACCCAGCCCAGCGGCAGGCGGCCGTGGGAGCGGTCACGGGCCCAATGCGTGAGCGCGTAGGTGGTGAAGCTCGCGTCGGCGATGATGCCCACGTGGGCGCCGCCGTCGCCCAGCCCGAAGACGGTGTCGGGGTGCACCAGCATCTCGCGGCAGGCGTCGAGATCGCCGTCCGCATAGTTGGAGAACGGGACGAGCAGGAAGCTGCGCCCGCCGTCGTGCGCCAGCAGGTCGAGGGTGAGCTCGGCTGGATCCATGCCACGGGCCTCGGCCATGCGTCGCACGCTCGTCTCCGGGGCCGGCTCGTAGTCGGGCACGTCGCCGAGCGGGTACATGCGGTCGTAGTCGAGGAGGCGGCGGAGCGATCCGTCGGGGCGCTCGCCCTCGAGGAGGCGGGCCCGGAAGGCCGGGTCGCGCAGCGCGGCCACCTGCGCCTCGAGCGGCTGCCCGGCGATCTCCCCGTAGGCGGGGTGGCCGGAGAAGGGGTGGAAGGACGACTGCAGGCCGAGCAGCAACCCGATGGGCCGCGGCGCCACCTGTGCCCTGATGGGGAGCCCCTCGGCGGCCGCCTGCTCGACCCGCGCCAGCAGGTCGCGCCACGCCTCGGGCCGTTGGTGGCTCTGGGCGAGCGACACCGAGAGCGGGCAGCCGCTGCGCTCGACCAGGCCGCGGATCAGGCGCGAACTCGGTGTCGGGGTCGGGCCAGAAGTCCGAGATCAGCTCCACTACCCCGTGCCCGGCGTCGGCCACGCCGCGCGCGATGGCCTCGAGCTCGGCCGCGCCGGCCCGGAGCGAGGGCGTCGGGTCGCCCGTCGACGTGCGGTGGTTCAGGGTGCGCGAGGTCGAGAATCCGATGGCACCCGCCCGCATCGCCTCTGTGGTGAGCGAGCGCATGGCCGCCGCGTCATCCTGCGTCGCTTCTTCCAGGCGGGCGGCCCGCTCACCCATGACGTAGAGGCGGAGGGCCCCGTGCGGCAGTTGCGCGCACAGGTCGATGTCGTGGGGCCGGCGTTCCACCGCGTCGAGGTACTCGCCGAAGGTCTCCCACGACCACTCGATCCCCTCGTCGAGCACCGCGCCCGGGATGTCCTCGACGCCCTCCATGAGGGAGATGAGCCGGTCGTGGGCGTCGGGTCGCACGGGCGCGAACCCCACCCCGCAGTTGCCCATCACCGCCGTGGTCACGCCGTGCCAGCTGCTCGGCGTCACGTGGGAGTCCCAGGTGGCCTGCCCGTCGTAGTGGGTGTGGATGTCGACGAAGCCCGGCGTCACGAGCAGACCGGCGGCGTCGATCTCCTCGTTCCCCCGGCCCGCCACGTGCCCGACGGCGCTGATCGTGTCCCCGTCGACGGCGACATCGGCCGCCACCGGCTCGCCGCCGTGGCCGTCGGCCAGCAGGCCGCCCCGGATCACCAGCTCGTGTGCCGTGCCTGCCATGCGCCCTGCCCCTCAGCCGTCCCGGGCCCTCCCCGGGCGATCGTCGCTCGACCCAACTGTACGCACGGCCCGCGGCGCCGTACTTCCGAGGGTCAGTCGAGCGACAGCGTGCCGTCGGGGCCGAGGACGCCTCGGCGGCCGACGCCCTCCTCGGCGCAGAGCAGGGCCAGGTCGTCGGGGTCGCTGACGTTGGCCCAGGCCCGGCTGCCGGCGGCGGTGCGGCAGGCCAGGATGCCCCGCTCGGCGGTGCCGTCGCGGTCGAAGGTCACGGTGTAGGTCTCGACGCGCACCGGCCCGGTCGCCTCGGCCTCGACCCGGCACTGGGGCAGGGCGTCGACCTCGGGCTGGACGTCACGCCAGGCGAAGGGCTCGCGGCCCCCGTGTGCGGGAGGCCGCGACGCGTAGACCCCGATGGAGTGCTTGGTGGCGTACCAGCCCAACCCGGTCACCAGAGCCGCCGTCCCCGGGTCGGCGCGCACGGCGCCCACGGCGCGGCGCGATGCCATGGGACGTGTAGTTGTTCCCGGGCCCGCCGCCGAACGTGAGCCCGCCGGTCAGGGTCAGCGGCCGGGCGGGGTCGTCGACGGCCAGCCCGAGTTCCGCCGCCGCCATCTGCACCGCGACGGGGAAGCACGAGTACAGGTCGATCGACGCGACATCGTCGACGTCGAGCCCGGCGAGACCGAGCGCGGCCGCGCCGGCGAGCCGGATGGCGGGGGAGCGGTGCAGCTCGACCCGGTGCGAGATGAACCAGTGGTCGTTGGCATCCGCACCCGAGAGCGGGAAGACCCAGCGCTCCTCGGGCACCCCGGCGGCGCGGGCGGCCTCGACCGAGCACACGATGAAGCCGGCTCCCTGGTCCACCTGCATGTTCGCCGTGCACAACTTGGGGTAGGGGAAGGCGACCATCCGGTTGTCGGGTCCGGCGGTGACGATGTCATCGGCCGAGCGGGGCGTGCGGATCCAGGCATGAGGATTGGTGGCTGCGACCTGGCTGAAACGCGACCAGAGCGAGCCGATCCTGGCGGCGTGCTCCTCGAGCGTCCACCCGCGGGCGGCGCGCAGCGCGTTCTCGAACAGCGGGTAGGCGTGGACGGGCAGGAGCACGCCGCGTTGCATCTCGAGATCGGTGGCCCCGGGCTTGTCCAGTCCGAACGGGACCGGGGGCGGGGTCGCGTCGGCCGGCTGGCTGGCCCAGGAGAGCGCCGCGCCGGCCGGCTGCCGCCGGGCCAGCGTGCGGGCGTACATGGCCTCGGCGCCGGTGACCAGCGACGACGTCGCGCTCGCCGTGGCTGATGGCGCGGCAGGCGTCGTGCATCAGGGCCTGCGGCGCGTTGCCGCCGATGGCCGACAGCATGAGCTCGGCCGGCTCGTCGCCCTCGGCGAACCCGAGGCGCGACGCGACGAGCAGCGCCGGGTTGACGGCGCGCCATCCGAGCGGCACCACGACGCGGATGCTGTCGGCCAGCCGGAGGAGCGCCGTCCCGGACGGGGCGGCGGCTCCGGGCGCCACCCCGTCGCAGTCCTCGGCGGCGGCCCGCAGCGCCGTCACCATCAGGTCGAGCGGCTCGGGCCTCTCGGCGGGCTCCAGCCCGGCGTCGGGCGGCGTGACGGCCTGGCCCACGCCGACCACCACGGGGGTGCGCGGGTCGAGGGCCATGGACCGGGCAGCGTACCGGTTCGGGCCCCGGGGGCTCCCCGGCGCACCGGTAGACTCGGTCCTCATGCGCGTTGCCGTCGGCTCGGATCATGCCGGGTTCGACCTGAAGGAGATCCTGAAGGCCGAGTTGGCGGCAGCGGGCCACGACGTCGCCGACCACGGCACCCATGCGGCGGGTGTGTCGGTCGACTACCCCGACTTCGGGGCCGCCGTGGGGCGGGCGGTGGCCGGCGGGTCGGCCGACCTCGGCCTCTGTGTCTGCGGGACGGGCAACGGGATCGCCATGGCGGCGAACAAGGTCCCTGGCGTCCGGGCCGCCGTGATCCACGACGTCACCACGGCCGCGCTGGCCCGGCGCCACAACCATGCCAACGTGGTGTGCGTCGGCGCCCGGATCACCGGCAGCGCCGTCGCCGTGGACGCCCTGGCCGCCTTCCTCGCCGCACCGGAGGAAGCCGGGCGCCACGACCGTCGCATCGAGAAGCTGGCGGGCCTCGACCGGGAGCTCGTCCATCACGTTCCAGTGGAAGGGACTTCATGAGCAGCTACGAGACGGCGCTGGCCTCCGATCCCGAGGTGCTGGGCCTCATCGGCCAGGAGCTCAACCGCCAGCAGACCACCCTGCAGCTGATCGCCTCGGAGAACTTCACCTCGCCCGCGGTGCTGGCCGCGTCGGGCTCGGTGTTGACCAACAAGTACAGCGAGGGGTACCCGGGCCGGCGGTACTACGGGGGGAACCAGATCATCGACGAGGTCGAGGACCTGGCCCGCACCCGGGCCACGACGCTGTTCGGGGCGGACCACGCCAACGTGCAGCCGCACGCCGGAGCCAACGCCAATCTGGCGGCCTACCAGGCGCTCCTCGAGCCCGGAGCGACGATCCTCGCCATGCGGCTCGACCACGGCGGCCACCTCACCCATGGATCGCCCGCGTCCATCGTCTCGAAGTTCTGGCGCTTCGTGTCCTACGGCGTCACCCCCGAGTCGCACGACGAGTCGAACCCCGGTGAGGTCATCGACTTCGACCAGGTGGCCCACCTGGCCAAGACGGAGAAGCCGGCGCTGATCGTCGCCGGCTCGACGGCCTACGCCCGGGTCATCGACCCCCTGCCGTTCCGCGAGATCGCCGACTCCGTCGGGGCGCTCTTCATGTTCGACGCGGCCCACCCGGCCGGCCTCATCGCCGGCGGCGTGCACCCCAGCCCGGTCGGCGTGGCCGACGTCGTGACCCTCACGACGCACAAGACGTTGCGGGGCCCGCGCGGTGGCGCCATCCTGTGCGGGGAGGAGCTGGCGAAGAAGATCGACAGCGCCGTGTTCCCCGGCCTGCAGGGCGGCCCGCTGGAGCACGTCATCGCCGCCAAGGCGGTCGCCTTCGCCGAGGCGGCGAAGCCCGAGTTCCGCCAGTACGCCGCTGCGGTGGTCGCCAACGCGGCCGCGCTGGCCGACGCCCTGGCGGGGCACGGCTTCCGCCTGGTCTCGGGCGGGACCGAGAACCACATGCTGCTGGTCGACCTGCGGCCGTTCGACGCCGACCTGACCGGCAAGGAGGCGCAGGAGGTCCTCGACCGCGCCGGCATCACCTGCAACCGCAACACGATCCCCGACGACCCGCGCTCGCCCTTCCTCACGTCGGGGCTGCGTCTCGGGACCGCAGCCGAGACGACCGCGGGCATGGGGACCGCCGAGATGCAGGTCGTGGCCGAGCTGATCGTGCGCACGCTCAAGGCCCGCAGCGACGAGGCGGAGATCTCGTCCGTGCGGTCCGAGGTCGCCGCGCTGTGCGCCGCCTTCCCGCCGTATCGCGACCTGGTGGGCTAGTGCGTGCCTGACATCGGGTGGTACGGCCTGATCCTGGTGGTCGCCGCGGCGGCGACCGCCGCACTGACCGTGCCGGCCAAGCGCATCGCGCTGCGGGTGGGCTACGTCGCGCATCCCGGCGAGCGCAGCGTGCACACCAAGCCGATCCCCTACGGCGGGGGCGCGGCCATGTTCCTGGGGTTCCTGGCCGCGGTCCTGGGCGCTGCAGCGGTGCCGCAGCTGCGACCGATCTTCGTGGATTCGCCGGAGATGACCGGCGTCGTGCTGGCCGCCGGTGCGATGTTCGCCGTGGGACTGATCGACGACATCCGCGACATGTCGGCCCCGGCCAAGATGGCCGGCCAGATCCTCGCCGCCAGCATCCTGTACTTCAGCGGCGTCACCATGTACGAGCTCAAGATCCCGCTGGCCGGCTTCTTCGTGCTGACGCCCGGCATCATCCCGCTCATCACCGCGGCCTGGGTGATCGCGCTGACCAACGCCGTGAACCTCATCGACGGGCTCGACGGCCTGGCGGCGGGCGTGGTCGCCATCGGCGGGGGTGCGCTGGCGATCTACGGGATCCGCCTGATGGGTCTCGGCCTGCTCCCGTCCGACAACATCGGCCCTCTGGTGGCCGTCATCGCGTGCGGGATCTGCCTCGGCTTCCTGCCCTTCAATTTCAACCCGGCCCGCATCTTCATGGGTGACGCCGGCGCGCACTTCCTCGGGCTCCTCATGGCCGCCTCGACGATGGTGATCGGCGGCCGTGTGCCCACCGCCGTGCCCATCAGCGGCGTGACCTACTTCTTCTTCGCCCCGCTGTTCATCCCGCTGTTGATCCTCGGGGTGCCCCTGGTCGACATGGCCTTCGCCTTCGTGCGGCGGACGGCCCGGGGCACCGGGTTCGACACCCCCGACAAGGAGCACATCCACCACCGCCTGCTGCGGCTGGGTCACGGCCCCCGACGCAGCGTCATCATCCTGTGGGCCTGGACCGCCGTCCTGTCGAGCTTTCTCCTGTTCCCGCTCTTCGTGCACCAGGTCAACGCCTTCATCCCGATCGGGGCGGCGGCCCTGGGCGTGGGCCTCTACACCTTCTTCCACCCGGGCCTCCGCCGGGGCAACGGTGAGGAGGAGGACGAGCACCCCGACCAGGGCGTTCCACCCCGCTCCGACGAGGCCCGACGGGTGAGCGAGGTGGTCAGGTTCCCGTCGTGACCGTTTGGACGGCATCTGGGCCGGGATGCGAAGATGAGGCCTGTGTACCCCGTCCACCTCGCCTCGTCCCGTGCCGCCATCGCGGCCTCGTGGGCGACGGACTCCGGCGCGCCACGCACCGCATAAGGGGGCAGCAGTCGCATGCGTGGTCAAGTGAGTCTCGTCGTGCGCGCCCATTCGGGTGAGCGACCCGGGCGAACCTCCACCGCCGGAAGCGCCGAAGCCCCTGCCCGGCGCCATGGCGTTCCTGGGCATGGGGCTCTCGGCGGCCGTCTGCGTGGCGGTCGGCCTGGGCCTGGGTCTCTGGGTGGACAGCGCGCTGCACACGTCCCCGGCCTTCCTGCTGGTCGGCCTGGCACTCGGACTGGCCGCCGCGACCCTCAGCATCGTCAAGCAGATACGCACGTACCTGTAGGGGCCGGCGCATGAACATGCTCGACGGGCTCTCGGACCTCGGGGGCAACGCGCTGGCGAAGGTGCTGCGACGCACCATCGTGTCCGCCATCGTCGTGGGTGCGGCCGCGATCGTGATCATGCTGCTCCTGTCCGTGCCCTGGGCCGCGCTCGGCGTGGCCATCGGGCTGGCGATGGCGGTCGTGAACCTCCGCTTCCTCGATGCCGGAGTGGCCAAGCTCAACACGGCGGGCGAGACCAACAACAAGGTGCTCCGGCGCGCCATGGGCACCAAGAGCGTGACGCGTCTGGGCGTCATCACGCTCGTCTGCATCGGCCTCATGCTGCTCAACGGCGCGCTCGGCATCGGCGCCGTGGCCGGCCTCGTCATCTTCCAGCTGCTGTTCGTGGTCAACGTCGGGCGCGTGGTGATCTCCCAGGGGATCCAGTGAGCAACCACTTCGTGCTCGCCAGCGGCAACATCACGATCGGCGAACACCACGGTGTGGTGCACATCGGCGGCCTCACCATCTACCTGGACGTGGTGTGGACCACGCTCATCGCGGCGGCCATCGTGCTCGGCCTGGGTCTGCGCATGCGGGCCAAGGTCACCTCGGGCATGCCCGGGAAGCTGCAGCTCTTCTGGGAGACGCTGGTCGAACAGGTCTCCGACCTGGCCCAGTCGGCCATCGGCCCCGAGGGCATCCCCTTCGTCGGCCTCGGCGTCACGATCTTCTTCTTCGTCCTCATCTGCAACTGGCTGGCCTTCATCCCCAGCGGGGATCCCGGGTTCCTCGCACCGCCGACCGGGGACGTCAATCTGCCCCTCGCCCTCGCCCTCACCGTCTTCTTCCTGGTGCACTACAACTCGGTGAAGTCGCGCGGCTGGGGCGGATACTTCAAGCACTACGCCCAGCCCTATGCCGCGCTCACGCCCATCAACATCATCGAGGAGATCACGAAGCCGATCACGCTGACCTTCCGACTCTTCGGCAACATCTTCTCGGGCGTGCTCATGATCGCGGTCATCGTGACCCTGATCCCGCCCTACGCGTCATGGATCGGGCTCCTGGTCTGGAAGCCGTTCGACGAGCTGTTCATCGGCGCGATCCAGGCCTTCATCTTCGGCCTGCTCACCATCATGTACCTCGGCATGGGCATGAGCCGGGACAGCCACTAGGAGGGCCCGAGATGCGGGACCCGCAGGACCGACCACAACCGAACACGATCTCAACAAAGGAGAGGACACATGGCAGGATCAGTTGAAGCTTCGATACGTGTCGCCGGCGCGCTCGTCGGCGGTGGCCTGGCACTCGGCGGTGGCGCCATCGGCGCCGCGGTCGGCGACGGCCTGGCCGGATCGCAGACCATCGCAGCCATCGCCCGGCAGCCCGAGATCGAGGCCAAGGCCCGTCAGTACTTCTTCCTGACCGTCGGCCTGGTGGAGGCCATGTACTTCATCAACCTGCTGTTCATGGTGGTGTTCGTCTACGTCTTCGCCGCCAAGAGCATCACCGCCTAGCCGAGCGCTTCCCACCGTCCACGTGCCGGAGAGAACCCGGAGACCGAGAGCATCATGACCACAGCAGGCATCTTCCTTCTGCCCAATGGGACGTTCTTCATTGAGCTGATCGTCTCCATCATCTTGATCCTCGCCATCTACAAGTGGGTGCTCCCACCCATCAACAAGGCGATGGAGGAGCGCCAGGCGAAGATCAAGGACTCGCTCGAGGCGGCGGACAGGGCGCGGGCCGACGCCGAGGCGGCCGACGACGAGCGCCGGGCGGTGCTCGAGGAGGCACGCCACCAGGCCCGTGAGATCGTCGCGCAGGCCAACCGCACGGCCGAGCAGGTGCGCGTCGACGCGCAGGCCCGGGCCCAGGGCGAGTACGAGCGCATCGTGGGCAACGCCGAGATGGAGATCGACCTGGCCCGCCAGCGTGCCATCGAGGAGGCTGCGGCGCGGATGGGCGAGATCGTGATGGAGGTGGTCGAGCGGGTCATCGGGCGCGAGGTGAACTACGAGGCGCACCGCGAGCTGATCGACGAGGCCGTTGCCGCGCTGCGGGCGGACACGGCGGGCGGCGCGGCCGCCAACGCCGGGACGCGCCGGTGAACCCGACGCTCCAGGGGTACGCGGCGGCCGTCTTGGAGGCGGCCGACCCGTCCTCGCTCCGGGCCGTCGCCGACGACATGGCGGCGATCGAACGCCAGGCGGTGAGCAATCCCGCGCTGCGCGCCGCGCTCACGGACACCTCGGTGCCCGGGCGGGTGCGCCGGGCCGTCATGCTCGAGCTCCTCGAGGGCAAGGTCGTGGCCGAGGCCCGGCGGCTGGCCTCCTTCGCCTGCCTGGCGGCGCCGGCGCCGGAGGTGCCGGCCGCGTTGGGCTGGCTCGCTTCGCGGGCCTGGCACGCCGCCGAGGGTCGCGTGATGGAAGAACCGCAGCTGAGCCTGACCCAGGCGCGCCAACGGGTGGCCGGCTACGCCGCCGCGTTGCACGAGGACATGTCGATCGGGGGACTCGAGTCGCTGGAGGACGATCTCTTCCGCTTCGGGCGGATCGTGGCGTCGACGCCCGCCCTGCGGGCGGCACTGACCGACCGGGACCTCGACGTGGCGGCGCGGCAGGGGCTCGTGCACCAGCTCCTCGAGGGCAAGGTGCCGGCGACGACGCTGGCGCTGGTCCGCTACGTCGTGACCGGCGGCCGGGCACGCGACGTCGTGGGCACTCTCGATTTCCTGGTCGAGCAGACGGCCGCGGCCCGCGGCTGGCGCATCGCCCATGTCCGTGCCGCCGCCCCGATCGACGAGACGCAGCAGGCGATGCTCACCGACTCGCTGGCCGGGCTGGCCGGGCAGCCGGTCGAGCTCCAGGTGGTCATCGACGAGGCGCTGCTCAGCGGCGCCCTGATCCGCATCGGCGACCTCCAGGTGGACGCAACGGCACGAGGACGGATCGACGCGCTGCGCGAGCACCTGGTCCCGACGGCATGGCAGCCGGCAGGGTTCGGCCGCCGCGGCCAGGACCACACGACGACAGCAGAGACAGAGGGAGCAGACTGATGGCAGAGCTGACGATCGACGCCAGTGAGATCACCCAGGCGCTGGAGCACTACGTCGAGGACTACACACCCGCGGTGGGGACCGAGCAGATCGGTCACATCGTCGAGGTCGGCGACGGCATCGCCCGCGTGTCGGGTCTTCCCGGTGCCGCAGTCAACGAGCTGCTCGAGTTCGAGGACGGCACGCTCGGCCTCGCGCTGAACCTCGACGAGGACACCATCGGTGCCGTCGTCCTCGGCGAGGTCGACAACCTCGAGGAGGAGCAGACGGTCAAGGCGACGGGGCGGATCCAGACCGTGCCCGTGGGCGACGCTCTCCTCGGACGCGTCGTGAACGCCCTCGGTGAGCCGATCGACGGCAAGGGCCCCGTCAACGCGACGCGAGACGCGGCGCATGGAGGTGCAGGCCCCGGGCATCGTCGGGCGCCAGCCCGTGAGCGAGCCCCTGCAGACCGGCATCAAGGCCATCGACGCCATGACACCCATCGGCCGCGGGCAGCGCGAGCTCATCATCGGCGACCGCAAGACGGGCAAGACGACCGTGGCGATCGACACCATCATCAACCAGGCCGGTCAGGGCGTGAAGTGCATCTACGTGGCCATCGGCCAGAAGAACTCGTCGGTGGCCCAGACGGTGGCGACACTCGAGGACCACCAGGCGCTCGACTACACGGTGGTGGTCGTCGCCTCGGCGGGGGACCCGGCCCCGTACAAGTACCTGGCGCCGTACGCCGGGTGCGCCATGGGTCAGCACTGGATGGAGAACGGCGAGCACGCGCTGATCATCTACGACGACCTCTCCAAGCAGGCCGAGGCGTACCGCGCCGTCTCGCTCCTGTTGCGGCGCCCACCGGGGCGCGAGGCCTACCCCGGTGACGTCTTCTACCTGCACTCCCGGCTCCTCGAGCGGGCGGCCAAGCTTTCCGACGAGCGCGGCGGCGGATCGCTGACCGCGCTCCCGGTCATCGAGACGAAGGCGGGCGACATCTCGGCCTACATCCCGACGAACGTGATCTCCATCACCGACGGACAGGTGTTCCTCGAGACGGACCTCTTCAACTCCGGCATCCGGCCCGCCATCAACGTCGGCAACTCGGTGAGCCGGGTGGGCAGCGCCGCCCAGGTCAAGGCCATGAAGCAGGTCTCGGGGACGCTCAAGCTCGATCTCGCGCAGTTCCGCGAGCTCGAGGCGTTCGCCACCTTCGGCTCCGAGCTCGACAAGGTGTCCCAGGCCCAGCTCGACCGGGGTTACCGCCTGACCGAGCTGCTCAAGCAGCCGCAGAACAAGCCGGTGTCCGTCGAGGAGCAGGTCCTGGCGATCTACGCCGGGACCAAGGGCTGGACGGACTCGGTCCCCGTGAGCGAGGTGCGCAGGTTCGAGACGGAGCTGATCGAGTACTTCAAGGGGAACCACCCGGCCGTGCTCGAGTCGATCCGCACCACGGGTGCGCTGCCCGCCGGGGACGAGGTCGACCAGGGTCTCACCTCCTTCCTCGAGGGATTCGACACGGGGAAGGTCGACTGACCCATGGCCGGAGGCCAAGAGCGGATCCTGCGCCGCCGCATTCGCAGCGTGCAGTCCACGAGGAAGATCACCAAGGCGATGGAGCTCATCGCCGCCTCGCGGATCGTCCGCGCCCAGACGCGGATCGCGGCGAACCGGCCCTTCCGCGCCGGGATGGAGCGGGTCCTGCGCCTGACCGCGGCGGCCGATCCCACCGCCGCGGCGCGGATGCTGGGCACGCCCGAGTCCCCGCGCCATGTCGGGATCCTCGCCATCGCCGGTGATCGGGGGCTGGCCGGGTCGTACAACTCCGGCGTGCTGCGCGCCACCGAGCGGCTCGTCGCCGAGCACGAGAGCACCGGCGCCGAGGTCACGGTGTGGTCGGTGGGCAAGAAGGCCCCGCCCTACTTCCGCTACCGCGGCGTGGAGGTGGCGGAGTCGTTCACCGGCTTCGCCGATCGCCCCGAGTTCGCCGACGCCCGCTACATCGCGGCCGTGGTGGCCGCACCGTTCGTGTCCGGCGACGTGGACCTCGTTCAGATGGTCTCGACCCGGTTCATCTCCGCCGGGACGCAGCGGGTCGAGCAGCAGCAGCTGCTGCCGCTCCCCCTGCCCGAGGGCGCCGAGGAGGCGCCCGAGCACGACGAGGGGACGCTCGAGGGCTACACCGAGTTCGAGCCGGAGCCCGAGAAGCTGCTGATCGAGCTGGCCCCCCGGGCGCTGGAGGCGGAGATCTTCGCCGCGCTGCTGGAGGGCGCGGCTGCGTTCTTCACGGCCCAGCAGCGAGCCATGGCTGCGGCCACCGACAACGCGGACGAGCTCGTCCGCACCCTGACGCGCGTCATGAACCGGGCCCGTCAGGACGCCATCACCACCGAGATCATGGAGATCGTCGGCGGGGCCGAGGCGCTCCGCCAAGCGAAGGGAAGATGACCGAATGACCACCACCGCCATGCAGGACACCTCGCCGGCCGGATCGCTGGAGGACGGCCGCGTCGTCGCCATCGCCGGTCCCGTGATCGACGTCGAGTTCCCGCCCCACGCGCTGCCCGAGATCAACCACGCGGTCGAGTTCACCATCGAGCTGGACGGGTCGGCCCACCAGGTCACGGCCGAGGTGGCCCAGCAGATCGGCGACGGGCGGGTGCGCTGCATCTGCATGCAGCAGACCGACGGCCTGGTCCGGGGCGCCGCCGTGCGCAACCTCGGGCGCGGCATCTCGGTCCCGGTGGGCAACGCCGTGCTCGGCCACGTCTTCAACGTGCTCGGCCAGCCCCTCGACACCGACTCGATCGAGGGTGTGGACGAGTACTGGGAGATCCACCGCAACGCGCCGGCGTTCGACCAGCTCGAGCCGCGGGCCCAGATGTTCGAGACCGGCATCAAGGTCATCGACCTGCTGGAGCCCTACGTGCAGGGCGGCAAGATCGGCCTGTTCGGCGGCGCCGGCGTGGGCAAGACCGTCATCATCCAGGAGATGATCCACCGGGTGGCCCAGCAGCACGGTGGCGTGTCGGTGTTCGCCGGCGTGGGGGAGCGCACCCGCGAGGGCACCGACATGTGGCTCGAGATGCAGGAGTCCGGCGTCATCGACAAGGCCGCCCTCGTCTACGGCCAGATGGACGAGCCGCCCGGCGTCCGGCTGCGCGTCGGGCTGGCCGCGCTGACCATGGCCGAGTACTTCCGGGACGTCCAGAACCAGGACGTGCTGCTCTTCGTCGACAACATCTTCCGCTTCGTGCAGGCGGGCTCGGAGGTGTCGACGCTGCTCGGGCGCATGCCCTCGGCGGTGGGCTACCAGCCGACGCTGGCCGACGAGATGGGCGAGCTGCAGGAGCGCATCACGTCGACGAAGGGGAAGTCGATCACCTCGCTGCAGGCGGTCTACGTCCCCGCGGACGACTACACCGACCCGGCGCCGTTCACGACCTTCACCCACCTCGACGCCACGACCGAGCTGTCCCGCCAGATCGCCGCGCTCGGCATCTACCCGGCCGTCGACCCGCTGGCCTCGACGTCGAACATCCTGTCGCCCGAGATCGTCGGCGACCGCCACTACGCGGTGGCCCGGCGGGTGCAGGAGATCCTGCAGCGCTACAAGGAGCTGCAGGACATCATCGCGATCCTCGGCATGGACGAGCTCTCCGAGGAGGACCGGGTCACGGTGAGCCGCGCCCGCAAGGTCCAGCGCTTCCTGTCCCAGCCGTTCTTCGTGGCCGAGGTCTTCACCGGCGTGCCCGGGATCTTCGTGCCGATCGACGAGACGGTCGAGTCCTTCGAGGCGCTGGCCAACGGCGACCTCGACAACGTCCCCGAGCAGGCCTTCCTCAACGTGGGTGGCGTCGAGTCGGTGCTCGAGAAGGCCAAGACCCTCGAGGCAGAGGCCGGCTAGTGGCCGACGGCGTCTTCGGCGTGGAGATCGTCACGCCCGAGCAGTCCCTGCTCGCCGGCGGTGCCACCTCGGTCGTCCTGGCGACCTCCGAGGGCGCCCTCACGGTGCTCGACGGCCACACGCCGCTGGTCGGCGACGTCGTGCCCGGCGAGGTGCGGGTCGAGCAGGCCGACGGCACCCTGACCCGGCTCGCCGTGCACGGAGGGTTCGTGCAGGTCGACACGAGCCCGGAGGCTGCGGCGGGCCTCGCCGAGGGGGACGGGCCGCTGCCGGGGCTCTCCACCCGGGTCACCGTGCTGGCCGGCGTGGCCGAGCTGGCCGAGGAGATCGACGTCCCGCGGGCCGAACTGGCCCGCGAGCACGGCGGCCCAGCGGGTCAGCGAGCTGGGCGGTGGCCGTGGACCCGTCTCCGAGGACATGGAGGAGGACGTCGCGCTGGCCGAGGCCGAGCGCGCCCTGGAGCGGGCCGAGCTGCGGCTGGCCGTGGCGTCGGGCGGCGCGGCGTAGGTCGTCCCGTGGGCGGACGCTCGCCCGGCCGTCCTCAGTCGAACGAGATGGAGCTGAACTCGGCCAGCTTGGCCAGGGCATGGCTGGCGTCGATCTTGCGCAGCGTGCCCGACTTCGAGCGCATGACGAGCGACTGCGTGGTGGCCCCGAACTCGTGGTACTGGACGCCCTTGAGGAGCTCGCCGTCGGTGATCCCGGTGGCGGCGAAGAAGCAGTTGTCGCCCTGGACGAGGTCGTCGGTGGTGAGCAGCGCATCGAGCGCGTAGCCGGCCTCGAGCGCGGCCTGCCGCTCCTCGTCGTTGCGCGGGTAGAGCCGCCCCTGGATCTCGCCGCCCATGCACTTGAGGGCGGCCGCGGCCAGGACGCCCTCGGGCGTGCCGCCGATGCCGAAGAGGATGTCGGCGCCGGCCCCCGGCCAGCCGGTGGCGATGGCGCCGGCCACGTCACCGTCGGTGATGAGGCGGATCCGGGCGCCCGTCGCGCGCACCTCGGCGATCAGGTCGTCGTGCCGGGGCCGGTCCAGGATCACGGCCGTCAGGTCGCGCACGGGTCGCCCCAGCGCCTCGGAGAGGGCGTGGAGGTTCTCGGTCGGCGTGCGGCGGATGTCGCAGGCGCCCTTGGCCCTCGGCCCGACGGCGAGCTTCTCCATGTAGACGCAGGGGCCCGGATCGAACATGGCGCCGCGCTCGGCGACGGCGATCACGGCCAGCGCGCCACCGCGTCCCTGCGCGGTCAGGGTGGTCCCGTCGATCGGATCGACCGCGATGTCGGTCAGCGGCGGCGTGCCGTCGCCGATCTTCTCGCCGTTGAAGAGCATCGGCGCGTTGTCCTTCTCGCCCTCCCCGATGACGACGATCCCGTCCATCGGGACGCTCGCGAGCACGGTCCGCATGGCCTCGACGGCCGCGCCGTCGGCGCCGATCTTGTCGCCCCGGCCCATCCAGCGGCTGGCGGCCATGGCGGCCGCCTCGGTGGTCCGCACGAGGTCCATGGCGAGGTTCCGGTCGGGGGCTTGGCGCGACGTCACCACGGGCTTTGACCATAGTTGGTCGAGGATCGCCGCCTGCCCGTCACGGCGTCCTCCAGCGGCGATACTTGAGGCCGTGGATCAGATCGTCGTCGAGCCCAACGGACCGCTCCGGGGCACGGTCACCGCAGGCGGGGCGAAGAATTCGGCGTTGAAGCTGATGGTGGCGTGCCTGCTGGCCGAGGGTTGCACGGTGCTCTCCAACGTCCCACGCATCGACGACGTGGACACCATGGCCGACGTGCTCCGAGCCCTGGGGGCGACCGTGGAGCGCGGCGACGACGGGGACATGTCGGTGACCACGCCGCCGGCGGGCGAGCTG
Source organism: uncultured Acidimicrobiaceae bacterium (assembly GCA_963742445.1). Classification (GTDB taxonomy): domain Bacteria; phylum Actinomycetota; class Acidimicrobiia; order Acidimicrobiales; family RAAP-2; genus Bog-473. Next base: position 99,281 of record CAVULV010000010.1, read on the forward strand.
GTCCCCGCCGGTCCCTACGAGCTCTTCGAGCGCATGCGGGCCTCCGTCGTCGTCCTCGGGCTCCTCCTGGCCCGCTGCGGCACCGTGCGCATGCCGCTGCCGGGTGGCGACGACTTCGGCGACCGGCCCATCGACTTCCACGTCAACGGGCTCGGCGCCATGGGCGCCCGCTTCGAGTCTTCCCACGGCGAGGTGCACGGCACGGTGCCCGGCGGCCGGCTCGTCGGGACCCGGGTGGTGCTCGAGTACCCGAGCCACACGGCGACCGACAACCTGCTCATGGCGGCGGTGCTGGCCAAGGGCACGACCGTGATCGAGAACGCGGCCAAGGAGCCCGAGGTGGCCGACCTGGCCGCCATGCTGTGCGACATGGGCGCCGTGGTGCGCGGGGCCGGCACCTCGCGGCATCGAGGTGGAGGGCGTCGACGAGCTCCGGCCCACCCGCCACGCCGTGGTGCCCGACCGCGTGGTGGCCGCCACCTACCTGGCCGCCGTCGGCCTGGCCGGTGGCGACGTGACGATCGCCGACGCCCGGCCCGACCACATGGAGATGCTCCTGCGCAAGGTCGGCCAAATGGGTGTGGCCACGGAGATGGGCCCCAGGGGCTGCGGGTCAGCGCGTCCGACCGGCTGGTGGCAGCCGACGTCGCCACGCTGCCGTACCCGGGGGTGGCGACCGACTACAGCCCGCTCCTGGTGGCCATGCTGACGGTGTCCGACGGGGTCGGCATCCTGACCGAGAACCTCTTCTCGGGCCGCTTCCGCTACGTCGAGGAGCTGCGGCGGATGGGGGCCGACATCCGGACCGAGGGCCACCACGCCGTCGTGCGCGGCGTGCCCCGCCTCTCGGGCGCCCCCGTGCGCGCCCCCGACATCCGCGCCGGCGTGGCGCTGGTCCTGGCCGGGCCTCGTCGCCGAGGGTGAGACGGTGGTCAGCGGGGCCCACCACATCGGTCGCGGCTACGAGGACCTGGCCGGCGCGTTGCGCTCCCTGGGCGCCAAGGTGACGGGCCGGTGAGCCCGGCGCCCACCGACCCCGCCGCGCTGCTCGGCGCTGGCCCGGGAAGGCGACCGCGTCGCGCTGGCCCGGCTGCTGTCCTACATCGAGCGGGGCGGGGACGACGGCGACCGAGGTGGCCCGCGCTCGCCTACCGGGCGGCGGTGCCGTTCACCGTCGGCCTCACCGGCGCACCGGGGGCGGGCAAGTCCACGCTGACCGACGGCCTCATCACGCAGGCGCGCGCCGGTTGGCCCGGGCCCGACGCCGAGGCCGTGCCCCAGGTGGGCGTCCTGGCCGTCGACCCCACCTCGCCGTTCAGCGGGGGCGCCATCCTGGGCGACCGGGTGCGGATGAGCCAGCACGCGCTCGACCCCACGGTCTTCATCCGCTCCATGGCGACGCGCGGGCACCTCGGCGGCCTGTCCCTCGCCGTGCCCGACGCCGTCCGCCTGCTCGGTGCGGCCGGCATCGGCGTGGTCATCGTCGAGACGGTCGGCGTCGGGCAGATGGAGGTCGAGATCGCGTCGGCCGCCGACACCACCGTCGTGGTCGTCACGCCGGGTTGGGGCGACTCCATGCAGGCCAACAAGGCCGGGCTGCTCGAGGTGGCCGACGTCTTCGTGATCAACAAGGCGGACCGGCCCGGCGTGCGCGAGGCGCGCCGCGACCTCGAGCAGATGCTCGACCTGGCGCGCCCGGGCTCGTGGCGCCCCGAGATCGTCGACACGACGGCGACCGCCGGGGACGGGCGTGGCCGACCTGTGGGCCGCCGTCGCCCGCCACCGTGACCACCTGCGGAGCTCGGGCCAGCTCGCGGCACGGCGGGCCGACCGCCTCGCCCAGGAGCTCCGCCGGGTGCTGGCGGCCCGGGCCGAGGCCCGGATCGACGAGGTGGCGGCGGGCGAGGAGTTCGCCACGACGGTCAAGGCGCTGGCGGCCGGCGAGCTCGACCCCTACCAGGCGGCCGACCGGCTGCTGGGCCCATGAGCCCCCGCGGACGCCGTCCGGTACGGTTCGGCGATGGCTGAAACCTTCGTCACCCTGGAGCGCCGGCCCGACGGCGTCGCGCTGATCCGGCTGGACCGGCCCAAGGCGAACGCGCTGTCGGCCGCCGTGCTCGGCCAGCTGCAGGCCGCCGCGGCCGAGCTCTGCGAGGACCCGCCCGGCGCGGTGGTGCTCTGGGGCGGCCGGCTGATCTTCGCCGCCGGGGCCGACATCGTCGAGCTGGACGGGAGCGGCGCGGCCGCGGTGGGCGCCAACTTCGCCGCCGCCCTCGGCGCGCTGGCCGCCGTGCCCCGGGCCACCATTGCGGCCGTCAACGGCTACGCCCTCGGCGGTGGGCTCGAGCTGGCGCTGGCCTGCGACTTCCGCGTCTGCGCCGAGGACGCCCACTTCGGCCTGCCCGAGGTCCTGCTCGGGGTGATCCCGGGCGGCGGCGGCACGCAGCGCCTGCCCCGGCTGATCGGCTCGTCGCGGGCCAAGGAGCTGATCTTCACCGGACGCCAGGTCGGGTCCGCCGAGGCGCTGTCGATCGGCCTGGTCAACCGGGTCGTGGCGCCCGACTTCGTGCTCGAGGCCGCCCTCGCCTGGGCGGCGGAGCTGGCCCGCGGCCCCGTCGTCGCGCACGGGCTGGCCAAGGCCGCCGTCGACCGGGGCCTCGACGGCTCGTTGGCCGACGGGTTGGCGATCGAGCAGGAGGCATTCGTGAGGGTGGCCCAGACCGAGGACGCGGCCCGCGGGATCGCGTCGTTCGTCGAGCACGGCCCGGGCAAGGCGACCTTCGTCGGCCGGTGAACCCGTGAGCTCACCTCCCATCCCGGTCAGCACCGGCGAGGGTGCCTTCGACCCCTCGGTGCGATGGTTCCAGCACGCCGTGTTCTACGAGGTGCTCATCCGGGGCTACCACGACGCCAACAACGACGGCACCGGGGACCTGCGCGGCCTGCGCGAGAAGCTCGACTACATCGAGTGGCTCGGCATCGACTGCATCTGGATGCTGCCCTTCTACCCGTCGCCGTTCCGCGACGGCGGCTACGACATCAGCGACTTCTTCAACGTCCACCCCGACTACGGGAGCATCGGCGACCTGGTGGCGTTCCTCGAGGACGCCCACCGCCGCGGCATCCGCGTCATCGCCGACCTCGTCATGAACCACACCAGCGACGAGCACCCGTGGTTCGTCGAGTCGCGCTCGTCGAGGGACAACGCCAAGGCGGACTGGTACGTGTGGAACGACGACGACCAGAAGTGGCCGGACGCCCGCGTCGTCTTCACCGACGTCGAGCGGTCCAACTGGACGTGGGACGACACCCGCCAGCAGTACTACTGGCATCGCTTCTACCACCACCAGCCCGACCTCAACTACGAGAACCCCGAAGTGGCCGACACCATGATCGACCTCGTCCGGTTCTGGCTCGACCTCGGGTTCGACGGGTTCCGGCTCGACGCCGTGCCGTACCTGTACCAGCGCGACGGCACCTCGGGCGAGCACCTCCCCGAGACCCACACGTTCATCAGGCGCATCCGCAAGCAGATCGAGGCCGACTACCCGGGCCGCATCCTGCTCGCCGAGGCGAACGGCTGGCCGAGCGACGTGGCCGACTACTTCGGCGACGGCGACGAGTGCCACCTGTGCTTCCACTTCCCCCTCATGCCGCGGCTCTTCATGGCGGTGCGCCGTGAGCAGCGGTACCCGATCACCGAGATCCTGGCCCAGACGCCCGTGATCGACGACGCGTGCCAGTGGGCCATCTTCCTGCGCAACCACGACGAGCTCACGCTCGAGCAGGTCAGCGACGAGGAGCGCGACTACCTCATGGCGGAGTACGCCAAGGACCCGCGGATGAAGCGTCACATGGGGATCGGGCGGCGCCTGGCCCCACTCCTCGACAACGACCGGCGGACGGCCGAGCTCCTGTACGCCCTGATCCTGTCCCTGCCGGGCAGCCCGGTCATCTACTACGGCGACGAGCTGCTGATGGGTGACAACATCTACCTCGGTGACCGGGACTCGGTGCGCACGCCCATGCAGTGGTCGCCCGACCGGAACGGCGGCTTCTCGAAGGCGGACTTCGCCCAGCTCTACCTGCCGCCGCTCATGGACCCCGTCTACGGCTTCAGCGCGCTCAACGTCGAGGCGCAGCTGCGGAACCAGGGATCGTTCCTGCACTGGCTGCGCCGGATGCTGACCGAGCGGCGTGCCCTCCCGGTGATGGGCGTCGGCGCGATGGAGGTGCTGCCCTGCGCCAACCCGTCCGTGCTCGCCTACGTGCGCTCGGGGGAGGTGGCGGACATCCTCAGCGGCGCCACCTCGACGGGACCTTCGGTGAGCCCGTCGCCGGACGGCGCGCTGGACTGGGGGCGCTCGACGGTGCTCGCCCGCACCGTCCCGGCCGGCAACGAGAGCGAGGGCGACGAGGTGGTGCGCCGGCACCAGGCCGTGCTGTGCGTCCACAACCTGAGCCGCTTCGCCCAGCCGGCCGAGCTGGCGCTCGCCAAGTGGGCGGGCTCGACGCCCTACGAGGTGCTGGGCCGGGTCCCGTTCCCGGTGATCACCGAGGAGCCGTACACGATCACGCTGCCGCCCTACGGGTTCCTGTGGTTCGACCTGGCGCCCGAGGAGAGGCCGGTCCAGGAATGACGGACGAGCGCGACCAGGCGCTGCGCACGCTGGTGGAGGCGTGGCTGGGGCTGCGCAGGGTCGCGCCGGCGGGCGAGGTCACGATCGTGCGCGCCGAGGTGCTGCGGGCGGGGCGACCCGGCCTCCTCGACATCGTGGCCCAGGTGGGGGAGCGGCGGGCCCACGTCGTGGCGGGCCTGCGCGGCGTCGCCGACGAGCCGCACTTCCTGAAAGCGCGGTGAGGAGGCTGCGCTCGGCCTGCTCGACGACGACGACGGTCTCGCCGTGTGCACCGACGCGTTGCGCGACGCGCAGCTGGCGCCGCTGCTGCTCGCCACGGTGCGCGGCGTCGCGACCCGGCCGGGACCGGTGGCCGTCCTGCGCGACGACGACGACGCCACGGTGATCGACTGCGGCGACCGGGGCGACCTCATGGTCTTCCCGTGGCTGAGCGACGGGCCACGGCCCGACGTGGACCTCATGGTCGCCCTGGACGAGGCCGGCTTCAACCACGTGGCCGCTCCCCTGGTGCGCTGGGTCTGGGAGGGGCACGACCTCGGCGTCGTCCAGGAGCCGCTGGCGGACCGTTCCGGCGGGTGGGCGCTCGCGCTCACGTCGCTGCGCGACTTCTACGCCTCCGGCGGTGCACCCGAGGCCGCCGGCGGGGACTTCGGTGCCGAGGCACGGGCGCTCGGGACGATGACCGCCCGCATGCACCTCGCGCTCGACCGCGCCTTCCTGCGCCACCACGAGCAGGTGGCCGACTGGGTCGAGGCCGCGGAGGCGACCATCGCCGCGGCCGACGCGTCGCTGCTCGAGGCGCCGGGTGTCGCCGATCTGGTCAAGTGGCTACGCGAGTCGGACGGGCGGCTCCCCGTGATCCGCACCCACGGCGACTTCCACCTCGGGCGGACGGCCCGGACCGACCAGGGCTGGGTGGTCTCCGACTGCGTGCCGGGCGGGGTCCTGGCCGGCGGCTCCGCTCCGGGCCGGCGCACGCCGCTCGGCGACGTGGCCGATCTGCTGTGGTCGATGCACCAGGCCAGCAGGGTGGCGGCGGCCGAGCGGGACCCGACCGGACGACTCGGCCTGGCCGCGCTCGGACAGGCGTGGGAGGCGCGGAACCGGCGCGCCTTCGTGACGGGCTACCTGGGCACCCCGGGCATCGGGGGACTGGTCGGGCCCGACCGGGACCTGGTCCGGCGGCTGGTGTCGTTCCTCGAGCTGGCCCGTTCGGTGCGCCCCGCTGACCCCGGGCGGCGCGGGTCGAGTCAGACGGCCAGGGCGGAGACCTTGAGGGTCTCGGCGGCCTCCTCGGGCGAGATCACGTTGATGGCCACCCCGGTGCCGAGCTCGAAGCCCGGCCGTCGTGGTCGCCTTGGGCCAGATGTGCGCGTGCCAGTGGTACGGCTCGCCGACCCGGTAGGGCGCCGAGTGGAAGACGATGTTGTAGGCCACGTCGCCGACGGCGTCGGCCAGCTGCTGCAGGCACGCGGCGGATGGCCTCGCCCGACGGCGATGAGGTCCTCGGTCGGGCTGCGGTGCAGGTGCGGGTTGTGCTCGCGGGGCATGACGAGCATCTCGTAGGGGACGGCGCTCCAGAACGGGCAGACGACGACGACACGGTCGTTGGCGTAGATCACCCGCTCGGTCGGAGTCCTCTTCGGCCTCGATGGTCGTGCACAGGAGGCACGAGCCGACGAAGCGGGCGAAGCGGGCCTGCTCCTCGGCGAGCTCGCGGGGGATGAAGGACATGCCGAGCAGCTGGCCGTGCGGGTGCTCGAGCGAGGCGCCGGCCTCGCGCCCGAGTTGACGATGGCCTGGGTGTAGCGGAGGTTGGGCTGCGAGGCGTGCTCCTCCAGGCGGTCACGCAGCGCGGCCATCACCAGCTCGACCTGCTCCTGGCTGAGCATGCCCAAGGTGGCGTCGTGCTCGGGGGAGAAGATCAGGATCTCGTGGATGCCGCCGGCGGAGGCCTGGGTGAAGACGGGGCCCCGGTTGGCCACCACGAAGGGCTCGTCGCCCTCGAAGGCCGGGTAGAGGTTGGGCACGACCCGGACGAGCCAGCGGCCGGTCGGACCGTAGGTCTCGAGGGCGGGCGGCGTGTCCTCCTCGTTGCCGGGACAGAAGGGGCAGGGGCGGCCCAGCGAGTCGGGCGGTCCAGGGGGAGCGGGTCACGAAGGAGTAGGGCCGCTCGGAGCGGCCCGGGCTGACGACGACCCAGCGGCCCGACAACGGATCGAGGCGCAGCTGGTTCATCGGTGCGCTCTTTCGGGCGCTGTCTGACCCGCCCACATCGCAAATGACCTCATCGTCTTCCCTCCACCTCTACGGTACAGGTTTCGCTGCCCGATCTGGCACCACCGTCACGAGGCGGTCACTCGGGACCCGTGCCCATGGGAGAACATGTCGGCGTGCACCATCAACCGGCCGGAGCGGCCTTCGACATCGTGCTGCTGCTCCACGTGGCCTGTGTGGTGGTCGGGCTCGTGACGACGCTCGCGGCGGCCGCCACCGCCACGCGGCTGCGCCGCCTCCTGCGGGCGTCGGCCCCGCTGCCCGACCCGCTGCGCCGCTACTTCCGCCCCGGGGTCAACTGGGCCGGCCGGACCGTCTACGGGATCCCGGTCTTCGGGTTCGCGCTCCTCGCCATGAGCCGGGGCGCCTACGCGCTGGGGGACGGGTGGGTCCTCGGCGGCCTGGCCCTCTTCGTCGGGGTGGCCTTCGTGGCCGAGGGCGTGCTGTGGCCGGCCGAGCGCCGGCTCCAGGTCGCCGTCGCCGCCGCCGGACCGGGAGCCGCACCCGGGCACGGGGCGGGAGCAACGGAGAGGGACGCCACGGCGATGGTTCGAGCGGCCGGCGCCGCGCTGGTCCTGCTGGTCGCCGGCACGATCGTCATGGTGGCGCAGCCCTGACCTCACGGTCACGGGACCTCCCCCCTCGACGCAGGGTCCCGCATGCCGTCCGGTCGGCTCAGGGACCGACCGGACGGCGCGGAATCATCAGGCGCAGCCGAGTCCGCCGCCGCCGCTGCCGTAGCTGCCGAAGCCGCCACTGCCGCCGCAGCCACCACCGCCGCCGCCACACGGAGGCCGGGTGCCGCCGCCGCAGCCACCACCGCCGCCGCAGCCGCCGCCGTAGGGACCACCACCACCGCCACCACCGCCACCACCGCCGCCGCAACCGATCCGCTCGGAGGACGACGATGCCGACGACTGGTAGTAGGAGTTGCCGCCGTAGGAGACGGTCACCATCCCCGTGCCGTAGACCTGGTTGACCAGGACGGTGCACGAGGCAACGCCCAATGAGTTGGTCACGGCGGTGCAGCTCTGGGCGGACCACCCGGTCCCGATCGTCTCGACCACGGTCTGCCCCGCAATGGGGGTCCCGCCGGTGGTGGTCAGCAGGGAGCTCAGGGTCAGCGTCTGACCGGACTGCGTGCTGGTCTGACCGGTGTAGGTGACGGTCGTCGGCGCCTTGGTGACCACGAAGCAGTTGTGGCCGCTGCTGGGCAGCAGGGTGGTGGAGCTCGTGCCCCCGCTGAAGGAGCCCGAGACGGTGTAGTTGCCCGAGGGTTCGTTCGGAGTGACGCTGCACGACGCCTGGCCCATGGAGTTGGTCGTTGCGGTGCAGGTCTGGGTACCGTTCAGGGTGAGGCTCACCGTCTGCCCGCTGATGGGTGCGCCGGTGACCGAGTTGGTCAGGGTGCCCGATATCGTCGTGGGCTGGCCGTAGGTGTCGGTCGTGGCGCTCACCGACAGGGTGGTCGGCGTGCTGATCGTGACGCTTCCGGTCGCGCTGGCCGGGACGAACCATGCGTCGCCCGCGAATTTCGGCCGTCACCGGCGCCGGGCTCGTCGCCTGGTTGACCTTGGCGATGACGCACGAGGCGGAGCCCGTCGAGCTCGTGGTCCCGGTGCAACTCTGTGCCGACGCGCCCGAGCCAAGAGTGAAGGTCACCGACCGGTTACTGATCGGGGCGCCCAAGGCAGGGTCGTCGGTCGTCAGGACCCCCGAAAGCGTGGCCGAGGACCCGTTGACCGCGGTGGTGGCACCCGTGTAGCTCAAGAACGCCTGCTCGGGGGTCACGACGAAGGTGCCCGACCCAGCGCTGGCGTCGAGGTGGGGCAAGACGCTCGTGTCCCCGGCGAATGCCGCGGTCAGCGAGTACGACCCCGCCTTCTCGTTCGGCGTGATCTGGCACTGTGCCACACCGCTGGCGTTCGTCATGACGGGCCCCCCCGGGCACGACTGTGTCCCGTTCAGGGTGATCGTCACCGGCTCGTTGGCTGCGGGCAGGCCCGTGTAGTTGTCGATCAGGGTCGCCTGCACCGTGGTGGCGTCGTTGTAGTCACCCGTGGCGTTGGTCACCGACAGGGTGGTCCCCGTCGGCACGTACGCGGTGCCATCTGCGGTGGACCCCGCATAGTAGGAGGCGTTGGGGGTGGTGTCGCCGGCGAAGCTCACCGAGATGGGCACGGGCCCGACCGCCTGGTTCACGTTGGTGATGGTGCAGCCCGCCGTGCCCGTGGAGTCCGTGCCCGCGTCGGTGGTGCACGTCTGGGCCGTCGCTCCGCTGCCGAGCGTGAAGGTGAGCGAACGCCCGGCAACGGGCACGGTACCCGAGTCGGTGGTGAGCGTGGCCGAGACCGGGAGGTTCTGCCCGTTATTGACGGAGTACGGTGCCCCGTTCAGGGCGAGGCCGGTCTCTTCCAGCCCTTCGGTGAAGGGCGCCGAACTGGGCTGGGCCGCTGCCAGCTGGAGCGACAGGTTCGTGTCGCCCCCGAAGGTCCCAGTGAGTGTGTAGGGACCCTGGGGCTCCATCGGTGTGATCTGGCAGGACGCGTTCCCGTTGGCGTCGGTCTGCACAGTGGGGGTGCACGTCTCGGTCCCGTTCAAGGTGAAAGTCAGCCCCAGTTCGCCGGCGATGGGGTTGCCGGTGATGCCGTCGGTCAGCGTGCCGGTCACCTGGCCCGGATCGGAGTATTCGCCGCTTGCGGGCGTGACCGTGAGAACGGTCGGTTCGATGACGGTGATCGGGGTGGTCGTGCTGCTACCCGAGTAGTAGTCGGCCGGGGGGTTGAAGCTGGTGACGACGGACACGGCCGTGGTCGGCTGGTTGACGGTGATGGGGTTGGAGGTGCAGTCCACGACGCCGCCGGCGTTGGTGATGCCGCTGCAGGTCTGCGAGCCGATCGTGAAGGTCACGGACGCGCCGACGACCGGCACGGGGGTGCCCGAGGTCGGGTTGGTCGTCAAGATTGCGGACGGAATGATCGTCTGGCCGTTGACCACCGTCCCTGTCGGCCCGGTGTAGGTCAGCGTCGTCGGCTCGAGGCCCACCGTTATCGGGACTTGCAACGTGGAGGTGGCCTGGGGGATCGCCGTCGATGCGGATGTGTCATCGAACGACGCCGTCAGGGTGTAGCTGCCTGCAGTTCCACCGGGCGTGATGGAGCAGCTGGCAATGCCCAGGCTGTTGACCACCGCCGGGCACGAGTCCCCGCCCGGAGAAAGGGTCAAGGTGACCGGCTCCCCGGTGAGGGGCTGACCCGTCGAATTGGTCAGCTCCGCGGAGACCTGCGTGGGCGATCCCAGAGACGAGTGGGGTGGTGGGCGGTATGACCGTCAGCGTCGGCTGGCTGGCCTGCGGAGTCTCCGGCGCCGCCACCTCGAGCTGGTTGTCGACGGAGAGTCCGTAGACGCTGCCGAGGCCGCCGGTCGATATCGTCTGCATGACGGCGCCCGTGGCGATGTTGACCTGGTAGATGTTGCCCGACGCGGAGTCGGCGGTCCAGAACGACGTCCCGCTGGGGTCGATGCTCATGGCGAAGAGCGAGTTCCCACAGCCGGGCATGGACGAGCAGGGATAGGTCTGTATGACGTTCCCGCTGCCGTCGAGCTCGAGGACATCGCCGGAGTCGGCGACCAGCACGTCACCGCCAGCCAGGATCCTGAGCCCGAAGGCTGAGTTCGTCGTTGAGGACACCGGTTGCGTGAACGGGACCTGGTTGAAGTCGAGACCCTGCGTGGCCGTGCACTTGTTGTAGGTGTGGATCGCTGCGCCCTCGCTCGTGTAGTAGATGGTGCACTCGTCGGGGGAGAGTTCGATGTGGTCGACACCGCCGGACAGATCGGTCTTCTGCACCATTGATGTCGGGCATGCGCTTCCAGTTAGCCGGCGCCCCGGTGGTCGGGTCCGCGGCCGTGCCCGGGCTCGGGGCGAACTCGGCGATGTTGGGCGTCACCTGCTGGCCGACGTACATGTCGCCGGCCGCGTCGAAGACGATCGAGGTCGGGTTGATCAGGTTCCCGAACGTGGCGATCTGGGTCTCGGCCGGCGAGAACTCGCTGATCTGGCTGAGGTTGTCCCCGTTGCCGTTGTCGTCGGTGACGTAGAAGTTCCCCTGGGGGTCGAACGCGGTGCCGACGGTGTAATTGTTCCCGCCGCTGTTGTCTGTGATCGTGGTGAGGTAGCTACCCGAAGCCGGGTCGTAGATGTTGACCTGCGAGTTGCCCACGGAGGCGAAGACCTGGCCCGACCCGAAGACGGGCAAGGCGCCGGCACGCTTTGGGGTGAAGAGGAGTCCCACGGAGCCCAGGACGAGGATCACTGCCAACCAGAGCGCCATGCGGCGCCACGCACGCGGTCGTGGACCTCGTAACCGGCGTCGCTCCAGTCCGCCGTGACGGCCTGACCGTCGCGACCCTTCGACACTCCACCAATCGACAGACTCATGACGCCCCCTCGCGGCTGTACGGCTCCCAGTTGCCGTTGTCTCTGGTACCACGTCTTCGGCTCGGGTGCGGCAGGCTCATCGCCCGTGTCTCCGGACCCGACCGTCCTGATGCATTCGTCACCTGGAACACGGTGCTTGAGTCGAATATGAGTCAGGACGGGAACGGCGACAGGGGTAAAAGGACTAGATGCCGCTATCGTCGGCGACAATTGGCATCCTATTGACGCGGGTGTTGGGCAGGGGTTGACCATCGAGCGTGCTGGCCCGTGCCGGGACCGGTGCAGCGCACCGGACGCGCTTCCGGTGCGCTGCCTGGCCCGTCGGCTGCTCAGCAGATCGTTGCGATGATCTTCCCCCACGCGTCGTGCCCCGGTGCCGGGCCGTACCCGGGATTGACCGAGACCATGACCGGGTGCTCTATGTTGCCGGACTCGGTGGAACCGGACTTGTTGATGGCGCTGGCCGACTACCACCACCATGTTGACCGGGATGGTCGCGGGCGGGTGGGAGCTGTTGCGCGGGGTCCGACGTCCAGCCCGCGCCACAGGCGTAGTTCGGGACGTTGTCGATGTAGCCCTTCATGGACGCCGGCGCGTTGTTCACACCGCTGAACTGGTTGGTCTTCCAGAGCTGGGCGCCCCAGAAGTTCAGCGTGGTGCCGTTGATCGGCGTCGGCAGGCCGGCCGAGACGTCGCCGACCACGAAGCGCCCGCTGGCGGTAGTCCGACCCCGGCGAAGGTGACCGAGATGGACACCGTGCCCGCGGTCTGGTTCACGTTCGTGATGGTGCAGCCGAGGTCCGCTCTGTTGGTGGTGCCGGTGCAGCTCTGGGCCGTGCTGCCCGAACGGAGCGTCATCAGCGTCGCCTTGCCGCCCAACGGGATGTTATCGGTCTCCCCGGACACGACACCGCGGGTGAGGTTGGCCGACATGGTGAAGGGCATCGCCGGCGATCGGCGGCCCCCCGTGTAGGCGATGGTCTCCTCGAGGTTGTCATCGGTTTCACGCGCCGCCGAGCCGCTGGAGCGGTGTTCTCCACCCGGCAGACCGTTCGCGCACAAAATCCCAGCGTTCGAGGGTGTTAACACCGCCGCGAGGGTGTTAACACCGTGCTCGATCACTGCCTGCGGAGCGAAGAGGACTCCTTGTAGCTAGTGCCCGGTGGCGGCGGACACGACGGCACGAGCTCCTTCCAGGTCACCGGACTGCACGAGCGCCGGCAGCGGACCTTCGAGTAGGTCCGTCCAGTCCACCGAGTCGCTGGGCAGACCCGCTGCGCGAAGGCGTCCACGGGCCTCGCCGAGCAGCTGGGCCAAAGGGCCCCGAGGCCCACCCCCCCACCCGTCGGCGATGCGATCCCGGAGCCATGAGGCGAGCGCGGGGCTCAGGCCGCCGGTCGAGACCGATACGGTCACGGCGCCGTCGCGGTGCACCGCAGGGAGGATGAAGGAGCAGTGGGCGGGGTCGTCGGCACTGTTCACCCAGATGCCGGCGGCCTCGGCGTCGGCGTACACGGCGCCGTCGACCTCGGGATCGCCGGTGGCCGTCACGACGAGCCGGAAGGCGGACACGTCACCGGTGCGGTAGGGCCGTCGCTCGACGGCGTGCAGCAACGGCTCCAGGGCCTCCATCTCGCCGCTCAGCGACGGTGCCACGACGGTGACGGCAGCGCCGCATTCGACCAGCGCACGCGCCTTGCGGGCGGCCACCGGACCACCGCCGACCACGAGGCACGGGCGACCGGCCACGTCCAGCGACACCGGGTAGTAAGCGACGCTCGGCCCGTGGCGGCCTCAGTCATGGAGGCGGGGCGGCCCGACCATGCCCGCTGCGATGGTGGCGAAGGTCAGCTCGTCGATCAGCACGAAGCTTCCGGTGATGCGATCGGCCTGGTACGGGTCGACGGCCAGCGGCGTCGCCGTGCGCAGCTTCACCACGCCGATGTCGTTCTCCCTGAGCTCGCTCGCTTCTGTGATCCTGAGGTCGTTGACGTCGAAGACGCCCGTGACACTCTCGACGACGACGGGCGTGACCCGCGTGGTGTGCTTGATCCGCAGCCGGTCCCCGGGCGTGAGCGGGCGGTCCTGGAACCAGCACACGGTCGCCTCGAAGGTGTCGGTCACCTCGGGAGGCTCCTCGGCGGCCGCGATCAGGTCGCCCCGGGACACGTCGAGGTGGTCGGCCAGGCGCAGCGACACGGACAGCCCCACCTCGGCGCGCTGGAGCGGGCCGTCCGCCGTCTCGATGGCCCGGAGGGTGGTCCGCGCTCCCTGGGGCAGCACCACGACGGGGTCGCCCACACGGAACGGTCCTCCGTTCACCATGCCGGCGTAGCTCCGCCCACCTCCGGGCTGGCGGAGCACCCACTGCACGGGGAGGCGTGCTCCGCTGCCCGCGCCCGGTGCCGTGCTGGGCCGCCCAGCCGCCGGCCTGTGCCGACTCGAGCGCGTCGAGCACCGTGGGGCCGTCGTACCACGGTGCAGCGTCAGAGCGCGCCACCACGTTGTCCCCGTGCAGTGCCGAGATGGGGATCACCGTGCACGACGAGATCCCGAGCCGGTGCGCCAGCGCCTCCATCTCGTCCGCGATGCGCTGATAGGCCGACCGGTCCCACCCGACGAGGTCCATCTTGTTGGCGCACACCACGAGCTGGTCGACACCGAGGAGCGCGGCGATGCAGATGTGGCGCCGGGACTGCTCGCGCAGGCCGGACGTCGCGTCGACCAGGACGAGTGCGAGGTCGGCCGTCGAGGCTCCCGTCGCCATGTTGCGCGTGTACTGGATGTGCCCCGGGCAGTCGGCGATGACGAACTTCCGGTGGGGCGTCGCCGCGTAGCGGTAGGCGACGTCGATCGTGATGCCCTGCTCCCGTTCGGCGCGCAGGCCGTCGGTGACGAACGACAGGTCGACCTCGCCGAGCCCGCGCCGCTCCGAAGCGGTCTCCATGGCGGTGACCTGATCGTCGAAGAGCTGCCGGGTGTCGAAGAGCAGCCGGCCGATGAGGGTGCTCTTGCCGTCGTCGACCGATCCGATCGTGGCGAACCGCAGCAGGTCCATGGTGTCCGCGCCGAGCTCCGGGCCGCCGGCCGGCGGCGAGCCGGGCAACGTGGTCATGGGACTAGAAGTACCCCTCGCGCTTGCGGTCCTCCATGGCGGTCTCGGAGAAGCGGTCGTCGGCGCGGGTGGCGCCCCGCTCGGAGATCCGCGACGCGGACACCTCCCGGATGATCTCCTCGACGGTGTCGGCATCGGAGCGCACGGCACCGGTGCAGGTGGCGTCGCCGACGGTGCGGAACCGGACCGTCTCCTTGCGGACCTCCTCGCCGGCTTGCGGCGTGACCCACTCGCTGAGGGCGAGCAGCATGCCGTCGCGCTCGACCACCTCACGCTCGTGCGCGTAGTAGATGGAGGGAAGTTCGATGTGCTCGCGGCGGATGTACTGCCAGATGTCGAGCTCGGTCCAGTCGGAGAGCGGGAAGGCGCGCAGGTGCTCGCCCGGGCGCACGCTGCCCTGGTAGAGCTGCCAGAGCTCCGGGCGCTGCCGCTTCGGGTCCCACTGACCGAAGGAGTCGCGGAACGACAGCACGCGCTCCTTGGCCCGGGCCTTGTCCTCGTCGCGGCGCGCCCCGCCGAAGGCGGCGTCGAACCCGTTCGCGTTGATGGCGTCGAGCAGGGTGGTGGTCTGGAGGCGGTTGCGCGACGCGCCCGGCCCGGGGTCGGCGACGCGGCCCTCGTCGATGGAATCCTGCACCTTGGCCACGAGGAGCCGGGCGCCCTCGGCCTCCACCTGCGCGTCCCGGTAGGCCAGGACCTCGCCGAAGTTGTGCCCGGTGTCGACGTGGAGCACGGGGAAGGGGATCCGGCCCGGCCGGAACGCCTTGGAGGCCAGGTGGAGCAGGACGGCCGAGTCCTTGCCCCCGCTGAAGAGGAGGACGGGGCGCTCCGATTCCGCGGCCACCTCACGGATGATGAAGATGGCCAGGGACTCCAGCAGGTCGAGATGCCCGAGCGGATGCTCGACGGGCCTGACCAGGGCGGTCACCGACGCCCCGGCGCGGCCCGCGGCCGGGACCGCGATGCGGGTGGTCCTGGGGTGGGATGGAGGGCGGCAGCGGTGTCCATGGGACCTCTTCGAATCATGACCATTTTGGTCATGTATACTAAAGCCTGCATTCGGACGGGCGTCAAGCGCCGACGGCGGGCCCAGCTGGGGGTCGACGGCCTCGGGAAGAAGGTGAGGATCGGTGGCCGAGACCTACGTGAGCGGTGAGCCCCTGAGCGTCGAGGAGCTGGCCGTGGTCAGCGAGGGCTTCGAGTCGGCACCGGCCAGCGGCGTCGATCCGTTGGGCCGTCGACACGTTCGGCGACTCGCTCGTGCTGGCCGCGTCGTTCGAGGACATCGTGCTCATCGACCTGGTCACCAAGGTCGCGCCCGCCATCGAGGTCGTGTTCCTCGACACCGAGGCGCACTTTCCCGAGACGCTGGCGTTCGTGGAGGAGGTCACGGGCGCGCTACGGCCTGAATCTCACCGTGACCAAGCCGGGCCCCGAGGCCGCCACCCACCCCTGCGGCTCCGAGCAGTGCTGCCAGTTCCGCAAGGTGGAGCCTCTCCGCAGGGCCCTGGCGGGGAAGCGCGCCTGGCTCACCTCGCTGAAGCGTTCCGACGGCCCGACCCGCGCCGATGCGCCCATCGTGAGCTGGGACGCCTCCTTCGGGCTGGTGAAGGTGAACCCGCTGGCGACCTGGACCGACCGACGACATCGCGTCCTACCTGGCCGACCACGACCTGCCGGTGCACCCGCTCGTCCCGCGCGGCTACCTCTCCATCGGGTGCGCACCGACGACCCGTCCGGTGGCCGAGGGCGAGGACGCCCGTGCCGGCCGCTGGTCCGGACTCGACAAGTCCGAGTGCGGCCTGCACGTCTAGTGCCACGTGATCTCGACAATCCCTACGGGATGGAGTTCCGGGGTCGGCGTGACCGCGGGCTCGAAATTCATCCGGCCCTACCGCAACATCGGCGAGCTCAACACCGTCGAGCAGCTGAAGCTGTCCCGCCATCCCTTCGAGGTGGCGCAGGCGGTCATCGACACCTACTCCAAGCAGGGCGCGGCGTCCATCAACAAGGTGCCCGGGCGAGCAGGAGCGCCTCAAGTGGGTCGGCATGTACCCCCAGCGCCAGGGCGGTGACGCCTTCATGATGCGGATCAAGGTCCCCGGGGGCGTGATGACCGCGGCCCAGGTCCGCGAGATCGGCGTCGCCGCCGACGCCTTCGCCGAGGGGCCCGACGACAGCCCCGTCTTCGGCAACCGCTACGCCGACCTCACGACGCGCCAGGACATCCAGCTGCACTGGATCCGCATCGCCGACGTGCCCCGGATCTGGCAGCGGTTCTGGGACGTCGGGTTGACGACGGTGCAGGCGTGCGGCGACTCGGCCCGCAACGTGTGCTCCTGCCCGGTGTCGGGCATCGACCAGACCGAGGTCGTCGACGCCCTGCCCGTGGCCCAGGCGATCTCGGCGTTCTTCACCGGGAACCGGGAGTACGCCAACCTGCCGCGCAAGTTCAAGATCGCCGTCACCGGCTGCACCGAGGACTGCGCGCGGGTCGAGATCAACGACATCGGACTGTGGCCGGCCGAGCAGGCGGACGGCACGGTCGGCTTCAACGTGCTCATCGGCGGCGGCCTCTCCGACGGCGAGCGCATGGCCTCGGACATCGACGTCTTCATCCGCCCGGATCAGGCGGTCGAGCTGTGCCGGGGCGTGGCCCAGGTCTTCGGCGAGCTCGGCAACCGGGAGAACCGTGGGCTGGCGCGTATGCGCTACCTGGCCCAGGAGCTCGGTCCCGAGGGCTTCCGGAGCGCCCTGGACGAGCGCACGAACTTCGCGCTGGAGCCGGCCGGCCGGGAGCTGACCAGCGCCTTCCGGGGCGACCACGTCGGCGTCCACCCGCAGAAGCAGCCAGGCCTCCTCTATGTCGGGTGCTCGGTCCCCGTGGGCCGGATGCACGGCATGGAGCTGGTGGAGCTCGCCCGGCTCGCCGAGACCTACGGCGACGGCGGCGTGCGCATCGGCATCGACCAGAACTTCATCGTCTCCGGCGTGCCCGAGGACCGGCTCGACGACCTGCTGGCGGAGCCCCTGATGCAGACGTATTCGCCCTTCCCCGGGCCGTTCGAGCGGGGCGTGGTCGCCTGCACCGGCTCGGAGTTCTGCCGCTTCGCGGTGGTCGAGACGAAGGAGCGGGCGGTGAAGTGGGCGCGTGGCCTCGACGCGCAACTCTCGTCGGGGGCGGGGACCGGTACGCAGGGTGACGCGGGGGTCATCCGCATGCACTTCTCGGGCTGCTCGGCGTCGTGCGCGCAGCCCCAGATCGCCGACATCGGCTTCCGGGGCGACATCGCCCACGTCGGCGAGCACATCGAAGAAGCCGTCGACATCGGGCTGGGTGGCTCGCTCGGCCCGGACGCCGGCGTTCATCGACTGGGTCGAGGGCGCCGTGCCCGTCGACCGGGTCCCCGATGCCCTCCTCCGGATCGCCACGCGCTACCGGGACGAGCACCGGCCCGGCGAGCCCTTCCACCTCTGGGCCCGCCGCAGCAATCCCGACGAGCTGCGGTCGACGCTGGCCGGTGCGGCCGAGGCGGTGTCGACATGAAGCGCTACCGCATCCGGGAGCAGATGAACGGGATCACCGAGCCGCCGGGCAAGGTGTGGTTCTGGGAGCTCGAGGCCGGCGTGATCCACGCCGACCGCTGCATCCAGTGCGGCACGTGCGTCGCCGTCTGCCCGTCGAACTCCATCGGCGTCGACGAGGACACGAACCTGCCCGAGCTGGTCAAGATGTGCACCGGCTGCTCGCTCTGCTGGGACTTCTGCCCGCGGGGCGGCCTTCGCTACGAGGCGCTGTGGCCGCCGTCGACGGTCGACTCCGGCGAGGACGCGGAGGTCCAGCCGGCCCAGGTCCGCTCGGACTCATCGGACACCTACTGGAAGATCAGCGGTGGCCCGCCGGCGGACGGGCTCGGCGCGGTGGTGGACAGCTACGCCGTCCGCGCCGCGGCGCAATTGGACGACGTCCAGGACGGGGGTGCGGTGAGCGCGCTCCTCATCGGCCTCCTCGCCGCCGGGCGAGATCGACGGCGCCCTCGTGTCGAAGCCGAGCCCCGATCCCGACGAGCAGTGGAAGGGCGTCGCCACCGTCGCCACGACGGCCGACGAGATCCGGGCCGCATCGGGGAGCTTCTACAACCAGACGATGGCGCTCGCCGAGCTCGACCTGTCGCCGTACGCACTGCCCCCCAAGCCGCGGCTCGCCGTGGTCGGGACGCCGTGCGAGGTGCAGGGACTCCGGGCCATGCAGGCACGCCGCTGGCCGACCGGAGCGCATCGGGTCGATGCGGTCGTGCTGACCATCGCGCTCATGTGCACCAAGAACTTCGACTACGAGGCCCTGACGCTCAAGGAGCTGCGCGACAAGCGGGGCGTCGACCTGGACCGTGTCTCGAAGATGGACGTGATCCGCGGGCGCATGATCGTCGAGTACCGCGACGGGGAGCTGGCGGTCGACGAGCCCGTCAGGGACTTTCACGGTGCCGCTCTGAAGGGGTGTGACGAGTGCGCCGACTTCCTGGGCCGCTCGGCCGACATCTCGGTGGGCAGTGTCGGCTCCATGAACGGCTGGACCAGCGTGATCGTCCGGACCGAGCGCGGACGCCTGGCGTTCCAAGCCGCACGGTCGAAGCTCGACGTGCGCGGGCTCGACGACCCAGCCGCACTCCTGCGGCTCGACGCGCCTCGACAAGAAGATCGCCGGCCGAAGTCTGCAGCGCAAGCTCGACCCCGACGCCCCGCTGTTCATCGACTTCGAGGAGCACGTGCGCAGCTACGAAGGGACCGACCGCCAGCCCGTCTTCATCCGCCATTGACCGTGGCCGCCGCACCCGTGCTGCATCTGCCCGACGAGCCCAGCGTGCGGGCCGAGGGCTGGCTCGCCTCCGTCCTCGACGGCGAGGACCTCGAACGCGTGCTGACCGGGGACGACGGCCTGGTGCGCCTGGCTCTGGACCCGCTGGCGGAGCCTGGCCGGTGGCCGGTCTGGGCGAGGAGGACCTCGGGCAGATCGTCCTCGGCTACCGGCGCGAGGTCTGGCTCTGGCTGGCCGGCGAGCGCACGTGGACGCAGTGCTGTTCCGGCCTCATCGGGCGCATCACCCGGCGCATCGCGGCGACCGCGCCGGGGTGTGACGGCGGACCAGCGCGCGCCGCACCGGCGCTCTCGCTCCGAGGCGTCACCGTCCGCCGTGAGGGCGTGCCGGTGCTGGAAGGGGTCGACTGGTGCGTCGGCCCGGCGGACCGCTGGGTCATCCTCGGGCCCAACGGCTCGGGCAAGACGACGCTGCTGCAGGTGGCCGCGGCGCGGCTGTGGCCCACGGCGGGGACGGTCGAGGTCCTCGGGGCTCGGCTCGGCTCGGTCGACGTGCGGACGTTGCGCCCGCGTGTCGCGCTGGTCAGCGGTGCGGTGACCCGGCAGCTGCGAGCCGACCTGTCCGCGCGCGACGTCGTGGTGAGCGGCCGCCACGGCGCGTTGGAGACCTGGTGGCACCGGTACTCGCCCGAAGACTGGGCGAAGGCGGACGGCCTGCTGGTCCGTGCCGGGGTGGGCGAGATCCGTGACCGGCCGTTCGGGGTGATCTCCGAGGGTGAACGCCAGCACGTGCTCCTGGCCCGGGCGCTCGATGAGCGATCCCGAGCTGGTCCTGCTCGACGAGCCCTTCGCCGGCCTCGACCTGGGCGCCCGCGAGCGGCTGCTGGTGCAGCTCGGCGCGCTCGCCGCCGACCCCGGCGGCCCACCGGTCGTCCTGGTGACCCATCACTGCGAGGAGATCCCGCCGGGCTTCACCCATGGGGGTCTCGTGTCCCGAGGAGCGCTGGTGGCGGCGGGCCCGCTGGACGGCGTCGATGACCTCGGCGCAGGTGTCCGCGTGCTTCGGTGTGCCGGTGACCGTCGGATGTACGGGCGGTCGCTGGTGGAGCCGCGCCGCCTGAGCCGCACGCGCGCTCGGTGAGCTGGGCGGGAAAGAAGGCCTTGCTTCGCCGGGTCGGCGAGGGTACAAACGGGACCGAGCGGAGAAGTGCCGACGAGGTCGGCGCTGTGCATTTCCCCACCATCCACCACTTGGAAAAGGCCGTTCAATAGGCTTTTTGCGGAGAGCGAAGGTAGGTCGTCGGGGAGTGACGATTTTGATCCTGCTGGTCCTCGTAGTGCTTCTTTGGGTGGCGGTCCTGGCCCCGAGCGCTTGGCGGCGTTTCGGGGAGCGCCAGGGCGTCGGCTCCATCGACCACTTCCATCATCAATTGCAGCTCCTCGAGCACGCCGCGCCCAAGACGGTCGCACCGGCCTACCGCCTGCACACGGCCGTTCCCGCCGGCTCGACGACCGACGTGCCGGCGGCCACTCGACTCCTCCCGCCCCAAGCTGGTGCTGCTGCGGCCGACGGACGATGCGGCGGCGGCCGACGTGGACGGCGAGCGACGGCTGCCACTACGAGCGGATCGGCGTCCTCGACGCGCCCGAGCCGGTGTGCCTGCCGGAGGTGGGCGTGGACCTGCGGGAGTTCCGACGTGAGCAGGCCCGTCACCGCTGCACCATGCTGCTGCGCTGCCTGGGCGGGGTGGCGATCTCCACCGCGCTCATCGGCCTGTTCCCGGGGATGCACCTCGCCTGGGTCTTCACCGGGCTCTTCGGGCTGGCAGCGCTCGGGCTCGCTGGGGCTCATCGCCTACGCCAAGGAGATCGAAGCGGAGCAGACCCGGCGCCGCGCCCGCCTGGAGGCCGGACGCGACCCGCACGGGGGAGTCGGCGCGCCCGATCCGGCGACAGCCGGTTACCCGGGTGCCTGGGACGAGGACGAGTTCGAGGAGCCCAGAGCCGTCGCACGCTGAGGCCGGGCTGCGGACGGGCCTGACTGCGGGGCTGCCGCTCCGGGACCCCTCGTGGCGCCCGACTATCCTGGCCGGCGCGGGGGTGTAGCTCAGCTGGTAGAGCGCTACGTTCGCAATGTAGAGGCCGAGGGTTCGAGTCCCTTCACCTCCACCACAAGCCCAGGTCACAGGGCCGAAGTGGGATCCCCCGAATCGCGTCGCTTCGTCGACGTGATGTCACGTCACCGTGCCGGTCACATGACCGGTGGCGGTCACCGACCCGCAACATACGAGTTTTGGAAGAATCTCGTTGCTCCGTGTCGATCTGCGGTCCCGCCCTTCGTCATCACTGACGACGGCCCCGGGGGGCATTGCGACCCGACGAGGAGGAGTTCACCGTGAAGTACATGCTCTTGATCATCGGCAATCAGCACGCTGCGCCGCCTGCGGCTGAACCAGGCCAGGGCCTGATGGAGGCGTTCATGGAGTACCACCAGAGCGTGCTCGGGGCCGGTGTCATGGTTGACAGCAACGTGCTTGACTCGTTCGAGACCGCCACCTCCGTCCACGTGACCTCGAGCGGAGAGCGTCTCGTCACCGATGGTCCTTTCGCTGAGACCCGGGAGTATCTCGGCGGCTACTACATTCTCGACCTTCCGGACCTCGACGCTGCCATCGATTGGGCCGGTCGCTGCCCCGGTTCCCGGTACGGGCGGATCGAGATTCGGCCGATCCAGGACTTCAACGCTTCGTGACCGGCGGGTGGGCCGCCGGCTCCGTCGAGGATGTGTTCCGAGAGGAGCACGGCCGGCTGCTGGGAATGCTCGTGCGCCAGTTCGGTGATCTCGACCTGGCTGAGGAAGTCGCGTCCGAGGCCATCGAAGCTGCGCTGCAACGTTGGCCCGTCGACGGGGTGCCTCGCGTTCCCCTGGCCTGGTTGCTGACCACGGCGCGGCGTAAGGCCGTCGACCATTTGCGGCGAGACAATGCGTACGCAGCCCGACTGGCGATCATGCAGGCTGAGGCGGACATTCTCGTACCCGCGTCGCCCGATCCGGAGACCGACGACATACCTGACGAACGACTCCGTTTGTTCTTCACGTGCTGTCACCCTGCTCTGTCGATCGAGGCCCAGATCGCGCTCACGTTGCGGTGCCTTGCGGGGCTCTCCACGCCCGAAGTGGCGCGGGCCTTTCTGGTCGGGGAGGCGACGATGGCGCAGCGCATCGTGCGGGCGAAGAGAAAGATCTCCGACGCCCGGATTCCTTTTCGGGTGCCCGAGACCCACGAGTTGGCAGAGCGCTTGCCCGGCGTCCTGCGCGTTGTGTACCTCATCTTCACCGAGGGCTACGCAGCCGGCACGGGTGAGGAACTGGTACGGGTGGAGCTGACCGATGAGGCCATCCGGCTCGCCCGCATTCTGCATCGGCTCTTGCCCGCCGAGTCGGAGGTGAGCGGTCTGCTCGCTCTGTTCTTGTTGGTCGACGCTCGCCGTTCTGCCCGTGCCGACGCCGACGGGGAGCTGGTCTCGCTCGAAGCCCAGGATCGCCGGCTGTGGGACACCGTCCTCATCGCCGAGGGCCGCGATCTCGTGACCTCCGCACTGTCCCGGCACCCCCCAGGCCCCTACGCCCTGCAGGCGGCTATCTCGGCCCTGCACGATGAGGCGGACGACGTCGTGACGACCGACTGGGCGCAGATCGTGGCGCTCTACGACCTGCTCTTTGCGGCGTCCCCGTCGCCGGTTGTCCAGTTGAACAGGGCGGTCGCGGTGGCCATGCGGGATGGACCCGAGGCCGGTCTTGCGGCGCTCGACTCGTTGGACGCCGACGCGTTGCGCGAATATCACCTGCTTCCGGCGGCGCGAGCAGACCTGCTTCGCAGAATTGGAAGGACCGCCGAGGCTGCAACCGCCTATCGGGCCGCGCTCGAGCTCGCCGGGAACGAGCGGGAGCGGATCTTCCTGCGGCGGAGGCTGGCAGAGGTCTGATTGCGGTCGTTGCAGGTCGAGGTGGAAGCAGGTGGCTTGAGTTCGCAGGGTCCGGCATATCCGGCGTGCTATCCGCGGTCCTGGGCACGAGACGGGCTGGGGGCTGGTGCAGGACTCTTTGGTCGTTGTAACCGAGGTTCGGCCCTGTCGTCGTTACTCCACAGGATCCGAAATGGAGGTGGCCAATGGCTGCAGACGACGTGTATCTGGCGCTGGCGAAGTTGGACGACCCCGAGGTGCGGGCGCAGACATCGGACGTCGCCCAGCTCGGGGGCGAATTCGAGTTCTCGGACGAGGAGCGCCAGCTCGTGCAGAGCGTCATCGACGAGGCGCAGAGCGAGGACGAGGTCGGCGGGTTCGCCGGCGGCGCCATGTTCGGGGCGATCAGCTACTGCTCGGGTCAGGTCAGTCCGGGTGTGCTCCAAGGCAATCCCCCTTCAGGGTTGAGCTTCGGGAGCCACATGGCATC
Organism: uncultured Acidimicrobiaceae bacterium; assembly: GCA_963742445.1. Taxonomy (GTDB): domain Bacteria; phylum Actinomycetota; class Acidimicrobiia; order Acidimicrobiales; family RAAP-2; genus Bog-473. The sequence goes on from CAVULV010000010.1 coordinate 123,025, forward strand.
GTGCGGGGCGGGGACGTGCACGGCCGAACCCAAGAAGAAGATGCCGGGCGAGGGCGGCTTCGGTTTGGGAACGTTCTAGGACCGTCGGATCGACCGCACCGACTTCACCGACCTCACCGGGGGGCAGCGAGTCCTCGCCCAGCTCCTGACCGACCATGACGCGCTGGCGGCGTGGTGCGGTGACCCCGCCGGGTTCGCCCGTGCCCGTCTCGGCCGTTCCCGCGCCGCCGACTTCATCGCCGGCCTCGACCCCTCACGGTTGGCCGAGATGGCGGGGCTCCTGGACCGCAAGGCCGCCAAGTCCGAGCCGGCCGCTGCGACAGAGGCCCATGTCGAGCGCTCGGCTCCGCCCAGGGTCGAGGCGGGCCGCCGATCGGGCGACGCGCCCGCCCAGGAGACCGCGCCGGGTCCGGCCCTGTCATCCCCCGCGGTCGGGTGTGCGTTCCGGCCCGCCCTGATGCCCATCCTGTTCGACGAGTTGCGGACGATCGAGGTGTGGGAGCACATTGCCGACTGGTACCTGCACGATGACGGCCCCAGACGCCTCGGTCGGTTCGCCGGGGTGACTGCGATCACGTTGCACTGCTTGACCCTCTCCGTCGGGTCGGAAGCGACGGCCGATGCGCTCGAGCGTGCCGAGGCGATCGGCGCGCTCGTCGAGGCCTCTGGTGTCGATCATGTCAGCGACCACCTCGCCTTCTCACGTGTCGGTGCCACGGCACTTCCGCACTTCGTCCCCCTCTGGCGCACCGAGGATCAGCTCGAGCTGGTGGCGCGGAACGTCGAGCGCCTCCAATCCCGACTGGGCGTGCCTCTCCTGCTCGAGAACCCGGCCGCTCCTCTCGATCCGGGCGGCGACATGACGACCGCGGCGTTCCTGAACCAACTGTGCGCGCAGACGGGGTGCCAGGTCCTCTTGGATCTCGAGAACGTGCGAGTCAACGCGGCGAACGGGCTCGTGGATGCGAAATCCGAGTTGCGCGAGCTCGACTTGGGCAACGTCGGAGGCATCCATCTGGCCGGAGGGACCGATCCCGACGCGGAAGGCCCTGCCTTCGACGCCCACGCATGGCCGGTCAGAGACATCGTGATGGGGTGGCTGGCGCAGGTCCTGCCGCAGGCGCCCCGATGCCGGTGGGTCGTGCTCGAGCGCGACGGCCGTCTGGAGGAGGGGGCCGAGGTGCTCGCCGACCTCGGCCGGCTGCGCCGCGCCCTCGGTCGCTAGAGCCTGGCGTCGAGGCGACTGCGTCCTCAGAACGCGCGCGCCGGGCTTCTCTTCTTCGGCGCCGGCATGTTCATCGTGTCGCTCGCGGCAGTCGTCTACAACGTCAACCAGGTCGGCTTCCGCCAACGCCTGAGCCCGGACCGGCTGCTCGGCCACATGAACGCCACCATCGTTTCGTGGTGTGGGGCGTCCTGCCCGTCGGTCCCTGATGCGGGGATCTGGCTGCTGGCGTCGCCGATGCGGACCCTGCGGGACTTTCCCGCTGCGCCCGGCTCGGACGACGACCGTGACCGGCTCTAGGCGCCCGACGCGGCCAGGTCGACGGCGGGCAGGTCCTCGATCTCGCGCTTGGTCAGGTTGACGGCGATGACCTCACCCAGACGCTCGACCGCACCGATCGGGATGGCGACCTGCTTGCGTCCCCAGAGGTGCCCCTCTTGCAGGAGGACGTGCGTGACATGTCCGTGCGCCGGTTCGACGACCAGACCCTCGACCTTGCCGATCTCGCCGTCGCTCGCGTGCACGGGCTCACCGCGCCGCACGCCGACCTCGCCCGGCGGCAGCGTGTCGCGGGTGACGATCCCGCTGGCGTTGGCGACCACGGGATCCGCACTTCCCTCGATCCCGAAGTAGGGCCAGTAGTAGGCCTCGTGCTGGGCGTAGTTCTCGTAGCCGCTGCCACCGGGCAGGAAGTCGGTCTCCTCGGCGTGCGGCAGCTGCTCGAACTCCGCCACGGTGCAGCGGAGGTGGACCTCCCCGGCCTCGGCGTCCACCAGGTCGAGCGGCACCAGACGACCGAGGCCGCTGCGGTGCGTGGGCTCGATCACCAGGTGGGTGACCTCGCGGGCCACGGGGTTCACCACGACCCGGCGCACCTCGCCGCACGGCCCGTCGCTGCATGCCGCGGCGGACCCGATCGTGTACGTGGCGTCTGCCATATCGACCTCCTTGACCGGGCCAACCCTAGAGCGGGGTCACCAACCGCGCAGGTCGATGTCCCAGCGGTCCACGACGTCGTCACCGTCGACGACGTGCAGGTGCTCGTGGTACGCGACGGTCGGATCGACATGGGCGGGCAGGACCCGGATGCGATCGCCGACGCGGAGCTTCACCTGCGGTGCGAGCGTCAGGTGCTCGTCGGAGCAGAACCACACCTCGGCGGCGGCGACAGACGGATTGCCGTGATCCATGCCCAGCGCCTTGAGGCCGCAGTCGGCGACCGCCCACCTGTCCGACACGGAGATCACCGTGGAGAGCACGGCGAGCGCCTGCGTGAACGGGAGGCCGAGTTTGGCGTAGGCCGTGTCCATCAGGGCGTAGGACCCGGCCTGGATCTCGGTGGCCCAGGTGTTCAGGTCGTAGGTCCCCGTGCCGCCGGCCGAGATCACGTCCCCGCCCACGAGGTCGTGGGCGAGCACGAGGTCGGCCATGGACTCCTCGACCATGGTGGCCCGGGTCACCCTGTCCTCCAGGCCGACGATGTGGCCTTCGTATCCCATGACGCCGCGCACCGCCAGGCCGGCGGCGCGCGCCAGGTCGGCCAGTCGCCCCGCCTCCTCGGGCCGGCAGCCGCAGCGGGGGAGCCCGACGTTGACGTCGACCAGCACCTCGGGGACGCCGGCGCGGGCGGCGGCGGCGATGGTCGCCTCCGAGTCGACGGCGACGGTCACCCGCGCCCCCGCCCGTGCCAGCGCACCGAGCCTGGTGGCGTCGGCCACCTCGTTGGCCAGGAGCAGGTCGTCCCCGAGGCCGGCGCGGGCCATGCCCTCCATCTCGGCCACCGTCGCGCAGGTGAAGCCCGCGTGCCCGTGCGCCGCCTGGCGCGCCGCCAGCGCCGTGCACTTGTGTGCCTTGACGTGGGGCCGCATCCTGGCGCCGGGGAGCGCCGCGGCCATGGCGGACAGATTGGCCTCCAACCCGACGGCGTCCACGAGGAGGGCCGGGGTCGTCAGCTCTGCCGTCCTCACCGCCGGGAGGCTACCGACCGGCACGACACCGTGACGGGCGCTCGGGTACTCTCCGCGCCATGAGCACCCCGTGGTTGGAGGACGCCTGCGGCCTGGTCGACGCCTTCCGGGCCAAGGAGCTGTCCCCGCTCGAGGCCCTCGACGCCTGCATCGGCGCCATGGAGGAGTCGCCGCTGAACGCATTCAGCTTCACCGACTTCGAGAGAGCGCGGGAGGCGGCGCGCAATGCCAACGTCACGCTGCCCTTCGGCGGGGTGCCCTGGGGCGTCAAGGAGCTCGAGCGGGTCGAGGGCTGGCCCTACACCGAGGCATCGATGCTCTTCAAGGACCGCGTCTCGGACCACGACGACACGTCGCTCTCTCGCCTGCGCACCTCGGGGGCCGTGCTGGCCGCGCAGACGACGGCGAGCGAGTTCGGGGGCATCAACTGCACCTCGACGGAGCTGCACGGCACGACGCGCAACCCTTGGAACCCCGAGCGCACCCCGGGCGGTTCGTCGGGGGGCACGGCCGCCGCGGTCGCCGGTGGCCTCCTGCCCATCGCCACCGGGAGCGACGGGGGAGGGTCCATCCGGATCCCCGCCGGGTTCAGCGGACTCTTCGGGCTCAAGGCGACCTACGGGCGGGTGCCCAAGGGACCGGCGGCCGGGATCGATCCGCTGACCTCGGTGCTGGGCTGCCTCACCCGCTCCGTGCGCGACACGGCCCGCTACTTCGACTGCTGCAACGGGTTCGACCAGCGCGACCCGTTGAGCCTGCCGGTCGTCGGCGGGTGGGAGGCGGCGCTGGGCAGCTACGACCTGTCCGGCAAGACGGCGGCGATCGTGGTCGACCTCGGCATCGCACGGGTCCGTGACGAGGTGGCCGAGGTCGTCGCGGCCGCGGCCGAGCGGCTCGTTGCGGCGGCGAACCTGCGGCTGGTCACGGTCGAGCCGGCCCTGCCACCGCTGCGCGGCGAGTGGGCCATGGCCAACCAGCCGGCGTTCGTGGCGGAGCTGGGGGACGCCTACCCCGACCGCCTGGACGGGCTCTCGGCCGAGATGCGGGCGGGGGTCGCCGCGGCCGAGGAACGCTTCAGCCTGCGACGGGCCGCCTCCATCGAGCGCTACCGTCGCCAGCTCAACGAGGCCATGGCGGATCTCTTCGAGGAGGCGGACTTCGTGTTCTGCTCGAGCAACCCCGACGTGGCCTTCGCGGCGGAGGGCCCCCCGCCGTCGACGATACGGGGGGCGGACCTGATCCACGAGGTCGGCTTCAGCCGCGCCATCATGAACAACGCGGCGCTGACCGCGCCCTCGAACCTCAATGGCAGCCCGGCCGTCAGCATCCCCGCCGGGCTGGTCGACGGGCTGCCGGTGGGGCTCCAGGTGCTGGCCGGGCACCACCGGGAGGAACTGCTGCTCGACCTGGCGTTGGTGGCCGAGCGCACGATGCCCTGGCCCACGGTGGCCCCGGGCTCACCGCAGCGCGTGCCGCGTTAGGCGTTGCGCCACGCGTCACGCCACGGGGTCATGTCCAGCCCGGGGTAGCGCCCCTGCATGCCGGTGAGCGTGGCCTCGTTCCAGTACGGGTGTCCCGGTTCGGGCACCCCCATGAGGGCCAACTGGTGCGGTGTGGCCTGCTGGACGAACTTGCTCAGCTCGACCGAGAAGCCGCGGAAGGGCCAGGCCTGGTAGCCGCCCCAGGCCGCGTCCCGGTGGCGGAACGAGACGTGCAACATGATCCGGTACCGGGTCGTGTCGGTGAAGTCGACCGAGCGGTGGTACACGTCGGGCCGGTAGGCCACCACGGAGCCGGCCGGCGCCGCCGCGTCCGACGGGTCGTCGTAGAGCTCGGCGTAGTCCACGTAGTTCAACGTGTGCCGCTCGACGGGGATGTCCTTGGTCTTCTGCCACGAGACGAACCGGGTGGCACCGTCCGCAGCGGTGACGTCGGTCAGGTACACGAAGAACTCCACCTGCTGGTAGCCGAGCTCGTGGCGCGGCACGACCAGCATGTGGTTGGGGTAGTCGGCGTGGAGCAGTTGGTTGTAGCCCGACTCCTGGTGGGCGTACTTGGCCGTGGCGCTCCCCAGGTAGAGCGCGAGGTCGGTCGTGCCCAGGAGTCCCTCCGCCAGGGCGACGACGTTGTCGTGCAGCACGAGCGCGTTGAGCCGCGAGCTGTGGAACGGGAACTCGGGCCAGGGCGCGTCCCAGGTGTGCCACTTGTCGGCGTCGGGACCCTGGTTCTGCGCCATCTCCGCCGGCGTGGGGAAGTGGCGGTGCACCGCTTCCTGCGCGCCGGCGAGCTCGTCGGCGGGGATGACGCCGGGCACGACGCACCAGCCGTCGGTGTCCCAGCGCTCCTTGAGGTCGGGTGTCATCGCCCCGGGGGCCACGACCGCAGGCTAATCGCAACCCCTGCTATCATTGAGGGTGCCGCCGGCACTCGCCGGACGGGGCCCGTTCGAGCAATCCAATTCGAGTAGGCCGCTCTCTACCTCGATTGGAGTCTCGTCATCACTACGTTCTCAGACCTTGGCGTCCCCGCGCCTATCACCGAGCGCCTCACCCGCCTCGGGATCACCGAGCCCCTCAGCATCCAGACATCCGCCATCCCACCCGCGCTCGCCGGCCGCGACATCTGCGGCAAGGCGCCCACCGGTTCGGGCAAGACGTTGGCCTTCGGGATCCCGCTCGCCGCCGCCACCGGGCAGTCACGCCCGCGCCGCCCGAAGGCGCTCGTCCTCGTGCCGACCCGCGAGCTGGCCACCCAGGTGCACGACGTCCTGGGCGACCTGCTCGGGCCCGACCGCAAGCGCGTCGTGGCGATCTTCGGCGGCATGGGCTACCGCGACCAGGTGCGCGCCCTGCACAAGGGGGTCAACATCGTGGTGGCCTGCCCGGGGCGCCTCGAGGACCTGATCGAGCGGGGCGACGTCCGCCTCGACGACGTGACCACGGTCGTGCTCGACGAGGCCGACCGCATGTCCGACATGGGCTTCCTGCCGGCGGTGCGCCGCCTGCTGGACCAGACCGCCGCACACCGCCAGGTGCTCCTCTTCTCGGCCACCATCGGCAAGGAGGTGGAGTCGATCATCCGCAGCTACCAGAGCGACCCGGTCCGGGTCGCCGTCGAGGCGACGGCGGAGGCGAAGGGCGACGTCGCCCACCACTTCTGGAAGGTGGAGCGGGCCGAGCGGGTGGCCATCACGGCCAAATTGATCGAGCACCACGGGCAGGCCTTCGTGTTCTGCCGCACCAAGCGAGGCGCCGATCGCGTGGTCCGGCAGCTCCAGGCGCACGGCGTGCGCGCCGTCCCCATGCACGGCGACCGCACGCAGGGCCAGCGGGAACGGGCGCTGGACGCGTTCGCCAAGGGCCGGACCGACGCGCTGGTGGCCACCGACGTCGTGGCGCGGGGCATCCACGTCGACGCGCTGCCCTGCGTCGTCCACTTCGACCCGCCCACGGATCACATCGACTACGTGCACCGCTCGGGCCGCACCGGTCGGGCGGGGCACACGGGCACCGTCGTCTCACTGGTCACCGCCGAGCAGCACAAGGACATGCACGGCGTGCAGCGGGCGCTGGGGCTCGAGCCGATACTGCTGGCGCCGTTCTCGCCGTCGGCGCCCGCGCCTGTGGGCTCCGACGGGGGCGGCACCTCGGCCTCGCCCAAACTCACGGGCACCGTCAAGTTCTTCAACCATGCACGTGGCTACGGCTTCGTGGCGCGCCCCGACGGCGAGGACCTCTTCGTGCACCACTCGCAGGTCGAGGGAGCAGCAGGTCGGGACATCGCGCTCGGGGTCGACGGTGGAGTTCACCGTCGGCGCGGGCCGCAAGGGCGACGAGGCCCGCAACGTGAAGGTCCTCTGAGCCGCGCCGGGTCCGCCCCGGTCGCCTAGCTCCAGGTCACGAGGACGAGCGCGGCCCCCAGGGCCAGGTAGAAGCCGAACGGCACCGCGAACCCGCGTTCGGCGCGGCGGGCCGCGATGAGTGCGAACCCGACGACGGCGGCCAGCAGGTTGGCGAGGAAGAAGCCCTCGAGGAGCGCGACCGGGCTGACCCAGGCCAGACCGAAGCCGACCACGAGCGAGAGGCGCACGTCGCCGAAGGCCATCCAGCGCGGGTTCATGAGGTTGATGACGAAGAAGAGAGCGAAGAAGGCGACGGCGCCCAGGCTGGCGACGAGCAGCCGCTGCCATTCGTGCATGACGCCGGCGATCACGACACCGCTGACGATCACCGCCGCGCTGAGCGCGTAGACCAGGGTCTTGGGCAGCAGGCGGCGGGTGAGGTCGCAGTAGGCGAGCTGGACCAGGCCGACGAGCAGCAGGAGCGGCGGCAGCGCAATGATCGACCAGCCGACCCGGTGCAGCACGTAGGCGGGGAGCAGGCCGGATGCGGCCGCCAGGACGACCCAGTGCCCGGTGCTGACCCGCGGCGCCGCTTCCGTCGTGGCGACGGGGCCGCGGCAGAGGACGACCGTGCCACCGAGGCCGCCAGCTCGCGCCGGGTCAGCGGGACCAGCAGCGAGCCGGCCGCCATGCCGAGGGCGGCACCGCCGAGAAGGGTGAGGGGCGCGCTCACTGCACCAGGGACACGGCGTCGCAGGTGGTGCTCAGGTCGGCCACCTCGGCGCCGCCGACCGTCACGCCGGACGCCTGGAGCACCGGTCCGAGCACGCCGGACAGGGTCGAGGTCAGCAGCGTGAAGACGGGACTGAGCGGGCTGAGCCCGCTGTAGTTGAGCGTCGGGTTGTTCGTGCCGACCGTGATCGGGTTGGTGCCGGCCGAGACGGTGCTCGCGGTGGGGGGGACGTTGGCCGCGGCGAAGCCGATCTGCGGGCCGCTGTAGCCGCTGATGCTCAAGTTCGCGATGCCGGTCCCGGCGAGCGTGACGGCGGCCGTCGTCGTGGTCGTCGTGACCGAGAATTTCGTCGACGACATTGTGTTGTAGGCACAGTTGATCGTCTTGACGGTCGCCGTGCCGCTCGCTGCCGTCAGCGGGATGTCGAGCACGCCCAGGACCGGGATGGTCAGCTGGAGGTCGGCCTGCAGCTGGGCCGTTTTCGCCGTCGTGCCGGTCGGCCCGAATGCCACCTGCGGGGGCTGGATCAGGGTGAGGTAGAGCTGTGACGTGGTGACCCCCGGGAGGTTGAGGGCCGAGGTGACGTTGAGCGCACTGGTCCCGTTGGCCAACTCCGCCTCGGTGGTCAGCATCTGCAGTGCGTTCAGGCTGGCCGAGAGGGCGGGCGTCGAGAGGGACCCGTTGGCACAGGTCGACCCGTTGACCGAGACGAGCTGGCACAGCTGGGCCGAGGTGGAGCCGCTGAAGTCGAGTGTGCTGAGGGCCGTGCTGGCGTTGCACGGGTTGGGTGTCGGCGACGACCCGCAATTGAGCTGGCCCACCTGGTTGGCGACTGCATCGCTCCAGACGGCCAGCCACTGTGCCCCGGTCAGCGACGCCGTCATCACGTTCGACGTGGTCAGCAGGCCACCCGACGCAGTGACGAGCTGGTTGACGGTCACGTAGGTGTTGGCCAGGCCCTGGTAGCCGACCGCGGTCAGGTTCACCGAGGTGCCCAACGGGCCCAAAATGGCGTTCAGCACGGCCGACTGCTGCGAGTTGAAGTTGGCCAGGAACGACCCGATGGAGAAGCCGGCCTCGGGCGTCACGGCGGCGATGGTCGATCGTGCGGCGAGCGTGTTGAACCCGCCCCAGAAGATCTGCGGCACCGCCTGGGTCGCGGTGACCTTGACGGCGTTGCACGGATGGGCGGCCGGCGGGGTCAGCGGTGCGCACGTCGCCGGCACCGACCAGGCACCGTTGAGCCACAGGCCCGGCGTCACCGTGAGGCCTGCGTTCGAGGCGTTGTCCGTGTCGACCTGGGGCAGCTTGCCGTTGAGGTAGCCGACCGGATCTGCCTGCACGTCGGCGACGTTGATGTAGCGGGCCATGTCCAGGGCCCCGGTGTCGGCCATGGCCTGGGCCTGGCGGCTCCCTTGGACGCTGAACCCGACGTCGACGCCCATCGCACCCGCCCCCAGGAGCGCGATCATGGTGATCGCCGTGAAGATGAGCGTGGCTCCGCGCTCGTCCTCGCGGCGACGCCGGAGGGATGCGCTTGATCCTGGTCGAACCTGCGCCATGACCTTCACCTACGAGCTCGGCGTGGACAGCTGGAGGATGTTGGTCGACGAGATCGTCGATGGCGTGATGACGCCCAATCCCGGGCATCACCGGGAACAGCGGGGCGGAGCTGTTGTTGTAGGTGACCGTCACCTTGAGGCAGGTGTTGGTGTTGAGAGACGGGCAGGGCATTGAGCACGCATAGGCGGTGATGGCGTCCGCGGGATTGGGGCTGAACGTGCAGAGCGCGTCGTCGTGGGTCGCGGGTGGACCGCAGGTCTTGTTCATCCAGCCGATGTCGTTGCACGCCTCGGTCTCGGCTATCCCAGGGGCCGAGGCCGCCGACGAGGTGATGCCCGCCCGGGTGGCGTCGGCGGCGGCCTGGGTGATCGTCGCCTGCGCGGCCAGGATCAGCCCATAGGTGATGATGCCGTACAGCAGGGCGATCAAGAGGACGACCACGACCGCGAACTCGACCATCTCAGCCCCGTGCTCGTCGTCGCGCCGCCGCCTCAGCCCTTCTGGAATTCTCCACGCACGTGTTCCCAACGTGGGACCCCCTCCTCTGTGTCTGGCAGCGCCGCCAATTGAATGGACCATGGCAATTGGTCGTCGCGTGATGCGTCCGAGTTGATTCTGGATTGCCCGGTGGCGCGGGTACATAGGACATATGGACCATTTGGGCCCCCCACCTGCGGTGCTCCCACGGAGAATGGTCAAAAGGACCTATGTACGTTGCGCCCCTCTCGTCGTACCCTCAACGGAGCCAACGGCGAGGTGACTGCATGACGGATCGCCACCCGTTGTCCGCATGTTGAGAGGGGGAAAGTGCTGTGAAGAAGCAGACGGCCATACTGGTCATGATCGGGGTGATCTTGTTCATCGCCGGGAGCGCGATCGCGTTCGCCAGTGTGCAAGGTGCCAGCAAGCACGCATCGTCGGGTACGAACGTGATTGCGCCGGTGAGCACGTCGGCCGTCGTGGCCAAGACCGACATCCCGGCCGGCACCACCGGCCAGGCCATGGTCTCGAGCGGGATGGTCGCCCTCGAGCTCATCCCGACCAAGTCGTACTCGCCCACTGACCTCCCGTCCCTGACGGGGCTGACCGACGAGGTCCTCACGGCGTCGATCACGAAGGGCCACGCCATCAGCTCCACGCAGCTCACGGCCAGCACGTCCTCCATCTCGTTGCCGACGGGCATGGACGGGGTCACGGTCACGCTGAGCGGGACCGCCGCCCTGGCCGGCTACCTGCAGCCCGGCAGCCGGGTCGACGTCTACGCCAACATCACCAAGGTCTCGGCGCCCAGCCCCCTCTCGGCGCAGCTGCCTCTCCCGTGCACCCAGTTGGCCATGGCGAACATCCAGGTGCTCGACGTCGAGAGCACGGTGCCGTCCTACGCCAGCCACAAGACCGCCGCCGGCCGCACCATCCCGACGTCGGAGACGTTGCTGCTGGCCGTCAGCCCTGCGCAGGCGAGGACCATCGCCTTCCTGTCGGCGAACGAGTCCGTCTCGGTCGTCCAGACCCAGAAGGACACCAATCCGCCGCCGTTGAACCAGTGCATCGGCACCGACCAGACGACGAGCCCGGCATGATCTCCCGCCGGATCCTCGTCATCAGCCGTTCGCCGGCGCTCAGCCGGGCCATTCAGGCGTCGCTCGGCCCGGGCTACCAGGTCGTCACCAGCACCAACGTCATCGACGTGGTCGACGAGGTGCGAGAGCAGGGCCCGTTCGACGTCCTGGTCGCGGGCCCCGTGTTCGACAGCCATGCCGGCATGGCCCGCCTGGCCACCCTGCGTGCCGCCGCGGCCGTGCCGACCGTCGTCCTGGCTCTCGGGCCCAAGCCCAAGGCCAACCTGGCCGACATCGTGCGGACGGGAGCGGTGGACCTGGTCGAGTACCCGACCAGCAAGCGCCAGCTGTCGGCGGCGCTCAAGCGCGCGTTCGACATCGCGGACATCTCGGAGTCGGGCCAGGCCCCGACGCTGCCCGTGGTGGCCCACGGCGTCGTGGTCGAGCGCCCCCAGTTCGCCGAGGTGTTCACCGTCGCCTCGTCGAGCGGTGGCTGCGGCAAGACGTTCTACGCCACCAACCTGGCGTGCTACCTGGCGGCCCAGACGGGCCAGCGGGTGTGCCTGGTCGACCTGGACCTGCAGTTCGGCGAGGTCTCGACCGCGCTGCACCTGCGGCCGCGCTTCACGATCTCCGACCTGCTCTCCCGGGAGCCCGTCGACGAGGACGACCTCGACGAGCACGTCGAGGAGTACCTCGAGGAGCACGAGCTCGGCTTCTCGGTGCTGGCGGCGCCGTTCAGCCCGGCCGACGCCGACATGATCGCGCCCAAGGACGTCTACAAGGTCATGGGTGCCCTGCGCCGGCACTTCGACTACATCGTCGTCGACACCCCGGCCCAGCTCTCCGAGATCGTCCTGGCGGCCTTCGACCACTCCACCCGGGTGCTGTGCATGGTCACCCTCGACCTTCCGAGCATCAGGAACATGCGGGTGTTCTTGAGCACGCTCGAGAAGCTGCGGATCAACAGCGAGACCATCGGGGTCGTGCTCAACAAGGTGGAGGACGACATCGGCATCGACATCAGCGACGTGCAGGAGGTGCTCGAGAACAAGATCGTCTCGGTCCTCCCGTACTCGAGAGAGGTCATGAAGTCCATCAACAAGGGTCAACCGGCGCTTGTCTCGGCGGCGAATTCTGACATCGGCAAGAAGCTGGCCGGTGGCATGCACCAGTTCCTGGGCGGCGACGTGACGCCGGTCCTGGGGACGAGTGCCAACACCGCGGAGATCGGCGAGTCGCGCGGTTTCTGGCGGAGGAGGAAGGGTCGCACCAACAAGGTGCCTGAGCTCGAGAGGGCCTGATCGCCATGAACCTGTCTGAGAAGCTCGCGGCGGCCGACGGGGCGGCAGCAGCAACGCCGCCGGCAGAGGACGCGCAGCCGCCCCGCAACCGCCGGGCCACCGACCCGGGAGGGTCTGCGGCGGCGGGGGCGGCCGGGACCGGGGGCAGCGGGGAGAAGCGGGGCGGCCTGATGGGAGAACGGCGGGCGCCCGGCGGGAGTGCCCCTCCCGGGAAGCACCCGCTGCGGCGGGCCTCGGATCGTGGTGCGCTCGAGGAGGCCTGGAAGCAGTCCAAGCAGAAGGTCCAGGCCAAGGTGTTGGCCGAGGTCGGACCGGCCGCGGCGGACCTCTCGCCCGACGAACTGCGCGAGAAGGTCCGGTCCACGGTCAACGAGATCGTCGAGCGCGAGGACATCGGGATCTCACCCATCGAGCGCCAGCGCTTCGTGGAGGAGATGCTCGAGGACTCACTCGGCTACGGCCCGCTCGAGGTCATGCTCGCCGACGGCAGCATCACCGAGATCATGTGCAACGCGTACGACGAGATCTGGATCGAGCGCAAGGGAAAGATCGAGCGCAGCGAGATCGTCTTCACCTCGCCGCACCAGTACCGGCGCATCATCGACCGCATGGTGCACGGCGTGGGGCGCCGGGTCGACGAGTCGTCGCCCATGGTGGACGCCCGTCTGGCCGACGGCTCCCGCATCAACGCCATCGTGCCGCCGCTCGCCCTGCGGGGTCCGGTGCTCACCGTCCGGAAGTTCCCCGAGCGCGCCCTGGTCATGCAGGACCTCATCAACCTCGGGTCGCTCACCATGGACGCCGCCGTCTTCCTCGAGGCTCTGGTGCGGGGCAAGATCAGCCTGATCGTCGTGGGTGGGACCGGCACCGGCAAGACCACCATGCTGAACGTCCTGTCGAACTTCATCCCCGACGGCGAGCGCCTCATCACCATCGAGGAGTCGGCCGAACTGCAGATTCAGGGCGCGCACGTCGTCACGCTGGAGACCCGTCCCGCCAACGCGGAGGGGACGGGCGAGGTCCGGATCCGTGACCTCGTGCGCAACTCGCTGCGTATGCGACCCGACCGCATCATCGTCGGTGAGTGCCGTGGCTCCGAGACCCTCGACATGCTCCAGGCCATGAACACCGGTCACGCCGGGTCGATGACGACCGTCCACGCCAACACGCCGCGCGAGCTGCTCGGCCGCCTCGAGACCATGGTCATGATGGGCGGGGTCGAGCTGCCCCAGCGCGCCATCCGGGAGCAGATCGTCATGGCGATCGGGTGCCTGGTCCAGCTCCAGCGGACCGCCGAAGGCCCCCGCGTCGTGCACTCCATCACCGAGATCCAGGGCATGGAGGGCGACACCGTCCTGCTCCAGGACATCTTCCACCGGGTGGACACGGCCCAGGGCATGGGCCGCCTGGTCCCGACCGGCCTGCGGCCCAAGATCCTCGACGAGCTGTCGCTCGCAGGGGTGGACGTGCCGCCGCACATCTTCCGCAACGACTCCGAGGCACTGCTCGCGTCGGGGCGGCGGGAGAGCGGCGGCCGCCACCACCGCCCGGCCCGGCCCGGCCGCGTCGTGGAGCCGCCGTCGGAGGAGATGTACGAGATCCTCGCCCGTCGTCGCGAGGCGGGAAGTGAGCGGGCCCGTGCTCGCGGCGATGCAGAGCTCGCAGGCGGAGGCCTTCGTCGCGGCGATCCTCATCGGTGGGGGTGTCGCGCTGGCTGTCGTCGCCGCCATCATGCGGGTGCGCACGAAGCAGCGCACGCTGGCCCAGATCCTCGACGACACCATGGGCACGGCCGACGTCCCCGTCGAGGTCGTGAGCGAGTCGCCCGAGCGGGGCGAGCTGACGGCCCTGACCGTCCGGATCTCCGGGATCTTCGGCCGCATCGACACCACGGGCGCGCTCGAGCAGCGCCTGGAGCGGGCGGCCATTCCGCTGCGCTCGGGTGAGTACATCGTCATCACCGGCGCCATCGCGCTCATGCTGGCGGTCGCCGCCGGCGTGATCGTCGGCACCATCTACGCCTCCCTGGTCGCGATCTTCCTGGTCGCAGGGGTTGCCTGGTACCTGCCGACGCAGAGAGCCGGGAAGCGCATCAAGAAGATGCAGGAGCAGCTGCCCGATGCGCTGGCGCTGATGGCGGCGTCCGTCGAGGGCGGCCAGACCTTCCAGCGCTCGATCGACATGTACCGGCGTGACGCCAAAGCCCCGCTGTCGGACGAGCTGGACCGGGTCATGGCCGAGGTGGCCGTCGGGTCCGACCTCGTCGTCGCCCTCGAGAACATGGCCGAGCGTTCCGGCGTGGAGGACCTCAAGTGGGCCGTGGAGGCCGTGCGGATCCAGCAGTCCACCGGTGGACGGCTGGCACCCATCCTCCATACGTTGGCCGACTTCATGCGGACCCGGCAGGAGGTGCGACGGGAAGTCCAGACGCTCTCGGCCGAGGGCCGCATGTCGGGCTATGTCCTCTTCGCCATCCCGATCTTCCTCGTGGTCGCGCTCGAGATGAAGGACCCGGGCTACCTCCAGCCGATGCTGCACGGCGTCGGGTTGATCGTGCTCATCGGGACGGCGGGCCTGATGGGCCTGGGCTTCTGGATCGTGCGACGCATGGTCAACATCAAGATCTGAGCCGAGAGGGGATCGGTCACATGAACGCTGCGTACTTCGTCCCGCTGGTGGGGATCACGCTGATGACGATCGGCCTGGCGGGTGTCGGTGCCGCGGCCTGGCGCTCGCACAAGACCCAGACCAGGCTCGACTTCATCCGCTCCCTCGGCTCGGAAGCCGAGGTCTACGCGGCGGCGGCCCCGGTCGTCGAGCGGGTGCAGACGCCCCTGGTGAACCGCATCTTCGGCCCTTTGCTGGGCGGACTGCGCCACGGCCTTTCGCGGCTGTACCCGTCGAGCGACATCGACCGTGTCCACGCCGATCTCCTCAAGGCCGGCCTCACCGGAACGGTGCGCGCCGAGGAGTTCGTGGCGGTGCAGGTGGGTTCGGTCATGCTCGGGATCGGCATCGGCCTCGTTGCCCTGGTGAGCGGATTCGTCAGCGTGAAGATCGGTCTCGCCATGCTGTTCATCCTGCCCATGCTCGGTGGCCTGGCGCCCAGCTGGTGGCTGCGTCACCGCATCAAGGCGCGACGCGACCAGGTGACCAACGACCTGCCCGACCTGCTCGACCTCATGACGATCTCCGTGGCTGCCGGACTCGGCCTCGAGCAGGCGATGCAGGTGTCGTGCGCCCGCTTCGAGTCGCCGGTCTGCCACGAGCTGCGCCTGACGCTGCGGGAGATGGAGCTCGGCCTCTCGCGGCACGACGCGTTGGAGAACATGAAACTGCGCACCGACATCGACGATCTCGTCACGTTCTCCGTCGTCCTCTCGCAGGCCGACGCGCTCGGGCTGCCGATCGGCCGGGTCCTGCAGGCGCAGGCCGACGAGATGCGTGACAAGCGTCGCCAGCGGGCCCGGGAGAAGGCAGCGAAGGTGCCGGTGAAGATCCTCTTCCCGCTCGCGCTGTGCTTCCTGCCGGCGATCCTCATCGTCGTGCTCGGCCCGATCGTGGGGCCGATCAAGCACGCGTTCCACGGGGCCGGCTAGCCGCCTGCGCCACCGGCGGTCCCGGCCTGCAATTCCGGTGTCCGCACCCGAGTCGCAATCGTGTTGCGACTGTCGTTTGATACGCGAAGCGTACAATGACCTGGGAGTTTCCACCGTCCGCGGTGGGAAAGGAGCCGCACCGGACCTCGGATCGGGGCGGAATGAGGGGGAGTTGAATGTCGAACACAGCGTCGGCGATCCTGTGGCCCAGCGCGCCTGCGGCGCCCGCCCAGCAGGTCGGGAACGAGCCCGAATGGATGTTCTACACGCAGGTGTCGGTGTCCGGGCCGTCGGTCAGCACGACGGTGCACCGCAGTGAGAGCCTGCGCGGGGCGCGGGCGTCGCTGACCCGAGACGAGGCGCCGGCGCGCGACGACTACCAGGACCCCGACGTCCCTTCGCACCGCCGAGAGGACGACCGCCAATGGGGACCGTGGTCGCTGACCCAGCGCGAGCTCGAGGTGCTGCAGCTCCTCGCCGAGGGTGCCACCAACGGCGAGATCTCGCAGCGGCTGTACATCAGCCCGAAGACGACCAAGAACCACCTCGCGGCAATCTTCCAGAAGCTCGATGTCACGAACCGCACGCACGCGCTGGTGCGCGCAGTGGTGATGGGTCTCGTCACCATCGAATAGGTCCGAAAACAGGCGCGCAGAAGCCGTCGGCAATTGGTCCATAAAGCCTATGGAGTGGGCTGATGCGATCGCCGACAATGTGGTGGGAACTCCAAACGGGGTCGAGCAACAGTTCGGGTCCATTGGGGCGAGAGAGGGGAATGAAGGAATGACTGAGCTGTTTCTGAACGCGTTCTTCGCGGTGCGTGGTTTCCACAGCAACCTGCTCGAGCGTGCGCGGACCGAGCGTGGCGCCTCCATGGTGGAGTACGCGCTGCTGGTCGGCCTGATCGCCGTCGTTGCCGTCGTTGCGGTGGCGGCACTCGGAGGGGGCATCAAGGGTCTGTTCAACAGTGCCAACACCTGTGTGGGTGGCCTGAACAGCACATCCTGCTAGCCGAGGCGGCCTTCGCCGCATTCAGCGAGCACATGCTTCCCTAAGGGAATATTCCCCCTTCCCCAATGGGATGACGGTTGGGCTGGGTTGGCTTCGGCCGACCCAGCCCGCTGTCGTAACGGGGAGTTTCCCGAAGGGAAACCGCAGCGGAACGTGCGGGGCGGGCGCAGCACGTGACCGCCCCATTAGGTCAGAAAGTCCTATGGATCCTGACCGCCGCGTGGCCGATGCTTGAAGAGGGCAGGTCGACAAGAGGAGACCTGCACGGGGCAAAGAGGGGAGCAACTCATGATGGTATTGGTACTGAACGCATTCGCCGCAGTGCGGGCCGCTCACGGAACAATGCTCGAGCGTGCACGGACCGAGCGTGGCGCCTCCATGGTGGAGTACGCGCTGCTCGTCGGCCTGATCGCCGTTGTGGCGGTGGTCGCGGTCGCTGCACTGGGCGGGGGCATCTCCGGCCTGTTCAGCAGCGCGAACACGTGCGTCGGGGGACTCAACAGCACCAGCTGCTAGTCGTCGCCGGCGGGCGGCCGCCGACCGCAGGAGATCTGGCGGTCACCGGGCCGTGCTGGAACCGGGAGCAAGCGAGGAGGGCCGGATCAGCCGATCCGGCCCTCCGGCGCGTCCTGGGACGGCCGGCGGTCGTGGCCGGACGGGAGCCCCTTCCAGGGTTGCGAATGGCCCTAGGCATCGGCGTCAGTCGCCCGCTGAATCCGAACCGTCGTTCTCAGCCGCGGCCGAGAACTCCGGCTCGAAGTGACGTCAGTCGCCATCTCGAAGTACAACCATCGGGTGGCGGATGACAGACGAGTGGCAGCCGCCAGCACTCACCACTAAGTCCCCATCGTCCCTCGTAATTGGGATCAGCGACCGCGCTCCACACCCCTGATCGAGATGGTTCGAGCCTCAGAGCCCGATCAAGATCTTGGCTCCATCGTTTCCAGAGGGTACTTGGGAGAAGTGGAACGATCCCAGCCTGGGGGGCACCCAGATCCCCTAGGCAGCGGCAATCCAACTGACACCGATCATCTGGGCGCCGCCGTGCACGCCTACGACGGCGCCCAACGTGCCGATCCGAATGCCCTCTCGAGGAAAGCGTGGAGCGATCAGGTCGAGGAACTGGTCGATGTCCGGTGCGCCACAGTGCATTACAGCAACGTGCTCGATCGGCCCTGCGGCGTCCATGTGTTCATAGAGCATCTGCAGTGCCCGCTTGCGAGTTCGGGCCTTGCCGGCTTCGTGAACGACGCCACCGGTAAGGTCGATCACCGGCTTGATCGACAGCAGTGACCCCACCATTGCCGTGGCGCCGCCAATCCGCCCACCCTTCTTCAGGTTCTCCAACGTGTTCAGGGCGGCAAGCACGTGCGTGCGCGCGATGAGGTCGCCGACTCGACGTAATACTGTGCCGATGTCGGCTCCTTGGGCGGCGACTCTGCCGGCTTCAATCACGAGTGTGCCGAGACCGCTCGACACTGTCCGGCTATCGACCACATGGACGACAAGACGCCCCTCGCACGTGGCGGCTGCGGTGAGGGCTGACTGAAATGTGGTTGACAAATCACTCGAGATGGTGAGACAAACCACGGCGTCAGCGCCAGCGTCTCGTGCGTTGCGAAAGGCCCGCTCAAACGCACCCGGCGACGGGCAGGCCGTCTGAGGGAGCTCTTCGGCGTCTGCCATGCGTCGGTAGAAGTCTTCGACGCTGAGGTCCTGGCGATCGGTGAACTCTTTGCTCCCAAATCGGATTGTGAGGGGCACGATCTCGATATTGAACGGATCGATGTCGTCGTGTTCCAGGTCGCAAGAGCTATCGGTGACCACGAAGACACCAGGCATCAGCTCCTCCTCCTCTTTAGGTCTTCACCACACCCGCCGCTCATGGAAGCACTGGCAAGTTGCAGCGAGAAAGAGGCTTAGGTCACTTCAAGGCGCTGGTGCCGGGTCGAGCGCGGACCCTGGGCTGAGGCTCGGCCTCACGTCAAGGTTTCGGTGAAATGGCCGCATCGGAGACTGTGCCATAAGCCGAACGACCCCACAGGCCCGCCGGACGGGGACACCGGCTGGGAAGCCGGCGACTTCAAGGGCTATGGTCCCGTGCAGCAGCTCAAGGAGGTCATCGTGCCCGATTTCCCCGGCGTCACGCACGTGGCGCTGACCGTCACCGATCTTGGTCGGAGTCGGCCCTGGTACCAGGGCCTCATCGGGACTCCGCCGGTCATCGACGAGGACACTGGTCCGTTTCACCACGTCGTATGGCTCCTCGGCGGGCAGACATTGGTCGGCATCCACCAGTTCCCCGATCCGCACGGGTCGGAACCGTTCGATGAGCGTCGGCCGGGTCTCGATCACCTGGCGTTCGCGTGCGCCAATCGCGCCGAACTCGAGCGATGGGAGTCCAAGCTCAACGAGCTTGGCATCGAGAACGGTGGCGTCGTTGATGCACCTTATGGTTCAGGACTGTCGTTCCGCGACCCCGACAACATCGCGCTGGAGTTCTTCGCCCCGCCTGGGTAATCGATGACCGAGGCAGTCTCGGTGGTCTGGCCTGTGTTCCCCGTCCCGAACCTCCCCGGGGCCCCAGGAGGGCCCGAGGCCCTCCTGGGCCGTCAGAGACGGCCCAGGACCCATCTACCAGGGGCTCCGTGCCGGCGGACGGAGCCCCCCGTGGCGGGGAGCGGGGCCAATTCATCGTCGGTTCACATAACCGATACTGCGGCGAAATAGGGTCGGGCGAGACTGATGCAGCACGGGGAGTGCCGCGCCCGACACCGGCGCCCGGCCCGACCCCTGGCAGCGCCCACCGTCCACGGAGAAGAAGGGGAACACAGGAGACTTCATGAGCTATCAGGCCGAGTACATCTGGATCGACGGGACGGAGCCCACCCCGCTGCTCCGGAGCAAGACGAAGATCGTCGAGGACGGCAAGGAGCCCCCGATCTGGGGCTTCGACGGCTCGAGCACGAACCAGGCCGAGGGCAGCGACTCGGACTGCGTGCTGCAGCCGGTGTTCGTGTGCCCCGACCCCCTGCGGGCCGAGGGCGACAAGCTGGTCATGTGCGAGGTGCTCCACCCCGACATGACGCCGCACAGCACGAACTCCCGGCGCAAGTGCGCCGAGCTGTCGGAGAAGTACGCCGACCAGGAGCCGTGGTTCGGGATCGAGCAGGAGTACACGTTCTTCCAGTACGGACGTCCGCTCGGCTGGCCCGAGGCCGGGTTCCCCGCCCCACAGGGTCCGTACTACTGCGGCGTCGGGGGCGACAAGATGCCCGGGCGCGAGATCGTCGAGCGCCACACCGCGGCCTGCCTCAAGGCCGGGCTGGCCATTGAGGGAACCAACGCCGAGGTGATGATGGGCCAGTGGGAGTTCCAGATCGGCGTGCTGCCCCCGCCGGCCATCGGGGACCAGCTCTGGGTGGCACGCTGGCTGCTCTTCCGCATCGCCGAGGACTTCGACGTGTTCGCCACACTCGAGCCGAAGCCGGTGCTCGGGCGACTGGAACGGTGCCGGGGCCCACACCAACTTCTCCACCAAGGCCATGCGCGAGGACGGCGGCTGGGACGCCATCATCGCGGGCTGCGAGGCGCTGGGGAAGCGGGTCGACGAGCACGTGACCAACTACGGCATCGGCATCGAGAGCCGCCTGACCGGTGCGCACGAGACGGCGCACTTACACGACGTTCAGCTACGGCACCTCGGACCGTGGCGCGTCCATCCGGATCCCGTGGGCCGTCGCCAAGAACAAGAAGGGGTGGCTCGAGGACCGGCGTCCCAACGCCAACATGGACCCCTACGTCGTCAGTGGCCTCATGGTCGAGACCGTCTGCGGGGCCGCCGCCGGCGACTGAGCCGACGCCTGATCGGGAACGCCGCCGGCTTCGGGTCGCACCACCCGGGGCCGGCGGCGTTTCTCGTTCGGCGCCGGGACCGCGGGCTCAGCCCGGCGGGACGGGCTGGTCGCTGGGCGTCCGCGCCGCCATGGCGACCTCGCCCGGGCGGGCCAGCGGCCCGAACTGGAGGGCCGCCGTGTCGCCCTCGATGTAGCGGCTGGCGTCACCGCCCGCATCCGCCATCTCGTCCATGCCGATGGGGCCCTCGGGGCGACCGGAGAGGAACTGCTGGATGATCGGGTTGTCGGTGGCCACCATGTCGGCCTTGCTGGCGAACTTCACGAGGTTCGAGCGGAACAGCACGCCCATGAATTCGGCGGTCCGCATGACCGACTGGATGTTGTGCGTGATGATGAAGAACGTCGCGCCCGTCTCCTTCTGGGCGGTGACGACGAGCTCGTCGAGGTAGGCCACCCGGACCGGGTCGAGGCCCGAATCGGGCTCGTCGAACAGCACGATCTCGGGCTCGGTCACCATGGCCCGGGCGAGGCCGGCCCGCTTCTTCATGCCGCCGGAGACCTCGCCCGGGAGCTTCTTGAGGTGGTCCATCAGGCCGACCAGCTCCGCGTTGCGGTGGACGAGCTCACGGATCTCGGCCTCGTTCTTGTGCGTGTGCTCGCGCAGCGGGAAGGCGATGTTGTCGTAGAGGTTCATGGATCCGAAGAGGGCGCCGTCCTGGAACAGGACGCCGAACTTCTTGCGCACCTCGTAGAGGCGCCGCTCGCGCAGCCCCACGATCTGGTCGCCGTCGACCCAGATCTCCCCCCGCTCGGGCCTCAGCAGGCCGAGGATGTTCTTGAGGAGGACCGACTTCCCCGTGCCCGAGGGGCCCAGGATCGCCGTGATGCGGCCCTTCGGGACGTCGAAGGTGATGTCCTCGAGGACGGTGTGGGAGCCGAACGACTTGGTGACCCCGCGCAGGGAGATGATCGGCTCGCCGGGGGCGATCCAGGGCTGGACGGCGTCGAGCTGCTGGGTGTCCATATGAGGAGAACCCATACCCGGGGCCGGGCTTGCGCCCCGCGCGCGGCCGCTCGAGCGGGTCAGCCCCCGCCGAGCAGGCCGTTGACGGTGTTGCCCAGCCCGCCCAGCAAGGAGGTGGTCGAGGTGGTCGTCGACGCCGCCGGGGCGCCCGTGCCGCCGCCGGTGCCGGTCGAGGTGCCGGCGCCCGTCGTCCCGCCCACGCAGGCCGCCCGAGGCCCAGGCCGTTCACCGTGTTGTTGAGCGCCCCGGTCACGCCGTTCACCGTGTTGTTGAGCGCCCCGGTCACGCCGCCGGTCACGCCGCCGGTCACGCCGTTGAGCGTGTCGCTCACGCCGCCGGTCACGCCGTTGACGCGTGTCGCTCACGCCGCCGGTCACGCCGTTGACGGTGTTGCTCAGCCCGCCGGCGGCCTGGTTCAAGCCGTTCGTCAGGCCCCCGGTCACGCCGCCTCCGGACGATCCGCGACGGCAGCGTGCCGCCCAGGAGCGAGCCGCCCCGACCCCCGCCGACCCGCCGGCGGCGGAACCGGTGCCCGTCGCACCGCCGGACGACGATCCCGACGACGCCTGCCGAGGCTGCCCCCGCCCGACGTCGCGGTCCCGCCCGGTACGCGAGCGTGGAATCCGCCGTCGGGTGACGTCCCTGCCGAGCGCGAACGGCGGTGCCGCCAGCGCCGATCCCGGCGAGCCCGGCACCGGCTGGCTCGGTCCACCGGAGAGCGCGTGCGGGGCGATGAACGCCGCCGCGACGGCAGCGCCGGTGACCGCCACGCCGGCCACGGCGTTGCGCAGGCCCCCGGTGCCGCCACTCTGGTGCTGCACCGATGCGCCCCGGTGGGCCAGCCGGAAGATGCTGCGGCGGAAGAGCACGCCGGTGGCGATGAGGAAGCCGGCCAGCGCGTCCTTCGATTCGGACACGACGGCGAACTCGCGCTTGAGGGCCTGGCGGGCCCGCCACAGGAGCGTCTCGATCGTCCCGATCTCGACGCCCTCGTGGTCGGCGATCTGCTGGTAGGTCCATCCCGACCCTTCGCGCATCGCCAGCACGTGACGGTGGCGCGTCGAGAGGCGGTCGAGCGCCCGGTTGACCAGCTCGCCGTCGACCGCCGCGAGCACGAGTTCCTCGGAGGTGTCCTCGCCGACCACGCCGACCGGATGCTGCGCGGTCAGCTCCATGTCGTCGGTCGGCGTGCTGCGCGAACGGCGGCGCAGCATGTCCGTGCAGATGTTGCCCGGCGATCACGGTGAGCCAGGGATAGAAGCGCCGTTCGCCGGCGAAGCGGGGGAGGGCCTTCCAGGCGCGGGCGAACGCCTCTTGCGCCGCGTCCTCGGCCTCGTGGCGGTCGTTCAGCCTGCGCAGGCAGAAGCGCAGCAGACGTTCGTAGTAGCGCGCGTAGAGGTTGCCGAACGCGGCGGAGTCACCGGCCTGGCACCGCTCGACCAGCGCGCGGTCGCGGTCCAGGTCGACGTCGTCGCAGAGGCTGGTGAGCTCTTCTTGGCGGAGCGCCAATGTCCCGTTCCTCCCCCTCCGATCGGGCCTCTCACTAGGAGGTAGGTCACATTATGGCCGGGCTTCACGGGTCTGTGAAAGGCCCGCAACCGACAATTCATGAATGGGGGTTGGAGCATTTCGCACAACAAAAGTTGACAATCCCTTCGAACGAACGTTGGGAACGTCGCGCGTCGGCGGCGTCCCCTTGCCGCAGCCCGCCACGACGCGGTGGCCATTCCGCAAGGTTGCCCGCGGCCTGCCGTTTTTCTGAGCGAAGGAGATGGACGGGGGAGCGGGCGTCTTGGCCCGACCACGTGCACGAGGAGGCCTCGGAAGGGGGGACGACGTTGGCTGGATCGGGTGACAGGACGAGGCGTCATTCCAGAGGAGTCCGCCAACCCGACCGCACCCACTGAGCCGCGCCGAGATGGCCCGCCGGCTCGGCAGCCCGAGCGGCCGGCCCGATGCCGTCACGGTCGCTCCCACGACCGAGCCGGCCGCTCACCGACGACGGCAAGTTCGCCACGGCCGTCCGCGAGACCGGCAACATGTTCGCCACCGCGTTCGAGGCGCTCCGCCAGGCACCCCTCAAGGGCGTCCCGGTCGCCGAGTTCTTCGACCAGTGCTGGTTCCTGGCCCGGGTCACCACGCTGCCGCTGATCCTGCTGTCCATCCCGTTCGGCATGGTCATCGCGCTCGAGGTCGGGCTCGCTGCTCCAGCAGATCGGCGCCCAGTCCCAGCTGGGCGCCGCCATGGTCCTCGCCGTCGTCCGCGAGCAGGCGCCGGTGGCCACGGCGCTGCTCATCGCGGGCGCCGGTGGATCGGCCATGTGCGCCGACCTCGGCTCACGCCGCATCCGGGACGAAATCAGCGCCATGGAGGTGATGGGCGTCAACCCGCTGCACCGGCTCGTGCTGCCGCGGCTGCTCGCCGCCACCCTGGTGGCCATCCTGCTCGACGCCGTCGTCAGCGTGGCCGGCATCGCCGGCGGCCTCTGGTTCGGGACCCACGCCATCCACATCACCGCGAGCAGCTTCTTCGCCACCTTCGGGGAGCTCAGCCAGCTCGCCGACCTCGGCATCGCGCTGGTCAAGGCCGGCATCTTCGGCTTCATCGCCGCGATGGTCGCCTGCTACAAGGGCCTCTACTGCAAGAGCGGACCGAAGGGCGTGGGCGACGCGGTGAACCAGGCCGTCGTCGTGACGTTCATCCTGTCGTTCTTCGTGAACTTCCTCCTGACGGTCTTCTACTTCAACTTCATCCCCCAGAAGGGCATCTGATGGCGATCGACACGCCGGTCCGGCCCGGACCCCGGCAGTCCGAACCCAAGCCGCCCGAGCCCAACAAGATCGTGTCCGCCGGCAAGTCGCTCGGTGGCAAGGCGATCGGCTCCGGCGACGCCGTGCTCGGGGTGTTCGACGCCTTCTACGCGCAGCTGAAGTTCTACGTCCGGATCCTTCGTGCCCTGCCCTCGCGCGCTGCGGTACCCGAAGGAGATCCTCGTCCTGATGTCCGACATCTCGCTGGGGTCGGGCGCGCTGGTCGTCGGCGGCGGCATGTTCTTCGTCGTCGTCTCCATCTCGTTCTTCACCGGGACCGAGGTCGGCCTCGAGGGCTTCAACGGCCTGCAGCAGATCGGGGCCGAGGCGTTCACGGGCGTGATCACCTCGCTCGCCAACACCCGCGAGATCACGCCGCTGGTGGCCGGGCGTCGCGCTGGCGGCGCAGGTGGGCGCCGGCTTCACCGCCCAGCTCGGCGCCATGCGCATCAGCGACGAGATCGACGCGCTCGAGGTCATGGGGGTCAACAGCGTCGTCTACCTCGTCGCCACCCGTGTCTGGGCGGCGTTGATCACCATGATCCCCCTCTACCTGGCGGCGCTCTTCGCCAGCTACCTGGCCTCCGAGCTGGTCGTGACGAAGTTCTTCGGGCTGTCCACCGGCACCTACACCCACTACTTCCGGCTGTACCTGCCGCCGCTCGACATCTTCTACTCGTTCCTCAAGGCGATGGTCTTCGCCGTCCTCGTGACGTTCGTCCACTGCTACTACGGCTACAACGCGACCGGTGGTCCGGCGGGCGTGGGCGTGGCGGCCGGCCGCGCCATCCGTCTCTCCATCATCCTCGTCGTCGTGGTCAACCTCTTCATGTCGCTGATCCTCTTCGGCGGCGTCAACGCCACCGCGAGGTTGGTCGGATGAGACGGCTCGTCAACGTCCTCGTCAGCCTCGCCGTCCTCTTCGGGCTCGTGTTCGGGACGGTCACGCTGGTGCGGCTGGCCAACGGTGACTTCGCCGGGGACTACACGCTCAACGGGACGTTCCCCCGTGCCGGCGAGGGCCTGCATCCCGGGCTCCGCCGTCGTGTTCCGCGGCGTGCAGGTCGGCCGGGTCTCGACCATCTCGCTGTACCAGAACCAGGCCCGGGTCTCCGTGCTGATCGAGCCCTCCTTCAAGGTCCCGGCGACGGCGACGGCCACGATCGAGCCGGTCAACCTGTTCGGCGCCGAGCAGATCTCCATCGCCACCCCGGGCGGCAACTCCGAGGCCGGGCCCTACCTCACGGCCGGTTCGACCTTCGCCCATGCCGGGTCGAGCAGCGAGCTGGGCGATCTGTTCGCCGCCGCCACCCCGCTGCTGAACAAGGTCGACACCACGAACCTGTCGACCGTCCTGGGCGAGCTCTCGCAGGCCTCCCAGGGCGAGGGTCCCAAGATCGCCGCCTCCATCGGTGCCGGCACCCAGCTGGCCGGCCTGCTCGACCGGACGCTCGACGCGCAGCTCCTCGCTCTCGACAGCTTCGCCCGCTTCACCCAGGCCGTGGCCCCGGCCGCCGCCGACCTCAACAACCTCAACGCCCAGATCAATGCCGGCCTCCCGTCGTTCAACGCGGAGGAGGCCGACTACCAGAACCTGCTCAACACCCTGATCCCGTTCTCGAACCGGCTCGCCGCGCTGCTCTCGACCTACCACCCCGACATCGCCACCATCCTGACGTCGGGCGACAACGTCTCGCGGGTGTTGCTGGCCCAGCAGGACACGATCGGTCAGGTGGTCGACGGGGCCTATCACTACTTCCAGAAGATCGCGCAGGGTGCGTCGGGGCTGACCAAGCTCCCCGACGGCAGCACCTTCGCCTACTTCAACACCTTCATCCTCTTCAACGACGTCAACAGCCTGGTGTGCAACCTCATCGCGCCCCCGACCGGCGGCATGTCGTTCCTCCAGCCGATTCAGCAGGCCCTGGCCGGTGCCGGCTCCGCCTTCAACTGCTCGGCCGAGCTGGCGTCGTTCGACGCCCTGCAGAACGCCGCGACGCCCGCGCCCGGCGACGCCGAGCGGCGCCCCGGCCGCCCCGCCGGCGTCCCCGACGGCCGGCGCCGACAGCGCGGGCGCGGCGGCGGCCAACCAGGTCTACGGCATCGTCGGCCAGCCCGACCAGTCCAAGCCGACGACCCTCGGCGGCATCCTCAACCAGCTCAGCGGGGGCGCGTTGTGAGGCTGCTCCGGCACTTCCCCGCCTCCGCGTTCAAGTTCGCGCTCTTCGCGCTGGTGTGCATCGTCCTGCTGGTCGGCCTGGCCGTGCGGATCGGCAACATCTCGCTGTTCACCAGCCGGCACACGATCGACGCGCAGCTGGCGGACGTCACCGGGCTGGCGAACGGCGACACCGTCAACATCGCCGGCGTCCCGGTGGGCCAGGTGTCGAGCATCGGGATCGAGCGCGGCCACGCCGTCATCGCCATGAGCGTCAACAACACGGTGACGCTCCGCCGGTCCACCGACGTCGGCATGCGGTGGCACAACGTGATCGGTCAGAAGGAGGTGGAGCTGTACCCGGGGCACGGCGGGCCCATCCTCCCGGCCGGGCGCCACCATCCCCCTCACCCATGACGTCACCGACGCCAGCATCGACACGTTCTTGAATTCGCTCGGTCCCGTCCTCTCCTCCATCAACCCCACCGAGGCCAACGCGTTCGTCGAGAACGTCTCGGGCGCGCTGGAGGGGGACACGGCCCAGATCAACCAGCTGATCAACAGCGGCGCCTCGGTCTCGTCGACCGTGCAGGCGCTGGACACCCAGGTCGGGCAGGTCATCGGCAACCTCGACCAGGTGCTGACCGCGCTCGCTTCGCGGTCGGGCGACATCGACACCCTCGTGACCAACCTCCAGACCGTGTCATCCGCGCTGGCATCGAAGAACACGCTCCTCGACGGCGTCGTGGGCAACCTGTCGCAGGTGGCGACCGACCTGGCCGGCCTCATCGGCAACAACCACACCACCATCACCAGCACGATCGACAACCTGCAGGCGGTGGCGGCCGACGTGCAGAACAACCAGCAGAACCTGGCCAACAGCCTGTCCACGCTCGGCGCGGGCCTGGCGCCGTACATCCAGATCTCCCAGTGGGGGCAGTGGTTCGCCGTCGAGACGATCTACACCTGCCTGGCCAACCAGACCGTGTGCCCCTACTACCAGCCGAGCAACCCGCCGGCCGGCTCGGGACCCTTCGGGAGCCCCCCGCTGCCCGCCCCGCTCTCGGGCCTCACCACGCCGGGGCTGCCCAACCCCAACCCGCCCTCGTCGGGTTCGCCCGCGCCCGCGACGCCGAGCGGCACGCCGGCCCGTGCGGGCGCGGGCTCGCCGGCCGCGTCGAGCCTGGGTCTGGACCTGCAGGCCGTCAGCGGGGCCGCCACGGGAGGCACCAAGTGAAGGCCTTCACCGAGCGGAACCCCAAGGTCGTCGGCATCACGGCGGTCGCCGTGATGGCCGTCTGCATCCTGGCCATCCTCTTCCTCAACCGGAGCCTGTTCAGCTCCGGCTACACCGATCGACGCCCGCTTCCCCAACGCGGCCGGCATCTCGAAGGGCACCGAGGTCATGGTGGCCGGCGTCAACGCGGGGACGGTGACCGCCGGTGAAGGTGCACGGCAACGCCGTCGATGCGCAGCTGTCGGTCAACAACTCGGTCGTCCTGCCGCACGTCACCACGGCGGCCGTCGAGGTCGAGACGCTGCTGGGCGTCGTCGACGTGACGCTCAAGCCGGTCAGCGGTTGGGCCGACCCGCTCAAGCCGGGCGCGCTCATCACCGACACCTCGGTGCCCACCGAGTTCTACCAACTGCAGAACACGGCGCACTCGCTGCTGTCCAAGACCAACGCGCAGGCGCTCAACAACCTGGTGACCTCGCTGGCCGACATCACCAAGGACAAGCAGACCCAGGTGGCGCAGATCATCGCCGGGCTCGGTGCGCTCACGACGACCGTCGACCAGCGCAGCGGGCAGGTCTCGAGCCTGATCGACTCGGCCAACACGTTGTCGTCCGCCCTGGCGGCGCGGGACCAGCAGTTGCTCTCGGTCGTCAACAACCTCGACACCGTCTCGACCGGACTGGCCGCCCACAACCAGGACCTGTCCAATCTGATCACCAACGTCGACGCCATGGCGAGCCAGACCAACAGCCTGGTGAACCAGGACTCGCCGGCGCTCACGTCGCTGTTGAAGAGCCTCCATGCGGACCTGGGCGTGGTGGGCCAGCACCAGCTCGACCTGGCCGCAGGGCGTCAGCTACCTCGGCGGCGCGCTGAAGGGCTTCCAGTCCATCGCCTACAGCGGGAGCACGCCGGTCAACTGGGGCAACATCTTCGTCAACCCGGCGTCGCTGACCAACACGTTCGGCATCATCGGGCCCTGCGGGACGCTGGACCAGGTCCTGAACCAGGTGCTCGGGCCCGACCCGGCGTCCTGCAGCGCGCAGACCGGCCCGTTGCCGGGGGCGGGCTCGAATCCCGAGCCGGCGGCCAGCCCGTCGGCGGGGTCCGCCGCGCCCGCGCCGTCCCAACCGTCGTCGTCCTCGGGTGCCACCGCCACGACCACGCCGTCGTCGGGCGCCACGGGCGGCCTCACCGGCCCCAACTCGGGTCTGGGCGGTCTCTCGCAACTGCTCAGCCCGTTGCTGCAGGGGATCAAGTGATGGGCGCGCTGCGGGCCGTGCTCGCCTCCAAGGCCTTCCGCTTCGTGGTGGCCGGCGTCGTCATCGTCGCCGGCGCCGTCGTCGCGGTCGACGTCACCAAGGGGACGCCCACCTATCGCGTCAACGTCGTCTACACCGAGCGCACCCGGCCTCTTCACCGGGGCCGCCGTCGACGTCCTCGGCGTCAAGGTCGGCACCGTCACGGGCGTGCAGAACATGGGCGACAAGGTGCACGTGACCCTGGCCGTGGACCAGGGGACCAAGATCCCGTCGTCGGCCTTTGCCTCCCTCGTCGCGCCCCAGGTGCTGGGGTCGCCCGACGTCGACCTGAACCCCGGCTACACCGGCGGGCCCTACCTCCCCTCCGGCGCCACCATCGCCCAGGACCACACGGCGGTCCCGGTCTCGACCGACGAGGTGCTCAAGGAGCTGCAGCACACGCTCGACGCGCTCAACCCGCACGCGGTCGGCAACCTCGTGTCCAACCTGGCGTCGGACCTCGAACGGCCAGGGGGCCAACCTCAACAAGCTCATCGCGTCGGCCGCCGGCACCGTGCAGCTGCTGGCCGACAAGGGCAACGACCTCGGACAGCTGAACGGCACGCTGGCCCAGCTGACCGGCACGCTCGACGCGGACACGGGCCAGATCGAGCACCTCATCGCGCAGTACGACACGGTGTCGACCACCGTGGCCCAGCACTCGGGCCAGCTCAACGACGCCATCACCCAGCTGGCGGGCGCCAGCTCGAACCTGGTCAGCCTGCTGGTGCCCAACATCCAGCCGCTCGAGGCGGACGTCGGGACGGTGACCACGGCCGGGCGCACCCTGGACCGCAACCTCGCCTCGGTCGACGCGATCCTCCAGAACGGCAACAGCCTCTTCCAGGGGGCCAAGCGCGCCTACGACCCCACCTACAACTGGCTGAACCTGAACCTCCAGACGGCACCCGGCGTGACCGGCGCCTACATCGCCGGCCTGCTGCGCGACCGGCTGGCGGGCATCTGCCGGCGCATCGTCGACCAACCACGCCTCGGGCCTCTCGGCGTCCGTCGTCGCCACGCTCACCCAGTGCGGCAACCCCTCGTCGGGCTTCTTCGACCCGCTGCTCAACGACATCCCGACCATCCTCGACACGCTGGCCGGCGGGAGCGGGTCGACCACGGCGCAGGCGCTGCTCCAGAAGGGCCTCGACCAGATCGCGCACGCCGAGCAGGGCGCCGGCACCGGGGCCACCGCGGCACCGCCCGCCGCCGGCGCAGCAGGGCCCGGCGGCGGCGCCGACCACCACCACCACGACGGCGCCGCCGCCGAGCACCACGACGACCACGGTCCCGTGCGGGCTGCTCGGCGCCCTCCTCGGCTGCCCCAAGGGCTCGAGCGGCTCACGGCTCCAGCGGCTCGAGCACCTCCAAGGGCTCGGGCTCCTCGTCGGGCGGGCTGGGCGGGCTGCTCTCCAACCAGGTCACCCGGCGGCGGGGAGCCCGGCCCGGGCCACGACCACGCTGGCCGTCGCCGCGCCGGCCACGACGACGCCCAACCCGGACCCGACGCTGACGGCGCCCGCCGCCGCGCTGCTGCCCCCGCTGCCCCAGGACCGTCACCCGGGCCAGGCGCACCGCCCGCAGGCCCACCGGGGGCTGCTGTCGGGGTGGCTGCACGACATCGGGAGCTGGTTCTGATGCGCGCCGCCGCGGCACCGTCGCCGCCGCCTGCTCGTCGCGCCCGTGCTGGCCGCGCTGGTCCTGGCGCTGACCGGCTGCTCCGTGTCGGGCGGCGTGCCGCAGCGGACGGCGACGGCCTACTTCAGCGACGTGGGCGACCTCGCCAACGGGGCGCAGGTGCAGATGGCCGACGTGCCCGTCGGCTCGGTCAGCTCCATCGCCCTCGAGCGGGGACAAGGCCAAGGTCTCCCTCTCCTTCGACAACGGCGTGCGGATCCCGGCCGACGTGCAGCGCCGCCATCAACCGCACCACCATCCTCGGCGACCAGTTCGTCGAGCTGATCGTTCCCAAGAGCGAGACGGGGACCGCGGCCGCCACCGCGCCGCAGCTCGCCGACGGCGCCGTCATCGGGCACACCTCGATCGTGCCCGACGTCGAGCAGTTCGTGGCGGCGGGATCGTCGGTCTTCGGGTCCATCTCGACCACCCAGCTCGAGCAGATCGTGCAGGCGGGCGGTCAGGGCTTCACCGGGCAGGAGGCCTCGCTCAAGGCCTTCCTGGCCGACCTCGCCGCGGTCACGACCGGCTACGCGCAGCACACCGACGCCATCACACAGGCCGTCAACGGGCTCAACACCATCAGCGCCACGCTGGCCCCGACGAGCAGCGCCAGCGCCGCGGCCATCACGACGCTGTCGCAGACCGTCGCCGTCCTGGCCCGGAACTCGTCGCAGTTCGAGACGCTGCTGCAGTCGCTCGACGACCTCTCGACCCAGGGGCGCAGCATCCTCGAGAACTACTACCCGCAGATCGTGACCCAGCTGCAGACGCTGCAGGCGGTGAGCGGCCAGCTGGCGCAGCACCAGGCCGGCCTGGCCGGGCTCCTCTCCGAGATCCCCGTGGCCGACAACGCGCTGCCCCAGGCCGTGCGCAACGGGTACGTGCAGCTCTACGAGAACATCATCGTGTGCGGCATCCCCGGACTCGGTGAGGTCAAGAGCTCGCCCGCCTTCACCTGCACGCCGCACGGCGCGGGGGCGAGCCAGTGATCTCCCGCCGCCTCGTCGTCAACCTGATCGTGTTCTTCCTCGTCAGCTTCGCGCTGGTCGCCTACGGGGTGGTGAACCTCCTCGGCAACCCGCTCCAGAGCCCGACGACGCTGACCACGGAGTTCCCCGACGCCTCGGGGCTCTACCCGGGTTTCGAGGTGGAGCTCAACGGGGTGCCGGTCGGCACCGTCAGCTCCACGGCGCTCACCGCGTCGGCGACCAAGGTCACCATGCGCATCGATCCCGGCATCGAGGTGCCCCGGGACGTCCAGTCGTCGGTGCAGATCGCCAACGACCTCGGCGAGCAGGTCGTCAACCTGGTGCCGGACCACGGCGGCAGCGTGCCCGACCTGCAGAGCGGCGCCGACGTGCCGGCCGCGCCCAACCAGGTGCCGGCCGACGTCGGTGCGGTGGTCGCCTCGGCCACCCGGCTGCTCCGGGCCATCCCGGCCGACGACCTCAACAAGCTGATCGGCGAGCTCGCCGACGTCGCTGGCGGGCCGGGCGGGCGACCTGCGCACCCTCATCAGTGCCGGCACGACCTTCTCGAAGGAGTTCGTCGCCTACCAGCAGCAGTTCACCGAGCTGCTGGCCAACGCGCCGCCGTCGCTCGATGCGGTCACCGCCGTCGCGCCCGAATTGCGCCAGGACCTGGCCAACACCGCCGCGCTCGTCCAGGTGCTGGCGCAGCAGAAGAGCGGGCTGCACACGCTGTTCACCTCGGGCTCGTCCGCCTTCGGCGAGGTGGACAACCTCATCACGACGCAGTCCGCCAACCTCGGCTGCTTCCTCCACGACACGGCCGACACCCTCTCGAACATCGCCCAACCGGCGAACCTGGCCAACCTCTCGGAGGGCCTCGCCGCCAACCAGTACTTCTTCGGTGCGGTCGAGAACATCGCGGTCGAGGGCGTGGCCAAGCCGACCACGACGCACGCCGCCGCCAACCCCGAACAGACGTTCCTGCGCACCCGCCTCCTGCTGCCGCCGATCCTGAGCGAGCCCGGGGCGTCCTACCAGACGCACAACTCGATCCCGGCCACGCTGCCGGGCGCGGGGTGCGTCACCACGTTCGGCAACGGGGTCGGCCCCGCCAGCCAGCCCGGCTTCACGGCCGCCGCCGGCGGGCACGTCGTGGCGCCGACGGCGCAGGAGGCGAACGTCGAGCTCGCGTCGGGCACCCCGGTGCAGGTGAGCAGCGCGGCCTACCGGGTGCCCGCCACGAGCCGCGGCGCCCTGCTCGCGCTCGGCGGGCTGGTCGTCCCGGCGCTGTTCCTGGCCTGGGGCGCGCGGCCCTCGCGCCGGCGGACGAGGCGGCGGGCCTGAGAGATGCCGGGGCGCCGCCGGCGTCGCCGGATCGGTGACACATGACACACGGAGGGAGAACAGAAGGACATGACGACGACAGCGCAACAGACGAGAGCACACGGACCGAAGACGGATCGGGGGGTGAAGGTGGTCGGCGCGACGTCGCCCGACCACGCGGAGCCCGCCGCGGGCGGGCCGCCGCCCCGGACCGGGAAGCGCCGTCCCGGCGGCGACCGGGGCCGCACCGCCCCGACCCGGCGCACGTTGCGGGTGGTGAGCCTCCTCGCCGTCCTGGGCCTGGCCGGCACGCTCGTCTTCGGGGTGCTCTACGCCACCAAGAGCAGCCGGGGGCCCGGTGCAGGACCCGGCCGTGCAGAGCGCCTCGCGGGCGTTCCTGACCGACTTCTTCAACTTCAACGCCAAGACGGTCGACGCCGACTTCAACGCCGTCACGGCCATGGCGACCGGTGCCTTCTCGAACCAGGCCAAGCAGTTCTTCAACACGTCCATCCGCAAGGCGCTCGAGCAGGCGCTGGCCGAGTCGCGCGGCCAGATCCGCTACCTCGAGGTGCAGTCGGAGAACCAGGGCGCCGGCACGGCATCGGTCTACGCCGTGGTCGACCAGACCTACGTCAACGACAAGATCACGTCGCCCCAGGCCGACGTGGTCCGGCTCGTCGCCGACCTCCAGCAGGTGGGCGGGGTGTGGAAGATCTCCAACGTCACCGTGCTCGAGGGCGCCACGCCCGCCAGCGCCGGGAGCGCGTCGGGCTCGTCGGGTTCGACCGTCCCGGGGCAGTAGGCCCGGCCGGGTCGACCCGCCGGATCGGGTCCGGTGGACGGCGCGGCGGCCAGGCCGTAGCATCGGGCCGGGCTGCGTGCGGGTCTGTGGTTGAAAGTCGAGGCCAGTCGCAGGCGAAACGACCCACGTAAGGCGACTTGTGGTCGCTGAGCATGGTGCGGCTTAGAGGTAAGCCCTGCCCGCTGCGTCCCCGGCTGTCGGGGGCGGGCGGAGACGAGGCGATGCGCGCCAGTGTGGTGCCGTTGGGTGCGGCGGCGACGCCGTGCCGCCGGTGCCGGCGCGTCACCCTCGCGGCAGGCGAGTGTGGGGTCAAAGACCAGGTCAGCCGCACGCAGCCCGACTCTCCCCGCGCCGCGCCTGTCGGCTCGCCCGTCCCGGGGACCGGTAGGATCGGTCCTCCATGAGCGTGTTCACGAAGGTCCTGCGCGCCGGCGAGGGCAAGAAGGTCAGGCGTCTGGCCGATCTGGTCCCCCTCATCGGCGCCCTCGAGCCGGAGATGCAGGGCCTGAGCGACGACGCGCTGGCCCACAAGACGGTGGAGTTCAAGGAGCGCCTCGACGCAGGGCGAGACCCTCGACGACCTCCTGGTCGACGCCTACGCGGTGGTCCGCGAGGCGGCGTGGCGCGTGCTCGGCCAGCGCCACTTCGACGTGCAGCTGATGGGCGGCATGGCGCTGCACTTCGGCTGGATCGCCGAGATGAAGACGGGTGAGGGCAAGACCCTCGTCTCCACGCTCCCCGCCTACCTCAACGCCCTCGATGGCCGTGGCGTCCACATGGTGACGGTCAACGAGTACCTGGCCACCCGTGACGCGGAGTGGATGGGGCGGGTGCACCGCTGGCTCGGGCTCTCGGTCGGGCGGATCGGCTCGGACATCGACGACCCCTTCCGCAAGCGCGCCGCCTATGCGGCGGACATCACCTACGGCACGAACAACGAGTTCGGCTTCGACTACCTGCGGGACAACATGGCGCGGACGCGCGAGACCATGGCCCAGCGCGGCCACGTCTTCGCCATCGTCGACGAGGTCGACTCCATCCTGATCGACGAGGCCCGCACGCCCCTCATCATCTCGGGCCCCGCCGACGAGGCGGCCCAGCTGTACTACCAGTTCGCCTCCATCGCGCGGACGCTCGAGCCGCGACGTCGACTACGAGGTCGACGAGGAGAAGAAGACGGTCGTGCCCCTCGAGGCGGGGATCGAGAAGGTGGAGAAGGCGGTCGGGGTCGACAACATCTACGACGCCGTCTCGGTCAACTACGTCCACCAGCTGACCAAGGCGCTCACGGCCAAGGACCTCTACAAGAAGGACAAGGACTACCTCGTCGCCGACGGCGAGGTGAAGATCATCGACGAGTTCACCGGCCGCACCCTCGAGGGCCGGCGGTGGTCCGACGGTCTGCACCAGGCCGTCGAGGCGAAGGAGCGCGTGGCCATCAAGGAGGAGAACCACACCTGGGCCACGGTCACGCTCCAGAACTACTTCCGCATGTACGACAAGTTGTCCGGCATGACCGGCACGGCCGAGACCGAGGCCGGCGAGTTCGCCGGCACCTACGGCCTGCCCGTGGTGCCCATCCCGACCAACAAGGAGATGGTCCGCGCCGACCAGCCCGACCTGGTCTTCAAGACGGAGGAGGCGAAGTTCAACGCGGTCGTCGACGACATCGTCGAGCGCAACGAGCTGGGCCAGCCGATGCTCATCGGCACGGCCTCGGTCGCCAAGTCCGAGCTCCTCTCCCGCCTGCTCGACAAGCGCGGCGTGCGGCACAACGTGCTGAACGCCAAGCAGCACTTCCGGGAGGCCGAGATCGTGGCCCAGGCCGGCCGCCGTGGCGCCGTCACCGTGGCCACCAACATGGCCGGCCGGGGCGTCGACATCATCCTGGGCGGCAACGCCGAGCTGCTGGCCGAGCACGAGCTGGCGGCCGAGGGCGTGGACCTCGGCTCCGACGAGGGGCGGGCCGAGCTCGAGCGCCGCCAGTCCGCCATCGAGGCCCGCTGCCGCGCCGAGGGCGAAGAGGTGCGCAAGCTCGGCGGCCTCTACGTGCTGGGCAGCGAGCGGCACGAGAGCCGGCGCATCGACAACCAGCTGCGGGGCCGGTCGGGCCGCCAGGGCGACCCGGGCGAGAGCCGCTTCTACCTGAGCCTCGACGACGAGCTCCTCCGCCTGTTCGCGACGGGCGCCATGAGCTGGGTCATGGGACGCACGCTGCCCGAGGACGTGCCGATCGAGTCCAAGACGGTGGCCAAGGCGATCGAGCGGGCGCAGAACACCGTCGAGGCCCGCAACGCGGAGATCCGCAAGGACGCCCTCAAGTACGACGAGGTGATGGACCAGCAGCGCAAGGTCATCTACGAGCGCCGCCTGCAGATCATCGACGGCGACGACCTCGAGGAGCACACCGAGGACCTCCTGGCCGGCGCGGCCGAGAAGCTGGTGGCCGAGCACTGCCCGACCGAGTTCGAGGAGGACTGGGACCTCAAGTCCCTCGTCGACGGGCTGATGCAGTACTACCCGACGAAGTTCACCGTGGCCGACCTGGCGCAGGCCGCGACGACCGAGGACCTGGTCGAGTCGATCGTGGAGGAGGCGCTCGAGTACTACGAGCAGCACTCGGAGTCGATGCCGGGCGGCGCCGAGACGATGCGCCAGATCGAGCGCGACGTCTACCTCCAGATCATGGACGCCCGCTGGCGCGACCACCTGGCCGAGATGGACAACCTCAAGGACGGCATCCACCTGCGCTGGACCGTCCAGGCCGACCCCCTCAACGCCTGGCAGCAGGAGGGCTACTCCATGTTCGGCCAGCTGATGGAGGTCATCGACAACGACTACCTGCGCTACATCCTCCACGTCGAGGCGGTGCAGGCACCGGCGGCGGAGCCGGATCTCGACCGGGCCGTCTACGCCGCGGCCGAGGACCCGGTGGCCGAGACCGGGCGCCCTGGCCTCGGCGCTGCTCGCCGAGCAGGGCACCAACATCGCACCCCAGTCGGCCATGCTCAGCGCCCCGGCGGGAGGCAACGGCAGCAGCGGCGCGGCGGCGGCGGGTCGGCAAAGGCCCAGGTCAAGCGGCCCAACACGCCGGATCCCAACGCCCTGGTCCCGATCGTGAAGGAGCAGCACGAGAAGGTCGGTCGCAACGACCCCTGCTGGTGCGGGAGCGGCAAGAAGTTCAAGTTCTGCCATGGCGCCGCCTGACGGGCCGGCGGCCGAGGCACCGCGCGACTTCGCAACCGAGCTCGAGGCGCTGGGCGAGCGGCTGGCCGAGGCCGAGCGCTACCTGGGCCGCGAGAAGCTCGAGGTCAGGCGGGCCGAGCTCGAGGCCGAGGCCGCCCGCCCCGACCTGTGGGACGACCCCGACAACGCCCGCTCGGTGACCCGCGAGCTCGGGCGGGTGTCCGCCGATCTCGACCAGCTCGAGGGACTCCGCAGCGCCCTCGACGACGCCCATGCGCTGCTCGAGCTGACCGACGAGTCGGCCGCCGCCGGCGCACGCGACGTCGCCCTCGACGCCGAGCTGGTCGAGACCGTCGACGCCGCTCGGCACGCGGCTCGGCGCGCTCGAGCTGCAGTCGCTCTTCTCGGGCGACTACGACGAGCTCGACGCCGTGTGCGAGGTGCACGCGGGAGCGGGCGGCACCGACGCGCAGGACTGGACCGAGGTGATGCTGCGCATGTACCAGCGCTGGGCCGAGCGTCGTGGCTTCACGGTGGAGGTGGACGAGGCCACCGAGGGCCAGGAGGCCGGGCTGCTGTCGGCCACCTTCATCGTGCACGGCCGCTTCGCCTACGGCCTCCTCGCCACCGAGCGCGGCGTGCACCGCCTGGTCCGCATGTCGCCCTTCGACTCGCAGCACCGGCGCCAGACGAGCTTCGCGTCCATGGACGTGACGCCGTTCCTCGAGGACGTGTCCTCCGAGGTCGAGATCGACGAGAAGGACCTGCGCATCGACACCTACCGGTCGTCGGGCGCCGGCGGCCAGCACGTCAACAAGACGGACTCGGCGGTGCGCCTGACGCACCTGCCCACGGGGATCGTGGTCTCCTGCCAGAACGAGCGCAGCCAGCACCAGAACAAGGCGAAGGCGCTGCAGATCCTCGGGGCCAAGCTGGCCGAGCGCGCCCGGCTCGAGCGGCGGGCCGAGCTCGACGCGTTGAGCGGCGAGCGGGTCGACAACGCCTGGGGCAACCAGATCCGCTCCTACGTGCTGGCCCCGTACCAACTCGTCAAGGACCTGCGGACGGGCTACGAGACCGGCAACGTCGACGCGGTGCTCGACGGCGACCTCGACCCGTTCATGGAGGCAGAGTTGCGTCGCCAACGCGAGGTGAGCTCGTAGCAGGCGGCCCCGGACGGCTGTGACCTGCGCCGGAGCCGCTGAACCGAAACCGTCATCGGGAGAAAGTAGGATCGTGCGGGTGCCCCGCCGTCGTTGGGGGCGACACCTCTCTCACCGATGATCCGATTCGAAAACGTCACCAAGACATACAAGGGCTCGACCGTCGCTCTGCGCGACATCACCGTGGAGATCGAGAAGGGCGAGTTCGTCTTCCTCGTCGGCGCCTCCGGCTCGGGCAAGACGACGTTCATCCGTCTCCTCCTCCGCGAGGAGCTCCCCGACTCGGGCCAGATCCTCGAGGCCGGCCGCAACATCGTGGAGCTGCCCAAATGGCGGGTGCCCTACCTGCGCCGCAACATCGGCTGCGTCTTCCAGGACTTCCGACTCCTGCCCAACAAGTCCGTGTTCGAGAACGTGGCCTTCGCCCTCGAGGTGATCGGCCGCCCCCGCCACGTCGTCGCCAACCAGGTGCCCCAGGTGCTCGACCTGGTCGGCCTGGCCGGCAAGCGGGACAACCTGCCGAGCGAGCTCTCCGGCGGTGAGCAGCAGCGCGTCGCCGTGGCCCGCGCCTTCGTGAACCGCCCCCTCATCCTCCTGGCCGACGAGCCCACCGGCAACCTCGACCCGCAGACGAGCCAGGGCATCATGCAGCTGCTCGACCGCATCAACCGGACCGGCACGACCGTCGTGGTGGCGACGCACGACGAGGTGCTCGTGGACAAGATGCGCCGGCGCGTCATCGAGCTCAGCAACGGCGTGATGGTCCGCGACCAGGCGCGCGGCGTCTACGGCTTCGACGGCGCGGCGCAGCCGGCGGCCGAGGTGGCCGCAGGGGGTATGGGCTGACATGGCGGTCTCCGTCGACTACGTCGTCCGCGAGACGGCGTCGAACCTGTGGCGCAACCGGCTGATGACCGTCGCCGCCATCCTCACCGTCGCCGTGTCGCTGTCCCTCGTGGGCGCCGCGCTGCTGCTGCGCCAGGGGTCGGCCAACGCGACGGGCACGCTCGAGCGCGGGACCCAGGTGACGGTCTGGATGCAGCCCAACGCGCAACGCCCAGGAGATCGCGGCGGTCAAGACCCAGCTGGCCCAGCTCAACTACGTGGTCCAGCCCTGCGCCTACTGGGACAAGGCGCGCAACTTCTCCGAGGCCCGGCGGCTGCTGCCCTCCGACGTCTTCCAGGCCACGACCCAGTCCGAGATGCCGACGTCCTTCTGGTGCACCCCTGTTGCACTGGCCGATGCCGCCCAGGTGGTGCGCACCTTCCACGGGCACGGCCGGGGTCCTGTCGGTCACCGAGCCCCAGCAGACCATCCACAACGAGGAGACGGTCATCAACATCTCGAAGTGGGTGTGCCTGGCCATCGCCATCGTCCTGATCGTCTCGGCGGCCGTCCTCATCCTCAACACCATCCGCATGGCCATCTTCGCCCGCCGCCGCGAGGTCTCCGTGATGAAGCTGGTGGGGGCCACCAACTGGTTCATCCGGGTGCCCTTCATGTCCGAGGGCCTGCTGCAGGGGTTCATCGGGTCGTTGCTGGCCGCGCTCGTCGTCTACTTCGTCTACCTCTTCATCAATCACGAGGGCAGCGGCAGGACGACGAGCAACATCTTCACGGCGATGCACATGACGGGGTCGGAGGTCTTGCTCACCAATGTGGTCGTCGTGATGGTGGGAATGGCCATCGGCTCCATCGGGTCGGCCATCGCCATCCGGCGCTTCCTCGACGTCTAGCGCGTCCCTCGGCGGCGTCCCTCAGCCGCCGGCGTCGGCAGGCGAGCAGAGGTAGAAGCGCATCGTCCGCCCGGCGATGTGGCTGTCGGGACCGCGGTAGGGCACGGGGCGGCAGTGCGCGATCGCCCACAGCATGTCGGGGTTGCGGGTCAGCGGCGCGACGGCGGCCAGCACTTCGGTCACGCGGCCGGCCCGCACGTCGCCGACGAACTGGGCCAGCGTCGGGCTCGGCACCCTTCCGGTGAACCCGCCGACGGGGAGGAACTCGCGCCCGGTGTCGAGGATGGGGACGCTCGACCCCGCGGAGGTCTCCGAGGTGATGACGCTGACCGCCGCCGGGACCCGGGCCGCGGCCCGGTTGAGGCCGGCCGCCACCGCGGCCGAGCGAGCATTGGCGGCGGCGTTGCGCGCCGTGAGCGCCGCCGGCTGGTAGGGGGAGTCGAAGGGGCCCAGCCCCGCGGCCACGACGGTCCCGGACGCCCAGGCCGAGCCGAGGAGGAGGGCGGCGGCCGACAGGCCCACGCCGG
Source organism: uncultured Acidimicrobiaceae bacterium (assembly GCA_963742445.1). Classification (GTDB taxonomy): domain Bacteria; phylum Actinomycetota; class Acidimicrobiia; order Acidimicrobiales; family RAAP-2; genus Bog-473. The sequence continues at coordinate 163,610 of CAVULV010000010.1, forward strand.
CACCGGTGGCCCAGTGCGGTCGCGACGGCAGGAAGGACCACGCGACGACGACCACCGCGGCCAGCGCCAACAGCAGCGTGGTGGTCACGACCCAGGGCCGCACCCCGGCGGTCGCCGGGAGCAGGTAGAGGACGTAGGCCGTGCCGGCGGCGACGGTGCCGAGCAGGACGGCCCGCGTGGCGCGCCGGGCGCGCTGCCGCCAGGCCACGACGAGCCCCATGCCGCACAGCGCGGCGATCGGCGGCGCCAGCGCCGCCAGGTAGTACGAGTTGATGAAGTGTGAGGACGCGAAGAAGCACCAGGTGAAGAACAGCCACGCCCCCCAGAGCAGCGGTGGCGGCGCGCAGCGGGTCGGTGCGGGGCTCGCGGCGGCGGGCGACCACGATGCCGGCGAGGGCGACCGCGGCCGGCAGGAGCATCCAGTCGCTGTCCCGGCCGAAGACGCCGTTGAGGAAGCGGCCGGGCCCCCGGGGCACGGCCACGGTGCCCGGGTGCGCGCCGGTGGTTCCCCGCACCGGCGTGGGCACCGGGCTGCATCCCGGCTGGTCGAGCGTCGTGCCGGTGATCCGGTCGCTGCCGTTGTAGAGGAAGACCTGGCTGAAGACGGAGTTGTCGCAGCTGCCGTCGACGTAGGGCCGGTCGTGGGCCGGGACGACGGTGACGACGAGCATCCAGGACAGCGACACGCCGAGCGCCACCAGCGCGGCGAGCGCCACGTGCGCGACGCGGCGGGAGAGGGCGGGCGCCGGCGCCGCCAGCAGGTAGGCGAGGAACAGTGCGGGCAGGACGAGCCAGGCCTGGAGCATCTTGGCCTGGAAGGCCAGACCGACCCAGACGCCGGCCACCAACAGGTGGGCCAGGCGCCCCGTCGTGAAGGCGGCGGTGGCGGCGTCGGCCGCGAGCACGAGCAACAGGATCAGCAACGAGTCCGAGATGTTGCCCCGGTTCGAGCAGGATCGTGACGGGCGTCGCGGCCAGGACGGCGGCCGCGGCGAGCCCGGCACCCGCGCCGGCGACGCGGCGCACGGCGCGGTAGAGCACCAGCACGGTCAGGGTGCCCTCGACGGCCTG
>CAVULV010000011.1:0-43069 GCA_963742445.1 uncultured Acidimicrobiaceae bacterium
CCCTGCGCAACCTGGTCTCGCTCGTCGCCGACCTCGAGGATGCGCCGCAGGGGCTCGAGCCGGGCGACGTCGGGACGACGAGCAGCGGTTCGCCCGACCTCGACCTTCGCATCGAGGAGCTCGACCTGTCCGAGCGGCCCCGCAACTGCCTCAAGCGGGCCCAGATCAACACGATCGGCGAGCTGGTCGAGCGCACCATGGAGGACCTCCTCGCCATCACCAACTTCGGCCAGAAGTCGGCCGACGAGGTCGTCCAGCGCCTCGACGAGCGCGGCCTGTCGCTGCGCACGAGGGACTGACCGGCCATGCAGGCAACCCCCAGACGCGGCCGCCGGATGGGTGGCTCGGCTGCGCACCAGAAGGCGATGTTGGGCAACCTGGTCGCCTCGCTGATCGCGGCCGAGTCCATCGTGACGACGGAGGCCAAGGCGAAGGCGTTGCGCCCAGTGGCGGAGAAGTGCGTGACCGCGGCGCGCAAGGGTGGCGTGGCCCAACACCGCCACGTCGTCGCGCTGATCCGGGACAAGGACATGACCCACAAGCTCTTCGAGGAGATCGGGCCCCGCTACGCCGACCGCCCCGGGGGCTACACCCGCATTCTCAAGCTGGGCCCACGCCCGGGTGACAACGCGCCGATGGCGCGGATCGAGTTCGTCTAGGGGTGGAGCAACCCGCCGGCGCTGCCCCGCAGCGCTGGAGGCTCCTGATCGCCTACGACGGTGCGGCCTTCCGGGGCTTCGCCGTCCAACCCGAGGTCCCGACCGTCGCCGGCGCGCTGCGCCAGGCGCTCGAGCGCACGGCCCGGCTGGGCGAGCCGCCGCACATCACCTGTGCCGGGCGCACCGATGCCGGCGTGCACGCGCGCGGGCAGGTCGTCCACGTCGACCTGCCGCCGATCCCCTACGACGGACCCGGCCTGGCCCGGGCGCTCAACCGCCAGCTCACCCCCGCGGTGGTGGTGCGCGGGGCCGAGCCGGTCGGCCCCGGGTTCGACGCCCGCCGCTCCGCCACCGGCCGGGCCTACCGCTACCTGATCTGGAACGCCCCCGAGCCCGACCCCCTGCTCGCCCCCATCGCCTGGCACGTGCGCGACGCCCTGGACCTCGGTTCCATGCGCACAGCCTCGGACGTGCTGCTCGGCACCCATGACTTCCGGTCGTTCTGCCGCCGCCGGCCGGGGACCGACGTCGCCGAGCCGATCGTGCGCCGAGTGACGCAGGCCCGCTGGAGCGTCGACGAGGGGCCCGAGTCCGGCGACGCCCGGCGCGGCACCGGGGAGGGGAGGCTGCTGCGTTTCGACGTCGCCGCCGGCTCCTTCTGCCACCAGATGGTCCGCTCCCTGGTGGCCAGCCTCGTCGAGGTGGGCCGGGGGAGGGAGAACGCGGCCGGCCTGATGGAGCGCCTGCGGGCGGCCAGCCGCCACCGCATGGCCGACCCGGCCCCGGCCCGGGGCCTGTGCCTGGTCTCGGTGGCCTACGACGCGCCCGCCGACCCGACGGACGGCCCGACCGACGCCACGGAGACGGGCGACGGACGACGCGGACGGCTGAGCCCCTGCGCCGGTGTCAGGCCGAGCGCAGCGCCTCGGCCGGGCTGAGCCGGGCCGCCCGCCAGGCGGGGTAGAGCCCGCCGAGCGCGCCGACGGCCAGTGCGATGCCCACGGCACCGGCCAGGACGCCGGGCGGGACCGAGGTGCCCCAGCCGCGCAGCGCCGCATAGATCGTCACGGTGAGCGCGCCGAGCACGGCGCCCGCCACACCGCCGGTGGCCGAGAGCGCCGCCGCCTCGCCGAGGAACTGGAGGCCGACGTGCAGGCGTCGCGCCCCCATGGCGCGGCGCAGGCCGATCTCGCCCCGCCGCTCCAGGACGCCGATCACCATCACGTTGGCGATCCCGATGCCACCGACCAGGAGGGCGATCGCGCCCAGCGACAGGAAAAGGCTCTGGAACGCCGCCGCCGCCTCTGCGCGCGCCGTCAGCACGTCGGAGGGGTTGGCGACCGCGGCGTCCTGTGGGGCCGCCGGGTCGGCCGTGGCGGCCAGGACGGCTTGGACGGCGCCCACGCTCGTGGGGTCGGTGCGCACATAGATCTCCGTCGGTGACGCCCGGTGGTGCAGAAGCTGCCGGGCGGCGGGGAAGCCGACCAACGCGGCGCGGTCGAGCTCGGGCGCCAGCGGCACCGGCTCGAGGATGCCGACGACATCGAATGACCGGTCGGCCAGCCACACCGCGACACTGCCGTCCGCCCGGTCGACGCCGAGTGCTGACGCGGCGGCGTGACCCAGGACGACGGCGGGGAGCCGTGCCGTCGCCGGGTTGAGGAACCGCCCGGCCCAGAGGTGGCCCTGGACCGTGCCCAGCAGGCCGACGTCGACCGCCTTGACCGTGATGGCCTGGCTGTTCGCACTCGGAATGTCCGCGTTGCGGTAGACCGAATCGCTCAGGTCGGAGGTGGCGGCGTCGGAGGTGACCGGCCCGATCCTCGCGATCATGCCCGGAGCCCGTGCCGGCAGCGCCGCCGATTGCCCGCTGAAGGCGTTGTTCGGGGACACCGTGAGCAAGTTCGTGCCGAGCGCATCGATCTGCGCGATCAATTGCGCCCTGCTGGACGCCGAGATCCCGAGCACCGCCACCAGCGTCGCCACGCCGATGGCCACGCCCGTCGCCGAGAGGGCGGCACGCACCGGCCGGCCGCGCAGGCCGAGCACCGCCAGGCGCCACACATCGGCGACGCGCAAACGGGAACGGGCCCTCACCGCCGTTCGTCCCGCTCAATGCGGCCGTCGCGCAGCGCGACCGTCCGGGGTGTCCGGCGGGCGAGCTCGTCGTTGTGGGTGACCACGAGGATGGTGGTCCCACGTTCGTGGAGCCGGGCGAGGAGGGAGAAGATCTCGCTGCCGGTGGCGGAGTCGAGGTTCCCGGTCGGCTCGTCCGCCAGGAGGAGAGCGGGCTCGCCCACGACGGCGCGGGCGATGGCGGTGCGCTGGCACTCGCCGCCCGAGAGCTCCCCGGGGCGATGCGTCCGGCGGTGGTCCAGGCCGACCGCGGCGACGGCCTCGGCGGCCCGTTCCAGCCGCTCGGCGACGGGCATGCCCCGGTACAGCAAGCCGTCGGCCACGTTGTGCAGGACCGAGCGGGTCGGCAGGAGGTGGAATTGCTGGAAGACGAAGCCGAGACCGCTCGAGCGGATTCCCGAGAGCTCGTTGTCCGACATCGATTGCACCGCGGTCCCGGCCACCTGCACCGTGCCCGCGGTCGGTCGTTCCAGGGTGCCGGCGACCGCCAGCAGCGTCGACTTGCCCGAGCCCGACGGGCCCGTCACGGCGAGGAACTCCCCGGATTCGACCGTCAGGCTGACGTCGCGCAGCGCCTGCACCGGCGGCGTTCCCTGGTGCTCCTTCGTCACGACATGGAGCTCGAGCGCGTTCATTGGGCGACGACGACCCTGGTGCCCGTCGTCAGCGCGCGCCCGACCACCTGCACATCGCCGCCGGCGAAGACGCCGGTGTGGACGCCGACGAGATGGTGTTGGCCGGAGGCCGCGACGACCTCGAGCCCGTAGCCCCCTCCGGCGAGTGCGACGAGGGCGGCGATCGGTACGGCCAGGACGTTGCGCACGCTCTGCACCGTCGAGCGCGACCTGGACCGCTTCCCCGCCATCCGAACCGGTGGCCGCGGGATCGCTCGGGGTCACCGTCAGCACGGTCGAAGCCGAGGACCCCGAGGACCCCGAGCCCGAGGAAGACGACGACGACGAGGACGAGCCCGATGTCGGGGGTGGCGGGCCGACGGCCGTGACCACGCCGGGTGTGGTGGCACCCGAGGGGAGCTGAATCGACACGTGCTGGCCGACGGCCACCGTCGGGTCGTTGGGCGTCAGCGGCACGGCGACCGAGCGCGACGTGGTCGTCACCTGGTAGGGCATGTCACCCGGGGCCGCCGGCTGCCCCGGGGCGACCGTGGGCGCGGCGATGCGCACCGGGGTGGGCGTGAACACGACGGCGCCCAGGTCGAGAGATCCGGTCGCGGGGTGGCCGAGCGCCGTTTGCCAGCGCTGCACGGCGGCCACCGCGGCGGCGCCGTAGTGCGGGCTGGCCACGGTGAACAGGCCGTGCGCGTCGCCGAGAGCGATCAGCGTCGCCTCGAGCTCCTGGACGTCCGGGCCGTCGGTCATCCCCGGCGCGAACGGGCGCCACGCCGGCGTGCTGCCACTCATGAGCACGACCGCCTGATTGTCGACCCGGAAGAGCGTCTGGCCGGGCTGCACCACCGTGCCGGCGGCGAGCACGCTCGTGTACGTCCCGCCCAGTTCGTTCACCACGGGCGGGCTCGTCGTATAGCCGAGCGTGCCCTCGGTGAGGACGCTCGACGCCAGATCGGTGCGGACGACCGTCGCCGTGCCGACGGGGGGTGGGTTCGGGGCCGCCGGGGCGGGCGTGCCGCGCACCGTGATGGCGACGGCGGCGCCGCACAGGGCTGCCGCGGCCAGCGCAGCGACCCCCTTCGTGGCTCGGTTCACGGACCCGTCCCGTCGTCGTGCACGCCGGCCGGAAGGAGGTGCCGGCACGCCGAGTCGGCCGAGCGGAACTGGGGCGAGTACCGGCCGAAGTCGCTCGTGATCCCCGGCACGTTGCCGAGGTTGAGCTGGCCCTGCGGTCCCGGATCGAGCATCGGGACGTCGTGGCTGCGCATGCACGACGCGTACCGCACGAGCGACGGCAGCCAGCGCGCCAGCTCGTGGCTCGCACCGGCCTCCTTGGCCGCCACCAGGTTGGCGATGAAGTGGTTGCACGCCGTCAGCGCCGGTTTGTTGGCGGCGGTCGGCGGCGGCATCACGAACGAGAGGTCGGTGCGCCCGTTGTGAGTCTCGTTGAAGGGGTCGGGCTCGTTGACGCCGTGTGCCCGCAAGCAGTGGGTGTAGTCGACGATGTCCTGGTCGTACGAACCCTTCGACGATGTCGATGGCGAACCCGCGCCGGCAGATGACGGGGTTCCGGGCAGGCTCGCCACCGTGCGCCCGGGGGGGCTCGACGAGCAGGCCGCGGCCAGCGCGCCCAAGGTCATGATCAGCACGAGTGCGGCGACGGCCGGCAGCGGCCGTCCTCGATGTCGCGATCGTCTCTGCATTGCCGACCTCCATGGGTGGGGATGGGGACGCTGCCCGAGCGCAGTGCTACGCCTCGGGGCATCACAGGGCGGTCACGAGGCAGGGCGGCGGAGGCGGCGGCGCAGGGCGGGGGAGGACCGGTGCCGCGGGGCGGCCCTGTTCGCGGCCCCCTGCGGGCGGTCGCGCTGTGATCTCCCTGTGATCGGACCTGGGGCAGGATGGTCCGGGTGAGGGTGCTCGTCGTGGAGGACCAGGTCGAACTGGCCGACGACATCGGCGAGGGCCTGCGCGACCGGGGTTTCGGGGCGGACGTCGCCTACGACGGGGCCGCCGGAATGGAGAAGGCACTTCTGTACGACTACGACGTGGTCGTCCTCGACCGCGACCTCCCGCATGTGCACGGCGACGCCGTCTGCGCCGCACTGGTGGCCTCGCACCGGGATGCCCGCATCCTCATGCTGACGGCGGCCACCCTGGTCGACGACCGCGTGCACGGGCTCAACCTCGGCGCCGACGACTACCTCACGAAGCCCTTCGCCTTCGAGGAGCTGGTGGCCCGGGTCCAGGCCCTGGCCCGACGGGCTCCATCGGCGCCACCGGTCATCCGCCGGGGCGACCTCGTCGTCGACCGCGCCCGGCGCAGCGCGAGCCGAGGCGGGCGCCCGCTCTCGCTGACCCGCAAAGAGCTCGGGCTCCTCGAGGAGCTACTGGCCGCGGACGGCGCCGTCGTCAGCGCCGAGGACCTGCTCGAGCGCGTGTGGGACGAGCACGCCGATCCGTTCAGCCGCACCGTGACGGTCACGATCGGACGACTGCGAGGCAAGCTGGGCCCGCCCGACGTCATCGAGACCGTGGTCGGCTCCGGCTACCGCATCCGATGAGCGAGAGCGACCAGACTTTGCGGGCCCGCACCGGGCTCCGACGTTGGCTCCCCGGGGGCGTCCGACTCCGCCTCACCCTCCTCTACACCCTGCTCTTCGTGGTCGCCGGCGCCGCGTTGCTCGGCATCACCTACGGGCTGGTCTCGAACAGCCTCAACGCCGGCGTCACGGTGCGGACCGCCCCGAGCCAGGCGCTGATCCGGCAGTGCAAGGAGCAGGTGACGAGCCAGCATGCGGCGGCCACCGCGGGCACGCCGTCGGCCAAGAAGGTCGCGGCGTCGAGCTTGGCCTGCGACAAGGCCTTCGTCGCGGGCGTGCTCGCCGGTCAATCGGCCCAGCGCCAGCGCACGCTGAACGAGCTCCTGGAGTGGTCGCTGGTCGGGCTGGCCGCACTGACGCTGGTGTCGGCCGGGCTGGGGTGGGTGATGGCCGGCCGCGTGCTGCGCCCGGTGCGCGACATCACCGAGGCGGCCCGGCGGGCGTCGGAGCGCCATCTCGGCGAGCGCATCAACCTCCGTGGTCCCCGGGACGAGCTCAAGGAGCTGGCCGACACCTTCGACGACATGCTCGGGCGCCTCGACCTCGCCTTCACCAGCCAGCGGCAGTTCGTTGCCAACGCCTCGCACGAGCTGCGGACCCCGCTCACGGCCATGCGCACGGCGATCGACGTCGCGCTGGCCAAGCCGAACCCCACGACCGAGCAATTGCAGGCGACGTCCGAGAAGGTGCGCCGGTCCATCGACCGCGCCGAGCACATCATCGACGCGCTGCTCACGCTCGCCGTCTCCAACCAGGGGACCGGCGCGGTCGAGTCCCTCGATCTGGCCACCGCGGCCGAGGACGCCCTCGATGTGCTGGCCGAGCGGGCCCGCCGGTCCGGGCTGCAGGTGGACACCGAGCTGGCGCGGGCGGAGGTGACCGGGAGCCGGGTGCTGCTCGAGCGGCTGGTGGGCAACCTGGTGGAGAACGCGGTCGTCCACAACGTCGACGAGGGCTGGGTCCGGGTGCGGGCGGGCACGAACGACGGGCACGCCTACCTCGAGGTGGCCAACAGCGGGCCGGTCGTGAGCGAGGAGGAGCTGCCCCGGCTCTTCGAGCCGTTCCGCCGGGCCGACGCCCGGATCGGCTCGTCGGGGGTCGGTCTCGGGCTCTCCATCGTCGAGTCGGTCGGCGAGGCGCACGGCGCCCGGGTGAACGCCCAGGCCTCCCCGGGAGGTGGCCTGGTCGTCAGCGTCACCATGCCGAGCGGCCCGGCGCCGTGACCGGGGCAGCGCCGGGCCCGGCGGACGGCGTGGGGCCCGCCGGGACGGCCCGGGCGGGGACGGGGGCGGCGGGCTGCCCGAAAGCCCTGGGTGTGGCGGCTTGCTGGGTCCCTCCGGAGGCCCTATCCTGGTACGTCGGCTCTCGGGACCCCCGGGAGCCCTGAGCCCGCTCCCCGGGGCAGCCTTCGGGGTGACGGCTCGCTCACCACGCGGAAGCGAAAGATCGGTCTTGTGCGCACATTTTCACCGAAGGTCACCGAGATCCAGCGGTCCTGGTACGTCGTCGACGCCGACGGTCTCGTGCTCGGGCGCCTGGCCTCGTCGGTGGCCGCCATCCTGCGGGGCAAGCACCGCCCCTACTTCGCGCCCCACGTCGACACGGGCGACCACGTGATCGTGGTGAACGCGGACAAGGTGGTCCTCACCTCGGGCAAGGCCGACGCCAAGATGGCCTACCGTCACAGCGGATACCCGGGCGGCCTGCGCGCCACCAGCTACGCCGAGCTGCTCGAGGACAAGCCCGCCGAGCTCATCCGGCGCTCCGTACGCGGCATGCTGCCCAAGAACACGCTCGGCCGCCAGATGCTGGGCAAGCTGCAGGTCTACGCCGGCCCCGACCATCCCCACGCCGCCCAGAAGCCCGAGCCGCTCGAGCTGCCCGGCGCCCGCCGGGCCGGCTGACCGGGCCATCGGGCCCATTCATCGAAGGGACATCACAGACGCAATGCCCGCACCACTGAGCCAGACCACCGGACGCCGCAAGCAGGCGGTGGCGCGCGTCCGCTTCCGCCCGGGCCAGGGCGCCATCACGATCAACAAGCAACCCTTCGAGAAGTACTTCACCTCGGCCACCCACCGCATGCTCGTGACCGAGCCGCTGCGCATCACCAACACGGCCGAGTCCTACGACATCGACGCCACCATCGACGGCGGTGGGATCTCGGGGCAGGCCGGCGCCATGCGCCTCGGCATCGCCCGCAGCCTGTGCGAGATGGACCCCGAGCACCGCGCACCGCTCAAGCGGTCGGGCCTCCTCACCCGAGACGCCCGAGAGAAGGAGTCGAAGAAGTACGGCCTGAAGAAGGCACGCAAGGCGCCGCAGTACTCCAAGCGGTAGCAAGCAGGACGCGAATGGCGCCGGCCCGCTTCGGCACCGACGGGGTGCGCGGAGTCGCGAACGAGGAGCTGACCGCCGAGTTGGCGCTGGCCCTCGGACGCGCCACCGCCCGCATCCTCCCGGCCCCCACGTTCGTGGTCGGCCGCGACACCCGGCGCTCGGGCCCCCTCCTCCAGGCCGCCTTCTCGGCCGGGCTGGCCACGGAGGGGTCCGACGTCGTCGACCTCGGCGTGCTGCCCACCCCCGGTGTCGCGGCGGTCGCCGAGCGCCGCCAGGTGCCCGGGGCCGTGATCTCGGCGTCGCACAACCCCTTCGGCGACAACGGCATCAAGCTGTTCAGCCTGCTGGGCACGAAGCTGCCCACCGACGTCGAGGGGGAGATCGAGCGCGAGCTCGACGCCGTCATCGCCAACCCCGACGGGCCGCCCCGCCGTCCGACCGGCTACGGGGTGGGGCGGATCACCGCCGACCCCGGCGCGGTCGGGCTCTACCGGGAGCACCTGGTCGCCACGACCGACGGCCGCCGCCTCGACGGCCTGCGCGTCGTGCTCGACTGCGCCAACGGCGCCGCCAGCGACATCGCGCCGTGGGTGCTGGCCGAGCTCGGCGCCCGCGTCACGGCGCTGCACGACTCGCCCGACGGGGAGAACATCAACGAGAAGTGCGGGTCGACGGACCCGAGCCAGCTCTCCCTGGCGGTGGTGGAGCACCAGGCGGACCTCGGTCTGGCCTTCGACGGCGACGCCGACCGCGTCATCGCGGTGGACCACTCCGGCACCATCGTCGACGGCGACGTCCTCCTCGCGCTCTTCGCACTCGACCTGGCCGAGCGCGGCCGCCTGGCCGGCAACACGGTCGCCGTCACGGTCATGACCAACCTCGGCTTCCGCCTGGCCATGGAGGCCCGCGGCATCGCGGTCCGAGAGACGGACGTGGGGGACCGCCACGTGCTGGCCGCGCTCGACGCCGACGGCCTCAGCCTCGGTGGCGAGCAGTCGGGCCACATCATCTTCCGCGCCCGCTCGACCACCGGCGACGGGATCCTGACCGGCATCGCGCTGGCCGACCTCGTGGTGCGCGCCGGCCGTTCGCTGGCCGACCTCTCCGGCGGCCTCGTCGAGCGGGTGCCCCAGCGCCTCGTCAACGTGCCGATCCCCCAGCCCGAGCGACTGGCCGACTGTGCCGAGGTGTGGGAGGCCGTGGTCATCGCCGAGGCCCAGCTCGGGCACGAGGGCCGGGTGCTGCTGCGCCCGAGCGGCACCGAGCCGCTGGTGCGCGTGATGGTCGAGGCGCGTGCCGAGGCCCAGGCCGACGCCGTGGCGGCCCAGCTCGCCGGCGTCGTCGAGGCGGCGCTGGGGCAAATCGAGCCGCAGGCACCCAGGTAGCCTGGGTCACCATGTGCGGCATCATCGGCGTCACCGGCGAAGCCGACGCCGTCCCCCTGCTCCTCGGCGCCCTGCACCAGCTCGAGTACCGGGGCTACGACTCGGCGGGGATCGCCCTGGTGGCGGACGGCTCCCTGTGGCGGGCGCGGGCCGCGGGCGGGACGAACTCGGTGTCCAAGCTGGCCGACCTGGCCGCGGACGCGCCGCTGGGCCACCACGCCGCCATCGGGCACACCCGCTGGGCCACCCACGGGAGCCCGACCCCCGAGAACGCCCACCCGCACACCGACTGCAGCGGGCGCATCGCCCTCATCCACAACGGCATCATCGAGAACCACGCCGAGCTGCGGGCGGAGCTCGAGACCGCCGGGCACACCCTGACGTCGGCCACCGACACCGAGGTCATGGCCCACCTCGTCGAGCAGGGGATGGCCGGCGGCGCGTCCCTGGCAGAGGCTACCCGCGCCATGCTGCGCCGGGTGCGCGGCGCGTTCTCCATCGCCGTCATCTCCGCCGACGAGCCCGACACCATCGTCGCCGCCCGCCGCTCCACGCCGCTGGTGCTCGGGCTGCACGACGGCATGGCGCTGCTGGCGTCCGACATCCCCGCCCTCATCGGGCACACCCGGCGCGTCTTCGCGCTGGCCGACGACGAGCTGGCCGTGCTCACGCCGGGCGCGCTCGCGGTCACCACGCTCGACGGTGACCCCGTCGAGCCCGAGCAGCTGACCATCACCTGGGACCTCGAGGCGGCGCAGAAGGGCGGCTACGAGGACTACATGTCCAAGGAGATGCACGAGCAGCCCGAGGCCGTGGCCGCCACCCTGCTGGACCGGCGCGGGCCGGGCGGCGAGCTGATCCTGGACGAGATGCGCCTGAGCGCCGACGACCTGCGTGGCATCGACAAGGTCTTCATCGTCGCCTGCGGCTCGAGCTACCACGCCGCGCTGGTGGCCAAGTACGCCATTGAGCACTGGGTGAAGGTGCCGACCGAGGTCGACATCGCGAGCGAGTTCCGTTACCGGGACCCCGTGTTGAACGAACGGACGCTCTGCGTGGGCGTGTCGCAGTCGGGCGAGACCCTCGACACCTCCGAGGCCATGCGCGAGGCGGCGCGCCTCGGCGCCAAGGTGCTCGTCGTCTCGAACGTCGTGGACTCCTCCATGGCCCGTGCCGCCGACGGCGTGCTCTACACGCGGGCCGGCCCCGAGATCGGCGTGGCCTCGACGAAGTGCCACCTGGCCCAGATCGTGGCGCTCGAGGTCCTGGGGCTGTACCTGGCCCAGCTCCTCGGGACCCAGCCGGCCGCCGAGGTCAACGAGATCCTCAACGCCATGGAGGTGCTGCCCGGGCTGGTGACCGAGGCGCTGGCGCGGGCGGGCGACGTCGACGACGTGGCGGCCAAGCTCACCGACGCCCGCGACTTCTTCTTCCTCGGTCGCCACGTCGGCTACCCGGTCGCGCTCGAGGGCGCGCTGAAGCTCAAGGAGCTGGCCTACCTGCGCGCCGAGGGCTACCCGGCCGGCGAGCTGAAGCACGGCCCGATCGCGCTGATCGAGCCCGGCACCGTCGTCGTCGGCATCGCGACCCGCAACCCGTTGTGGGAGAAGATGCTGTCCAACGTCGCCGAGGTGCGCAGCCGCGGCGCCACCGTGGTGCTGCTGGCCGACGACGGGGACGAGGAGTCGGCGGCGGCGGCGGACCACGTGCTCTGGGTGCCCCCGACGTACCCGCTCCTCTCGCCGGTCGTCGGCGTGGTGCCGCTGCAGCAGCTGGCCTACCGGCTGGCCCGGCTGCACGGGCACGACCCGGACCGCCCGCGCAACCTGGCCAAGACGGTGACCGTCGAATGAGCCCCATCCACGGCGTCGGGGTGGACGCGGTCGACGTGGCGCGCTTCCGACGGCTGCTCGACCGCCGCCCGCGTTTCGCGGCGCGCTGCTTCACCGAGACCGAGCAGACCGATGCGACCCGTTCGGCCGACGTGGCCCAGAGCCTGGCGGCGCGCTTCGCCGCGAAGGAGGCCGTCATGAAGGCGCTCGGCACCGGCATCGGCGCCTTCGCGCTGACCGACGTCGAGGTGTGCCGGACCACTGGGCGCGACGCCACCCGCAACGCGCCCTACCTCGTGCTGCACGGCGGCGCCGCGGCGCTGGCCGGCGCCCGGGGCGCAGGTCACTTCCACCTGTCGCTCACCCACACCGACGGCGTGGCCATCGCCTTCGTCGTCGCGGAGCAGGCGCAGGCCGCCTCGTGCGCCCCGTCCTGACCCGCGAGGAGATGCGGGCCGCGGACGCCGCGGCCCTCGAAGAGGTCTCCCACGACACCCTGGTCACCCGGGCCGGCACGGCCGTGGCCCATGCCGCGCTCCGCCTGCTCGGCGGCACGTACGGCCGGCGGGTCGTCGTGGTGGCGGGCAAGGGGAGCAACGGGGCGGACGGGCGGGTGGCGGCGTCCGTGCTGCGCCGGCGCGGAGCCCGGGTCCGGGTGATCGAGGCGGCGGACGCACCCGGCGGCGTCACCTTGCCCCCCTGCGACCTCGTCGTCGACGGCGCCTACGGCACCGGGTTCCGCGGCTCCTACGACGCCCCGCAGGTGCCGGCCGGCGCGCTGGTGCTCGCCATCGACATCCCCTCCGGCGTCGACGCCGACACCGGCGCGGCACCCGGGGCGGCGGTGCGGGCCGACCGCACCGTGACGTTCGCCGCCCTGAAGCCCGGCCTGCTGCAGGGCGAGGGGCCGCCGTTGAGCGGGACGACGGAGGTGGCCGACATCGGGATCGGCTTCCCGACGCCCCGGGCGCTCCTCATGGAGGACGCCGACGTCGCCGCGCTGGTTCCGCCCCGCCCGAGCGGCGTGAACAAGTGGACCAACGCCGTCGGCGTGGCCGCCGGCTCCGCCGGCATGGAGGGGTCCGCCATCCTGTGCACCCGCGGCGCCATGGCCGCCGGGGCCGGCATGATCCGGCTGGGGTCGCCCGGCGACCCGGACGCACCGTGGCCCACCGAGGCCGTGCGTGTGCACCTGCCGGCGCGGGGGTGGGCCGGCGCCTTCCTGGAGGCGACCGCCAAGTGCAAGGCCGTCGTCATCGGCCCCGGGCTCGGCACCGGCGACGACGTGGCGGAGGAGATCCGGGCCGTCCTGGCGGCGGTATCGGTGCCACTGGTGATCGATGCCGACGCGCTGACCGCGCTGGGCGACGCCGCGGCGGCCCGCACGGTGCTCGACAAGCGGCAGGCGCCGAGCATCCTGACCCCGCACGACGGCGAGTACGCCCGCATCGCCGGGTCCGCGCCCGGGGCGGACAGGCTGGACGCGGCGCGCCGGCTGGCCGCGGCGACGGGGGCGGTCGTCCTCCTCAAGGGCCCGCTGACCGCGGTGGCCGACCCGCGGGGCGAGGCGACCCGGCCCGACGTGCTGCTCTCGGCGGCGGGGGGCCCGGCGCTCGCCACCGCCGGCAGCGGCGACGTCCTGTCGGGGATCATCGGCGGCGCTGTGCGCCCGCGGCCTCGGGCCACTCGAGGCGGCCGCGCTCGGCGCGCACGTGCACGGCCGGGCGGCCTCGCTCGGGCCGCCGCAGGGCCTGGTCGCCGGTGACCTCCCCGCGCTGCTGGCCCGGGTGCTGTCCGCGCTGGCGGTAGCCCGCGGGGGCCGCGCCCGGTCACCGGGCCGGCCGGCCGACGGGGGGCGCCATGACTGACGGCGCCCCGGCCCCGGTACGCCTGCTGCCCCGCGGCCCGGCCGACGACGACGAGGTGACGATGGCCCAGGGGCGCTCGCGCCCGGCCTGGGCCGAGATCGACCTCGCCGCCGTGGCGCACAACGCCTCGGTGCTGGCGCAGCTGGCGGCGCCGGCCGAGCTGTGTGCGGTGGTCAAGGCCCACGGCTACGGACACGGTGGCCCGGCCGTGGCACGGGCCGCACTGGCCGGGGGCGCGCAGCGACTGGCGGTGGCACTCGTCGACGAGGGCGTCGAGCTGCGCCAGCACGACGTCGCGGCGCCCGTGCTCCTGCTGAGCGAGTGCGGCCCCGACGCGGTCGAGACCGCGCTGGCCTACGGGCTCACGCCCACGCTCTACTCCGCCGAGGGCATCGCCGCCTTCGGTGCGGCGGCGAGGGCGGCCGGCCGCCGCACCGCGGTCCACGTCAAGGTCGACACCGGGATGCACCGGGTCGGGGCGGCGCCCGCCGACCTGCCGGCCATGGTCGCCGCGGTCGGGCACGAACCGATGCTGGACCTCGAGGGCGTGTGGACCCACCTGCCCGTCGCCGACGGCGAGTCCGAGGCGGACCGGGCCTACACCGAGGAGCAGCTCGGCCTCTTCGACCGCCTCGTCGCGGCCCTGGCCGCCGATGGCATCCACCCCCCCGTCCTGCACGCGGCCAACACGGCGGGCACCGTCGCCTTCCCCCGGGCGCGCCACCACATGGTGCGCTGCGGTCTCGGGCCTCTACGGGTACCTGCCGGGAGAGGGGGTGCGGGCGGCCTTCGACGCGCAGGCCGGGGGCGCGCGGTTGCGTCCCGCCATGTCGCTCAAGGCGCGGGTGGTCGCCGTGCGCACGCTCGACGCCGGCGAGCGCCCCTCGTACGGCCGGTTGCGGGCGCTGCCGGCGCGCTCCGTGGTCGCCACGGTGCCGATCGGCTACGCCGACGGCGTGCCGCGCCGCCTGTTCGGCGCCGGCTACGAGGTCCTCATCGGTGGCGTGCGGCGGCCCCTGGCCGGCGCGGTGACGATGGACCAGATCGTCGTCGACTGCGGCGACGACGACTCGGTGCGGCCCGGCGACGAGGTGGTGCTGCTCGGTCGGCAGGGAAGCGAGGCCGTGACGGCGGACGACTGGGCGGCCATGCTGGGGACGATCAGCTACGAGGTGGTGTGCGGCGTCGGCCCGCGCATGCCCCGCGTCGTGGTCGATCACCCCGACGGGCCGAGTGCCTGACGCCGCCGCCCTGGAGCAGCTGCGCCTCGCCGCGTCGACCTGCACCCGGTGCCCGCTGGCCAAGGGCCGGACCCAGGTCGTCTTCGGCGTGGGGAACCCGGCGGCCGACCTGCTCTTCGTCGGCGAGGGGCCGGGGCGCGAGGAGGATCTCGCCGGCGAGCCGTTCGTCGGCCGCTCGGGGAAGCTCCTCGACCGCCTCATGGGGGAGGAGATCGGGCTCACCCGGGCCGAGTGCTACATCGCCAACGTGGTCAAGTGCCGCCCGCCCCAGAATCGCGACCCGGCGCCGAACGAGATCGAGGCCTGCCGGCCCTACCTCACCGAGCAGGTGTCGATCATCGATCCGGCGGTGATCGTGACGCTGGGGAACTTCGCCACCAAGCTCCTGCTCGAGAGCACGCGGGGCATCCGCGAGCTGCGCGGCCAGGTCTTCGAGCGCGGCCGTGCCCGGCTCGTCCCCACGTACCACCCCGCCTACGTGCTGCGGGCCGGCGGCGAGGCCATGGCCGAGATGCGGGCCGACCTCGTCCGGGCCAAGCGGCTGATGACGGCGGGACGACCGTGAGCTGGCCGCTCGACGAGGTGACCGACTCCCCGGCGGCGACCAGGGCGCTGGCGGGTCGCCTGGCGCGGCTGTGCCGGCCGGGCGACGTCGTGCTGCTGGTGGGCGAGCTCGGCGCCGGCAAGACGGTCTTCGCCCAGGGCTTCGCCGCCGCGCTGGGGGTGGAGGGCCCGGTGACCAGCCCGACGTTCGCCCTCGTGCGCCACTACCGCTGCGCCGGCGGCAGCGCGGTGGGCAGCCTGATCCACGCCGACGTGTACCGCACGGGCTCGCCGGCCGAGGTCGCCGACCTCGCCCTGGCCGAACTCGTCGAGGAGGACGCGGTGGCCGTGGTCGAGTGGGGCGACCTGGCCGCACCGGTGCTCGGGGAGAGCGCACTCGTGGTGACGATCGGCGTCCCCGACCCGGTCGGCGACGCCACGCGGCGAGCCGTCACGGTGGAGGGGCGTGGGCGCTGGGCCGGCCGGGCGGGCGAGGTGGCGGTGGCGCTGGAGCCCGCGGCGGGGCGGGGGGCGCAGTGAGCGCCGGGAGCGCCGTGGTGGCGCCCTACCCGGTCGTGGCGATCGAGACCGCCACCGAGACGGTCGGCGTGGCCGTGCGGACACCGGCCGGCGTGCAGGCCGAGTTCGCCCTGACCGGGCGCCGGCGCCACGTCGAGACGCTGACGCCCGCCCTCGAGCACGTGCTGGCGCAGGTGGGCCTGGCCCCGGCGGACGTGGGCGCCGTCGCGGTCGACGTCGGCCCCGGGCTCTTCACCGGCCTGCGCGTGGGGGTGGCGACGGCCAAGGCCCTGGCCCAGTCGCTCGGCATCGGCGTCCTGGCCGCGACCAGCCTCGACATCCTCACGGCGGGGGCCGGACGGGCCGGGCACCGGGGGCTCGTGCTCGCCTGCGTCGACGCCCGCCGGGCCGAGGTGTTCGCCGCCGTGCACGAGCTCGACGCCGACGGGACCGTGGTGGCGGAGCCGGTCGGGCCCGCCCTGTTCGCCCCGGCCGACCTGGTCGGCGTGCTGGACGGGCTCGGCGGGGCGCCGGTGCTGGCGGCCGGCGACGGCGCCCTCCGCTACCGCGCCGTTCTCGAGGTGGTGCCGGCGGTGGAGGTGGGGGCACCGGCCCTGTCGTTCCCGCCGCCGGCGGCCCTGCTCGACCTGGCCCTCCGGCGCCTCGAGGCGGGAGAATCGCCAGTCGAGCCGGGTTGGGTCGTTCCCCTCTACATGCGTGAGGCGGACGCAACGAGCAACTTTGCTCGCGCGGAGCGGGCCTGAGCGGATGCCGCCGTGACGTTGCACATCGAGAAGCTGAAGCGCCGTGATCTGCGCCACCTGCTCCGCATCGAGGGCGCCGTCTTCCCCGAACCGTGGTCGCCGGAGGTGTTCAACTCCGAGCTGGCGCTGCGCAAGGGACGGCTGTACCGGGCGGCGTGGGACGGCGAGGAGATGGCGGGCTACATCGGGTACATGATCGTCGACGACGAGGCGCACATGACGACCATCGCCACCGCACCCGCCTACCAGCGGTCCGGCGTGGCCACCACCATGATCGTCGACAGCCTCCGCACGCTGCGCGCCGGCGGGGTCAAGCACGTCTCGCTCGAGGTGGCGGCCAACAACGAGCCGGCGCAGGCGCTGTACCGGCGCTTCGGGTTCGCGCCCGTCGCCGTCCGCAAGAACTACTACCCGGTGACGGGGCAGGACGCGCTCGTCATGTGGGTCTACGACATCGACGGCGACGAGTACGGGCGCCGCCTCGAGGAGCTGGCCGCGGCCGGGTGGCGGTCGAGGAGGGCGGCCGGCGCTAGCCGGCCCGGCGCCGCCGGGGCAGGATGGGGTCATGGCAGATCTCGAGTACGTCCGGCGGCTGGCGGCGGCCGACCACCACCTCGCCGTCTTCACGGTCGGCCGGCCCGACGGGACCGTCCACGCCTCGGTCGTCAGCGCCGGTGTCATCGACGACCCGGTCGACGGCTCGCCCGGCGTCGCGGCCGTGGTCGCCGGGGGCGCCCGCAAGCTCGACCTGCTCCGCGCCGCGGGGCCGGGCGACGCTGGTGTTCAAGGACGGCTGGGAGTGGGCGGCCGTCTCGGGCCCGGTCCGCCTGGTCGGTCCCGACGACGGGCGGGACCTCGGGCTCGACGTGCCGGAGACCATCCGGTCCGTCTTCCGCGCCGCCGGCGGGGACCACGGGGACTGGGAGGAGTTCGACCGCGTCATGGCGGCGGAGCGCCGCTGCGCCGTCTTCGTGCGCGCCGACGCCGTCACCTCCAACGCCGGCTGAGGCGGCCGTCGGCCGCGGGCGGCGGCCGCGTGCCGCCGGGCGCCCGTAGGGTGGTCCCCGGCCCGGACCCGACCTGCGGCCGGCCGACCACGACGAGGAGGAGCCCGCTGCCATGGACACGATCGCTCTCGGAGGCCAGGGACTCACGGTGTCGCGCCAGGGGCTCGGCTGCATGGGGATGTCCGACTTCTACGGGCCCCGTGACGACACCGAGTCGATCGCCACCATCCACCGGGCGCTCGAGCTCGGGGTGACCTTCTTCGACACCGCCGACATGTACGGCCCCTACACCAACGAGATGCTGGTCGGCCAGGCACTCGCGGGGCGCCGCGACGAGGCCGTCGTCGCCACCAAGTTCGGCATCGTGCGCGACCCCGGCTACCCGGAGAAGCGCTCCGTCAACGGGCGCCCCGAGTACGTGCGCCAGTCCTGCGACGGGTCACTGGCGCGCCTGGGCGTCGACCACATCGACCTCTACTACCAGCACCGCGTGGACCCCGACACGCCGATCGAGGAGACCGTGGGCGCCATGGCCGAGCTCGTGACCGCGCGGCAAGGTCCGCTACCTCGGTCTGTCGGAGGCGTCGCCCGACACCATCCGCCGGGCCCACGCGGTGCACCCGATCTCGGCGCTGCAGACCGAGTACTCGGTCTGGTCCCGCGAGCCCGAGCGCGAGATCCTGCCCACCCTGCGCGAGCTCGGCATCGGGTTCGTCCCCTACAGCCCGCTCGGGCGCGGCTTCCTGACCGGCACCATGCGGTCCGCTCGAGGATCTCGACGAGGCGGACTTCCGCCGCCATCAACCGCGCTTCCAGGGCGACAACCTGGCCGACAACATCGCCATCGTCGAGGTCGATCGACGAGCTCGCGTCGGCGAAGGGCTGCACCCCGGCGCAGGTCGCGCTGGCCTTCGTGCAGGCGGCGGGACGTGACGTCGCCCCGATCCCGGGCACGAAGCGTCGCCGCTACCTGGAGGAGAACGTCGCCGCCCTCGACGTCGAGCTGACCGAGGAGGACCTGGCGGTGCTCGACACGCTGGCCCCGGCCAAGGGCGACCGCTACGCGGACATGTCGCCGGTCAACCGGTAGGTGCACCCGGCGGTCGGGCTCCGGGAGCGCCGCCGCCGCGCCGGGCCTAGCGTGGGCGTGACACGACGCGAAGGAGGGCACCATGCCGAAATTCCTGCTCGAAGTGAAGTACACGCTCGACGGCATCAAGGGGGTCAAGGCCGAGGGCGGCACGGCCCGGGTCAAGGCCGCCACGGCGCTGATCGAGGGCCTGGGCGGCAAGGTGGAGTCCTTCTACTTCGCGTTCGGCGGATCCGACGTGTTCGTGATCGCCGACCTGCCGGACAACACCGCGGCGGCCGCGGCGGGCCTGACCGTGAGCGCCGGCGGAGGCGCCACGTCGCGCACCGTGGTGCTGATCACCCCCGAGGAGATGGACGCGGCGGCGCGCAAGGAGGCGCTGTACCGGCCGCCGGGAGGCTGAGCCCCTTCCTCAGTCGGCGGCCGGCTGACCGGCCGCCCGCACCCGCCGCGACGAGCTCGGCCAGCGCGGCGCTGATCGCTCCCAGGGGGTCGCTGGCCGCGATCTCGGCCTGCAGTGCCATTGCCCGTTCCCGGTACGACGCCCGCGCCAGGACGCGGCGCACGGCGCGCGCGACCATCGCCGGCGACGGCCGGCCGGTGTGCAGGTTGATGCCGGCGCCCGACCACTGCACCCGGGCCGCCACTTCGGGCTTGTCCTCGCTGTCGCCGGCCACCACCAGCGGCACGCCGTTGGCCAGCGCCTGCTGCACGCCGCCGTAGCCGCCGTTGGTCACCATCACGTCGCAGTGGGGGAGCAGCAGGTCGTGGGGGATGAAGCGCTCCAGGCGCGCGTTGGCCGGCAGGTCCCGGCGCAGCGGCGCGGGGTCCGGCCCACCGGTCGTGGCGACGACCAGCACGTCGTCGTCCGTCAGTGCCCGGGCGGTGAGGAGGAGCAGCCGGCCCAGGTCCGCGTTGTCCAGCGTGCCCTGGGTGACGTGCACGACGGGCCGCCCGTCCG
Source organism: uncultured Acidimicrobiaceae bacterium (assembly GCA_963742445.1). GTDB lineage: Bacteria > Actinomycetota > Acidimicrobiia > Acidimicrobiales > RAAP-2 > Bog-473. Next base: position 19,578 of record CAVULV010000011.1, read on the forward strand.
CGAGCTCGCCCCACCACGGCGGCTCGGCGAACGTGGACGAGGGCGGCGCCAGGATGGGCCCGACGAAACGGACCGAGGGGGCCAGGTCGGAGCGGGGGTACTCGAAACCCGCCACCGTCGCCTGGAGGTAGGCGTCCACCACCTTGGGCGGCAGGTCGACGACGTAGCCGCGGAAGCGGGGCGCGCCGGTCTCGGCCAGCGTGCGGCGGGCGAAGCGCTGAATGTCGGCCAGCGCCACATGGGGGCCGGCCCAGTTCATGACCCGGTTGCGCATCCGGTGCAGCGGCCCGTGGCCGGGTTGGAAGGCCACCCCGAAGGGCGCGGTGTCGCGGCTGCACGATGCATAGGGCATGACCCCGATGCAGGCCAGCGCGGGGCGCTCCTCGCGTGGGCCGAGGGCGAGCGGGATCGCACCGAGGAACATCGTGTCGACGACGATGCAGTCGGCCGCGAAGTCGTCGAGGATGGCGCGCAGGTCGCGGTACTGCCCGGGCACGGGCCCGATGAAGATCTTCCGCAGGTCGTCCTTGACGCCCCGTATGCCCCGCTTGGACGACGATTCGCGGGTGGGGTTGGCGACCATGAGGTCGTGGGCGTCGTACTCCGGTGCGAACGGGACGAACGCGGCCCCCGTCGACTCCACACGGTCGCGGTAGTGCGCCGTGGTGAAGAACACGACCTCGTGCCCCTCGCCCACCAGCCGGGTGGCCAGCGCCAGGAGCGGCGCCGTGTGCCCCAGGGCCGGTGTGGTGCACAGCAGGTAGCGCTGCGGCGCCGCGGCGGCCGGCGGGTGGTCGTTCCCGCGCCGACGTCCTGGCCGCTCACCGCGCCACGACGACGCCGCTCCAGGCCGGCAGGACGAGGTCGCCCTCGATGCCGGTCCCCTCCAGCGAGCGCCCGGTCGCCACGGTCACCGTGCCGCGCACGCCGTCGAACACCGCCGCCGCATCCGACATGTTGAGCAGCACGGTGGTGCCCCCGCCGCGGGCGAAGGCCCACGTCCCGTCGGCCGAGTCCAGCGACCGGTAGGCGCCGACGGTGAGGTCGTCACTCGCCTCGCGCGCCGCGATGGCCCGCCGGCAGAGCTCGAGCACCGAGTCGGGGTCGCCCTCCTGGTCGGCCACGTTGCACGCGGCGGGGTCGGCCATCGGCAGCCAGGGGCGCACGCCCGCCGCGCTGAACCCGCCCCCCGGCCCGCCGGACCATGGCATCGGCGTGCGCTCGGCGTCGCGGCCCTTGTAGTAGGGCCAGAAGCGGGCGCCGACCGCGTCGAGCACGTCGGCGCGCTCGATCGGCCCGTCGGTGAGTCCGATCTCGTCGCCCTGGTAGAGGAAGGGCGTCCCCCGCAGGGTGAGCAGCACGAGCAGCGCCACCTTGACCTTGGCCGGGTCGCCGCCCGCCCAGCGCGTCGACAGGCGCGACACGTCGTGGTTGGAGGCCGTCCAGATCGGCCAGGCCCCCTCGGGGATCAGCGCCTCGGTGCCCTCGACCACGCTGCGCAGCGCCGCGGCCTCGAAGGGCGCGTTGATGAACACGAAGTTGAAGCCGCCGTGCAGCTCGTCGCGGCCGTCGCCGTAGAACTGCATCAGGGTCGGCAGCTGCTCCACGTTCGTCTCGCCGATCAGCAGCCGCTCGGGGTCGTAGGCGTCCGCGATGGCGCGCCAGCGGCGCAGGATGTCGTGCGCCTCGGGCCGGTCGGTGTTGTAGACGGCGCGCACGCCCATGAACTGCTGGTCCAGCGGGTCGTCCCCCGTGGCCGGCGGGTTGTCGCGCAGCTCCTTGTCCTTGATCATCATGTTGCACACGTCGATCCGGAAGCCCGCCACGCCGCGGTCCCACCAGAAGCGGATGATGTCGTCGAACTCGCGCCGCACGTCCTCGCTCCACCAGTTGAGGTCGGGCTGCGCCGCCTCGAAGTTGTGCAGGAAGTACTGGCCGCTCGCCCGGTCGAGCTCCCAGGCCGGTCCGCCGAAGATGCTCATCCAGTTGTTGGGCGGGCTCCCGTCGGGTTTCGGGTCGGCCCAGACGTAGTAGTCGCGGTGCACCGAGTCGCGTCCGCTCAGCGCGTCGACGAACCATGCGTGCTGGTCGCTGGTGTGGTTGGGCACCAGGTCCATGAGGATGCGGATGCCGCGCCGGCCCGCCTCGCGCACGAGCGTGTCGAGGTCGTCCAGCGTCCCGTAGGCGGGGTCGATGTCGCGGTAGTCCGACACGTCGTAGCCCCAGTCCCGGTTGGGCGAGCACGTCACCGGCGACAGCCAGACGCCGCTGATGCCGAGGCGGGCGAGATGGTCGAGCTTGGCGATGATCCCGGGCAGGTCGCCGACGCCGTCGCCGTCGGAGTCGGCGAACGAGCGCGGGTAGATCTGGTAGAAGACGCCGCCGTGCCACCAGCGGTCCGGGTCGCTGTCTCCTGACGCCATCGGCGGTCCTTCCGGTTGCTCTCGGGTCGCCCGGGAGCGTACCGGGGCACCGCCGGGTCGCTCAGTGCCGGTGCTGCACCGTCTCGACGAGCCGGGCCTGGAGCAGGCCCGGGAACGCCGTCCCGTTGCCGTTGAAGGTGACCTGGTGGACCACGGCGCCCCGGACGAAGGCGACCTCCGTGCTCGTGATGGTCAGCTGGCGCCCGCCGCTGACCAGCGGGATGGTGACGGTGAAGCCGCTCACGTGCTCCGCGTGCCACGCGGCGGGGAGCCCGGCGATGGTCACCGTGCCGACGGTGGCGCCGCTGCCGGCGCGCTGCTGGATGCTGGCCTGCAGTGCCGCACTGCCGATCGCGTTCATGCACGCGGGCGTCTTGGGATTGGACAGGGCCGCGTAGTCGGCCCGGGCCTGCGCCGCCGTGCCGTACGCCGACACGCTGTCCTGGACGGTGAGCGTCTTGTCCGCGCTGGAGAAGGCGGGGCTGGTGACCTTGGTCGGGGCGAGGGCGGCCAGGCGTGCCGGCACGCCCACGCAGGACGCCAGCGGGGTGGACCAGGGGGACAGGCGGGTCGGCGCCGCGGCCGGACCGCCCGACACCCAGCCCGACGGCAGGTCGGAGAGGGTCAGCAGGGTGCGGGCCCCGGCTGCCGCACGACGCTCCCGCCGACGTCGTGGCCGACGCCGTGGCCGTGCGCGCAACCTGGGCCTGCGCGTGCCTCGGAGCGGCCAGTGCGCCGCCGCCGGTCAGGCCTGCGACGAGGCCGCCGAGCACCGACGCGGCGAAGATCCCCACGAACGTGCACATGACGGCACGCCGCCAGTGCTCCATGCCTGCCTGGACGATTGGCCCTGTCTCGGCCATGGCGGCCCCTCCCTTGCCTCCATGAGCAAGCGGCACCCCGTCCCTGGCGGGGTCCGGTGCCGTGTGCTCTCCCACCAGGAGAACGTGGGCCGGGCCCCGGGCACACGGTCGTTTGTCGGGCCGTTGTCAGGCCGTTGTCGGGCCTGGCGCCCCGTGGCTCAGAGGCGGGCCAGGGCCGTCGCCATCAGGTGCCGCTCGAGCGTCGAGGGGAAGGGGATCCCGTAGCCGTAGAACGTGATGTTCTGCCCGTACTGGCCCTTGATGAAGTACGTGATCACCAGGTGCAGCGGCACGACGACGCCGTGGCTGGTGATCGGGACGCCGAGGTCGTAGGCCGTCGTGCCCTTGGGCGCGCCGGCCTTGGTCACCGTGATCGTCCCGACGCTGGTGCCGCTGCCCGCGGCGGAGGCGATCTGCGACTTGAACGAGCCGTTCATGAGCGTGGCCATGCACCCGGCGGTCTTGGCGTTGGAGATGGCCCCGTACTCGGCCCGGGCGTTCTTGACGGACGGGAAGACCGAGACGTTGTCGTCGACCTCGAGGGTCTGGTCCTTGCTGTGGAAGTTCGGGCTGTTGACCTGGGGCGGGTTGCTCGCGATCAGCTTGCTGGGCACGCCGATGCACCCGGCGAGCTGCGCCGCACCGGGGAAGCTGCCGCTGCCGCTGTTGTTCGTGCTGGGCGACGTCGTCCAGCCCGAGGGCATGTCCGAGTGCCTGAGCAGCGCCTTCGTGGCGTGCGCCTTCTGGGCCGTGGTGGCCGCCGAGAGCATTCGGGTGCTCGCACCGGCCGGAGAGGGCGCCACCGCCCCGGCCCCGAGGGCCAGCACCCCGACGCCGCAGGCGACCCATGTGCCCGCCCGGCGCCGCCCATGTCGCCCGTCCGGTGGTCATCGCATCCCCTTGCCTCGCCGGCGGCCCGACGGCCGGGCCGCGCACCGCCAATCTAGGGCCCGGGGACCTGGGGCCGAGGGAGGCTGCGGGCCGCCCTTGCCAGCCCGGGCGGGGCCCGCTATCTTTGGCACTCGCAACCCGAGAGTGCTAACGAGCGCCAAGGAGGCCCGTTCAAGATGAAGCTGCAGCCGCTCGATGACCGGATCGTCGTCCGTCCCGGCGAGTCCGAGGAGACCACCGCCTCCGGCCTGGTCATCCCCGACACCGCCAAGGAGAAGCCCCAGCAGGGCGAGGTGATCGCCGTGGGCCCGGGGCGCCGCTCCGAGGACACCGGTGAGCTGATCCCCATGGACGTCAAGGTCGGCGACACGGTCGTCTACTCCAAGTACGGAGGCACCGAGATCGTCCACGAGGGGGAGGACCTGCTCATCCTCTCCGGCCGGGACGTGCTGGCCAAGCTGGCCTGACCGGTCACACACCGTCGGGTCTGCCCGCCGCCCCGGTGACCGCCTGGGCCGGCGCGGCGGCCCCACCACATTTCTGACATACCCCTCCGAGGGTGAGGGGACTCGAGAGGAGTTCGACACAGTCATGTCCAAGATCCTGAAGTTCGACGAGTCCGCCCGCCGCGGGCTCGAGGCCGGCGTCAACAAGCTGGCCGACACCGTGAAGGTCACCCTGGGGCCCAAGGGCCGCAACGTCGTGATCGAGAAGAAGTTCGGTGCGCCGACCATCACCAACGACGGCGTGTCCATCGCCCGGGAGGTCGAGCTCGACGACCCGTTCGAGAACATGGGCGCCCAGCTGGTGAAGGAAGTCGCCACCAAGACCAACGACGTCGCCGGTGACGGCACCACGACCGCGACCGTGCTGGCCCAGTCCCTCATCTCCGAGGGGCTGCGCAACGTGGCCGCCGGCGCCAGCCCGACCGGGCTGAAGAAGGGCATCGAGAAGGCGGTCGGCCGCCGTCGTCGACAGCATCGCCAAGCAGTCCAAGGACGTCGGCGGCAAGACGGAGATCGCCCAGGTGGCGTCCATCTCGGCGGCCGACAACGCCATCGGCGACGTGCTGGCCGAGGCCATCGACAAGGTGGGCAAGGACGGCACGGTGACGGTCGAGGAGTCCAACACCTTCGGCATCGAGCTCGAGCTCACCGAGGGCATGCAGTTCGACAAGGGCTTCCTGTCGCCGTACTTCGTCACCGACCCCGAGCGGCAGGAGGCGGTGCTCGACGAGCCCTCGATCCTCTTCTACAACGGCAAGGTCAGCGCCGTGCACGACCTCGTGCCCGTGCTCGAGAAGGTCATGCAGTCGGGCAAGCCGCTGCTGATCGTCGCCGAGGACGTCGAGGGCGAGGCGCTGGCGACCCTGGTCGTCAACAAGATCCGCGGCACCTTCACCTCCGTCGCGGTCAAGGCCCCCGGCTTCGGCGAGCGCCGCAAGGAGATGCTCCAGGACATGGCCGTCCTCACCGGCGCCCAGGTCATCAGCGAGGAGATCGGCCTCAAGCTCGAGAACGCCACCATCGACCTGCTCGGCAGCGCCCGCCGGGTGATCGTCACCAAGGACGACACGACGATCGTCGACGGCGCCGGCACGTCCGAGGACGTCAAGGGCCGCGTGGCGCAGATCAAGCGGGCCATCGACGACACCGACTCGGACTGGGACCGCGAGAAGCTGCAGGAGCGCCTGGCCAAGCTGGCCGGCGGCGTGGCCGTCGTCAAGGTCGGGGCCGCCACCGAGGTGGAGCTCAAGGAGAAGAAGCACCGCATCGAGGACGCGCTGTCCGCGACGCGGGCGGCCGTCGAGGAGGGCATCGTCGCCGGGGGCGGCACGGCGCTGATCCGGGCCCGCAAGCCGGTGAACGAGCTGGCCGACGTGCTCGACGGCGACGAGGCCACCGGTGCGCGCATCGTGGCCCACGCGCTCGAGGCACCGCTCCGCTGGATCGCCTTCAACGCCGGGCTCGAGGGCGCGGTCCTCGTGGCCCAGGTCGAGGCGGCCAAGGGCGACCACGGCCTGAACGCGGCCACCGGCAACATCGAGGACCTGGTCAAGGCCGGCATCATCGACCCGGCCAAGGTCACCCGCTCCGCCCTGCAGAACGCCGCCTCCATCGCGGGGCTGCTGCTCACCACCGAGGCCCTCGTGGCCGACAAGCCCGAGAAGGTGGACGCCGCCGCGGCGGCCGCCGCCATGGCGGGCGGGATGGGTGGCATGGGCGGCATGGGCGGGATGATGTAGCTCCGCCCGGCATGCCCCCGCACGTCCGTGCGGGGTGTGCGGTTTTCTGGAAATCGGCACGCTACCGTTGTGGCGTGTCGGGCTTCGTGGCCGGGTCCTCGGACCCGGCTGCGGCGCGTCCGGGGGCCGAGCGCCGCTACCCTCACCCGCAGTGAGCGACCCGCCGGCGTTGCCCCCATCGGGGCTCATCGAGGATCTCCCGCCCCGGCAGCTCCTCCGCGGGCTCTTCCACCTGCTCTTCGGTCGGGAGCCCGTGCTCAGCGACGACGGCGCGTACGTGCGCGAGCTCGAGAGCGGCGCGCTCTCCCCGCGCCAGCTCGTCGAGTGGCTGGTCGACTCGGCCGAGTGGAGCCACGCCGCGCCGATGTCGGAATTCGGGCCGTCGCTCCACTACGGGCGCGGCGTCTTCATCCGCAGCCTGCCGCGCGCCCGGCGCATCCTCGACATCGGCGGCGCCGCCGTGGGCGACCCGTCCGGGGCGCTCGTGCTGATGGGCTACCCGTACCGCTTCGACGAGCTGACCGTCGTGGACCTGCCCAGCGAGGACCGGCACGAGCTCTACCGCGACGACTCCCGCCCCGTCTCCACCGAGACGCCCCGGGGCCTGGTGACGTACCGCTACCACTCCATGACGGACCTGAGCTCGTACCCGTCGCAGTCCTTCGACATGGTGTACAGCGGGCAGAGCATCGAGCACGTGACCCGGCGCCAGGCCGACCGCGTGCTGGCGCAGGCGCGCCGGGTGCTCAGGCCCGGCGGGATCCTCGCCCTCGACACGCCCAACCGCCGTCTGACCCGGCTGCAGCAGGACGCCTTCATCGATCCCGACCACAAGTACGAGTACTCGCACCCCGAGATGGCCGCCATGCTCCGCGGCAACGGCTTCGTGCTCGAGCGCGCCGTCGGGATCAACTACGGCGGCGAGTCCGTCGCCCGGGGGGTCTTCGACGTGGGGGAGCTCGCCACGAGGCGCGGCGTCTTCGACGAGATCGCGGACTGCTACCTGCTGGGCTACGTGTGCCGTCGCCCCGGCGGCCCCGCCCCGGCGGCGCTGCTGCAGCGGGCCCGGTGGCGGGTGGCCGGCCCCGAGGCGTTCGTGCCGCGCGCCGGCCGCGTCGCCCGGCGGACGATCGGGAAGGTCGGCGGTCGTTCCTAGTTGTCGATGGCCGCCCGGAGCTGGGCCAGACGGTCACGGTTGAGGGAGTACCAGACCCACTTGCCCCGCCGGTCCCCCTGGACGAGACCTGCCTCGCTCAGGATCTTGAGGTGGTGCGACACGGTGGGCTGGCTCTTGGCCAGGGGCTCGACGAGATCGCACACGCAGACCTCGCCGTCGGGCGAGGCGGCCAGGATGCTCAAGACCCGCAGCCGGACCGGGTCGGCCAGGGCGCTGAACCCGCCGGCCAGCTCGGCGGCGTCGGTGGTGTCGAGCGGTGCGGCGAGCACCGAGGCGCAGCACTCCGTTGATCGGACCTTCGTCGCGGCCGGCTTGCTCACGGGGACCACCTCTTCCGAAGCATTACATTGACATATATCAATGTATCAGCCATACTCGATACATCGACTGAGATCGATACTACAGGAGGTCATCATGTCGAGGGTCCAACTCGCACTCAACGTCAGCGACATCGACGAAGCCGTGGAGTTCTACACCAAGCTCTTCGGGACCGAGCCGGCCAAGCGCCAGCCCGGCTACGCCAATTTCGCCATCACGGACCCGCCGCTCAAGCTCGTCCTGGTCGAGGACGTCACCGCACGGGGCAACGGGGTCACCGGCGCCCTCAACCATCTCGGCGTCGAGGTCGAGACGACCGACGAGGTGACGGCGGCCACCGGGCGGCTGAGCGACAGCGGCCTCGAGACCGAGGTCGAGGAGCAGACGACCTGTTGCTTCGCCGTCCAGGACAAGGTCTGGGTCAACGACCCCGACGGTGCGCCCTGGGAGGTCTACACCGTCCTGGCCGACGCCCCCGCCGAGACCGGCATCGCCGGCGACGGGTCGTGTTGCGTCCCTGAAGCGATCGAGGTTGTTCCGGTGGCCGTGGGTTCGCCACAATCCAGCTCACCGTCCTGCTGCTGAGCACACGAAGGCGATCGGGGACGGGCCGGTGAGGGACACGGTCCTGTGGCGGCGGCTCCTGGCCGAGTTCTTGGGCAGCGCCTTCCTCGCCGCCATCGTCATCGGCTCGGGCATCGCGGCGCAGAATCTCTCCCCGGGCAACATCGGCCTCCAGCTCTTCGAGAACGCGGCCGCCACGGCCACCGGCCTCTTCGCCATCATCTTGATGTTCGGGCCGATCTCGGGCGGCCACTTCAACCCGGTCGTCTCCTTCGTCGACGCCGGCTTCGGCGGGCTCAAGTGGAAGGACGCCGCCGCCTACCTGCCCTTCCAGGTGGTCGGGTGCATCTGCGGGGCGATCTTGGCCAACGTGATGTTCTCCGAGGCCGCCATCTCCATCTCGACCAAGCACCGGGCCTCGGGGCCCCACTGGCTCTCCGAGGTTGTCGCCACGATCGGCCTGATCCTGGTGATCTTCGCCCTGGCCCGCACCGGGCGCTCCCACCTCGCCCCGGCGGCGGTCGGGGCCTACATCGGCGCCGCCTACTTCTTCACCAGCTCGACCAGCTTCGCCAACCCCGCCATCACCGTCGGGCGCATGTTCTCCAACACCTTCGCCGGCATCGCCCCGTCCTCGGTCCCCAACTTCATCTCGGCCCAGGTCGTTGGCGGCGTCTTGGCGTTCGGGCTGATCAAGGGCCTGTACCCGGGCATGACCGAAGCCGAGGCGGCCGACGTCATCGAGCCGCATCTGCGCGGCGAGAGCGACCTCGAGACCCGCTGATGTTCTCCACCCTCGAGACACGAAAGGACGTTGCATGCACCTCGTAGCGATCGGAGGCAGTGACGCCGGCATCAGCGCCGCGCTGCGGGCCCGCGAGCTCGACCCGACGACCGAGGTCACCGTCGTCGTGGCGGACGCCTACCCCAACTTCTCCATCTGCGGCATTCCCTACTACGTGTCGGGCGAGGTCACCCACTGGCGCAACCTGGCGCACCGCACATTCGACGACCTCGAGGCGACCGGGATGCAGGTGCGCCTCAACACGTTGGCCACCAAGATCGACGTCGCGGGCTGCCGGCTCCATGTCATCGACGAGGCCGGGGTCGAGGACCAGATCGCGTACGACCGTCTCGTGGTCGGGACCGGCGCCGTCTCGGCCCGGCCGCCCATCGAAGGCCTCGTCGGTCCCGGTTCCCTCGGGCCCGCCGACGGGGTGCACCTGCTGCACTCCATGGGGGACACCTTCGAGCTGGTGCGCACGATCGAGGAGGACCAGCCTGCGAGCGCGGTGATCGTGGGCGCCGGCTACATCGGACTCGAGATGGCAGAGGGCCTGACCGCGCGTGGGCTGTCGGTGACCCAGTTCGAGCAGCTTCCCGAGGTGCTCCCGACGGTGGACCCGAGCCTGGGCGCGCTGGTCAACGCGGAGCTGACGGCGCACGGCATCAGCGTGCGGACCAACACGACGGTCAAGCGGATCGCCCGGGCGCCCAAGGGTTCGGCCGGACGCTTCCGGATCGACGCCGTCGAGTCGTCGGGCACCGAGCTCTGCGCCTTCGCCGACATGGTGCTCGTCGTGGTCGGCGTCCGTCCCGACACGGAGCTCGCCGTGGCCGCCGGGGCGGAACTCGGCGTCGGTGGTGCCATCGCTGTGGACCGGGGCATGCGCACCAACCTCGATCGGGTCTTCGCCGCCGGGGACTGCGTGGTGACCCACCACCGCCTGCTCGGCCTCACCTACCTGCCGCTCGGGACGACGGCCCACAAGCAGGGCCGGGTGGCGGGCGAGAACGCCATCGGGGGGAACCGGGAGTTCGCGGGAAGCCTCGGGACCCAGGTGGTCAAGGTCTTCGACATGGCGGTCTCGCGGACCGGACTCCGCGACCACGAGGCGATCGCCGCGGGGTTCGACCCGTTGACAGTCGAGTTCGAGGCCGACGATCACAAGGCCTACTACCCGGGCAGCCACCGCATCCGCATGCGCTACACCGGCGACCGCACGACCGGGCGGCTCCTCGGCGTCCAGCTCTTCGGCCACCGTCATGCCGAGGTGGCCAAGCGCATCGACATCGCCGCCACCGCCGTCTTCAACGAGATGAGCGTCGACGCCATCAGCGACCTCGACCTGTCCTACACCCCGCCGCTCGGGAGCCCGTGGGACGCGGTCCAGATGGGTGCCCAGGCCTGGGCGCGGGTATCGAGGGGCGAACGAGTCAGAGCTTGAACCGTCATGCCGCGATGAGAACCAGTGGAGTGACCGAGCCGAATAGGGGAGGACATGGTTGACCACGAGCCGATGACCGCGCAGCAGAGAGTGCAGCTCAACCACGCCGCCAAGCACCTGCACTCCAAGTTCCAGGGCATTTTCGGCCTCGAGTCCATCGAGGCATTCGTCTTCGAGAGCTACGACGAGGTGGCCAAGACCGCAACCGTCACCAAGTGGTTGACCGCCACTGCAGAGAAATTCGCACTGCAGCGTCTCGAGGCCCTGGCCCACTCGCAGGACCACTCCGGCGACAGCGTTCCCGCCGTGCTCTTCCTGTGCGTGCACAATGCCGGGCGCTCCCAGATGGCGCTGGGCTGGTTCAACCATCTGGCCGGCGGTCGCGCCATCGCATGGTCGGGCGGCTCGGAGCCGGGATCCGAGATCAACCAGGACGTGGTGAAGGCCATGGCCGAGGTCGGGATCGACATCTCCGGGGAGTTCCCCAAGCCCTGGACCGACGAGTTCCTGGGCGCGGCCGACGTCGTGGTGACGATGGGGTGCGGCGACGCCTGCCCGTTGGTGCCGGGGAAGCGGTACGAGGACTGGGATTCTCGAAGACCCGACCGGCAGGTCCCTCGATGAGATCCGACCGATCCGGGACGCGGTGAGAGACCGGGTCGAGGTGCTCCTCGGCCAACTCCTCCCGGCGCTCTGATCATGAGATCAGCAGCGCTCCGGTGCGAGCCGTGTCGCTGTATCCGTGAATGCCGGGGGCACCCATTGGCCGTTGTACGCGGCCTCGGGTTCCTCGGCCATGGGCATCGGTGGTAGTCGGAGTGGAAAGGGGAGGGCGCATGAACGAGCAAGCGGTGATGACGCCGGGTCAGAGGAGTGCGCTGCACAGCTCTGCCCGGGATCTGCACGACAGGTTCGAGGGGGTTTTCGGAGTCGAGACCATCGAGGCACTGGTCTTGGACAGCTTCGACGAACTGGCCAAGACCGCAACGGTGACCCGATGGCTGGTGGTCAGCGCCGAGCGATTTGCCGAGCAAAGGCTCAAGGCGCTGATCCACGCCGAGGATCACTCAGCGCAGGTTCCCGGGGTGCTGTTCCTGTGCGTCCACAACGCAGGTCGATCCCAAATGGCCCTGGGCTGGTTCGCACATCTGGCTGGGAGCCGAGCGATCGCGTGGTCGGGAGGCTCCGAACCCGGTGCTGAGACAAATCCAGCGGTGGTACTGGCCATGGCCGAGGTCGGGATCGACATCTCCCGGGAGTTCCCCAAACCTGGACCGACGAGTTCTTCGGCGCGGCTGATGTGGTCGTGACGATGGGGTGCGGCGACGCGTGCCCGCTGGTGCACGGGAAGCACTACGAGGATTGGGAGCTCGACGACCCGAGCGGCAGGTCGATCGACGAGATCCGCCCCATCCGCGATGAGGTCAGGCGCAAGGTCGAGAACCTCATCAGCCAACTCCTGCCGCCCAACTAGTTCAGACGTAGGCGTGGACGATGGCGCGGTAGTTCGCGCTCGGCGCCGACGGTGGTGGCGGCGGTGGCATGCGCCCGATCCGGCGGGCGAGGCGCAGCCGCCGGCCCGGGACCTCCGGCAGCGGGGGCGGGGGCGGCCCGGCGACGGTGCGCACCTGCGCGAAGCCCGCGGCACGGCACATGTTGTGCAGCGCCTCGATCGTCGGCACGTACCAGTTGCCGAAGTCGGTGCGCAGCGAGCTGCCGGCGTGGAACTGCAGCAGGGCCTCGTGGTCGAGCCCCTCGACGTGCACCGCCTCGGTCTCGATCACCGCCACCTCCTTGGTCACGGCGCGGAGGCGTTCGAGACAGGTGAACGGCTCCTTCATGTGGTACAGCACGCCGAGGTAGAGCACGACGTCGAAATGCCCGAGCCCGTCGAGGTCGACGGTCTGGAAGTCGGCGACGACCGGCTCCACCCGGGAGCCGAGCGCGGCGGCGGCGAACTCGAAGCCGCGCCGCCCCGGGAGGTCCGGTCGCCAGAAGTCGGTCTCGTCGCGCGACTGGTCCGGGAGGACGCCCTTCTCGATGCACTCGGCCCAGTAGGCCCCCCGGGCCAGGAAGTCGACGCCCCACGCGTAGTGGTCGAGCGCCACCACCCGGCTGGCCCCGCCCCGCTCGGCGAGGAACGAGAACTTGCCGTCCCAGGCGCCGATGTCGAGCACGCTCCGCCCCGAGACGTCGGGGAGGATCTCGGACCCGGTCGGTTGCACGCCGACGCCCTTGGTGACGACGCCGTGGCCCAGGTCGATGGTGTGGTACCACTGCAACGCGTCGGCCTGCGCCTGCAGCTCCGCCGGGGACGTCATGGGCCGAGAGCGTAGCCAGGCGCCGGCTCCCCGAAGTCGGGCCCGCCCGCCGGCAGCCCCCGTGAGCGTGAGCCCCCATTAGCGTGAGGCGGTGTCCCGACCCGTTCCGCCGCAGGTGGTCCCCCGCCCACCGACCTGGCGGCCGGGTGGGCCGGCGCCCTGGGCCGACGTCCGGCCGGAGCAGCGCACAGGCATCGGGGTCGACCGGGTCCTCGACGCCCTGGTTCCGCTCGGCCAGCGCGGACCCGTCCCCGAGGACATCGGCCCGGACCGGGTGTTCGGCCCGAGCTTCCTGGTCAACGAGTCCAACGCCCCCGCCGTGCGCCACGTCAATGCGGCCGTGCTCGCCGCGTTCTTCGAGGAGGGCGGCGAGGCCCGGCTGGTCCTCACCCGGCGTTCGTCGGGCCTGCGGACGCACCGGGGCGAGGTCAGCTTCCCCGGCGGGCGCCTCGACGAGGGGGAGGACCCGCCGGCCGCCGCGTTGCGCGAGGCGCACGAGGAGGTCGGCCCTCGACCCGTCGGTGGTGACGATGGCCGGGTGGATCCACCCGGTGCTGACCATGGTGTCCGCGGTCGCTCATCATGCCCGTGCTGGCGACGCTCCCGGCGCGGCCGCACCTGGTGCCCAACGCGGCGGAGGTGGAGCGCGTCTTCGATGTGTCGCTGGCCGAGCTGGCCGACCCCGAGATCTTCCACGAGGAGCGCTGGAGGATCGCGGGACGGGCGATCCCGGGCAGTGACGACGACTCGTTCGCCGTCTGGTTCTTCGAGGTGTCGGGCGAGCTCATCTGGGGGGCGACGGCGCGCATGATCCACGAGCTGCTCTGCATCGTGCTGACGGGGAGGACCGGGATCTGAGCGGCAGCCGGCGCGGTCGGCTCCGGAGCCGCCGGCGGTCCGGCCCCTATGGCGAGAAGGAGATCCGCAGCTCGCCGAGCGGCCCGAACGCGACGTGGATCTCGTCACCGGGGCCGACGGCCACCGGGGCCACCATCGACCCGGCGATGATCCGGTCCCCGGAAGCGAGCGCGGCGCCGTGGTCGTCGAGGAACGACCGCACGACCGCCGCCGTCGCGGCCGGCTCCTCGGCGATCCGGCCCTCGGCCACCACGTCGCCGTTCTTCGTCACGGTGGCGCGGACCGCCCACGGGTCGACGCCGGGCACCTCGGGGCCGAACACGACGCCGCGCTGGAAGACGTTGCCGGCGAGGATGGCCTCGAGGTCGTCGAAGGGGAGGTCGAGGTCGACCAGCTCGAGGGCCGGGGCCAGACCCGCCACGGCGCCGCCCTCGCCGACCCGGACGGCCACCTCGACCTCCACGGCGGGGGCGGTCCAGCCGGACACCGCCACGGTGGCGCCGTCGGCCGTGAGCCCGGTGTCGGTCAGGTAGCCGACGACGGGGCCGGCCAGGCCGAAGTGCTGCTGCACGCCGGGGGCGTTGAACCCGATCTTCCACCCCACCGGCGCCGCCCCGGCGGCCAGCTCGGCAATCCGGCGCGCCAGCAGGGAGCGCATGCCCCGCGAGACGGCCGCGGCGGCGACCCCGCCGTCGGAGATGGGGTCGGACACCCGACGAGTCTCGCGCCCCGACGGGCCCGGTGAGGTCACGCCCGCCGGGATGGGTCCGGCGGCGGCGGGCGGCCGGCTCCCCGGGGTCCGATCCGTGCCCGGATGCAGCCTGAGGGTGCGCACGCAGGGAGTAGGATGAAGGATCGTCGGCGTGTCGGCCCGGCGTTCGCAGATGAGTCGTCAGACATGCCGGTGTGGTTCGTGAGCCGTACCGGCCTCACGAATGCCGGAGGGCGAGCACAGTGGCTGAGATCGAGATCGGCATCTTCAAGTCGGGGCGTCAGGCCTACGGGTTCGACGACATCGCCATCGTCCCGAGCCGGCGCACCCGGGACCCCGAGGACGTCGACATCTCCTGGGAGATCGACGCCTACCGCTTCGACCTGCCGGTGCTCGGCGCGGCGATGGACGGGGTCATGAGCCCCAGCACCGCGATCGAGCTGGGCAAGCTGGGCGGCCTGGGCGTCCTCAACCTCGAGGGTCTCTGGACCCGCTACGAGGACCCGACGGCCCTCTTCGACGAGATCCGCGAGCTCGACGACGACAAGGCCACCTCGCGGATGCAGCAGATGTACTCCGAACCCATCATCCCCGAGCTGGTCACGGCCCGCATCCGGGCAGATGAAGGAGGCCGGCATCACGACCGCCGCCTCGGTCACCCCCCAGCGCACCGAGTCGCTGGCGCCGGCCATCCTGGCCGCCGAGCTCGACCTGCTGGTGATTCAGGGGACCGTCGTCTCGGCCGAGCACGTGTCGAAGACCTCCGAGCCGCTCAACCTCAAGCGCTTCATCCGCGAGTTCGACATCCCCGTCATCGTCGGCGGCTGCGCCTCCTACCAGGCCGGTCTGCACCTCATGCGCACCGGCGCCGTCGGCGTCCTCGTCGGCGTCGGCCCGGGCAACGCCTGCACCACCCGGGGCGTGCTCGGGCTGGGCGTGCCCCAGGCCACCGCCATCGCCGACGTGGCCGGCGCCCGCATGCGCCACCTCGACGAGACCGGCGTCTACGTGCACGTGATCGCCGACGGCGGGATGTCCAAGGGCGGCGACATCGCCAAGGCCATCGCCTGCGGCGCCGACGCCGTCATGCTCGGCTCGCCGCTGTCCTCCGCCGTGGAGGCGCCCGCCCGCGGCTTCCACTGGGGCATGGCCACCTTCCACCCGACGCTGCCCCGGGGGGCCCGGGTGCGCACGTCGGTGCGCGGGAGCCTGCGCGAGATCCTGCTCGGCCCCGCCCACGAGAACGACGGCCGCATGAACCTGTTCGGCGCGCTGCGCACGGCCATGGCGACCTGCGGCTACGAGACGGTCAAGGAGTTCCAGAAGGCCGAGGTCATGGTCGCCCCGTCGCTGCAGACCGAGGGGAAGTTCTTCCAGCGGTCGCAGGGCGTCGGCATGGGCCACTGAGGTCGCGGACGATGCGCCTGCGTTGCACGAGCCCGAGTCGGTGACCGACACCGTCCTCGTCGTCGACTTCGGAGCCCAGTACGCCCGCCTGATCGCCCGCCGGGTGCGCGAGGCGCACGTCTACTCCGAGATCGTCCCGGCCAGCATCTCGGTCGACGAGATCAGGGAGCGGGCGCCCAAGGGCATCATCCTGTCCGGCGGGCCCAAGTCGGTCTACGAGACGCCGGCGCCGTCCATCGACCCCGGCATCTACGAGCTGGGGATCCCGGTGCTGGGCCTGTGCTACGGCGCGCAGCTCATGGCACTCCAACTCGGCGGCACCGTGTCGCGCACGGGCCAGGGCGAGTACGGGCGCACCGAGCTGTCCCTGACGGGTCCGTCGCCCCTGTGCCCCGACTGGCCGGTGACCTCGAGCGTGTGGATGAGCCACGGCGACGCCGTCACGGCGGTGCCGTCCGGGTTCGTGGCCACCGCGACCAGCCCCGGTGCGCCGGTGGCCGCCATGCACGACCCGGACCGCAGGCTGTTCGGGCTGCAGTTCCACCCCGAGGTGGTGCACACCGACCGCGGCAGCGAGGTGTTCGACCATTTCCTCATCGACGTGTGCGGGTGCCTGCCGGGCTGGACGCACGTGTCCATCATCGAGCAGCAGGTGGCCGCGGTGCGGGCCCAGGTCGGCAGCGATCGGGTCCTGTGCGCTTTGAGCGGCGGGGTGGACTCGGCCGTGGCGGCGGCCCTGGTGCACAAGGCGGTGGGCGACCAGCTCACCTGCGTCTTCGTCGACACCGGCCTGATGCGCGTCGGGCGAGGCCGACCAGGTGGAGGACACCTTCCGGCGCCAGTTCAAGGTCGACCTCGTCCACGTGAAGGCGGCCGACCGCTACTTCACCGCCCTGGCGGGCGTCACCGACCCCGAGCGCAAACGCAAGATCATCGGCGAGCTCTTCATACGGATCTTCGAGGAGGTGGCGCGGGACCTTGGGGCGGGCGGCGGTGACGGTGACGGTGACGGTGCGGGTGGCGGTGCGGCTACCGGTGCCGGTGGTGGTGGGCCCGCGCACGGGGACGGCCCCCGCTTCCTCGTGCAGGGGACGCTCTACCCCGACGTGATCGAGTCGGGGAGCGACACGGCGGCCAACATCAAGTCGCACCACAACGTGGGCGGTCTGCCCGACGACCTCGCCTTCGAGCTCGTCGAGCCGCTGCGCCTGCTGTTCAAGGACGAGGTGCGCGCGGTGGGCGAGGAGCTCGGCCTGCCGCACGAGATCGTATGGCGCCAGCCCTTCCCCGGTCCGGGCCTCGGCGTGCGCATCATCGGCGAGGTGACGTCCGAGCGGGCCGAGATCCTGCGCAACGCGGACGCCGTCGTCGTCGAGGAGATCCGTCGGGCGGGGTTGTACCGTGAGCTGTGGCAGAGCTTCGCCGTGCTGCCCGCCGTCCGCACCGTCGGCGTGATGGGGGACGGGCGCACGTACGCGTACCCCATCGTGATCCGGGCCGTCACCAGTGACGACGCCATGACGGCGGACTGGGCCCGGCTGCCCTACGACCTGGTCGAGCGCATCGCCTCCCGCATCATCAACGAGGTGGAGGGCGTGAACCGGGTGGCGCTCGACGTCACGTCGAAGCCGCCCGGGACCATCGAGTGGGAGTGATCACCGCTACGGGGAGCGGCGAGACCGGCCAGCTGTTCGACACGGCGGACACCTCCGACGAGGGTGTCGGCGCGGCGGCGGCCGCGGCTGCGGCCGCGGAGGCAGAGGCGAAGGCGGCGGCGGCTGGTGCCGAAGCGGCGGATCTCCTGGGCAAGGGAGTCGCGGCGGCCGAGACCACGACCGAGGGCGCCGACGACGGGCGGCGCCGGCGCCGGCGCACGGCCACCGCGACGGGCGCCTTCTCGGGCCGGCCGGCCGCGCTCCTCGACGACCTCACCATGCCCCAACGTGCCGCCGTCGAGCACCGCGGCGGCCCGCTGCTGATCATCGCCGGGGCCGGGTCGGGCAAGACGAGGGTGCTGACCCGCCGCATCGCCCACCTCATGGCCACCGGCGACGCGCCGCCGTGGGGGATCCTGGCCATCACGTTCACCAACAAGGCCGCCGACGAGATGCGCAACCGCGTGGCCGACCTGGTGGGACCGACGGCCGACAAGATGTGGGTCTCGACGTTCCACTCCGCCTGCCTGCGCATCCTGCGCACCAACGCCGACCGGCTCGGCTACCGCTCGGCCTTCACCGTCTACGACGACACGGACTCGCGCCGCATGATCGAGATGATCACCGCCGAGCTCGGCTTCGACCAGAAGCGTCTCCCCGCCCGCGCCGTGCAAGGGGTCATCAGCCAGGCCAAGTCCGAGCTGATCGACTTCGAGTCCTTCGGCGAGGAGGCGCGCAACGGCCCCGACCCGTTCCGCAAGCGCATCGCCGACGTCTACACGCAGTACCAGCAGCGTCTGCTCGCGGCCAACGCATTCGACTTCGACGATCTCCTCATGGTCACGGCGAACCTGCTCCAGGCGTGCGACGACGTGCGCGAGTCCTACCAGGAGCGGTTCCGTCACATTCTGGTGGACGAGTTCCAGGACACCAACCACGCCCAGAACGAGATCGTGAAGCTGCTCGGCGAGGCGCACGGCAACGTCTGCGTCGTCGGCGACTCGGACCAGTCGGTCTACCGCTGGCGCGGCGCCGACATCCGCAACATCCTCGAGTTCGAGCGTGCGTTCCCCAACGTGACGACCATCATGCTGGAGCAGAACTTCCGCTCCACCCAGACGATCCTCGACGCGGCCAACGCCGTCATCGCCAACAACATCGGCCGCCAGCCCAAGGAGCTGTTCACCGTGGGCGACACCGGTGGCCCGGTCAAGCGCTACCGCGCCGAGGACGAGCGCGACGAGGCGTCGTGGGTCACGAGCGAGATCCTGCGGCTGCACGCCTCCGAGGGGCTCTCGTGGGGCGACGTCGCGGTCTTCTACCGCACCAACGCGCAGAGCCTCCCGCTCGAGACCTCCATGAAATTCAGCGGCATCCCCTACAAGGTGGTGGGCGGGGCCAAGTTCTACGACCGCAAGGAGATCAAGGACATCCTCGGCTTCGTGCGGGTGCTCGCCAACCCCGACGACGAGGTCTCGGCGCGGCGCATCGTCAACGTCCCCAAGCGGGGGATCGGCGACACGTCGGTGGCGCGGCTGGCGGCGTGGGCGCAGGTGGAGCACGTGCCCTTCACCGAGGCGATCGACCGGGCGGCCGAGGCCGGGCTCTCGGGCAAGGCGCTCAAGGGCGCGGAGGACCTGTCGAAGACGCTGGCCGAGCTGCGGCCGCTCGTGCAGACGGTGAACCCGGCCGACTTCGTGCAGCTGGTGGCCGACCGCACGGGCTACCTGGCCGAGCTGGTCGCCGAGCACACCCACGAGGCGGACGGCCGGATAGAGAACCTGGCCGAGCTGGCCACCCAGGCCGCCGACTTCGACGACGTCCTGGGCTTCCTCGAGACGGTCGCGCTGGTGGCGGACTCCGACGAGCTCGACAGCGACGGCACCCGGGTCTCCCTCATGACGCTGCACACGGCGAAGGGACTGGAGTACCCGGCCGTCTTCGTGGTCGGGCTGGAGGAGGGCATCTTCCCCCACTTCCGCTCGCTCTCCGAGCCGAGCGAGCTCGAGGAGGAGCGCCGGCTGTTCTACGTCGGCATCACCCGGGCCCGGCGCCATCTCGCCATCTCCCATGCGTGGTCGCGCACGACGTGGGGCCGCACCCAGCCGGCCATGCCGAGCCGCTTCGTGACCGAGGTGCCCTCGCACCTCGTCGACGACGTCGGGCTCGGCTCGCCGCGGCGGGGGACGGGGTACGACACGGTGTCGGGCGAGGAGCACCTGCCCGGGGCCACCTTCTCGCCCGCGGTGCCGCTGGCCGCCCGTGCCGCGGCGGCCGGTCCCGGCGGCAGGGCGGCGCCCCGGGGCAGCACCGGGGCCGAGGACCTCGGGCTGGCGCCGGGCGACGAGGTGGTGCACGACCACTGGGGCCACGGCGTCGTCATCAGCGCCAAGGGGGAGGGCTCGCGGGCCCAGGCCACCGTCGACTTCGACACGGTGGGCAAGAAGAACCTCCTCCTCTCGGCCACACCGCTGCGCAAGGCCTGACCGCAGAGACCGGACCGCAAGGCTTGACCCCTGAGGCCCGGCCTCGAGGCCCCGCCAAAGGGGTCCTCCGCAGCGCGACCGGTACACTCGGTGCCGCCGTGAGCGACCGGACGATCGAAGTGGGAGCCTGGATGCTGGAGCACGGTCATCGCGCGCTCCTCAAGCTCAGCGGGGGCCGCTTCCCCGCACGGTTGCCGGCATGCAGCCCGTCGAGATCCACACCACTGGGCGCAAGACCGGACTGCGCCGCTCCACCCTGCTCACGTCGCCGATCTACTCGGAGGACCGCGTCGTCCTCGTGGCGTCCAAGGGCGGCTATTCGGACGACCCCATCTGGTACAAGAACCTCGTCGCCCACCCGGGATTTCGAGATCACGGTCGGCGACCGCACCACGAAGATGCGGGCGCGCACCGCCTGCCGCGGACGAGAAGGCATCGCTCTGGCCGGAGCTGGTCAAGGTCTACAAGGGGTACGAGGGGTATCAGCGCAACACGACCCGGGACATCCCCGTGGTCATCTGCGAGCCGGTCCCCGCCGCCTCGACGGGCTGAACGGCCCGAGCCGACCTCCCGCTCCCGGCCGCGCCGCTGCGCCAGGACTGCTCCCCGGCGGGCGCCGCTGCGCCAGGCCTGGCCCCGGCCGGTCTGGCGTCTGGCCAGGGCCGTCCGTATTCTTGGGCTCTCATGAAACGTCCCTACAGGGTGGTCGTGGCCAAGCCCGGCCTCGACGGTCACGACCGGGGGGCCAAGGTCATCGCCCGGGCACTGCGCGACAGCGGTTTCGAGGTCGTCTACACCGGGCTGCACCAGACGCCCGAGCAGGTGATTCAGGCCGTGGTGCAGGAGGACGCCGACGCCGTCGGCCTGTCCCTGCTCTCGGGGGCCCACCTCACGCTGGTGCCCAAGGTGGTCAAGCTGCTGGCCGACGTGGGCCGGGGCGACGTGCTCGTCATCGTGGGCGGGATCATCCCCGAGGCCGACATCCCGGTGCTCAGGGACGAGGGCGTGGCCCAGGTGTTCACGCCCGGGGCGCCGCTCGACTCCATCGGCTCCTGGCTGGCCGACGCCCTCGATGCCCGGGAGGAGGCCCTCGAGGCCTGACCCGATACGGGGCGGCGCGCCGTCCCCGACGCCCTCGGTGGGGCCGGGGACCGCCGCAAGGGCCGGCCGGGAGCCCCGCGGCGACACCCGTACACATCGCAGACACGCACACTTCTCACACCGACAAAGGAGACAGCACCCAAGTGGACCTCTACGAGTATCAGGGCAAGCAGTACTTCGCCCGCTTCGGCATCCCCACCTCCCCGGGCGGGGTGGCCGACACGGTGGACGAGGCCGTCGCCGTGGCCGAGGCGGCGGGATACCCCGTCGTCGTCAAGGCGCAGGTGAAGGTCGGGCGGCCGCGGCAAGGCGGGCGGCGTGAAGCTGGCGGACGACGCCGACGCAGGTGCGGCTCCACGCCGGCAACATCCTCGGGCTCGACATCAAGGGCCACGTCGTCAAGCGGCTGTGGGTCGAGCACGCGTCGGACATCGCCAAGGAGTACTACGCCAGCTTCACCCTCGACCGCCCGGCCAAGCTCCATCTCGGGATGCTCTCGGCTGAGGGCGGCGTCGAGATCGAGGAGGTGGCGCAGACCAACCCCGACGCCATCGCCAAGATCCACATCGACCCCGTCACCGGGCTGAGCGAAGAGGCGGCCCGCGAGTGGGTGGACCGGGCCGATCTCGACCCCGAGGCGCGGGAGCAGGCGGCCACGCTGCTCGTCCGGCTCTACCACTGCTACGTCGAGGGCGACTGCGACCTGGCCGAGATCAACCCGCTCATCCTCACCCCGGAGGGGAAGGTGCACGCGCTCGACGCCAAGGTCACGTTGGACGAGAACGCCGCCTTCCGCCACCCCGAGTGGGAGGAGTACGCCGACGACTCCGACGTCGACCCGCGCGAGCGGATGGCCAAGGAGAAGGGCCTCAACTACATCGGCCTGTCGGGCAGCGTGGGCATCATCGCCAACGGCGCCGGGCTCGCCATGTCGACGCTCGACGTGGTGACCCAGGTCGGCGGCCAGGCGGCCAACTTCCTCGACATCGGCGGCGGGGCCAACGCCGACGTGATGGCCGCCGCGCTCGAGGTGATCAACGCCGACCCGGCGGTCAAGTCGATCCTCGTCAACATCTTCGGCGGCATCACGCGCGTCGACGAGGTGGCAAAGGGGATCGTCGAGGCCATCGGCCGCGTGCAGCTCGAGCTCGCCCGTGGTGATGCGCCTCGACGGCACCAACGCCGTCGAGGGCCGCGCCCTGCTCGCCGAGCACCTGTCGGACTCGCTCATCGCCGAGCCGACGATGCTCGATGCCGCCCGCCACGCCGTGGCCCTGGCCAACGCCTAGGCCGACCGGATCGATACCACAGCACCCGAGAGGACAGACAGAACGTGAGCATCTTCGTCGACGAGACGACCAAGGTCGTGATCCAGGGCATCAGCCCGACGAGCCAGGGGCTCTTCCACGGCCTGCGCAACAAGGCGTACGGCACCAAGGTCGTGGGGGGCACCAACCCCAAGCGCGGCGGTGAGGAGATCGAGGGCATCCCGGTCTACGCCTCGGTCGCCGAGGCGGTGAAGGAGACGGGTGCGACGGCGTCGTTCATCTCGGTGCCGCCGCGGGGCGCCGCCGACGCCATCATCGAGGCGGCCGAGGCCGGCATCGCCTTCATCGTCTGCATCACCGAGGGCATCCCGGCCCAGGACGAGGCGGTGGTCTACAACCGGTTGGTCGAGGAGTTCCCCGGCACACGGCTGCTCGGTCCGAACTGCCCCGGGATCATCAGCCCCGGGAAGTGCAACATCGGCATCACGTCGGGCGACATCGCCCTGGCCGGTGGGCCGGTGGGCATCGTCTCGCGCTCGGGCACGCTGACCTACCAGGCGCTGCACGAGCTCTCCCAGCAGGGCATCGGGCAGACCACCTGCGTCGGCATCGGCGGCGACCCCGTCCCGGGCACCAACTTCATCGACTGCCTGGCCGCGTTCGAGGCGGACCCCGAGACCAAGGCCGTGATGATGATCGGCGAGATCGGCGGCTCCGAGGAGGAGCGGGCGGCCGAGTTCATCGCGGCGAGCATGACCAAGCCGGTGGCGGCCTACATCGCCGGCGTCACCGCGCCCCCCGGTCGCAAGATGGGCCACGCCGGCGCCATCATCTCGGGCTCGCCAGGGCACGGCCCAGGCCAAGATGGAGGCCCTGTCGGCCGCCGGCGTCGCGGTGGCGCAGAACCCGACCGAGTGCGGCGAGAAGATGGTCGCCATCGTGCGGGGGCTCGCCTGAACCACCCGCACGATGGCG
>CAVULV010000012.1:0-24587 GCA_963742445.1 uncultured Acidimicrobiaceae bacterium
CAGCATCAGGGTGTCACCGACGACCCACATGATGGAGCCGCCGGCGTGGAGGTCGACGACATAGGAGGGCCCCCGGGCGGTGGGTCGCCAGGTAGGCCGGGAACAACTCGTTGGTGGCCCCGGCGAGCGACAGCCCGGTGAAGGTGTCGATCGGGATGGCGAGGAAGAGGTAGAAGAACTGCAACGCGGGGTGGAGGCGGTAGCAGTTCGGGTCGTTGCCGAAGATCTGGCGCCAGAACATGTAGCCCACAACGAGGAACGCGAGGTGCTCGAAGTTGTGCAGGCCCTCGTTCTCGAGGGTGAGGTTGTACCAGGTCGTCAGGTGGCTGATGGGGATGAACACGGCGTAGAGCACGAAGGCGACCGCCGGGTGCCCGAGGAATTTGGCCACCGGTGAACGCAACGCCTCGGTGACGACGAGGTGCGCCGTGCCGGTGGTGGAGCGCCAGGCCAGCTCCAGGGGGGACGAGATGGCGAAGAGCGGAGCGGCCACCATGATGAGGAGGAGGTGCTGGACCATGTGGTCCCAGAACAGCTCCCCGTCGTAGACACCGACGAAGCTGAAGATCGCCACCGCGGTCGTCACGAGCGCCCCCACGAAGGCGATCGTCTTGCCCACCGGCCAGGGGTGGCGCGGGTGCACGGCGTTGTTGCGCCGCACTCCCCAAAGGTAGAGCACCAGGGCGCCGACGAGCAGCGCCACCGGAACGAACGCGAACCGCGTGGAGAGGAACTGCGACCCCCGCAGCGGCGGGAGACCCGCGTCGAAGAGCGCGGCGATCACCTCCAGACGGTACCGCCGCTTTCAGCCGTGCTGCCAGACGCGCTGGGAGACCCCCCGTTTGCCGAAGAGCGCCGCCGCATCGAGACGCCCCTGCTCGTCGTCCGTCATGGTCCATCCCGGCCGCGCCCGCGTTCTGCTCGGCCTGGCCCCGGTTCTTCGCCCCCGGGATCGGCACGGCACCCTTGGCGATGAGCCACGCCGACCGCGACCTGGCTCGGGGTGCGGTCGTGGGCCCCGCCAACGCGCCGCAGCTCGGCGACGACGGCGTCCACCTCGGCCATCGGATGGTCCGAGAACGTGCGCCCCCGGGGCGGTGGGTTGGAAGCGGAGTATTTTCCGGTCAGCCGGCCCTGGCCGATCGGCGAGTACGCCAGGGGGACGACGCCGAGCTCGCGGCAGCAATCGAGGAGCCCGACGCGGAGCGGCATCGTGCGCAGCAGGGAGAATTCCACCTGGTTGCTCGCCAGGCGCAGGCCGCATCGGCGCAGTGCCGCGTCGATGCTGCGGGTCTCCTTGGTCGAGTAGTTGGACACGCCGACCGCCTTCACGAGCCCCTCGGCCTGCGCGGCGGCCAGGGCCTCGGCCATGGCCTCGTGCGAGCGCAGCGAGATCGGGCCGTGGATCTGGTAGAGGTCGATGGACTCGATCCCCAGCCGCTCACGCGACTTGCGGGCCGAGGCCAGCAGCGCCGAGTGCACGTTCAGCTTCCACGGGCTCGGCATGAATTTCGCGCGATGACGACCCGGTCCCGCACGGCGCGGTCGGCGGCCAACAGGCGCCCGACGATGCGCTCGCTCTCGCCGCCCCCGTACACCTCGGCCGTGTCGAAGAGGACGACGCCTGCCTCGATGCTGGCCTCCCAGGCGTCCCGGATGCTGGCCTCGGTGAGCGACTCGTCGTAGCCGCCCATCCCCCAGGTCCCCTTGTCGCCCCAGGCCCATGTCCCCACGCCGAGCGGCGGGATCGCAACGTCCGAGCCGGCGAGGGCGATGCGGTCGCTCGCCTGTGGGGGCGCCGCGTCGGTCACGGCCGACTCCGGGACCCGTCCGCCCAGGCGAGGTGGGCCTCCACCGCCGCACGCCACGCGTCCGGATGCGTCAGCTGCGGTGAGTGGTACGCGCCCTGAATGACGGTGAGGCGGCCGTCGGCCACCTCCGCCGCGAGGTCGGGCGCCTGGTCGACCAGCGGGTGGTCGTGCTCGCCGACGATGACGGTCGTCGGGCAGGTGATGGAGGGCAGGTCGGTCCGCAGGGACGTCTCGCCGTCGGCCACGTCGGCCATCAGCGCCATCCCGAAGGCCTTCACGGCGTAGGCGTCCATGCCGGCGAAGATCGACACCTTCTCCTTTTGCCACTCGGCCGGGACCGATGCCTGAATGAGCACGTCCTCGGGCCCGCCGAGGCTCAGCGTGGACGGCATGCCCCGCGCCGGGTCGAACTCGGTGATGTAGGTGCGGACAAGATTGCGGAGTCCTTCGTCGGGGGGCATGAAGGACCAGGCACTGGTGTCCATCAGGATCAGCGAGGCCACGAGGTCGGGACGGCTGAGGACGGTGCCCAGGGCGACGCGACCCCCCATGGAGTGGCCGAGCAGGTCGACGGGACCATCGCCGACCGCCTCGAGGAACGCGACGAGATCGGACACCAACTGGTCGATCGTGTAGCCGTCGAGCGTTCCCGCCCTGGCCGACAACCCGTGGCCGCGCTGGTCCATCGTGACCACGCGCCGCTGCACCGCCAGGGCGTCGACCTCGAGGGCGAAGTCGTGCGCCGAGCCCGTGAAGCCGTGGACGAGGACGAACGTGGGCGTCCCGTCGGGCCCGCCCCCCCGCTCGGACCACGCCAGGTCGACGCCGTTCAGCTGGAGGGTCTGGGGTTCGGTCGTCTGTGTCATGGCACCTGTCTAGCTGGCGGACGTGGCGGCCTGCTCGGTCAAGGAGTTGAGTCGACCACCGGCCGCTCGAGGAGGTGAGGTTCATCGTTCACGGGTGGGCTAGACGGCAGCGCGGTTGCACGACGGGGTTCGATCGCAGCGACGACGACCGCGACCGTCGCAATAAGAGGTAGTGGACCCATGTCGAAACGGAATCGGTTGTTCTCCCCGATCTCCACGAAGTTCGTGACCACAAAGAGGTAGAGCGCCGTCATCCAAATGAAGCCAAGTGTCAACGCGTAGGGCAGGTCGTGGCGCCTGCGCCAAGCGAGGAGGGGTGCGAGGAGCAGGGTGACGAGCCATTCCAGCACGGTCGACCATGAGATCTGAGCCAAGGACGGACCACTGCCGGTTGCCGCGGCGTGAGACCCCTTTCCCGTGTGAGTGCTGGCCGGCTGCCAATTGACCAGCAGATCGTACACATGTGCGTAGCCCGAGATTGCCTTTGTAATCGGCGCGACATATTGGTCGCACGGCACGAAGAATATGTGTGTCGCCTTGACCACCGCCCGAGCGTAGGAGCCCGGATACGCCTCAATGAACTGAAGGTCGTTGTGGAGGTACTCGTTGGATATTGCGATGAAGTTGACGTTGTTGAGATTTATCGAACCGTCGCTCTTCGTCAGGTCGTCCAACACGGGAACGCCCGTTCGAGGGTGGGACGAGAACTTGGGTCCGTATGCCTTCGGCCCGGCAGAGAAGGGGATGATCCCCGAAACGGGTGTGATCTTCCCCGCCTTCATCAAGGTCTGCAGCTGACGCGGCGTGGCTTCCTCGGTCGTGATCCGTGCCAGGTTCATTCCAACCCAGCTGCTGGTCGTATAGGTATGGAAGACGATTGCGTTCTTGGCGTACCAGACCGTGACACAGAGAATCGGCACCAACGCGATGACCAGGACGCTACGCCATCGTCTCCGGAAGACGAGCATGACGGGCGCTGCAACGACCAACAGCCAGGGCCACTGGAACGAGCTGTTGAGAAGCAAGACGCCCGCGAGACATCCGAAGTATCCCGCTCCCCATGCCCCACGACCCTTACGCAGGTACCGCGCTCCGCACAGCGCAGCGAACACCAGACCGAACGTGGTCAGATACGTATAGAAGAACAAGTTCTGGTAGAACACCGATGCCGGGTCGAGTACGACGAGCGCGGAGACGACGAAAGCGGCCCAACTGGGAACATGCAGCTCGAGGCACAGGTAATAGGAGCAGAGCGCGATGCCGAGGCCCAGGGCCAATCCGACGAACACTGCTGTCGGTGTCCTGAGTTGCGCCGGCAGCTTGAGCAAGAAGCCGATCGTCGCGTTGAACAGGGGTGGCTGGCTGTGCAGATACCAGATGCTCTGGACGAAATTGTGCTGCAGCTGACTCAGGTCGAGTTGCTGCCAATCAGTCGAGAGGCGACGACCGCTGAGAACGACGGTGCTCACCCTGACTCCGGCCGCGTAGAACGCGACTCGGGAGAGTACGTACAGGACGGCGATGGCGACTGGTGGACGCAGCCGTGGTGGGATTCGCGTCCTCAGCCGCATGCTGCGAACGCACTGTAGCTTGTTGCGGATGCCTCACCGCCGGGCCACGCCGCTCGGTCGGTGCACCTTGTCTGCCCCGGCTGCTAGTGGCGGTGGGGCATGCAGAGATCGTCGTACTCGGCGATCACGATCTCTCCCGCGTCGGGCCCGCAGGCGGGGCAGGCGGGGTCGCGGCGCACCTTGAAGGTCCGGAACGACTGCTCCAGCGCGTCGTAGGCGAGCAGCCGCCCGACGAGCGGATCGCCCAGCCCGAGCAGGACCTTGATGGTCTCGACGGCCTGAATCGACCCCACGATGCCGGGCAGCACGCCCAGCACGCCGGCCTCGGAGCACGACGGCGCCAACTCGGCCGGGGGCGGCTCGGGGATGAGGCAGCGGTAGCACGGGCCGTTGTAGGGATCGAAGACGGTGACCTGGCCCTCGAAGCGGAAGATGGAGCCGTGGATCACCGGGATCCTCTTGAGCAGCGAGGCGTCGTTCACGAGGTAACGGGTGGGGAAGTTGTCCGTCCCGTCCACGATCGCGTCGTAGCCGTCGATGATGTCGAGGATATTGTCGGCGCCGAGGCGCACGTCGTAGGTGACGACGTTCACGTCAGGGTTGAGCGCGGTCAGCGTCTTCTTCGCCGAGTCGACCTTGCGGTCGCCCACCCGGTCCATGTTGTGCAGGATCTGGCGCTGCAGGTTCGACTCGTCGACGACGTCCATGTCGATGATGCCGAGGGTCCCGACCCCGGCTGCCGCCAGGTAGAGCGCGGCCGGGGAGCCGAGGCCGCCGGCGCCGAGCAGCAGCACCTTGGACCCGAGCAGCTTCAGCTGGCCGACCTCGCCCACCTCGGGCAGGAGGAGATGGCGCTGGTACCGGTTGCGCTGGGCCGGGGTCAGCGTCTCGGGGGAGGCCCACGGGCGGCCGTCGTCCTTCCAGCGGTTGAACCCGCCTACCAGCGACTGCACGTCGGAGTAGCCCAGGTCGCCCATCGTCTTGGCGGCGAAGGCCGAGCGGACGCCCCCGGCGCAGTAAACGACGACGGGGGCCGCCTTATCGGGGAGCTTGCCCTCCACCTGGAACTCGAGGTGGCCCCGCGGCAGGTGCACCGCGTTCGGGAGGGCGCCCTGCTCGTACTCGTCGGGTTCCCTGACATCGAGGAACGTGACGCCGCCGCCCTCCAGCAGGGCTTGCGCGTCGGATTGGTCCACCTCACGGATGGACGCCTTGGCCTGGTTCAACAGGTCTCGGGGAGTGGGCACGAAATCAAACCTCCGGAGCCGAGCCGCCGGTGCGGCCGGCACTGAACCTATAAACACTACCAGCGGGGTCAACATTCCCCGGCGACGGTCGGCGTTCGCGAGACTGCCTCTCCATGGAGGTGCACGACGTGATCCGCCGCCGCGCCATGGTGCGGAGCTTCTCCGACGAGCCCGTCGAACCGGGGGT
The DNA here is from genome assembly GCA_963742445.1 of uncultured Acidimicrobiaceae bacterium. GTDB lineage: Bacteria > Actinomycetota > Acidimicrobiia > Acidimicrobiales > RAAP-2 > Bog-473. The sequence goes on from CAVULV010000012.1 coordinate 5,683, forward strand.
CGTGGAACGCCTCCTCCTCGACGCTCTGCGGTCCCCGACGGCCGGGAACACCCGGGGCACGGCGTGGGTGGTGCTCGAGGGGCCCGAGCAGACGTCGGCCTACTTCGAATCCACGACCGACGAGGCGTGGCGCACCGAGCACCCCGAGTGGTTCGCCGGGTTGAAGCGCGCGCCGGTCGTGCTGCTCGCCTACGCGTCTCCCGACGCCTACGTCGCCCGCTACGCCGAGCCGGACAAGGCCGGATCCGGGCTGGGTGAGAGCACCGAGGACTGGCCCGTCCCCTACTGGTTCGGGGATGCGGCCTTCGCGGTGATGGCGGTGCTCCTGGGCGCCGTCGACGTGGGCCTGGGCGCCAGCTTCCTCGGCAACTTCCGGGGTGAGCACGAGCTCGGTGCACGGCTGGGGGTGCCCGGCGCGTGGCGGCTGTTCGGGGCGGTCCTCCTCGGGCGGCCGGACGGGAAGGCGCATCGGTCCGACTCGCTGCGACGCGACGTCCCCGCCGGGACACGGCTCCATCGGGGCGGCTGGTGAGGCGTCCGAGGGGGCGGGCGCTCAGGTCCGAATGGCGGTGTCGCTCAGGGCGGGGCGGCCTTCGACAGCCGGTGTCCGGGTCCCTCCTGCCAGCGCGCCATCGCCCACAGCAGGTCCGACAGCCGGTTCAGGTACGGGACGACCAACGATCCCTCGACCGGCTCCGCCACGGCCAACCGCTCGGCTCGGCGCACGACCGTGCGCGCAAGATCGAGCGCAGCGGCGACGCGGTTCTCTCCGGGGACCGTGAAGTCGCTCGGCATGTCGAAGCGGGCCAGGAGGTCGTCGATCCCCGCCTCGAGCGCAGCCACCATCTCTCCCGTCACCAGGGTCGATCCCGCGGTCAGCTTGGTGCGGTTCTCGGGTGCCGTCGCCACCTCCGCCATCAGCACGTAGAGGTCCCGGGCGAGTGACGTCAAACGCTCGTTGACCTCCGAGCCCGACTCCGACTCGGCACGGGCCAGCCCGATGGCCGCCTGGGCCTCGTCGACGGCGCCGTTGAGCTCGATGCGCCACGAGTCCTTGGGCACGCGCCCGCCGTAGAGCAGGCCCGTGGTCCCGTCGTCCCCCTTCTTGGTATAGATCCGAGGTGCCACCAGGGCCGGATGCTACCGGGCACCGTTCCGGAGGCCCCGGGGGGCGCCAGTATCCTGGTGTGGTGGCACCCTCTCCCGAACTTCTCGGCCGGCTCGAGCCGTCTGCATCCTCGTATCTGCAGGCGTTGCACGAGCGCGTCGTCATCTTCGACGGCGCCATGGGGACGAACCTGCAGCTGCTCGGCCTCGGCCCTGACGACTTCGGCGGCCCGGAGCTCGAGGGGTGCAACGAGTGGCTCGTCGAGACGCGCCCTGAAGTGGTGGCCCAGGTCCACCGCTCCTTCTACGAGGTGGGCTGCGACGTCGTCGAGACCGACACGTTCGGCTCGACCTCCGTCGTGCTGGCCGAGTACGGGTTGGCGGACCAGGCGCGCGGCCTGACCCGCAAGGCGGCCGAGCTCGCCAGCGCCGTGCGGGATGAGTTCTCCACGCCCGAGCGCCGGCGCTGGGTCGCCGGGTCCATGGGCCCGGGCACCAAGTTCCCCACGCTGGGCCACATCTCCTACGCCGAGTTCCGCGACGCCTACGAGGAGCAAGCCCTCGGCCTCCTCGAGGGCGGCGTCGACCTCCTGCTGATCGAGACCCAATTCGACCTCCTCTCCGTGAAGGCCGCCGTCAACGGGGCGCGACGCGCCATGGTGGCGCTCGGCCGGCAGGTTCCGCTCCAGACCCAGGTGACGATCGAGCTCACGGGCCGCATGCTGCCCGGCACCGAGGTCGGCGCCGCGCTCACGGTGCTCGACGCCATGCAGGTCGACGTGGTCGGCCTCAACTGCGCCACCGGACCGGTCGAGATGAGCGAGGCGCTGCGCCACCTTTCGTCGGCCAGCCGCGTCCCCATCGCCTGCGTCCCCAATGCGGGCCTCCCGTCGGTGGTCGACGGCCAGATGCACTACGACCTCACGCCCGACGACCTGGCCGAGCACCTGCACCGCTTCGTGACCGAGTTCGGTGTGTCCGCCATCGGCGGGTGCTGCGGGACGACTCCGGCCCACCTGGCCGCAGTGGTCGAACGCTGTGCCGGCGCGACCCCTGCCGCGCGCACGCCGGTCCACGAGCCGGCGGCGGCGTCCATCTACACCTCCGTCCCGTTCCGCCAGGACACCTCCTTCCTGGTCGTCGGCGAGCGCACCAACGCCAACGGCTCGAAGGCCTTCCGCGATGCGATGCTCGAGGGCGATTGGGACACCTGTGTCGCGATGGCGCGGGACCAGGTCAAGGAGGGCTCCCACCTGATCGACGTCTGCGTCGACTACACGGGCGCCGACGGCGTGGCCGACATGACCGAGGTGGCCAGCCGACTCTGCACGCAATCGAGCGTGCCGATCATGGTCGACTCCACCGAGGGCCCCGTCGTACGGGCCGCGCTGGAGTGGATCGGCGGCCGGCCGATCCTCAACTCGGTCAACCTCGAGGAGGGCGACGAGCCGGGCACGCGCCTCGACACCTTCCTGCGGCTGGCCCGCGAGTTCGGCGCCGCGGTCGTCTGCACCTGCATCGACGAGGAGGGGCAGGCCCGCACGGCCGAGTGGAAGCTGCGCGCGGCCAGGAACATCCGCGACATCGCGGTCGACCGCTACGGCCTGGCGCCCGAGGACCTCCTCTTCGACCCGCTCGCGCTGCCGCTGTCGACGGGCATGGAGGAGAGTCGCAACGACGGCATCGAGACCATCGAGGGCATCCGCTCCATCAAGGCGGAGCTGCCGGGCGTCTCCACCATCCTCGGGCTCTCCAACGTGTCCTTCGGCCTCAACCCCGCGGCCCGCCAGGTGCTCAACTCGGTGTTCCTGCACGAATGCGTGGAGGCCGGGCTCGACTCGGCGATCGTGCACGCGTCCAAGATCCTCCCGCTCTCCCGCATCGACGAGCGTGCGAAGGAGGTGTGCCTCGACCTCGTCCACAACCGCCGCACCGACGACTACGACCCGCTGCAGGAGCTCCTGGCGCTCTTCGAGGGCGTCAAGGTGAACGCCAACGCAGCCGACGAGCACCTCGACTGGCCGGTGGACCGCCGGCTGGCCCAGCGCATCATCGACGGGAACCGCAACGGGCTCGACGGCGACCTGACCGAGGCGCTCGAGTCGGGCCTCGGGGCCCTTGCCATCGTGAACGACATCCTCCTCGAGGGCATGAAGGTCGTCGGCGAGCGTTTCGCCTCCGGCGAGATGCAGCTGCCCTTCGTGCTGCAGTCGGCCGAGACCATGAAGGCCGCGGTCGCCTTCCTCGAGCCCCACATGGAGAAGGCGGACCAGGGAGGCAAGGGGACCGTCGTGCTGGCCACGGTCAAGGGCGACGTGCACGACATCGGGAAGAACCTGGTCGACATCATCCTGACCAACAACGGCTACGAAGTGGTCAACCTCGGGATCAAGGTCGGGATCAACGAGCTGATCGCTGCGGCCGAGGAGCACAAGGCCGACGCCATCGGCATGAGCGGCCTGCTCGTCAAGTCGACGCTCATCATGCGCGAGAACCTGGTCGAGCTCAACGACCGCTCGCTCTCGGAGATCCCCGTCCTGCTGGGTGGGGCTGCGCTGACGCGCACCTACGTCGAACGCGACCTCCGCGAGATCTACGACGGACGGCTCTTCTACGGCCGCGATGCCTTCGAGGGCCTGCGGACCATGGACCGCCTGGTCGAGCTCAAGCGCAGCGGCGCGGAGGATCCCGACTTCGGCCGCGAGATCTCCGAGAAGAACGTCCCCCGGCGGAGCCGGCTCGACGACCAGGACACGACGCCGGTGGAGGGCCAGCCCGACCGGTCCGGCGTGGCGGCGGACAACCAGCTGTTCACGCCGCCCTTCGTGGGCACCCGGGTGGCGGTGGGCATCCCGCTCGACGACATCGCCCAGTACCTGAACCTGACGGCGCTCTTCCGCAACCAGTGGGGCTTCCGGCCCGAGGACGGCGAGAACGACACCGAGTTCAAGGACCGGGTCAGGGCGACGTTGCGCGACGAACTGGGCAAGGCCAAGGAGGCCGACCTCCTCGTGCCGTCGGTGGCCTACGGCCACTTCGCCGCCAACGCCGAGGGCAACGACCTCGTCATCTGGAAGGACGAATCGCGGTCCTCTGAATGGATGCGTTTCACGTTCCCCCGCCAGCGCAAGGAGCCCTGGCTCTGCATCGCCGACTTCTTCCGCCCGGCCGCTTCGGGCGAAGAGGACTTCGCCAGCTTCATGCTGTGCACCATCGGCGCCAGGGCCTCGGAGGAGGCGGCACGCCTGTTCGCGGAGAACCACTACCAGGACTACCTGTTCCTGCACGGGCTCAGCGTCGAGATGGCCGAGGCGACGGCCGAGTACTGGCATCGCCGGGTCCGCGAGGAGCTGGGCTTCGCGGGCGAGGACGCCCCCACGCTGACCGGCCTGTTCCGCCAGGCCTACCGGGGGGGCCGGTACTCGTGGGGCTACCCGGCCTGCCCGGACCTCACGGACAATGCCAAGGTCGTCGAGCTGCTGGGAGGGGACCGCATCGGCGTGACGGTCAGCGAGGGATTCCAGCTCCACCCCGAGCAGACGACGGACGCCATCATCTGCCACCACCCAGAGGCCAAGTACTTCATCGCGTGAGTGCATTCCGGGCCGGGCCGGTGGCCCGGTGCTGGGTCGCGGGTGGCCTCGTGCTGTGCGCCCTCTTCGCCTGGCCCGGCACGGCCCGCGCCGCCGCGAAGCCTCCACCCCCGCTGGACACTGTGGTCATCCCCGACCTCGGCCCCGGCTACTCCGTCACGACCGAAGGACCGCTCGACGCGTCGCAGTTCGCATCGAACTCCCCGGACCCGGCGGCCGCCAGGACGGCGCTCGCCACCCTGGCCAAGACGATCAGCACCTACGAACGGGTCTGGAGCACCTCCGGTGGGGCCAACGAGGTCAAGGATCTCCTGGTTCGCTTCCCCTCGGCGGTCGGCGCCCAGGTCTTCCAGCAGGCCGCACAGCACTCGCTGGACACCGGCGAGATCGTGAGCTCCGGCCCACTGCCCGGCGTCCCAGGGGCACACCGAACGACGTACTTCGCGTCGACCACCCAGGCCGGTGTCGGCCAGGCGATGACCATGAGGGCCGGCGTCTACGTGGACCTGCTGTCGTTCTTCTCCGCGGCGGCGGGCAACCCGCAACCGATCGCGCCGTCCGACGCGGTCCGGGTCGCCCGGGCCCAGCAGGCCGCGATGGCAGCAGCCCCCGGTGGGTCCGCTGCATTGCCGCCCACGAACACCAAGAGGGGCGTCTCCCTCGGATCGATTGGCGTGGCCGCACTCGTGGTCGCCGTCCTCGCCGCCGCGATGGCGGCGCCGCTCTTGATACACAGGAGCCGGGCGCGGCGAGATGCCCAATCGTCGGACGGCACACCGCTCAGAAGATGAGCTCCTTCGTGAACAACGATGTGAGTCCGACGGCGAGGACGGCGGACGTCCCGACGAGTACCACCTGGACCGGACGCGGCAGGCGCGTGCACAGGGCGACACAGGGGACGAGGAGTGCCTCCATTCGGTAGCGACCCAGGCTGGGTCCGTCGACGAGGGGCACCAGCCAGAAGATGACCGTGTAGCTGAGGATCACCCACTCCGCGCGGCCGACGTGGCGACGTGAGAGCGTCCACACGATCAGGCCGATCACGAGCGCGGCGACGAATGCGGACTGTGCCTGCGCGTAGACATGGTCGTACCCGGAGTTCGGAAATTGGAGCGGGTACTTGGACTTGGAGCCTCCGGTGAACGTCGTGACGAAGGTCGTGATCGGATCGTGCAGGCCGTTGCCGTACTTCGACTGCACCTTGAAGTAGGCATCCCAGTGCCCCACCCACCGCTGGTAGGCCAGGAGAAGGGCCCCGAAGCCGGCGAGCGCGATGATGCCGCTGCACGCGCGCGCGCCAGAACTCCCGGCCGCGAGCGACGAGCACCGCGGAGACGAGGAGGACGACGCCGACGAGAGGCCCGATGGCGAAGGCCCAGGCGCACAGCGCCCCGGCCACGCCTGCGAGCACGTAGTGCCGGCGGATGAACAGGATCAGGCTGACGATGGCGAGGAAGGTCAGCAGCGAGACCGGGAAGAGCGCGTAGAAGTAGATCATGCCGGGGAAGCACGCCGCGAGGGCCAGGCAGCACAGGCGCGAGAAGGTCCACGCCGGCCCGATGAGGACCCACACCACCTGCAGGGTCAGGTAGGCGAACAGGAACGACAGCACCATCCCTGCGACTTGCAGCGAGAGACCGAGGTGACCCAGGAGCGAGATGAGCCCCGGGTACATGGGTGCCCAGCTCGCAGTGCCGCACCAGCTGTGTGGTGGGTACAGGGGAGGACCACTGCAGTGGACGAACGTGTAGCCATGCGTGGCAATCTGCACGTAGATGGCCGAGTCGAACCGGGACCAGTGCGAGGGCGAGAAGAAGTCCTGGGTCGCTCCGTCCATCGTCGCCGCCACGTACAACAGCAGGTCGGCGAAGAGGAAGGCGACGAGGGGCGGCACGATCAGCGTGACCCACCTCCGGCGGGCCCGCTGTCTGCGCAGTTCCGCCCGGCTCGCGCCGGCGTCCGGCGCAAGCTCGTTCGACGTGGACTGCTCGGCTGAGTCGCACGGCGCCAGTTCCGGGGCTGCCGAGCTGACGTCCGGGGAGGTCGTCTCGGCCATCACCGGCGGCGCCGGTCGAGCGTCCCCGGACTCGAGTCTTCCGAACCCACGCCGGTCACGTACATCTGAACCGGCGGCCGCACGGACCGATCATGGCAGTCCGGGGCCGGACCGGGTGCTTCGAGGACATCGCACTCACACGATCAGATTCTTCGTGAACAGCGACGCCAACCCGACGGCAAGGACGGCGGACGTGCCAACGAGCGCCACCTGTACACCGCGGGGCAGACGTGTACACAGGGCGACACAGGGCACCAGGAGGGCCTCCAACCGATACCTGCTCAGACTCGGGCCCGCCACGAGCGGCACCACCCACACCACTACCGTGTAGATGAGGATCACCCGGTCGGCCGTGCTCACCGGTTGTCGACGCAGGGTCCACACGATCAGGCCGATCACGAGCGCGGCGACGAATGCCGTCTGCGCCTGCGCGATCACGTGGTCGTAGCCGGCGTTCGGATCCTGGAGCGGGTACCTCGCGGCCGGACCGCCGGTGAAGGCCATCACGAACGTCGTGATCGGATCGTGCAGGCCGTCGCCGTACTTCGCCGAGGTCTTGAAGTACGCGCTCCAGTCCCCCACCCACCACTGCCAGGCCACGAGCAGGGCACCGAACCCGGCGAGGGCAATGCCGGCACTGCGCGCCGTGACACGCCAGAAGTCCTTGCCGCGTACGACGAAGACCGCCGAGACGAGAAGGACGACGCCGATCAACGGGCCGGTGGCGAAGGCCCAGGCGCACAGTGCCCCGACCAGTCCGGCGAGCAGGTACTGACGCCGGATGAAGAGGATCAGGCAGACGACCGAGAGGAACGTGAGGAGCGATATCGGGAAGAGGGCGTAGTAGTAGACCATGCCGGGGAAGCACGCCCCGAAGGCCAGGCAGCACAGCTGCGAAAAGGTCCACGCCGGCCCGATGAGGACCCAGAGCGCCTGCAGCGCCAGATAGGCGAACAGGAACGACAGCACCATCGCGGCCACCGGCAGCGAGAGACCGAGGTGGCCCAGGAGCGCGATGAGCCCCGGGTACAGCGGCGCCCAGCCGGCGGTGCCACACCAGCTGCCGGGCGGGTACTGGGAACCGGTGCAGTGGTTGAACGTGTAGCCGTGTGCGGCGATCTGCAGATACAGGCCCGAGTCGAAACGAGCCCAGTGGCCGGGCAGCGCGAAGTACCGTGCCCGGCCGTCCAGGACGGCCGCCAGGAATAAGAGAGTCTGGGCGAAGACGACGCCCAGGACCGGCGGCACGATCAGCGTGACCCATCGGCGTCGGGTTCGTCGTCGCCGCGTATCGACCCGGGTGCGGCCGTCCGCAGCGATCGATTCCCCGGTGGCCGCGGGCGACTCGCCGGCGGGCAGGGTGTTGCACTCCGTCGTGTGGGCCATCAGTGGCGCGGCCCTGAGGACCGCCGGTGCCTCACGGGCTTCTCACCCGATCGGGCCGGACCGAGGCACATGACGGTTGCACCGAGTGATCATCGCAGTCCGAGAGCCACGGGCGGGTCCAATCGGCGATTGCGGCGGCCCGGGGGGCGTCCGGACGGTCGGACCTGGGACGCGTCGCCCCGCCAGGCTCGGGCCGCTCAGCGGGCCCCGGATGCGGCGGCCGCCTCGCGGGCGTGGTAGCTCGACCGGGTCAGGGGGGACGCCTCGACGTGCGCCACGCCGAGCTCGGCCCCGACCCGGCGCAGGCGGTCGAACTCCTCCGGTGCCCAGTACCGGGAGACGGGGAGGTGGTCGCGGCTCGGGCGCAGGTACTGCCCGATGGTGACGATGGACACCCCGACCGAGTGGAGGTCGGCCATGGTTGCGATCACCTCGTCTTCGCGCTCGCCCAGCCCCACCATGAGGCCCGACTTGGTCACCAACCCGGCCTGTGCGGCGCGGGCCAGCACAGCCAGGCTGCGTGCGTATCCTGCCGACGGCCGGACCGCGCGCTGGAGCCGGGCCACCGTCTCGATGTTGTGGTTGAGCACATCGGGACGCGCCCCGAAGATGGCGTCGAGGGACTCCTCGTCCCCCTTGCAGTCGGAGATCAGCACCTCGACCGTCGTGCCCGGCGTGCGGTCACGGATCGCCTGAATGGTCCGTGCCATGGCGCCCGCTCCCCCGTCCGCCAGGTCGTCGCGGGCGACGCAGGTCACCACGGCGTGCCCGAGCCCCATCCGCTCGACGGCCCCGGCCACCCGTTCGGGCTCGTCAGGTGACAGCGGCAGCGGATGGCGGGTGTCGACCTGGCAGAAGCCGCAGGCCCGCGTGCAGCGCTCACCGTTGATCATGAAGGTGGCGGTGCCGTCGGCCCAGCACTCGTAGATGTTCGGGCAGCCCGCCTCCTCGCACACGGTGACGAGGCCGAGGTCGTGGATGGTCGCCCCGAGTCGGCGGTAGCCCTTGCCGATGCGCACGGGGACCCGGACCCAGTCCGGCTTGCGCTGCGCGATGTCGATGCCGTCCTCGGGCGCCACGCCGGCCTGGCGCAGCCGCCGGAGCAACGGTCGCTCGCTCGCGTCCGGCGTCGGGGTCACCCCGGCGATCCCGGTCATGACGTCCTGACGCTCCAGACCACCGTCGCCGAACACGGCGGTGGCCCGGTCGACGAAGGCGTCGATGACGTCCTCCATCGTCACGTCGACCCCCTCGGCCCCCAGCGAGGTCACCCCACGGTCCGCGATGCCGCACGGCACGATGTGCCCGAACATGGCCAGGTCGGAGGTGACGTTGAGCGCGACGCCGTGCAGCGTGCGGCGGCGGCCCGGGCCGACCCGCATCGTCCGCACGCCGATGGCGGCGATCTTCCTCGGGTCGGGCCCGTCGGCATCGACCCAGACCCCGGGGTACTCGTCCACGCTGCTGGCTCCGGGCAGTCCGAGATCGCCCAGGGTGTCGATGACCACGCGCTCCAGGCGATGCACGTGCCGGGCGCCCGACGTGGGGTCGTCGGGCACGGTGACGATCGGGTAGGCCACCAGCTGGCCCGGGCCGTGGTAGGTGATGTCGCCCCCGCGGTCGGTGTGCTCGAGCGTCGCCTGGACGAGCGCCGGGTCGACGAGCATGTGGCGCCGGTCGGCATGGGCTCCGAGCGTGTAGGTGTGCGGGTGCTCGAGGAGGAGGAGGTAGTCGTCGTCGGCCTCGGTGGCCAGCGCGTGCTGCAAGGTGGTCGACTCGTGGTACGGGACCGTCCCGAGCGATCGGATGCGCAGCACCTGCCGGTCCTAGAGCTCGGCGGCCCAGTCGCGGCTGCCCAGCAGCTCCGAGACCCGCGCCAGGAAGAGTGAGACGTACGCGCCGTCGACCGCCCGGTGGTCCCAGCTCACACCGAGAATGCCGGTCGAGTGGATGGCGATCGACTCGGATCCGTCGGGCTGGGTCACGACGACGGGGCGGCGGGCGATGCCGTCGGTGGCCAGGATCGCGACCTGGGGCTGGTTGATGATCGGGACGGTGAAGTAGGTGCCGAAGGGACCGTCGTTGGTGATGGAGAAGGTGCCGCCGGCGATGTCGTCGGCGTTGAGCTGCCGGCTCCGTGCCCGCTCGGCGAGGTCGCGGATGCGCCGCGCCACACCGCGCAGCGTGACCTCCTCGGCCCGGTGGACGACCGGCACGATCAGTCCCTCGTGGGCCAGGTCGACTGCGATCCCGAGGTTGACCTCGGAGTGCACGAGCAGGGAGTCGTCGACCACCGACGCGTTGAGCAGCGGGAAGTCGCGCAGCGCCTCCACGGCCGCCCGTGCCACGAAGGGCAGGTAGGTCAGGGTGAAGCCCTCCTCTGCCTTGAAGCGCTCGCCCCACGCGGCGCGCACGCGTTCGACGCTCTCGAAGTCGACCTCGTTGGCGATGAAGGCATGGGGCGAGGTCGCCTTCGACCGCACCATGTGCTCGGCCGTCCGGCGCCGCATGTTCGAGAACGGCACCAGCTGGTCCCCGGCGCGGCGGAACGACGCCATGGAGACGGGGGTGCCAGCGGCGCACTCACGACCGGCGTCGCGGGAGCGGTCGGCGCTGCCGGGGCCACGGGCTCGGCCGTCGCCCGAGGGGGTGACGCCGTCGAAGCCGCCGATCGCCGCCCCTCGACGACGCGCAACGCGTCCTCGCGGGTGATGCGCCCGCCCGACCCGGTCCCGGTCACCTCCGACTCGCTGATGTCGTTCTCGGCCAGGAGCTTGCGCACGATCGGCGAGAGGACCAAGGGTCCCACGCCGTCACCGTTGGCCCCCGCGGCCGGCGCAGAAGGAGGGGTCTCCGCCAGAGCCGCAGCCGGCGGTGGTGGTGGTGGTGGTGGCGTAGGCGTTGGTGGCGGGGGCGATGGTGGTGCGGCGTCAGCCGGCGGGGCCGGCGCCTCGGTCGTGGTGGCGGTCGCTGCGGGCTCGGAGGGGACCGCGCCGGCGCCGTCACCGATCACGGCGAGCCGCACGCCGACCTCGACGGTCTCGCCCTCGGGGACGAGGATCTCGGTCAGGACGCCGGCCGCCGGGGACGGCACCTCCGAGTCGACCTTGTCCGTCGAGACCTCGAAGAGCGGCTCGTCACGCTCGACCTGATCGCCGACGCCCTTCATCCAACGGGTGATCGTCCCTTCGGTCACCGTCTCGCCGAGCTGCGGCATCATCACGTCAGCCAACGTGCAGACCCCTTCCTGTCAGCGCCAGCATGGTCTCCCCGAATGTCTCGGACAGAGACGGGTGCGGCTGGATGAATTGGGCCACCTCGTCGGGGAAGGCCTCCCAGTTGACCGCCAGGTAGCCCGCACCGAGTTGCTCGGTCACCCATGGGCCGGCCATGTGCACGCCCAGGATGCGGCCCGCCGACCCGTCGGCCCGGCGCTCGGCGACGATCTTCACGACCCCCTCGGTGTCCCCGATGATCTGGGCCCTGCTGTTGCCCCCGAAGGGGTCCTTCTTCGTGACGACCTCCAGCCCGGCCGCCTTGGCCTGCGCCTCGGTCATGCCGCAGAAGGCCACCTCGGGGTGGCAGTAGATGGCCCAGGGCACCCTGGAGTTGTCGACGGGCACGACCGGCTCGCCCAGCATGCCCTTGACCGCCACGATCGCCTCGGCGAAACCGACATGGGCGAGCTGCGGCGTGCCGGCGACGATGTCGCCCACGGCCCAGACGCCCGGCTCGCCGGTGCGCTGGTACACGTCGGCCGCCACGAAGCCCCGTTCGTCGATCGTCACCGCCACACCGTCGGCCACGAGTCCCTCCGTCCGCGGCCGGCGTCCGACCGAGACGACGACGGCCTCGACGTCCCAGCTCTGCTCGCCCGCCCGGACGGTGGTCACGTTGCCGTCCTTCGCCGGCGTGTGGCCCTCGACCGCGGCGTCCGTGAAGATGTCGATGCCGCGCTTCTTGAACGACCGCGCCACCAGGCGGATGATGTCGTCGTCGCAACCGGTCAGGATGCTGTCGAGCGCCTCGACGATCGTCACCTTGGTGCCGAGGTCGGCGAGGAGGGACGCGAATTCGCAGCCGATGACGCCGCCACCGATGACCGCCACCGATGCGGGCAGCTCCTTGAGGTCCAGGAACTCGTCCGACGTCATGACCCAGCGCCCGTCGACCTCGAATCCGGGCAGCGTCCGCGGCACCGAGCCCGCCGCCAGGACGACGTTGCGCCCCACCACGACCCGGCCGGCATCCTCCCCGTCCGTGACCTCGACCCGGCGGCCGGCCTTCAGCGTCCCCGTCCCCGTCAGGATCGTGACTTTTCTCCCCTTGAGCAGGCCGGACAGCCCCTTGAACAGCTTGTCGACCACGCCGTTCTTGCGGTCCTGGCTCCGGGAGAAGTCGACGGAGACCCCCGGGACGTCGATGCCGAACTCCTTGGCGTCGCCGATGGTGCGGCGGACGGCCGCGGTCTCGAGGAACTCCTTGGCCGGGATGCAGCCCCGGTGCAGGCACGTCCCGCCGACCTTGTCGCGCTCGACGATGGCGACGGACAGCCCGGCGGCGGCACCGTAGAGAGCGGTCGCGTACCCACCCGGACCGCCGCCGATCACCACGATGTCGAACTCTTCTTCGGTGGCCATCGCCCGTCCTCTTCCTCTGCTCATGAGGTTCGTCCGGCGCGCTCGGCTCCCCCGAAACTGCCCGATCGCACCAGCCGGAGCCCTCTCCGCGCTCCGCGCGTGCTACCCGCTCAGCCTACCGTTCGCACCGGTGCACCACGGCCGGCCACGGGGCCCGCTACCCGCTGGAACCCGCGCCCGAGTCGGCCGCCAGAGTGGCCAATTCGTCCACCCGGTCGTTCCAGTGATCACCCGAGTGGCCCTTGACCCAGCGAAAGCTCACGTCCACGTCGGACGACAGCGCCAGCTCGATCAGGGGTTCCCACAGGTCGCGGTTCGCCACCGGCTTGTTCTGCGAGTTCTTCCAGTTGCGGCGGAGCCAGCCCCGCCACCAGCCGTCGGTGAAGCACTTGACGACGTAGGTGGAGTCGCTGACCACCTCTATCGCCGCGGGGGCCCCGGGTGTCAGCGCCCGCAGGGCCTCGAGCGCAGCCATGATCTCCATGCGCTGGTTCGTGGTCTGCCGGTCGGCGCCGCTGGCGTAGCGGCCCGCCCGGCACGGCCCACGCCCAACCGCCGGGTCCGGGATTCCCCCGGCACGCGCCGTCGGTGTACACGATGACCGGGTCTGCGTCGGCAGGCATGGCCAAATGTGTCACACCCTGCGGCCGATGGTCGTGGACCCCCGTCCCTGCCGGTACCGTGGAGCGATGCTGTTCGACGGGATCAGTCACCAGGTTCCCGACACGGACCCGGGCGAGACGGAGGAGTGGCTCGAGTCGTTCGACTCCATCGTCGACGCCCGGGGTCGGGCCAGGGCGCGCTACCTGCTGATGAAGCTCCTCGAGCGGGCGCGCACCAAGCAGGTCGACTTCCCGGCCACCGTCTCGACGCCCTACGTCAACACGATCCCGGCCGACGCCGAGCCGTGGTTCCCCGGCGACGAGTACCAGGAACGCCGCATCCGCGCCTACATCAGGTGGAACGCCGCCGCCATGGTGATGCGCGCCAACACGCGCACCGAGGGCGTCGGCGGGCACCTCTCGACGTACGCGAGCTCGGCTGCGCTCTACGAGGTCGGGTTCAACCACTTCTTCCGCGGCAAGGCAGACGGCGGCTTCGGCGATCAGGTCTACTTCCAGGGCCATGCGGCGCCAGGCATCTACGCCCGGGCCTACGTCGAGGGGCGGCTGAGCGAGGCGGAGCTGGACAATTACCGCCACGAGGTGGGCGGCGACGGGCTCCCGAGCTACCCGCACCCCCGCTCCCTGCCCGACTTCTGGGAGTTCCCGACGGTGTCGATGGGGCTGGGCCCCATCTCGGCCATCTACCAGGCGCACGTGAACCGCTACCTCAACCACCGACGGCTCGTCGACACCTCGGGGAGCCGGGTGTGGTGCTTCGTCGGGGACGGCGAGATGGACGAGCCGGAGTCGATCGGCGCGCTCGGGGTCGCCGGCCGCGAGCACCTCGACAACCTCATCTTCGTCGTGAACTGCAACCTGCAGCGGCTCGACGGACCCGTCCGGGGCAACGGCAAGATCATTCAGGAGCTCGAGGCGGTGTTCCGCGGCGCCGGGTGGAACGTGATCAAGGTGATCTGGGGCTCGCGCTGGGACGCGCTGCTCGCCCGGGACGTGGACGGCGTCCTGCTGGACCGCATGAACACCACGGTGGACGGCGAGTACCAGAAGCTGGCCACCGAGTCGGGCGCCTACATCCGGGAGCACTTCTTCGGACCCGACCCGCGACTGCGCGCCATGGTCGAGGACCTCGGCGACGACGAGCTCGTCTCGCTCCCTCGCGGCGGCCACGACTACCGCAAGCTGTACGCCGCCTACAAGCTGGCGACCGAGCAGCGCGGGGCGCCCACCGTGATTCTGGCCAAGACCATCAAGGGGTGGACGCTCGGACCCGAGATCGAGGCCCGCAACGCCACACACCAGATCAAGAAGATGACCAAGGCGCAGCTACGCGCGACTGCGCGACCGCCTCTACCTGACCGACGACATCCCCGACGCAGCGCTTGAGGGCGACCCTCCCTACATCCGCCCCGCGGAGGGCTCCGACGCCATGGAGTACCTCCGTGCCCGTGGCCGCGTGCTCGACGGGCCGGTTCCCGTGCGCGTCGTCCACCCCGTCGCCCCCCAGCGGCCCGATGCCAAGGTCTTCGAGGAGTTCGCCGCCGGCTCGGGGAAGCAGTCCGTCTCCACCACCATGGTGTTCACCCGGCTGCTGCGCAACCTGGTCCGGGACCCGACCGTCGGATCGCTCGTCGCCCCCATCGTCTCCGACGAGGCCCGGACCTTCGGGCTGGAACCGCTGATCGCGGAGGCCAAGATCTACGCGCCCGAAGGACAGAACTACGTGCCGGTCGACGCCGACCTGCCCCTCAACTACGCGGAGAGCACCTCGGGCCAGGTGCTCCAGGAGGGCATCACGGAGGCCGGGGCGCTGGCGTCGTTCACCGCCCTGGCCACCGCGTACGCGACCTGGGGCCAGCCGATGGTGCCGGTGTTCCTCTTCTATTCCATGTTCGGGTTCCAGCGGGTGGGCGACCTGGCCTGGGCCCTCGGCGACATGCGCGGCCGGGGCATCCTGGCCGGCTGCACCGCCGGACGGACGACGCTCCAAGGCGAAGGGCTGCAACACGATGACGGGCAATCCCCGCTGTTGGCCTCCACCAACCCCGCCGCCATGGTCTACGACGCCTCCTTCGCCTACGAGGTGGCGACGATCGTCGAGGCGGCCACCTCCGAGATGCTCGGACCGGACCCCAAGGACCGCTTCTGGTACCTCACGCTCTACAACGAGACCTACCCGATGCCGCCCCTGCCCGAGGGCGAGGAGGCAACCATCCGCCGCGGCATCATTCAGGGGGCGTACCGCTTCGCCGCCGCACCGCAGGTGTCCGGGGACCTCCGGGCCACCGTGTGCTTCTCCGGGCCGATGTGGAGCATCGCCATGGAGGCGCAGCGCATCCTGGCCGAGCGCTACGACGTCGGCGCCGACGCCTGGGCCGTGACGTCGTGGACCAGCCTGCGCGCCGACGGACTCGAGGTGGAACGCTGGAACCGGCTGCACCCCGACGCAGAGCCGCGCCGGGCAGTCGTGACGGAGGCACTGGGCTCGGGCCCGGACCCCGTGGTCGCCATCACCGACTACATGCGCAGCGTGCCCGACCAGGTGGCGCGCTTCGTCGACCGCCCCTACGCGTCGCTCGGGACCGACGGGTTCGGCCGCTCCGATGCACGGGATGCGTTGCGTTCGTACTTCGAGGTCGACGCCGCCCACCTCGTGGTCGCCGTGTTGCAGCAGCTCGCGCTCGGCAGACGCGTCCCGCCCGCCGTCGTGGCCGGGGCGATCGCCGACCTCGGCATCGACGCCGGTCGCGCCGCTCCGTTCACGGTGTGAGCAGGGCCACGAAGGTGGCCATCGCCTCCTCCGCCCCGTCGGGGACGCGGAGGGTCAGCGTGCGGCACTCCGACCCGAGCTCGATGGCGACGGTGAAGAAGCCGCAGCACTGCTTCTCACGCTGACCGAGTGACGCGGCGGCGACCAGCGCGGCCTCGGAGTCGTCGAGCTCGAGGCGAACCGACGTGGCATCGGCCTCCACGCCGACGACCGACGACGCGACCAGGTCACGCCACTGGTCGATCCGCTCGGCCAAGGTCCCGGCGTCGAGGCTGCACGCGATCGGCTCCGGTTCGCCCGAGGGCGTCATCGCAAGTGCCCCGCCACCAATGCGTCCCGGGTGATCTCCATCTGGCCGAAATGCTGGAACAGCTCCTCGAGGATGTGCAAGAGGACCGCTCCCTTGGCCTCGGTGTACGGCACCGGCTCGTCGGGGTCGCGCCGGACGCTCACCGGCACGGCCGAGGCGTCGAGGCCGACGATGTCCTCGCGGAGGCGGCGGCGGGCGTGCTCGGTGCGCCGGAGCAGCCCCGCCACGTCGCCTCTGGCGGTGAATTCGGCCGCCCGGTCACGCTGCACCGGGCGCTCGGCGACCGTGGCGCCGCCCCAGTACTCCATGACGCCGAGGCAGTGGGTCAGGATGACGTAGGCGGAGTTGCCGCCGCGGAACGGGGGGCGCCGGTTGACGAGGTCGTCGCCGAGCTCCCGGGCGATGGCGGCCATCCCGGAGAGCGCCAGATCGACGAACCAGAGATAGTCCTCCGCCGAGACCGCGACCGGCCCGGACCCCGCGCCGTTAGTGGGCGACCCAGGCATCGGGGTCGGTCACGAGCTTCTGCACGTGCGAGGGCAGCTTGCCCGAGGTCACGTCGGCCAGCGTGACCTTCTCGAGCACCGAGCGCAGGCTGGCCCGCACGGCCACCCAGACCTGCTGGAGGTTCTCGGCCGCGCCGTCGTAGTTGGTGGCCTCGGGCCGGAACCCACGCACCTCGGCCAGCGGGCCGTCGAGGGCACGGATGACGTCGGCGATCGTGATGGCGTCGGACTCGCGGGCGAGCCGGTAGCCGCCCTCGGCCCCGCGTCTGGCTGGCGACGATGCCGGCGCGCCGCAGGTCGGCCAGGATGGCACCGAGGAAACGCGGCGGCAGCCCCTGTTCCCCGGCCAGGGACTCGGCGGTCTGCGGGGTCCCGGAAGCGGCCAGCGTGAGCAGGGCGCGGATGCCGTAGTCGACCTTGGCCGGGATGTGCATGGCGAGAGTCTGCCCGCGCCCGGCCGCCGGGGCACGTCCGTACGCCCCCTCTTCGTGGCAAAATCACTGCCGTGGCACGGATTGCGCTCCACCTCAGCGGCGACGCCGACGCCGACGCGGTGCTCAGTCGCGACCCGCTGGCCCTTCTCATCGGGATGGTGCTGGACCAGCAGGTGACCCTCGAGAAGGCGTTCTCCTCCCCCGCCGAGCTGGCGCGGCGGCTGGGCGGATCGCTCGACGCGGCCTCCATCGCCGCCATGGACCCCGGCGAGCTCGCCGACGTCTTCCGGGAGCGGCCGGCGCTGCATCGCTACCCCGGGTCGATGGCGGGGCGTGTCCAGGAGGTCTGCCGCACCGTCGTCGAGGACTACGGCGGCAAGGCCGACGCCATCTGGAAGGGTGTCGCCAGCGGGGAGGAGCTGGTGGCCCGTCTGCGGCCTGCCCGGGTTCGGGGAGCAGAAGTCCAAGATCTTCGCGCGCCGCTCGGCAAGCAACTCGGCGTGCGCCCCGAGGGGTGGCAGGAGGCCAGCGCCCCCTTCGGCGGCGACGGGACCACCTGTCGGTGGCCGACATCACCGACGCGCGAGCCTCGAGAAGGTGAGGGCCACCAAGAAGGCCATGAAGTCGGCCCGGGGGCGTGACCACGGGGGACCTCTGGGTCGCCGCCTCTACTCTCTGCACGCCGGACCGCACCGACCTGGCCGCGTTCCTGACCGGCCTGCATCGGGGCGGCGTCGACGTGGTCCAGCTGCGCGGACAAGGAGCTCGACGCCCGGCAGCTGATTGCCCGGGCCCGCGTGGTGACGCGGTGTGCCGACGAGCACGGCGTGCCCTTCGTGGTCAACGACCGGCCCGATCTCGCCTCGAGGTGGGCGCCGACGGCGTGCACGTGGGGCAGGACGACGCGCCGGTCTCGCTGGCCCGGCGCATCCTGGGGCCCGAGGCGATCGTGGGCTCTCGACGCACGGCGAGGCGGACCTGGCCGCGGCGGCGAGCGAGGACGTCAGCTACATCTCAGCCGGCCCGGTCGAGGCGACGCCGACCAAGCCGGGGCGGGAGGGAACGGGGACGGCCTACGTCAGTCGGGCCAGCGCACGCATCCAGCGTTCCCGTCTTCGTGACGGGCGGTGTGACACCGGAGAGAATCCCAGCTCTGGCTGCGGCGGGTGTGCGTCACTTCGTCGTGGTGCGCTACCTGACCCAAGCGCCCGACGTGCGGGCGTGGCGCGGGAGCTGCGTGGTGCGATCGATCGAGCGTTGAGTAGCGGCCCGCCGGCGGCGTGAGCCGCAGGCGCCGGCTGCGCCCGGAAGGCGTGGGACGCGGCCGGGAGCCGGCATCGCCGCCTTCGTCCTTCCACCGTCCCGGCGGGTCCGCCGTCGCCAAGTCCCCCTCGCCCAGCCTGGTCGTCCCGCCACCCGCAAGGTGCACGACCACGCTGAAGGGCGTTGTACCCTCCCCGGTCATGTCCTAGTTCTCGGA
>CAVULV010000013.1:0-378294 GCA_963742445.1 uncultured Acidimicrobiaceae bacterium
GCGGGAACAACCCTTCCCATATCTCTGTTATAGATATGGAGTATCTCCGCTAGCACCTTGACAGATCAGTCCGAGTGACGACACTCTGGGTCAGCGGGAGAACGTGGAAGGAGATCCTGTGCGTCTGCCCAGACACGATCTGAAGGAACTGGCCCTCTTCGCGGAGACGAGCCGGACGGAGTTGGCGGAGATCGCCCGGCAGCTCACGATGCTCACCGTCCCGGCGGGAAGGGTGCTGGTCAGCGAAGGTGGCCTCGGGAACGAGTTCATGGTCATCGCAGAGGGTGAGGCCGAGGTGAGCCAGGGTGGCCACACCATCGCCACGCTGGGCCCCGGTGACCTGGCCGGCGAGATGGCCCTGCTGGGAGAGCGGGGGCACGCCAGGCGCAACGCCACCGTCACCGCCGTCACCGACATGGTGATCTACGTGGGCTCGACGAGCGAGTTCCGCCGGATCATCGAGGTCGCGCCCTCGGTCGCCGAGAAGGTCCGCCGGACCGTCGAGTGGAGAGCCCTGCGCAACGCGGCCTGAGCCGGCGGCGACCCGATCGTGCCGGCGGGCATTGCCTGAACGTAACCTGTCTGTTACGGTAACTAAAATGTTACCGACCCTCTGCGGGCGCCGGGCGGTGCCGACCGATCGTCCCGGGCCGGGGGCCTGAACCGGTGCCCGTGGCGGAGACCGCCGGTGATCCGTTCGACGCGTTGGGTGACCCGAACGCGGCGCGAGATCCTGCGGCTCCTGAGCCACGGCGACATGCCCGTGCACGAGATCGCGGCCGAGCTGCCCATCAGCCGCCCCGCCGTCTCGCGCCACCTGCGCCTCCTGAAGGACGCGGGGATGGTGGCCGAGGAGGCCCAGGGGAACCGGCGGATCTATCACCTCCGCGAAGAGGGGCTGCAGGCGGTCCAGGAGTATCTCGAGGGGGTCTGGGGCAACGCCGCCGCCCGGTTCCGCCTGCTCGCCGAGAACACCGGAGCGGGGCCCGAGTGACGGGCACCCCGCTGCACATCACGTTCGACGTCGACTGCCCGCCCCGGCACGCGTTCGCCGTGTGGACGTCGCGGATCGGGACCTGGTGGCCGCCCGACCACACCGTCAGCGGTGGTCCCGACGCGATCGTGCTCGAGAGCCGGCGGGGAGGGCAGATCTACGAGACGTCTGCCGGCGAGCGGCACACGTGGGGTGAGGTGACGGTCTGGGAGCCGCCACGGCGGTTGGCCTACCGGTGGCACCTGGGCCGGGACCGCGCCGATGCGACCGAGGTCGAGATCCGCTTCGTCGACGACGGTGAGGACCGCACCCGGATCGAGATCGAGCACAGCGGCTGGGAGCGCCTGGGCGACACGGCGGACACGTGGCGTGACCGCAACCGCGCCGGCTGGGACTCGCTGCTGCCGCACTTCGCAGAGGCCGTCGAGAGAGGAGCTGCGTGATGGCGAGCGGGACCGAGGAGGACCCCTGGGTGCTCAAGACCCCACCGGGGAGCTCGGAGTACACGATGTACCGGGACGAGCAGGCGGAGCCGGCGGTCCTGGTGTGCCAGGTCGGGTCCACGAAGCTCACCTACGACCTGCGGGCGATCGAGGATCTGCACGCCTGGCTGTCCGGGCAGGGCGACTGGGTGCCGCTGGGCGCGGCCGACGAGAAGAAGCCGGCCGCCGACGGCACCGTGGAGGCGTGGGGCCGTTCCCCCGACAACCCGATCGGGGGCTGGTACGGCCTGCGCAAGGGGTACCGCGGACGCTTCGGCATGTACCTCCCGCCCCTCCTGGAGGCGCTCGGCCTGGCCGAGGTCACCCACGACGCGCGCAACAACCGGATGCGCGCCGTCTGATCCGACGACGGACGACCCGGCCGCACCCTGCGCCGGCGACCCATGGAGAAGGAGTGACCGTGCCAGTGACCAAGGTGGTCCGCTACCGGACCAAGCCCGAACACGCCGACGAGAACGAGCGCCTCATCCGCGCCGTCTTCGCCGAGCTCGCCGACGCGAGGCCCGAGGGGCTGCACTACGCCGCGTTCCGTCTCGACGACGGGGTCAGCTTCGTCCATCTGGCGGTCATCGACGGTGCCGAGAACCCCCTGACCACCTCGGCCGCGTTCGCGGCGTTCCAGGCCGGCATCGCCGACCGGGTGGTCGAGGGACCCACCCCGGCCGACGCCACCACCGTCGGCTCCTACCGCCTGCTGCCGTAGCCCGGGGGTTCCACGCCGGGTCTTGACGGGGCGCATCAGTTAGTCAATACTTACCGTAAGTGGTAGCTAACTCTCATGCCCTCGGCACGCTCGGTGACCCGACCCGGCGGGCCATCTTCGAGCAGCTCGGCGAGCGGCCCTCGGCGGTCGTCGACCTCGCCGCCCGGCTGCCCGTCAGCCGCCCGGCCGTGTCCCAGCACCTCAAGGTGCTCAAGGACGCCGGCCTCGTGCGCGACGCGCAGGTGGGGACGCGGCGGATCTACAGCCTCGACCCCGACGGGGTCGCCGGGCTGCGCGACTACCTCGACCGCTTCTGGAACACCGCACTGCACTCGTTCAAGGCGCGAGTGGAACGACAGGATCAACAGGAGGAGACCCCATGACCGACACCGCCGCCGTGACCACGACCATCGTCGTCGACGCGCCCCTCGACCGGGCGTTCTCGGTGTTCACCGACGACATCGGGAGCTGGTGGCCGCCCGAGCACCACATCCTGCAGGCGCCGCTGGCGTCCATGACCTTCGAGCCCAAGGTGGGCGGGCACGTCTACGACGTCGGGACGGACGGGAGCGAGTGCCGCTGGGCACGCGTGCTGGCCTACGAGCCTCCGAGCCGGGTCGTGTTCAGCTGGGACATCAGCCTGCAGTGGCAGATCGAGACCGACCCGGGCCGCACGAGCGAGGTCGAGGTGCGCTTCCATCCCGAGGGCGAGGATCGCACCCGGGTCGAGCTCGAGCACCGTCACATCGACCGTCACGGCGACGGCTGGGAGGCGATGCGCGACGCGGTCGGATCGCCCGAGGGCTGGGGTGCCGGGTTGCGGCGGTTCGCCGATCCCGGGGCGCACGGTGACGCCGGTCCAGGGCGGCCAACGTAGGGAGGCCTCCCCATAGAGAGTCTCGGGCCTTGTCGGTACCGTCGGTTCCGTGGCCACGTCGGCCACGGAACCGAGAGGAGAGTCGGCATGCCGAGATACATGGTCGAGCGCACGTTCCCCGACGGACTGCGCATCCCGATCAACGACGACGGGCTCAAGGTGGTCGATCACGTCGTGTCCGCCAACGCGGCCACGGGGTCACCTGGGTGCACTCGTACGTGTCGGCCGATCGGGCCAAGACGTTCTGCGTCTACGACGCGCCGAGCCCCGAGGCCATCCGGGAGGTCGCCGGGGAGAACGGCCTGCCGGTCGACGCCATCGCCGAAGTGCGGGTCCTCGACCCTACTTCTACAGCTGACGACCACGGGACCAGCGGTCACGCTCCCCGGGGAGGGCGAAGCGCCAGGCGGTACCATCGGGCCGGTGGTGGTGCTCGAGCGCGAGGCGCTCCTGGGTGGGCTCGACTCGCTACTCGGCGAGGCGGTCTGGCACGGGGGCCGACTCGTGCTCGTGCGAGGCGAAGCTGGCATTGGGAAGAGCACGCTCGTCAAGGCGTTCACCAGCGGCCGGGAAGGCCGGGTGCTCTGGGGCGCGTGTGACCCGGTGACTCCGCCGCGACCTCTGGGGCCCATCTTGGACATGGCCGATCAGGGCCCGCCCGGGTTGCGCCAGGCAATCGACGCGGGCGATCGCCATCAGGTGTCCTCGGCCTTCCTCGGCCTCCTCCGGGCCGAGGGTGGCCCGCGCTCGCGGTGATCGAGGACGTCCAGTGGGCCGATGACGCCACGCTCGACCTGCTCAAGGTCGTCGGTCGCCGCATCGACCAGCTGCCTGCGCTCGTCGTGGTGACGATCCGCGACGAAGACGTCGGTCCCGACCACCGACTGTCGACGACGCTCGGGGACATCCCCCCGGCCTCCATGGTGTCCGTCCCGCTGCCGCCGCTGTCGGTGTCGGCGGTCCGCCAGCTGGCGTCGGGCACCGACATCGATCCGGCCGCGCTGCATGCCGCAGCCGGCGGGAACCCGTTCTTCGTGGCCGAGGTGGTCGCGTCGGGGCGGGGCAGAACTGCCGCCGACGGTGCGCGATGCGGTGTGGGCCCGGGTCCGGCGCTTGCCGGAGGGTTCGCGGGAGGTGCTCCTCGCGGCCGCCGTCCTCGGGCCGGCGTTTGCAGCGTCGATGTCGCTCTGCCGGGTGGCCGGCCTGCCCCTCGAAGCAGTGGTCGGATGTGTCGCGCAGGGAATGCTTCGGCGGCACGACTCCGTGGTCGCGTTTCCTCACGAGCTGGCGCAGCGCGCCGTCCTCGAAGCAGGCACAGGGTCGAGCCGCATCCGGCTGCATGCACGAGCGTTGGCCGTGCTCTCCGAGCGCCCTGGCACGTCGAGCCGTCGGAGCTGGCCCATCACGCGCTCGAAGCCGGCGACGTGGATGCCGTGCTCGAGCTCGCTCCCCGAGCCGGGGCGGAAGCCGCCCGGCTGAGCGCGGCATCGCGCCGCGCTCGTGCACTACGACCACGCCGTGCCCTATGTCTCACGGCTCACGCCGACCGACCGGGCGCCCCTGCTGATCGCGCATGCGTTCGAGTGCTTCGTGGCCGAGGACGTCGATCGAGCCGTCTCGTCCCAACGCGAGGCCGCTGACTGCTGGCGTGAAGCCGGTGACGTCGACGCCGAAGGGCGGGCACTGAGCGAGCTGGCGCTCTATCTCTTCTGGCAGAGCCAGGCCGATCAGGCCATGGTCACTGCGTCCGACGCCATCGCGCAACTCGAGTCGATGGCTCCGGGGCCCAACCTCGCCCATGCCTACGCGCGCCAGGCTCAGCTGATGCTGATGACCGGGCGCTACTCGGAGGCCATCGATGTGGGCGCCACCGCGGTGGCGCTCGCCGAGCGCTGGGGCGACGAGGCCGACGTGGTGCACGCCCTCAACACGATCGGCGGCGGCGAGGTCTGCTTGGGAGGGAGGAAGGCTTCGAGAAGCTCCAGGAGAGCCTGCGGCGTGCCTCGGCTTCCGAGCTCGAGGACGACATCTCCCGCGCCTTCAACAACCTCATCGCTGGGGCGGTGGAGAACCAGGCGCTTCGACCTGCTCGACCGCTTCGCCGCCGATGCCGTCGCCTTCGCTCACGGAGCGGGACCTCGATCTGACCCGTCACTGCCTCGTCGGGGACATCGTCGAGGCGGCGCTGCGCCGGGGGAGGTGGGACGAGGCATCGGCACAGGCCAGCGCCACGATCGAGCGGCGGATGGCGCAGCGGCCGGCTCCAGTCGCTCGGCGTTCTCGGGCTCCTCGCGGCCCGCCGCGGCGAGCCCGACCCCTTCCGCTGGCTGGACGAGACCCTGGACAGCGCCGATCCGGGCCTGGACGACTCGGTCCTGCGGCCTCTGCGCGTCCAGAGGGCGGAAGCGGCGTGGCTGGCGGGTGACCTCGCTCGGGCGGCGGCGGAGATCGAGCTGGCGCGGGCCAGCCTCGGTCCGCACGACAACCTCTGGGCCACCGGCGAGGTCGCCTACTGGTTGTGGAAGCTCGACCTCGCGGCGGACCTGCCCTCGCCGGTGGCCGAGCCGTACGCGCTGCTGCTTCGCGGGTCATCCCCGACAAGGCGGCCGCGGCGTGGGCCGCTGTCGGCTGCCCGTACGACGAAGCGCTGGCGCTGGCCGAAAGCGACGACGAGGACGACCTCAGGCACTCCCTCCAGCTGCTGCAGGGACTCGGCGCCGCGCCGGCTGCTGCCATGGTCGACGGCGAAGCTCCGGGCCACGGGCGCACGCGGCATCTGCACGGGGACCGCGGGCCCGACCGGGCCAACCCTGCCGGGCTGAGCAACCGTGAGGTCGACGTGCTGCAGCTGCTCGCCGACGGGATGCGCAACGCCGAGATCGCCGATCGTCTCGACGTCTCGCCGAAGACCGTCGACCACCACGTCTCGTCCGATGCTCGCGAAAGCTCGGGCGCGTGACCGTCATGACGGCGGCCAGGATCGCGGCTGCCCTCGACCTCAAGAGGTGACGTCAGGGAACACCTGGCGCCAATATTGGGTGTCGGCTCACCGATGGCACGAACTGGGTCAGTTCGTACCCTTCGATCAGGGCCGGAGTCTCCGGCCCGAAGTTGAAAGGAGAACGAACCGTGCAGGCCATTGCCCTCCCCTCCATGCACAGCATCCGTGCCCTCGCCGCAGCAATCGTTGCCGCGGCAGCGCTGGTTGCCCTCCTCGTCATCGCCTCGGTGCACTTCGCCGGCGGCCCGACCACCGCAGCGAAGACCCAGGTAGGACCCGCGCCGGCCACGAGCCCGACCACCGCTCCCCCTCAACTGCTACCACGGCCGAGCCTGTTAGCGGCTCAGCCGTACCCGCCGCTCGGGATGTAGGGGTGGGGCGGGCCGTCCATGCCGCGCACCATCACCGGCCCGTAGGGCTGGAGCTCGATGCCGGCCTCGACCACCACCCGGATGGCCCACTGCTGCGCCGAGGTGAGCCAGTTGATCTCGATCGTCTCGCCCGCCGGCGCCTCGGCCAGCATGGCCCGCAGCACCAGCGACGCCGACTCCTCCTGGCGGGCGCCGAGCGTCACGATGCGCTCGTCCCGGGCCACGGCGTAGCCCTGGTCCGCGTGGAGCAGCAGCCGGCTCCCGGGCTGGGCGAGCATCGAGACGATGTCGACCGACGCGCGCCGACCCGCGCACCGCCCGGTCGATCGACGGCGATCACCTCCAGCTCGCGCTCGGTGACCTCGTCGGGCTCGAGGCGGACGACCTCGGGCGGCCGCTCGATCGACCCCGGGCGCATGACGCCCCATGCCGCCACCACCGGGTGGAGGACGAACCCGAAGCTCGTGTACAGCGCCATCGCCTTGGGGTCGCGCGAGCACTGGATCGTCCCCGGGCTCTGCGGGTCGCCGTGCGAGAGGGCGAGGCCGAGCAGCTCGCGCCCGACGCCGCGGCCCTGGCGGCCGGGCAGGGTGCCCAGTTGCGACAGCATCCAGTAGTCCTCCCGGACGAAGGACTGCGACATCCCGATGACGGTGCCAGCCTCCTCGGCCACCCACGACTCCGCCGGGGTCGGTCGCGAGGAAGTGTCGCGTGCGGTCCCGGCGCCGTCGCTCGTCCTGGATTGAGTTGCCCGTGACCGGCAGCCCGTAGCGGGCGCGCATGGCCAGCAACCCGCTGTCGAACGCCTCGACGGCACCGGGCACGTCGGCCTCGGTCATGGGGCGGAAGTCGACCAATGGGGTCAGTCCTGTCGGTCCTGTCGGTCCTGTCGGGTCCGGTCAGGCCGAGGGCAGGAAGGCCGGCCGGCGGCGCTCGTAGGCCGTGATGTCGTCGGCGTAGCGCAGCGACAGCCCGATGTCGTCCCAACCGTTGAGCAGGCGCTCGCGGGTGAACTCGTCGAGCGGGAACGTGCCGGCCAGCCCGGCCGCCGGCGCCTCGATCGTCCCGCGCGCCACGTCGATCGTGATCTCGAGCGAGGGGTCCTGCGCCACCGCGTCGAGCAGGGCGCGGTCGAGCTCCTCGGTGACCTGCACCGGGAGCAGCCCCTGCTTGGTGCAGTTGTTGCGGAAGATGTCGGCGAAGCGCGACGAGACGACGGCCTGGAACCCGAAGTCCATCAGCGCCCACACGGCGTGCTCTCGGGACGATCCCGTGCCGAAGTTGTGCCCGGCCACGAGGATCGTCGCGCCGACGAACTCGGGGTTGTTGAGCACGAAGTCCCGGTCGTCGCGCCACTCCGAGAAGAGCCCGGCCCCGAACCCGGTCCGCTCGACGCGCTTGAGCCAGTCGGACGGGATGATCTGGTCGGTGTCGACGTCCGTGCGGTCGAGGGGCACGGCGCGTCCGGTGACGACGACGACGGGTTCCATCAGTCCAGGTCCTCCGGGGTTGCGAACGTCCCCGCCACGGCGGTCGCCGCGGCGACGGCGGGGGACACGAGGTGGGTGCGCCCGCCGCGGCCCTGGCGCCCCTCGAAGTTGCGGTTCGAGGTCGACGCGCAGCGCTCGCCGACGGCCAGCTTGTCCGGGTTCATGGCGAGGCACATGGAGCAGCCCGGCTCGCGCCACTCGAAGCCGGCCGCGAGGAACACCTTGTCCAGGCCTTCGTTCTCCGCCTGCACCTTGACGCGGTGCGAGCCGGGCACGGCGAGGGCGCGCAGGCCGGCGTGGACGCTCCGGCCCTCGAGCACGGCGGCGGCGGCCCGGAAATCCTCGATGCGCGAGTTCGTGCAGCTGCCGAGGAACACCGTGTCGACCTTGATCTCGCGCATCGGCGTCCCGGCCTGCAGGCCCATGTAGGCCAGTGCCCGTTCGGCCGCCTCCCGGTCGCCGGCGTCGGCCAGGGCGGAGGGGTCGGGCACCGCTCCGGCCAGCGGCACCACCTGGGCGGGGTTCGTGCCCCAGGTCACGTGCGGCGTGATGGCGGACGCGTCGAGCACGACCTCCTTGTCGAAGGTCGCGCCCTCGTCGGTCGGCAGGGTGCGCCAGTAGGCCAGCGCGGCGTCCCAGTCCTCGCCGACGGGCGCATGGTCGCGGCCCCGCACGTACGCGAATGTCGTCTCGTCGGGAGCCACCAGGCCCGCCCGCGCCCCGCCCTCGATCGACATGTTGCACAGCGTCATGCGCCCCTCCATGGAGAGGGCCCGGATGGCCGATCCGCGGTACTCGATCACGTGCCCGATGCCGCCGCCGGTGCCGATGGCGCCGATGACCGCCAGCGCGATGTCCTTGGCCGTCGCACCGGGAGCGAGCTCGCCCTCGACCGTCACCGCCATCGTCTTCGGGCGCACCTGGGGGAGCGTCTGGGTGGCCAGCACGTGCTCGACCTCGCTGGTGCCGATGCCGAAGGCGAGTGCGCCGAAGGCACCGTGGGTCGACGTGTGGCTGTCGCCGCACACGATCGTCATGCCGGGCTGCGTCCAGCCCTGCTCGGGCCCGATGATGTGGACGATGCCCTGGTTGGCGTCGCCCATGGGGTAGCAGGTGATGCCGAATTCGGCGGTGTTGTCGTTGAGGACCTTCAGCTGCTGGGCCGACACCGGGTCGGCCACGGGCTTGTCGATGTCGGTGGTCGGGACGTTGTGGTCCGCCGTCGCCACGGTGAGCTCGGGCCGGCGCACGGTGCGGCCGGCCAGCCGCAGGCCGTCGAAGGCCTGCGGCGAGGTGACCTCGTGCACCAGGTGGAGGTCGATGAAGATCAGGTCGGGCTCACCGTCGGCCGCGTGGACGACGTGCGCGTCCCAGATCTTCTCGCTCAGGGTGCGCGGCGCCATCAGCGGTCGACGGCCACGATGTGGACCTTGAGCATGCCGCCCGGCGCCTGGTAGTCGACGGTGTCGCCGGCGACGCGGCCCACCAGCACCTGGCCGAGCGGCGAGCTGGGCGAGACCACGGGCAGCTCACCCTGGCGCTCCTCGATGGAGCCCACGAAGAACTGCTGGGTGTCGTCCTCGTCGTCCCCGTCGTAGCGCAGGGTCACCGTGCTGCCCAGCGAGATGGACCCGTCGTCGGAGCCGGACTCGTCGACGATCTCGACGTGCTTGAGCATCGCCTGCAGCTGGCGGACGCGCGACTCCATCTTGCCCTGGGCGTCCTTGGCCGCGTGGTAGTCGCCGTTCTCGCTCAGGTCGCCGAGGGCGCGGGCCGCCTCGATGTGCTGGGCGATCTCCACCCGGCCGCGGGTGGTCAGGTCCTCGAGCTCGGCCACCAGGCGGTCGTGGGTGGCCTGGGTCAGCTTTGTCGTCTCGGTCTGGTTGGCGGAAGCGTTGGTCACGGCGTGTCCTCCGGGAGGCGGATGCGCGGCGGTGCGGTGCACTGCGCCGGCAGGGTCAAGGCTAATCGGCCCCGGGTGGGCGCCCGGCCGGGGCCGCACCCTCTGTTGACGAGGCGCTCCGGCTGCGAGAGACTGGGTCGACCATGCGCCGTTCCGAGCACCTCGTAGGCATTATTCACTAGGCGCGCACCACCCCAGCGCGCCTTCGAACCGTCCACTGCGTGGGCGGTTTTTCAATTCCCGGGGACGATTTGGGGGCCATGGCGCACCGGGACGACAGAAGAAAGGAACAATGAGGACAGTGAGCAGCGACACCACCAGGCACCGGGTGGCCGTCATCGGCGGCGACGGCATCGGGCCGGAGGTCTGTGCGGAGGCCCTCAAGGTGGTCGCGGCGGCAGGGGTCGACCTCGACACCACCACCTTCGACCTCGGGGCCGCCCGCTACCTGCGCGACGGCGTCGTCCTGCCCGACGAGACCCTGGCCGAGCTGCGCGGCTTCGACGCCATCCTCCTCGGCGCCGTCGGCCCGCCCGTCGGCGACACGGCGGTGCCGCCCGGGACCCTCGAGCGCGGCATGCTGCTCCGTCTCCGCTTCGAGCTCGACCTCTACGTCAACCTGCGCCCCTTCGCCGGCGTCCCGGGCTCGGTCGCCGCCGGCGCCGACTTCATGGTCGTCCGGGAGAACACCGAGGGCACCTACGCCGGCGAGGGCGGCTTCCTGCGCAAGGGGACCCGCACGAGGTCGCCACCCAGGGCTCGGTCAACACCCGCCATGGTGTCGAGCGCTGCGTGCGCTTCGCCTTCGACCTGGCCGCGCGCCGCCCGGGCCGTCACCTCACCCTCGTGCACAAGACGAACGTGCTGACCTTCGCCGGCGACCTCTGGCACCGCACGGTCAGCGAGGTCGCACCCGAGTTCCCCGACGTGGACTGGGACTACAACCACGTCGACGCCGCCTGCATCTACCTGGTGGAGCAGCCCAAGCGCTACGACGTCATCGTCACCGACAACCTGTTCGGCGACATCCTCACCGACCTGGCCGGCGCCGTCAGCGGCGGCATCGGCTTCGCCGCCTCGGCCAACCTGAACCCGGCCCGGACCGGCCCGTCGCTGTTCGAGCCGGTCCACGGCGCCGCCCACGACATCGCCGGCCAGGGCATCGCCAACCCGCTGGCCGCCATCCACTCGGCGGCTCTGATGCTCGAGCACCTCGGCGAGGGCGACGCCGCCGACCGCATCGTCAAGGCCGTGGCCGCGCAGACCGATGCCATGTCGAACCCCGACCTGCCCACCTCCAACGAAAAGCTGTCCACGACCGCCGTGGGCGACGCCATCGCAGAAAGGCTGTAGCCGCAATGCCCATCACCCCGACGGAGAAGATCTGGATGGACGGCGAGCTCGTCGACTGGGCCGACGCCACGGTGCACGTGCTCACGCACACCATGCACTACGGCTCCGGCGTCTTCGAGGGCATCCGCGCCTACCCGACCAGCCGGGGCGTCGCGGTGTTCCGGCTCGGCGACCACATCCGCCGGCTGTTCGCGTCGGCCAAGGTCTTCATGATCGACGTCCCCTTCACGGTCGACGAGATCATTGAGGCCACCCGTCTCGTCGTGCGCGTCAACGGCATGCACGACGGCTGCTACCTGCGACCGCTCGTCTACCTCGGCTACGGCGAGATGGGCCTCAACCCGCTGCCGTGCCCGGTGAACGTCTCGGTGGCCGCCTGGCCCTGGGGGACGTACCTCGGTGACGAGGGCGTGGCGAACGGCGTGTCGTGCAAGGTCAGCTCGTGGCAGCGCCACGACCCCAATGCGGTGCCGACGGCGGCCAAGGGCACCGGCATGTACGTGAACTCGTCGCTGGCCAAGGTGGAGGCGATCAAGGCCGGCTACGACGAGGCGATCCTGCTCGCCCCGAACGGCCGGGTCAGCGAGTGCACCGGCGAGAACATCTTCATCGTGCGCGACGGCGTGATCATCACGCCGCCCACCTCCGACGCCGGCGCGCTGGAGGGCATCACCCAGAACTCGGTCGAGACCATCGCACGGGACCTCGGGATAGAGGTGCGGCACGAGCACATCATCCGCACCGACCTCTACCTCGCCGACGAGGCGTTCCTCACCGGCACCGCGGCCGAGGTCGTGCCCATCCGCGCCGTCGACGACCGCCCGGTCGGCCCGGGGCACCCCGGACGGATCACCAAGGAGATCCAGCAGATCTACTTCGCCACCGTGCGCGGCGAGGTCGACCAGTACAAGGAATGGCTGGACCATGTCGACTGAGGAGCAGAGCCACAGCCACGGCGGCGTACGCCACACCCACGCGCACGGCCACAGCGCCCACGCCCACGACTACGCGCTGCCCGAGCTGCCCGAGGCGGTCGACATCTTCGACACCATCCTGCGCGACGGCAGCCAGCAGGAGGGCCTCTCGCTGACGGTCGACGACAAGCTCCGCGTGGCGGAGCAGCTCGACCACCTCGGGGTGACCTACATCGAGGGCGGCTGGCCGGGGGCCAACCCCAAGGACATCGAGTTCTTCGCCCGCGCCAAGAAGGAGCTCACGCTCGGCACGGCGACGCTGGTCGCGTTCGGCTCCACCCGCCGGGCCGGGGTCAAGCCCGAGCACGACGCCGTCCTCGCCAACCTGGTCGACGCCGGGGCCCCGGTCGCCTGCATCGTGGCCAAGTCGTGGGACCGCCACGTGGCCGAGGCGCTGCGCACCTCCCTCGACGAGGCGGTGGCCATGGTGGCCGACTCCGTGCGCTACCTGCGCGAGCACGACCTGCGCGTCTTCCTCGATGCGGAGCACTTCTTCGACGGCTACCGGGGCAACCCCGACTTCGCGCTGTCGGTCCTGGCCGCCGCCGAGGAGGCCGGGGCCGAGGCGCTCGTCCTGTGCGACACCAACGGCGGCTCGCTGCCCGACGACGTCGGGCAGGCGGTGGCCGACGTGCGCGCCCGCACCAGTGCGCAGCTGGGGATCCACTGCCACAACGACGCCGGCTGCGCCGTGGCCAACTCGCTGGTGGCGGTGCAGGCCGGGGCGACCCAGGTCCAGGGGTGCATCAACGGCTACGGCGAGCGGGCCGGCAACACCGACCTCTCGGCCGCCATCCCCAACCTGTCGCTCAAGCTCAAGATCCGCACCATCCCGGCCGACCGGCTGGAGCGGCTGACGCCGGTGGCGCACCACATCGCCGAGCTGGTCAACATCGCGCCCGACCCGCAGCAGCCCTACGTCGGCAACTCGGTGTTCGCGCACAAGGGCGGCCTGCACGCCAGCGCGGTGGCCCGCAGCGCCGACCTGTACGAGCACGTCGAGCCCAACCTGGTCGGCAACGGCACCCGGGTCGTCGTCTCCGAGATGGCCGGCCGCTCGACGCTGGCCATGAAGGCGGACGAGCTCGGGCTCGAGCTCGACGGCGAGGTCATCGGCCGCGTGCTCGACGAGCTCAAGCGCCTGGAGCACGAGGGGTACCACTTCGAGGTGGCCGACGGCTCGCTCGAGCTCCTGCTCCGCCGGGCCACCGGGTGGGTGTCGGACTACTTCACGGTGGAGTCGTTCCGTGTCATCACCGACCACGGCCAGCGCGCCGACCTCGATCCCGCCGGCGCCGCCGCCGCGCCGGCCACCACGGCGGTGTTCGACGTGATGACCGAGGCCACGGTCAAGGTCCACGTCGGGCCCGAGCGCATCGTCGCCGTCGCCGAGGGCAACGGCCCGGTCAACGCGCTCGACGGGGCCCTGCGGGGCGCCATCGGCGCCAGGTTCCCCGCGCTCGACCACATCCACCTGACCGACTACCGGGTGCGCGTGCTCGATACGGGCCGGGGCACCGGTGCCGTCACCCGGGTCCTGGTGGACACGACCGACGGGCAGCGCACGTGGACGACCATCGGGGTGTCGGAGAACATCATTGAGGCGAGCTGGCAGGCCCTCTACGATTCGATCGTCTTCGGGCTGCTCCACGCGACCTAGCCGGGTCCCGGGCAGTCGCCACAACGAGGGGAGCAGGGGTCGACATGACCGTGTGGAGCCGGATGGCAGCGTCGCTGGTCAAGCTCCCCCCACCCGACACCACCGACGTCTCCGTCGAGCGCGACCTGGCGGCCAAGATGCCCGACGGCACCGTGCTGCTGGCCGACCGCTGGTTCCCCACCCAGGCTTCGGGTGGCCGGCCGACCGTGTTGATCCGCACGCCGTACGGGCGGCACATCATCGGCCCGCTCGGACGGCTGTACGCCGAGCGCGGGTACCAGGTGGTGATCCAGAGCTGCCGCGGGACGTTCGGCTCCGAGGGGGAGTGGGAGCCCGTCCGCCACGAGGAGGCCGACGGCCATGCCACCCTGGAGTGGGTGGCGGCGCAGCCCTGGTTCGACGGCCGCCTCGTCATGTGGGGCGGCAGCTACCTCGGCATGACGCAGTGGGCGATCGCGCAGGACGCGCCGGACTTCGTCAAGGCGCTCGGGCTCCAGGTCACGGCGTCGAACATCCGTGACGCCATCGTCTACCCGGGCCGCTCGTTCGCGCTCGAGATGGCACTGACCTGGATCCACGAGATCGAGCACCAGGAGCTCGGCTGGCGCGCCGTCGTGCGCGCCCATGTGCGCAGCGCCCGGGTGCTGCCCGCCGCGACGGCCGTGCTGCCCCTCGGGAAGGGCGACGTCGCGGCCATCGGGCGGACGTCCGCCCCCTACCAGGACTGGCTCGAGCACAGCACCCCCGGGGACCCCTGGTGGGACGCGGTCGACTTCGGGCGGCGGCTGGGGAAGGTGCCGCCGGCCAGCCTCATCGGCGGGTGGTACGACCTCTTCCTCCCCGGCCAGGTCGCCGACTACGAGGCCCTGCGCGCCGCCGGCCGCACGGCCCGCCTGACCATCGGGCCCTGGACCCACGCCAGCCCCGGCCTGTTCGCCGAGACGGTTCGCGACGGCCCCGAGTTCTTCGGGGAGCAGCTCGGCGAGCGCGAGAGCCTCGAGCCGCGGGCGCCCGTGCGCCTCTACGTCATGGGGTCGCGCACCTGGCAGGAGTTCTCGCTGTGGCCCCCGGCGGGGGAGACCCGGCAGTGGTACCTCGGGCGCTGGGGGACGCTGGACACGGCGCCGCCCGCCGAGAGCGGCCCAGACCGTTTCCACTACAACCCGCACGACCCGACGCCGGCCGTCGGCGGGCCGTCGCTCAACGTGTTCACCGCCGGCCGCAAGGACCAGCGCCGCCGCGAGCACCGCCACGACGTGCTGACCTACACCGGCCCGGTGCTCTCCGAGGACCTCACGGTCATCGGGCCGCTGACCGCGACCCTGTACCTGCGCTCGTCGCTCGAGCACACCGACTTCTTCGTGCGGCTGTGCGACGTCTCGGAGAAGGGCCGGTCCGTCAATGTCAGCGACGGCATCGTCCGCCTCACGCCGGGGTCCGTGCACAAGGAGGACGACGGGGTCTTCAAGCTCGACATCTCCATGTGGCCGACCGCCAACACCTTCAAGGCCGGGCACCGGATCCGGCTCCAGGTCTCGAGCGGCGCCCACCCGCTGTTCTGCCGCAACCTGGGGAGCGGCGAGCCGCTCGCGACGGGCGCCACGATGCGCTCGGCGGACCAGGAGGTCTTCCACGACACCGCACGCCCGTCGTGCATCACGCTGCCCGTCGTGCGGCTCTTGGCCGACGCGCCGCTCTGAGATCGGGCGCGCGAGGCCTCGGCTAACCTCCGCGCATGACGCAGCCCACGTTCGTGCCCATCGCCGAGGCCGACCAGGTCCGGCCGGCCCGGCACCTCCACGTGCCCGGACCGTGGACGGCGTCCCGCCCCGCCGAGGCGGTGGGTCCCGTCCGCCTGCGAGGACGTTCCGTCGGGACGCCGGGTCCCGACCAGGGGTTCGCCCTGCGGCTGGCCCGGCGCTTCGACCACGAGCTGCAGCTCGGGGAGGGCGAGTCCGCGCACGACGCCCTGACCGGCGTCGCGCTCATCGCCTCCAAGCGTGCGGCCCTGTTCGGCCGCGCCCCGTCGATCCATGACGTGCGGCTCGCACTGAGCCTGTGGGGCCTGCTCGATGCCGTGCCGCCCGAACTGCAGGAGCGCCGGCGTGCCGCATTCTCGTCGGTCGCCCACGACTACGTGGCCCAGCGCGCGCTCGTCGACGCCGTCCCCGAGGAGATCCTCCGGCTCACTCCCGAAGGTGCCCGCGCCCGGAGAGGTGAGATCGGGGCCTAGGCGCAGAGCGTGCACACCAGCGGGACCATCGACCGGCTCGAGATCTCGGCCGGCGGCCTCGTCTTCACCGGCCGGGCCAGCGGCCCGCACGAAGGCCGGCGGGTCCTGCTCCTCCACGGCTTCCCCCAGACGTCGTGGGCCTGGCGCGACGAGCTGACGGCGCTCGGCCGGGCCGGGTACCGGGCCGTGGCGCCCGACCAGCGGGGTTACTGCCCCGGTGCACGCCCGGCCGAGGTCGATGGCTACGCGACCGAGCACCTGGTGGGCGACGTCCTGGCGCTCGCCGACTGCATGGAGATGGAGACCTTCGACCTGGTCGGCCACGACTGGGGCGGCATGCTGGCCTGGATCGTGGCGTCGCGGCATCCGGCCAGGATCCGCTCACTCAGCGTCGTGTCGACGCCGCATCCGCTGGCCCTCCGGGAGGCGCTGACCGGGACGGATCACGCCGCGGCCATGGCCTCGTACCGGGCGCCGGAGATCCCCGAACGGCTCCTCCTCGGCCCCGACGGGTCGGGCAGCGGGCTGGCCACGCTGCTGGCCGAGACCGGTCTCGACGACGACGACGCCAACATCTACGTGACGGCGCTGTCGGAGCCCGGCGCCATGACGGCTGCGCTCAACTGGTACCGCGCCATGGATGGCGGCGCCGTGGACGGCCTGGGGCCGGTGACCGTCCCCACGCTCTACGTCTGGTCCACCGGCGACGACGCGTTCGGCCGCGCGGCCGCCGAGGAGACGGCCGCACACGTTACCGGGCCCTACACGTTCGAGGTGCTCGAGAACGTGTCGCACTGGATCCCCGAGATGGCACCCGTGGAGCTGTCCGCTCTGCTGCGCCGCCACCTTGCGGCGATCTGAACAGGATGAACGGACGTTCGCTTTGCTCTGCGAGAATGGCCCGGTGAGCGCATCGACCTTCGCCCTGACCGACGTCCAACGAGAGTTCCGCGCGACCCTGCGCACGTTCTGCGAGGAGAAGGTGGCGCCCCAGGCGGCCGAGGTCGACCGCAACGCCGAGTTCCCGTGGAAGTCCTTCGAGGCCTGCAAGGAGATGGAGCTGCCGGCCCTGGGCATCCCCGAGGCCTACGGCGGCGCCGGCGCGGACACCGTCACCCAGGCCATCGCCGTCGAGGAGCTGTCCCGCGTCTGCGCGTCGACGTCGCTGACCATTCTCATCTCCAAGCTCGGGATGCTGCCCGTCATGAACTGGGGCAGCGAGGAGCTGAAGCAGGCCTACATGCCGCGGGTGGCCGCGGGCGAGATCCAGGCCAGCTACTGCCTGTCCGAGGCCGACGCGGGCAGTGACGTCGCCTCCATGCGCACGCGGGCGGTGCGCGACGGCGACGACTACGTGCTCACCGGCTCGAAGTACTGGATCACCAACGCCGGGATCTCCGACGTCTACATCGTGTTCGCCAAGACCGACCCCGACGCAGGCGGGCGCGGCATCTCGTGCTTCCTGGTCGAGAAGGAGTGGGGCGTCCGCATCGCCAAGCACGAGGACAAGCTCGGGATGCGGGGGAGCCCGACGGGCGAGGTCGTGCTGGAGGAGGTGCGCGTCCCGGCCTCGCACCGCATCGGGGCGGAGGGCCAGGGCTTCTCGGTGGCCATGCACACGCTGGACCGCAGCCGGCCCACCATCGGGGCGCAGGCGGTCGGCATCGCGCAGGGCGCCATCGACTACGCCGCGGCGTACATGAAGCAGCGGCACGCCTTCGGCGGGCCCATCGCCGACCTGCAGGGGCTGCGCTTCATGCTGGCCGACATGGCGATGCGCAACGAGGCCGCCCGCGCCCTCGTCTACCGGGCCTGCGCCATGGTCGACGACGACCCGGGTGGCGAGCTCACGGCGTTCGGCGCCATGGCCAAGGCCTTCGCCTCCGACGCGTCCATGTCGATCACGATCGACGCCGTGCAGCTGCTCGGCGGCTACGGCTACACGAAGGAGTTCCCCGTCGAGCGCTTCCTGCGCGACGCCAAGGTGACGCAGATCTACGAGGGCACCAACCAGGTGCAGCGGGTGGTCATCGCCCGGGAGCTGCTCAAGCACGTGTAGTCCGGCGGGGCGGCGTTGGCGCCCGGCGACCAGGCCCGGGCAGACTTCCGGGGCCGGCCCGGAGGGCCCGGTGCTAAAGTTAGAACAGGTTCTAAATTCAGCCCAACGCGGGCAGCCGGCCGAGAGGCGGGCGTGGCAGCAGGAGGAATGAGCGTCATGGCGCAGCCGGTAATCATCGAGGCGGTGCGCACCCCCATCGGGAAGCGCAACGGGTGGCTCTCCGGGCTGCGGGCCCCCGACATCCTGGGCGCGGTCCAGGTCGAGGTCGTCAAGCGGGCGGGCATCGACCCCGCGTCCATCGAGCAGGTCGTCGGCGGGTGCGTGACGCAGGCCGGCGAGCAGGGGTTCAACGTGACGCGGACGGCCTGGCTGCTCAGCGGGCTGCCCTACGAGGTCGCGGCCACCACGATCGACTGCCAGTGCGGGTCGTCGCAGCAGGCGAACCACATGGCGGCCAACCTGATCGCCGCCGGCGCGGTCGACGCGTCCATCGGCTGCGGCGTCGAGACGATGAGCCGCATCCCGCTCGGCGCCAACGCGTCGGCCCCGGGGGTCGGCCGGGCCCTGCCGCCCGATCTCCCCTACGACATGCCCGACCAGTTCACCGCGGCGGAGCGGATCGCCAAGAAGTACGGCATCACCCGCGCCGACGTCGACTGGCTCGGCCTCGAGTCGCAGAAGAAGGCCGCCGTCGCCCAGGCCGAGGACCGCTTCGCCCGCGAGATCGTGCCGATCGAGGCGCCGATCGTCGGCGAGGAGGGACCCCGGGGCGAGCACACGGGCGAGAAGATCGTGGTGTCCAAGGACCAGGGCCCTCGTGACACGACCGCCGAGGGCCTGGCCAAGCTCAAGCCCGTGCTGCCCGAGGGCATGCACACGGCGGGGAACTCGTCGCAGATCTCCGACGGCGCGGCTGCGGTGCTGTGGATGTCCGAGGAGCGTGCCAAGGCCGAGGGCCTCAAGCCCCGGGCCCGCGTGGTGGCCCAGGTGCTGGTGGGGTCCGACCCCTACTACCACCTCGACGGCCCGATCGCGGCGACGACGAAGGTGCTGGCCAAGGCCGGCATGACGATCAAGGACATCGACCTCTTCGAGGTCAACGAGGCCTTCGCCTCGGTCGTGTGCAGCTGGGCCAAGGAGCACGAGGTCGACTGGGACAAGGTCAACGTGAACGGCGGCGCCATCGCGCTCGGCCACCCGGTCGGGGCGACCGGGAGCCGGCTCATCACGACGATCCTGCACGAGCTCGAGCGCAGCGACAAGACCTACGGGCTCGTGTCGATGTGCTGCGGCGGTGCGCTGGCGACCGGCACCATCATCGAGCGGCTCTAACGGGTCGATCGCACGCACTTCACAATCGGCGCCTACCTCCGGAGGGGACCGTGGTTTCGACTGAGCACCTGACGTTCGAGCGCGACGGCGCGACGGCCATCGTCACGATGAACCGGCCGGAGGCGAAGAACGCGCTGAGCCTCCCCATGCTGGTCGGCATGAAGGACGCCTGGGAGGAGATCGACGGCAACGACGACATCCGCTGCGCCATCCTCACCGGCGCCGGCGGGACGTTCTGCGCCGGCATGGACCTCAAGGCCATGGGCGGCAGCGACGCCGAGAAGTACCAGGCCCGCATGGCCGAGGACCCGGACCTGCACTGGAAGGCCCTGCTGCGCCACTACGACCTGCGCAAGCCGCTGATCGCGGCCGTGGAGGGGTGGGCGGTGGCGGGAGGGACCGAGATCCTGCAGGCCACGGACATCCGGGTGGCGGGTGCGAGCGCCGTCTTCGGCGTCTTCGAGGCCAAGCGCGGGCTGTTCCCGCTCGGGGGCTCGACGGTGCGGCTCCGCCGCCAGATCCCCTACACGCTCGCCATGGAGCTGCTGTTGACCGCCCGCGAGGTGCCGGCGGAGGAGGCCCTGCGCATCGGGTTGATCGGCCACGTCGTCCCCGACGGCACGGCCCTGGAGCGGGCGCTCGAGATCGCCGGCGTCGTCGGGGCGAACGGGCCGCTGGCGGTGGAGGCGATCAAGCGCAGCGTGCGCGAGACCGAAGGGATGTCCGAGGTGGACGGTCTCGCCCGCGAACTCGAGATCGGCTGGCCCGTCTTCTCCTCCAACGACGCGGCCGAGGGGCAGAAGGCCTTCGCCGAGAAGCGCCCGCCGAACTACACGCGTTCGTGAGCGAAGGGGCGGGGGCGGAGGCGGAGGCGGACGCGATCCCGGGGCCGGGGGAGGGGTTCCCCGGTGTGGACGGCGCCGCGGCGTCGACGAAGAGCGACGACGCCCTCAACCGCCTGGCCGCCGCGATGCGGCGGATCGCGGGCGTGGCCGTGGCGCTGCCGCTGAGCGACGAGGAGCTGGCGGCGGCCGGTGAGGAGCTCGCCGTCCTGGCGGACCGGCTCGAGGCAGCGGCCCCGGCCGAGAAGCTGACCCGGCTGCAGCCGACCGTGGACGGGCACCCCCAGGACCACTTCCCGACGAGCCCGATGGTGGGATTCGCGAACCCCATCGCGCCGCCGGTCGACGTGTGGGCGGTGAGGGGAGAGGGCGGCCAGCGGGAGATCCGCGGGAAGGTCACCTTCGGCTACCAGTACGAGGGCCCGCCGACCTGCGTGCACGGCGGCGTCATCGCCGAGCTCTTCGACGAGCTGCTCGGGCTGGCCAACATCATCGTCGGGCAGGCCGGCATGACCGGCACGCTCAAGGTGCGCTACCGCCGGCCGACGCCCCTGCTGGCGCCGCTCGAGCTGGTGTCGCGCTTCACCGGTCGCGACGGCCGCAAGATCTTCACCTGGGGCGGCATCTACTACGAGGGCGAGCTCACGGCGGAGGCCGACGGGATCTTCATCGAGGTGCTCCCCGGCCAGATGCTCGGCATCGTGTCGGGCAACGCCAACGTGGCCGAGGCGCCGCTGGTCGACCGGGCCTGGCGGCGGATGATCGCCGAGGGGGTCGAGGACCACCACCGTCCCGGGCGGGACTCGCGTACACCCTGACGGGAGGCGGGCGGACCATGGCTGGGGGTCAGTGGCACCGATCGGCCCGGAGCGGGACGCGCCAGGGCCCCGGTCCGCCGGCCCGGCGCGCCCTGCGGTGGGTCCTCGTCCTCACCGGCGCCGCTCTCGTCGTCGCGCCGATCGGAGCGCAGGCGGGGGCGGCCGTCGCCGTCGGTGCACGACCACGACTGCATCGTCGGGACGCCGCCGCGGAGCATCAACTGGTCCGCATTGCGCAATCCGGTCCTGGCGTCTCCGTCGATCGGGGTGAAGGATCAGGCGCTGCAGTGGTCCGGTGGGGCGTGGCACATGCTCTACAGCGACATGACCGCGACCCCGTCCGCCCCCCACGTGCGCTTCAGCGTGGCGCACTCTCGTCGAGCCGGGACCTGACGCACTGGACGACCCCGACGGTCATCGCCCCGAACGCCGCATCGCCCGACATCGTCCGTGCCCCGTCCGGCGCGTTCGTCGTGACCTACCAGACGCCGTCCGGCCTGGCGTACCGCACGACGCGCGACGCCTCGCTGCGATCCTGGTCAGGCGCCCGCCCGCTCGGTCGTGGCCTGGCGAGCCGGATGATCGACGGCGCCCTCGCCTTCACCGGCCACGGCGTGATCCTGGGCTTCAAGGCGGGAACGACGGCACAGCACTTCGAGATCGCCTGGGCCCCCACCCTTGCCGCACCGTTCCGCATCATCGGTCAGCCCGACATCTCCGTCTACGACGACACCGTCGAGAACTACGAGTTCTTGACCGCCGCCGGCTCCTGGCACCTCGTGGCGACGTCGAACACGCTCGACCAACCGTTCATCTTCACCTTGGGACCCGGAAGTCCGTCCGTCACCGTCGACCTGGCTGCACTGGGTCGGCGGTCGGGAGCTCATGATCCCGAGCGAGTCCTTCAATTCCTCCGCCGGGATCTCGAGCGTCAACTTCGAGCACGCCAATTCGGCGTTTCTCTGCGTGGGTCCCCAGGGTGAGGACTACCTGACCTATGCGGGCAGCACCGACCTGACGAGCTTCGGGGGCTGGGGCCACGCCGCTGTCGGCATCGCGCGGAGCAGCGACCTGGTCACCTGGCAGCGTCCCGCCGCTCTGATCAGGGTGCGACCAACTCGATGGCGACGCCGTCGGGATCGCGCAGCTGCAGCGAGGGGTGGCCGTTCTCCGACACCACGCCGTCGTGGTCGACGCCGATGCTCGAGAGATGCTCCGCCCAGGCACCGAGCGAGTCACCGTCGGGCACGGCGAAGGCCAGATGGTCCAGGACCTCACGAGCGGGATCGTCCCGGGCCGCTCAGGCCCTCGGTGAGCACGACCACGATCTTCGCACCGCGGTGCTGCAGCGCGACGTAGCCGATCGTGAGATCCTCGGCGAAGGGCACCAGGCCGAGCGCGGCGTGGTACCACCGCGCACTCGCGCCGACGTCGGAGACCAGGAGCTGGACGTGCGACAGCCCGGTGATGGGCGCGCAGTCCCGAGGCTCGTCGTCGGGGGTCACCGACCGGATACTACCGAGAGGGCGCGCGCCCGGGCCGGGAGCTCGGGCGGGATGCGTTCGGCTCAGGTGTGGTCGGCCGGCGACAGATGCCCGTTCAGGAACGGCTCGGGACGGGCCTCCCCGTCGGCGCCGTCGACCGTGCCGCCGGCGTCGTGCAGGACCACCCGGTCGCGACCCTGGCGCTTCGCCAGCAGCAGCGCGTCATCGGCGCGGCGCAGGACGGCGGCCAGCTCCTCGCCCGGCTCGGCGTCGGTGATGCCGAAGCTGGAGGTGAACTTGGGGAGTCCCCCCACGGTGATGGCGGCATCGAGCTGGGCGCGCGCCGTGTTGAGGGCGCGGGTGGCTTCGATCGCCGAGCAGTCCGGGAACGCGATGGCGAACTCCTCACCGCCGTAGCGCGAGATGATGTCGCTGCTCCGGAGGGAGTCACGCAGCACCCGGGCGAAGAGCCGCAGGGCCCGGTCGCCGGTTTCGTGCCCGTAGGTGTCGTTCAGCGCCTTGAAGTGGTCGAGGTCCGCCATCGCCACGGCGATCGGATGGAGGTGGGGCGGCACGGCCCCGACCTGCTCCGAGAAGGCGCGGCGGTTGAGCAGTCCGGTCAACGTGTCGGTCGACGCCTGCAGCTGCGTCTCGGCCATGACCCGGAGCAGCCCGATGCGCGCACCGGCGAGCTTGGCCAGCGTGGCCAGGTCGTCGACCCGGTCGTCCTCGACCGCGGCCTGGGGCTCTCCGGTGGCGTGGATGACGCCGACGGTGCGACCCATGATGGACACGGGCACGCACAGGGCGGAGAGCCGTCCCTGCGGCCGGTTGCGCAGCTTGGGGCAGGCGTCGAGGTCGTCGCTGTCGGAGAACACCTGGATCTGCGCCCGCCGGGCGGCCGGGCAGCGGTCGGGTGAGTCCACGCCGCAGCTGGGCGGCTCGCCGTCGGGTCCCACGGCCGCCATGCGCACGAGGTGGGCGTGGCTGTTGTCCGCCAGCAGCAACTCCACCGGGGCGTCGGGCAGCACGGCGCCGAAAGAGCGTTCGATGACGTCGATGACCTCGGGCTCACCTTCGGCCATGTCCAACACGTTGGCCAGGCGGCTCTCGAAGCGTTGGCGCTGCACCTGGGAGTCCCGGATGACCGCCTCCCGGTCCGCCGCCGCGATGGCCTCGGAGAGCTCGTCGTTCAGGCGCCGCACCTTCTCGTCGGTGAGCCGCTGCCGGCGCTCGCCGAGCACGACCAGGCCGAAGGCGAGCGGGAGCATCAGCGCCATGATGAGGCCGACCGACACCAGGTAGCCGTTGAACCCCGACGCGATCGCGTTGCCGGCCATCATGGCCGGCACGAAGATCGCCGCGAACGCACCGAGGGCGATGACCGGGCTGAGCAGGCGGAAGCGCTTCGACTTCGCGACTTCCCCGCTCCATTCCTCCTCTGTGACCATCTCTCGCCGATCCCTTCTGACGCACGCCGGGCGAGCGCCCGCCCGGCGACCTGCCAACCCGGGCTGCACCAGTCCCCGTGAGGCGTTGTCGTCGCCAACCGGGGCAACCTTTAGGAAATGGGCGTTCACCTGCGAGCAGACCGCGAGCGGGCACGACGTCGTCGATCTCGAGGTCCCGGTACGGGCGCCACTGGTGGACCACGCCGGCGTCCGACCTCGACGTCACGATGCGGCAGACCCGAGGCTCGAAGATCCAGGTGCTGTGGCCGAGTCCACGATCCATGCTGCCTGACTACTCTGAACCCCGGCCCCGAGCGGCCTGGCGGGTGGCTGGGGATCCGGTTGCGGTCCGGACTGTCGTGAGAGGGAGAGGTGCATGAGTCTTCAGGTGGTCGGCGCCGGGCTGGGCAGGACGGGGACGACCTCCCTCAAGGCCGCACTCGAACAGCTCCTCGGCGGGCCCTGCTACCACATGCTCGAGGTGAGGGAGCGCCCGGCGGACCCGGACGCGTGGGGCGATGCCTACGAAGGCCGACCGCCCGCCTGGACGGACTTCTTCGGCGGCTACGCCGCGACGGTGGACTGGCCCTCCGCCCCGTTCTGGTCCGAGATCGGCGCCGCGTTCCCCGATGCCCTGATCCTCCTCTCGGTGCGGGACGTCGATGCGTGGTGGGCGAGCGTGTCGAACACGATCTGGGTGGCCCTGGCCACCTACTTCGCCGACGACGCGCCGGACGACGGGTGGACGCGCATGGGCCGCGGGATGTTGACGACGTTCGCGGAGGACTGGCAGGACGAGGCGTCGGCCAAGGCCGCGTACCTGGCCCACAACCAGCTCGTCCGGGACACGGCGCCGAAGGACCGCTTCCTCGAATGGCGACCCGAGGAGGGGTGGGAGCCGATCTGCCGCGCCCTGGGGCTCGACGTCCCGGACGACCCGTTCCCGCACACCAACACCACGGCGCAGGCTCGGGCCGAGATCGGCCTCGACCCCCTCTGACCGGGTACCCGGCGATCGCGGCTCAGCCCTCGAGCAGTCGCAGCGCCAGCCGACGCCCGCGCCCCTGCTTCATCGCCAGCGTGACCCAGAGTTGGAACAACGCGTCGATGATCGCCTCCTGATCCGCACCGACATAGATCGGGCGGAGGCCCACACCCTCGATGATGGTCTCGACCGTCGCCCGATCGCCCTCGGGTGCGGAGAAGAACATGTCGGCGCGCTCGCCGTCGAACACGGGGTCCGCCATGTTCTCACCCCCGAGCGTGTTGAAGGCGCGGGCATACCGGACGCTGGACGGGAGGGAGGCGCTGGCGTTCACCACGTCGCGCGCCCATCTGGTTCGTGGCGTCGATCACCAGCGTGCCGGCCAGGGCGTCACCGTGCTGCGCGGCCAGGTCCGGCACCGCCGAGCCGGGGAGGGCGAGGATGACGGCCTCGGCCCCGGACAGGGCGTCGGCAACGGAGGAGACGCGTCGCGCTCCTGCCGCCGGTGTGGCGTCGCTCTCGGGATGTCGGGAGCCGTAGACGACGTGGTGGCCGGCCTCGGAGAGGGCTCGTCCGAGCGTGGTGGCGATGAAGCCCGTGCCGATGATGGCGACCTGCATGTGGGTCCTCCTCGTGTCGGCGTCCCGTTCGGGGTGGCGGGCGACGAAACAGCCCGTCTCCACCGTGATGGTCAGTGTCCCTCCCTCGGCGCGGAAGCGGTCCTCGATCGCATCCTTCAGGGCACGATGCGCTCGTCGGCCGAGGCCTCCTGCCCGGCCGCGGTGGATGCGATGAAGGCGAAGACGTCGGAGGGGTCGGTGCAGACCATGGAGCTCGGGTGCGGCCGCCACTCGACGGACGCGAAGGCCGTGCCCAGGATCTCCGCACCGTGTGAGGTCCCGAACCGCTCGTCTGCGAAGTCGAGCGGCGCCCAGCCCAGGGCCTGGCGCGA
Source organism: uncultured Acidimicrobiaceae bacterium (assembly GCA_963742445.1). Classification (GTDB taxonomy): domain Bacteria; phylum Actinomycetota; class Acidimicrobiia; order Acidimicrobiales; family RAAP-2; genus Bog-473. Next base: position 25,986 of record CAVULV010000013.1, read on the forward strand.
CAGGTCGGCGATCGCGTCGAGGTGCCGCGGCCCGTTCGTCGCGGCCAGCAGCACGCCGTGGGGACGCAGGACGCGGGCGAACTCGGCGACGGCCCGGGCTCGGGCTCGGGCACGTGGTAGAGCATGTGGTTCGCGACGACGACGTCGAAGGAGGCGTCGGGGAACGGCAGGTCCCGCGCGTCGCACGTACGGGCCGCGGCGAGGTCGATGCGGTCGAGCAGCTCGACGGCTCGCGTGGCCGCCTCGACCATGCCCTCGGACAGGTCGCTGAGGGTGAGGCGCAGCGGGGGGAGCAGCGCTGCGATGTTGACCCACAACGCGCCCGACCCGCAGCCGACCTCGAGCACGTCGCCGCCGGCGGGCCACTCGACGAGGCCGGCCAGCCACGGGTACCAGGGCTCATCGGCCCGGGAGTACTTGGCGTGCAGCGCGATCCGCGCGTCGAGGTTCGACGGGTCCCGGTACTGGCGCTGGCGGAGGTAGTCCGGGTCGGTGCCCAGGTCCCGGCGGCGGGTCACGAGCCCATGGTACGGGCCGCCCACCTTCCACGACCTCGACGTGGTCGCGGTCCAAGAGGTGCGCTGACCGGGCTCAGAGCGCCCGCTGCACCCCTTCCCAGTAGGGGTCGCGGAGCTTGCGCTTGTAGAGCTTGCCGTTGGGGTCCCGCGGCATCTCGGTCGTGAAGTCGATCGTCTTGGGGGTCTTGAACTTGGCCAGCTTGTCGGCGCAGTAGGCCAGGATCTCGGCGGCCAGCTCGTCGTTCGCCTCGACGCCCTCGGCCGGCTCGACCACCGCCTTCACCTCCTCGCCCCAGTCCTCGTTCGGGATCCCGAAGACGGCGGCGTCGCCCACCTTGGGGTGGGTCAGCAGGACGCCCTCGATCTCGGCCGGGTAGATGTTGGCCCCACCCGAGATGATCATGTCGATCTTGCGGTCGCGCAGGAAGAGGTAGCCGTCCTCGTCGATGAGGCCCACGTCGCCCACGGTGAAGAAGGGGCCGATGCGGTTCTTCTTCGTCTTCTCCTTGTCACCGTGGTACTCGAAGTCGGCCGACTGCATCGCCATGTACACCGTGCCGATGACGTTGGGCTCGGTGATCCGGTTGCCGTCGTCGTCGAAGACGGCGATCTCGCTGATGGGCCAGGGCTTGCCGACGGTGCCGGGCTTCTCGAGCCACTCGGCGGCGGAGACCAGCGTGCCGCCGCCCTCGCTCGCCGCGTAGTACTCGTCGACCGCGTTGCCCCACCAGGCGATCATCTTGTGCTTCACGTCGATCGGGCACGGGTGCGGCGGCGTGGATCATGTGGCGCAGCGACGACACGTCGTACCTGTCCCGCACGTCCTCGGGGAGGGCGAGCAGCCGGTGGAACTGGGTCGGCACCATGTGCGACGTGGTCACCCGAGCGCTCCTCAATGAGCCGGAGCATCTCCTCGGGCAGCCACTTGTCCATGAGCACGATCGTGTGCCCGAGGTGCAGGGAGGCGCTCCCGAAGCGCAGCACCGCGGTGTGGTAGAGCGGCGAGCCGATGATGTGGACGTTGTCGTCCTGGGGCTGGATGCCGAAGAGGAAGAGCAGGCCCGAGAGCCCGAGCGCCGCCTGCTCCGGGGTGACGCCCATCAGCTTGCGGTAGATCCCCTTGGGGTTCCCGGTCGTCCCCGAGGTGTAGTTCATGACGTCGCCGATCGGTGCGGTCCTCGGGGAGCGTGGTCGGCTGGGCGTCGCGTGCCACGCGCGTAGGAGGCGAACCCCGGCACGGCGCCGACGCGCGAGCCGGCCGGCCGGGTCGAGGCCCGACCTCGTCCGCTGCCGCACGGGCGACGTCGCCGAAGCGCTCGTGGGCGACGAACGCCTTGGCGCCGGAGTCCTTGAGGATGTAGGCCACCTCGGGCGCCACCAGGTGGTGGTTGATCGGCACCAGGTACCAGCCGGCCTGCAGCGCGGCCAGGTAGACCTCGAGCATCTCGGCGCAGTTGGGCAGCAGGGTGGCCACGACGTCGCCCAGGCTCGAACCCCTGGGCCCGCAGGGCGTGCACCAGCTGGTTGGCGTGGCCCAGCAGCTCGCCGGCCGTCACCTCGTCGCCCTCGGGCGTGACGAGGGCCAGGTAGTCGGGGTCTTCCTGGGCCAGGGCCCAGAAGCCGAGGTCACCCATCAGCAGTCTCCTTGCAGGCTCGCGGCGCGGGCGCAAATGGCAGCCCCCGCCACCCGCAGGCTAGAACGTGTTCTAACTTACGGCAATTTGTGCCAGCGCCGGCCGGCCGGCCGGGCGAGCGAGAGATCAGGAGAGTCGACCATGGCAGGGTTCCTCGAAGGCAAGGTCGTCGCGGTCACGGGCGGTGGCGGCGGCATCGGGCGGGCCGTGGCGCTGGCCGCGGCCGAGGAGGGCGCCAAGGTGCTCGTGGCCGACTTCGGGGTCGGCATGGCGGGCGAGGACCCGAGCAGCGAGGTCGCCGACGCGGTGGTGGCCGAGATCGCCACGGCCGGCGGCGAGGCCATCGCGGTGGCCGACGACATCTCCAAGATGGAGTCGGGGGAGCGGCTGATCGCCACGGCGGTCGAGACGTGGGGACGCATCGACGGCGTCGTCGCCGTGGCCGGGATCCTCCGCGAGCGCATGCTGTTCAACATGTCCGAGGACGAGTGGGACGCCGTCATCGCCACCCACCTCAAGGGCCACTTCACCGTGTTCCGGGCGGCGGCGGCGGTCATGCGCAAGCAGGAGGGTGGTGGCGCGCTCGTCGGCTTCACCTCCGGGGCGTTCGCCGGCAGCGTGGCGCAGGCGAACTACGCGGCGGCCAAGGGCGGCATCGTGTCGCTCGTGCGGTCCGCCGCGGTCGGGCTCCACCGCTACGGCGTCACCGCCAACGCCATCGCGCCGGTGGCGCGGACCCGCATGTCGGCCAACGTGCCGTCGGAGCTCGCCGAGATGGGTGATCCCGAGGACGTGGCTCCGATGGTGGTGTACCTGCTCAGCGACCAGGCGAAGCACGTCACCGGTCAGGTGTACACGGTCGTCGGCTCGAAGATCGCGGTGTGGAACCAGCCGACCGAGGTGCGGGCCATGTGGGCCGACGGCCGCTGGACTCCCGAGCAGATCGCCGAGCGCCTCGACAGCACGGTCGGCCAGGAGCGGATGGGGATGATCGACCGCCTGGAGCAGATGCGCCAGGCGGCGGCGTCGGGCGAGAAGCCGAACGCCTGAGTCAGGTGACCCGGCGCAGCCGGGGCCGGAGCATCATGGTGGTGTAGACCTCGAGCGAGTTCCCCTCGTGGTGGGCGGCGACGACGGCCGCCGCGCCGAACTGCTCCTCCTGGAGCACCTCGCTCATCTTCTTGCCCCACGCTGACGGCGGAGCGGGCGATCTGACGATCGGCGTGCTCCCACGGTGGGATGCACACTTCGATCTGGTACATCGGCTCGAAGGTCACGACGTGGGTGGCGGCGTCACCGTGCGACGCCAGCCATTCCTGCTTCTCCTCCTCGGTCCAGATCTTCTCGACCGTCATCGGTGAACACCGCTGGACTGTGGCCATCGCTCGTTCACCCCCCTTCTCTCCGCCATATCGGCAACATCCGAAGAAGGCTTGAGAACGGTCGTTCTTGCGCAGAAGTCAGGTGATCGGCCCTTGCGCCGCCTCAGACGCGTATACGCCGCGTCGCCCGCCTGGACGCCGCAACAACGTTGCAACGTCTGCTGCGAAACCCGGTCCGGGAAGGGTCCACCACCGCCACGGCGCCGATCCTGCCGATCTTGCGCAAGGAGCGGGTGCCCGGCGCGGTTCCCCCTTCGAGGGGCGGGTCGGAACGCCGAACGGAAAGGGGCGAACTGTGAGCACACGGTTCGAGGAGAGGGCGGAGCACGGCGAGGCCATCCCGGAGATGCGCCCGTGGCGCGAGGTCGGGTGGATCTTCAGGGACGGGGGCGCACTGGCGATCGAGCGTCAGGGCGATCGCGTCCGGATGCGCTCGGCGCGCGTCTCGCACCAGCGCGACGAGTAGGCGACGCCCGTCAGGCCGGCTGTTCGGCCTCCTCGCAGCGACACGCCGGGGTCCGGGTGGTGTGTCGTGAGCCATTCCTTCCAGCGTGATCTCGTGCGCACGAGGATGACGGCGCCGCCGACGACGAGAAGAAGGCCCGCCAGTTGGACGAGGTCCGAGCCGAGGCGGCCGTCCTCCCCGAGCCACAGGTGCTCGTCGAGGGAGCGCTCGATGCCCCACAGCACCATGCCGGTGCCGAGCACGATCCCGCAGGGGTAGCCGACGCGGCGCGTGCCGTCGGGCCAGCGGTCGAGCCGGCGCTCGATGGCGATGAGGATCAGGTAGACGGCGAAGTCCTCCAGCGCCTGGAAGATGGGCACGGGCAGGCGCCGCCCCGGCTGGTTGGCGTAGTACATCCCGAACCACTGGTGCGTCGGGTGGCCTCCGCCGGCCACCATGAGCTGGGGGCCCAGCAGGCGGCCCATGGCCCAGCAGGCCAGGAGCACGGGCACCGCCAGGTCGAGGGCGCGGGCGATCGGCAGCTCCGGGCAGCGGCGCCGGGTGAGGATGATGCCGACCGGCACGGCCAGGAGCAGACCGCCGAAGGACGACAGGCCACCCTGCCAGACGGCGAGGATGTCGCCGGGATGCTCGCGTGTACGTGCTCAGGTTCGACAGCACGTGCATGGCCCGGGCGCCGACGACCGCGGCGAGGATGATCCAGAGGAAGACGGGCACGAGCCAGTCGGTGGGGTAGCCGTGCTTGCGCAGGCGGCGCTCGAAGTAGACGAACCCGAACCAGAACGTGAGCGCGAGGCCGATGCCGTAGGTGTGGACCTCGAGCGGCCCGATGTGGAATGCGACGGGGATCGGTCTCATGGCACGGCTCGGGCCAGGTTACGACCGTGGCGCGGCGGGGCGGATCCGGGGTGGGGAGGCGGAGGGCCGGGTCGGGCCGGCTAGGGCCGGCCGGCGCCGGCGAAGCCGCTCCCGAGGCGGAGACCGGTGATCCACACGGAGGCCCCGGTGTAGGGCGCCTCGATCATCTGGCCACCGCCGACGTACATGGCCACGTGGTCCGAGCCCCCGGGGCCGTAGAAGAGGAGGTCGCCCGGCTGCAGGTCGCTGATGGGCACCGGCGTGCGAGTCGGCCATCTGGGCCCCCGAGTAGTGCGGCAGGCCGACCCCGACCTGGCCCCACGACCAGGCGGTGAGACCGGAGCAGTCGAACCCGGGATTGGCGGAGCCCTTGGGGGACTCGCCGCCCCAGACGTAGGGGACGCCGATCTGGCTCTCCGCCGCCTGCACGGCGCCCGCGCCGCCCGGGGCGGTGGGAGGCGGTGCCGCCTGGCTGAGCCCGGCCAGGCTGACGGCGCTGCCGCCCGAGCTCGACGGGGCGGAGTGGCCGCAGCCGCGGCCGCGGCGGCGGCGGCTGCCTGCTGGCGTTCGGCGGCGGCCTTGGCGGCGGCGGCGGCCTCGGCCTGCTGCTGCTGCTGGACCAGCTGCGCGATCTGACCCTGCTCCTGGGCCAGCGCGCTCTTCTGCTGCTGCACGGCCTGCGCGTTCTGCGCCACGGCGTTCTGCTCGATCGTGACCTGCGTCTGGGCCTGGGTCTGCTCGCCCTGCAACTGGGCGACCTGCGCGTTCAGGGAGTTCTCCGCCGTGTGCAGGTTGTCGACGGCCAGCGCGATGTCGCCCTGCGTGATCTTGTTGTACACGGTGGTCGCGCCGAGCGTCGTCTCGTTGCCGCTGAAGATCGGGTTCTGCGCGGCCGCCGAGCCGTCGGAGATGTAGTTGGCCACGGCCGCCTTGGACAGCGTGGCCCGGTCGTGCGCCACCTGCGCCTGGTCGGCCGCGATGTTGGCCTTGGTGGTGTCGATGCTCGAGTTGATCTGCGAGAGGTGGTAGCGGGCCGCGTCGTACTGCTGGCTCAGGGCGGACATCTCGTTCTGCGCCTGGCTGAGTTGCGCCTCGATCGCGGCGGCCTTGGCCTTGGCGTCGGAGATGGCATCGCCGGCGGCGGGGCGCGCCAAACCAAACACAGTGCTCGACAACACTGTGACGACGGTCAACGCGGGGATACCGACCCGCTGGAGTGCACGGGCACTCCTCGGAGACCGCGGCGTGGAGTGGTTATGAACCCGCTCTACGTCAGTCACGATGGGCGCCATTCTTATAGGAATCCCCTCGGTCGATACAAACACCGTCGGTGCGAAACGCCTGTGTACGGTAGTACTGGGGGTGCGAACATGCAGGTGAAGCAACAGATCGAGAAATTCGAGAAGTTCCGGTGAACTGCTCGGAGATAACGAAATGGGCCGTTTGGAACTACGGTCGGGCGCCATGGGCGAGATGATCGAATTTCCGAGCAATGGATCGACCGCCGGCGGCTATCTGGCGCTTCCCGAGGGCGGCACGCGGTCCGGGTGTCATCGTGATCCAGGAGTGGTGGGGGCTGGTCGACCACATCAAGGACGTCTGCGACCGCTTCGCCGCCGAGGGGTTCGTGGCCCTGGCCCCCGACCTCTACCACGGGCAGAAGGTGAAGCCCGGAGAGCCCGACGAGGCCGGCAAGGCGATGATGGCCATGAAGATGGACCAGGCGGCCCGCGACATGAGCGGCGCCGTCGACGAGGTGCTGCGGCGCAGCTCGGGCGACCGGGTCGGGGTCATCGGCTTCTGCATGGGCGGCGGGCTGGCGCTGGTGCTGGCGACGCAGCGCCCCGACGCCGTGGCCGCCGTGGTGCCGTGTTACGGCATCATCCCGTGGCCCGACGCGCAGCCCGACTACGCGGCGATGTCGGCGGCGGTGCTCGGCCACTACGCGGAGAAGGACGACTTCTTCACGCCGGAGGCGGCGCACGCGCTGGCCGACCAGCTGCGCGCCATGGGCAAGTCGGTCGAGATCGTCGTCTACCCCGGCACGGACCACGCGTTCTTCAACGACACGCGTCCCGAGGTCTACGACGCCGACGCGGCGCGCGCGCTGTGGGACGCGCACGGTGGCGTTCTTCCGGTCACAGCTCGGCTGACGCGCGCCGGCGTCCGGGCCGAGCCGGCGCTCGCGGTGGCCGGGGAGCCTCGGGGCACGTTTGTTACCATCGGGTCATGTCTGCACGCTCCCGTGACCTCCCACGCCGCTCCTGCCTCTCGACCCCCGGCTCGAACGAGAAGTTCCTGGCCAAGGCCCCGACGGTGCCCGCCGACATGACGTTCCTCGACCTCGAGGACGCCGTGGCGCCCCTCGAGAAGGAGAGCGCCCGGCCCAAGGTGGTCGACGCCATCAAGAACCTCCCCTGGGACGACCGGGTGCTCTGCGTGCGTGTCAACGCCTGGGACACCGAGTGGACCTACGGCGACGTGATCGAGGTCGTCGGCAACGCGGGGGAGCGACTCGACGAGATCATGCTGCCCAAGGTCCAGTCGGCGGCGGAGATCATCGCCCTCGACCTGCTGCTGACCCAGGTGGAGAAGAACTCGGGGCTGCCGGTCGGGCACATCGGGATCGAGGCGCAGATCGAGACGGCGCGCGGGCCTGATCAACGTCGACGAGATCTGCGCCGCCTCGCCGCGGCTCGAGACGATCATCTTCGGCCCGGCGGACTTCGCCGCCAGCATCGAGATGCCGGTGCTGACCGGCGGCGTGCGTGATCCCCGAGTACCCGGGCGACCACTTCAACTACGTCTTCAGCCGCATCCTCATGGCCGGCCGGGCCAACGGGCTGCAGGTGATCGACGGCCCGTTCCTCAAGGTGCGCGAGCTCGACGCGCTGCGCGAGTACGCCATGCGCACGCGCATGCTCGGCTACGACGGCAAGTGGGCCCTGACGCCCGACCAGGCCGGCGTGCTCAACGAGGTCTACTCGCCGACCCAGGAGCAGTTCGACCGGGCCTTCGACATCCTCGACGCCTACCAGAAGGCCACCGAGGAGGATCGCAAGGGCGCCGTGATGTTCGGCGACGAGATGATCGACGAGGCGAGCCGGAAGATGGCGATCAAGTTCGTCAGCCGCGGCGAGCGGGCCGGGCTCACGCGCAGCCCGGGCTGATCAGCCCATCAACCGCCGCGCGATGACCTTGAGGGCGAGGGTCTCGTCGGCACCCTCGAAGATGGACAGCACCCGCGCGTCGACGAAGTAGCGGCTCACCGGGAACTCCTCCGCGTAGCCCATGCCGCCGTGGATCTGCATGGCCTCCCGCGTCACCCATTCGGCGGCGCGGCACACGTAGGCCTTCACCATGGAGGCCTCGAGCGTGCCCTCGCCGCGCGCCATGAGACGGGCAACGTGGTACGAGCTCTGGCGCGTCGCCTGAATGATCACCGCCATCCGGCCGAGCTTGGCCTGCGTCAGCTGGTACTCGCCGATGGGCGATCCGAAGACCTTGCGCTCGGCGGCGTACGACGACGGCCGCCTCGTAGGCGGCCTGCATGACGCCGAGCGCGCGCGCCGCCGTCTGGAGCCGGCCGTTCTCGAAGCCCTGCATCTGGAGGTAGAAGCCCTTGCCCAGCCCCTCGCGGCCACCGACGAGGTTCGCCTCGGGCACGAACCAGTTCTCGAAGGCCAGCTCGTAGGAGTGCATGCCGCGGTAGCCGATCGTGTCGATGGGACGGCCCTCCAGGCGCCCCGGCGCCAGGTCGCGTCGGCCGGTCCGGTCCGTCCTCCTGGGTGAAGACGAAGCCGTGGCCGTCGCCGCGCGGCTTCTCGACGACGAACATGGAGATGCCCGCGGTGGGCGAGCGAGCGGTCGGGGTCGGTGCGGGCCAGCAGCATCAGCACGTCGGCCCGGGCGGCGAAGGTGCACCACGTCTTGACGCCGTTGACGACCCAGCCCCCCTCGACCGGCGCCGCCGCGGTGACGATGCCGGCCACGTCGGACCCGAAGTCGGGCTCGGTCACGGCGACGGCGGCCAGGATCTCGGCCGAGGCCAGCTTGGGGAGCCAGTGCTTCTTCTGCTCCTCGGTGCCCCCGTAGACGAGGGCCCGGGTGAGGATCTCGGGCCGGGTGATGAGCGAGCCGCCGACGCCGAGCGAGCCCCAGCTCAGCTCCTCGGTGGCCACGACCATGCCCATGTAGTCGCTCTCGCCGCCCGACGCGAAGCCGCCGTACTCCTCGGGCACCGAGAGGCCGAACCCGCCGAGCTCGGCCAGTCCCTGAATCACCTCCTCGGGTATGTCGCCGTTCTCCCGGTGCACGTGCTCGGCGTGCGGGCGGACCTTGTCCTCGGCGAAGCGGTGGAAGGTCTCGCGGACGAGCTCGAAGTCCTCGCCCAGGTGGCGCGGGCCCTCGGTGGCGGCCAGGCCGGCGAGGACCGCCGGGTCGCGCTGGGCGGCGAGGAAGTCGGCGGCCGGCGCGGCCCACCCGGCGTCCACGCCCCAGAGCGGCTCGCGCCCGGCCACCTTGCCGGCGAGCTCGGCGACGACGTCGGCGACGAAGGCCGCGGCGATGCGCGCCTCGGTCTCACCCCGCCCGCCGTACTCGAGGACGGCCCGCGCCGTGGCGACGGCGGCGGCGGCGTGGGCCACGTCGTAGGCCACCACCTGGTTGGCGTCGATCCCGCCGTGGCCACGGACGGCGCCGCAGGCCTCGTCGACGAGTCGTTGGGCCAGGTCGACCGCTTCGGCGGCGCCGGCGAGCAGGCAGGCGCGAGGGCGTGGTCACGGGGCGCGACCCTAATGGCTCGTGCCGGGGCGCCTTGGCGGGGATTCGCCGCTCAGGCTCTGCGGCCGACGACCGTCACGAGGGGCGGCAGGACGACCGGGTCGTCCTGCGGGTCAACCCCCGTGAGCGACTCGAGGTACCGCGCCACCGGCCCGGCACCGACGCCGGCCGGCGCCTCGGCCCAGGCGTCGACCACCTCGAGCCCGGCGTCGCGCACCAGCGCAGGCAGCAGCGCGCCGACGTCGGGATGGCGGGCGTCGGGCATGGAGAGGGGCGAGCCGGCGATGCGCCCGGCCGACGTGATCGGCTCCTGGGCCACGACCCAGCCGCCGGGGCGGACCGCGCCCGCCATCATGCGCACCACCGCGATGGGCTCGAGCACGTGCAGGAGCAGGAAGCGGCAGAACGCGAGGTCGACCTCCTCGGGCAGCGAGAGGTCCTCGCCGGCCTGGGTCAGCGCGATCACCTGCGCGTGCGCGGCGGCGGCGCGTGCGACTTCGTCGCGGGCCAGCGGGTCGCTGTCGACGGCGTAGACGCGACCGTCACGCCCGACCATCTCGGCCAGGGCCACCGACACGTCGCCGCCGCCCGCGCCGACGTCGACGCAGCGCCATCCCGCCTCGAGGCCCAGCCGTTCGAGCGCCGTGGCGAGGGGGCGGCGGTAGACGTCGTCGCGCAGCCCGATCAGCTCACTCACGACGAAGCCCCGCAGCGACCGGCACCATGGCCTCGCACTCTACGGGTCCGGCGGGGTCCGGCCGCGCCCGGCGGCCGACGGCCAGGGCGGCCCACCGGCGGGGCGACGGCCCGATGGACGCCAGCATGACCACGAGCGTCGCCATCAGGGCGGGCCACCACAGCACGATGTCGTGCACCCGGCGGTCGCCGAGCAGCATGCTCACGACCAGCGCGGCGGTGCAGAGGCCGAACCGGAAAGGGCTGCGGCGCAACGAGAGCAGCAGGCACAGGGCCGGGACGGGCCAGAGGTAGTACCAGTTCAACTCCGTCTCGAACAGGACGCGCAGGAAGAACGCAACGGCGGCCATGGCGAGCACGCGGTCGAGGTCGTGACGGCGACGGCACACGCACACGGCGAGGGCGGCCCCGAGCACGGTGGCGAGCAACCGGGTGGGGCCACCGCCGTGGAGCCCGGGCGCGATGACGGGCGCGAACCGGGTCAGCGGGGTGAGCGAGTTGTAGCGCGTCTCGACGGGCTGGCGCAGCAGCACGAAGAGCGTGCGGTGGGGCTCCGCCACGAGCGGGGCGAGGAGGACGACGGCGCTCGGGACGACGAGGCGCCAGGACAGGCGCGCCGCGGCACGCCAGCCGACGCGGGCCAGCACCGGCGCGACGCCGAGGAGGGCGAGCGGCTGGAAGGCGATGCCGACCCCGAGCAGGAGCGCGGCCCGTGGCGCGGCGCCGAGCACCACCGCGCTCGAGGGCCAGCGCCGCCCACACGACGAGCGCCAGCGCGACGCAGTCCTCGGGATGGCCCCAACCCCCGACGACGTTGGCGACGCCGAGCCCGCCGGCGAGGGCGAGGGCGAGGCGGGCCCGGTCGGTGAGGCGCCAGTGGCGCGCCACCGCATCGAGGGCGAACAGGGGCGTCGACCCGATCAGGACCGCGGCGGGCCCCAGGACGAGCCACATGCTGAGGGGCTCGCCCTGTGCCGTCAGGTGGGGCGAGAGGCCCACCAGCTGCCCGAGGCCGATGACGGGGACCAGCAGCAGCTCGAACGCGGGCGGCGACGTCAGCGCCTGGTGGCGCACGTAGATGTGGTCGAACTGGCCGTGGAAGATGGCCCACGAGCTGTTGGCCATGCTCAACAGGTCGCCCGGCGCGGCGAGGCCGACGCCGGAGGTGTGCACGAGGTGGCGGCCGAGCAGGCTGTAGGCCATGACGCCGACGAGGACGGCCACGGTGGCGGCGACGGGCGCGCTCCGCTCCTCCGCCCACGCCACGATCCGCTCCATGCCCCCTTATCGGCCCACCTTGGCGGCCCGATAACCTCCCTTCCCGTGAAAGTGACGATGTTGCTCTGCGACGCGGCCCAGGTGTCCGACGGCAAGCTCTACATCCTGGGGGGCGGATGGAGCATGACGGGCCCCGACCCGGTGCCCTCGGCCGTTGCGCTGAAGATCGACGTGGACTGGCACGAGGCGGAGACGGCGCACCACTGGGAGCTCTTCCTCGAGGACGCCGACGGCCGGCCCGTGCATGATGGAGACGGCGGAGGGGACCCAGCCGGTCGAGGTGCGGGGCGAGTTCACGGTGAGCCAGCCCCAGGGGATCCCCGAGGGCTCGCCCATCGACGTGGCCCTCGCCGTCAACCTCGGGCCCATTCCGCTCGAGCCGGGCACCCGCTTCGCCTGGCGGTTGACGATCGACGGCGAGGCGCTCCCCGGCGCGTCGCTCGGGTTCACCACCCGCCCCCGGCCCCAACAGGCGGGGGAGTGACGGTCTACGACCGGCCGTTCGGCCGCTACCTCGAGGACTTCGTCCCCGGCGACATCTACCGGCACTGGCCGGGCAAGACGGTCACCGAGTACGACGACCACCTGTTCTGCATGATCACGATGAACCACCACCCGCTGCACACCAACGCCTGGTTCGCCGAGAACGAGACGGTGCAGGGGAAGAACGTCGTGGTGGGCAACCTGGTCTACTCCCTCGCCCTCGGCATGAGCGTGCCCGACGTCAGCGGCTCGTGCATCGCCAACCTCGAGGTCGAGTCGCTCCTGCACCGCTCGCCCACGTTCCACGGCGACACCATCTACGCCGAGACGCGGGTGCTCGACGCCACGCCGTCGAAGTCCAAGGACGACCGGGGGATCGTGACGGTCGAGACCAAGGCCTTCAACCAGCGCGGCGAGGAGGTCTGCTACTTCCGCCGCAAGCTGATGGTCTGGAAGGCCGCCGCACGCGCCGGCGCGCCGGCGACCCTACGGCGACGACGTCTGGGACTGACGCCGGGTCGCTCCCGGCGGCGCGGGTCGCGGCGCTTCCGGCGCCGCCTGCTGGAGTGGGGGGCCGAGCACCGCCGGGACCTGCCCTGGCGCCGCACGCGGGACCCCTGGCGGATCCTCGTCTCCGAGGTGATGCTCCAGCAGACGCAGGTGGACCGCGTGGTGCCGCACTACGAGCGCTTCGTCACCGCGTTCGCCAGCCCGGCGGCCTGCGCCGCGGCCCGCCCGGCGGAGGTGGTGCGGCTGTGGTCGGGTCTCGGGTACAACCGCCGGGCGCTCAACCTGCACCGGGCGGCGCGCACCGTCGTCGCCGACCATGCCGGCGCCCTGCCCAGCGATGACGCCGACCTGCGCGCCCTGGCCGGCGTCGGCCCCTACACGGCGCGCGCCGTGCGCTCGTTCGCCTTCGGGGAGGACGTGGCCGCGGTCGACACCAACGCGGTGCGGGTCCTGGCCCGCTGCGTCCGGGGCGCGCCCCTCGCGCCGGCGGCGGCGACGCGGCTCGGCGACCGGCTCGTCCCCGCCGGCCTGTCGTGGGAGTTCAACCAGACCATGTTCGACCTCGGGGCCACGGTGTGCACGGGACCGCGGCCCGACTGCGCGCGCTGCCCGCTGCGACGGCAGTGCGCGTGGCGCCGTGCGCGGGACGGCGCGGCCGACCCGTGGCGGTCGAGCCCCGCGGCGCGCCCCAGGGCGCCTTCGCCGGTTCGGACCGCCAGGGGAGAGGGCGCCTGCTCGACGCGCTGCGGCGCGGCGGCGTGCCGGGGTCGGCCCTGGCGGACGCCTGCGGGTGGCCACGGGACCGGGCGCGGTCCGAGCGCATCGCGGCGGCGCTGGTGGCCGAGGGGTTCGCACGCTGGTCCGGCGGGGCCGCTCCCGTCCTCCGGCTGCGCTAGGCGGTCAGGAAGCCGACGATGCGCCCGTTCACGACGTCGGGCCGCTCCAGGTGCAGGAAGTGTCCGGCACCGTCGACGATCTCCATCTCGGAGCCCTCGGCCATGAAGTCGAGCGGTGAGCCGATCGACGACAGCAGCATGCAGCCGTCGTCGCGGCCGTGGAGGTAGAGCGTCGGCTTCGGTGTCGGCGAGCAGCGAGGCGGCCTGCTCGTCGGCCAGCTCGGGCACCTGCAGCGAGGCGTCGTAGAGGGCGCGGTAGGAGCCGATGGCGGCCCCGAGTGCGCTCCGGGTCGCCGATGGACTCCTTGACGCGCGCGACGTCCCACGCCCCGTCGTAGCCGGGCGACCAGTCGCGCCAGAGGTGGTCGACGAACGCGTAGTCGTCGAGCGGCACGGCGACCTCGGCCAGGGGCGAGAGGAAGAAGAACATGTACCAGCTCCGCTGCAGCTGCGCGTAGGTGAGCAGCGACAGGCCGATGGCACCCGTCGGCGGGACCGCGGCGGTGACCGCCCGCCGCCAACGGTCCGGTTGGTGCGCGACGGCGCCGTAGGTGGCCAGTGCCCCCCAGTCGTGCCCGACGATGACCGCGTCGTCGCCGGCCCCGAGCACCTCGTGCAGCGCGTTCGGCGTCGCGCACCAGGGCCCCGATCTGGTAGCGCCCGTCCGCGGGGACCTGGGTCGGGGCGTAGCCGCGCGGGAAGGGCGCCACGGCCCGGAAGCCCGCCGCCGCCAGCTCGGGGAGCAGGTGGCGCCAGGTGTGGGCGGTGTCGGGGAACCCGTGCAGGCACAGGGCGAGCGGCCCGTCCTCGGGGCCCTCGGTGAAGTAGGCGACGTCCAGCCCGTTCGCCGCGATGGTCCGCTGTTCCATGGTGGCAGAACGTACCCCCTCCCTGCGGAGTAACGTCGCGTCGGTGAACGTCACGTTCTACGGCGTGCGCGGGTCCTGCCCGTGCTCGGGGGATCGCTATCGGCGCTACGGCGGGAACACCTCGTGCCTCGTCATCGACATCGAGGGGGACGAGCCGCTGATCGTCGACCTGGGCACCGGCCTGCGGGCGCTGGGCGACGTCCTCCAGCGGGAGGTGCGCGCGCTCGGGCACCCCGATGCGCGCCACCGCGCTCCTGACCCACCTGCACTTCGACCACATTCTGGGGATCCCGTTCTTCAGCCCGCTGCACGACCCCGGTGCGCGCCTGACCGTGTACGGGCCGGCCCAGCCCAAGGGCAGCCTCAAGGACGCGCTCCACGCCGCCGTGCAGCCGCCCGTGTTCCCGATCCACATGGAGCAGTTCCGGGGCGAGCTCATCACCGTCGACGTCGGCGCGGAGGACTTCTCCATCGGCTCCGCCAAGGTGATGGCGCGGCCCATCCCCCACAGCGGGGTGACCCTGGGCTTCCGGATCGAGGCCGAGGGGCGCTCCGTGGCCTACATGTCGGACCACCAGGCGCCGCTCGACCGCCGGGCCGTGCCCGACGCCGTGCTCGAGCTGTGCCAGGGGGTGGACCTGCTCATCCACGACGGCCAGTACACCGACGACGAGTTCTCGGTGAAGGCGGACTGGGGGCACTCGACCGCCGCCTACGCGGTGCACGTGGCGGCCGAGTCGGGCGTCAAGCGGCTGCTGCTGTCGCACCACGACCCGTCGCACACCGACCGCGAGCTCGACCGCATCCTGAACCAGGCGCGCCGCCTGCCCGAAGCCAAGCGCGTCGAGGACGTCTCCTCGGCCCACGAGTCGCAGTCGATCGACCTCGGCAAGGCGTAACGCGCACGTGTCGGGCCTCGACCAGGCCCGGTTCCGCGAGGTACTCGGCCACTTCGCGACCGGCATCACGATCGTCACCGCGCTCGAGGACGGCGAGCCCGTCGGCTTCACCTGCCAGTCGTTCGCCGCGCTGTCCCTCGACCCCCCGATGGTCATCCTGGCCCCCGCCCGCAGCTCCACCAGCTGGCCCCGCATCGCCAAGGCGGGAGCGTTCTGCGTGAACATCCTCGAGGAGCACCAGGAGGCGCTGTGCCGGTCCTTCGCCGTCTCGGGGGGCGACAAGTTCGAGGGGGTCGAGTGGTCGCCCGGGCTCACCGGGGTCGCCGGTGATCGCCGGCTCGCTGGCCGTGGTCGAGTGCCGGCTGGGCGACATCTTCGACGGTGGCGACCACGAGCTGGTGACCGGCCACGTGCTGGCCACCGCCATCGGGGAGGGCGGCCCGCTGCTGTTCTACCGGTCGGGGTTCGGCCGTTTCGCTCCCTGACCGGCCCAGCCGCTACCGTTCCCCGCCGATGCCAGAGCTGATCCCCTCTTCCGTGATCGACGACGTCGTGCTCGTCCGCCCCGACGTGCACGGCGACGAGCGAGGACGCTTCGTCGAGACCTACCGGCGCAGCTGGTTCCCCGGCGGCCGCGAGATGGTGCAGGGCAACCGCTCCGAGAAGCAGGCCGGCGCGCTGGTCGGCCTGCACTTCCACCTGCACCAGGCCGACTACTGGTACGCCCTGCGGGGCCGGGCCCGCGTGGTGCTCCACGACCTGCGCCTGGGGTCGGCGACCGACGGTGCGACCGAGGTGATCGAGCTCGACGGGGACGTCGACCAGGGGATCTACATCCCGCCCGGGGTGGCGCACGGGTTCGCCGCCCACACCGACATCCTGCTGACCTACCTGGTCGACAACTACTACGACGCCTCGGACGAGCTCGGCCTGGCCTGGGACGACCCCCTGGTGGGCGCGGACTGGGGGATCAGCGACCCCATCCTCTCGCAGCGGGACCAGGCCAACCCGCGGCGCGGCGACATCCCCGACGACATCCGGCCCCGCCTGGCCGGCTGACGGCCCCGGCGCCCGGCGCCGGACGAGCGCCCCGGGGAGGCGCGGCACTGCCGCGCCCCGCAGATCCTGTTGAATATGGGGCGGTGCTGATAGGTGTGGTCATCGGTGTCGTGGTCATCGCCGGTGTCGTCGCGTTCGTGGTCTTCCGCCGCCGCTCCCACGACGACGTGCACTCCGTGGAGGGCTACCACCGCCAGCTGCACACGCTCGAGGAGATCCGGGCCCACACGCCGGCCGGCCGCCGGGAGGACGGCAACGGCGACGCGCCCTTCCCGGCCAGCGCCTTCCGCGTCTCGGGTTCGTCGACGGTGCGCCTGACCGAGCCCGGCACGGTGGTGGTCCCGCCCGCCCCCCCGCCCCCGGTGCCGAACCCCGCCGAGCCGGTGACCTTCGACGACGCCGGGGCCGAGGCGGCAGCGGCCGCGTCGTTCATGACCGGCTCCGAGGACCGGGTCATGCACTCCATCAACCACCGGCCCCGGCGCATCGGCGGGCCGCTGGCGGCGATCGGCGCCGTGACCGTGCTGATCGTCGTCCTCGTCGTCACGGGGATCCACTCGAATTCCCCGGGCCACCATCCCAAGCCGTCGACCACCGCGACGACGCACCCGCACCACACGAGCCGCACCGCCGACGACCACGTCGACCGCGCCGCTCACCGTCTCGGCGCCCACGGCCGCCACCGCACACGAGGCCACGTACAACGTGGCCTCGGCCACCTACGCGCTGTCCCTCTCCGCCACCGGCGCGGAGTGCTGGATCGATGCGACGGACACCGCGACGGGCTCGGTCCTCTTCACCGGCACGTTGTTCTCGGGCCAGTCCCACACCATCGCCGCCACCGGCCCGGTGACGGTGATCGCCGGCGCGCCGGCGGCCTTCTCGGCCACTGTCGACGGGACCGCGGTGACGCTGCCGAGCGGCTACCAGGCGCCCTTCACGCTGCGCTTCGCCGCGTCGTCGGCCACCTAGCTCTCCCTGGCGGCGGGGCCGGACCCGGCCAGACCGAGCGCGTCGAGGAGGAACGCCAGGACGAGCGCCTCCTCCTTCCAGGCGTCGTAGCGTCCCGACGGGCCGCCGTGGCCGGCGCCCAACTCGGTGCGCAGGAGCACCCGGGTCGTCGGCGAGAGGGCCCGCAGCTTGGCGACCCACTTCGCCGGCTCCCAGTAGGCCACACGGGGGTCGTTCAGGCCGCCGGTCACGAACAGGTCGGGGTAGGTGCGCACCGACCCGTCGGGGTTCTCCCCGCTCACGTTGTCGTAGGGCGAGTACTCGAGCATGCGCCAGTAGGCCGACTCGTCGGCCAGCGGGTTTCCCCATTCCTCCCATTCGCCGACCGTCAGGGGGAGCTCGTCGTCGAGCATCGTGGTGACGCAGTCCACGAAGGGGACGTTCGCCACCAGGGCGCGGAAGAGCTCGGGGGCCCGGTTGGCCACGGCGCCGATGAGCAGGCCCCCGGCCGAGGCTCCGCGGCCGGCCAGCGCTCCCGGCCGGGCGATCCCGGCCTCCACCAGATGGCGCGCGCGCGGCGACGAAGTCGGAGAACGTGTTGGCCTTGTGCTCCATCCGACCGTCCTCGTACCAGGCGCGGCCCATCTCGCCGCCGCCGCGCACGTGCGCGATGGCGTAGACGACGCCCCGGTCGAGCAGCGAGAGGCGGTGGTGCGAGAACGACGGGTCGATGGAGATCTCGTAGGCGCCGTACCCGTAGAGCACGGTGGGTGCGGGGAGGGCGAGGTCCCGGCGGTGCACGACCGAAATCGGGACCCGCGTCCCGTCGGGGGCGACCGCCCACTGGCGGGAGGTGGTGTAGCGCGCGGCGTCGAAGTCACCGAGGACGGGCTCCTGCTTGAGCAATGTCTCCCGGCGGTCGACGAGCTCCACCTGCAGGACGCTCGACGGCGTGACGAGTGACGTGCGGCCGATCCGGAGCGCCGGCGCGTCCGGCTCGGGATTGGGGCCGAGCCAGGTCGCGGACGGGCTGTCGATGGAGGCGACGATCCAGCCCGCGGCGAGCAGGTCGCCACCGAGGGGCTCCGCGCTCGCCGTCCAGCGGCAGCACGCGCACCCGCGTCTCGGCCTCGGCGCGCTCGCTCAGCACGAGGGCGGACGTGAACGCGTCGACGTCCTCGATGCGCACACCCGGCCGGTGCGGTACCAGCTCGCGCCAGGCCTGGGGGTCGGCCGCCGCCAGGACGGCGTCGGGGGCGGCGACGACGCGGAAGTCGCGGGCGCCGTCGTTGGTGAGGGCCACGAACCACCCGGGGCCGCCGCCCGTGGGAGCCAGGTGGTCCACCGCGTACTCCACTCCCTCGCGGCGCGGCATCACCACCACCGGCTCGGCCAGGGGGTCGGCCGACGGGATGGCGAGCCACTCGGTGGTGTTCGTGCTGTGCAGGCCGATGAGCACGAAGGCGGTGTCGCGGGTCGACCCCGTGACGAGCGAGAAGCGGCGGTCCGTCTCCTCGAACACGAGGTCGTCGCCGGCGGGGTCGGCGCCCAGCCGGTGGCGCCAGAGCTGGTGGGGCCTCTGCGCCTCGTCCATGCGGACGTAGAACACGTGGTCGCCCTCGGCCGACCAGGCCAGCCCGTAGCTGGTGTCGGGCACCGACTCGGCGGCGGCGCTGACGGGGGTCTCCGCGTCGAGCGGCCTGAAGCGCAGGTCGTACTTCTCGTTGCCGGCACGGTCGGTCCCGTAGGCCAGCCAGCGGTGGTCGTGGCTCACGGCGGCGCTGCCGACGGCGAAGTACTCCGACCCCTCCGCCAGCGAGTTCTCGTCCAGCAGGATCTGCTCCTCGCCCCCCGGCTCGCCCGCCGGGGGCAGCTCCTCGCGGCCGCGGGCGGGGCGGCGGCAGTGGATGGCGTAGCTCTTCCCCTCCTCGGTGCGCGTGTAGTACCACCACGGCCCCCGCCGGGCCGGCACCGACATGTCGGTCTCCTTGATGCGGGCCTTCATCTCCTCGAAGAGGCCGTCGCGGAGCGTGTCGAGCGGCGCCATCTCCGCGTCCGTGAACGCGTTCTCGGCCTCGAGGTAGGCCAGGACCCCGGGGTCCTCGCGCTCGCGCAGCCAGTACCAGGGGTCTTCCCGGTCGTGGCCGTGGGCCGAGACGACGTGGGGGCGTCGGGGGGCGAGGGGCGGGCTGGCCATGAACGCAGAGCCTGCCACGGCTGGCCACACGGTGGTGGACACGAGTAGGCGTTTCGGCAGGCCCGGGTAGTTGTTACTATCTCCATAGGGGAAATATCCCCTCCCCGACCTAGGAGCCACATGGCCACAACGGATCTCGATCTGGGTCGCTACCAGCTCGGTTGGAGCGACGCCGAGGACTACGTCTTCAAGCCCAAGAAGGGCCTGAACGAGTCGATCGTGCGCGAGATGTCCGAGATGAAGGGCGAGCCCGACTGGATGCGCGACTTCCGGCTGCGGTCGCTCAAGCACTTCGAGCGCAAGCCCATGGCACCCTGGTTCGCCCAGCGCATGCCCAAGCTGGACTTCGACGACATCTTCTATTACATCAAGCCGACCGGCGGGCAGGTGGACAAGTGGGAGGACCTCCCCGACGCCATCAAGAACACGTACGAGAAGCTCGGGATCCCCGAGGCGGAGCGAAAGTACCTCTCCGGGGTGACCGCGCAGTACGAGTCCGAGGTCGTCTTCCACCGCAACCGCGAGGACCTCGAGGCCCAGGGCGTCTTCTTCTGCGACATGGACACGGCGGTGCGCGAGTACCCCGACCTCGTGCGCAAGTGGTTCGGCAAGATCATCCCGCCGAACGACAACAAGTTCGCCGCCCTGAACTCGGCCGTCTGGTCGGGCGGGTCGTTCATCTACGTGCCGCCCGGCGTGAAGGTGGAGATGCCCCTGCAGGCCTACTTCCGGATCAACGCGGAGAACATGGGCCAATTCGAGCGGACGCTGATCATCGCCGACGAGGGCTCGCAGGTGCACTACATCGAGGGCTGCTCGGCTCCGGTGTACTCCACCGACTCGCTGCACTCGGCCGTGGTCGAGCTGGTCGCCCTGGGCGGCTCGCGCATCACCTACACCACGATCCAGAACTGGTCGACCAACGTCTACAACCTGGTGACGAAGCGGGCCCGGGCCGAGGCCGAGGCGCACGTCGAGTGGATCGACGGCAACATCGGCTCGCGCCTCACCATGAAGTACCCCTCGGTGTACCTCATGGGGCCCAAGGCCAGTGGCGAGGTTCTCTCGGTCGCCTACGCCGGTGCCGGCCAGCACCAGGACGCCGGCGCCAAGATGTTCCACATCGCCCCCGAGACCTCGTCGACCATCGTGTCCAAGTCGATCTCGAAGGACGGCGGCATCACGACGTACCGCGGCAAGGTGCACGTCGACCCGGGGGCCACCGGGGCCAAGTCGTTCGTGCGCTGCGACGCGCTCCTGCTCGACGACGACTCGACGTCCGAGACGAAGCCCTACATGGAGGTCGGCGAGCGCGACGCCCGCATCGGCCACGAGGCCACGGTCTCGAAGGTCGGCGACGACCAGCTCTTCTACCTGATGAGCCGGGGCCTCTCGGAGAGCCAGGCCATGGGCATGATCGTGAACGGCTTCATCGAGCCGGTGACCCGGACGCTGCCGATGGAGTACGCGGTGGAGTGGAGCCGCCTCATCGAGCTGCAGATGGAGGGCTCGGTCGGCTGACCGGGCGCAACCGGGTCTGCAGCGTGGCACCATAGAACCGTGCCGATGCGCGAGGAATGCACGCACTTCCAGAGCCGGACCTACGCGTCCGGCGAGGCGGCCCGCTTCTGCGTCCTCGACCTCGCACCCGAGGCACCCTGGCGCTGCCCCGAGAACTGCCCGTCCTACCACCGCCGCATGGCCGACGTGGGCTGGGTGCACGGCAGCCTGGTGGAGCCCGCCCTCGAGGAGGAGCCCGGGACCGGGGGCCCCGAGGTGGCCGAGCTGCTCGGCTCGGCCGAGGACATCGTCAACGAGGTCGCTCCGGACGTGCTCGAAGAGGTGCGAGCCGAGGATGCCCGGCGCGAGCGCTCCGCGAACCGCTGGTGGCGCCGGAAGCGCTAGGAGTTCCCGCTTAGCGCCCGGTGAACTTCGGCGTGCGCTTCTCCATGAAGGCGGTCACCGCCTCGGTGAGGTCGTCGGAGGCCAGCATGCCGGCGTTCCAGGTGGCGACGTAGTCGAGCCCCTCGGCGACGGTCCGCCCTTCGTTGGCCGCCAGGACGGCCTTGGTGCCCTGCACCGCGATGGGGGAGTTCGCCGCGATCTCCGCCGCCAGGGTGCGGGCCGCCTTCAGGACGCCGTCGGCGTCGGCCGCCACGTCGTTCAGCAAGCCGATCTCCTTGGCCCGCTCCGCGCTGATGTCCTTCCCGGTGAAGGCCAGCTCGGCCACGTGCCCGGCCCCGATGATCGACGGCAGTCGCTGCAGGCTGCCGAGGTCGGCGACGATCGCCATCTTGGCCTCGCGCACGGAGAAGATCGCGTCGGCGGACCCGAGGCGGATGTCGCAGGCGGCGATGAGGTCCACGCCGCCACCGATGCAGTAGCCATGGACGGCGGCGACGACGGGCTTGGGGCAGCGCGCCACGGCGGTGATGGCGTCCTGCAGCCGGAGCACCTCCCTGCGGGCGCCCCGGGCCCGGGCGGCCATGGACGCAGCCGACCCGCTCCCGCCGCCGCCGTCCGTCCCGGCCTCGCCGCCGCCGGCCAGGACGCTTCCCATCGACTTCAGGTCGAGGCCCACCGAGAAGTGCGGTCCCTTGGCCGCGACGACCACGACGCGCACGCCGGGGTCGGCGCCGACGGCCTCCATGGCGCGGGGCAGGTCCTGCCAGAGGTCCACGCCCATGGCGTTGCGCGCCTCGGGTCGGTCCAGCCACACGGTGGCCACGAACTCGTCCTGCTCGATGCTCAGCACCGGCGACTCGAACTGTGCGATCTCTCCCATGTCGGCAGGCTAACCGCCGGGCCGGGGGCCCAGGTGGGGCCACTAGAGTGCATGGGCTGCATTCGCACGCGATCCGCACCCCCCGAAAGAGGTTCGACCCCTGCACACGTTCAGCGCCGAGGCGTCCGCGGGCCTGGCGGGACCGGGCTGGCTCCGCCAGCGGCGGGCCGCCGGCCACGAGGCCTTCGCTGCGACTTCTCTGCCCACGGAGAGCGAGGAGGTCTGGCGCTACTCGCCCATCGACCACCTCGCCCTCGACGAGTTCGCCCCGGCGTCGGGGCCGCCCGGGGTGCCGGCCGCCGCCGAGGAGCTCCGTGCGGCCGTCGAGGCGGCGCTGGGGACCGTGGCCGGGAGCGTCCTGGTGCACAACGGGCGCGCCGGCACCTTCGCCGTGGCCGGGACCCCCGGCGCGCCGCGTTCGCCTTCGGGCGGGCCGACGACGTGCCCGGGTCCCGTCTCATGCTGGGGTCGGTGCAGGACGGCGGCGACGCGCTGGTGCGCCTGAACGACGCGTTCACGCCCGATCCCGTCTTCGTCGACGTGCCGCGACGGCGCAGCGGTGGCGGGGCCGCTGCTCGTCGTCCACTGGTGCGACGCGGGCGCGGCCGCCTTCCCGCGCCTGGCCGTGCGGGCCGGCGAAGGGGCGACGGTGTCGGTCGTCGAGGTGTTCGCCGGAGCCGAAGGGCAGGGCCGCTCGCTGATCGTGCCGGTGACCGAGCTCTCGGCGGCCGAGGGCGCGTCGCTCTCCTACGTGTCGCTGCAGATCCTGGGCCCGGCGGCGTGGTCGATCGCCCGCCTGGCCGCCCGTGGCGCGGCGGGCTCGTCGCTGCGCACCTTCACGGTCGGCCTCGGCGCGGCCTACGACCGGGTCCGGGCCGACGTCTCGGTGGACGGCCGCGACGCCCACAGCGAGATCCTGTCCGCCTATCTCGGCGACGACGCCCAGGTGCACGACATCCGGACCCTCCAGGACCACGCCGGCCCCGCGGACGACGAGCGAGCTGCTGTGCCAGGGTGCGGTGGCGGACCGGTCGCGCTCGGTCTACAGCGGCCTGATCCGCGTCCACCGCGGCGCCGTGCGCAGCGACGCCCGACAGACCAACCACAACCTCGTGCTGGACGAGGGTGCGCACGCCGACTCGGTGCCCAACCTCGACATCCTCGAGAACGACGTCAAGTGCTCGCACGCCTCGACGGTCGGTCCGATCGACGAGGACCAGCGCTACTACATCGAGTCGCGCGGCGTGGCGCCCGAGGTGGCCGAGGGACTCATCGTGCGGGGCTTCTTCGACGCCATCATCGACCGTGGCCCCGTTCCCGAGGTGACCCCACTACTCGAACGTGAGGTCCACCGACGCCTCGATGCCGCGCTGGCGGGACGGGTGGTGGCCGGTGTCTGAGACCGTGGTGCTCTGCAAGACCGACGAGCTGCCCCCGGGAGAGGCGAGGCGCTTCGACGTCGCCGGCCGCCGCATCGCGCTGGTGCGGGTCGGCGACTCCTTCTTCGCCATCGACGACGAGTGCAGCCACGAGGACTACTCGCTGGCGGAGGGCGAGGTGTGGGCCGACGAGTGCCAGATCGAGTGCCCGCGTCACGGCAGCACCTTCGACCTGCGCACGGGCGAGCCGTGCTCCCTGCCCGCCACGCAGCCCGTCGCCGTCTACGAGGTCGAGGTCGACGACGACACCGTCTCGGTGGTGCTGCCGTGAGCGCCGGAGCGGACCACGTGTTCGAGGTGCGGGGCCTGCACGCGTCGGCCGGTGGCCGCGAGGTGCTGCACGGCATCGACCTGACCGTCCGCAGCGGCGAGGTGCACGCGATCATGGGGCCCAACGGCTCGGGCAAGAGCACGTTGGCCCACGCACTCATGGGTCGCCCGGGCACCGAGGTGACCCGGGGCTCCATCACGATGGACGGGCGGGAGCTGGCGACATTGCCGGCCTGGGAGCGGGCGCGGGCCGGCCTGTTCCTCGCGTTGCAGCACCCGGTGGAGGTGCCCGGCGTGGGCCTGCACTCCCTGCTCGACGCGGCGGCGCACGGGGTCGCCAGCGACACCGTGCTGACCGAGCGCATGGTCGAGGAGGCGAAGGCCGTCGGCCTCGACCCGAAGCTCCTGCGCCGCCCGCTCAACGTCGACCTCTCGGGGGGCGAGCGGAAGCGCACCGAGATGGTGCAGCTCGGCGTCCTCCGCCCCGCCATCTGCATCCTCGACGAGGTCGACACGGGGCTCGACGTCGACGCGCTGGGCGAGGTGGCGCGGCACCTCCAGCACGCGACGGAGGAGTGGGGTGTGGGCCTCATCGCCATCACGCACTTCAACCAATTCCTGGTCCAGCTCGAGGCCGACCTGGTGCATGTCCTGGTCGGGGGCCGCATCGTTGCGACGGGCGATGCAGACCTGGCCCTGCAGCTGGAGCGGACGGGGTACGCCGGTTACCTGGACGCCCGCTGAGCACGGGCCCCGCACGCGCCGCCCGTCCGGCGCAGGACCTGCCCCCAAATTCACGACGGCCCTTGGTACCGTAAACCGCCATGGCGAACGGTCGTCCCCCGGGC
This sequence comes from uncultured Acidimicrobiaceae bacterium, assembly GCA_963742445.1. Classification (GTDB taxonomy): domain Bacteria; phylum Actinomycetota; class Acidimicrobiia; order Acidimicrobiales; family RAAP-2; genus Bog-473. The sequence continues at coordinate 50,806 of CAVULV010000013.1, forward strand.
GACGGGTCGGGTCGCTCCTCCGGAAGGCCTCGCAGCCGGTCCGCGAATCAAGAGGGTCTCTCCGCGCTCGGCCGCCAGATGCGCGGCTCGTCCGGACCCCCAGTCGGTGGCCAACGAATCGGGGTTGCGCTCGCTCGGCGCCCGCATCGATGCCTCGAGCGCGAAGTCGAAGTCGCGGGTGCGGCGCAGCGGCAAGCCGAAGTGGAGCACCGGCAAGAAGGTGGTGGTGGCCCTCCTCGGGGTGATCGTGCTCCTGGCGGCGGTCGCCGGGGGCGGCTACGCCTACCTGTGGTACCGCTACGACCAGATCAACAAGGTGCACATCAGCGCCGAGGAGGCGGTGCAGAACGGCGGGCCGTTCACCATTTTGGTGATCGGCTCCGACAGCCGTGTCGGCATCACGGGCCAGGGGGTGCAGGCCTTCGGGTCCTCCTCGGTGGTCACCGGGCAACGCAGTGACGTCCTGCAGCTGTGGCGGGTCACGCCGGCGACCAAGCAGATTCAGATCGTCTCCATCCCGCGCGACACGGTCGTCTCCATGCTCCCGCCCGACACGTCGCAGTACGGCACCTACAACCGGATCAACTCCGCCTACAACACGGGCGCCAACCAGCTGGTGAAGACGATCACGGCCAACCTCGGCGTCCCGATCAACCACGTCGTCCAGGTCGACTTCGCCGGCTTCCAGAACGCGGTCAACACCCTGGGGGGCATCTACCTCGACTTCCCGTATCCCGCCAAGGACGCCTACTCGGGCCTCAACATCACGACCCCGGGCTGCCAGCTGGTGGGTGGCTTCCAGGCCCTGGCAGTCGCCCGGGCCCGCCACTACGAGTACTACGCCAACGGCTACTGGCACTACGACGGGACGAGCGACTTCGGGCGCATCCAGCGTCAGGACGTGTTCATCAAGGCGATGATGAGCGCCGCCAAGTCGAAGGTGAACCCCCTCACCGTCAACGCCTTCCTGGGCTCGGTCAACCAGGGGATCCAGATCGACGACGGTTTCGGGTTCAACGAGCTCATCGGGCTGGCGCTGACCTACCACTCGTTCGATCCGACCGCCCTCGGGGGCATGACCCTGCCCACGGTCTCGGCCAACGGGTTCGGCAGCCTGGGGGACGTGCTGACCGTGGATCAACCGGCGGCGCAAGAGATGCTCGTCAACGTCTTCGGTGCGAGCCTCGTGACGCCCACCAACCCGCCGCCCGACGCAGCGGGCAACCCCAACCCACCCCCGCCCGTCACGACGACGACGTCGCCCCCGGCGACCCCCGGCAGCCCGACCACTGCGCCGCCGGCGCAGACCAACACCGCTCCGGCCACGGCCCCCCCGTCCTTCGACCCGACGACCTGCAGCCCGGCCTAGCGGCGCGCGCCGGTCCGAGAGTGCCGCGGGCTTCGAGACTCCCTATGTCGACGGAAGAAACGGGTCCAGCGTCTTCAGGAACCATTCACTGATGACCATCACAGGGGTCTGTTCGGAGTCGATGCGGTAGGTCCGGGAAAGCACAGCGTCGCTGACGTCCATCGCTCCATTTGATCGAAGGCCGGCGAACGCGACGGGGCCCGACCATGTTCTCCCGGGTCACTGCGATACCGGTGTCTTCGAGTATCCGACCGATCGGATCGATGCCGGACTCGAGCCGGAGACGGAACCGCGTCGGCAGGCGACTCGTGACGATGAGGCTCTCCGCATAGACATAGGGGGATCCCGTCAATCGGCCGCGGAGCGTGGCGGCCCGGTGGAGCAATGGCTCTCCTTCCGCAACCCCCAGATCGTTCGAAAGCGGGGCTCCGATGGTGTCGTGGTGGTGCGTCTCAGCATCGATTCGTTCACCGACGAGCTGCTCCAAGAACGCGGTCACGGTGCCACTCGTGCTCTCGAGAGCCGCTCGGAGTTCGGACCGGTTCGCCACTGGCACCATTGAATCTCAACTCCGTATGGGGTTGCCCCGCCGCGACGGGCGACAGAGAGCGCCGTCCATCAGGAGCTGTCAGCCAGCCCAGAACTTCCGCAGCGCGGCCGCGCCGGCGGCGGGGTCCTCGATCATCCACCAGTGACCGAGTCCCTGCAGCACGGCCACTTCCGCCTTGGCCTGTTCGGCGGACCAGCGGGCACGCGCCTCGCCGCCGGTGTACCCGTCCTCGGTGGGAACGATCACGAGACCGGGCCGTGCCGCGGCGGCGCCGAGTCGCTCGCCGAGGCGAGCCATCGCCGGTTGGGCGGCGGACCGGTACAGGGCGAGAATGCAACGGCCCATGGCTTCGTCGGACGCGTCCGCCACAGCGGCGGCGATGTCGGGCGTCATCCCGAGCGATTCGAAGATCGAGGCGCGGTCCGCGACCGGAAGCGCTCAGATGGCGGCGACCGCATCCTCGCCCGCTCCCGGCGTCTGCCACACCTGGGCCAGATCGTGCCACACGTAGTCGGGGGCGAAGCAGCCCGCGATGTCCATCGCCCACGATCGGATGAGGTCCGGCCGTTCCATCGCGATGCGCATGACGTGCCCGCCGCCCCAGTCGTGGCCGACCAGGTCGACCGGTCCATCCTGCTTCTCGAGCTCGGACACCAGCCACGCGACATACTCGTCCGCCGTGGCACCGAAGCTGTCCGCAACGGGGGACCCGAAGCCGGGCGGAGAGACGGTGACCGCGTCCGGGTGTTGCAAGGCGGCGAACAGCGGTCCCCAGATAGCGGCTGTCTCGGGGTTGCCGTGCACGAACACGGCACGAGTCTGCGAGAGGTCAGACAAGGAGCTCCTCCAGTTCGGCCCGGGTCGGTCCGGGTGACGTGTAAGGCGGGGTCGAGAGCGCCACGTCGAGCACCCGCTCGAACACCCCGTCGCGGGCTATCACTTCGTCAGGCAGGCTGATGCAGCCGACCACCTCGAAGAACCATTGCAGGACCTGCGGGTCGTAGTGCGACGCCGAGGCGAACGCCCGCGGCCCGGCGACCGACGGGTCCGAGGGATCGAAGGGATCCGGGAGACCTTGCAAATGGGCGTCGACCTCCGGAGCGCGGATCCGGTCGAAGTCCACCGTCGCGGCGTGCCATCTGGCGGCCCTCTCGGCCGTCCGCCGCTCCCACTCGACGGCGAGCCGGCGCGTGTCCTCGGTGTGCTCGGCGATGGCCGGGGCGATGTCGACTGCGTGCATCAAGCCGAGAGTGATGCCCCGGCCGATCGAAGGGTTGGTGAACCCCCATGCATCGCCGACTGGGACGACGCCGGTCGCGCACGGGACGCCGTCCACGACGAACTGGCGCGTCGTGTTGGCCGTGCTGGCCATGGAGAAGCTGTCGCCCTGCGGTACGCCGTCAACCCAATGGGCATGGTTGGGCAACGCCCGAACGACCCGTTCGAAGATCTTCGGGTCGCGCACGTTCCTCATCAGCTTGTCCTTGGGGGAGTGATACAACGTCACCGACCACCAACCATCGTCGCCCGGAATGGTCAGGACCGAGATCGATCCGATGGCGCACAGGAGGTCGTCCCGCGGCTCCGGGAGGGACTTCCCCCGGTAGTACTGCGTGTTGTAGACGAAGCCCGCCTCGAAGGCTTGCGCCGGCGGCTGATTCCCGCCGACGGCCTCGATCATTCCGGAGAGCGGCGAGCGGCGGCCGGCCGCGTCGACGACGACCTTGGCGTCGATGGTGTCGCCCGACTCGGTGCGGACGCCGGTGACATGCGGCACGCCCGCGATCACCTCGTTGCCCGTCACCAGTCCGGCGGCAGGAGTGTCGTGGCGAACCTCCACGCCCGGTGTCTTCCGGGCGGCGGATGCGTAGGCGTACTCAATCAGCGGGCGCCGGCAGGTCGTCATCGTCTCGAACCGGCTCAGGTCCAGGTCTTGACCCGCACCGTCGGGAAGGCGGCGTGCCTGTGCCTCGGCCGGGTTGAACCGGATGGCACCGACGGCCTCCATTTCGGCGAAGACCGCCGGGAGGTGCTGCTCCATCAGCGCCCGGCCCCCGGCTGCACGTAGTGCACGAGCCGGAACTGCCCGACGCTGCGACGCTGCCAGGTCTCCCACGCTTCTCCGGGATCGTCGGGCGGTGCAGCGTCGCGGTCGAGCACAACGACGTTCAGGCCCTGCCGCCCCAAGAGCATCGCCGTCGCCAAACCGGTGGGTCCCCCACCCAGGACGAGACTATGTCTGCCACGTGTCCTCCTTCGCCGAGTCCGCGGGTCGATGCCCTCTGCAGGGCTCGGAACTCTAGCTTCGGACCCATTCGGCGCCGACGCCGAACTGCTCGAAAAACGCCGACCGGCGGGAGTCGACCGGATTATACGCAGTTCGGTATGACCGTGATCATCTGCAGAGCCGGATCTCGGCTTCGCGCCGCCGGTGTCCCGGGCGGGGTCGGGAACGCCGCCTTCTTAGAATGCGTCCATGACAGACCCCAGCCTCGCTCAACAGGAACGCCACACTCTCTGCGACCTCTTCGTCGGCTCTGGCCGGCGCGGCCACGTTGTGCGAGGGCTGGCTCACCGCCGATCTGGCTGCGCACCTCGTCGTCCGCGAACGGCGCCCCGACAGCGGGCCCGGACTCGTCTGGCCCCCGTTGGCCGGTTACACCGACAAGGTGCGACGCACGGTGCGGGATCGCACGCCGTGGGAGAAGCTCGTCGAGACCGTGCGGCGCGGGCCGCCGTTGCTCCTCTCCGTCCCTTCGATGGGCCGATGAACACCGTCGAGTTCTTCATCCACGTGGAGGACGTGCGTCGCGCCCGAGACGGCTGGGAGCCTCGCGCGATCTCCTCGGACCTGGCCGATGCCCTCTGGGCCCGCGTCGGGCCCGGCGGGATGGCGAAGAAGGTCCCGGCCACCATCGTGATCACCTCGCCGGGACGGGCCGACAAGGAGCGTGGCACCGGGCCACGCCTCACGCTGGCCGGCGACCCGGGCGAGCTCACGATGTTCGGCTCCGGTCGCCAGGGGGCGGCGAGGGTGGAGATCAGCGGCGACGCAGCGCTCGCCGCCCAACTGCGTGCCGCGTCGCTCGGCGTGTGAGGGGCTAGGAAGCCTCGGCCGCCACCTCGTCGAGGCCCTGGGCCAGGGCGTTCCAGCTCAGGGGGTCGCGCACTTGATGCGGACGGGGAACTTCACGACGCCCTGCAGCGCCGCCAGCTCCCCGAGGTTGTCCAGGTCGATCTCTTCGGGCTCGTCCTGCACCACCTCGGCCCCGTTGCCGTCGTGCTCGAGGGTGGCCTCGTGGATCGACATCATCCCCTTGAAGGTCGAGATGAGCCGGCGCACCTCGCCGACGGGCTTGCCCTTCACCGCGGCCGACATGAGGGAGGCCGAGGACTGGCTGATGGAGCAGCCGGAGCCGGCGATCTTGAGGTCGGCCAGCTTGCCGTCCTCGACGACCATGGACACGACGACCTCGTCGCCGCACAGGGGGTTGAAGCCCTCGACGCGGTGGGCCGGCGGCGAGTCCAGCTCGCCGCGGTTCCTGGGCGAGCGGTAGTGGTCGAGGATGATCTCGCGGTACAGCTCTTCGAGGTCGGCCATCAGCCGAACAACCTACCGGCTTCCAGCAATCCCTCGATCAGCACCTCGATGTCGTGTTCGTCGCTGAACAGGGACAACGAGGCCGGGCGGTCGCCTGGACGCCGAGCCGGCGCATGAGCGGCTTGGCGCAGTGGTGTCCCGGCCGCACGCACACGCCGAACTGGTCGAGCACCTGGGCCAGATCGTGGGCGTGCACGTCGCGGTAGGCCAGCGAGAGCACGCCGCCCCGGTCCTCGCCGGCCGGCGGCCCGAACACCCGCACGTCGGATCCCAGCTTCTCGTCGAGGCGGCCCAGGGCGTGGTCGGTCAGGGCCCGTTCGTGGGCGCGGATGCGGTCCATCCCGATGTCGCTCAGGTACGCGAGGGCCGCCGTCAGCCCCACGGCCTCGGCGATGGGCGGCGTCCCCGCCTCGAAGCGCGCCGGCGGCGGCGCCGCCCGGAAGGAGTCGAGCTTCACGTCGAGGATCATCCCGCCGCCGCCCAGGAACGGCGCCATGGCATCGAGCAGCTCGGCGCGGCCCCACAGGACCCCGAGGCCGGTCGGCCCCATCGTCTTGTGCGCCGAGTAGGCCAGGAAGTCGACGCCGAGCGCACCGACGTCGACCGGCGCGTGCGGGACGAGCTGCGCGCCGTCGGCGACCACGATCGCACCGGCGCGGTGCGCCACCTCGGCCACCTGGGCCAGGGCGGGATGGTGCCGAGCACGTTGGACATGGCCGTGATGCCGACGAGCTTGACGCCGTCGACCAGCGTGTCGAGGTCGTCGAGCACGAGACGGCCGTCGTCGTCGATCGGGATGTAGCGGATGTCGAGGCCGCCGAGCTCCTCCGAGAGGATCATCCACGGCACGATGTTGGCGTGGTGCTCCATCTCGGTCGAGCAGGACGGCGTCGCCCGCCCGCAGGTTGGCCCGGCCCCAGCTGTGCGCCACCAGGTTGAGCGACTCGGTCGTGTTCTTGGTGAACACCACCTCGTGCGCCGGGTCCGGCGCACCGATGAAGCGTCCCGCCGCCAGCCGGGCCCGCTCGTAGAGCGCGGTGGCCTCCTCGGCCGTGGCGTAGACGCCGCGGTGGACGTTGGCGTGCGTCGTCTCGTAGTAGTGCGTCATGGCGTCGATCACCGACCGCGGTCTGGAGCGCGGAGGCGGCGGCGTCGAGGTACACGATCGGCCTGCCGTTGACCGTGCGCGCCAGCAGGGGGAAGTCCTTGCGCAGGGCCTCGACGTTCAGCGGCGCCGCCGACCCGCCGGTGGGGGAGGCGGGCGTCATCGCCACGCCTCGTAGCCCTCGGCCTCGACCTGGCGGGCCAGCTCGGGCCCGCCGCTGGCGACGATGCGCCCGTCGACGAGGAGGTGGACGACGTCGGGCGACGAGCTCGTCGAGCAGGCGCTGGTAGTGCGTGATGGCGAGCACGCCGAGCGCGGGGCGCTCCTCGCGCACGGCCCGCACGCCGCGCCCGACGACGCGCAGGGCGTCGATGTCGAGCCCGGAGTCGGTCTCGTCGAGCACCGCGACGAGCGGCTGGAGGAGCGCCATCTGCAGGATCTCGTTGCGCTTCTTCTCGCCGCCGGAGAAACCCTGGTTCAGGTGGCGGCTGGCGAACGACGTGTCCATGCCGAGGCGCTCCATCCACTCGGTCATCAGCACCCGCACCTCGAGGACCGACACCTCCTCGCCCGTGCGCGCCGCCATGGCCTGGCGCAGGAACTGGGTCACCGACACGCCCTCGATCGACTCGGGGTACTGGAAGGCCAGGAAGAGCCCGGCCTTGGCCCGCACGTCGGTCGCCCAGCCGGTGACGTCCTCGCCGTTGAGCAGGATCGCCCCGGCGGTGACCGTGTAGGCCGGGTGCCCCATCAGGGCGCCGGCCAGCGTCGACTTCCCGGCGCCGTTGGGGCCCATGAGGGCGTGGATCTCGCCGGCGCCCACGGTCAGGTCGACGCCGCGCAGGATGGCGCCGTCCTCGGCGGACACGTGGAGGTCCCGCACCTCGAGCAGCGGCGGGGTCGGTGCCATGGTTAAAAGCTTACCTTTTTGGTCAGGTTTTCCGGTACGGCCCGCCGCTCCGTCCCGCCGGGCCCTGCTGCGGCGGCCCTCACCAGCCCCGATCCACCCATTCCGGCAGGTGAGGGGCCTCGTCGCCCACCGTGGTGGCGTCGCCGTGCCCGGGCAGCACCAGGGTGTCGGGCTTGAAGGCGGCGAAGATCCGGCGGTCGATCGACTCGATGATGGTGTCGAAGTCGCCGCCCTCGAAGGACGTGTTGCCCGGGCCGCCGGGGAAGAGGGTGTCGCCGGTGAACAGCAGGTTCGTGCCCTCGACGGTGAAGCAGATGGAGCCCGGGGTGTGGCCCGGGGTGGCCAGGGTCTTGATGCGCAGGTCGCCCACCGAGAGCTGCTCGTCGTCCTCGAGGATCTCGTCGTAGCTGGGCAGCATGCCCGCGTCGGCGCTGGTCACGGCCACCGAGATGCCGGCGTCGCGCACCGCGGGCACGGCCTGGATGTGGTCCCAGTGCCCGTGCGTCTCGACCACCTGGCGCACGCCGAGGTCGCGGCAGATCTCGAGCAGGGCCTCGTGCTCGTTGGCGGCGTCGACCAGCATGGCGTCGCCGGTCCGGCGGCAACGGAGGATATAGACGTTGTTGTCCATCGGGCCCACCACGATCTGGTGGACCTCGGCGGCGGCGTCGCTCCAGATCTTCTCCAGCTGTCCCATGTCCCCAGCGTGGCACAGACCGGGCGCCGTTCGGCACGGAGCCGGGGCTTCTGGTCCCCGGGCCTCCGTGTCTGGTAGACACCGCATAACCCAAGCGACGGACCGCCGGCGTGGCTGCCGGGGGGAGAAAGGCAGAGGAGCCTGGCATGAATTTCGCCTTCAGTGACGAGCAGGAGGAGCTGCGCACCGCGGTGCGCCGGTTCCTGGCCGAGAAGTCGCCCGAGAGCGAGGTGCGCCGCCTCATGGACACCACCGAGGGCTACGACCCGGCGGTGTGGAGCCAGATGGCCGACCAGCTGGGCCTGCAGTCGCTCACCATCCCCGAGGAGTTCGGCGGCTCGGGCTTCACCTACGTCGAGCTGTTGGTCGTGCTCGAGGAGATGGGTGCCGCACTGCTGTGCGCGCCGTTCTTCTCCTCGGTGGCGCTGGCGGCCAACGCGCTGCTCACGTCGGGCGACGACGAGGCCAAGAAGAGCTACCTCCCGGGCATCGCCTCGGGCGAGACGATCGCCACCCTCGCCATCACCGAGGACAACGGCAAGTGGGACTTCAGCGGCATCGAGCTGGCGGCCACGAAGAAGGGCGACGGCTGGGAGCTGGACGGCCACAAGATGTTCGTGATCGACGGCCACGTGGCCAACCTCATCGTCGTGGCGGCCCGGACCGCCGCGGGCGTCTCGCTCTTCGCGGTGCCCGGTGACGCGCCCGGGCTGACGCGCACCCCGCTGCCGACCATGGACCAGACCCGCAAGCAGGCGCGGCTGGAGTTCTCGTCGACGCCGGCCACGCTCATCGGCGCCGACGGCGGCGCCGAGCCCGGCCTGTCCAAGACGCTCGACCTCGCCGCGGTGGCGCTGGCCGCCGAGCAGGTGGGTGGCGCGCAGCACGTGCTCGACACGTCGGTCGAGTACGCCAAGACGCGCATCCAGTTCGGCCGGCCGATCGGCAGCTTCCAGGCCATCAAGCACAAGTGCGCCGACATGCTCCTCGAGGTCGAGTCGGCCAAGTCCGCCGCCTACTACGCGGCCTGGGCCGCGGCGGAGGACTCCGACGAGCTCCCGGTGGTGGCCAGCCTGGCCAAGTCCTACTGCTCGGAGGCCTACTTCCACGCCGCGGCCGAGAACATCCAGATCCACGGCGGCATCGGCTTCACCTGGGAGCACCCCGCGCACCTGTACTTCAAGCGGGCCAAGTCCTCCGAGCTCCTCCTGGGCGATCCCTCGTACCACCGCGAGCTGCTGGCCCAGCGCATCGGGATCTGAGGTGCCGGGGCCCTTCCGGCTCCGGCCCGGACCGGCGGGCGAGCTCTCGTCGTATGCGAGTTCCACGGGCCCGGGCGCGCCCGTCCGCGGCCATGTCGTGCTGTGCCACGACCTGCCGCGTCCCAAGGGCGTGGCGGCCGACGTGGCGCTCACCTACCCGGCGCTGGCCGACCGCCTGACCCGTGAGTCGGGCTGGCGCGTCGTCACGGCCGCCCTGCGCGGCACCGGCGAGTCGACCGGTGACTTCTCCGCCCTCGGCTGGCTGGACGACCTGACCTTCCTGGCCGAGAACGAGATCCCCGCCGATGCGCCCCGCGTCGCCGTCGGCTTCGGGTTCGGCGGGGTGCTGGCGCTGCATCTGGCGGCCGGCGACGAGCGGGTGGCGGGCGTGGCCTGCCTCGGGACGCCCTCGGATCTCGGTCCGCTGACCCGGGACCCCGAGGAGCTGCTGGCCCGCTGCCGCCGCAACGGCCTCATCAGCACACCCGGGTTCCCCGCCTCGACCGAGGCCTGGGCCAAGGAGCTCTCGCTGCTGCACCCCGCCGAGGACGCCGCGCTCCTCCTGGGCCGGCCGCTGCTGATGGTCCACGGCTCCGACGATCCCGACGTGCCCGTGGCCGACGCCCGCGCGCTGGCCGATGCCGCCACCGGTCCGGCGGAGCTGCACCTGGTCCACGGCGCCGGCCACTGGCTCCGCGCCGACCCGAGGGTGATCTCCATCCTCGTGGGCTGGCTGGAGCGGCGCCACTGAGGACCTCGTTGACGCCGCCCGACGCCGTCCGAACGGCGGGCTCAAGGCGGGCGTCCCACGGTTGCGCTGCCTGTGGGGGTGCCTGAGCGCGCACGAGCGTTTCAGAGGCAGTGAACGGCGTGGCGAGGTGCGCCGACTCGGGAACCTGCGGATCCGCGGACTGAGAGCGACGAAGGCGACGCCCAGGGCGATCCTGGCTGATCGTCGGAGTCCGCCGCCGCGGTCGTCGCGGCGGCGTGTCGCCCGTAGTCGCCTTCGTGCGCTACCGGGCCATGCACCCGGTCGAGCCGGACGCGGTCGGTATCCCGGTCAGGCGATGCGATCGCCCTCGGCCGGGAAGCCCCCGGCGAGCGCTCAAGCCGGGGGCCGCACGTCCGAGAACTAGGACATGACCGGGGAGGGTACGACGCCCTTCAGCGTGGTCGTGCACCTTGCGGGTGGCGGGACGACCAGGCTGGGCGAGGGGGACTTGGCGACGGCGGACCCACCGGGACGGCGGAAGGACGAAGGCCGCGATCCGGCTCCGGCCGCGTCCGCACCATCTGGCGCGGGGCCGGCGCCCGCGCGGCTCACGCGGCCGGCGGGTCGCTATTCAACGCTCGATCGATCGCATCACGCAGCTCCCGTGCCGCGCGCCGCGCGTCGGGCGCTTGGGTCAGGTAGCGCACCACGACGAAGTGACGCACACCCGCGGCAGCCAGAGCTGGGATTCTCTCCGGCGTCACACCGCCCGTCACGAAGACGGGAACGCTGGATCGTGCGCTGGCCCGACTGACGTAGGCCGTCCCCGTTCCCTCCCGTCCCCGGCTTGGTCGGCGTCGCCTCGACCGGGCCGGCTGAGATGTAGCTCACGTCTTCGCCCGCCGCCGCGGCCAGGTCCGCCTCGCCGTGTGTCGAGAGGCCCACGATCGCCTCGGGTCCCAGGATGCGCCGGGCCAGCGAGACCGGCACGTCGTCCTGCCCCACGTGCACCCCGTCGGCGCCCACCTCGAGCGCGAGGTCGGGCCGGTCGTTGACCACGAAGGGCACGCCGTGCTCGTGGCACACCGCGCTCGCCACGCGGGCCCGGGCGATCAGCTGTCGGGCGTCGAGCTCCTTGTCGCGCAGCTGGACCACGTCGACGCCGCCCGCGATGCAGGCCGGTCAGGAACGCGGCCAGGTCCGTGCGGTCCGGCGTGCAGAGATAGAGGCGGCGACCCGAGAGGTCCCCCGTGGTCACGCCCCGGTGCCCGGCCTTCATGGCCTTCTTGGTGGCCCTCACCTTCTCGAGGCTCGCCGCATCGGTGATGTCGGCCACCGAGAGGTGGGTCCCGTCACCGCCGAAGGGGGCGCTGGCCTCCTGCCACCCCTCGGGGCGCACGCCGAGCTGCTTGCCGAGCAGCGCCGTGAAGATCTTGGACTTCTGCTCCCCGAACCCGGGCAGGGCCGCGGATGCGCGCCACCAGGTCCTCCCCGCTGGCGACACCCTTCCAGATGGCGTCCGCCTTGCCGCCGTAGTCCTCGACGACGGTGCGGCAGACCTCCTGGACGCGCGCCGCCATCGACCCGGGGTAGCGATGCAGCGCCGGCCGCTCCCGGAAGATGTCGGCGAGCTCGCCGGGGTCCATGGCGGCGATGGACGCCGCGTCGAGCGATCCGCCCAGCCGCCGCGCCAGCTCGGCGGGGGAGGAGAACGCCTTCTCGAGGGTCACCTGCTGGTCCAGCACCATCCCGATGAGAAGGGCCAGCGGGTCGCGACTGAGCACCGCGTCGGCGTCGGCGTCGCCGCTGAGGTGGAGCGCAATCCGTGCCACGGCAGTGATTTTGCCACGAAGAGGGGGCGTACGGACGTGCCCCGGCGGCCGGGCGCGGGCAGACTCTCGCCATGCACATCCCGGCCAAGGTCGACTACGGGATCCGCGCCCTGCTCACGCTGGCCGCTTCCGGTACCCCGCAGACCGCCGAGTCCCTGGCCGGGGAACAGGGGCTGCCGCCCCGCTTCCTCGGTGCGATCCTGGCCGACCTGCGGCGCGCCGGCATCGTCGCCAGCCAGCGCGGGGCCGAGGGCGGCTACCGGCTCGCCCGCGAGTCCGACGCCATCACGATCGCCGACGTCATCCGTGCCCTCGACGGCCCGCTGGCCGAGGTGCGTGGGTTCCGGCCCGAAGCCACCAACTACGACGGTGCGGCCGAGAACCTCCAGCAGGTCTGGGTGGCCGTGCGGGCCAGCCTGCGCTCTGTGCTCGAGAAGGTCACGCTGGCCGACGTGACCTCGGGCAAGCTGCCCTCGCACGTGCAGAAGCTCGTGACCGACCCCGATGCCTGGGTCGCCCACTAACGGCGCGGGGTCCGGGCCGGTCGCGGTCTCGGCGGAGGACTATCTCTGGTTCGTCGATGTGGCGCTCTCCGGGATGGCGGCCATCGCCCGGGAGCTCGGCGACGACCTCGTCAACCGGCGCCCCCCGTTCCGCGGGGGCAACTCCGCCTACGTCATCCTGACCCACTGCCTCGGCGTCATGGAGTACTGGGGTGGCGCCACGGTCGCCGAGCGCCCGGTGCAGCGTGACCGGGCGGCCGAATTCACTGCCAGCGGCGACGTGGCGGGGCTGCTGCGGCGCACCGAGCACGCCCGCCGCCGCCTCCGCGAGGACATCGTCGGCCTCGACGCCTCGGCCGTGCCGGTGAGCGTCCGGCGCGACCCCGACGAGGCGGTGCCGTACACCGAGGCCAAGGGCGCGGTCCTCTTGCACATCCTCGAGGAGCTGTTCCAGCATTTCGGCCAGATGGAGATCACCCGGGACGCACTGGTGGCGGGGCACCTGCGATGACGCCCTCGGGCGAACCGGCGCCGATCGCGTGCAGCCTCGACGCCGGGACCCTGGCGCGAGCGGATCGACCAGTGGCGTGACCTGGTCGCGTCGTCGGTCGTCGGCGTGGAGGCCGACGCCACGTCGGTCCGCCTCGAGCTCGCGCGACTCCGAGGCCGCGCTGGTCGCCGCGGCGTCACTCGGTCAGCGGGAGAAGCAGTGCTGCGGCTTCTTCACGGTCGCCATCGAGCTCGGGCCGGACCGTCGCACGCTGACCCTCGCGCGTCCCCGACGGGGCGGAGGAGCGCGATGGCCACCTTCGTGGCCCTGCTCACACCGTGAACGGGGCGGCGCGACCGGCGTCGATGCCGAGGTCGGCGATGGCGTCGGCCACGACGGCGGGCGGGACGCTGTCCGGCCGAGCGCGAGCTGCTGCAGCACGGCGACCACGAGATGGGCGGCGTCGACCTCGAAGAAGCGGCGGAGCGCGGCGCGGGTGTCGGAACGACCGAAGCCGTCGGTGCCGAGCGAGGTGAAGGGCCGGGGGACCCAGCGGGCCACCTGGTCGGGGACGCCCCGGAGGTAGTCGGTGACCGCCACGACGGGGCCGGGCCCGGCTCCGAGTGACTCGGAGACGTAGGGGACCGGCGCGGCTCCGCGTCGGGATGGAGGCGGTTCCAGCGCTCCGACCGTCGAGGGCGTCCTCGCGGAGCTCGGTGTAGGAGGTCACCGACCAGGCGTCGGCCGAGACGCCCCAGTCCGCGGCCAGCATGCGCGGGCCTCCATGGCCGCCTGCCACATCGGGCCCGAGAAGAGCAGCGGGCGCGCCGTCGGAGCCGTCGCCCGGCGACCTCGCGGCTCGGCCGGCTCGGCGAAGCGGTACATGCCCGGAGGATGCCCGGCCCGCACGGCGTCGCCGTCGTCGCCCTCGGGGAGGGCGGCATGGGGTAGTTCTCGTTGTAGAGGGTGAGGTACCAGAAGCGGTCCTCGGGGTCGGGCCCCATGATCTTGGTGATGGCGTCTTCCATGATGACGGCCGATCTCGTAGGCGAAGGCGGGGTCGTAGATGTGGGCGGCGGGGTTCACCGACGCCAGGAGGGGGGAGTGGCCGTCGTCGTGCTGGAGGCCCTCGCCCTGGAGGGTGGTGCGGCCCGCGGTGCAGCCGGCCAGGATGCCGCGGCCGCGGATGTCGCCGAGGAGCCAGGCCAGGTCGCCGACGCGTTGGAAGCCGAACATCGAATAGAAGAGGTAGATCGGGGAGCATGGGCCGGCCCCAGGTGGCATAGGCGGTGGCGAGCGCGATGAACGACGGCCATGGCGCCGGCCTCGGTGATGCCCTCCTGGAGGATCTGGCCCTTGCGGTCCTCGGCGTAGCGGAGGATGAGGTCGGAGTCGACCGGGGTGTAGCGCTGGCCCTCGGGGGCGTAGATCTTGGACTCGGCGATGAGCGGCTCGAGGCCGAAGGTGCGGGCCTCGTCGGGGACGATGGGGGCGACGTAGCGGGCCGAGGGCGGGGTCGCGGACCAGGTTGCGCAGCAGGCGGGCGAAGGCCATCGTCGTCGAGGCCGACTGGGTGCCCGAGCCCGCGCGAACATGTCGGAGAAGACCGTCGGCGTCGGGCACGCGTGGGGCGTGACGGGCCGGACGACGCGGGCGGGAGGGGGCCGGCCAGGACCTTGCGGCGGCCCGTGAGGTACTCGTGGCGGGCGAGCCCTCGGGGGGTCGGTAGTAGGGGGGTTGCTCGGCGTCGAGGGCGTCGTCGGGGATCTCCTCTTGGAGATAGAGGCGGTCGCGCAGGGCCAGGAGCTGGGCCTTGGTCATCTTCTTGATCTGGTGGGTGGCGTTGCGGGCCTCGATCTCGGGGCCGAGGGTCCATCCCTTCACCGTCTTGGCCAGGATGACGGTGGGCTGCCCGACCTGCTCGGTGGCGAGCTTGTAGGCGGCGTAGAGCTTGCGGTAGTCGTGACCGCCGCGGGGCAGCGCCTGGAGGTCGTCGTCGGAGAGGTGCTCGACGAGGCGCCGCAGGCGGGGGTCGGGGCCGAAGAAGTGCTCCCGGATGTAGGCGCCGGACTCGGTGGCGTACTTCTGGAACTCGCCGTCGGGCGTGGTGTTCATCTTGTCGAGGAGGACGCCGTCGATGTCGCGGGCGAGGAGCTCGTCCCACTTCGATCCCCAGATGACCTTGATCACGTTCCAGCCCGCGCCGCGGAACATGGCTTCGGCTTCCTGGATGATCTTGCCGTTGCCGCGGACGGGGCCGTCGAGGCGCTGGAGGTTGCAGTTGACGACGAAGATCAGGTTGTCGAGGTGCTCGCGCCCGGCCACACCGAGGGCGCCGATGGACTCGACCTCGTCGAGCTCGCCGTCGCCGAGGAAGGCCCAGATGCGGTTGGCCGAGGTGTCGACGATCTCGCGCTGGAGGAGGTAGCGGGCCACGTGGGCCTGGTAGATGGCGCAGAGCGGCGCCCAGTCCCATCGAGACGGTGGGGTACTCCCAGAAGTCGGGGAGGAGGCGGGGGTGGGGGTAGCTGGGCAGGCCCCGGCCCGAGACCTCCTGGCGGAAGTGGTCGAGCTGGTCCTCGGTGAGCCGGCCCTCGACGAAGGCGCGGGCGTAGATGCCGGGCGAGGCGTGGCCCTGGAAGTAGACGAGGTCGCCGAAGCCGCCGTCGGACTTGCCCCGGAAGAAGTGGTTGAAGCCGACCTCGTAGAGCGAGGCCGAGCAGGCGTAGGTGGCGAGATGGCCGCCGATGCCCTCGGAGCGGTGGTTGGCGCGGCTCACCATGGCGGCCGCGTTCCAGCGGATGTAGGCGCGGATGCGGCGCTCGACGTATTCGTCGCCGGGGAACCAGGGCTCTTGGTCGGGGGGGATGGTGTTCACGTAGGGGGTGGAGACCGTGGCCGGGAAGTCGACCTGCTTGGTCCGGGCCCGCTCGAGGAGCTTCATGAGGAGGAAGCGGGCCCGGGGCCGTCCCTCGGCGTCGACGATGGCGTCGAAGGAGTCGATCCACTCCGCGGTCTCTCGGGGTCGATGTCGGGAAGCTGATGCGACATCCCGTCGAAGAGCACTGCTCCATGCTACGGGCAGGTGGGGGACCACCATGACCACCGGTAGCGAGGTGCGCACTTGTCCATGTCATCTGCGAGCGGTCCGATCGTCGTGTACACGGACGGTGCATGCCGCGGCAATCCCGGCCCGGGCGGATGGGCCTGGGCCGTGCCCGACGGCGCCTACGCCAGCGGCGCCGAGGGGCACACGACCAATCAGCGCATGGAGATCACCGCGGCGCTCGAAGCATTGCAGTCCCTCACGCCTGACGCGCCCGACGGGGTAGAGGTGGTGAGCGACTCGACCTACGTCGTCAAGTGCTTCACCGACGGTGGTGGGAGGGCTGGTTCCGCCGGGGCTGGCGGAACTCCCAGGGGAAACCGGTGGCCAACCGCGACCTGTGGGAACCCCTGCTCACCGTGGTCCTGGACGCAACCGAGCCGATTACGTTCACCTGGGTCAAGGGTCACTCGGGCGACCCCTGGAACGACCTGGTGGACGAATTGGCCACCATGGCGGCCGACTCGGGCGCGGGTTCCAGCGGGTAGCGGGCCCCCGGGCCGGCCGTGGTGCACCGGTGCGAACGGTAGGCTGAGCGGGTAGCACCGGCGCGGAGAGGGCTCCGGCCGGTGCGATCGGGCAGTTTCGGGGGAGCCGACCGCGCCGGACGAACCTCATGAGGGCAGAGGAAGAGGACGGGCGATGGCCACCGAAGACGAGTTCGACGTCGTCGTGATCGGCGGTGGCCCCGGTGGGTACGCCACCGCGCTGTACGGCGCCGCCGCCGGGCTGAAGATCGCCGTGGTCGAGCGGGACAAGGTGGGGGGGACCTGCCTGCACCGAGGTTGTGTCCCGGCCAAGGAGTTCCTCGAGACCGCCAGTGTGGTGCGGACCGTGGCGGGGGCCAAGGAGTTCGGGGTCCAGGCCGGACAACCCGTGGTGGACTTCGGGGTGAGCCAAGGACGGAAGCAGAAGGTGGTCGACCAGCTCTTCAAGGGACTGGCCGGGCTCATGAAGGGTCGGGGGATCGTCGACCCTCGACGGGATCGGGACGCTGCTTCCCGGTCGCCGGGTGCGGATCGATCCGTCGGTCGGCGGAGGATCCGGCGCGACGGGTCAGTCGGATCGGGGCGGAACGTCGTCCTTGCGACAGGGTCGGTGCCTCGGACCATCCCCGGGTTCGAGGTCGACGGTCGGTTGGTGCTGACCTCCGACGAGGTCCTGGCGCTCGATTCGCTGCCGGCGTCCCTGGCGGTGATCGGCGGCGGTGCCATCGGGTGTGAGTTCGCGTCGATGTTCTCGGACCTCGGCAGCCAGGTGACCGTGCTCGAGGCGTTGCCGCCTCGTTGCTGACGGGCTGTGACAGCGACGTCGTCGTGTGGTGGCGCGGTCGTTTCGAAAGCGGGGGATCAACGTCCACACCGGTGTGACGGTCAACGGGCACAGTCCAACGGAACGGGACCACGGTCAGCTTCGGCGAGGGAGAGTCGGTCACGTCGACGCTGTGGTGTTGTCGGTCGGTCGGCGACCGCTCACCGAGGGGTTGCTGGCGGAGGGGACCGGGGTCAGCCTCGACGAGCGGGGGTACGTCGTCGTCGACGAGTACCAACGGACCGGGCGAGAGGGCGTCTGGGCCGTCGGTGACGTGGTGAACACGCCGCAGCTCGCGCATGTCGGGTTCGCCGAAGGGATCCTCGCCATCAAGGCCATGCTCGGAGAGCCGTGCTTCCCGGTCGAGTACTCCAAGGTGCCGTGGGCGATCTACTGCCATCCCGAGGTCGCCTTCGCGGGTCTCACCGAGGCGCAGGCCAAGGAGGCGGGGATCGATGTCGTGGTGAAGAAGGACCCCTACGGGGGGAACAGCCGGGCCCGGATCGTGGGGGAGACCGAGGGTTGGTGAAGGTCGTGGCCGAGCGGCTGCCCGACGGTCGGGCCGGTCGGATCCTCGGTGTCCACATGGTCGGCCCGTGGGTGACCGAGCAGTTGGGCCAGGGGTACATGGCGGTGAACTGGGAGGCCACGCCCGAGGAGATCGGGCAGTTCATCCAGCCGCATCCCACGCTGTCCGAGGCGTTCGGTGAGACAGTGTTGGCGCTCACCGGAAGGGGACTGCACGTTGGCTGATGTCACGATGCCCCAGCTCGGCGAGACCGTCACCGAGGGAACGATCACGAAATGGCTCAAGGCGGTCGGGGAGGCCGTTGCCCGGGACGAGCCGCTCTTCGAGGTCTCGACCGACAAGGTCGACTCCGAGGTGCCGTCCCCCGCGGCGGGGACACTGGCCGAGATCCGGGTCCAAGAGGGCGAGACCGTCGATGTCGGCACGGTGCTGGCCGTCGTGAGCGACGGCGCCGGCGCCGGCTGCCTCTGCCCCGGCTCCCGCTGAGCGCCGGCTCCGCGACCGCCAGCCGCACCGGCGCCGCCACCTCCAGCACCACCGCCGCGCACCCGCACCTGCGCCGCCACCCCACCGCCGCACCCGCGCCCGTACCTGCACCCGCCCGCCCGGCGCCCGCACCGCGCACGGCCGCGCGGCGAGCCGACGGCGACGGGCGTGGGGAGACCGATCCTGTCGCCGGTGGTGCGCAGGTTGCTCGACGACAACGGGATCGACCCGGCGGAGATCACCGGGACGGGCCTCGGCGGTCGGGTCACGCGGTCGGACGTGCTCGAGCTTCATCGACAGTCGTCGCGCCGGCGGTGCGTCGCGTGCCCGACGGCGCGACCGCTCCCGTCGGCGCCATCAGCGCCGGCGGCTGCCCGCACCGGTCGTCCGCCGCCACCGGCACCCACGGCTCCATGGCGTCGGTCCGCCGCGCCGGCGACGAGATCATCCCGTTCACCAACATCCGTCGCCGGACGGCCGAGCACATGGTGCGGTCGAAGGCGACGCGCCCACACGCCTGGTGGTGCTCGAGGCCGACTACGAGCAGGTCGAGCGGGTCCGGCGTTCGCACGGGGCGAGCAGTTCAAGGCCGAGGAGGGGTTCGGGCTCACGTACCTCCCCTTCGTGGCGCGGGCCACGGTCGAGGCGCTTGCACGAGTGGCCGCATCCTCAACGCGTCGGTGGGAGACGACTCACTCATCGTGCACCATCAGTTCAACCTGGGGTTCGCCGTCGACCTCGACCACAACGGGTCTGATCGTGCCGGTGGTGAAGCAGGCCGAGGAGCTCACGTTGCGGGGCATGGCGCGTCGGATCCGGGAGCTCGCCGACCGGGCCCGGACCAAGAAGCTCAGCGCCGACGACATCTCGGGCGGGACGTTCTCGATCACCAACGCCGGGCCCTTCGGCACGTTCCTCACCGCGCCGATCATCAACCAGCCGCAGGTGGCGATCCTGTCCACCGACGGGGTGAAGCGTCGACGCCACCGTGGTGGTGCCAGCCCGACGGGTCCGAGGCCATCGCCATCCACTCCCTCGGGCTGTTGTGCCTGGCGTGGGACCACCGGGCCGTGGACGGTGCGTATGCGGCGGCGTTCGTGGCGCGGGTGACCGAGATCCTCGGCACCCACGACTGGGCCGCCGAGCTCTGAGCCGGCCAGGCGGGTCCGAGATGTTCCGGGTTCGCTGGCTCGGTCGGGTCCCCTACGGCGAGGCGCACGCGCTGCAGCGGGCGCTGCACGACCGGGGCCGCGACGACCACCTGCTGCTGCTCGAGCATCCCGCACGTGTTCACGCTGGGGGCGCACGCCGATCGAGGCCACGTGCTCGTCGACCCGGCCGCAGGTGGGCGCCGAGCTCGTGACGCAGCGACCGGGGTGGGGACGTCACGTACCACGGGCCCGGCCAGCTCGTCGCGTACCCGTGGTGAACGTGCCCACCGCGCCACGCGTCGGTGCCGTCGCACGTGCACGCGATCGAGCAGGTGGTGATCGACACGCTGGCCGACCTCGGCCTCCGGGCGAGCGGCGATGGCCGGCTACCCCGGGGTGTGGGTCGACGCCGAGGGTCCGACGCCGCGGAAGATCTGTGCCATCGGGGTGCGGGTCACGCGCGGGACGGTCGCAGTGCACGGCTGGCGCTCAACGTCGACCCCGACATCGCCATGGTTCGACCGGATCGTGCCGTGCGGGATCGCCGACAAGGCGGTGACGTCGGTGGCGGCCGAAGGCGTCGACGCGTCGATGCGCGAGGTGGCCGACGTCCTCGTGGGCCACGCCGCGGCGGTGCGGCGACGGGCGCGTACGAGCGCCAGGACGTGGCCTGACCGGCGTCCGGCGGCCGACCCGACGCCTCGGCGACGCGGGCCCGGGCCAGCGGCTCCGGCCGGTTGCGCCAGGCGGGGGTCGACCCCGGGGCGGGCCTCGGCACGCCCGGAAGCCGCCGTGGCTGCGGGTCCCGGTGCGGATGGGCGAGGAGTTCCTCCGGCTCGGCGGACGGTGCGCGACCTCGGGCTCGTGACGGTGTGCGAGGAGGCGGGCTGCCCAACATCTTCGAGTGCTGGGCCGACGGGACGGCCACGTTCATGATCAACGGTGAGCGGTGCACCCGGGCGTGCGGGTTCTGCCTCGTCGACACCCGACACCCCGAGCCCCCCGACGCCGACGAGCCCGAGCGGGTCGCCGCCGCGGTGGAGCGGCTCGGGTTGGCCTACGCGGTGGTCACGGCGTGGCGCGCGACGACCTCCCCGACGGTGGGGCGGGCGGGTACGCGGCGACGATCGAGGCCATCCGGCGCGACGCCCGCCACGGCGGTCGAGGTGCTCATCCCCGACTGCAAGGGCGACGCGGACTCGCTCGGACGACGATCTTCGAGGCACGTCCCGACGTGCTCAACCACAATCTCGAGACCGTGGCCCGCCTGCAGCGCGCCGTGCGGCCTTCGGCCGGATACGCACGGAGCCTGGCGGTGTTGGCCCGGGCCAAGGACGGCCGGGCTCGTGACCAAGTCGGGCATGATCCTCGGCATGGGGGAGGACGTGGGACGAGGTGGTGGGGCGCTGGCCGATCTCCGGGCCGTGGGCGTCGACATCGTCACGCTCGGCCAGTACCTCCGGCCCGACCGCCGCGCACCTCCCCGTGGCGCGGTGGTGGACGCCCGAGGAATTCGATCGCTGCGGCCATCGGCGAGGAGATGGGGTTCGCCCATGTCGAGTCGTCGCCGTTGACGCGGTCGAGCTACCACGCCCGGGGGGCCGCCGCCGCGGCCGGCGCCCGCTGAGCGGCCTGCGCCTCGCTGGCGAGGCGTTCCACCCTCCAACCGCCCGGATCGTAGGCCGACCCCACATGGCCGATTGGACCCGCCGGTGGCCCTCGGACTGCGATGATCACCCGGTGCAACCGTTCCGTCCCTCGTTCCCGCCTCATCGGGTCAGAAGCCTGTGAGTCCCAGACGGTCTTCTGAGCCGCGTTCCTGATGGCCCACACCACGGCACGAGACACCCTGCCCGCCGGCGAGTCGCCTGCGGCGATGCGCCGGGATCGATCGCTGCGGACGGCCCCGACCCGGGCCGGCCACGCGGAGACGACGCAGCCCGGCGCCGATGGGTCACGCTGATCGTGCCGCCGGCCCTGGGCGTTCGTGTTCGCCGTGGCTCTGCTGTTCGTGGCGGCGATCCTGGACGGTCGGGCGCGGTACTTTCGTTCAGCCAGGCCACTGGGCTCGTTCCGACTCGGGCCTGTATCTGCACATCGCCGCGGACGGCTACTCGTTCATCCACTGCACCGGATCCCCAGTACCCGCCCGGCAGCTGGTGCGGCACCGGCGGGCTGGGCGCCGCTGTACCCGGGGCTCATGTCGCTCCTTGAGCCACGTCGGGGTCTCGCCGCCGGTGGCCGGGCATGGTGCTGTCGCTCCTGTTCGCCTACCTGGCGCTGCAGGCGCTCTGGGTCCTCATCGGGCCGGCGTGGACCTTCTCGCCGCTGTGCTGCCTGGCCCTACGCGGCGTGCTTCCCGGGGCGCGATCTACTACTACGCCCTGTTCCCGATCTCGCTGCTCACGTTCCTCTCGGTCGTCTGCCTGATCCTGTTCATCCGGCGCCAGTACCTGCTCGCCGGACTGGTCGGGGCACTGTGCGCCTGGGCCTTCGCCACCGGCCCGTTGATCGGCGTCGTCCTGCTCGTGTCGGCGGTGTTCGTCGCCCGCGGCCAGGACTTCTGGCGGGTCACGGCCGGACGCTGCCGTGCCTTGCCCTCGCCGGGTTCGGTGCCCTGCTGGTGGCGTGGCAGTGGTGGGTAGGGGAATTGGGCGCGTTACTCTCAAGACCTCGGCGAAGTACGGCGACGGCCTGCACGATCCGATCACGACGTTCGTGATGGCCTTCACCGGCGGTCCCGCGGCGAAGTACCCGCTCCAGGATCCGAACCCCGGCTACGACCATGTGATGGCGCAGGCGCAGACGGCCTTCGTCGCCACGCTCGTCATCGGCCTGATCGTATGGACCTTGCGTAGGCGACCGGTGAGCACGGCCGACCGGGTGATCCTCAGTTACACGGTCGTGGTGTGGGTGGTGCCGCTCGTGGCGGGCCCGAGCTTGAGCAGGTACCGGTTGGAGGCCCTCCTCGTCCCTTGTGCTGCCCTGTGCACGCGTCTGCCCCGCACGGTCCAGGTGGCCGCTGACGCTGACCCCGATGCGGTTGCCTTCGAGAAGCTCGACGACCTTGGCGTTGTCCTCGAGCTCGGCAGGCAGGGTAGCCGAACGGATGCCGGCCACCCCGGTAGGCCTCGCGGAACAGGCCGGTCAGCGAGGCGCGTCCTCGTCGGCGAAGCCCCATTCCTCGCGGATCCTGCTATGCCACTACTCGGCCGTGCTTCGGTCATCTCCACGCTAGTCCGTGAGGAACACGTCGTCCCGATAGCGGTTCTCGGCGAACAGGTGCGCTGCTCTTCCGATGCCCCGGCGCCGACGGTGACATCATGAAAAGCGGCGAAGTCGGCGTCGCCGGTCGGTCGAGCCGAAGAAGTCTGCGATGCACAGTTACGGCTCTTGCGCTGTCGCGGGAAGGTGAAACGAATGACTCCGAGTATCGCGTGTGTCCGTAGACGACGAGGTCGTTGCCCTCGGCGTTGGCGGCGAAGTGGCCGTAGGCCACCGACGGAACGAGGAGGTCGGCCTCCTTCGCCTCGCCCAGTCGCCGCGCAACGTCGGGCGGTACCGGTCCTTGAAATCCGGGTCTGTTCGCCGTTCGGGCCATAAGCCCCACTGGTTGCGGAACAGGGCGGTCTCGTTCCGGTACTGGGCGATGTCGTCGAGCGGGATAGCTGGCGACCCTCGTGCCGAGGAACGGGGAGAAGTTGGAGGCTCGTACTGGTCCCACTCCAGCGATCGATCCGGCAGGGTCGCCGGATCGATCTCGGCGACTTGCTCGCTGCGGCACGGAGGTAGTTGCGGCCGGAGCATCTCGGGGCCGATTTCGGGTCCTCCACGCCGCTGCGCTTTCTCCATGAGGCGGTCCAGCAGTGCAGGCCCTCGAAGGCGTCGTTGCCGTCGAGAACCCGGCCGTCGTAGATCACGTCGGTCCCTTCGACGTAGGTCCGCGTCGCGCAGCACCACCGAGCATGACGGGGTTCTCGGACTTGCCGAGGGGTCGGTTCAGCTCCTCCAGATTGTCGTTCATGATGAGCGTCGACTTGACCAGCAGGCCGCTCATGCCGATGGCGTCGGCCTTGTGCTCCTCGGCCGTTCAGCGATCGGCTCGTGGTCTGCTTGATCCCGAGATTGATCACCTCGTAGCCGTTGTTGGTCAGGATGATGTCGACCAGGTTCTTGCCGATGTCGTGCACGTCGCCCTTGACCGTGGCCAGGACCATCGGTGCCCTTGGCAGTCGCACTGTCCTTCCTTTTCCATGTAGGGCTCGAGAAAGCGACCGCAGCCTTCATGGTCTCGGCCGACTGCAGCACGAAGGGAAGCTGCATCTGGCCGGTGGCGAAGAGGTCGCCGACGACCTTCATGCCCTCGAGCAGGATGTTGTTGATGATGGAAGGGCGCCGAGGCCCGCTCGAGCGCCTCGTTCAGGTCGTCTTCGAGCCCTTCGTTCCCGTCGATGATGTGCTTCCCAGCCGGCGCTCCACCGGCCAGTCGAGGTGCTCTTCGGCTGCGTTGGCGTTCACCTTGACGCCCTCGAAGAGGGCCAGGAGCTCCTGCAGCGGGTCGTAGTCGTCGGTGCGCCGGTCGTAGACGAGGTCGAGGCAGCACCTCCTTCGCCCGCTCGTCGATGCGGGAGAGCGGCAGGATCTTGGACGGCGTGCACGATCGCCGAGTCGAGCCCGGCCTCCACGCATTCGTGCAGGAACACCGAGTTGAGCACCTGGCGGGCCGCCGGGTTGAGGCCGAAGGACACGTTGGAGAGCCCGAGGATGGTGGAGACGCCGGGCAGCTCCGCCTTGATGGGCCGGATGCCCTCGATCGTCTCGATGCCGTCGTTGCGACTCTCCTCCATGCCGGTCGAGAGCGGCAGCGCGAGCGGGTCGAAGAGGAGGTCCTCGGGCGCCAGGCCGTAGCGCTCGACGGCGACGTCGCGGATGTTCCTGGCCGCGCGCAGCTTCCACTCGGCCGTGCGGGCCTGGCCCTCCTCGTCGATGCAGGTGCAGACGACCGCGGCGCCGAACTCGCGGGCCAGCCGCAGGAACGTGTCGAGGCGCGTGCCGGCTCGTCGCCCTCCTCGAGGTTGACCGAGTTCAGGATCGGCCGGCCGCCGATCCACTCCAGCGCGGCCCGTACGACGGGGCCCTCGGTGGAGTCGACCATGATCGGCACGCTCGATTGCGTGCAGAGTCGGCTGGCCACCTCGGTCATGTCGGCCACGCCGTCGGCGCCCGTGTAGTCGACGCAGACGTCGATCAGGTGGGAGCCCTCCTTGACCTGGTCGCGCGCCATGGCGACACAGGTGTCCCAGTCGGCATCGAGCATCGCCTCGCGGAAGGCCTTCGAGCCGTTGGCGTTGGTGCGCTCGCCGACGACCAGGAAGGAGGTGTCCTGGCGGAACGGGACGGAGGTGTAGATGGACGCCGCCGCCGGCTCGTGGACGGGCGTCCGCGGCCGGGGTGGCGCCGGCGCAGCGCTCGACCACCGCGGCCAGGTGGGCCGGCGTCGTCCCGCAGCACCCGCCGATGACGGACACTCCGAACTCGGTCACGAAGCGGTGCAGGTGCTCGGCCAGGTCGTCGGGCGTGAGGTCGTAGTGCATCTGGCCGTCGACGACCGACGGGAGGCCCGCATTGGGGACGCAGGCGATGGGGACGCGGCTGGCCGACGAAAGGTGGCGCAGCGCCTCGCTCATCTCGACCGGTCCGGTGGCGCAGTTGAGGCCGACCACGTCGACCTGCATGGCGTCGAGCACGGTCAGCGCGGCGCCGATCTCGGTGCCGGGCAGCATGCGGCCGGTGAGCTCGATCGTCACCTGGGTCTGCAGCGGCACCTGCCGGCCGAGCGCCACCATGGCGCGCCGCGCCCCGTTGACGGCGGCCTTGCACGGAGAGGAGGTCGAATTGGGTCTCGATCGAGCAGGAGGTCGACGCCGCCCTCGAGGAGCCCGAGCGCCTGCTCCTCGTAGGCGTCGCGGAAGTCGGCGTAGGAGATGTGGCCCAGCGTGGGGAACTTGGTGCCCGGGCCCATGGAGCCGGCCACCCAGCGCGGCCGCTCGGGCGTCGAGAACTCGTCGCGCACGGCGCAGGCCAGCTCGGCGGCCCGGCGGGTCAGGTTCACGGGCGCGGTCGGCCAACCCGTACTCGGCCAGGACGACCGAGGTCGAGCCGAAGGTGTCGGTCTCGACCACGTCGCAGCCGACCTCGAAGAAGGAGCGGTGCACCTGGGCCACGAGGTCCGGCCGGGTCTCGACGAGCCACTCGTTGCAGCCCTCGAGCTCGGGGCCGCCGAAGTCGTCAGCGGCCGAGATCCGAGCAGCTGCAGGTTCGTGCCCATGGCGCCGTCGAAGATGACGACACGCTCGTGCAGCGCCTGCAGGTAGGTGGAGGCGGACGGATCGAGCCGACCAAGGAGTTCGGGAGAAGGAGTTACCACCCAACAGGATACCGGGCACCCCCTCCCACCCCGGTGCCTCCGCCACGCCGCCCGGTAGCATCCGGCCCTGATGGCACCACGGATCTACACCAAGAAGGGGGACGACGGGACGACGGGCCTGCTCTACGGCGGTCGCGTGCGCAAGGACTCGTGGCGCATCGAGCTCAACGGCGCCGTCGACGAGGCCCAGGCGGCCATCGGGGTGGCCCGGGCCGAGTCGGAGCCGGGATCCGAGGTGAACGAGCGTTTGACCGTCGCTCGCCCGGGACCTCTACGTCCTGATGGCGGAGGTGGCGACGGCACCCGAGAACCGAGCCAAGCTGACCGCGGGGTCGACCCTGGTGACGCCGGAGATGGTGGCCGCGCTCGAGGCGGGGATCGACGACCTCCTGGCCCGCTTCGACATGCCGAGCGACTTCACGGTCCCGGGCGAGAACCGGGTCGCCGCCGCTCTCGATCCTGGCGCGCACCATCGTGCGCCAAGCGAGCGGTTCGCCGTGGCGGAGCCGGTCGAGTTCGTTGAGTCGCCGTACCTGGACGCTGTCGACCTGCGGTGTGGGCAAGAGGGACCCGAGCATCGATTGGCGAAATAGGTCTGCCACCGACCGGCAGTCGAGCTCCAATTGCAGGCTGACAGCAACCCGTTCCGTTGCGCGGTGCGATCGCGCCCTGTCCGATGGAATCGATGACCCGTACGCAATGATGTTTGAACGCAATCCGAAGAGGCGAGCGCCGGTGACGCTTGGATGGGTTCCAGTTGGGAACAGGGCCCGCAACTCCCTTTCGTCCAGGAGGTTCAGGTTCTCGGTCGTGGCCCACGGCTCCTTCCCAAGACGGAGGAGTGCACGTTGATGGTGGTGCTGGGGAAGCCAATGGAGAAAAGGGACGTAGGTGTGGAGCTCTACCGGATACCAGCGGTTTGGCGTGGTGAGGAAGAATCGCTTGGAGACCCGCAGGAGCTCAGCGAGAAACGTACGCTGCCGTTCACGGTCTCCTACGTGCTCGATAACCGCGGTGGAGAATGCAACGTCGAACTGCCGGTCGTCGAACGGAAGGTAATCTCCCGACGTCTGTACTAAGGTCAAACCGGGGTGGGCGATCTCGAGGTTCGATGCATCCTCGATGCTGGTCGCCGTGATCCGCTCGGGATGTGGGTACCACCTCTCGAAGAAGTTCGAGTCCGCCGCCGTCTGATCGGGTGTGACTCCCACATCGAGAATCGTGGTCTCGCCCGACGGCGCCATCACGTCCATGAAGGCGTTGTAGAACTTCCTCCGACCCGCAACGTTGAATCGAGTGATGACGCTTCGCCATCGATGTTGGCTGTTCGTGTAATCAATGTGAGGACGGGTCCCTGGGTCCGACTGCGGTACGGTCACGTCGGATTGCCTCACTGCCGTGTCACAATCGGCCTGCGCGGGAGGATCCTGGATGTGTCCAAGCGAGGGAACCCCTTCTTCGACCGTTCGAGTTTCCGTGTCAGGATCGTGCACGATAACGACACTCTCTCTCATACGACCTGTCGTGCCGTGAGCTCATGCAAAATCCGGCGTCAGAACCATCGGTGATGAGGTCAACTCCACCGGCAGCCGGAGCTCCCGTGAGCCGTGGTGCATCGCCACAGCCAGACACCGCCGACATATCGTGGGGGAGCGCCGAGGGCAGCGCTGAGGACCTTTACTGCAAGGCGGATATGGGGCAGGCCGCCGCCGGCCATGACGGACGTGACGCCCAACTTGCGGACCATTGCGCCAGATACCACGATTGGCACAGCCAGGCGGGCGAGGTCCCGCTCGAATAGACCGAGTTCAGGCAGTATTCGATGGGGTTTGGATCTGGAAGAACGTGCCCGTGCCATCGGGGCCCGGACCGAATGGCGTATCCCCCGAGCATGCGATAGCGCATGTCCGATTCGGCCTGCCAGAGCATCGGTGAGGCAGTCCCAGTGATCGGATAGGGATACGTCGCGTGCTGAGGGACCCGCTCGGTACCTGCTGCACGTCCTGGGTGGTGAAGAAAGGCGGCACGTTTGCCGGTCGCTGTTCGTATGGCCACGCGGGAACAATTGGGATCAAGACGCCGATGCCGACCAGCAATGCAACTGAGTGCCTGCCAGCCTTGCTGTAAGCGTTCGACGTCGACTGATCTGTACACGGGTTGGCGCTGCCGCAACAGACAGGGATTGCCTCCTCTCGATGGCAGGCGCCAATACACGCCGGAGCCAGGAATGGCCCTCCTCTAGCGCAACGGCGAACAGAACCGCGATTGAGAACCAGAACACGACGGCGAACCGAGACGGAATGATGTCTCCGAGAATCGGCACATGTACGAGAAGCGCGTCATTTCCAAGGAGATGAGTGTGATGGTTCCCGATCAACAAATGGGGGCCCATTGAGCACCAGAAGCTGAACAAGGCCACGGGTGCGAAGATGCGTACGAGGGTGTGTGTGTGCAAGAGCGCGAGAGATGCGAGTAGAAGCAACAGAAGGGGAAGCCCGATGTAGAAGGTGACTTCGCCTGCACTTGCTGCGGAGAATGCACCCGAGATGCGATCGGTCCAGGCGAATTTGATCCATTGCACGCGGCCCGGCGTGATGATGCTCGCCAGATCCGAACTGAAGAGTGCGAGCTGTGCATGAGACTGGGGTGGACCCGTGATGCGATCAGGTCCGAGGAACTGGATGTAGAGCGGGTATACGGTCAGCAGAGTGAAGGTGATGGTGGCGGCTATGGCGGCCCGTACGAAGCTCATGAGGCGCTGGCCCACCATGGTGCGGTAGAGGACGGCCAAAATGAGGAGGACGAGCCCAGCGAAGAAGGTGGTGATGGCCAGGATCTCCTCGGACACGAACAACTGTGCGGCCGTGAGGACACCGATGATGGTGCCCGCCTTTATGGGAGACCATCTTGGATCAACTTGTCGATGGCGAGAATGATGAGAGGCGGAATGGCCATGAAGACAAAGATGAGCCTGCCCGAACTCGATTCCTCCAGGGCAAACGTCGAGAAGCCATAGACGAGACCTCCGAGCCATGCAGCCGGCAACCAACGTATCCAGCGACGTAGGAGTATGAACATGGCGCTGGCTGAGAGTGCGAGGGACAGCGTCATCAGGATGGCCATCGTGTGGACCACGCCGATCGTCTGGGTGAGCGGTGATGCGAGAGCGCCGAGCCCCAGCACCGATGCGTTCCACATCACATTGATCCCATTTGGTGCGTCGATGTAGTTGGTCACGAGCAATGAATGGCCGTGCGCGATCGCCGACGGGGTCCAGTGAATGAACCACTCTTGAAGGATCTGGTCCCAGCAATTGCAGCCGTTCAATTGCGACGACCAATGCGTCCAAACCGGCAAATAGCCCAGCGTGACGAGTGGCAGGTAGGAGCACAGTCCGAACAGCCACACCGGCCACGACCGGCTCAATAGCGGTGATCGGTGCTCCGCCGCAGGTCTGACGTCGACGCTGATGTCCTCCATCGCCACGTTGCTCGGACGCGTCAGCCACCCGTGGCAGCCGTTGAGAGGTGCCCGGCAGGGCGATCCGTCCTTCGTAATGCGCCCAGCGATCGTTTCGGGACATGGCCATTCCATCGTCGTTACAAAGCCAGAGGAGAGAAATCCGGCGCAGAGAGCACAGCAAATGGCAGAGGGCGCCGGTGCAACGATTCTTGCACGAGAGACAACCCGAACGTGTCAGCCCCAACGGCGCCGGTGTACCCGCTCGGTGAGACCGGCCGTGCGACCGAGCGAGGGAGAGCGGTGATCGTGGCCGTCTGGCCACCCCGGCAAGGCGCAGAGGAGGCGCCAGCCGTCTGGCACCTCGAGCAGACGGCGAAGGCCCACGTCGCCGCGGGAACGCGCCCAGGATGCACGCTCCGAGACCCGTGTCCACTGCCCCGCGAAGACCGCCATGACCCCGAAGGCGGCGTCGCCGGACCAGTAGGGGACGGGCCAGTCCTCGGTGCTCTTCGCCGAGCCCGGATCCGGCCTTGTCCGGCTCGGCGTAGCGGGCGACGTAGGCGTCCGGGACGCGTAGGCGAGCAGCACGACCAGCGGCCGGCTTCAACCCGGCGAACCACTCGGGGTGCTCGGTGCGGCGCGAGCTCGCCTCGTCGGTCGTGGCGTCGAAGTAGGCCGACGTCTGCTCGGGCCCTCGAGCACCACCCAGGCCGTGCCCCCGGTGTTCCCGGCCGTCGGGGAGCGCAGGGCGTCGAGGAGGAGGCGGTCCACGACCCCCGGTTCGACGGGCTCGTCGGAGAAGCTCCGCACCATGGCGCGGCGGCGGATCGCCTCGTGCAGCTCCACGGAGCGGCAGTGCACGCACGCCGGCCGTCGTCCGGGGAATGTTGACCCCGCTGGTAGTGTTTATAGGTTCGATGCCGGCCGCAGAGGCGGCCCGGCCCCGGAGGTTTGATTCGTGCCCAGTCCCCGAGACCTGTTGAACCAGGCCAAGGCGTCCATCCGTGAGGTGGACCAATCCGACGCGCAGGCCCTGCTGGAGGGCGGCGGCGTCACGTTCCTCGATGTCCGGGAGCCCGACGAGTACGAGCAGGGCGCCATCCCGAACGCGGTGCACCTGCCGCGGGGCCACCTCGAGTTCCAGGTGGAGGGCAAGCTCCCCGACAAGGCGGCCCCCGTCGTCGTCTATTGCGCCGGGGGCGTCCGCTCCGCCTTCGCCGCCAAGACGATGGGCGAGCTGGGCTACGCCGACGTGCAGTCGCTGGTCGGCGGGTTCAACCGCTGGAAGGACGACGGCCGTCCGTGGGCCGCCCCCGAGACGCTGACCCCGGCGCAGCGCAACCGGTACCAGCGCCATCTCCTCCTCCCCGAGGTGGGCGAGGTCGGCCAGCTGAAGCTGCTCGGGTCCAAGGTGCTGCTGCTCGGCGCCGGCGGCCTCGGCTCCCCGGCCGCGCTGTACCTGGCGGCCGCCGGGGTCGGCACGCTCGGCATCATCGACATGGACGTCGTCGACGAGTCGAACCTGCAGCGCCAGATCCTGCACAACATGGACCGGGTGGGCGACCGCAAGGTCGACTCGGCGAAGAAGACGCTGACCGCGCTCAACCCGGACGTGAACGTCGTCACCTACGACGTGCGGCTCGGCGCCGACAACATCCTCGACATCATCGACGGCTACGACGCCATCGTGGACGGGACGGACAACTTCCCCACCCGTTACCTCGTGAACGACGCCTCGCTGCTCAAGCGGATCCCGGTGATCCACGGCTCCATCTTCCGCTTCGAGGGCCAGGTCACCGTCTTCGATCCGTACAACGGCCCGTGCTACCGCTGCCTCATCCCCGAGCCGCCCCCGGCCGAGCTGGCGCCGTCGTGCTCCGAGGCCGGCGTGCTGGGCGTGCTGCCGGGCATCGTCGGGTCGATTCAGGCGGTCGAGACGATCAAGGTCCTGCTCGGGTTGGGCGAGCCGCTCATCGGGCGCCTGCTCGCCTACGACGCGCTGGAGGAGTCGTTCCGGACCTTCAAGGTGCGCCGCGACCCGGCCTGCCCGGCCTGCGGGCCCGACGCAGGGGAGATCGTCATCGCCGAGTACGACGATCTCTGCATGCCCCACTCGCACTAGCGACCGGCCGCATCGGCGAGCGGCGACGGCGCCGGCACCAGCGACCGGACGGCACGACCAGCTAGACAGGTGCCATGACACAGACGACCGAACCCCAGACCCTCCAGCTGAACGGCGTCGACCTGGCGTGGTCCGAGCGGGGGAGCGGGCCCGACGGGACGCCGACGTTCGTCCTCGTCCACGGCTTCACCGGCTCGGCGCACGACTTCGCCCTCGAGGTCGACGCCCTGGCGGTGCAGCGGCGCGTGGTCACGCTCGACCAGCGCGGCCACGGCCAGTCGACCAAGACGGGAACGCTCGACGGCTACACGATCGACCAGCTGGTGTCCGATCTCGTCGCGTTCCTCGAGGCGGTCGGCGATGGTCCCGTCGACCTGCTCGGCCACTCCATGGGGGGTCGCGTCGCCCTGGGCATCGTCCTCAGCCGTCCCGACCTCGTCGGCTCGCTGATCCTGATGGACACCAGTGCCTGGTCCTTCATGCCCCCCGACGAAGGACTCCGCAATCTGGTCCGCACCTACATCACCGAGTTCGACCCGGCGCGGGGCATGCCGTCCACGCTGAGCCTCGGCGGGCCCGAGGACGTGCTCATTCAGGCATCGGTCCCGGCCGAGTGGCAGAAGGAGAAGGAGTCGATCTTCGCCGGCATGGACGCCTACGCCGTGAAGGCCTTCGGGATGGCGCTGATGGCCGACGTGGCCGACGGCGAGACGTCCCTGCGGACCGACCTGCCCTCCATCACCTGCCCGACGACCGTCATCGTCGGCGAGCACGACCACCCGCTGGTCGACCAGGCGCCCGACCTGGCGGCGGAGGTGGCCGACGGCCGGCTGACCGTCATTCAGGGCGCGTACCACTCACCGCAGCTGACCCATCCGGACGCGTGGCGGGCGGCGGTCGAGGCCCACCTCGCCTGGGCGGACGGGTCCCGGAGTCGGCCGTGACCGACGCGGCGCCCCCACAGGCGAGCGACCGCATCGCCCTCGCCGGCTCGGACGTCGCCATCCCGCCGCTCGGCGTGGGGACATGGGCCTGGGGCGACAAGGGGACCTGGGGCATGGGCGGCTACGACCGAGTCGCTCACCGAGGCGAGCATCCGGGACGCCTGGGAGGCCAGCATCGAGGCCGGCGTCGTCCTCTTCGACACGGCCGAGGTCTACGGGGGCGGCGAGAGCGAGCGCATCATCGGGCGCCTGCTGGCCGCCGACCGCGCCGTGCGGGACCGGGTCGTCATCGCGACGAAGTTCATGCCGAGCCCGTGGAAGCTGAACGTGCACTCGGCACTGCTGGCCTCGGCCCGCAAGTCGCGTGAGCGGCTGGGGATCGAGTCCATCGACCTCTACCAGATCCACGGCCCGATCTCGCTGCGCTCGCACGACGCCCTGGCCGACGCCCTGGCCGCCGCGCAGGCCGAGGGGCTCGTGAAGGCGGTCGGCGTGTCCAACTACTCGACCAAGGAGACCCGCAGCATCGACGCGGCACTGCGCCGTGCGGCCTGCGCCTGGCCAGCAACCAGATCGAGTTCTCGCTGCTGCGCACGATGCCGCTCCGCGTCGGGCTCCTCGATTGCTGCCGCGAGCTCGGCGTCGTGCCGCTGGCGTACTCGCCGATCGGCCAGGGCCGGCTGACCGGCAAGTACTCCGCTTCCAACCCGCCGCCCCGCGGGCGCACGTTCTCGGCCCATCCGATGGCCGAGGTGGACGCCGTCGTCGCCGAGCTGCGGCGCGATCGGCGCGGCCCACGACCGCACCCCGAGCCAGGTCGCGCTGGCCTGGCTCATCGCCAAGGGCGCCGTGCCGATCCCGGGGGCCAAGAACCGGGACCAGGCCGAGCAGAACGCGGGCGCGCTGGGCTGGACCATGACGGACGACGAGCAGGGGCGTCTCGATGCGGCGGCGCTCTTCGGCAAACGGGGGGTCTCCCAGCGCGTCTGGCAGCACGGCTGAAAGCGGCGGTACCGTCTGGAGGTGATCGCCACGCTCTTCGACGCGGGTCTCCCGCCGCTGCGGGGGTCGCAGTTCTTCACCACGCGGTTCGCCTTCGTCCCGGTGGCGCTGCTCGTCGGCGCCCTGGTGCTCTACCTGTGGGGAGTGCGGCGCAACAACGCCGTGCACCCGCGCCACCCCTGGCCGGTCGGCAAGACGATCGCCTTCGTCGGGGCGCTCGTGACGACCGCGGTGGCGATCTTCAGCTTCGTCGGCGTCTACGACGGGGAGCTGTTCTGGGACCACATGGTCCAGCACCTCCTCCTCATCATGGTGGCCGCTCCGCTCTTCGCCATCTCGTCCCCCCTGGAGCTGGCCTGGCGCTCCACCACCGGCACGGCGCACCTCGTCGTCACCGAGGCGTTGCGTTCACCGGTGGCCAAATTCCTCGGGCACCCGGCGGTCGCCTTCGTGCTCTACGCCGTCTTCATCCCCATCAGCCACCTGACGACCTGGTACAACCTCACCCTCGAGAACGAGGGCCTGCACAACTTCGAGCACCTCGCGTTCCTCGTCGTGGGCTACATGTTCTGGCGCCAGATCTTCGGCAACGACCCGAACTGCTACCGCCTCCACCCCGCGTTGCAGTTCTTCTACCTCTTCCTCGCCATCCCGATCGACACCTTCACCGGGCTGTCGCTCGCCGGGGCCACCAACGAGTTGTTCCCGGCCTACCTGGCGACCCACCGCGCCTGGGGGCCCTCCTATGTCGTCGACCTCCACGTCGGCGGCTCCATCATGTGGGTCGTCGGTGACACCCTGATGCTGTGGCCGATGATCCCCGTCGCGTTGCGATGGATGCACCTCGAGGAGCGCAAGGCGGTTCGCATCGACCGCGAGCTCGACGCGCAGGCGCTGGCCGAGGCCGGCGGCGCTCCGCTCAGCCGCCCAGGTCCATGAGCTCGACCCGCACCCCGTCGGGATCGGTGCAGTAGACGAACTCGAGGGCGGTGCCGCCGAGGTCGATGGTGGTCCGGCTCGACTCGACCACCGCACCACCGAGCGCCACGATCCGCGCCGTGGTGGCCGCCACGTCGCGCACCCGGAAGGACAGGTGGGTCAACCCGAGCTGGTTGACCGCCCGCCGCTCGCGGGCGCCGAACGGGGCGGGCTCGCTGAAGGCGAGGAGCTCGATCGCAGTCGGGCCGCGCCGGATGAACTGCGAGGTCACCTCGACGTCGGGCAGGTCCATGAGCCGCGGCGAATTCGGACCCGATGGCGTGCGACTCGGCCTTCTCGAAGCCGAGGGCGCCGCAGTAGAAGGCGAGGGACCGCTCGAGGTCGCTCACGCAGATGCCGAAGTGCGAGAAGACGGGTTCGGAGGCGTCGGGCACGGCCGTAGTCTGCCCCGTTCGGGCCGTGCCGGCCCCCGTTTTCACCCCCGACCCGGATCATCCGTAGCCTGGGGCCCGTGACACAGGAGAACCAGGCCACCCCGTCGAGCCCCGAGCACCGTACCGACTCGGGCATCGAGATCCACCCCGTGTACCGCACCGACGACCTCCGAGGGCTGGGACGCCGCCGCCCAGCTCGGGGAGCCGGGCTCGTACCCCTTCACGAGGGGCGTCCACCCCCAGATGTACCGCTCGAAGCTGTGGACGATGCGCCAGTACGCCGGATTCGGTTCGGCCGAGTCCACCAACCAGCGCTTCAAGTTCCTTCTCGACGCCGGTCAGACCGGACTCTCGTGCGCCTTCGACCTGCCGACCCAGATGGGGTACGACTCGGACCACCCGCGGGCCGAGGGCGAGGTGGGCAAGGTCGGCGTGGCCATCGACTCGCTGGCCGACATGCGCCTCCTCATGGCCGACCTCCCGATGGACAAGGTCACGACGTCCATGACGATCAACGCCACCGGCGCCATCCTGCTGTTGCTCTACGAATTGGTGGCCGAGGAGCAGGGCGTCGCCGGGCGAGAAGATCCGCGGCACCATTCAGAACGACATCTTGAAGGAGTACATCGCCCGGGGGACCTACATCTACCCGCCCCGGCCCTCCATGCGCCTGATCGTCGACACGTTCGCCTACTGCGCCGCCAACCTCCCCAGCTGGAACACCATCTCCATCTCGGGCTACCACATCCGCGAGGCCGGCTCGACGGCCGTGCAGGAGATCGCGTTCACGTTGGCCAACGGCATCGCCTACGTCGAGGCCGCGATCGCGGCCGGCATGGACGTCGACGCCTTCGCGCCCCGGCTCTCGTTCTTCTGGAACGCGCACAACAACCTCTTCGAGGAGGTGGCCAAGTACCGGGCGGCGCGCCGCATGTGGGCCCGCATCATGACCGAGCGCTTCGGCGCCAAGGACGAGCGCTCCAAGATGCTCCGCTTCCACACCCAGACCGGTGGCTCGACCCTCACCGCCCAGCAGCCCGAGAACAACATCGTGCGGGTCACCGTGCAGAGCCTGGCGGCTGCGCTGGGCGGCACCCAGAGCCTGCACACCAACGGGTTCGACGAGGCGCTCGGTCTGCCCACCACCCGGGCGGCCAAGATCGCCCTGCGCACCCAGCAGATCGTCGGGTTCGAGTCGGGCGTGGCGGACACGGTCGATCCGCTGGCGGGTTCGTACTTCGTGGAGGCCCTGACCGACGAGGTGGAGGCCGCCGCCAACGACTACCTCGAGCGCATCGAGCAGCTCGGCGGCGCCGTCGCCGCCATCGAGGCCCGGTTCATGCAGGAGGAGATCGAGGCGGCCGCCTACAGCTTCGCCAAGGCGGTGGACGACGGCGAGAAGGTGGTCGTCGGGGTCAACCGGTTCACCGACGCCGAGGACGAGCACGACCGAGGTCTTCCCGATCGACGTGAAGCTGCAGCAGCTCCAGATCGACCGCACGCGGTCGGTGCGGGCCGAGCGCGACCAGGCCGCGGTGGACCGGGCGCTGGCCGACGTGGCGCAGACGGCGAAGGGCGACGGCAACCTGCTCGTCCCCATGAAGGCTGCGCTCAAGGCGATGGCCACCCTGGGCGAGGTGGCCGACGTCCTGCGCGGCGAGTTCGGCGTGTACCAGCCCGGGGGCTGACACCGTGACGGGGGAGGAGGGCCGGGGCTCGTTCTGGCCCCTGTTCGACCTGGTCGTGCGCACGCCCCGCCTGGAGCTGCGCCTGCCGCGCGAAGACGAGTTCGCCGACCTCGTCGCGTTGGTCGACCGCGGGGTCCACGACCCCGGCACCATGCCGTTCTTCGTCCCCTGGACCGACCTCGCGCCGTGGCAGCGCGCCCGGGCGACCGCCCAGTGGCTGTGGGGGCACCGTGCCAACTGGACCCCCGACAAATGGACCTTCACCTCGCGCCGCGTTCGTCGACGGGCGGCCGGTCGGCATGCAGGACGTGGAGGCCGAGCATTTCGGGGCCGTGCGCTCGGTCGAGACGGGCTCGTGGCTGGGGCGGGCCCACCAGGGCCAGGGTCTCGGGCGGGAGATGCGCGAGGCGATCCTGCACCTGGCCTTTGCCGGCCTCGGTGCGCAGGAGGCCCTCAGCGGCGCCTTCGACGACAACGCGGCCTCCCTGGCCACCTCGCGCGCCGTCGGCTACAGCGAGAACGGCGAAGCCCGCGGGCCCCGGCGCGAGGGCTCGGACCGCACCGTCCGGCTCCGCATCGGGCGCGCCGTCTGGGAGAGCAGGCGGCGCGACGACATCGAGATCGTGGGGCTCGAGGCCTGCCTCGACATGTTCATCGGTCCCACGTCATACCCCTTGCACCCTTGGGACCCGGCCCCTAGGCGGTGACGACCACCTCGTAGTGCTCGACGACGGGGAACGGGTCGTAGAAGTGGTGCAGGGCGGCCCGCCAGTCCTGGTAGGCCGCCGAGCCCCGGAAGCCCTCGGTGTGGTCCTGCAGCCGCTCCCATTCGACCAGGAGCAGGAACCGGCTCGGGCTCTCCACGCAGCGCTCGACGCGCAGCGAGACGAACCCCGGGCTGCCGGCGATGAGCGCCGTGGCTCGTTCCATGGCCGCGACGAATTCGTCCTCGCGCCCGGGCACGACGTCGAGCAGGGCGTGCTCGGTGATCACGCGCTGAGCAAGCGTTCCCGCAGCTCGGGATCGGTGGCGGCGTCGATGGCCGTCCAGGCCAGCGCCACCGCGCCGTCCCGCACCGCGGCGTCGGCGGACGCCGTCACGCAGGCGGCGGCGAACTCGCGCTGGTGGTTGACGGCGCCGTGTGTCTCTATCCCGATGAGGGGATGGATGGTGGGCACGGCCAGGGACACGTTGGCCATGTCGGTCGAGAAGGTCGGCAGCGGCGTCCCCGCATCGTCGGCCTCGAAGCGCCGTCCCAGGCTCTCGGCATTGACGCGGTAGGCGCGCAGCAGAGCCGGGTCGGCCTCCATGTGCGAGTACTCCGGCGCCAGCTCCTCGTACGCCACCGCGCACCCGGTCGCGTGGGCGCCCGCATCGAAGCACGCGTTCGACCCGGGGCCGCAGCGCAGCCAGTCCCTCCGCGGTGCGGGAGCGGACCATGTAGCGCGCCGTGATGGCGGCGGGGATGACGTTGGCCGCCGAGGAGCTGTGGGTGACGACGCCGTGGACCTGGTCCTCCGGGGCGAGCTGCTGGCGCAGGAGGCCGATCGCCACCTGGGCCACCGTCAGCGCGTCCTGCGCGTTGACGCCTTCCCAGGGCGCAGCCGACGCATGCGCCTCGCGCCCGGTGTAGCGGACGTCGAAGTGCGCCACCGCCAGGCAGCTCCCCGTCAGGCGCTCGGTCGGCCAGGGGTGCACCATCATCGCGGCGTGGACGCCGGCGAAGGCGCCACGCTCGAGCATCAGGATCTTGCCGCCCCCGCCCTCCTCGGCCGGCGTGCCCAGGACGCGCACGGCCAGCCCGATGTCGTCCGCCACCGCGGCGAGGGCGAGGCCGGCGCCGACCGCGGTGGCGGCGATGATGTTGTGCCCGCAGGCGTGGCCCACGTCGGGCAGCGCGTCGTACTCGGCGCAGACGGCGATCACGAGGTCGCCCGCCGCCGGAGCGTGACTCGAGCGCGGTCGGGAGGTCGTACACCCCTTCTGCGACCTCGAGCCCGCCGGACCGCATCGTCTCGGCCACCGCCCGGGCGGAGACGCTCTCGTCGAAGCACAGCTCGGGAGTCCGGTGGATGAAGTGGCTGAGCGAGACGAGCTCGTCCAGGTGCTGGTCGACGGCGGCCGCGGCCGCGTCCTTGGCCGACGAGGCGGCGCCCGTCGCGGCGTCCACCTACTCGATGACCGCCACGACGTCCCCGGCGCCCACGGAATCGCCCGCGCTCACCCGGACCTCCTTCACCACCCCGTCCTTCTCGGCGGCGACGGCGTTCTCCATCTTCATGGCCTCGAGAAGGCAGACCGCCTGGCCCACTTCGACGACGTCGCCGACGGTGACGAGGACCTTGACGATGGTGCCCTGCATGGGGACCGTGACCTGCCCCGAGCCTGTGCCGGCCGCCGCCGAGGCGGCCGCCCGCTTCGGACGTCCCGCGGCGCGCCCGCCGGCAGGAGACGTCCCCAGGTCGGGCACCCAGAGTCGCACCGAGAAGCGCCGGCCGTCGACCTCGGCCGTGACGTCGCGTTGGACGGTCGGCACCTCGTCGTCCGGCGGCGCCTGCGCCGGGACCCCCGCCGCCTCGGTGACCACGCCGCTCAGGTCGAGGGTCTCCTCGACCCACTTCGTCGAGTACGTGGCCGCCGCGAAGTCGGCGTGGCTCAGGATCGCCTCGTGCGCGGGCAGCGTGGTGGCGACGCCCGTCACCCGGGTCTCGGCGATGGCGCGGAGCATCCGCCGTCGCGCCGCCTCCCGATCCGGTGCCCAGACGATCAGCTTGGCGATCAGGTTGTCGTAGTACTGCGAGATCGTGTCGCCCGCCTCGTAGCCCGCGTCGAGCCGCACGCCCGGCCCGGACGGCTGGTGGAACGCGGTCAGTGTGCCGGGCGATGGCGAGAAACGGCCACCGCTCGGGTCCTCGGCGTTGATCCGCACCTCGATGGCGTGGCCGTGCCGTCGGATCTCGTCCTGGGTGAAGTCGAGCGGCTCGCCCGACGCGATGCGGATCTGCCAGGCGACGAGGTCGAGGCCGGTGACGAGCTCGGTGACCGGGTGCTCCACCTGCAGGCGGGTGTTCATCTCGAGGAAGTAGAACTCGCCGTCCTGGTAGAGGAACTCGACCGTGCCGGCGTTGTAGTAGCCGCAGGCCTCCGAGACCTTCACCGCCGCGATGCCCATGGCGTGGCGGACGTCCTCCGGGAAGTCGGGGGCCGGGCTCTCCTCGACCAGCTTCTGGTGACGGCGCTGGGCCGAGCAGTCGCGCTCGCCGAGCCAGAGCGTGGTGCCGTGCTGGTCCGCCAGCACCTGCATCTCGACGTGCCGCGGCCAGGCGAGGTAGCGCTCCAGGTAGATCTCGGGACGGCCGAAGTAGGCCTGTGCCTCGCGCGCCGCCGCCTCCATGGCGTCGGCGGCGTCCTCCGCCGCGGTGACGACCTTCATGCCGCGCCCACCGCCGCCGTAGGCGGCCTTGATGGCCACCGGCCACCCGTGCAGGTCACCGAACGCCACCACCTCGTCGGGCGAGGTGAGGGCCTCGGAGCGCCCGGGGACGCCGGCCACGCCCGCCTTCTCGGCCGCGAGGCGGGAGCTGATCTTGTCGCCCATGACCTCGATGGCCTCGGGCGGCGGGCCGATGAAGGTGACGCCGCGCTCGGTGATGGCGCGGGCGAAGTCGGTGTTCTCGGAGAAGAATCCGTATCCGGGGTGGACCCCGTCGGCGCCGCTGTCCTCGATGGCGCGCAGGATCGCCTCGGTGTTCAGATAGCTCTCGGCCGCCGACTCGCCGCCGAGGGCGTACGCCTCGTCGGCCATGCGCACGTGCAGGGCGTCCCGGTCGAGGTTGGAGTAGACGGCCACGGTCCCGATGCCGAGCTCGCGGCAGGTCCGGATGACCCGGACGGCGATCTCGCCGCGATTTGCAATCAGGATCTTCTCGAGCACGCTGGGCCTTTCCTCCGTGAGGCGGGCCTTCACAATTGCACGCGCCGTATGGTGTCTGCCATGTCAGGGACAAGGTGGGAGATCCGCTGGCTGGACGAGGTGGACTCCACCAACACCTATGTCCGGGAACGAGCGCAGCGAGGCGCCCCCGAGGGTCTGGTGGCGGTCGCCGACTACCAGACCGCGGGCCGTGGACGCCTCGACCGGCGCTGGGAGTCGCCCCCGGGGGCGAACCTGCTGGCCTCGGTCCTGCTGCGGCCCCGGTGCGACGGTGGGGACGTGCACCTGTGCACCGGGGCGGTCGCCCTGGCGGCCGCCGACGCCTGCCGCGAGGTCGCCGGGGTCGAAGCCGGTGCTGAAGTGGCCCAACGACCTCCTGGTGGGGGAGTCCAAGCTGGCCGGGGTCCTGGCGGAGGCGGAGTTCTCGGGCGGGGCGCTGGCGGCGGTCGTGATCGGCATCGGGATCAACGTGGCCTGGCCCGGTCCGGACGGAGCCGGGGGGACCTGCCTGGACGACGTGGGTGGATCGCCGCAGCCGGTGGACCGCCGTCTCCTCCTCGAACGCTTGCTGGGAGCGCTCTCGGCGCGGCGCCCGCTGCTCGACGAGGCGAGCGGGCGGGCCGTACTGGCCGACGAGGTGCGCCGGCGCTGCGACACGCTGGGCCGGCCGGTGCGGGTCACCCTGGCGGGCGAGGAGCTCACCGGTCTGGCCGCCGCCATCGACGACGCCGGGCACCTCGTCGTCGAGACTGCCTCGGGTCCCCGTCGCGTGGCGGCCGGTGACGTCGTGCACCTGCGCCCGGAGCAAGGCCGAGGAGGGCCTGTGGGGTCGGGCTAACATTGCCGCCCTATGCGCCTTCTCGTGACGGGAGGTGCCGGTTTCATCGGGTCGAATTTCGCCCGTTACTGGGTCGAACAGCACCCCGAGGACCATGTCGTCGTCTACGACGTGCTCACCTACGCCGGCAACCGACCCAACCTGACCGACATTGAGGACAGGATCGTCTTCGTGCAGGGGGACATCTGCGACCCGGACGCCGCCGAGAAGGCGCTGCGGGGCGAGGGCATCGACACGATCGTCCACTTCGCGGCCGAGTCGCACAACTCCCTGGCCGTGCTGAACCCG
This sequence comes from uncultured Acidimicrobiaceae bacterium, assembly GCA_963742445.1. Classification (GTDB taxonomy): domain Bacteria; phylum Actinomycetota; class Acidimicrobiia; order Acidimicrobiales; family RAAP-2; genus Bog-473. The sequence continues at coordinate 92,498 of CAVULV010000013.1, forward strand.
GGTCTGTTCTTCCGGACGAACGTGCTCGGGACCCAGACGATGCTCGAAGCGGCCCGCCAGGCCGGCATCGCCCGGTTCCACCACGTCTCGACGTGCGAGGTCTACGGGGACCTGCCGCTCGACGCCGACGAGATGTTCACCGAGGACTCCCCCTACCGCCCCCGCACTCCCTACAACGCGTCCAAGGCCGGCGCGGACCACGCCGTGCGGGCCTACGCCGAGACCTACGACCTGCCCGTCACGATCACCAACTGCGCCAACAACTACGGGCCCTACCAGTTCCCCGAGAAGCTGATCCCGCACTTCTGCGCGCTGGCGCTCGACGACCAGGCGCTGACGCTCTACGCCAGTACGGAGAACCGCCGGGAATGGCTGCACGTGTTCGACCACTGCACCGCCATCGACGCCGTGCTGGCGCGGGGCCGGGTGGGCGAGACGTACCACGTCGGCAGCGGGGTCGAGGCCTCCATCATGGAGGTGGCCGACGCGGATCCTCGCCGCGTTGGGCAAGCCGGAGTCTCTCAAGACGATCGTGCCCGACCGGCCCGGGCACGATCGCCGCTACATCCTCGACTCGTCCAAGCTGCGGCGCGAGCTCCGGTGGGCGCCGTCGATCGAGTGGGAGCAGGGGCTGGCGGACACGGTGCAGTGGTACGCCACCCACCGGGACTGGTGGGAGCCGCTGCGGGCCCGGGCCCCCGTGGTCGAGGGGGCCTGGGGATCCGGAGGGACCTGAGCGGTGCGGATCCTCATCACCGGGGCGGACGGCCAGCTCGGGCGTGACCTGCGTGACGCGCTGGCGGGGCGCGTCCCGGCCGGCGGGCGCCGTTGCGCGCTGCTCGGCCCCGAGGGGCCGCGCCCGGGGCTCGACCACGAGGTGCTCGCCACCGACATCGACACGATGCGGGTCGACGACCGCGACGCCGTGTTGTCGACGTTCCTGGCCTTCCGCCCCGAGCTCGTCCTGCACGGCGGCGCGCTCACCGCGGTCGACCTCTGCGAGACCGAGGTGGAGACCGCCTTCGCCGTCAACGCGGTCGGCACCCGCCACGTCGCCGAGGCGGCGGCACTGACGGGGGCCCATGTCGTCTACGTGTCCACCGACTACGTCTTCGACGGCACGGCTCGGGCGCCCCTACCGGGAGTGGGACGCCCCGTGCCCGGCCTCCGTGTACGGCGCGTCCAAGCTGGCCGGCGAGCGCGAGTGCCGCCCCGGGTCGACCATCGTGCGCACCAGCTGGCTGTGCGGCGCCCACGGCGCCAACATGGTGGCCACCGCCCTGCGCCTGGCCGACGGCGACGGGGAGCTCCGCTTCGTCGACGACCAGCACGGGTCGCCGACGTTCACCGCCGACCTGGCGCCCGCCGTCGTCACCCTCGGCCTCGACCGGCGTCCGGGCATCTTCCACGTGACCAACGGCGGCGCCACGACGTGGTGGGGCTTCGTGCGGGCCGTGCTGGCGGCGGCGGGTGCCGACCCCGACCGGGTGACGCCGATCAAGACCGCCGAGCTCGACCCGCCCCGCCCGGCCCCGCGGCCGGCCTACTCGGTGCTCGACAACATGGCGCTGCGGCTCAGCGGGCTCCCCGCCCTGCCGGACTGGGAGGACGGCCTGTCCCGGCTCGTCGCCGCGCTGCGTTCCGGTCGACGGGAAGCGGCGGCGTGACGGCACGCCGACGCCAGGACGGCGCCACACAGGGTCGCCGTCATCGGCGCCGGCTACGTCGGTCTGCCCACGGCGGCCACGCTGGCCCACTTCGGGCACACCGTCGTCCTGGCCGAGCGCGATCCTGCCCGGCTGTCCGCCCTGCGCTCGGGCCGCATGCCGATCGTCGAGGTCGGGCTCGACGACCTCGTGGCGGGCGGGGTGGCGGCGGACACCCTGCTCGTTCACCGAGTCGGCGGTCGAGGCGGTGGCCGGGGCCGAGTTCGTCTTCCTCTGCGTACCCACGCCCCAGAGCGCCGACGGCTCGGCGGACCTGTCCTACGTCGAGGCGGCGGCCAAGGAGATCGCGGCCCACCTGATGACGGGTGCCATCGTCGTCAACAAGTCGACGGTGCCGGTCGGCTCGGCCACCATGGTCGAGCAGGTCATCGGCCGGCCCGACGTCGCGCGTGGTCTCCAACCCCGAATTCCTCCGGGAGGGCACGGCGGTCCTCGACAGCTCTGAACCCGGACCGCATCGTCGTGGGCGCGGACGACTCGCAGGCGGCCGCCAAGGTCGGCGAGCTCTTCTCGTCGACCTCGGCACCGCTCATCGTCACCGACGCCACCACCTCGGAGACGATCAAGTACGCGTCCAACGCGTTCCTGGCCACCAAGCTCAGCTTCGTCAACGCTCTGGCCGGTCTGTGCGAGGAGGTGGGGGCCGACGCCCGCGACGTGCTGCTCGGGCTCGGCTACGACAAGCGGATCGGCTTCGAGTTCCTCCGACCCGGCCCGGGCTGGGGCGGCTCCTGCCTGCCGAAGGACACGCGGGCCCTGCTCCACATCGCGCGTGAGGCCGGGTACGACTTCTCACTGCTGGCCGGCGCCATCGCGTCCAACGACGAACAGCTGACCCGGGTGGTCTCCAAGGTCGAGGACGCGTGCGGTGGCTCGGTCGACAAGGCGACGCTCGCCGTGTGGGGCCTCACCTTCAAGGCCAACACCGACGACCGGCGCGACTCGCCGAGCCTGCAGATCAGCCATCGCCTCCGCGAGCTGGGGGCGACCGTGCAGGCCTTCGACCCGACCGTCGAGGCCGAGGCCGAGCCGTCCGACGACCTGCGCGGCCTGCACCTGCGGGCCGACCCTTACGAGGCGGCGACCGGGGCGCGGGTGCTCGTCGTGCTGACCGAGTGGGACGAGTTCCGCTGGCTCGACTTCTCCCGGGTCCTCGCCGTGATGGCCGAGCCCAGCATCGTCGACGCGCGCAACCTGCTCGACCCGGCCGCCGTGCGGCGCATGGGCTTCCACTACGCGGGGATCGGACGCCGGTGAGCCGCGTCGTGGTCGCCGGTGGGGCCGGGTTCCTCGGGTCGCACCTGTGCGACCGTCTCTTGCAGCGCGGCGACACCGTGGTCTGCCTCGACGACCTCTCCACGGGTTCGAAGGACAACGTGGCCCACCTGCTCGGGCACGAGCGCTTCACCCTCGTCGTGACCAACGTCAGCGAGAGCGTGGAGCTCGGGGACGCCGCGCCGGTCGACGCCGTCTGCAACCTCGCGTCGCCGGCGTCGCCGCCCGCCTACCTCGCCCGGCCCTTCGACACGCTGGCGGTCGGCAGCGAGGGCACCCGCCGCCTGCTCGAGCTGGCCCGGGCGCACGGCGCGCGCTTCCTCATGGCGAGCACGAGCGAGATCTACGGCGACCCCGAGGTGCACCCCCAGGTCGAGAGCTACCGGGGCAACGTCGACCCCACCGGCCCGCGCAGCGTCTACGACGAGGCCAAGCGGTTCGCCGAGAGCCTGACCATGGCCATGCACCGCACCCACGGGGTGAACGTCGGCATCGCCCGGATCTTCAACACCTACGGCCCCCGACTCTCGCCCGGCGACGGCCGGGTCGTGTCCAATTTCATCGTGCAGGCCCTGCGGGGCGAGCCCCTGACCGTCTACGGGGACGGCAGCCAGACCCGCAGCCTGTGCTTCGTCGACGACGAGATCGGGGGCCTCCTGGCCCTGCTCGACTCGTCGCTCACCGGCCCCGTCAACATCGGCAACCCCGACGAGCGCACCGTGGCCGACCTGGCACACTTCGTCCTCGAGGTGACGGGATCGACGTCGGGCATCGTCTTCGAGCCGCTGCCCACCGACGACCCGACCCGGCGCTGCCCCGACATCACGCTGGCCAGGACCGAGCTGGGGTGGGAGCCTACGACCGGTCTGCAGGAGGGCATCCGGCAGACGATCGACTACTTCGCGGAGAGGGTGGAGGGCCCATGACGGACGCAGAGCTGAGCGAGCTGCCGCCGCAGCGGACCTACCGGTCACTCACGGTGATCATGCCGGTGTTCAACGAGCGCACCACCGTCGCCGAGGTCATCCGGCGCATGCGGGCGGTCGAGCTCCCCGTGGTGCTCCAGATCATCGCCGTCGACGACGGGTCGAGCGACGGTTCCGACAAGGTGCTCGGCGCGCTCGAGGACTCGACGGTGCGCGTCATCCGCCACCAGGTGAACCAGGGCAAGGGCGCCGCCATCCGCACCGGGTTGGCCGAGGCCCGGGGCGATCTCGTCCTCATTCAGGACGCCGACCTCGAGTACGACCCCAACGACTGGCCGCGCCTGCTCGATCCGATCCTGCGCGGGAAGGCGCGCGTGGTCTACGGCAGCCGCTTCACGGGCGAGCGCAAGAACATGCTGCCGCTGCACTGGATGGGCAATCGCCTCCTCTCGCTCGTCACCAACGTGCTGTACAGCTCGACGCTCTCGGACATGGAGACCTGCTACAAGCTCTTCGACGCCCAGGTGCTCGAGGGCGTCACCATCGTGTCCAACAGGTTCGACTTCGAGCCCGAGATCACGGCCAAGGTGCTCCGCCGCGGCCACCGGATCTACGAGGTGCCGATCTCCTATGCAGGCCGGGAGCACGACGAAGGGAAGAAGATCACCTGGCGCGACGGTTTCGGCGCCCTCAAGGCTCTGGTCAAGTTCCGCTTCACCAAGGAGTACTGAGCCACTGGTGGCTGGCGCGATCGGCGCAGTCGTGGTCGACCACGACGCCGGGCCACTGCTCGAGGGCTGTGTGCGCTCGCTGCTCGACGACGGTGCCGCCACCATCGTCGTGGTCGAGAACGGCGCCGCGGCGAGCGCCGCCGGGCTCGCCGCGGCCCTCGCCGCCGGGCCCTCGCCGCCGGTGCGAGATCGTGTGGCCGGGGCAGAACCTCGGCTTCGGCGCCGGGGTCAACCGGGGGCTCGCCGCGCTGGCGGGCCTGCCGGCGCCGCCCGAATGGATCCTGGTCTCCAACCCGGACCTGGTCGTGCACGCCGGCGCTCTGGCCGCCCTGCGCGCCGCGCTCGAGACCCATCCGGCCTGGGCCCTGGCGGGGCCGCGCATCTTCACCGAGGCCGGCGACGTCTACCCCTCGGTCCGCAGCTTCCCCTCCTTCACCGACGCCGCCGGGCACGCCCTCCTGGCACAGTTCAACCCCGAGAACCCGTTCACGCGTCGCTACAACCCCGGCACACCGGAGGGCGACGTGGTCACCGAGGCCGGCTGGGTGTCGGGCTCGTGCTTCTTGGCCCGGCGCAGCGCGCTCGAGGAGCTGGGTGGTTTCGACGAGGCGTACTTCATGTACGCCGAGGACATGGACCTGTGCTGGCGCGCCCACCACGCCGGGTGGGGGGTCGGCTTCGCCGGCACGGCGGAAGTGACCCACGTCCAGGGCGTGAGCACCGCCCGCCACCCGTACCGCATGATGGCGGCCCACCATCGTTCGGCCCTGCGCTTCACGTTCCGGACCACGAAGGGCTGGCGCCGCCTCGCCCTGCCGCTCGCCGTGGTGGTGCTGGGCCTGCGCATGGCCATCGCCACCGCCCGGCTCGCCCTGAGCCGCTAACCGATGCACGGGCGGCGGGGGCTCCTCGTGGCGGCCATGGCCGCCATCGCCGTGGCGGTGCTCGCGCTCGTCCTCGCCTCCGCCGTCAGCAGGCCCGGCTCGCCACCCTCGGTGCACGTCGAGCCGGAGGTGACCTTCACATTGCCGCCACCGGCGACGGGATGCACCGGGGCCGACCGCGGCCCCCGGCGGGACGACGCGGGTGCCGCTGACCGTGAGCACCGTGGCCGGGCAGGTGGCCGAGACCGTCGACGTCTGCATCGGCGCCCGGGGCCCGTACCCCTTCGTCCTCGACTCCGGGGCGGGGCAGACGACCATCGACGCCGGCCTGGCCAAGCGCCTCCACCTGGCCTCGGCCGGCCCCGCCAACGAGTTCGCCGGCGTCGGGTGCACGGGCACCGCCCGCCCGGTCTCGGTGGGGTCGTGGTCGCTCGACGGCGTCGGCCTGGCGCCCCAGCAGCTGACGGCGGCGACGCTGCCCGAGATCGGCGGGAAGGGCGAACCGGTGGGTCTCGTCGGCTCCGACGTCCTGGCCCGCTTCGGCGCGGTGCGCATCGACTTCGCGGGCGGCGCGCTGGTGCTGCCGGGGCCCGAGGGCGCACCGCTGAGCCGCGCCGGCTCCCTTCACCGGGCCCGAGGGGCCGCCGCCGGTCTCGCTCACGCAGGGGGAGGGGACGACGGTGCCGCTGACCGTGACGTCCGTGCCCGGCCAGGTCTCGCTCAGCGTGGCGGTCCGCTTCGCCGGCGGGCATCCGCGGAGCTTCGTGGTCGACACCGGGTCGTCGCAGAGCGTCGTGGCCACGTCCGTGGCGCGGGAGGCCGGGCTGGCCGCCACCGACCTGGCGCAACGCCAGGCCACCGTGTGCTCGGTCATCACCGTCCCGCTCGCCCAGACCGGTGCGTGGTCGGTGCCGGGCCAACCGTTGCAGCGCCAGCTCATCGACGAGACCGACTTCGGTTCCATCGGCCTGGTCGGCATCGACGGGCTGCTCGGCTCGGACCAGCTCACGCGCTTCGGGTGGGTCGTCTTCGACTACGCCGGGGGCAGGCTGGTGCTGGGCTGAAGACCCAGTCCAACTCGTAGGTCGGGACCGGCGACGAAGCCGTCGAGCGCGATGACGCGGTGCACCACGACCTTGCCGCTCACGCCAGTGCGGCGCCCAGGGCGTCGAGGAGCTCGCCCGTGCCCTTCTCGCGGATGGCGGGCGTGTCACCGCCGTCGAGGAAGACGCCCTGCTCGGTGAAGGTCAGCGTGGTGCCCGCCCGCGGCGGCGGCGAACTCGACCGTGGTGACCGAGACGGAGATCAGCGTGCCGTCGGCCTCCATCGTGTAGCCGTAGACGATCCGCTCGTCGGGCACGATGTCCTCGTATGTCGCCTCGTAGGTGTAGACCGGCCCTCCGGGGGGCCGCCGCGGTTGGTCTCGCTGCCGCCGACCCGGAAGTCGAGCGAGTAGCCCGTGGCGGCCGGGTCGCCGAACCAGCGCGCCTTGGACGTCGCGGCTGGACCAGGCGGCGAAGACGCGCTCGGGCGGGACGGGGTAGGTCCGGGTGATCGTGAAGGTCCCGTGCTCGGCGCTGCGGGCTGGTGGTGCTCATGTCATGCTCCTTCTCGTTGGTGGCGGTGCGTGCCGCGGTGCGCCGGCGGCCAGGTCGGCCTCGAGGACATCGCCCAGACCGGTCGAGCCGGCGCTCCCAGGCGGCGCGCTGCCCGGCGAACCAGTCCGCGGCCAGCTCGAGGCCGACCGGCTCGAGCCGGCAGGTGCGGCGTGCGCCCCACCTTCTCGGAGCGGACGAGCCCGCACGACTCGAGGACGGCCAGGTGCTGCACGACGGCCGAGAGGGTCATGTCGAGCGGCCGGGCCAGCTCGCTCACCGTGGCCGGGCCCCCGCTCGAGGCGTTCGACCAGGTCACGGCGGGTGGGGTCGCCCAGGGCCCGGAAGATCTCGTCGACCGGCTGATACTTAAGCATTGACTTAAGTATTGACCACGGGCGGGATGGCCGTCAAGCAACCAGGGTCACACGGTCACTCGGGCACACGGTCACTCGGGTCCGGAGAGGCCGAGCATGTCGGTGACCCCGTGGTCCCGGCCCGCGGTGTAGCCGCCGTCGACCGGGAGGGCGTGGCCGGTGACGAACGACGCGTCGTCCGAGAGGAGGAAGGCGGCCACCGAGGCGATCTCGTCGGGCCGGCCCATGCGCCGGCCGAGCTTGTGCTCGTGCACGATGTCGGCCAGCGCGTCCTCCATGCCCGGCCCGAAGACCATGGCGGTCATCGGCGTCTCGATGAAGCCGGGGCAGATCGCGTTGACCCGGATGCCGCGCCCGGCGTAGTCGATCGCCATGTTCTTGGTCAGGATGACGACGCCGCCCTTGGACGCGCTGTAGGCGCTGCCGCCGGCGGTGCCCTCGAGACCCTCGATGCTGGCGATCGTCACCACCGACCCGCGCTGGCCGTCGTCGCGCACCGGCTGGCCGAGCATCTGGGCGATGACGTGCTTCGCCGTGAGGTAGGTCCCGGTCAGGTTGACCTCGATCACCCGCGCCCACTCGTCGGCCGGCAGCATGTGCACCGGCCCGCCGCCGGCCACGCCGGCCGCGTTGACCAGTCCGTCGACGGCGCCGCCGAAGCCGACCGGCCGACGCGCACGAGCGCGGCCACCGAGGCCTCGTCGGTCACGTCGACCGTGGGTGAAGGCCCACCGCCCCGACTCGTCGCTGCCCTCGGCGACGTCGTCGGCCGGCACGACGAGGTCGGCCCCCATGACGAGGGCACCCTCGTCGAGGAGCCGGGCGGCCGTGGCCCGGCCGATGCCCGACGCCGCGCCGGTGACGATGTAGGTCCGTCCGCCCAATCCACGCATGGCACCTCCCTGCTTGGTTGCGCCCGGCCGACCCGGGCTGATAGGAGCAGTGCACTGTCTAGCCCGGGCCGTCCCGGGTCCGCCGATCCGGGGGGAGCCCACGCCATGAAGTTCGCGCTGTTCTACGAGATCCCCGTCCCGCGGCCGTGGGGCGACGACAGCGAGCTCGTCGCCTACCAGAACACGCTCGAGCAGGCGATCGCCGGCGACCGCTTCGGCTGGGACGCGTTCTGGACGGTCGAGCACCACTTCCTCGCAGGAGTACTCGCACTGCTCGAACCCCGAGGTGCTCTACGGCGCCATCGCCGCGCGCACCGAGCGCATCCGCCTCGGCTACGGCGTGCGGCTCATGCCCAAGCCCTACAACCACCCGGTGCGCACGGCCGAGTCGGTGGCCGTGCTCGACCTGCTCTCGGACGGCCGCGTCGACCTCGGCACCGGGCGCTCGGCGACCCGGGCCGAGCTCGAGGGCTTCGGCATCGACCCGGCCGAGAGCCGGCGCATGTGGCAGGAGGCGATCGAGCACGTGGTCGGGTGCTGGACCAACGACGAGTACGAGTTCGCCGGCAAGTACTGGCAGATGCCCCAGCGGCGGGTGCAGCCCAAGCCGCTGGCAGAAGCCGCACCCGCCGCTGTGGGGCGCCACGACCAGCGACGAGGGCCACGCGCCAGGTCGGCGAGCTCGGCCTCGGGCTGTGCTCGTTCGCCGTCGGGCTGCCGCCGACCGAGGTCAAGCGCAAGATCGACATCTACCGCGACGCCGTCGGGCGCTGCGACGACGCCGCATCGGCGCCTTCGTGCACAACCAGGCGGCCACCTTCACCATGGCCATGTGCGCGCCCGACCGCGACCGAGGCCGATGGCCGAGCGCCCGGGAGTCCTTCGAGTGGTACCCCAAGACGGGCGCCCGCCAGATCGCGCACGCTGACGGACTGGATGGCCGAGCGCAACGCAGGAGCTCGGTCAGCTACTCCTACGCGGCCGACATGAAGAAGACCGACGACGAGGGCTCGCTCGACCTGCTCAACCTCGAGTACCTGATGGACGCCAACGCCTGCGTGCTCGGGACGCCCGAGGAGTGCATCGAGGCCTGCCGCCAGTACGAGGCGGCCGGCGTCGACCTGCTGCTGTGCCTGGTCAACCCGTACAAGATCCCCCACGAGACGGTCATGCAGACCATCGAGCTGATGGGCACCGAGGTGATCCCGCACTTCGCGGACTGAGCCTGCGCCGACCGGGCGCCGTCGCCATCGGGCAGTCTGTGGGGCATGGGGAGAGCCGTCGGGGGCCCGTGGCGGGCGCGCGCTTGGCCACGTGGCGGGCGCGATCGTGGCCGTGACGCTGGCGCGCCGGCGTCGTGCCGGCCGCGGCGGCCGGCGGCCGTCGGGCACGAAGGGCGGTGCGCACGCACGCGGCGGCCGAAGCTGGCCCAGGTCGGGCCACGCCACCTTCTGGGAGTGCCCCGCCAAGACCACGCGAGCTGCTGGTCGCCGTCAACACCCTCACCCTGCACCCCGGCGCCACGCTCACGATCACCTTCACGGTGCGCAACGGGGCCACGACGGCCTGCAACTACACCGCGCCCTACGCCGCGCGTGGCGCCCGGGCCGACCGCCACCACGCTGCAGGCCGGGCCGTGCGGATCGGTCGGCTTCGAGATCTTCGGACCGCACCACACCAACGTCTGGCCCGGCGTCGCAGGTCGTCAACTGCCCGGCGCTCGGCTTCGCGCAGCTGCCGGCCAAGGGCACGGTGTCGGGCTCGGGCACCTGGAACCAGACGAAGCCCAACAGCACGGCACCGGGTCCCGGCCGGGCAACTACACCCTCGTCGTCGACAACTCGCCACTTCAGCTTCCCGCTCCACGTCCTGGCGCACTGAGGCAGGGGTGGGGCGCCACGCCCCCTGGCCCCGCCCCCTCGCCCGCCCCCGCTCGTGCGGCCCGCGGCCCGGCCCGGCCCGCTCTTGACATCGGCCCGGTCAGATCTATAGTTACCTAGATGACTAGTGAAGTGCTGCACCAGTCGATGAGCTTCCACCTCAGGGCGGACTCGGGTGTCCCGGCCTACCTGCAGCTGGCGCAGCAGATCCGCCAGGCCGTGCGCCGGGGCGTGCTCGACGTGGGTGACCGGCTGCCGACGGTGAAGGAGGTGGTGGCTGAGCTCGCCATCAACCCGAACACCGTGTTGAAGGCCTACCGCGAGCTCGAGCACGAGGGCCTCGTGGAGGGCCGCCAGGGGGTCGGGACGTTCGTGGCCCGGCGCCCGGCGGGGCCCCCACCGGGCACCCAGGCGCGCCTCGCCCGCGGCCTGCACAAGTGGGTGGAATCGGCCCGCGCCGAGGGAATGGACGAGGAAGCGATGGAATCGATGCTGCGGGAGACGTTGCGGGCCCGGACGCGGTGAGGATCGCATGAGCACGTCAGCCTTCGAGACGGCGGGCTGGGCAAGCGGTACGGAACGACCTGGGCCCTGCAGGACTGCACGCTGGCGGTGCCCGAGGGGCACGTGACCGCTCTCGTCGGGCCGAACGGCGCCGGCAAGACGACGCTGCTCCGGCTCCTCGTCGGCCTCGCCGCGCCGAGCGCCGGCACAGCCGAGGTCCTGGGACGGGCCCCGGACGGGTCCGAGGAGTTCCTGGCCGGCATCGGCTACCTGGCCCAGGACGTCCCGCTCTACCGGCGCTTGAGCGCCGACGACCACATCGCGCTCGGCGCCCACCTGAACCGGCGGTGGGATGCCGACGGGCGCGCGCGGCGCGACTGGCCCGGCTGCAGGTCCCGCTGGACCGGCCGGTCAGCACCCTCTCGGGCGGCCAGCGGGCGCAGGTCGGCTTGGGGCTCGCGCTCGCCAAGCTGCCCGGGCTCCTGCTCCTCGACGAGCCGGTGGCTGCGCTCGACCCGCTGGCCCGTCGCGAGTTCCTCACGACCCTCAGCGAGGCGGTGGCCGACGGGGGGCTCTCGGTGATGCTGTCGTCGCACCTCGTCCACGACCTCGAACGGGTCTGTGACCACGTGATCCTGCTGAGCGCGTCGCGCGTCCAGCTCTGCGCGGACATCGACTCCGTGCTGGCGACGCACCGCATGCTGGTCGGTCCCCGGCGCCCGCTGTCCGAGGTGGAGCCGGGTCTCACCGTCATCAGCGTGACGCAGACGCAGCGCCAGACCCGGTTGCTCGTCCGCACCGACGGTCCCGTGCTCGACCCGGCCTGGGAGGAGGCCGAAGTCGGGCTCGAGGACGTGATCCTCGCGTACATGGGCAGCGACCAGGCCGGCCCGGACACGGCGCGGTCGCACCTGGAGGTGGCGCAGTGAACTTCCTCGTCTGGCGCCTGCACCGCAACCAGGCCTACTTCGCCGTCGCCGCGCTGGCCGTGCTCGCAGTCGTGCTCCTGGTGACCGGCACCGTGATGGGCGACGACTACCGGAGCGCCCTCGCGTCGTGTGGGGCCGACGCAGAGCTGCGGGGACCTCGGCGGCGAGCTGTTCCGCGGCGACGGGGCGATCATCGACCTGGTCGACCTCACGCTGGTCGTGCCGCTTCTCTTCGGCCTCTTCTGGGGGGCCCCGTTGCTGTCGAAGGAGTTCGAGGACGGCACGCACAACCTGGCGTGGACGCAAGGGGTAGTCGCCGGCACTGGCTCCGCGTGAACATCGGGTGGTCGCTGCGTCGCCGCGGCACGTGTGGGGCGCGGCGCTGGCGGCACTCGTCAGCTACTGGCGCTATCCCGAGAACGCGCTCGACTCACGTTTCGAGGCGTTCGACATCCAGGGCATCGTTCCCGTGGCCTACACGCTCTTCGCGGTGGCGCTCGGGATCGCCGTCGGGTTCGGTGATGCGACGCGTGCTCCCCAGCCTCGCCGTCACGCTCGCCGTCTTCGTGGCGCTCGCGCGCCGTCATCGGCGTCTACCTGCGCCCGCACCTCGTGACGCCCATGACGAAGCTCTTCCCACTCGTCGGTCCGACCGCCTCCCCTGCCGGCGCCTGGATCCTCTCGACCGGCTTGGTCAACGGCAGCGGCCAGGACCTCGGGAGCCGGCATCGCCATGGCACGAACTCCCCGCCGCCTGTCGCGGCGTCCTCACGAACGGGAAGGAGCTGAACGGCCGGTGCCTGGCCTCGCACGGGTTCCACCAGCTGGTCACCTACCAGCCCGACAGCCGCTTCTGGGCTTTCCAGGGGATGGAGGCCGGGATCTTCCTCGTGCTGGCGCTGGGTCTGGTGGGTTTCACCTGGTGGTGGGTGCGGTGGCGCGACGCCTGAGCGGCAGTCCGCCGACGTCGATGCCAATGCCGACTTCTCGGGTGCCGTCTCGTGGAACCTTGTGCTTCACTCCGGCTGGGAGGGGACCGTTCTCGTTGCGTGCTCGAGACCCCAACGGACGTGATCGCTTGGGCGGCGGCCTTGTCGAACGAAGCGATCGCCGAGCGTCTCGACGGGCTCTTCCGACAGAAGGCGGCCGTCGAGGGAGCCATCGTCGTCCTCTTGGGCGAGGTCGGCCGGCGCCAGGCCTACCGAGATGAGGGGGCGACCGCGACCGAGCCCTGGGCCGCGGAGCGCTTCGGGGTCTCGATCCCGACGGCGCGGGCCCTGACCCGTCTCGGCGACAAGGCCTGGGACATCCCGCACCTCGTCGAGTCGCTGTGCGCAGGGGTCCTGTCCCTGGACAAGCTCCGCACCGTGGCCGAGGTGGCCACCCCCGAGAGGGATCAGGAACTTTGTGACTGGGCCCAGCGGTGCTCGGTCCGAGAGCTGGCCGAGCTGGCCCGCTCGAATGTTGCCGCCAAGCCGCCGCCGGGGCGATCCGAGCACGACCGGCGCTTTTTGCGCTTCAACGATCAGTACCGCACCATGACCGTGCAGCTCCCTCCCGAATCCTTCGCCGAGGCCCAGGCCTGCCTCGAGGCCCGGGCCCGCAACGTGCCCACCGACGGCGAGACGCCCTGGGACCAGCGCCTCTGCGACGCCTTCGTCGAGATCATCCGCTCGTCGGCTCCCGGACGTGCCTCAATGGCCAGCCCGTATTTTGTGGTCGTCCACGTGCCTCTCGCCACCCTGGTCGAGGAGTCGGGCGAGACGACCATGCTCGCTGGCGAGCTCGAGCGAGATGGCCTGATCAGCGCCGATACCGTGCGCCAGATCGCCTGTGACGCCACCGTCGCCGTCGGGGTCGACGACGACGTAGGCCACACGATGTACGAAGGCCGGGCGCGGCGGACACCCAGCGATGCCCAACGCCGAGAGGTGATGCGCCGGGACCGCCATTGCCGCTTCCCGGGCTGCACCAATGTCACCTTTACCAACACCCACCACATCGTGCCCTGGAAGCCCGGCGGCCGCACCGATCTCGACAACCTCGCGCTCATGTGCGTGCACCACCATCACGTTGTGCACAGCAGCGGCTGGGAGATGACGGGCAACGCCAACGAGGAGCTCACGTTCGCTGGCCCGTCAGGCCGGGTCATGACGTCGCGCCCCTCTCCACGCTGGACTGCCGGCACCCGCTCGCGGGTTAGGGGATCGAGCGCGATCTTCCCCACCGTGCGCCGGCCCAGCAGGTCCTCGAGCGCCCGCGCCACGTCGTCGAGCGGGTACTCGGTCGGGTGGACCGGGTCGATGGTCCCCGCCAGCCACCATGGCGAGCAGGTCGGCCAGCAGGGCGCGCTGCTCGCTCGGCGTGCTGCATGGCCCAGATGCCCCAGTCGATGCCGATGACGGTGCGGTTGCGCAGGAGCACCTGGTTGAGCGGGACGGAGGGGATCGGCCCGGCGGCGAACCCGATGACGAGGTAGCGGCCGCGGTCGCCCAGGGCGCGCAGCGACGGCTCGGCCAGACGCGCCACCCACCGGGTCGACCACGAGGTCGACACCGGTGCCGCCGGCCCACGCCCGCGCCGCGTCCTTCACGGGCCCGGCCGCCGGGTCCAGCACGGCCTCGGCACCCGCGGCCAGCGCCGCGGCGCGCTTCTCCTCGGTCGAGGCCACGCCGAGCACCCGGCACCCGAGGGCCCGGGCCACGCCGATGGCGGCCAGCCCGACGCCACCGCCGGCGCCGAGGACGAGCACCGACTCGCCCGGCCGCGGCGTGCGGCCCGCTCCCGCAGGGCGAAGAGGCAGGTGCTGTAGCTCTGGGTGAACGTGGCCGCCCGCGGCCGCGTCGAGCACGTCGGGCAGCGCCGTCACCGCAGCCGCCGACGCGGCGACCTTGGTGGCGAAACCGCCCAGCCCGGCCGAGACCAGCACGCGCTGGCCCGCCTCGAGCCCGTGCACCGACTCGCCGACCATGGACACGCGCCCGGCGGACTCGGTCCCGGGCACGAAGGGGACGGGCGGCTTGATCTGGTACTGCCCCGCCGACGAACAGCGCGTCGACGTAGTTGACGCCGGCCGCCTCCACGTCGACCACGACCTGTCCCGGGCCCGCCACCGGGTCGGGGCGCTCCTCCACCCGTAGCAGCGACGGTGGACCGAGCTCGTTGCAGACGACGGCGCGCACGGGCCGCACGCTACCGTCGGTTGGTGGACCCCATCCGCCCGGTGCGGCCCGACGAGCTGGCACTCCTGCCCGCGCTCGAGCGGGCGGCCGACACCATGTTCGAGCCGCTCGGCATCGGGCCGCTCCCCGGGCCCGGCACGGTCGAGGATTTCGCCGCCGCGCTCGTCGTCCTCGTGGCGGGCGACCCACCCGTCGGGCTGTGCCGCATCGACGCATCGGGGAGCGGCGCCCACCTCGAGCAGCTCTCGGTGCACCCCGACCACGCCGGCCGCGGCATCGGCCGGGCCCTGCTGCGCGCCGGCTGCGCCTGGGCCCGAGCGCGCGGCTACCCCGAGCTCACGCTCGCCACCTACCGCGACATCCCCTGGAACGGACCCTTCTACGCCTCGGAGGGCTTCGTCGAGGTCGGGCCGGTCGACGACTGGCTGGCCCGCCACGGCCTCGGACCCGAGGAGCCCGTCATGTCCCGCTTCGGGGCCCGGGTCCTCATGCGCCGGACCCTGTGAGCTCGCGCGTAGCGGAAGCAGCGACCAGGTGGTCGTTGACCAGCCCGGTCGCCTGCAGGTGGGCGTAGCAGACGGTGGGGCCGACGAAGCCGAAGCCGCGCCGGCGCAGGTCCTTGCTCAGCGCCTCCGACTCCGGCGTGATCGCCGGCAGCTGTGCCGTGCGCCGCCACTTGTTGACGATGGGCCGCCCACCCGACGAAGCCCCAGATGTAGGCGTCGAAGGAGCCGAACTCCTCCTGCACCTCGAGGAAGGCGCGGGCGTTGCGCACCGTCGCCTCGACCTTGGCCCGGTTGCGGATGATGCCCGGGTCGGCCAGCAGCTTCTCCACCCGGGCCGGCGTGAAGCGCGCCACCTTGGCGGCGTCGAAGCCGGCGAAGGCCTTGGGGTAGCCCACGGCGCCGCTTGAGGATGGTGGCCCAGCTGAGCCCGGCCTGCGCGCCCTCGAGGACCAGGAACTCGAAGTGGGTCGGGTCGTCGTGCACCGGCACGCCCCACTCGGTGTCGTGGTACGCCACCATCGTCGGGTCGGTGCCCGCCCAGTCGCAGCGCTCCGGTGCCGGCCGTCGCTCATGGCGCCACCGTAGGGGCTCCTGTGACGCGCGGACCCGGTAGAGCACGTGGCGCCGCAGCGGGCTGCCCTCGGGCAGGCGCGGGTGGTCGAAGTCGCCCTCGGGGTCGCGCACCATGCCGATGCGCTCCATGACCGCCTGCGAGCGGGTGTTCAGCGTCGTGGTGAAGGCGACGATCTCGTCCAGCCCCGCCTCGCTCGAAGCCGTAGTCGCAGGACGGCCGCCGCCGCCTCGGTGGCGTAGCCGTGGCCCCAGTGGTCGGGATGCAGCCGCCACCCCACCTCCACGGCCGGCGCGCAGGGCAGCGTCGGGTTGCACCCGGTGCAGGCCCACCATGCCGACGAAGGGCGCCGCCGCCCGCCACCTCGACCGCCCACAGGCCCCAGCCCTCGCGTGCCATCTCCTCGCTGAAGCGGTCGACCACGGCGTCGCTCTCGGCCCGGCTCGGCGACGAGCCCAGGGACTCGACGACGAGGGGATGGGCGTTCAGCTCGGCGAAGGGGGCCCGGTCCACGTCGGTGAACGGTCGCAGCACGAGGCGGGCGGTCGACGCACCCTCGGCCCGGTCGCCGCCATCGCGTCAGGCCCCCGGGCGTCCCTGCACGGCCGTCTCGGCCGCCCAGCGGTAGTCGGCCTTGCCCGAGGGCGAGCGCTGGATCTGCTCCACGAACACGACCTCCTTGGGCAGCTTGTAGCGGGCGATGTGGGCCGAGGCGTGCTCGACGACGGACGCGCCGTCGGTCGGCCGCGCCCTCGGCCAGCTGCACGACGGCCACCACCTCGTGGCCCCAGCGCTCCGACGGGCCGGCCGGTCACGACGACGTCGGCCACGGCGGGGTGGCCGGCGATGGCCCGCTCGACCTCCTCGACGAAGATCTTCTCGCCGCCCGAGTTGACCGTCACCGAGTCGCGCCCGAGCAGCTCGATCTGCCCGTCGGCCCGGTGCCGCGCCCGGTCGCCGGGGATGGAGTAGCGGACGCCGTCGATCACGGGGAAGGTGCGCGCCGTCTTCTCGGGGTCGCCGAGATACCCGAGCGGCACGTTCCCCGTCTGGGCCAGCCACCCGTTGCCCTCGTGCCCCGGCTCGAGCACGTGCGACAGCGTCTCGTCGACCACCACGGTGCCCGGACCGGGCAGGAACGAGCCCACCTCCACGTCGTCCATGGAGGTCACGTGCATCTGTGCCCCGGTCTCCGAGGAGCCGGCCGAGTCGGAGATGACGAGGTTGGGGATGCGCTCGACCGCCATCGCCCGCACGGCCGGCGTCAGCGGCGCGCCGCCGTTGCCGACGGCGAAGAACGACGGAGAGGTCGTAGTTCTTCTTGTCGAGCTGCAGCAGCAGCGGCCGCAGCACGGCGTCGCCCACGATGGTCATGGAGTTGGCCTTCTCGCGCTCGACCACGCTCCACACGTCGTCGGGGTCGACCCGGCGGGTCTCGTCGGGGAAGATGAGCGTCGCCCCCTGGGCCATCAGCATGAAGCAGGCCCACTGGGCCGCGCCGTGCATGAGCGGCGGCAGGATCAGCAGCTCGCAGCGGGAAGCTCTCGGCCAGGCGCTCGGTCAGGCCCTCGTAGCTGGTCACGATCTCCCACGATGCCCACCTTCCGGCCGCCCATGGCGGCCATGAAGATGTCGTGCTGGCGCCACAGCACGCCCTTGGGCATGCCCGTGGTGCCCCCCGTGTAGAGGATGTAGAGGTCGTCGGGGGACGGCTCGACCGGTGCGCCCTCGGGCGAGGATGCGGCCAGCGCCTCCTCGTACCACTCCGCCCCGGGGAGGAGGGGGTGGCCCGATTCGTCGTCGACCTGGAGCAGCACGTCGGGGGGCGCCTCCAGCGTGGGCAGCACCTCGGCCAGGGTCGGCGCCAGCGAGGAGTGCAGGATCATGGCGCGGGGCCTGGCGTCGTTGAGCAGGTAGCGCAGCTCCTCGCCGACGTAGCGGTAGTTGACGTTGAAGGGGGCGACGCGGGCCCGGTAGGAGCCCAGCATCCCCTCGAGATACTCGTTCCCGTTGTAGAGGGCGAGGGCGAGGTGGTCCTGGCCCGACTCCCAGCCCTGCAGCTCGGCGCGCTCGCGGTGGACGCCGCAGGCCGCGGCCGTGCAGGTAGGCGGCGAGGCGGCGCGAGCGCTCGGACACCTGGGCGTAGGTGAGGCGACGGTCGCGCCACACGATGCACTCGCGGTCGGCCAGGGTCTCGACGAGCGTGTCGAAGGCCGTGGCCAGGTTGAATTGGACGCTCGGTGTCGCTGCGGGCTCGGGCACGGTCCCGCACTGTACCGGCGGGCCCGCGCGCGGCCGGGTCGCCCGGGCCGGCCCGCCCGGGGCGCCGGTTGGGGAGCTGGGGCCGCCATCGGCAAAGATCACCCCGTGGACGTCCGCAATCCCGCCAACGGCGAGGTGATCGCCAAGGTCGAGGGCCTCACGGCCGAGGAGACCGATGCGGCCATCGCCCGGGCCGACGCCGCCTTCGAGCCCTGGCGGGCCGTGGCGCCGGGCGACCGGGCCCGGTTGCTCCGGCGCTTCGCCGCCGCCGTCGACGCCCACCTCGAGGAGCTGGCCGCGCTCGAGGTGGCCAACGCGGGCCACGTGATCGGAAACGCACGCTGGGAGGCCGGCAACGTGCGCGACGTGATCGAGTACTACGCCGCGGCGCCCGAGCGCCACAGCGGCCGGCAGATCCCGGTGCCGGGCGGCATCGACGTCACCTTCTACGAGCCGCTCGGCGTCGTCGCCGTCATCGTGCCCTGGAACTTCCCCATGGCCATCGCCGGGTGGGGCTTCGCACCGGCGCTGGCCGCCGGCAACACCGTCGTGGTCAAGCCGGCCGAGCTCACCCCGCTCAGCGCGCTGCGGATCGGCGAGCTCGCGCTCGAGTCCGGCCTGCCCGAGGGGGTCCTGCAGATCCTGCCCGGCAAGGGCAGCGTGGTGGGGGAGCGCTTCGTGGCCCACCCGGCGGTGCGCAAGGTGTGCTTCACGGGCTCCACGGAGGTGGGGCGCCGCATCATGGCGGGCTGTGCCGAGCAGATCAAACGGGTCACCCTCGAGCTGGGCGGCAAGAGCGCCAACATCGTCTTCGCCGACGCCGACCTCGAGCTGGCCGCCGCCCGGGCGCCCTACGGGGTGTTCGACAACGCCGGGCAGGACTGCTGCGCCCGCTCGCGGATCCTGGTCGAGCGCTCCGTGTACGAGCGCTTCATGGCCCTGCTCGAGCCGGCGGTGCGCGGCGTCGTCGTCGGCGACCCGACGCTCGAGACGACGCGAGATGGGCCCGCTCATCTCGGAGGGCCACCTGGCCACCGTGGCCTCGTTCGTGCCCGACGACGCGCCGGTGGCCGTGCGGGGCTCGTGCCCCGACGGTCCGGGCAACTGGTTCGCCCCCACCGTGCTCGCCCCGGTCGACCCGGCCGACCGTGCGGCCACCGAGGAGATCTTCGGGCCCGTCGTCGCCGTCATCCCCTTCGAGGACGAGGCCGATGCCGTCCGCCTCGCCAACGACACGCCCTACGGCCTCTCGGGCTCGCTGTGGACGCGCGACGTCGGGCGGGCGCTGCGGGTGGCCCGGGCCGTCGACACCGGGACGCTGTCGGTCAACTCCCACTCCTCGGTGCGCTACTGGACGCCCTTCGGCGGCGCCAAGCAGTCCGGGATCGGCCGCGAGCTCGGGCCCGACGCGCTCGAGGCGTTCAGCGACGTGAAGAACGTCTTCATCAGCTCGGACTAGCGTCCGCCCGCCAGCTGCACGCACCACGCCAACCGAGGACCAGGAGTGACCATGAGCGACACCGCCCCGTACGCCCGCCGCCTCGTCGACCGCGTCGCGGTCGTCACCGGCGGCGCCAGCGGCATCGGCCGCGCCATGTGCGAGCGCTTCGCCGCCGAGGGGGCACGGGTGGCCGTGGTCGACCTCGACGAGGCGGCCGGCGGCGAGGTGGCCGCCGCGGTGGGCGGCATCTTCGTCCGCACCGACGTCACCTCCTCCGACGAGGTCGAGGCGCTCTACGCCGAGGTGGCCGGCCACTTCGGCGGCATCGACATCTGCTGCAACAACGCCGGCATCAGCCCGCCCGACGACGACTCCATCCTCGACACCGGCCTCGAGGCGTGGGAGCGCGTGCAGCGGGTCAACCTGACGTCGGTGTACCTGTGCTGCAAGCACGCGCTGCCGCACCTGCTGGCCCGCGGCAAGGGGTCCATCGTCAACACGGCCTCGTTCGTCGCCGTCATGGGCGCGGCGACGAGCCAGGTGAGCTACACCGCCTCCAAGGGCGGCGTGCTGGCCATGTCGCGCGAGCTCGGCGTGCAGTTCGCCCGCCAGGGAGTGCGCGTCAACGCGCTGTGCCCCGGGCCGGTCAACACGCCGCTGCTGGTGGAGCTCTTCGCCAAGGACCCCGAGCGGGCGGCCCGGCGCCTGGTGCACATCCCCATGGGCCGCTTCGGCGAGGCGACGGAGATCGCCGCCGCGGCGGCCTTCCTGGCCTCCGACGACTCGTCGTTCATGACGGCGTCGACGTTCCTCGTCGACGGCGGGATCTCGGGGGCCTACGTCACCCCGCTGTAGCGGCGGTCCGGTCAGCCGCCGAGGCTGGCGCGCAGCTCGTCGAGCTCGTGGCGGAGCGCGGCGACCTCGGACCGCAGCACGTGCAGCTCCGCGCGCAGGTCGGGCGCGCGGCGCCCGCAGTGGGGTGCGCGCCGCTGCCGCGCCCGGCGCCGGGCGTCGCGCTCGTCCACACCGGCATCGGGTGCGGGTTCGTCGGCGTCGACCAGCGGGCTCGCCCAGCGCTCCTCCTTCTGACCCGGCCGGCGCCCCAGGTTCCCGGCGAGCGGCTCGTCGCGCCCGTGGAGGAGGTCCAGCTCGTGCTCGCACCTCCGCCAGGGCGTCGAAGTGCGCCATCCGCTCGGTCCGCGTGCGCAGCTCGCCCACCGTCTGCGGCCCCCGCAGCAGGAGCACGGCCAGGATGGCGCACTGCCGGTCGTCGAGCCCGAGTGCCTCGTCGAGCACGTGCCGGTAGCGGACGACGGAGCGACCGTGCGAGGGCAGGACGAGGCGGATCAACCGCTGCTCCTGCAGCTCGTCGAGGGCCGACTGCACCGTCGCCTCGTCGTAGCTCACCACCGGCTCGCGGTTCGACGTCTGGTTGCAGGCGGCGACGAGGGCGTTGATCGTGAGGGGGTACTGCTGGGGCGTCGTGAGGGCCTTCTCCACCAGCGAGCCCAGCACCCGCGCGCACTCCCGGCTCAGCCGCATGGGGGGGAGCATACGGACGTCTCTGACCGGTCAGGGACCGCCGGGGCGGGGGAATTCGGCTCCGGTGGCGCCGGGGGCACGACGGTTCGTGGATCCGGGCGCAAACCGGAGACCACAGGAGGTTGGAGGCACCGTCGTGTCGTGGATTCAGGTCCCCACCAAGACGGTGCCGAACCCCGAGCACCTGGCGCTGACCGCAGCGCCCAGGGCGGGCACGAGCACGACCGCGGTGCCGGAGCGGGCGCTCAGGCCGGTCCGCTGACCGCGAAGGGCGCGGCGAGGTAGGGCCCCGTGGGCCCGAAGCCGAGGTGGGCCATGGCGACCGGGCGGGGCGGACCCGGGAGGGGGAGGGTCGAGCGGGAGGGGGTGTAGAGGAGCCAGACACCGGCGGCGTTGGCGAACACCGACTCCTCCCCGGGGCCTTGACCCTGCGCGTTGGAGGCCAGCAGCGGCGAGGTGGACATGTCCGCGCAGGGCCCGAGCGGGCCGGCGCAGCGGGCTACGCCGATGGAGTACCCGGGCTGGTTGAACCACCCACCCGAGTAGAACAGGTAGTAGGCGCCGCGCGCGAGGATCAGCTGGGGCGCCTCGACGATGTGACCCTGCCACGGCTCGTCGGGGCCGAAGATCACCGTTGGCTGCCCGACGAGGTGCATGCCGTCGGCGCTGAGCGGCTGGCTCCAGATCTGGGTGTCGACGGTGAGCGAACGTGCGTTCTGCTCCGACTTCCAGATCATGTAGGGCTGACCGGTGGAGTCGACGAAGACGCGCGGGTCGATCGACCCACCGAGCGTTTGTTGGCAGACGAAGGGGACGGGCGACGCGATGTAGGGGCCGCCCACGGCGGTACTGATGGCGTCACCGATGCACATGAGGCCGGGCGAGACGTTCCGCACCATGGTGCTGAAGTACAGGATGTAGTGGTCGCCGAAGCGGGCGACGTCGGGGGACCACATCACGCCGGGCTCGGCCCATGCCGGCGGGTCGGGCAAGGCGTCGGTGGGTGCGCCCCATTGCCCCACGACGGTGCCCGACCGCACCGGCACGTTCGTCGGCACGCGGTCCTGCGAGGTGAACAGGTAGTAGCGGCCACCCTCCTGGTACATGAAGGGGTCGGGCTGGTCGGCGCCTGAGTTGATGGTGAAGCCGGGCTGGTCGGGGTCCGGCACGGCGGGGGGCTCGTAGTAGGGCGTGCGCAGGCCCAGGGCGTCGTTGCCCGCGGCGGCTCCCAGCGCACCGGTGGACAGATAGAGCACGGGTGACACGCCCGCTTCCTGGGCGCGTGCGCTCGAGTTCCCGAGCCCGACGACGCCCGCGATGGCGAGTGCGAGGGCGGCGACCATTGCGGCCACGCCCGTGGCGACTGCGCCGGGATGGCGTCGCGACACGTTCACCATGGGGAAGAACTGGGGATGGTGACGCCGTGTCTTGGGGATGACATGCAGAAAGGTGGGGAGAACGTCTGGATTTCGCGAATATCCATTGACCCTGCGCGACGCGAAGCGCAACCTGTCTTCAGTTCGGAGACAAGAGCCCACCGAACCTCAAGCGACCACCGCAAGGTGGGAGCGAGGGAAGCCCGAAGGGAAGCCGCAAGGCGGAACGGGGGGAAGCCGAGAGAACGCTGCAAGGCGAGATCGAGGGCCGGGAGCGAACCCCGCAAGGGGAGCGTGACCGGAGTGGGCACGAAGCTCTGATCTGAGATGGTCCGTGGTGCGTCACGGTGGCTTCCCTGGAGCCGCAGTGACCGGCCCGGGCAGGGGTTGTCCGACACGACTCCTGCACGGTGCCAGCGGGTCGTCGTTGACGTGGCCCCGAGGAGCACGGGAGGCTTCGGCCGAACGGTTACTCGGGGTTGCGTCGCGTCCGGGCACCTGTTCGCCACTCCACTCCCCATGCACCGGTAACGACGCGGCGGCGCGCTTCCCGCGCCCTCAAGTTTGATCGGGGGGCCTCCGGCGGGTTCAGCGCAGGGAGGGCCACAGCCCGGCCGGGCGCTCGCCGGCCGCCACCTGGCGGTTCAGCTCGGCCTGCACCAGCGAGAGGTCGTCGGGGTGGGTCACCCCCACGCAGCGGCCACCGGCCGGCAGCACGGCGAACGAGGTCGTCGTCAGCGACTCGGCCACGACCTCGGGCAGCAGGACCTCGGACTCCTCGGAGGCGTCGACGGCGGCGTCCATGGCCGCCTGGAGCGTCTTGTGGAACGCCGGCGTGAAGCCCCACAGGTTCATCGACACCCGGGCGTCGGGCGACAGGGAGGCCGGCTCGCGCCCGTCGGCGGCGGCGAAGCCGCCCTCGGGCGTGGCGGTCACCTGGCGGCGCTCGTCGACCCCGAGGAGCATCCCGTCGGCTCCGACCCGGCAGATGCCGCGGGTCACGGGGGAGAAGCCGATCACGGCGTCGGCCAGCCGGTAGCCCACGAGGGCATTGGTGTCGCCGTGCGAGCGAAGGTGCTCCACCAGCAGGGCGCACCCGGCGCGCCCGTAGATGTCGTCCGCGTTGCCGACCCCGTAGGGCGCGTCGCCCACGTGGTCGGAGGCGCTCAGGACGGCGTCGACGGTGCCGCGGGGCACCGGCTGGGTCGTGAAGCGCACGTCGACCGACGACGGCCAGGTCCGCTCGACGTGGTAGCGGATGGCGGGCCCCGTGCTCGGGCCCAGCACCAGCACGATCGTGCCGAAGCCGGCCGAGAGGGCGTCGGAGGCCACGAGGTCGATGACGGCCTCACCGTGGGGGCCGACCGGAGCCAGTGGCTTCACGCCTCCGTAGCGCTTGGCCCGGCCGGCGGCCAGGACGACGAGCGCCGGGCCCGCCCCGCCCGCCCCGTCGCTCATGCGTTCCAGCGGAAGACGGCGCTCGCCCAGGTCATCCCGCCGCCGAAACCGGTCAGCAGGAGGTTGTCACCGTCGTGGACTCGGCCCTGCCCGATGGCGTCGTACAGCGCGAGCGGGATGGAGGCCGACGACGTGTTGCCGTAGCGATCGATGACCACGGCCGTCCGCTCCTCGGGAATGTGCAGGCGCTGCGCAGGCCGCCTGGATGATCCGCAGGTTGGCCTGGTGGGGCACCATGAGGGAGATGTCGTCGGGCCCGAGGCCGGCATCGGCCATGGCGCGCTCGGCCGACTCGACGACGACACGCACGGCGCGGCGGAACACCTCCTTGCCGTCCATGTAGAGCGTGCCCCCGTGCTCGCACTTGAGCAGGTGCTTGAGCGAGCCGTCGGCGTTCAAGTTCCAACTGAGCAGGCCGCCCGGACCGTCGACCGGCTCGACGACGACGGCGCCGGCGCCGTCGCCGACGATGATGGCGATCTTGCGGTCGTCCATGTCGGTGATGCCCGAGAGCGTCTCGGACCCGACGAGCAGCACCGGACCCGAGCCGACCGCGATGAGGCCCGCCGCCGTGATCAGGCCGTAGACGAACCCCGAGCAGGCCGCGTTGATGTCGAACGCGCCGCCCCGGATGCCCAGCCCGTTCTGCACGGTCGGCGCCGTCCCCGGGACGATGCTGTCCGGCGTCGTGGTCGCCAGCACCAGGTGCGAGATCTCCTCGGGCGTCCGGCCGGCGCAGGCGAGCGCCTCCCGCCCGGCCTCGATGGCCAGGCCCGAGGTGGTGCCACCGATGTGGCGTTCGCGGATGCCGGTCCGCTCGACGATCCACTCGTTGGACGTGTCGAGGTTGACCGCCATGTCGTCGTTGGTCACGACCTTGTCCGGCACGGCGATGCCCCAGCCTGTGATGCGGATGCCTTTCACGCGGCGGACCCGGCGCGGACGGCGTGGATTCCCACGAATCCCGCATCGCCGTAGATGATCCCGCCGGTGTTCACTGCGACCCCCGTACGTGCCGCGGCGACCTGGCGGGCCCCGGCGCGGCCGCGGATCTGTGTCGCGAGCTCGACCACCTGGGCCAGGCCGGTGGCGCCCAGCGGGTGGCCGCGGCCGACCAGCCCCCCGCTGGGGTTCACCACCAGACCCGGCGTGTCGACGCCGGTGGCGCCCGCTTCGGTGGCCGGGCCGGCCGCGCCGGGGGCGAAGAACCCGAGCGACTCGAGCGCGTAGAGCTCCTCGGCCGCCGTGGCGTCGTGCAGCTCGACCAGGTCGACGTCGTCCGGGCCGAAACCGAAGGCCTCCCACGCCGCGTCGGACGCCTGGGTCAGCCGGTCGTGGTAGTCGAGAGAGCCGTTTCCCGAGCGCGCCACCGAACCGATGATACGGGGCGCCGCCGCGGGGACCGGGACGGACGGGCCGCCGAGGACGACGGCCGCGGCGCCGTCGGTGAACGAGCTGCACATGAGGCGGGTGAGGACGCCGGCGACCTGGGGCGAGGCGAGCACTTCGTCGATGGTGACGGTCCGTTGGAACTGCGCCAGCGGGTTGCGCGAGGCGTGGTTGAACGCCTTGGCGGCAGCGGCGGCGATCTGGCGCACCGTCGCACCGACGTCTGCCATCAGCCGCTGCGCCCACGAGTTGTTGAGCCCCATGAGGATGCTCCCCGCCGGGTTGTCGTCAGCGTGGCGCCGCTCGTGCAGGTCGAGGCGGTATTCCGCCGGCAACCCGTCCTCGATCCCCGCGATCGTCTCGGCGCGATTGCCGGTCCACATCTTCTCGGCGCCGAGTGCGAGCACCGGGCGGTCGTGGACCGTCGCCGCCATCGTGGCGAGGTGCAGGGCCGAGCTGCCGCCGGCACACGAGTTGTCGACGTTGATGATGGCGGCTTCGCTGAGCCCGGCCTTGCGCAGCCAGGTCTGCCCGCGCATGCAGCCCTGGTCGCTCAGCCGCCCGGCCATGGCGTTGCCCACGATGACCAGGCCGAGCTCGTGGGCCGACACGCCGGCATCGTCGAGGGCCTCGTGCGCGACCTGGTAGGCCATCGTGTCGAGGTCGAGGTCACGACGGCTCATGTCCGTCATGCCGGTCCCGAGGATGGCGACGTCGGTCCCGCTCACGCCGGCGCTCCCGTGAGGACCCGCTCCTCGTCGCGGACGAAGGCGGCGCGCAGCAGGCCGAACTGGTCGACGGCCGGCGAGCCGGCCACCATGACGACGATGTGGCGCGCCCCGGCCTCGGCGTAGCGCCGCAGCGCGGCCGCACAGACGTCCGGCGACCCCGCCACGAGGTGGCGCCGGAAGGCCTTGGCCGGCACCCGGTAGAGCTGCGAGAGCCAGTCTGCGCCGCGGACGGCGCCGCGTCGTCGTCACCCACGCAGGCGAAGACCACCACGCCGGGCTCGACGGCGTCGGGGTCGCGCCCGGTCTCGGCCGCCTCACGCCGGAGCGCGCGCCACTGCGGCGCGTAGTCGTCCGGCGTGATGAACAGGGGGATCCAGCCGTCGCCGACGGCCGCGGCCCGGCGCCGGGCGGCGCGCACTCGCCCCGCCGAACCACAGGGGGACGGGGGGTGCCTCCGGCTGCTGGACGTAGTCGGTGTCCGGTCCCGGCCGGGCCCAGGCCTCCCGCAGGCGGGCGACGCCCTCGTCCATGAGCCGGCCCCGGCGGTGGAAGTCGACGCCGGCCCGCTCGTACTCCTCCTCGTGGCTGCCGACACCCAGGCCGAGGACGAAGCGGCCACCCGAGAGGAGTTGGAGCGCCGTCGCCTGCTTCGCCACGGCGGACGGCTGCCGCAGGGGCAGCTGCAGCACGCAGGTCCCGAGCGTCGGCCGTGTCGTCGCCACGGCGGCCACGGCCAGGGTGGTGAGCGCCTCGCCGATGGGGTGGGGCCAGTAGAGGTGGTCCACCGCCCAGAGGGAATCGGCTCCGGTGCCCTCGGCCCGGCGGCAGAGCTCGGCCAGCTCGGCGGCACCGTTGGTAGTACCAAGGGTATTACTACACTCCGGATGAAGTTCTCCCTGCGTGGTGGCGGGGAGGATGAGCCCGAGGGATGGGCGGGGAGCTCCACTTCCTACCGGGGTCACACCGACATATTACGCCGGTGCCGCGGCGCTTTCTATTCCTTCACCACCGGTCTGGCCGACGGCCCGGACGCCCCGCCGGGGCGTCGAGGACGGACACGGTGCAGCGGGCCTCGCAGATGGCCCGGCCGTCGTCGTCGCTGAGGGCGATGCGCCAGACCTGGACGGTGCGGCCGACCCGCACGGGCGTGGCCTCGGCGGTGAGGTGGCCGTCTCGCACGGAGCGCAGGTGGCTGGCGTTGAGCTCGATCCCGACCACGCTGCGGTCGGGCCCGGCGGCCAGCGCGGCCCCGAGGCTGGCGGCCGACTCGGCCAGGAGGGCCGAGACCCCGCCGTGGAGGATGCCGTAGGGCTGGTGCACCCGCCAGTCGACGGGGAGGCGCAGCACGACGCGGTCCGGGCCCGTCTCGAGGAACTCGACGTCGAGCAGGTCGTGGATGCTCCGGACGACGTCGGGCGGCACGCCACCAGGGGTGGAGGGGGGTGTGGTCACCGCCGGATGTTAACGGCGCGCCGGTAGCCTGAGCGCGTGCCCGACGTGGTCGACCTGCGCAGCGACACCGTCACGCGGCCGACGCCCGCGATGCGCCGCGCCATGGCCGAGGCCGAGGTCGGGGACGACGACTACGGCGAGGATCCGACGGTGCGCGCGCTCGAGGAGACCTTCGCGGCACGGGTCGGCAAGCCGGCCGCGCTGTTCGTGCCCTCGGGCGTCATGGCCAACCAGATCGCCGTCCGGGTCCTGACCCGTCCCGGGACCGCCGTCGTGGCCGGACGGCGCCAGCACGTGGTCGCCTACGAGTACGGCGCGGCCGCGATGAACGCCGGGATCCAGTTCGTCGAGCTCGACGACGACGACGGCATGCTGCGCGCCGACGACGTCCGACGGGCGCGTCGAGGCAGCGGCGCACCACCAGCCGGAGGTGTCGCTCGTCAGCATCGAGAACACGCACATGGCGGCGTCGGGTGCTCCGTGGTCGGCGGCGGGCCTCGCGCGCCGTGATCGATGCGGCGGGCCCGGTGCCGGTCCACATGGACGGCGCACGCCTGTTCAACGCCGAGGCCGCCACGGGCGTGCCGGCCGACGAATGGGCCGCCGCCGCCACGACCGTCATGTGCTGCCTGTCGAAGGGTCTGTGCGCGCCGGTGGGGTCGTTGCTCGGCGGCGAGGCGGACGTGATCGCCGAGGGCCGGTCTGGCCCGCAAGCGCCTCGGTGGCGGCATGCGCCAGGCCGGCGTGCTCGCCGCGCCGGGGCTGGTGGCCCTGACCGAGATGGTCGAGCGCCTGCCCGAGGACCATGCCCGGGCGACGCGGCTGGCCGACGCCGTGGCGCGACCGCTGGCCCGGGTGCGGCCTCGACCCGG
This sequence comes from uncultured Acidimicrobiaceae bacterium, assembly GCA_963742445.1. GTDB lineage: Bacteria > Actinomycetota > Acidimicrobiia > Acidimicrobiales > RAAP-2 > Bog-473. Next base: position 121,001 of record CAVULV010000013.1, read on the forward strand.
CCCGGGTCCGCACGAACATCGTGACCTTCACCCACCCCGAGCCGGACAAGCTGCTGGCCCACCTGGAGCGTCTGGGGTGCTGGCGCACGCCATCGCGCCCGGGACCGTCCGCTTCGTCACGCACCACGACGTCGACGACGCCGGCATCTCGCGCGCCGTCTGCGGCGCTCGGCGACGCACCGGGAAGCGCCGGATGAAGGTCCGCATCGGGATCAGCGCCGGCGGCGAGAGCCTCGGGCCCGACGCCATGGTCGCGCTGGCGACGGGCCATCTCCGAGACCGGCTTCGACTCGCTGTGGCTGCCCGAGGTGCTCACGCGGCCCGGTCCCGACCCGCTGGTCGGGCTGGCCTGGGTGTCGGGCGCCTGCCCGGGGCTCAAGATCGGCACCACCATGCTCCTGCCGGGTCGCAACCTGGTGTGGCTGGCCAAGGCGGTGGCGACGCTCGACGTGCTCTCGGGCGGGCGCTTCCTCCTCACCTTCGTCCCGGGTCTCGCCCTCGGCGGGGAGCGCAGCGCCATCGGGATCCCGACGGCGGAGCGGGGTGCGCTGATGGACGACGCGCTGCCGGTGCTGCGCCGGCTGTGGGCGGCGAGGAGGTCACCCACGAGGGGCCGGCCGGCACGTTCGCCGACGTCTCGGTCTCGCCGCGACCGGTCCAGGACCCCTTCGACGTCTGGCTCGGCGGCAACGTCCCGGCGGCGCTCGAGCGCTGCGGGCGCCTGGCCGACGGGTGGATCCCGGCCTTCTGCACGCCGGCCGACGCCGCAGCGGGCAAGGCGGTGATCGACCGGGTGGCGGCCGAGCACGGGCGGGCCATCAGTCCGGAGCACTTCGGCGTCAGCCTCGCCTACGCCCCCGAGGGCACCGACCTCGCCGCCCTGGCCTCGTCGCCGCTGGCCCGCCGGGCCCGCGGGCGGCCGCTCGAGCAGATCGTCCCGGTCGGGCTCGGCGGCCTGCGCGACATGGTGGAGCGGTTCCTCGAGGTCGGGTTCTCCAAGTTCATCGTGCGGCCCGATGGCGCCACCGCAACAGTGGCGGTCCGAGCTGGAGCGCCTGGCCGGCGCGGTCGGCGACCTGCAGACCTGACTGCGCCGGAACGGGCGCCGTTCCCATACGCTGCCCTCCATGGCCGAGCGACCTCTCACCCTCATGGCAGTGCACGCCCATCCCGACGACGAGGCCATCGGGACCGGCGGCATCCTGGCCCGCTACGCGGCCGAGGGTGTCCGCACCGTGCTCGTCACGTGCACGAACGGCGAGCTCGGGGACGCGCCCGGGCGGGGTGAAGCCCGGCGAACCCGGGCACGACGAACGCGCCGTGGTCGAGCTGCGCCGCCGGGAGCTCGAGGCCAGCTGCGAGGTTCTCGGCGTGGCGCACCTCGAGATGCTCGGCTACCACGACTCGGGGATGGAGGGCTGGCCGCAGAACGAGTCGCCCGGTTCCTTCTGGCAGACGCCCGTCGAGGAGCCGGCCCAGCGGCTGGCGACGCTCATGGACCGCTACCAGCCGCAGGTGGTCGTGACCTACGACGAGAACGGCTTCTACGGGCACCCCGATCACATTCAGGCGAACCGGGTCACGCACGCCGCGCTCGACGGAGTCCGGGGTCCCGGCGAAGCTCTACTACACGGCCGTGGCCCGTTCGACGCTGCGCGGGTTTGCCGACATGCTGGCGCAGTCCGGTGTCGAGCTGCCGTCCGAAGTCCAGGAGAACCCCGACTTCGGCACGCCGGACGAGCTGATCACGACCACCGTCGACTGCAGCGCGGTGGCGGGGCGCAAGTACGCGTCTCTCGCCGCACACGCCAGCCAGAGCGAGAACATCTTCTTCCTCCAGATGGGCGAGGAGCTGTTCTCCTCCATCATGGGATCCGAGAGCTTCGTCCGGGCCGTCGACACCACCGACGGCGCCGGTCCCCGAGGACGACCTCTTCGCCGGGCTGCGCTGATCGCGGGGCCCGAAGCCGGGCCCGCGCCCCAACCGGGAGAAAGGGACGCAGGCCCGGTCCGGAGTGGTCCCTACGTCGTGGTCCCGGCCGGGGTGGTGCCGGGGCGAGCGTCGGGTACCGATCCGGGGAGGCAGAGGCCGGCAGCGGGCGTTCGCACCGCCGCGGCCGTCACCTCGACCACGGTCGCCGGCCTGCGGCCGGCCCCGAGAGGGGCCGAGGTGGCAGGGTCGGGGGGTGGGCGCAGGCACGGATGGGGATACGGGCCAGGAGGGCACCGGGATTGCCCCGCCGTGGTGAATCCACAGGGCCGCAGGGCCCGTATACCCGATGATGCGACAATTGCGTGTGGCCGACGGCGAGCTCTCCGACGAGGCCCTCCTGGCCGGCATGGCCGTGGGGGAGCAGGCGGCGGCCGTCTCCTTCGTGCGCCGCTACCAACGACGCGTGTTCGGTCTGGCGTACTCCATGACCGGGGACTCCGGCGTGGCCGAGGACGTGGCCCAGGAGGCCATGATCAGGGTGTGGCGCCACGCGCCCGTGTTCGACCCCCGGCGGGGCTCGGTGGCGTCGTGGGTCCTCACCATCACGCGCAACCTGGCGATCGACGCGCTGCGCCTCCGCCGGGCCGTGCCGACGGACCCCGACGACTTCGCCGCCTCGGCTCTGCGCAGCAACGAGCACAACCCCGAGGACTCGGCGCACCGGGGCGACATGCGCGAGACCGTGCGCGCCGCCCTGCAGGTGCTGCCCGAGGAGCAACGGCGGGCGGTCGTGCTGGCCGCCGTCTACGGCCGGACCGCGCTGGAGATCAGCGAGTCCGAGGGCATCCCCCTCGGCACGGCCAAGACGCGCATCCGGACGGCGCTCCTCCGCATGCGCGCCGCCGTCGAGCCCGCGGAGGGGGTGAGTGATGAGCGGTGAACTGAGGGACAAGGGGTGTGACGCCTACGCGGACGACCTGGCCGAGCTCGCGCTCGGCGTGCTGACCGGGCGCCCCCGGGCGCAGGCGCTGTCCCATGTCGATTCGTGCCCGCAGTGCGCGGAGGAGCTTGAGCAGCTCTCCCGGGTGGCCGACACCATCGTGCAGGTGGCCCCCGAGGCGGAGCCCCCGTTGGGATTCGAGGTGCGGCTCTTCGACCGCATGGGTGTCTCGGACAGGCGGCGCCGGTTCCGGCCGTCCCTGTGGGTGCCCGCCGGCGTGGCGGCGGCCGCGGCGGCGCTGGCGCTCGGACTGGGCCTGACCCTTCCGTCGTCCGCGCCCACGACCGCCACCGCGCAGGCCCATCATGGGAAGGCGATCTCGGCCGACCTCGTCGAGAACGGCGCTGCGGTGGGTCACGTCGTGGCGGTGGGGGGTGCCCACCCCTGGATGTCGATGATGCTCGCCGATTCGACGGCCCGGGGGCCCGTCGACTGCATCGTGATGACGACGGACGGTGTGACCCACCACGTCGGGACCTTCGTCGCCCAGCAGGGTTACGGGGCCTGGGTCGCCCCCCTGCACGTCAAGCCCGCCGACATCCGCACCGCCGAGGTGGTGTCGCCCAGCGGGACGGTGATCGCCACCGCCTCGCTGGGCTGACGCCTCAGTACCGGTACGTGTCGGGCTTGTAGGGCCCCTCGACCGGCACGCCGATGTAGTCGGCCTGCTCCGTGGTCAGCTTCGTCAGCTTCACCCCCAGCGCGTCGAGGTGCAGGCGCGCCACCTTCTCGTCGAGGTGCTTGGGCAGCACGTAGACGTCGTTGACGTACTGACCGGTCTGGGTGAACAGCTCGACCTGCGCCATGGTCTGGTTGGTGAACGAGTTGGACATCACGAAGCTGGGATGCCCCGTGGCGTTCCCCAGGTTCAGGAGCCGGCCCTCGGACAGGACGATGATGGCGTGGCCGTCGGGGAAGACCCACTTGTCGACCTGCGGCTTGATGTTGATCCGCTCCACCCCCGGGGTCCTGGCGAGACCGGCCATGTCGATCTCGTTGTCGAAGTGACCGATGTTCCCGACGATGGCCTGGTGCTTCATCCGGGCCATGTGCGCCGCCGTGATGATGTCCTTGTTGCCCGTCGTCGTGATGATGATGTCCGCCTCCGGCAGGATGTCCTCGAGCGTGGTGACCTGGAATCCCTCCATGGCGGCCTGCAGCGCGCAGATGGGGTCGACCTCGGTCACGACGACGCGAGCCCCCTGGCCGGCGAGCGACTGGGCGCACCCCTTGCCGACGTCGCCGTAGCCGCAGACGACCGCCACCTTGCCGCCGATCAGCACGTCGGTGGCACGGTTGATGCCGTCGACGAGGGAGTGGCGGCAGCCGTACTTGTTGTCGAACTTCGACTTCGTCACCGAGTCGTTCACGTTGATGGCGGGGAACAGGAGCTCACCCTTCTTGGCCATGTCGACCAGCCGGTGCACGCCGGTGGTGGTCTCCTCGGTCACGCCCTTGATGCCGTTGGCGATGGAGGTCCAGCGCCCGGGGTCCTCGGCAAGGTTGCGGGCGAGGACCGTCAGGACGACCTCGAACTCCTCGGACTCGGCGGTCGAGGGGTCGGGGACCGTCCCCGCCTTCTCGAACTCGACGCCCTTGTGCACGAGGAGGGTGGCGTCGCCGCCGTCGTCGAGGATCATGTTCGGACCGCCGTCGCCGGGCCACAGGAGCGCCTGCTCGGTGCACCACCAGTACTCCTCGAGGGTCTCGCCCTTCCAGGCGAAGACGGGCACGCCCTTGGGGTCGTCGACCGTGCCGTCGGGGCCGACGGCCACGGCGGCGGCAGCGTGGTCCTGCGTCGAGAAGATGTTGCAGCTGGCCCAGCGCACGCGGGCGCCCAGCGCGGTCAGGGTCTCGATCAGCACGGCCGTCTGCACCGTCATGTGGAGGGATCCGGTCACGCGGGCGCCGGCGAGCGGTTGGCTGGCGGCGTACTCGGCCCGCATCGCCATCAGGCCGGGCATCTCGTGCTCGGCGAGGACGATCTCCTTGCGCCCGAACTCGGCCAGGGACAGGTCGGCCACCTTGTAGGGGAGGGGTGAAGTCATTGCAGCTCCTTTGGGTCGGATGAACGTGCGCAGGCGCGCAACATTGCGGCGGGCCGGACGGCGGAAGCGCAACGCACGTGCTCCGACCTCTGTCGGAGGCCGCGTACCCAGGGCACAGAATAGATCGCCGGCGGGGCTCGGTGTGAACTTCCTGCAGGAGCGGCGGGTTCGGCCCGGCGGCTCCGGGGTGCGCCCGGCGCCGCGTACTGTGGCAGTCAGTCGGTCTGGGCCCCCGTAGCTCAGGGGATAGAGCATCGGTTTCCTAAACCGTGTGCGAAGGTTCGAATCCTTCCGGGGGCGCCCAGAGAAAGTCCAGATAAAAGGCTAGATCTGGGTGGCTTCATATTCAACAAAGAATCTCTTGGGAATCCTTGGGAATCCCGGGTATTTTCCCTGGTCATGCGGGGTCATCTCGAGGACCGCGGGAAGAACGTCTGGCGAGCCAAGGTCTACGTCGGCCGTCAGGCCGACGGCCGACGCGTGTACGTCACGCGCACGATCCATGGGACCAAACGATTCGCCGAGGGGAAGTTGGCCGAACTCCTCATGGAGGTGGGCCACACCAACGAAGTGACGACCGACGGCACGCTTGCGGACCTCGTCCAGCAATGGCGACCCATCGCCGAGGTGAACCTCTCGCCGACGACGCTGCACGAATACGACCGTCTGCTCGAGAAGCGGATCCTGCCCAGGTTCGGTCGCACCAAGGTCAGGTCGATCCGGGCCGCCGACATCGACGCCTTCTATGCGGACCTCCAGCGGCGGGGGAGAGCCGACGGAGGCTCGCTCGGTGCACAGAGCATCCACCACGTCCACGCCCTCCTCCGCAGGTTGTTGAATCAGGCGGTCCGCTGGGGGTGGATCACGACGAGCCCGGTAACGCGGGCGAGTCCCCCTCGGGTGCATCGCCATGAGCTGGCGATTCCCAACCCGGACATGGTCGCCAAGCTGATCGAGCAGGCGGACGAGAAGGACGGTGACCTTGCTTCCTTCCTTCGGCTGGCCGTCGTCACGGGAGCCCTCCGGGGTGAGCTGTGTGCCCTCCGTTGGACCGACATCGATATGAAGTCCGCCACAGTCCGGATCGCTCGATCCTTGGTCGGCGAGCGCAACGACGAGCTGGCGGAGAAGAGCACCAAGACCCATGCCAGCCGACGCATCTCATTGGACCGAGCAACGGTTCGCAACCTCCAATCGCAACGCCGGCGGAGTGAGGAGCGGGCCCGAGCCGTGGGGAGCAAGTTGCCCGCCAAGGCGTATGTCTTCTCTGATTCCCCCGATGGCAGCGTTCCCTGGCGCCCGAACCGCGTCACCCATGCATTTATCCATCTCTGCAACGAGGTCGATGTCTCAGGGGTGAGGCTGCACGACCTGCGCCACTTTGCCGCTACTCGCCTGCTCGCCGCCGGTGTACCCGTCAACACGGTCGCGGGCCGCCTGGGCCATGCGAACGCGTCCACGACGCTCAACGTCTACGGCCACTTCCTCGAGTCGTCCGATGAATCAGCAGACCAAGTGCTCGGGTCTCTGCTCGACGATCCGACTCGAAAGACGAATGCTAAGCGGAAACGCAATTGACGCCGCTACCCGGAATTTCGCAGATGCCCAGCTCGAAGAGAAGGCTCGGACGACGATGAAGACGCTAGATAAGTGGCAGAGGAACGACATCTATAGAGCCATCGAAGCCGCCGGTCTCAATCCTGAGGAGTTCCAGTGGGACGACGCCGCAGACGACATCTGCCTTCGCCACCCATCGTCAAACGCTGTCCTTGAATTCGGAGGCCACCCGGGCAGCAATGTGACACGGTGGGCTGCTGGCGATGAAGAAGGCGGCGCGCTTCCCAAGTACTCGTGGAACGCGTTGATGGACCGCGTTGAGCTGTGGTTATCGGCCTTTGAGGCGTGACATCGAGACGCCTGACCTTTGGGACCAGCTACAGAGCCACTCGCAACTGCTCGCAGGGTCCTCGGACGCCGATCTTGACAACTCGCCATTTGCGACGGACGAGCAAAATGACATTGCCACGCAACTCAAGGACCTCAGGGAGTACGCGGCACGTGAATACTCTCTATCGGCATCACAGTTAGGGGATCTGGACACAAAGATCGACTACCTCATTGACGGCGCTCGTCGCTTCGGTCGAAGAGACTGGCGCAATGTGGCCATAGGGACGATGTTTACATGGGTTGTCACGGCAGCGCTCCCGCCAGATGCGGCACGTCACGTGTTTTGGATGCTCCTTAGCGGCATCGCACACTTTTTCGGTCACGGCTTACCCGGTCTGATCCGTTGCAGATGTCGCGATGAGGCGTTCGGGCGAGCCTTATCTTCCATCCCTCGAACTCGTCGAAGTCTACGCCGCCGGCTCCGGAGGCCGGTCTGAGTTGTCCAGGCCGTCTTCGCAGTCCGTCGAAGGCGTCCTGAGCAGGCCCTCTTGTCCAGGGGGTTCACAAGCGTCTCCTCTGTGGACTCGATTTGATCGCCAACTTGGATTGCCAAGTCCCTATTGTCGGACGGCTGGTCTCACCTCGATGCTTGCGAGTGTTGACCGTCACCCTTTCAGCACGAGTCGGGCACCGGAGCTGGTTCAGGGTTCGATTCTCCATGCGCCCACCAGCCACAAGGGGGAGAGAGGGGCCCAGAGCTCGAAACGGCCCGGAAGCACCGCGCACGCGGAGGCAGGCGCCGCCGAGGGACCGCCGGAGACGAGGCGGCGGGGCGACGGCGCCACCGGGAAACGGAGGGCACCGCGGCGCGGGACGGGGATCGTGCCAAAAGGACTTGTGTCGGGCATAGCCATCCCGAGCCACGGTTTACCGGGTCTCCCTATCCCAGTGGCCCACCTTCGCGTTTGCAACGCACGGTGCTTGCCGCAACAGTTAGTCCCGACTCGTTTGAGGCACGTTGAAGTTCTGGAAGCCGAACGTCGTGGGAGAGGGATTGAGTTTCACCTGGCTTCTTCACGGCAGTGCACGGGCAGCGCTCGGAAACAAACACGGTCCTAGCAACTATTTTCGCTCAGCTCAAGATGCCGCCAGGCTCGGATTCACTTCGGTCGGTAAGCGATTCCGTTCTTGCAGAACCGGTATCCAAGCGCCTGCAGAATACGAAGCTCGCGCAGCAGCCCAAGACCGACGTTGCGTCCCGGGTATTGCACAACGAGGAAGACGCTGCCACGAAGTCCGAAGTACGTGACGTAGAGGCCGTTAAGAAGCGTGGTCAGTGGGGGGAACCAATTGCCGGGCGTACCGAGATTGAAGGCAGCAGCGCCAATCGCCGCAGCCGCCTGGAGATATGCAGGGTAAACACCAATTACAATCGCTGCTGATCCAGCTAGAGCGTTACATTCGGCCTGCCTAGTCGTCGTTCCATACTCTGATAATGCCTGAGCCCCTGTCGGATCAACGAAGTTAGGTGAGCAGTTATTGACATACGTATATGGATTTATGGAGGGCTTCGAATCCTCGGCCAGAAAACGCCCGAGTGTTGGATCATACGGTCTCGTAGGTGTGAGGATAAGGCTCGCTTTTGCGTCGTAGAATTGGCCGGTATAGGTGAATGGATTGGCGAGGTTACCGGTCTCTATGGGCTTTCCGAATGCCGTGTAGTCATACGTTGAGGCGACGGTTCCGGCTAGCGTAGTGAGGGCTGTAGTAGAGCCTTGAGCATCTGTTAAGAAGAAATACCGCGTCCCGCTCCGGACCATCTCCAAGGCTCTGTTGGTTGTAGTGGGGTCTTGGACGTAAGCGGCGGCGGGGGCGTTCGTGCCATCGTATTCGACGGCGATGTTGTTCTGGTCGTAGGCGTAGCGAGTAACTGTGGTGCCTTGGTCGATTTCGACGCGACGCCCGAGCGGATCGTATTTGTACGTAGTTGTGGTGCCGTCTGGGTAGGTGATCCCGGTGAGTTGGTGTTCAGCGGACCACGCGTAAGTGGTGGTAGCCCCTCCGGCCTTCTCAACCCGGGTGAGCAGGTTTCCCTCTTTGTCGTATGAATAGTTTGTGGTGGCGTCACTTTGGAGCCCGTCGGAACTGTTGTAGGCAAGCGAACCGAGCGGAGAACTGGCGGTCGAGGTGCGGTTGCCAACAGCGTCGTACGTGAATATGTCGTTGGCAAGACCGCTACCTCCTGGATAGGTGGCAGAGGTGAGTTGGGATGCCGCATCGTAGGTGTAGTTAGTTGTGCCGGCGCCAGTGGTGAGCGAGGCGGTCAGACCCGCTGAGTTGTACGTGTATTCCGCTTGACTCACGAGCGTCGATCCGAGCGTAGAGTGCAGACTCGTCAGGTTGCCAGCGGGGTCATACGCGGTCGTGTCGGTGATTCCATTGGGTCTTGCGAGGCTAGCGAGCCTGCCCTCAGAATCGTACCCAGAGGTGAAGTGTCCTCCGGCCGGATCAATGAGGCTGGTGAGCCGCTCGGCGGAGTCGTAGCCGTAGGTAGTTGTGCCCCCGGGACCTTGGGTTGAGGTGCGGTTGCCCCCGGGGTCGTAGGTGTAGCCGAAGGTGGTAGTCGGCAACGGCGAGGTTGCAGTGCCATTCGTGGTTGCCGTCAAGAGGTGGCTCGCGTCGTCGTAGATGAACGTCAATTGGGCAGTGCTGTTATTGGCGGCAATGAGGCGTCCAAGTGGATCGTAGGTGTACGTGGACGTGCCGGCTCCGGGAACAACCTTGGAGACGAGGCGGGAGTCGGCATCGTAGGTGTAAGTAACGGTGTTGCCGTTGCGATCGGTTTCCGATACCAGATTGCCGGCTCCGTCGTAAACGAATTTGTCGCTGTTCCCGGTCGGATCGGTCAGGCTGGTGATACGGTCGAAGGCGTCGTAGGTCGCCGTTCGCTTATTCCCGTTGGCGTCGGCAACGCCAGTCAGGTTCCCATCGGCATCGTAGGTGAATGTGCTAGTCGCACCCGTCGGGTCCTTGATCGATGTAACTAAACCAGTAGCGGGGTCCACGGTCTGGGTGGTGGTGTTGCCACCGGGGTCTGTAATGCTAACTGGCTGTCCTGAGCTGTCGTAGGTCCGGGTTGTGACTCGACCGTCGGGGTCGGTGGTTGTGAGCAGATGACCCTCTGCGTCATAGGTGTACTTGGTGACCGCTCCGCTTGCGTCCGTAAGCGTAAGCAAATTACCGGAACCGTCATAGGTACTTGTTGTTGTCGCGCCAGTGGGATCGGTGTTGGTGAGGGGCTCGCCGAAGGAGTTGTAAGTATCAGTGGTCGTATTTCCGTTGGCGTCGGTCTGAGTGGTGACGTTCCCGGCGGCATCGTAAGCCTGGCTAGTGGTATGGCCGAGCGGATCAGTTGAACTGAGGAGGCGTCCAAGAGCGTCATACGTTGAACTCGTCGTGACCGTCTTGCCCCCGAATGTCTGGTCTTGCTGGATCAGATCACCCCGGTCGTCGTAAGTGTTGACAGTGGTGAGCGTTCCGGTCGCGTCCGTAAAGACCTGCTGGTGGCCGGCCACGTTGGTGCTGACGGTGGTGGTCTTGCCGTTCCCATCGGTGATCGCGGTGATCCGTCCCGCGCTGTCGTAGGTCAGGGTGCGCACGATCTGGCCGCCCCCGCTGACCGACAGTAGATCGTGGTTCGCGTCGTAGGTGTAGGACTGAGTTGTTCCGTTGGGGTATTTCGCCTCGGTGAGGTCACCGGCAGCCGAGTAGGTGTAGTTGATGGTGCCGGTAGGACCGACGATCTGGTTGATGCGATTGGCGGCGTCGCGATTGAAGGTGACCGACGGGCCGGAGGATGAGTGAATACCGGTGGCGTCAATGGTGATTGTGTTGCCGTTGGGGTCCGTCTCGCCAACAAGGCCCAGGTGACGATCGAGGTCGTATTGGGTGCCGTCCTTGGCGGTCAGGACGAATTCGGTCGGGTCGTAGATGCCGGTGTTCCCAAAGATGCTGCCCTCGAGGAAATTGCCGTTCCCGTCGGAGATGATCCCGCTGTCGACGGCCTGGAGGGTCGACGTAGAGCCGGGTTCGGCGGTGAAACCGGAAGTGGTCTCACCGGAGAAAAAGAACGCCGATGCCGGCGCAGGTGTCATGTCGAACTTCTCCACGTGGCCGTCGGGCCAGGTGACGGTCACGATGTGGGGTTGCGACGAGGAATAACAGACCGAGGACCCGAGAAGCCCGCACGAGCTCGATGTCCAGCCGCCGGCTCCAAGCGGGCCGTTGGTGTCGATGCGGAAGTCGGACAGTCCGATGCTCCAGCCGATCCCGAAGTCCTCCTGGGTCTTGTCGGTACTGTCGTATGTGCGTTGGATGTTGATCGGGATGTTGGCGGCATTGACAGTCAGGTCTTGGACCGTGGTGGCATACCGGCCGGGCTTATAGGTGCCGTCGACGATCAGCCCTGATTCGCTCTGGAGAACCCCGCCTCCAGACGCGATGGCCTTGATGTCGATGGCGTAGGTTCCGTCGCGCACGAGCGTGGGGTCGAAGCCCGCAGACACGTTCGGGCCGGTGCCGCTGGCTAGCGGGATTAGGGTCGGATCTTCGGGGCGATGGTATGAGGTGGTCCACGTCGTGACAGTCTGCCCAGACGGTGGAGTCAGTGTGGCGGTGATGGTCGTGGGACCAGTCACGGTCGTGCCGTTTACGGGGCTGATGGCATTCACGGTCGGGGTGGGGGGACCGCCGGCGTTGACGGTGATCGCGACAGTGGCGATGTTGGAGACCTCGCCGTGGCTGTCACGAGCTTCGTAGGTGAAGCTATCGGTGCCGGTGAACCCGGGGGGCGGCACATAGGAGAAGGACCCGTCGAGCTGCAACTCGACCGTACCGAGTGCGTTGTCATTCTCGATGAGCGCGTTGAGCGGGTAGTCTTGCGGACTGGTGTCGTTGGCGAGCACTCCGGAGGTTGCTGCGACGTCAAGTTCGCTGCCCGAGGACATCGAGTAAGAATCGTCGCTCGCGGTCGGGCCGATGGCGGTGCCACCGACAAGGATGGTCAACGTGGGGGTGCCCACGTTGGGGGCCACACCGTTGGCCGCCGTCACAATGAAGGAGAAATTCCCCGGGTTGGTCGGAGTGCCCGAGAGCGTTCCGCTGCTCGGATCGAGGGTCAGGCCATCAGGCAGGGCGCCAGAGGTGACTGCGAACACAGGATCGGGGGTTCCGCCCACGGCGAACGTGTACGAGTACGCGGTCCCGGTCGTCGCCGAGCCCGGCGGGCTATCGGAAGTGAACGCTGGTGCGACACCGACGGGGCTGACCACAATCGTCAAGTCCGAGCTGACCGCATCAGGGGTGACCCCGTTGCTGGCCGTCACGGCGAAGGTAAAGGTTCCGGCTGTCGTCGGCGTCCCAGAGAGCACTCCGCTGGTCGAATCGAGGGCGAGCCCATCAGGCAGGGCGCCGGACGAGACCGCGAAGGTCGGGACAGGGGTCCCGGTCGCGGCGAACGTGTATGCGAAGGCGGCGCCGACCGCTCCTGTTACCGGAGGACCGTCAGCGGTGAACGCCGGTGGCACACCCGCCGCACTGACGATGATGGTCACGTCCGGGCTCACCGCGTCCGGGGCGTCCCCGTTGGTGGCAGTGACGGCAAAGGTAAAAGTACCGGGGGTTGTGGGCGTGCCAGAGAGCACTCCAGTGGTGGAATCGAGGGTGAGACCATTCGGCAATCCGCCGGATGTGACCGCGAAAGTTGGTGCGGGGGTCCCGGTGGCCGAGAAAGTGTACGAGTAGGGGGACCCGACGGTCGCCGTGGGGGGCGGGTAGTCGTCCGTGAATTCGGGTGCCACGGGTGGAGCCGGCAGCGGGATGAACGTCTCGACGCTCGAAGGCAGTGTGCCGCTGTCGCACACATTGCCCGTCGCCGGGACGATCGCGGGATTGAGCATGTCCGTAAGGTCGACCTTGACCATCTCGGTCGCGTCTGTATTGACGAGCAGGGCGAACGCATGACCTCCGCTCGGCGATTCATAGGCAGCCAAAGTGTGAGGATCGGCCCCCATTGAGAAGGGCACCCCGGAAGAGTCCGGTCCCGTTTCGCACGAAACCCAGTTGGAGATGGCGGGAACGGTGCCGGCACCCGAGGTGGTGGGAAGGGCGAGGGCGGTGAGACCATCTCCGCCGAATTCCCCACTGACGACGCCGGTGTGGGTTCCCTGGGCGACTGCCGATCCTGAAGCTCCAGCTGAAAGGTCGGAGCCGGCCAATGTCTGGACCTGCTCGGGTGCGGTCCATGATCCAGGGCTTCCCGGTGTGAATAAGGCTTCGGGAGAGTTCCCGGCGTTGTTGATGTCGGCGATCTCGACCTGGGATGGTCCGCTGAATTCGGCGGGCGCCAGGATTATGCCGGTGGAGCAATCCTCGGCCGAGGAGTCGAGCACCAGCGATTCGTTAACTTGGTGCTCGAAGAACTGCGGGGACGCGCTCGGGGACACGTCGACTAGCTCGAAATTGCTGTCTTCTGAGGCAGAAAGAATCAGGTGGTGGAGCGGATCGATGAGCGGATCCTCAGAGATGTACCCGCTCGGGTCCTGCGTGGTGAACGCAGACTCGAAGGTATCGGTGGCCAAGTCGAGAAACTGAAACCCGCCAACCCCGCCAAGACTTAGACCCAAGAGCGCCTTGTTGTCCGTGGCGTCCATGGACACACCCGTCGTCGTGGCAGAACCCCCCGAGAAGCCAATGGTGCCCGTTCCGGCGTCAATCAAAGGATTGGAAACAGTTGGATCCAAGCCGGTGCCCTTCAACACGTAGACATCGTTGTCATTGGCGGTGCAGACCGTTTGACCGGTGACTGAGTTGGACGCGCAGGAGTTGATTATGTCTGCGCCCGTCGGAATGGTCATGGTCTTGGTGCTCGTGCCCTCCACGTTGACGACCTCGATCCCAGTCGCGCTGCCGCCCCAGGATCCTTCCGGTACGTACGAGATGACGTTTGGCCCAGACACAAGGGTGGAAAGCGATCCGGACCCCTCACACGACCCTTGAGCGACGGCTGATGTGACGGCGACCGTCTCTTTACCGCATGCACTCGTGACGCCGCTGTTGTTGCCGTCACCGCTGTAGGTGGCGGTCCAACTCCAGGTTCCGGCCATGGTGGCCGCGGTTTTGTTGGTGGTCGCGTACGAGCCGTCGCCCGAGACTGACGCGCTCTGGGTGTAAGCCGGGGTGCCAGAGCAGTCGGTGTGTGACGGGTCGTAAAGGTCGAAGGTGATCGACCCACCCGCCTGGTAGCCCCCCGATAGGTCCCCGGTGTCGTTGAGGATGACGGTGCCGACTGAGCCCCCTCCGCTAGGCATCGTCGCCAGCGTCGGCGCAACCTTGACTACTGACGCCGTCTCTTGGGCGCACGCGCTCGTATCGCCATTGTTGTTGGCGTCACCGCTGTAGGTCGCGGTCCAACTCCAGGTTCCGACCAAGTTGGCCGGGGCGGCGTTGGTCGTGGTGTACAAGCTGTCTCCCGAGACACCAACGCTTTGGGTAAAGGCCGGAGTCCCGGAACAGTCGGTGTGCGACGGGTCGTAAAGGTCGAAGGTGATCGACCCGCCGGGCTGGTATCCCCCCGACACCATTCCGGTGTCGTTGAGAATCGTAGTGCCGACCGAGCCGCCGGTGCTGGGGGTGGTGGCTAGCGTCGCCGAGGCCTTGCCGACAGACACCGTTTCTTGGGCGCACGCGCTCACTGAGCTGTTGTTGTTGGTGTCACCGCTGTAGGTGGCGGTCCAACTCCAGGTTCCGGCCATCGTGGCCGCAATGGCGTTGGTTGTGAGGTACGAGCCGTCGCCTGACACACTGACCGTCTGCGTGTACGCCGGCGTCCCAGAGCAATCGGTATGCGACGGGTTATAGAGGTCGAAGGTGACCGATCCGCCTGGTGATGCCCCACCCGAGACCACTCCCGCGTCGTTGAGGACCACTGTGCCGACTGTGCCCGCCGCACTGGTCATGGTGGCAAACGTCGGCGAGGCCTTATTCACTGACACCGTTTCTTGGCCACACGGGCTCACAGCGCTGTTGTTGTTGGTGTCGCCGCTGTAGGTGGCGGTCCAACTCCAGGTTCCGGCCATCGTCGCCGCTGTGGCGTTCGTTGTCAGGTACGAGCCGTCGCCCGACACGCTCACGGTTTGTGTGTAGACCGGCGTCCCAGAACAATCGGTATGCGTCGGGCCGTAAAGGTCGAAGGTGATTGACCCGCCCAGCGACGCCCCGCCCGACACCACCGCAGTGTCGTTGAGGACCACATTGCCAACCGTGCCGCCTGTGCTAGGGGTGGTCGCCAGGGTCAGTGTGGTCATGCCGACCGACACCGTTTCTTGGCCGCACGCGCTCGTGGCACCGTTGTCATTGGCGTCACCGCTGTAACTCGCGGTCCAACTCCAGGTTCCGACCAAGTTGGCCGAGGCGGTGTTGGTAGTCGAATACGAACCGTCTCCCGACACACTTACCGTTTGGGTGTAGGCGGGAATACCCGAGCAATCGGTGTGCGCAGGGTCGTAGAGATCGAAGGTGACCGATCCGCCCGGCTGGTAACCCCCCAACACCACCCCGGTGTCGTTGAGGACCACCGTACCGACCGTGCCGCCGGCGCTGGGCGTGGTGGCTAGCGTCGGCGCGGCCTTGCTGACCGACACCGATTCTTGGCCGCACGCGCTCAAGGCGCCGCTATTGTTGGCATCGCCGCTGTAACTCGCGGTCCAACTCCAGGTTCCGACCATTTTCGCCGGTGTGATGTTGGTGGTCGAATACGAGCCGTCACTCGACACCCCCACCGTCTGCGTGAAAATGGGAGTTCCTGAGCAATCGGTGTGCGATGGGTCGAAGAGGTCGAAGGTGACCGATCCGCCGGGTCGGTAACCCCCGGACAACGCCCCGGCGTCGTTAAGGATTACCGTGCCGACTGTGCCGCCTGTGCTTGGGGTGGTGGCCAGCGTGGGCGCAGCCTTGCCGACCGAAGCCGTCTCTTGGGTGCAGGGGCTGAGAGCGCCACTGTTGTTTGCGTCTCCGCTGTAGGTGGCGGTCCAACTCCAGGTTCCGACCATGTCGGCTGCAGTGGTGTTGTTGGTCGAGTATGAGCCGTCGCCCGCCACACTCACCATTTGAGTGTACGTCGGCGCCCCTGAGCAATCAGTGCGCGACGGGTTGTAAAGATCGAAGGTGATCGACCCGCCTGGTGACTCCCCACCAGACAGAACGCCCGTGTCGTTGAAGACCACCGTACCGACCGTGCCGCCTGTGCTGGGAGTGGTAGACAGCGTCGGCGCAGCATGGTCGACCGACACCGTTTCTTGGCCGCAAGCGCTCGTAGCGCCGTTGTTATTGGTGTCACCGCTGTAGGTGGCGGTCCAACTCCAGGTGCCGACCATGTCGGCTGCAGTGGTGTTGTTGGTCGAGTATGAGCCGTCGCCCGCCACGCTCACCGTCTGCGTGTACGTCGGCGTCCCAGTGCAATCGGTATGCGACGGGCCGTAGAGATCGAAAGTGATCGACCCATCTGGGTGGTAACCCCCCAGTACCACTCCAGTGTCGTTTAGGATCACCGTGCCGACTGTGCCCCCTGTGCTGGGCGTTGTCGCAAGCGTGAGTGCGGGCGTGCCAACCGACACGGTTTCTTGGCCGCAAGCGCTCGTAACGCCATCGTTGTTGGCGTCGCCGCTGTAGCTGGCGGTCCAACTCCAGGTTCCGGCCATCGTGGCCGCAGTGGTGTTGTTCGTTGAGTAGGAGCCGTCGCCCGAGACACTTACCGTCTGCGTGTACGCCGGCGTCCCAGAGCAATCGGTATGCGACGGGCTGTAGAGATCGAAAGTGACTGATCCGCCCGGCTGATAGCCGAATGACACGGCTGCCGTGTCGTTGAGGTTTGTCGTGCCGACGGTGCCCCCTGCACTGGGGGTCGTAACCATGGCCGGCGACGCTTTGCTCACCGACACCGTCTCTTGGCCACATGAGCTCGTGGCGCCGATGTTGTTGGCGGTATTGCTGAAGCTGGCGGTCCAACTCCAGGTTCCGACCATGTTGGCCGGAGTGGTATTGGTGGTTCGGAACGACCCGTCGCTCGATGCATTCACCGTCTGTGTGTAGACCGGTGTCCCAGAGCAATTTGGGTGCGACGGGCCGTATAGGGCGAATGTGACCGAACCGCCAGGTGAGGCTCCACCAGAGTCGTCGCCGTGGCCGTGGATGTCGCCGTCGCCGTCGCCGTCGCTGTCGCCGTAGGTGTGGCCGTCGCCGTAGGTGTGGCCGTCGCCGTAGGTGTGGCCGTCGCCGTAGGTGTGGCCGTCGCCGTAGGTGTGGCCGTCGCCGTAGGTGTGGCCGTCGCCGTAGGTGTGGCCGTCGCTGTCGTCGGTTTCTGTGGTCGCGCCCGCCACCATCGCGGTGTCGTTGAGGACCACAACGCCAACCGTGCCTCCCGCGCTGGGCGTGGTCGCCACCTGGAGGGGTACCTTCGTACCACAAGCGAGGTAGTGGCTTATCGCTGCAATGTTCTGTCCTGTGTTGTACGGCGAGTGAAGACCGGCGTCCGAAGAGTACGCGGGCTGTGTCTGTGTGCCTGAGTAGGCGTAGGTGTCGTATGCGGGCCCACCCTTGACGTAGATGTTGAAACTCGGCGCGTTCGTCGTGAAGCTGAGAAGGGTGCCGTTAGAACTGACGGTGACCTTGAAGGCGGTGCCACTGTTTGAGTAGCTGGCACTCTGGTTGCCGGGACCCGAGTCAATGGTATTAACGAACGTCGCGGTTCCCGCGGGGCAGTTCGTAATGTTCCCGGCGGTATATGTCGGTTGAACTCCGTGCGTCAAAGTCGCGGGTCCAGCCGGACTTGAAGAAGACGTACCATCCGCGGGAGTGGCAATACCGGCGAGCAGAGAGACGGCGAGAAGCGGCGCCAGGTACGTTGGCCTCAGGTGCAGCGCGCTCTTACGACGCAATGATGACGGGGTCTCATCAGCTTCGGAACCATTACGAAGCGCGGAAGCGCCATCTCGGATGGAAGACCAGCAGTGTCGTCCCATCGAATTACCCCTTCCCGGGCCAGCGCCGCATTGAAAACGCCAGGGTGCCTGTGAGTTGCCTGTGTTTCGTCTAGTCGTCGCACCGTGGGTTGCGCAACTGGTATTGAGACCGGTCAAAACAGTCGTGCTCAAGTCCAGGTAGCAGCTCAATTCGCAGTGAGCCGGGCCCCCGTCACGCACGCCGGCGTGACGGGTCATCTCAGACTCGATGACATGAACGACGCGACTTCGGTGGCCAGCTCGTCGGCAAGGTCGCTGCATTGGACGGCGGGTCTTCGCCATAGGGCTCGAGGCGGTCTTGTCGCGAGCGGCTCTTGTACCCCAAAGAATTGGGCTGGCGTTTCGGTGTTTCACAACAGACGAACAACATGGCGCGGGGCCCCGGGCGGCCAGGAGGAGGATCCGCCTGCTCGAGCAGGAGAACGAGGTGCTCCGCCGTGCTGCGGCCTATCTGTCGCAGGGGAACCTGCCCCCAAAATGATGTACCCGCTCGTCCGAGAGCTGGCCGATGACGGGATCCCCGTCACGGTGACGTGCCGGGTGCTCAAACTCGTCCGCCAGGACTACTACCGCTGGCTGGCCGTTCCGGTCACGGCCAGTGAACTCGAAGAGGCCTACCTGTCCAACGCCCTCTTCGACGCCCACCACGACGACCCCGAGTTCGGGTATCGCTTCTTGGCCGACGAGGTGCACGACAACGGCTTCGAGGCCTGCGAGCGCACCGTGTGGAGGGTCTGCTCGCAAAAACGGCTGGTGGTCCAGCTTCGGCAAGAAGAAGACCCGAAAGAAGACGGCCAAGGCGCGCACGCCGGCCTATGACGATCTGGTCCGGCGCCAGTTCTCAGCCGACGCCCCCAACCACCTCTGGCTCGGTGACATCACCGAACATCGGACGCGTGAAGGCAAGCTCTACGTCTGCGCCATCAAGGACGTGTTCTCCAACCGGATCGTCGGCTACTCCATCGACGAGCGGATGAAGGCCCGACTGGCTGTCGCTGCCCTCAACAACGCAGTGGCACGTCGAGGCGACGTCGCCGGCTGTGTGTTTCACACCGACCGGGGCTCGCAGGGCGAATTCAATCGGTCGTCGCAACACCTCGTGATGGTGGAGGTGTTCGATGGTTCGTCGACAGCAAGCAGCAGACCGTGCGATCCGTCCGAAGCTGAGATCGCCAGGGCATCCGAAGTTCCAACGCGAAGTCGAGACCTCATTCTGGGCCGAGATCGCCAAGGGCCTGTTGCCCGAGGAAGCCGCGGGTGTGGCGGGCGTGGCGCAGGCAGTCGGGGCACGGTGGTTCCACAACGCTGGCGGGATGCCGCCATTCGATCTAAAGCACAAACCGTCGGGTCGTTACCTGTCTCTTGCTGAACGCGAGGAGATCGCACTGCTCAGAGCCCAGGGCAAGGGCGTGCGCCCGATAGCTCGGGCAATCGGCCGTGACCCTGGGACGATCTCTCGCGAGCTGCGACGAAACGCAGCGACGCGCTGCGGAAAGGTCGAGTACCGGGCGTCGGTCGCCCAGTGGAAGGCTGACATGGCTGCACGGCGGCCAAAGACCGCGGAAATTGGTCGCCAACCAGCAGTGCGCGCCTACGTCGAGAATCGGCTATCTGGGCAGATCAGCCGGCCCGACGGCACGCCGACCGCCGGGCCGAAGCCGCCTCGGTTCACCGGCCGGAACAAGCCTCACCGCAAAGACCGGCCCTGGTCGTGGGCCTGGAGTCCCGAGCAGATTGCGAACCGGATCAAGCTCGATTTCCCCCATGATGAGTCCATGCGGATCAGCCACGAGGCGATCTACCAGTCGCTTTACATCGAAGGGCGGGGGGCGCTCAAGCGCGAGCTGGTCTGGTGCCTTCGCACCGGCCGGGCGCTGCGCGCGCCGCGGGAGCGTTCTCGCCGCAAGACGTGGGCTCACGTCACGCCCGAGACGCTGATCAGTGAGTGGCCCGCCGAAGCTGACGATCGCGCTGTCCCCGGACACTGGGAGGGCGATCTGCTGATCGGCCTGGAGCGCTCGGCTGTCGGCACGGTCGTCGAGCGGACCAGTCGGTTCACGATGCTGGTGCACCTTCCCCGCGAGGCTGGCTACCGGCACAAGGAAACCCCGAAGAACGGCCCTGCGCTCGCTGGCTACGGCGCGAGCACGATGAAGAATGCTCTGGCAAGCACGATGTCGAGCTTGCCAGAGCAGCTGGCCCGGTCGCTGACTTGGGATCGCGGCAAGGAGATGTCCGCCCACGCACAGTTCAAGGTCGAGACCGGCATCCCGGTATTCTTCGCCGACCCGAACAGCCCGTGGCAGCGGGAACGAACGAGAACACCAACGGGTTACTGCGCCAATACTTCCCAAAGGGCACCGACTTGTCCCGGTGGTCCGCCGACGAGCTCGGAGCGGTCGCTCACGCACTCAACACCCGGCCCCGCAAAACCCTCGGCTGGAAGACACCGGCCGAAGTATTCAACGATCACCTACTATCGCTCCAACAGGCCGGTGTTGCATCGACTGATTGAACCTGGTCAGTTTCGTTCCCGCAAAGTCCACCGCGCCTTGGCCCGTCACCGCATGGTCGGATCGATGGGGCAGGTCGGCTCAGCCGGCGACAACGGCGCGATGGAGTCGTTCTTCGCCCTTCTGCAGAAGAACGTCCTTAACACCAAGCGCTGGGAGACCCGCGACGAGCTCCGCATCGCGATCGTCACCTGGATCGAGCGGACCTATCACCGCCGTCGTCGTCAGGACGCTCTCGGCCGGTTGACCCCTGTCGAGTTCGAGACCATCATGACCACACCGAGTACCCGAGCTGCCTAACCGAACCTGTCACCGAATCGTGCAGCGGTCCCTCCCTTGGGAATCAACCGCCCGATATTCGGGTGGATCGGTCGTTACAGTTTGGACAATCGGACCGACTTGACCAGCCAGAACGCGATTCACGAGCACTGGGTAGACAACCTCCAACAGATTCCTAAACCGTGTGCGAAGGTTCGAATCCTTCCGGGGGCGCCTTCCGGGGGCGCCTGCGAAAGACCAGATCAGAGACTAGATCTGGGGCACTTCGGACACAACGAATAACCTCCTTGGGAAACCTTTGCGAATCCCTGTGTTCGGCCGCCAGAGTGATGGTCGACGTGTGTACGTCGCGCGCACGATCCACGGGTCCAGCGATTCGCCGAAGGCAAGCTGGCCGGGCCGAGCTCCTCATGGAGGTGGTTCGGACCGACCCATCCGGGACTCGTTGAGGATCTCGACGAATGCCACTCCTTCCAGGCTGAAGTCGTCTGACGTTCGTGAGGGGCGGCTGGGAAAGAAGTATCTGAGGCGGGATCGTCGTGAGCTGCTATGAGCCGGTGGGCGCGATGTCAGTCAAGGGCCGTCGATCATGCTCTGGCGGACGTCGACGAGGGCTTGAGGGACGTCCTGAGGACAGAAATACTTCGTTGAGAAGACTGCAACCAGATACGCCTCGAACAGCGTGAGTTGGCGATCCTGCAAGGACCGCAGAAGTTGAGCGGCACCCTCGTGCTCGTTGAGGTCGCGACAACTTTGCAATCCGGCGGCAACGAGGTTTGCGTCCGCGTCGTCGGAGAATGCGCCGCTCTTGTGCAACAGCAGGAGGTAGGCGGCTTGAGGCTGTCCGGGAAGATCAGGGTCCTCGTTGTAGAGCACCCCCTCGGCCAGCGCCGCTGCGGGATCTCCGAGCGCAACGCGCGGCGGTTGACCGCTGGGAAACGCCAACAGGTCGGTGTACAAGCGTCGCTGTGCCAGGTTGCCTGTTTGTCCAGGAGCCAGACCGTGATGGACCATCCAGATGAGGCCGCCGACCTGGAAGAACTCCTGCCCACCCGGACCGGGATCGCTTTGGTTGCCGCTCTGGGCCGACGAGAGCCACGCGTGGTCGAGCGGCTTGGTGCATGGTCCGGTCACCGATGTGCACTGGGCGACGCCGATGCCGTACTCATCGGTGCCCCACAGGTTGGCGGAGTAAAAGAGCCAGACATTGCTCCCTGACTCCAGCATGGACGGGCCCTCGACCAGCCCTCCTTCCCACGGCTGTGACGCGCCGATAAGTCGGTGTGCCGGGCCAACGACCGAGAGGCCGTCTGGAGCCAGTTGCTGGGAGTAGATGGTGGTGGGCAGTCCACAACAGTCCCCGTCGCTCTTCCATAACAGCCAGGGCGATCCGTCGGCTGCGATGAAGACGCTCGGATCGATGGCCCCTCCTTGGGCGACCGGGCAGACGAAGGCCGATGTCGAGTCATCCACGAAGGGACCGGCGGGATTGGTGCTGGTTGCCCGCGAGATGCACATCGCGCTCGATGGTCCCTTCGTGGTGTGGACACAGCCTGTCGAAGTTGGCTTGGCCAAGCAGATGAGAGGGATCGTGGCCGGAGTCGAGTAGTACATCACATAGGTGCCGTCCGCTCGCGGAAACACCGACGGGGCCCACTGGAACCCCGAAACCGTCCACTTCGGCAGCTGGGGCAAGGCGTCGCCCAGATAGTGGCCCTGGAAGTCCGAGGCTTGACCCAGTTCGATCTCGGGGATGTGCGCCGCGGGGGCGTACTGAGTGGCCGTCGTGTCGGAGGCGTACGCAAACAAGGCGTCGGGAGTCCTCAGCACGAACGGATCGGCAAAGTCGCCGTTGAAGATCGGGGTGTCGTCGCGTAGCCCGTTGAGGACATTGAGCTGCACTCCGTTCGCCTTTGAGGGATCGAAGGCCTGGGGGCCGAGGGTCGGGAGGCGCCCGGTCGGCGGCACGGGGAGCTGGCCCGCACGGGACTTCGGCTCGATCGCTACTCCAAATTGCTTGTGACCGGGCTCATGGGAGCCGCAAGCGGCCAGGAGGGTTCCCGTGAGAAACAGCGCCAGAACAACGAGGCCGACGGGGTTCCGGACGGGGCTACCAGTCGCCCGCATGGAGATCAGCGTAAATCGCGAACCCTGCGCGTCGAGGGATCTGAGGCGAGGCGCGGGGAGGGAGAACCACTTCGGCGTGGACGGCCGCGCGGACAGTGAACGACGCCACACGGCATGGATTCGCCTACCGTCCGGGTAGCCACAATGTGTGCAGAAGCGCGGCCGGGTTCCGACTGCATCAGAGATCATTTCCGGCGTAGGACAGGTTGAAGCTCTTGTTGGCCAGTGGAAAATCCGGGACGATGGTGTCGGCCAGGGAGACCGGCAGCGCTGGCCAGTTGTGGAACGACGGATCGACCACCTTCACCCGAGTGAGTCGACCGTCTTGGCCGAGCTCCACCCGGTGCACCGCAGCACCTCTCCACGCCTCGACGATCCCGACCCCGATCGCCGACCGGCCCGATTGCGTCGGTGAGGGGTCTGTCGTGGCGTCGAGTACAACCGCACGCTCTGCGAGGCCCCTGATCAGGTGCAGCGAGGAGCGGGCTTCCTCGACCCGGAGATCGAAGCGTGCCTTGACGTCGCCCTGCGTGCGAAGCGCGGGTCGGAACGTCTCGGGCATTGTCACCCACGGGTGAGCTTGGCGGGCATCGAACGCAAGACCCGAGGCGCGGCCGGCGAACCCCACAACCCCGAGGTCACGGGCATGTCCTTCGTCGAGCACTGCGGTGCCCGTGAAGCGCTCCATGACCAGGGAGCTCGATGTGATCAGAGCGATCAGCTCGTCGAAGCGCTGGCTGATCTCCGTCAGCTCGTCATTCGCGGGCAGGCTGTTCACGCGCGCCCCGCCGAGAACGACGCCATTACGGAGAAGCCGGTGACCGGTCACCCGGCCGTTCAGCTGCAGCAGGTGCTCGCGCAGTGAGAGCGCCCAGGCCTGGGCAACGCCGAAGCCCACGTCGTTGCACAGTGCACCAATGTCGGCGACGTGGTTGTACAGCCGTTCGAGCTCGAGGAGAATGCCGCGTAGCACTGTCACGTCCGGCGGAACCTCCATCCGCCACGCGTCCTCCACCGCGTGGCAGTAGGCCAGGGCGTGCCCGACGGCGGTATCCCCGGAGATGCGCTCCGCCAGCTGCAGTCCCGCTCGTGGGTCCCGGCCCTCGAAGAGGCGCTCGATCCCCTTGTGCACGAACCACAGGCGCGCCTTCATGCGCAGGATGGTCTCCCCGACGACCCAGAAGCGGAAGTGCCCGGGTTCGATGAGCCCGGCGTGCACCGGGCCGACCGGGATCTCGTAGACACCGGTTCCCTCAACGGGAACGAACGGGTACGGCCCGGCGTCGGTCACCATGGGCGGCGGATCACCCGAGTCGCGGCGCATCGGGTACCAGCCCTCGGGCCAGTGCTGGTGGAGGACCAGGTGCCTCGGTTGGGGGTGACCCACGGGCACGATGCCGAAGAGGTCCTGGATCTCGCGCTCGAAGCGACCGGCGGGAAACGAGATGCCCGACAGGGTCGGCACTCTCGGGTCGGAGGGATCGACGTCGAGGTGCAGCTCGACCCTGGTGTCGGGGGGACCGCTCGTCCAGAGGTAGACGACGCGCAACCGGTCTCCGTCGTCGTGGCCGGAGACGAGTGCGAGCCGCATCCCCTGCGCCAGGAGGCCGGCAGCAGTCTCCACCAGGTCAGCTGCCTGGACGGTGCCGGCACGACGATGGCGGCCGACCGACTCGAGAGCCACGGCTGGAATTCGGGGACCGGTCACTGCGCGACGGTCCGAGCGGCCGCCTCGAGGAGTCCGGACAGGGGCCAGGCGAACACCCCGATGAAGCCGCACACGGCCAGGCCACCGATGAGCGGCGCGGCCACCCAGCGGGGCGGGTCCACAGCCGGGGCCGGTCTCTCGGGGGGTCCCAGGAGCATGTGGCGGGCGTGACCCACCACCGCGATGAAGATCGTCACCATCGCCACCATGGCCAGGACGGCAGCCCAGCCCAGTCCGACCTCGAACTCCGCGCGGACCATCACCAGCTCACTGGTGAAGAGGCTGAAGGGTGGGAGCCCCAGGAGGGCCACGAGCCCGACCCCGAAGATCCCGCCGAGGGCGGGACGCCTCGCCAGGAGAGCCCGCACCCCGTCGATCTCGCTCGTGCCCTCGACGGCCATGATCTCGCCCGAGGAGAGGAAGAGCACGCTCTTGGCCAGCCCGTGACCGAGGATGTGGAGGAGGACGGCCGCGATGGCGAGCCTGATGCCCGCCGCCGCGCCGAGAGCGATGAGCCCCATGTGCTCGATGCTGTGGTAGGCGAGCATCCGCTTGTAGTCACGCTGGGTCACCAGCAGCGAGGCGGCAACGGCCAGGGAGAGGAGCGCGACGATCACGAGCAGGGTGCGGGCGAAACTGGGCCCCACGGCCACGTCTGTCACCGCCTTGAAGCGCAAGATGGCGTAGAAGGCCACGGTCAGGAGGACCCCTGACATGAGGGCCGACACCGGTGCGGGCGCCTGGCTGTGGGCATCGGGCAGCCAGCTGTGCATCGGGGCGAGCCCAACCTTGGTCCCGTAGCCGAGGACGAGGAGGCCGAACGCCAGTCGCATCAGCGACGGGTCGAAGCGGTGCGCGTGCGCGACGAGCGACGTCCAGTCGAGAGCGTCGGCCGAGTGTCCTCCGGCGTGCAGCGCTGCGAGGTAGACGAGGACGGTGCCCAAGAAGGCCAGCGCGATGCCGACCGAGCAGATCACGATGTACTTCCACGCCGCCTCGAGCGAGCCCCGGGTCCTGCGATGCCCGACCAGGAAGACGGTCACGATCGTGGTGGCCTCGACGGCCACCCAGAGGACGCCGACGTTCGCCGCCAGGACGGCGAGGAGCATGAAGGCCACGAAGGCTTGGACGAGCGCGCCGTAGAGCGATGACCGCGCCGCGTTCCCGTGCTCCTCCTCCCTTTCACGGGTCATGGTCCGGATACCGATCCATGAAGACAAGAGCGCGATGGCACCGATGACGATCACCATGAACACGCTCAGGGCATCGGCGCGGAGCGCTCCCCAGGCGCCGAGGATCGGACCGTCTTGGAGCACCCGGACCGCGGTGAGGATCCCGAGTGCGAACACCGCACCGTTGGTCGCCACCGCGACCGGCGTCGTCCAGCGTCGTCCCTGACCCGCTGCGATGGCTATGCAGCCGAGCAGCGGGAGGAGCAGGATCGTCACGAGCATCATCAGTCGTGCAGCTCCTGGAGCTCGTCGAGGTCCACGTCGCCGAACTCCATGCGCAGCCGTTGTGAGAGCACCATGAGCACGACGACGCCGAGGAGGACGTCGAAGGAGACCCCCAGTTCGATCAGGAACGGGAACCCTGCCGTGCACAAGAACGCGGTCAACGCGATCCCGTTGTCCACCATCAGCAACCCCACGATCTGAAAGGCTGGGCGGCGCCGGGCGACGAGGACAAAGAAGCCGATGAGGAGAGTCGCGATGCCGACCGGCACCAGCGCACCGGCGGGAGTCCCGACGAGTCTCCCCACGTCGCGCCAGGTCACGAAGGCGAGCACGATGAGCGCGGCGGAGGCGACGAGGGAGGCCGGGACGTTGACGAGCGGCCTGCTCTCCCGGGAGCCCGAGTCCGCGCCGTTGGCCCGCCCGAGCAACAGCGGGACGATCACGCCCTTGACGGCGAGGACGACGACGGCCGCGGCGAGCAGGCCGACGTCATGGAGGTGGACGCCTAGGACCACCGCGACCAGCCCGAGTGCGACTCCCTGGACCGCCACCACCTTGATGACCGAGCGGATGGACGCGAGCCAGAGGACCGCCACCGCGCAGACCAGCACCGCACCGGCAGCCAGGGTCAGGGCCGAGGAGTACGAGCCGCTCACGGCACCACCAGGACCGAGAGCACGGCCAAGAGGGCAAGCACGAACGCCCCGGCCAACAGCTCGGGGACGCGAAAGAGCCGGAGCTTGGCCACGGTCACCTCGAAGGCGGCCAGAGCGGCGCCGAGGACGGCAACCTTGCCCACGATTGCCATGAGCGCGACGGCCAGGTGGGAGGGACCGGGTGCGGTGGCGATGCCCCAGGGGATGAACAGGTCGGCCAGGAGCGCGAGGAGCACGACGAGTCGCATCGATTCGGCCAACTTCACGAGCGCGAGGTCCGGGCCTGCGTACTCGAGGACCATGGCCTCGTGGATCATCGTCAGCTCCAGGTGGGTGCTCGGGTTGTCGACGGGGAGCCGTCCACTCTCGGCGATGATCACGATCACGAACGCCACCAGGGCGAGGATCCGCTCTGGGCTGGCCAACCAGCCGGGGTGGGCGAGTGACCGCGTCACGATGGCGGGCAGGTTGGAGGTGTGCGCCGGGATTGACAGGGCGAGGATCGCCACGAGGAGCGCGGGCTCGGCCAGCGCTCCGATCGTCATGGCGCGACTGGCACCCATGCCCCCGAACGCGGTGCCGGTGTCGAGCGCGCCGAGTGCGAGGGACACCGAGCCGAACAGGAGGAGGAACACGACGGCGAACAGGTCGGCCGACCACCCGAAGGCCGGGTCGGTCGCGAGCAACGGCGCGATGGCGGCGATCACCAAAGTGGTGGCGACGAGGACTACTGGAGCCAACGCGAAGACCCAGCTCGCGTGCTCGGGCCGCGTCCGTTCCCGCCGGGCCAGCTTGCGCAGGTCCAGAAGGGGCTGGCGGATCGGTGGTCCGACGCGACCCTCCATGCGGCAGCGGACCTTGCGCATGAGACCGAGCAGGAGCGGGCCACCGAGGAGGACGAGGATGACCTGCAGCAACGAGATCGCGGCCATGGAGGTGGCCGACCAGCCGGCGCTCACGCCAGCACGACCAGGATGACGATCAACGCCACGAGACCGAAGCCCAGATAGCGGTGCACGCTGCCGTTGGGCACGAGACGGGCGATGGCGCCCCAGCGCTGGAGCCCCCTGTCGGCCCGGCGGTAGAGGTGTCGCTCGAACGCGTCCTCGAGCGAGGTGTGGATGACGGCGGCCTCGGTGTAGTAGCGCGACTCCGCGACGTGACTGACGTCGATGTCGTGCGATGGATGCAGCACGTCCTCGAACACCCGCGTGAGCGGCTCCCCGAAAGAAGTGGCGGTGTACTCCATGCGGGCCGTCTGGAGTTCCCGACCGCACCCCCACGCCTCGGCGACACGGACCGGGCTGCGCTGGACGAGCCGGCGGGCCAGGGCGACCAGCCCGACACCGGCCACGAGCCCGAGCGCCAACAGCCCCGGCGCGAGCATGCCGGGGACGCCGTGCAGCCCGACCCGCCAGCCCTGGTTCAACGCCGCGCCGTGGGGGAAGCCAGTGACGTCGCCGGCCGCGTCGACCACGGCGGGGATGACCAGGAAGGGGGCCACCCCGAAGACCAGGCTGAGCATCGCGAGCATGCCGGCCCCGGCCCACATGGAGCCATGGACCTCCCTGGCTCGCACCGCCCCGTCGCTTCGGGGCAGTCCGAGGAGCCCGATGCCGATGGCCTTGGCGAAGGTGAAGGCGGTGAGGCCGCCGGTGAGCGCGAGCACCCCGACGCCGATGGGCATCGCCACCGCGATCGCCACGTCCGAGGATGGGAGACCGTGCAGCATGCTCTGGAGGAGGAACCACTCACTGACGAAGCCGCAGAACGGGGGGAGGGCCGCGATGGCCAGCCCGCCCATCAAGAAGACGGGACCGCTCACCGGCATCCGTCGCATGAGGCCGCCCAGTCCGTCGAGGTCCGTACTCCCGGTGGCCTGCTGGACAGAGCTCGCGGAGAGGAACAGCGAACCCTTGAAAACGGCATGGAAGACGACGTGGAGCAACGCGGCCACCAGTGCCAGCAGGGCGAGAGCCCGGTGCCCAGTGGAGGCGAACAGGCCCGAGGCGCCGACCCCGAGCAACATCAGGCCGACGTTGTCGGTGGTCGAGTAGGCCAGCAGTCGTTTGAGGTCACGGCTGGTGGCCGAGTGGAGGGAACCGAACATGGCCGAGAGCGCCCCGACCGCCATGACCAGGATCCACCACCAGGCCGGGCCGCCGCCGAGCAGGCCCATACCGACCCGCACGATGCCGTACACACCGAGGTTCACCATGGCCGCCGACATCAGGGCGGACACGGGCCCTGGCGCTTCGGGATGCGCCCGCGGCAGCCACACGTGCAAGGGGACCGCCCCGGCCTTCGACCCGAAGCCGATCACCGCCAGCACGAAGGTGCTGCTCCGCACCCACTCCGGCAGGTGCGCCGACCGCAGTGCGATGACGGCGAACGACTGGCTCCCTGAGCGCGTCGCCAGCAGCACCAAGCCGAGGATCAACGTCGCCGCGCCGAACTGCGTCATTACCGCGTACCACTGCCCGGCACCCTGTACCTCCCTCCGATGCGCATGGTCGGTGAGGACGAGGAAGAGGGACGTGACTGCCATGAGTTCCCAGAGGAACAAGAACGTGGTCACGTTGGACGCGGCGGGGACGAGCAGCAGGGTCGTCACGAACAGCGGGAGGATGCACGAGGCCGTCCGGCTCGAAAGCCCGTGGCCGGTGTAGCCGGTCCGAAAGACCATGGCGCAGATGCCGATGACCGAGCTGATGACCACGAAGAGGGCGCCGAAGCGATTCAGGACAAGGGAGAAGCTCGACAGCGGCATCAGCGCCCCCGTGTTCACCACGGCGGGGTGGCCCGTGTGGATGACGTCGAACCCGACGATCAGGCCGAACACGCAGGCGGCGATCGTGAGCGCCGTCGACAGACCGACTCGGAACCGGACCGGAGCAGTGGCGCCCGCGATGGCGGCAACCAGCCCGGTCACGGCAGTGGCAACGAGCAGCGCCTGGGTCACGTCCCGGCCAGGCCCCGGAGGGCGCGCACGATGACGGCCGGGTCCGGGGGACAACCGGGGATCTCGAGGTCGACGGGCACCACCTCACCTACGGATCCCTCGACGCCGTAGGCGCCACGGAACACCCCACAATCGCGGGCACAGTCGCCGACCGCGACGACGACGCGGGGCTGCGGGACGGCCTCGAGCGTCTTGCGAAGGGGGTCTGCCATGTTCCGGGTGACTGGTCCGGTGACGAGGAGCCCGTCGGCGTGACGGGGGGAGGCCTCGAGTCGGATTCCAAAGCGCTCGGCGTCGTAGACGGGAGAGAAGATCGATGCGATCTCCATTTCGCACCCGTTGCACGATCCGGCGTCCACATGCCGGAGTTGCAGCGAGCCCCGGAGGCGCTTCGCCGCTTCCCGTACCCCCTGGGACACGTCGCCGGGATCCGCCACCTGGGCAGGTCGAACGCGCAGCCGACGGGCGAGCGTACGGAGTCGCATAATTGATATATACGTCAATCGATCAATACATCATTTGTCAAATCAAAGGTCGAAGAATGAAGCGGTGCGGGTCGAAGCAGGTCGCCAGGTCTTGCGAACCGCGGGATCGGATCAGCTCGAACTGTCGACGTGCCCAAGTTCTACGAGCAAGTCTCTGGTCTCGATCAGGGAGGACGTCAGGATCCTCCTCGCCACGTCGAGCAACTCGAAGATCATCGGGTTGCTGACCGAGTAGACGACGGTCGCACCGTTCTTGCGGGACTGCACCAGGTTCGCTCGACGCATGATCGCGAGTTGTTGGGACAGGTGCGATGACTCGATCCCAACCTCGGGGATGAGCTCGCTCACGGCGCGATCGCCCTCGCGAAGTATTTCGAGCACTCTGATCCGAGCTGGGTGAGCGAGGGTCTTGAAGAATTCCGCCTTCACCTGAGAAATTGGCGTCGGAGTCACGCCGGTTCTCTCCCCTCGGCGTCATGCTCGAGCCTCACGGCCTTACATCTTAACGGATTGATAAGGACGTCAGGTGATTGCGCCGTCGCCATGTCGACCCGACCGCATCAGAAGGTGGCTCTTGCGGTTGCGGTTGCGGTTGCGGCGACACGTCGGTGCTGCCGAGCGCCAGTGGAACGACCGCCCGATCGCCGGGTCAGCGCATGGAGTCTCTAGCCGTCCCGTGTCCCGTGCAGCTCGACCCTCACGCTGATCTCGGGGTAGACGCGGATCATCAGCATGGAGGGCGGCTTCATGCCGAACTCGCGGATGTCGAACACGTAGTCGCCCGGTCAGCGACACACCTTCCTCGTGGACCTCGATGTGCATGTCGTGCTCGAACGTCCGCGTCTTGCCGTGGAAGACGATGTCACCGGTCACGGTGTAGCGGGGATGCGGCCCGTCGGCTGCGATCCTGGATGACCCGGCCTGCGATGGTCGGGAACCGCCGGGCATCGATACGCCGCCGCAGCTCGTGGTCGTAGAGCTGGTTGCCGGACGTGAGCCTCTCGACGGCCAGCTCCAGCTCGCCCGGCCACCGGCAGGTCGAGGTCCAGCGACCCGTCGGCGCGGGTCGAGGTCTCGAACCAACCGGTGATCCCACGTGTCTCCGTGTTGATCGGGTGCAGGCTGGAGCGGCCGCTCACCCAGACACACGAGCGCACCGAATCGAACGTGTAGCGAGCGAGCGCCATTCCCTTTGACTCTTCCGTTCTCCGGGTGTCGCAGCAGCCCGGATCCACCGCACGCGAGATCCCGCATACTGGCATAAAGTCGGGCCGTGGCCCGCCTCGAGATCCCTCCCGGTGAGGGCGGTGACGCCGTGCAGATCTGGTCGCTCCAGCCCGCGCTGGGCGCGGCGGCCACCCGCCTGGTGGACGCGGCCTACAACAAGAGCATCCTCCCGGTGCGGGTGCGCGAGGCGGCCAGGATGCGCATCGCACAACTCAACGACTGCACGGTCTGCCTTGCCTTCCGGGCCGACACGGTGCGGGCGCAGGGGCTGGGCGAGGACTTCTACTGCGCGGTCGGCTCGCCGGACAACGAGCGCGTTGTCCGAGCAGGAGCGCCTGGCGGTGGAGTATGCCGAGCGGTTCGCCCTCGACCACATCAGCATCGACGATGCGTTCATGGAGACGATGCGCCGCTCCTTCACCGACCCCGAGATCTTCGATCTCACCATCTGCGTCTCGGCGTTCCTGGGGCTGGGCCGGACGCTGCGTGTCCTCGGCATCACCGAGACGTCGTTGACCGACGTCTGACGCTCGTCAGCCCGGATTGCGCCGCGGCGGGTCGAAGGCGGCATCGCGGTCCCGGACCGCCTGGCGGAGACCGACCTCGGCGATCCGCTCCGAGAACGCCTCCGCCTCGGGGGCTCGGTGGCCGATGGCGTCGTTGAGCGCCGCGAACCGCTGCAACTGGGAGCGACCCATCAGCTCCACGCCCATGTTGACGACCCGCTTGTTGGCCACCAGCAGGTCCCTGCCGATCAGCGCCATGCGCTGGGCCAGTCCGAGCACGACGTCGTCGAGCGCGTCGGGCGGCGCTGTGGCGACGACCAGGCCGAGGTCGCGCGCCTGCATCCCCGTGAGCGTGTCGCCGGTCAGCAGCAACCGCTTGGTCCACTGGGGGCCGAGGTGGTAGAGCCACATGTTGGTCGGCGGGACGCCCATGGAACGGACCGGCGGGAAGCCGATGCGGGCGTCGTCGGCCGCCACGACGAGGTCGCAGTGCAGAGCGAGGTCCGTGCCGCCGGCGAGGCAGTTGCCCTGCACCTGGGCGATGACCGGGATGGCGCAGTCCCAGACGCGTCCCCACCCGGCCGTAAGTGCGAGCATGGCGGAGGCGTCGCCTTCGATGGACGCGTGGGGGGCGAAGTCGCCGGGGTCGGTGTCCTCCGCGATGAAGCCGTAGCCGGAGGAGAACGATCGTCCCGTGCTGCGGATGATGATCACGCTCGCTCCCGCATCCGCCTCGGCCTTCGGCGACGGCCCGCAGAATTTCCCGGATGCAGCGGGGGGTCAGCGGGTTGTGGTGGTCGGGCCGGTCGAGCGTCAGCCGCCGCACGCGCCCGATCTCCTCGACCGTCAACGTGGTGAAGCTCGCCGTCACGATGGGCTCCTCGTCTGGTCTCCGCGCTGGAGTTCGGATTTGAGGACCTTGCCACTCTCGTTACGCGGCAGCGCGCCGACCACGGTAATGCGACGTGGCACCTTGTAGTCGGCCAGACGCTCCAACAGGAACGAGCGCAATTCGTCGGTGGACGCGGCGCGGCGCAGGACCACCCAGGCTGCGACGTCCTCACCGAGGACCGGGTGTGGTACGCCGGCGACGGCCGCCTCCTTCACGGCCGGGTGCTCGAAGAGCGCCGCCTCGACCTCGCCGGGCACGACGTTGTGGCCGCCCCGGATGATCATCTCCTTCTCGCGCCCGACGATCCAGAGGTGGCCGTCGTCGTCGATGGAGCCCAGGTCCCCGCTCCGGAGCCAGCCACCGACCCAGGTGCGCCCGTGCCCTCGGGATCGTCCAGGTACTCGCGCGGACGCTGGGCGCCCCTGATCGCCACCTGCCCGACCCGGCCGGCCGGGAGGCTCTCGCCGTCGGCGTCGACGATCCGGACCTCGACGCCGGGGAGCGGCAGGCCCACCGACCCGAGGTGCACCCCACGGTCGCCCAACGGCACCGCCGTGACGGCGCCGAACTCCGTCATCCCGTAGCCGCACAGGACCTCCGCGTTGGGGAGTCCGGCCCCGAAGCGGCGCAGCGTGGCACTGGCGATCGGCGCACTGCCGATGTTGACCACCGCGAGGCTCGACAGGTCCGCCGTCTCGAAGGCGGGTGCACCCACGATGAGCTCGACCATGGCCGGCACGAGGAACGCGGCCACGGGCCGATCACGTTCGACCGCCGACAGCCAGCGGTCGGGCTCGAAGCGGGGGAGGAACCATCCGCTGAGGCCGCCCCGCATGGGGCCGCAGACGAGGAGGGACCCGCTGGTGGTGGCGAACGGCGACGAAGTGAGGAAGCCGAGACCGAGCCACGCCGACGGGACGCTGTCGATGGTCGAGAGACCGCCGTGCCGCACGATGACGCCCTTCGGTGCGCCCGTCGTCCCCGAGGTGTACATGATGTCGGCGACGTCGTCGGAGGCGGGGTCCTGGTCCAGGTCGTCGTCGTCGGCCGAGAAGAGGTCCTCCCAGCGGAAGGTCGCGCCCGCCGCCGTGCCCACGGCCGTCGGCACGGCGGCGCTGATTTCTCGGTCACCTCGCTGCACAGGGCGACCGCAGCCCCCGCGTGGCGCAGGATCCGGGTCAGCTCGGCCGGACCGAGCCTGGCCAGCAGCGGCACCGCGACACCGCCGGCCTTGTGGATCGCCAGGTACGACACGAGCCATTCGAGCGGCTCGTCGCCGCCGATCAACAGCGCGACCCGGTCGCCGCGCTCGAGCCCGCGCTCGCGTGAGGCCCCGGGCGAGCCGGTTGGATTGCCGGTGCCATCCCTCGAGGGTGAGCTCGGAGCCGTCGGCGAGGTTGCGCCACGCCACGCCGTCGGGAAAGGACCGCGCCAGCTGCGCGAGCAACGCGGTCTGGAGCAGCGTCACGCCTGGGGAGCGGGGGCCACCGTCAGTAGGGCTCGCCCCCCTCGAGGATGGCGCGCGGGTTGTCCACCAGCATGGTGGTGATGTCAGCGTCGCTGATGCCGCGCGCACGCATGGCGGGGAGCACCTCGTCGGAGATGTAGGTCCAGCGCCACGACTGCGACGCATCCATCACCGAGCGCGGGAACCAGTCCACGAAGCACATGGCGTCGTGCGACAGCACGAGCCTCTCGGCGTAGCCCCGCTCGCAGAGCCGGCCGACAGCGTCCACCCGCTCCTCGAGGGTGATGCCGGGCAGGCCGAAGTGGTCGAAGCCGAGGTACGAGCCGTTGTCGATCAGGCTCAGGTGGTAGTCCGTGTCGACCGTCCCACCGCTGTGCCCGATGACCACGCGGGCGAGATCGACTCCCTCCTCCCGGAAGACGCGCTGCTGCTCGAGTCCCCAGGGCTCGGGCGGCGTGGGCGTGTGGGTCGTGATCGGGACCCCGGTCTCCCGGTGCGCCCGCGCCACGGCGCGCAGGACGCGCTCGACGCCGGGGGTGATGCCGGGGCGATCCGAGGCGCACTTGAGGATGCCGGCGCGCACGCCGGTGTCGCCGATGCCCTGGCGGATCTCGCGGACGAAGAGGTCCACCATGGGCTCGGGACCGCCGAGGACGGTGCCCGGACCACGGAAGTGGAAGTACATCGGCACCTCGTTGTAGGTGTAGACCCCGGTCGCGACGACGACGTTGATGTCGGGGACCTGCTCGGCGATGGCCGCAATCCGGGGGATGTACCGCCCCAGTCCGACGACCGTGAGGTCGACCAGGGTGTCGATGCCGCGCTCCTTGAGCTCGCGCAGCTTGGCCACGGCCCGCCCCTGCTGGGCCGTTTCGTCCCATTCCTCCGAGGTCTTCTCGACTTCGGGGCTCAGCACGAAGATGTGCTCGTGCATGAGGGTGCGGCCCAGGCGGCCACCGTCGACCGGGCCTCGCACCGTGTTGACCTGGGACATCGTCACCCCCTGCCGGCATCCCGTCGTCGGCCGGCGCGGGCGATCGTAGCGGCGAGGGCGGATTCAGGGCCGGGCCGGCGGGGCAGCATGTCACAGCAGACCCACAGCGGACCCTGCGACGGGATCGATGCCCGGATGGTGTCATGGGGTCGTCCCCCGGAAAGAGGTACCCCGATCCGATGTCAACCCTCGAGCAGCCCCCCACACCCCAGAGCAGGGACAAGGCCCGGGCGCGGCTGCGCACCCTCACCCGTGGCGCCGTCCTCGCCGCCACCGGTGCAACGGTCGCCATCGGGGTCGCGGTGTCCCACGGCCACGCCGGATCGAGCAGCACGGGGACGAGCACGGGCACGAAGACGACGGTGCCTTCGAGCTCGGGTTCGACGACCGCCCCGACGGTCGTCAGCGGCGGTTCGTCCGTCGCCTCCTCGTCCGTCGCCTCCTCGTCCGCAAGCACCGCCGGCACCACGTCGACCCCGACGGTCAGCTCGGCGTCGCCCACCGTCACCTCGGGAGGGTCGGCCACCACGTCGGGGCGGTCCTCGTCCTCGGTGGCGTCCACGACATCGGGGGAGTCGGAGTGACGGCCACCCGGGTCGAAGAGCCGATGCTGACCTCTCGCTCCTTCCACGCCATCGGCACCACGGCCACCGTCGTCGTGCAGGACGCCGCTGCCGCCGACGAGGCCGAGCACGTGCTGGCCGGCCGAGCTCCTGGCGATCGACCTGGCCTGCAGCCGGTTCCGCGACGACTCCGAGTTGCAGATGGTGCACGCCAACGCCGGGCGACCGGTCGAGGTCAGCGAGCTCCTCTTCGAGGCCCTCTCGGTGGCCCTCGGCGCGGCGGAGCGCACCGGCGGCGCCGTCGACCCCACGATCGGCAACGCCATCGCCGCCCTCGGCTACGACGCCGACCTCGAGGAGGTGCTGGCGCGGCCGGCCGCACCGCCGCGCGCGCTCGGGCCGGTCGCGGGCTACCGGCACGTGCAGCTCGATCCCCGCACCCGCTCCGTCCGCATCCCGCGCGGTGTCCGCCTCGACCTGGGCTCGACGGCCAAGGCATTCGTGGCCGACCGGGCGGCCGCCCGGATCGCCCGCACCGTCGGGAGCGGCGCCCTGGTGAGTCTCGGCGGCGACGTCGCCGTCGCCGGCCGGCCACCCGCCGGCGGTTGGGCCGTCGGCATCGCACGGGAGTCGTCGACGCCGGCCGGGCTGGTCGACCAGGTGGTCGCCATCACCCACGGCGGCCTGGCCAGCTCGGCCACCTCGGTCAGGGCGTGGACGGTGGGCGACCGGCAGGTCCATCACATCGTCGACCCCCGGACGGGTGACTCCGTGGCGCCCTACTGGGTCCTGGTCTCGGCCACCGGCGCCAGTTGCGTCGAGGCCAACGTCGTGACGACCGCCGCCATCGTGTGGGGCGAACAGGCCCTGGACAAGCTCGCCGGCTTCGACCAGTCCGTGCGTCTCGTCCGTTTCGACGGTGAGGTGTTCTGCGGTGAACGGGTGGCCACCGGAGGCGGCGGCGTGAGCTCGACCTCGCTGTGGTACGCCACCCGGGCCAGCGGGATCATGTCGCTCGTCCTGTTCACCGTGACCATGGTGCTGGGCATCACGACCACCACCCGAGCCCGAGCCAGGCGCTGGCCCGGGTTCGCGCAGCAGGAGCTGCACCGCCGCATCTCCATGATCGCCGTCGTGTTCCTCGGCATCCACATCGTCACCAGCGTGCTCGATACGTACGTCAACATCAGCTGGGCCGCCGTGGTCATCCCGTTCACGTCGAGCTACGGCCGCCTCTGGGTCGGTGTCGGCGCCGTGGCGTTCGATCTGCTGCTCGCCGTGTTCGTCACCAGCCTTCTGCGGACGCGACTGCGACCGGGCACGTGGCGGGCCGTCCACTGGATCGCCTACCTCAGCTGGCCCGTCGCCCTCGCCCACGCGTTCGGCATGGGCACCGACGCCGGCGAGGGCTGGGTCATCGGGCTCGGAGCGGCGTGTGTCACCTCGGTCGGCGCCGCGTTGGTATGGCGACTCCGTGTCGCCTCCCGGCAGGTCTCGGAGAGGACGGCACGCGCCGCCGTCCCGGGCGTGCCGCCGAAGCACCTCGCGCTGAGCGGTCGGGGCCGGTCGAAGGGACCCCGTGCCTAGCGTGAGCGACACCATTCCGATCACCGGCCGCTACCGGCTGCTCGGCCACCCCACCGACCTCACCGGTCACGTGGCGGCGCTGGGACCGGTCCCACTGCCGGCGAAGGGCGACCACGGTTGGCGCGAGGCGTTCGTGTCCATGCTCGAGGCCTCGGGGCTGGCCGGCCGCGGCGGCGCCGGATTCCCGGCCGCGATCAAGCTCGCCGTGGCGCACGCCGCCGGAGGGGGCGGCACGATCGTGGTCAACGCAATGGAAGGTGAGCCCGCCAGCGACAAGGACAAGCTCCTCTTGCTTCGCTCGCCCCACCTCGTCCTCGACGGCGCCCAGCTCCTCGCTGCCGCCACCGGAGCGCGGCGGGTCACGGTGTGCGTGCCCGAGGGCCGCGAGCACGTCGCCGCTGCCGTCGCCACGGCCATGGCCGAACGGGCGGCCGCGGGCTGTGCCCGGGTCACCGAGCTGCTCGTGCGTCCGCCCGACCGGTTCGTGGCCGGCGAGGAGTCGGCGCTGGTCCGCTGGGTCGACGCGGGGCAGTCCCTCCCGAGCTTCCGGCCGGACAAGGGGACGCCGTTGCGCATCGGCCGCCGCGCCGCGCTGGTGCACAACGCGGAGACGCTGGCCCACGTCGCGATGATCGCCCGCACCGGGCCCGACGCCTTCCGGGCCCACGGGTTGGTGGAGGATCCCGGCACGTCGCTCGTGACGATCTCGGGTGCGGTGGAGCACCCGGGCGTGGTCGAGGTCGATCGGGGGACGGCGCTGCTGGAGCTCGCCGACCGGGCCACGCCGACCGGGCCGTCGCAGGCCCTCCTCGTGGGCGGGTACGGCGGCTCGTGGGTCGGCCCGGCCCACTTCGCGACGCCGTACGCATCGTTGTCGCTGCGAGCCATCGGGGCGACGGCGGGAGTCGGCATCGTGATCGTGCTCGGCCAGGACGCGTGCGGGCTCATGGAGTCGGCCCGCATCGCCCACTACATGGCGGGCGAGAGCGTCGGCCAGTGCGGACCGTGCGTGTACGGGCTCCCCGCGATCGCCGACGACCTGACGCGGTTGGCCCGCGGGCAGGTCGACCACGGCTTGACGGCCCGGCTGCACAGGAGGCTGCACGAGGTCGAAGGCCGCGGGGCCTGCCGGCATCCGGACGGCGCCGTCAATCTCGTGCGCAGCGCGCTCGAGGTCTTCGCGGCCGACGTCCGCGCCCACGTCCAGGGAATGCCCTGCCCGCACTGGAACCGCCCCTCGCAGCTGCGTTTCCCGCAGCCCGCCAAGGCGGCCTGAGCATGCTGCGCATCCTGGTCGACCCCGTCGCCTGTGACGCCTACGGCTATTGCGCCGAGCTGCTGCCCGAGGCCATCACGCTCGACGAGTGGGGTTACCCGATCGTCGACGGCAAGCCACTCCCCTCCGAGCTCGTCGACGCGGCCAAACGGGCCGCCCGGGACTGCCCCCGCCGCGCCATCACGCTGCGGGAGCGCAAGGGCGGCCACTGACGCAACCAGGGGTCATCATGGGACCCGTGGTGACGATCGGTGCCTGCAGATGAGCCCCGACGGGATGGTGATCCGGCGGGCGACCGAGGCGGACCTCGCCCGGGCCGTCGAGCTGTTCCTGCTCGGCGCGTTGCCCGGTGGCCCCGCACGGGAGGAGGACCCCGCCGCCGCCGGTCCCTACGCCGCCGCGCTGCGCGAGATCGACGGCGCCCGCGGCGCCGTCCTCGTGGCCGAGCGCGGGGACGAGGTCATCGGGGTGTGCCAGCTGATCGTGTTCCGGCACCTGCAGGCGACTGGCGGGCTCTGTGCGGAGATCGAGTCGGTGCACGTGCACCCGGACCACCGGGGGAGCGGCGTGGGGACGGCGCTGGTGCGCGCGGCCGTCGAGCGGGCCCGCGTCCTCGGGTGCTACCGGGTCCAGCTCACCTCGAACGCGCGGCGCGAGGACGCGCACCGCTTCTACGAGCGCCTCGGTTTCTCGCCCAGCCACGTGGGCTTCAAGATGCTCCTGGAATGACCCCGCCCGGCGCGGATTCGTTCAATGTGTGCCAGCCCTCCGCGCTGAGTGCGTAGCTCGCGACGGCGCCCTGCGCGAACCAGCGATAGGACGCTGGATGCACCAGCGTCGCCATGGTGGCGAGCACCGGGAGTGAGAGGGTGCGCCAGTCACCCCGGGGCGGCAGGAGCTCCTCGTGCGACCCCGAAT
The DNA here is from genome assembly GCA_963742445.1 of uncultured Acidimicrobiaceae bacterium. Lineage (GTDB taxonomy): Bacteria > Actinomycetota > Acidimicrobiia > Acidimicrobiales > RAAP-2 > Bog-473. Next base: position 160,562 of record CAVULV010000013.1, read on the forward strand.
AGGCGGCCCGGTGCGCCAGCGCCGCCGCCACCTCGCCCACCACGGCGCGGCGCCGGCCGGTGTGCTGGGCTGCACCGAGGATCGCCATCAGGAGCTGGTGCGTGGTCACGCCCGGACGGGACTCGGCGCTCCGCCGCGACGGTGTGCCGGCGGCGACGCCGAGCAGCAGCCCCACCAGGTCGCAGCCCGCCGCGACGGCGTTGGCCGGCTCCACCAGCCGCGGGTTGACATCGATCACGAGGGGTCCGGCGGCGGTGTCGATGGCGTCGAGGGAGAGCGCCCCGTGCCATGCCAGGCGGCTGCCCAGGCGGTCCATGGCCTCCCGCAGTCCCGGGAGGTCCGTGCTGCGTTTCACCGACGCGCTGCCGTTCACCCCCCCGCGCACGCGTTCGTTGGCATGGAAGGCGATCATGGTGCCGGCGTCGAAGACGCTCTGGGCCATCACGAGGGTCCCCTCCGTTCCCTCCTGCACCAGCACGGCCCGCTCGCGACCCGACAGCGACCGCACCGCGGCCGCGAGCTCGCTCGGGTCCTCGACGCGTCGCACGGCGGACGACGCGGTGCCGATCGGTGCCTTGACGAACGCAGGAAAGGCCGACCACGCGTCGAGATCGGACCGGTCGCGCACGACCACGGAACGGGGCTGGGCGACTCCCGCGGCCTCCAACGTGGCGCGTGCCGTCACCTTGTCCTGCACGCGTGCCAGCGTGGCGAACGGAGGCACCGCCGTGCACAGGCCGGCGGCGTGCAGGCGCGGGAGCTCGTGCGACAGCACGGTCACCTGCTCTTGCGTGGGGAACACGACCTCGACGCCCAGCGCGACGGCTCGTTCCAGGACGGCGTCGAACCACCCGAACGGGTCCGTACCGAACGGGGGGACCCGCACGAGGTGGCGGACGTGCCGGGTGAAGCGGGCCGGGCACAAGGGATCGCTCACCGCCGCCAGGACCTCGTGGCCGAGCTCGTCGAGCCGGGTCGCGACCTGCCGCGACGCCAGTCCCGAGCCCTCGGTCAGCAGGACTCTCATCGCGCTCCGTTCATGGAGTAAGCATATGCTCCATACTAATAAAACCGCACTTCCCAGCCCTTGTTCAGAGAAAAGTAATGATGTAATCTCGTAATATGAACGAAGACGCAGACAGCAGCCGCAAAGGCCACCGGGGCAGGCGACGCACCGCCGGCCCGCCCTCGTCCGGTCCCGAGCAGGAACGCCTCATCGGTGCCTGGTTCGCCGGGCGGGTGCCCGACAGCTGGTTCGAGGGCAGCCCGACGATCGAGATCGACGGCGACGAGATCCAGGTCGTCGGGTCCTTGGCGCCGCCCCAGCTCCCCGAAGGTGCCGGCGACGACGAGGTCAGGGTGGCCGAGCAGGCGCGCATCAGCGGGTTCCGTGAGGAGAGCCGTGGGGCCCGCATGCGCATCGCCGACGAGGCCCAGCCGGCGTTCCGGCGCACCGTCTCGTGGGGTGCGGTGTGCGGCGGCTCGACGGTGCTCTTCACCACGGCCGGGGTGCCCGTGATGACGCGGTTGCGCATGGGGGACCGCCGCGTGCTCGACACGTTGCTCGACGCCGGGGTGGCGCGCAGCCGCAGCGAGGCGCTGGCCTGGTGCGTGCGCCTGGTGGCCCAGCACGAGGAGGACTGGATCCGGGAGCTGCGCGACGCCATGTCCGCTGTGGAAGAGGTCCGCAACCGGGGCCCGAGGAGCGCCGACCCCGGCGCCTGATCAGGCGCGCCGGTCGCGCCGGCCTGGGCGATACTGGCCTGAGTGGGACGCCCCGCCCAGATCGACCGCGGTGCCGTCCTGGCCGCCAGCCTCGAGCTGGCCGACGAGCAGGGGCTCTCCGCCGTCACGATGCAGGCGGTCGCCGACCGCCTCGGCGTCACCCCCATGGCGCTGTACCGCCACGTCGCCAACAAGGCCGACCTGCTGGACGGGGTCGTCGAACGGATCCTGTGGGAGGTGCCGCTGCCGGAGCCCTCGCAGCCGTGGCCCGACCGCCTCGCCGCGCTCGCACGCGGCACCCGCGCCGCCGCGCTGCGCCACCCCCAGGTCTTCCCACTCCTCCTGCAGCGTCCCGCGGTGACGCCGGGGGCCCGCCGCACCCGCGACGCGGTCTACGCCGCGCTGCACGACGCCGGGGTCGGTGAGGCCGACGCCGTCCAGCTGGAACGCATCCTGGCCACGGCCGTGCTGGGCTTCGCGGCCAGTGAGGCTGGGGGCCGCTTCGCCGCGCACTCGCCCCAGGAGCTCGACGCCGACTTCCAGTTCCTCCAGGACGTGCTGGCCGAAGCGGTGGCGCGGGCCCTGGGGCATGCAGCCACCTCCGGATGACGTGCGCGTGCGAGCATGCACCATGGCACACGAACACTTTCACCAGGTCCAAGAGGACCTGCGCCAGCCCTACAGCGATCTGCGCGAGGCCGTCCCGGAGGTGATGTCCGCCTACGGCGCGCTCAGCACGGCGGCCATGGCCGAGGGGGCGTTGTCGGCCAAGACCAAGGAGCTCATCGCGTTGGCCATCGCCATCACCCGCGAGTGCGACGGGTGCATCGCGGCGCACGCGCGGGTGCGGCCCGCCGGGGCGCCACCACCGAGGAGGTCGCCGAGATGATCGGTGTCGCCATCTCCATGAACGGCGGTCCCGGCACGGTATGGGGGCCGCGGGCGCTGGCGGCGTTCCAGGAATTCTTCGGCGGGTAGGGACGGTCATGGCAGAGACGATCGTCGACACACCGTCGGGCCCCGTTGCCTTCGTCGAGGCGGGTGCGGGCCCGCCGGTCCTGTTCGTCCACGGGTCGCCCGGTGGTTCGGACCAGGGGCTCCTCATGGGGCACTTCCTCGCCGAGGCGGGCTTCCGCGTCGTCGCGCCGTCGAGGCCCGGGTACCTCGCCACCCCGCTGTCCGAGGCCAACGGGAGCGCCGAGGCCACGGCGGAGCTGTTGGCGGGGCTCATGGACTCGCTGGGAGCCGTGACCTTCGGCGTGGTCTGCTGGTCGGGGGGTGGCCCGTCGAGCTACCACCTCGCCGCCGCCCACCCCGACCGGGTGCGCGCGCTGGTCGCCTGCGCCGCGGTGAGCGGGGCCTACAGCTTCGCCACGGGTATGGCCAGCATCGAGAGCAGCCTGATGTCCAGCGGGTTCGGCGGCTTCGTGCTCCGCACCATGGCGGAGCACGCGCCGAAGTCCCTCATCGCCTCGACCGTCAAGGAGGAGGGCGAGCTGTCCCGGGCCGAAGTCAAGGAGCTCACCGAGCACATCTGGGACCACGAGGACAAGCGGGACTTCGTGTTGGCACTGAGCGCAACGCTCTCGGGCCGGCATGCTGGCCTGAAGAACGACCACCACCGCTTTCCCGGCCTCGACCTGCCGCTCGGTTCCGTCGGCGCGCCCACGCTGCTCGTCCATGGGACCGTCGACACCGACGTCCCACCGGAGCACTCCGAACGGGCGCTGCAGCGCCGATCGGCGGCGCGGAGATCGTGCGCGTCGACAGGGGCACCCACCTCTCGCGTGTGGACCGACCCCGCCTCAGATCGGATCCAGGCCCGGATCGTCGACCACCTCCGCGCCCACCCGGCCTGACCCGCCCCGCGGGGGGGTCACCTCCGCCTAGGGCTCAGCGTGGGGCGGCGGGGGTGAAGGTGCAGTCGAGGTGCTTGATGCCGTTGATGAACGGGGAGAGCAACCGGTCCGGCTCGCCCGACGCTCTCGATGTCGGGCAGCCGCTCGAAGAGGCGCCGGAACATCACGTCGATCTCCTGGCGGGCGAGGTGCGCGCCGAGGCAGAAGTGGGGGCCGGCCGCACCGAACCCGATGTGCGGGTTGGGGCTGCGGCGCACGTCGAACGTGAAGGGGTCGTCGAAGACGTCCTCGTCCCGGTTGGCCGAGTTGTAGAACATGATGACCTTGTCGCCCTCGTGCAGCTCCACCTCGCCCAGCACGGTGTCGGAGGCGACGGTGCGGCGCATCCAGATGACCGGCGAGCCCCAGCGCACGATCTCGTCCACGCCGGTCGCCGCGATCCCCGCCGGGTCGGCCTGCCACAGGGCCCGCTGCTCGGGGTGCTGCGTCATGGCCAGCAGCCCGTGGCTGATGGCGTTGCGCGTGGTCTCGTTGCCAGCCACGACGAGCAGGATGAAGAAGGCGGCCACCTCGGTGTCCGTCAGCTGCTCGCCGTCGACGTTCGTGTTGACCAGGGCCGACGTGACGTCGTCGGTCGGGTGCTCGCGGCGGTGGGTGGCCAGGTCGATCATCAGCATGTTGAGCTGCTGGGCCGCCATCATGAAGGCGACCATCGGGTCCGAGCCCTCCGGCACGTACTCGGTGTCGCCGCTCGAGAGGATGACGTTGGAGGCGCTGAACACGGTGTCGTAGTCGGACGCCGCCGATGCCCATCATGTCGCAGATGATCTCGAGCGGGAGGCGCGCCGCGACCTCGGTGACGAAGTCACAGCCGCCCAGAGGCGCGACCCGGTCGATGACGTCGTTGGCCACGAAGTCGATGCGGTCCTCGATCGACTTGATCATGCGCGGGTTGAACGCGGCGGACACGATGCGGCGCAGGCGGGCGTGCCGGGGGTTGTCCATGTTGATCATCGAACCGAAGAAGTCGAGCATCTCCTCGGGCATGTCGACGATGGACGTGGCGCCGCGCCCGGACTGGAAGATCTCGGGGTGCCGGCTCGCCTCCGAGATGTGGGCGTGCCGGGTCAGCGCGTAGTAGCCCGGGCCCCTGCGGGATCACGGCGCTGAGGGCCTCGGGGATCTCGGGTTCCTTGAAGAAGGGCATGGGACGCTCGTGGCGCAAGGTCTGGAACGCACCCTCGCGCTCGTCCCAGGGTCGGGCCCAGAACGCAATGTCGGAGAGGTCGATTTCGTCAGGGGTGAGGACGGCGAGCGGTTGCACACCGTCACGATAGCCAGCCACCGTAGGCTGCGAGCATGTGCGACACGCTGTGCGCCCCGGGTCCGGCGGGCATGGTGTTCGCCAAGAACTCGGACCGCCCGCCCGGCGAGGCGCAGGTCGCCTGGCCGTTCGGCCGCCGCCATTCGGCGGGATGCACCCTGCGCACGCAGTACCTCACCATCGGTGACGCCGGCGCGTACGCCACCTTCCTCTCCTGCCCGACCTGGCTGTGGGGAGCGGAGCACGGCGTCAACGAGCACGGCGTGGCCATCGGCAACGAGCGTGTGAGCACGACGCACGACGCGGCGGCAGCGCCGCCGGCGCTGATCGGCATGGATCTGGTCCGCCTCGGGCTCGAGCGGGCCCGCACTGCGGAGGAGGCGGTCGACGTGATGGCCGGCCTCCTCGAGGCGTGCGGGCAGGGTGGCATCGCCGACGCCGCCCACGCCGAGGCGTACGACTCCTCGTTCCTCGTCGCCGACCCGGCCCACGCCTTCGTCCTCGATACCGCCGGCGGCGACTACGCCGCCGCCCCCGTGCCCGCCGGCACCGCCATCTCCAACCGGATCACCCTCGGCACCGGGTGGACCCGGGCCTCGGACGCACTGGCGCCGGGCGAGGACTTCGGACGCTTCCGCGACGCCGCGGAGGACACGCGCTACGCCGACGTCCGCCTGGCGGCCGGCCGCCGTTTCCTCGCCTCCCTCCCTCCCGGCGGGCTGACGTCCGCCGCCATCGCGTCCCACCTGCGCGACCACGGGACGGGGCCCTGGGGCGCACCCGGCGTCGACGGACCCGTCCACCGCCCGCCCGACCGCATCGGGGCGGACTCCAGCGGGGTGAGCGTCTGCATGCACGTGCGCGGGCTCAGCGTCACGGCGGCGTCCATGATCGCCGAGCTCCCGCGCGGGATCAGCGACGGCGCGCCGCTCCGCGTCTACGTGGCGGCCGGGAGCCCGTGCGCCAGCATCTACGTGCCTGCCTTCCCGCGCACCGTGGCCGGGCCGCCGCCGTTCGTCCCTCTCGAGCTGTCGAGCGAGGAGATGTGGCACGCCGCCGACACCCTGCGTCAGCGGGTGGAGGCCGATCCGGACGCGCTGGCGGAGGTGCGGGCGGTGCTCCAACCGGTCGAGGACGAGTTGTGGGCCGACGCCGACGACGTGCTGGCCGAACCGTCACGCTGGGCCAGCGCAGGGGCGTCATGGGGGAGCCGGGCGCTGCATGCGCTGCGCTCCTGCGCCGGCTGAGCCACAGATCCCCCAAATCGGGTAGTACCGGCGGTACGCTGCGGCCACCTGCGAGTGCGCTCCTACTCGCCAAGGAGGACGTCATGACCATGTTTCTGACCGAGGACGACATCGCCGTCGGTGATGTCGTCAGCGAGCAGCTCGAGAAGATGTGGGGCTGGTACCTGGTGGGCGGGATCTTCTCCGTCATCTTCGGGTTCTTCGTCATCAGCTACCGGCACGCCAGCGTGTACGCGATCGTCTACCTGGCCAGCGGGTTCTTCATCGCGGTGGGTCTCTTCGAGATCGTCGGCGCCATCAGGATGGCCCGCCAGCGCTGGCTGCACCTCGTCTTCGGGGTGATCTGGGTCGGTGTCGGCATCGTGGGCTTCGTGTGGCCCCACATCACGATCTTCATCACGGCCGTGCTCATCGGCTGGGCCTTCCTGGTGCTCGGCATCTTCGACATCATCCAGTCGCTCCGCTACCACCATCTGCCCTACTGGTGGGCGTACCTCATCCGCGGCATCGTCGCCGTCGCCATCGGGTTCCTGTGCATCCGGCACCCGGGCGCGCCGTTGACGGCGCTGGTCGTGCTGATCGGCATCCTGGCCATCGTCTTCGGCGTGGTCGAGATGATCGGCGCCTTCTCCGCCCGTCACGCCACCAAGAGCTGGGAGGCCTACAAGGCCCAGGTGCGCTGAGCCCCGGGGGAGGAGCGTGCGCCTCGTCAGCTTCTCCCTGCCCGACGGGCGGGTCCGGCCCGGGCTCGTCGCCGGGGACGAGGTCGTCGACCTGAGCGACCCGGCTTCGGGGCTGCCGCAGACCATGGTCGAGCTCCTGGCGCTCGGTCCGCCCGCCCTCGCGCGTGCCGGCGCCGCCGGGGCCGGCGGCGCACGCCGCTACGCGTTGGGTGAGGTGCGCCGCCACGCACCGGTGCCCGACCCGCCCGCCATCCTCGCCATCGGCATGAACTACCGCGCCCACGTGGCCGAGATGGGCCGGGAGCCGCCCGAATGGCAGTACTGGTTCAACAAGCAGCGGACGGCCATCGCCGGGCCGGGGGAACCGATCGTGCTGCCGGCGGTGTCGGACATGGTCGACTACGAGGGCGAGCTGGCCATGGTGATCGGCCGCCGCTGCCAGCACGTGCCGGCCGCCCGGGCGCCCGAGGTGGTGGCGGGTTTCACGATCATCAACGACGTCAGCGCGCGCGACTGGCAGTGGCGCTCACCGACCTTCACCATGGGCAAGTCGTTCGACACGCACGCTCCCTGCGGGCCCGAGCTCGTGACCGGCGACGAGCTCGGTGACCCCGGAGCCCTCGCAGTCCGCACCTGGGTCAACGACGAGCTCCGCCAGGACTCGACGACGGCCGACCTCATCTTCGGCTGCGCCGCCATGATCGAGTACCTGACCACCGCGTTCCCGCTCGAGCCGGGGACGATCATCGCGACGGGGACGCCTGCGGGCGTCGGAGCCGGGATGGACCCGCCGCGGTTCCTGGCGGACGGGGACACGCGTGCGGATCGCCGTGGAGGGGATCGGGGAGCTGATGAATCCGGTCGTCCAGGGCGGGCGGCCCGAACCGGTCGGGCTCGGCTGAGGGGCGGCGGGGTCACGCGGGCGCCGCTCAGGCACGGCACAATGGAGGGGTGCCCGACGAGACCGCAGTGCTGAGCGACGCCGAGAGGGCCGATCGCCTGGACAAGCTCCAGGGGATCATGGACCTCATGCGGCCGGCCGTGCAGGCCGACGGCGGTGACCTCGTCCTCGTGCGGGCCGACGTCGAGACGGGCGTGATCGAGGTGCAGCTCCAGGGCGCGTGCAGCTCGTGCGCCATCAGCTCCGCCACCCTCTCGGGCGGGGTGGAGCGCATCCTGCGCGAACGGCTTCCCTGGGTGACCGAGGTCATCGGCGGGATCGACGACTCGCTGAGCTTCGACGAGAGCGCCTCGCTCGGCTCGGGCGCGTACGTCCCGAACTTCTGAGCGCCCGCCGGGTCGCAACCCCCGCCCGCCCGGCCGTCACGGTCGCCGATTGATTAGTTAGCTCAACTAACTATAATGGGTCCATGCACAGCGGGCCCGTCCAGCAGACCGACGAAGAGGTGGCCGGCCGTCTCCGCATCGCCGTCAACCGGCTGCAGCGGCGGCTCCGCCAGGAGTCGCTCGGGGGCCTGTCTCCGGCCCAGGCCTCGGCGCTCGGCTCGGTCGGCCGGCACGGCAGCCCGACCCTGGGCGAGCTGGCGGCCATCGAACAGGTGCAGCCTCCGACCATGACCCGGATCGTCGCCAGCCTGGCCGAGGCCGGCATGGTGACCCGTGTCGCCGATCCCGACGACCGCCGCAGTGCCCGCGCCCGCATCACCCCGGCGGGCGAGCGCGCGCTCGAGCGGATGCGCACCCGCAAGAACGCCTTCCTGCTGCGCCGCCTGGGCGAGCTCGGCCCGGACGAGCAGCGGCACGCGGCCGAGCTCGTCGCGTTGCTCGAGCACCTCCTGGAAGAGCCGTGAGGCGCCGGGTCCGCGCGGCCGGGCGTCGCACCTTCCGGGCCATCTCGGTCCGCAACTACCGGCTCTACTTCGTCGGCCAGGTCATCTCGGTGTCCGGCACCTGGATGCAGACGGTGGCGCAGGCGTACCTGATCCTGTTCCCGCTGCACGGCACCGGCGTGGACGTCGCCGTCGCCACCAGCCTGCAGTTCCTGCCGCTGCTGCTGCTCGGTCCCGTTCGGCGGCCTGATCGCCGACCGGCTCGACAAGCGGAAGGTGCTCTACGCCACGCAGGGGACGGCGGGCGTGCTGGCCCTCGTCCTGGGCGTGCTCGTCGCGACCCACTCCGTGAGCCTGTGGGAGGTCTACGTGCTCGCGGCGGGTCTGGGGTTCGTGAACCTCTTCGACAATCCGGCCCGCCAGACGTTCGTCTCGGAGATGGTCGGCATGGAGCTCCTGCCCAACGCGGTGAGCCTCAACAGCGTGCTGATGAACTCCGCCCGGGTGATCGGGCCCGCCATCGGCGGCGTGCTCATCCTCACCGTCGGTGTGGCCACGTGCTTCTTCCTCAACGCGGTGTCCTTCGCCGCGGTGATCGTGGCTCTCGCCATGATGCGCGCCTCGGAGCTGATCCGCCGGCCCGGCGTCGTGCGGGCCCGGGGGCAGGTGCGTGAGGGGCTGCGCTACGTCTGGACGACGCCCGACCTGAGGGTCCCGCTCGTCTCCATGGCGGTCGTCGGCGTCTTCGCCTTCAATTTCACCGTGACGTTGGCGCTCCTGGCCAAGTTCACCTTCCACGGCGGAGCCGGCCTCTACAGCTGGTTCATGGTGGCGATGGGCGCGGGCGCGGTGGTGGGCGGCCTGGCCACCGCGTTCCGGAGCCGGCCCTCCACGCGGGTGCTCGCCTTCATCGGGCTCGCCTTCGGCGGCGGCCATCCTCGCCGTGGCGTTCGCGCCGACGCAGGCGTGGGCCCTGGTCCTGCTGGTCCCCATGGGCGCCGCCAGCATCTCCTTCGTGGCGACGAACAACGCCACGCTGCAATTGCGCGCCGACCCGACGATGCGGGGCCGTGTGATGTCGCTCAACGCCATCGCCTTCCTCGGCAGCACGCCCATCGGCGCACCCCTGCTGGGGTACATCAGCGACGTCACCACCCCGCGGGTGGCCCTGGCCGTCGGGGGCGTGGCGACGCTGCTGGCCAGCATCCCCCTCATCGTGCTCGGCCTCCGCCAGCGGCGCGACGGGACCGAGGGCCTCGTGCACGGGGCCGGCAGCGCCGCACCGGCGAACGTGGTCGCCCTCCCCGTCCCGCTCCCGGTCGCTGAGGCCGGCTACGAGCGCCGGGAGCTCCGCACCAGCTGACGCGCGGCGCTAGGCCGGGTGCACGAGCTCCTGGGCCACGGGCGACATGACGGCCCCGAACTCGACCACGAGTGAGATCAGCAGGTCGTCGACCGAGATGATGCCGGCCAGGTCCTCGTCCTCGAGGACCGGGAGCCGGCGCGCCGTCGCCGTCTTGAAGACCTTGAAGGCCTCGAAGACGTCACAGGAGCCCTGAATGGTGACCGGGTCCGGCGTCATGACCGAACCGACGTCGGCGGACGGCGGCTTGCCCTCGCCGGTGCCGCGCACGGTGATGTCGCGGTCGGTGACGATGCCCACCAGTCGGTCGCCGTCCACGACGAGGAGCGACCCCACGCCGTGACTGCCCATCAACTGGCCTGCCTCCCCGAGCGTGCAGCCGGGAGGGACGGTCACCGGCGCGGACCTCAGGCATTGTCTCACCAGCATGTCTGCTCACCTCGTTGGCACGGCTCGGTCGGTGGTCTCATGCACCGCATCATCGCCCCGCCGCCCGGTCCAGGGTAGGGGAAAAGGTCACCCGCGCCCAGTGGCCGGACGATGCGGCCGGCATCGCCTCCGTCCAGGTCCGGAGCTGGCAGGCCGCCTACCGGGGCCTGATACCCGACGAGGTGCTCGACGGGCTGTCGGTGCCGCGGCGCACGGAAGTCTGGCGCTCGGCGGCGGCGGGGCGCCTGGGGGAGCAGCTCCTCGTCCTCGAGGGCGACGGGGGTGTGGAGGGCTTCGCGCAGGGCGCGGCGACGAGGCGGGCAGCGGCACGAGGCATTCGACGACGGTCCCGCCTCCCGGGCGAGCGTGGATCAGCAGCGAGCCTCCGAGCGCGCTGGCGCGCTGGGTGACGTTGCGTATGCCGCGCCCGTAGCGAAGACGGGCCGGGTCGAAGCCGATGCCGTCGTCGCCGACGCGCACCCAGATCGCCTCGCCCACCTCGACGAGGATCTCGACGTGTGAGGCCTGCGCATGGCGCGCGATGTTGGACAGCAGCTCGCGGAAAATCGCCACGAGGTGATGCCTCCACTCGCCGTCGACGGCACCGAGGTCACCGCGCATGTGCACGGTCGGTGAGAGTCCCAACGCGGCCCGCTCCTCCTCGATCACGGTGTGCAGATCCGACTCGAGGCCACCCCCGCCCTCGTCGGGGCACAGACGGTAGATCACGCTGCGGATCTCCACGATGCAGCGGTCCAGGTCGTCGACGACGTGGGCGAGTTCGGCGACGATCTCGCCGTCGGGTTCTCGGGCCCGGACCGCGTCGACGGACAACGCAGCCGCGAAGATCCGTTGGATCACGCTGTCGTGGAGATCGCTGGCGATCCGGTCGCGATCGTCCCGGATGGCGGCGTCGACCTCGTCCTGGAGTGACGGTGCCCCCGCGACGACGTGCATCGGGCCGTCGAACACCGGGTCCACGTCGGGCGGTACCTGCGCGAGAGGGTTCACGCGCCCCCCTTCTCTTCCGTAGGCGGACAAGACCCCGACCGGAACGTACCGGCCCACATCTCGACCCGAACAGCCCCGATTGGGGCCGACCACCCCCCGCTGCGGCCCCCACATCGAGGGGGATGGGGCACAGCCGACCGATGCCGGCGCGGCGCTACGAGGCTGTCTCGATCAGTCCCCGCTCGCGTGCGACCGCCAGCAGCTCCAGCTGGTTGTGGACCCCGAGCTTGCGATAGAGGTTCTTGACGTACCCCCGAGCCGTGTTCACCGTGATGCCGAGGCGCAGGGCGGCACTCTGCAGGTCGACGCCGCTCACCAGCAGGGACAAGATGTCCTGCTCACGCCGCGTCAGGAGGGAGGTGCCACGGCCTCTGCGGGGGGGCTCCGTCTGCTCGACCGCCTCACAGAGTGCGACGAGGCATCGGCGTTCGACGGCGAAGCTGTGCTCCCGGAGGGAGGGGATCGTGTCGACGACCTCGCTGAGGCTGGCCGACTTGGGGAGGAGCCCCGACGGCGCCCGGACTTCGCCACGTCGTGCACGAGGGAGGCGCTGAGGGGCAGCCCCGTGAGCACGAGCACCTGCATCCCGGGGTGCCGATCCAGCAGACGCCGGGTCCCCGTGATCCCGTCGGTGCCGTCGAGCTGGACGTCGACGACCGCCACCTCGGGCTGGAATTCGTCGGCGAGCTCGGCGGCCTCGTCGATGTCGAGCGCCGTGCCCACGCAGGTCAGCTCGCCCGTCGCCTCGATGGCGAGCGCCAGGGCCTGGGCAAAGACTGGGTGGTCGTCCACGACCATCACTCTCACTGGCCCGCCGGCCTTCACGGCATCACACCCCTGCCTCTGTCCGGCACCTGACGCCGACTCAGTGCACGATATGCGACCATAACGGTGTTGCCAATGACTCATTCCCAGAACGCGGTCGGATGATTCAATGGCGGTTGAAGGGATTGCCATGGAGCCGGACGCGGACCATCGGAAGGGCGCCGGGGCCGGCCCCGACCGGGAGTACGCCATCGTCCTCGTTGCGGCGTCGGCGGGCGGGCTGGCCGCCATCAGCGCCGTCCTGGCTGCCCTGCCGGCCGACTTCTCCGTCCCCGTCCTCATCGTCCAGCACCTGGACCCCCGTCACGTCAGCCTGATGTCGGAGATCCTGCGTCGCCGGACGTCGCTCCGGGTCGAGGATGCAACGGCGGACACACTGGTCGAGCCGGGGACTGTCATACCTCGCTCCGCCCGACGAGCACCTGCTCGTGACGAAAGCTGGCCGCCTGCGCCTTTCGCACGCCGACCCGGTGCACTTCGTGCGGCCCTCGGCAGACCTGTTGTTCGAGTCCGGCGCGGAGTCGTTCCCCGGCCGTGCCATCGGCGTCGTCCTCACCGGGACCGGGAGTGACGCCGACCAGTGGGGTGTCGCGCGTTGGAGCGCGCGGGTGGCACCGTGATCGCGCAGGATCCCGTCACGGCCGAGTTCGCCGGCATGCCCCAGGCGGCCATCGCCACGGGCACCGTCGACTACGGTGCTTCCGCTCGAGGAGATCGGCCCGGCGCTCGTCGAGCTGGTGGCGCACGGATGCCTGCGATGAGGCAGCGGACCCGGTGAGTGCAGGCGGCGCCACGGCGCCCGGGCCCGCGTCCGGTGCCAGCGGCAACGCCCTCCGTGGAGGACGACGAGGAGCTCGAGGAGCTCCTGCGCTTCATCCGGGACGACCGCGGATTCGACTTCACCGGGTACAAGCGAGCATCGGTCGGTCGGCGGGTGCGACGCCGGGCCCGTGAGCTCGGTTTCGAATCCCTCGTCGCGTATCGCGATGTGCTCGAGGCGGACATCGACGAGTTCACGACGCTCTTCAATTCCGTTCTCATCAATCTCACGGGCTTCTTCCGCGACCCGGCATCGTGGCGATACCTCGAGCATGAGATCGTGCCCGAGATCGTCTCTCGCCACGACGACGACGAGCCCATCCGGCTGTGGAGCGCAGGGTGCGCGTCCGGCGAGGAGCCCTACACGCTCGCCATGGTGATGGCGAACCACCTGGGGGTCGAGGAGACGGCACGACGGGTCAAGATCTATGCGACCGACATCGACCTCGAGGCTCTGGCCCAGGCCCGGGCGGCCGTCTACAGCGACAGGTCCCTCCACGACGTTCCCGAAGAGCTGCGGGCGGCGTATTTCGAGCCGGACGTCCATCAACGTGGCTGGGTGGTGATGCCGACGCTGCGCCGGACGGTCGTGTTCGGCCGCCTCGACCTGACGAGGGACCCACCGATCTCCCGGGTCGACCTCGTTGCGTGCCGCAACACGCTGATGTACCTCAACGCGGAGACGCAGGCCTACGTCATCCCGCGCCTGCAGTACGCACTGCGCCACGACGGCTACCTCTTCCTGGGGCGGGCCGAGATGGTGCTGCGCGGCGGCGCCGGACGGTTCGCTCCGGTGAGCCTGCGGCACCGCGTCTTCGGCGCGCTGCCGACGCCGCTGCTGCCCGGCCCCCCGGTCTCGTCCGACCCGCGCCGGCGTGGCTATGAGGTCGGGCGACCGGACGTCCCGAGCCCCGCAGAGGGACTCCCGTCACCACCGTCGGAGGAGCCGGAGGAGTCGTTGGTCGCCGAGCTCCTCGTCAACCCGGACGGGGCGCTGACCGGGGCCAACGACGCGGCCCGCGATCTGTTCGGGATCGGGCCTGACGACATGGCGCAGCACCTGGGCCATCTGCGGCCGGCCTTCGAGCCGCTGGAGCTGGAGGTGCATGTCGGACGCGCCCTCGTCGAGCGGGTGTCCCACCGGTTGGGGGTGATGCGGTACGAGACACAAGACGATCGTGTCCTGGATCTCGAGGTCTGGGTGCTCCCGATCTTCACCGAGCACGAGGTCGTCTTCGGTGCCGCCGTCACGTTCGCCGACGTCGGCAACACGATCCAGCTGCGGGAGAGCTTCCGTCATGTGCACGAGGAGCTCGAGACGGCGTACGAGGAGCTTCAGTCGACCAACGAGGAGCTCGAGACGAGCAACGAGGAGCTCCAGTCGTCCAACGAGGAGCTCGAGACGACGAACGAGGAATTGAGATCCTCCAACGAGGAGCTCGAGACGACGTATCTCGAGCTCAAGTCGACGAGCGACGCCGTCGGGCGGCTGAACGAGTCACTGGTCGACGCCAACCTCGAGTTGCGTCGCTTCAGCAGCTTGCACCATCAGGTCATGGATCACTTCCCGGCCGCGGTGATCGTGCTCAATGCGCAATTGCTCGTCGAGGAATGGAACCGCGCCGCCGCCGAGCTGTGGGAGCTGGAGGAGGACGCTGTGGTCGGGGAGCCGATCTTCGGATTGAACTTCGGCCTCCCGCTCGGTCTGGTCCAGGAGTCGGTGCGGGCCTGCCGCAGCCCCGGCGCCGTGCCGACCAGCCTCGACGTCGAGGCGATGGATCCCTCGGGACATCCGTTCACGTGCCGAGTCCACGTGATCCCGATCTCGGGTCACGAGCCCGAGACGGCGGCCATGCTGGTCATGGAGAGGCGGGAAGGAGCGCTTTCGTGACGCTGCCGTCCGGCCACTCGGGGAGTTCGGACTTCGAGCGCAAGGCCGATGCGCTCATCCGGCGCCTGGAGGCCCTGTCCGAGCGGGTGATCAGCACGACCGGCGACCCGCCGTCCCCGCTCGTGGCCGAGATGCTCGAGGAGCTCTCCGCCGCCGTCGAGGAGCTCGAGGTCAGCACGGAGGAGATCCACGGCCAGAACGAGGCGCTGGCCGAAGCGAAGCGGCAGCTCGACCTGGAGTCGGCCCGGTACCGGGAGCTCTTCGACCTGGCGCCCGACGGCTACCTCGTCACGGACACCCTCGGGGTCATCCTCGAGTCCAACCGGGCCGCCAGCGACCTGTTGGGGACGCCGGGCCACTTCCTCATTCGAAAACCGATGGTCGTGTTCGTGGAGGCTGCGGACCGGCGTCTCGTGCTGAGCCACCTGCACGATGCGGTCACCGGCTCTCACGGGGCGGTCGTCGAGTTCGAGACCCGGTTCTCGCCGCCCAACCACGACGCCTTTCCGGCCTCGGTGCACCTGACCGTCGGCGGCGCCTCTGGCGCCGCCGACCCCGACGGCCCGCGCGTGCGCTGGCTCGTGCGCGACATCCGCCGCCAGGCGGAGGCAGAGCGGTTGCTCACGGCGAGCGAGACCCGGTACCGGCTCATCGCCGAGAGCGCAGCCGACGTCGTCATCGCCACCGACGGCGCCGGCTGCGTCACGTTCGCGTCCCCGTCCATCAGGACCGTCCTCGCCCTCGACCCTGCGGACATGGAGGGGCAGCCCGTGGCCGACGTCGTCCATCCCGACGACCGCGCCGCTCTCTTGTTGCTGCAGGAGGACGCGCTGATCGGACGGACCGACGGCTCCACCGTGTGCCGCTTCCGCTGCGGCGACGGCCAATGGCTCCCCGTGGAGGCCCGTATCGTCCCCTTCCGTAGTCCGGGACAGCGCTCCCTGGGCCTGCAGTACGCGTTGCGCGACGTCCGCGAGCGCGAGGCGGCCCGGGTCGCCCTGCAGGAGGCGCTCACGCGCGAGCAGATGGCTGCGGCGGCCCTCCGGGACGCCGACGCCGCCAAGGACGCGCTCCTGCTGGCGGCGTCCCACGAGTTCAACACGCCCATTGCGGCCGTCGCGGGCCTGGCCGATCTCCTGGTGCGCCACCCCGATCTGCCCGGGGGGGACATCAGGAAGATGGCGGACGGCCTGGCGGAGACCGCGGCGGAACTGCGGGCGATCCTGACCAACCTGCTCGACTCCGAGCGCGTGATCGGTGGCTACGTGGCGGCGGACCGGCGGCCCTTCGACCTGGCCACGCTGGTCGCCGAGCGTGCCCGCAGCCTGGACAGGGCCAATGGCGCGATCGCACCTCCCGCGAGCGAGACCATCGTCGAGCTCGACCCGGAGCTGACGACGCGGATCGTCGACAATCTGCTGAGCAACGCCCTGCGCCACACACCGAAGGGCACACCGGTGCGGGTCGAGCTCTCGCGTCGAGACGATGGCGTGCTGCTCGCCGTCGACGACTCGGGTCCCGGCATTCCCGATGCCGAGAAGGAGGCCATCTTCGAGCCCTTTCAGCGCCGGGCGACGAGCGCGATCGGCGGCCTGGGCCTGGGGTTGTTCGTCGTGCGCAAGTTCGCCGAGATCCAAGGTGGCCGCGCCTGGGTCGAAGACGCGCCCGGCGGTGGTGCGGCGTTCCGGGTGCTGCTTCCGGACCGCCGGCGGCAACGCGTCTGACCGAGCGCCGGCTACTGCGGCCGGGGTTCCTTGGGCAGGCCGAGCACGCGCTCGCCCACGATGTTGCGCTGGATCTCCGCCGCGCCGCCCCAGATCGTCTCGGAGCGGGAGAAGAAGAAGAGTGACTGCAGGTTGTTGACGGGGTAGCTCGCCTTGGCCCGGCGCGCCCCGGGCAGCAGGGTGTCGGCGCCGTCGTCGCCGAGCAGGATCTGGCCCTCCATGCCCAGGATGTCCATGCCGAGCAGCATCGTCTCCTGGTGCGCCTCGGACCAGAACATCTTGTTGCACGCACCCAGTGCCGCCGTCGTGTGGGTGCCGTTGAGGGCATCGGTCAGCGTCCGGAACCCGTTGATCTCCATGATCTTGATCTTCGACCACGAACGGGCGAGGCGCTGGCGCGTCAGCGGGTCGCGGTCGCGGCCCGTGGCCCGGGCCGCCTGCACGATCTCGTCGAACTCCTTCTGGAAGCGGCGGTGGCCCGTCGTCGAGGAGGTCCCACGCTCGAATCCGAGCGTCGTCATGGCGACCTTCCAGCCGTTGTTGACGCCCCCGATGACGTTGTCGTTGGGGCAGCGCACGTTGGTGAAGAAGACCTCGTTGAACTCGGCCGAGCCGTCGACCTGCTCGATCGGCCGCACCTCGACCCCGGGCTGCCGCATGGGGACGAGGAGGTACGAGATGCCGGCGTGTTTCGGCGCGTCGGGGTCGGTGCGGGCGAGGAGGAAGATGTAGTCGGCGTCGTGCGCCTGGGTGGTCCACACCTTCTGGCCGTTGATGACCCACTCGTCCCCGTCCAACTCGGCCTTGGTCGTGAGGCTGGCGAGGTCCGAGCCCGCGTCCGGTTCGCTGAAGCCCTGGCACCACGAGATCTCACCCTTGAGGATTCCGGGGATGAACTGCTTCTTCTGCTCCTCGGTGCCCCACTGCAGGATCGTCGGGCCGACCAGGGTGTCACCGAAGAAGTCGGCGCGCAGCGGTGCGCCGGCACGGGCGAATTCCTCGTTGAGCACCACCTGCTGGAGCAGGCTCAGCCCCTTGCCCCCGTACTCGACGGGCCAGCCGGCGCAGATCCACCCGCCGGCGAAGAGCTTGGCCGTCCACTCCGTGTTGAAGGTCTTGCGCTCCTCGGGCGTCATGGAGAACCCGGGCTCGCCCCAGCCGCCGGGCAGGTTCTCCTGGAGCCAGCGGGCGATCTCGACGCGGAATTCCTCCGCTTCGCGCGGGTAGGCGAGGTCCATGGCTGCACGGTACCCGTCGCCGCCGTCCGGGTGCGACCAGGCCACGGCCCTTGCCGGGGCCGCAGAGGGTGGCGTTTGCGTCGGACCTGGGGGTTCGGGGAGGCTATGCGGCCATGGTGGAGCGCGTCGGGACATCCATTGCCTAAAACGCCCCGCCAGAAGTGGATCGAGACGAAGGAATCCTGGGAGCGGTCGCGCCACATCGAGGTGCCCGCCCCGATCACCGCCGCACCACCTCGTCCCGGGGGCCTGCGCATCGCGTTCCTGATCTACCGGGGGAACCCTCGCTGTGGCGGCCAAGGCGTCTACACCCGCCACCTGACCAGGGAGCTCGTCGCCCTCGGTCACTCGGTCGAGGTCTTCGCGGGACCGCCATGGCCCGAGCTCGACGACGGCGTCGGCTTCACGCCCGTGCGCGGCCTGGACCTCTACCGCCAGCCCGACCCGTTCCGGGTGCCGCACCGGCGCGAGTTCACGTCACGCGAGGACTGGACGGAGTTCGCGATCATGTGCACGGCCGGCTTCGGCGAGCCGCTGGCGTTCTCCTTGCGGGCCCGCCAGCTGCTGGCCCGGCGACGCGACGACTTCGACGTGGTGCACGACAACCAGTGCCTCGGGACCGGCATGCTGGGCATGGTCTCGGACGGGTGGCCGCTGCTCACCACGCTGCACCATCCGATCACCGTGGACCGCCAGCTCGCCCTCTCGCACACGACGAACCCCTGGCAGCGCTTCACCACCAGGCGGTGGTTCGGCTTCCTCGGCATGCAGGTGCGCGTCGCCCGGGCACTGCCGGCCGTGGTGACCGTGTCGCAGAACTCCCGCCAGGACATCGTGGCCCAGATGGAGGTCGCGCCCGAGCGGATGACCGTCGTCCCGGTCGGCGTCGACCACACCGTGTTCCGCCCCTTCGACGACGTGACCCCGGTGCCGGGACGGATCATGGTGACCTCGAGCAGCGACGTGCCCATGAAGGGCCTGGTGCCCCTGCTCGAGGCCGTGGCCAAGCTGCGCACCGAGCGCGAGGTCGAGCTGACGGTGATCGGCCGCCCGACCGAGAACGGGCGGGTCGACCGGGCCATCGCGCGCCTGGGCCTCTCCGACGCCGTGCACTGCGTGAGCGGCATCAGCGACGACGAGCTCGCCCGGCTCTACGGCGAGGCGCAGGTCGCGGTGGTGCCCTCGCTCTACGAGGGTTTCTCGCTGCCGGCGATCGAGGCCATGTCGTGCGGCGTGGCCGTGGTGGCGACGACCGGGGGAGCCCTGCCCGAGGTCGTGGGCACCGACGGCGAGACCGGACTGCTCGTCCCGCCCGACGACCCCGGCGCGCTCGCCGGGGCCATCGCCCGGTTGCTCGACGACCCGGCGCTGCGGGCGCGGCTCGGCGCGGCGGGGCGCGCAGCGCGTGATGAGCCGCTTCACCTGGCAGGTGACGGCGGCCGGCACCGCCGCCTGCTACCAGGCCCTGCTCGAGGGCCGGCCCCTGCCCGGTGCGCCACCGGCCGCCGGGAGCGCAGGCGCGGGCCCTCCCGGGGGGAGCGGCCTGATGCTCACCGTCGACTACGACCGCCTCGGCGTCGGCCCGGGCGACCTCGTCCTCGACCTCGGGTGCGGGTTCGGTCGCCACGCGTTCGAGGCCGCCCGCCGCGGCGCCCGCGTCGTGGCTCTCGACGCCGGCCCCGAGGAGGTGGCCCAGGTGCGCGGCACGCTGGCGGCCATGGTGGAGCAGGGCGAGCTCGCGCCCGATCACCCCGCCACCGCCGTGCAGGGCGATGCGCTGGCCCTTCCCTTCGCCGACGCGACGTTCGACCGGGTGATCGCCTCGGAGGTGCTCGAGCACATTCCCGACGACACCGCCGCCATGCGCGAGCTGGCGCGGGTCCTGCGCCCCGGCGGTGTCATGGCGGTGACCGTGCCGCGCTGTGTCCCCGAGGCGATCAACTGGGCGCTCTCGGACGAGTACCACGACACCCCGGGCGGTCACGTCCGCATCTACCGGCGCTCGACGCTGGAGCGCCGGCTGAGCTCGGCCGGGCTCGTGCCGACCGGCGCCCACCATGCCCACGGGCTCCACTCGCCCTACTGGTGGCTGCGCTGCCTGGTGGGGCCGTCCAACGACTCGCACCCGGCGGTGGAGGCGTACCACAAGGTGCTGGTCTGGGACATCGTCAAGGCACCCTTCGTGACACGCACCGCCGACCGGGTGCTCAGCCCGCTCATCGGCAAGAGCCTGGTCGCTCTACCTGGCCAAGCCCGACAGCGCCGTCGCGGGGCTGCCCGACGCACGCCCCAGCGTGCCGCGCGGCGTGCCCGGGCGGCGCGGCCCGACGAGCCCGACGCACGGGGCGGCGGCATGACGACCGAGGAGATCCGCTCCGCCGTCACGCTGCCCGAGGTGCCGGGCATCCTCTCGAGCTCGGATGTCCTGGCCACCGGCCACGCCATCGCCGAGGTGCAGCGGGGCGACGGGATGATCCCCTGGTTCGCCGGTGGCCACTGCGACCCGTGGAACCACGTCGAGGCCGCCATGGCGCTCACCGTGTGCGGCCTCGTGGACGAGGCGGTCGATGCCTACCGCTGGCTGGCCGGCCGCCAGCTCTCCGACGGCAGCTGGTTCAACTACTACCAGGGTGACACCGTCAAGGATCCCCGACTCGACACGAACGTGTGCGCCTACCTGGCGGCGGGCGCCTGGCACCACCACCTGATCACCGGCGACGTGGAGTTCCTGGGCGAGCTGTGGCCGACCATCGAGCAGGGCATCGACTTCATCCTGCGCTGGCAGCAGCCGGACGGCTCGGTCCTCTGGTCGCTCGACTCCGCCGGTCGGCCGGAGGGCTACGCACTGCTCACCGGCTCGTCGTCCATCTACCACTCCCTCCGCTGCGGGGTGGCGGTCGCCGAATGCCTGGCCAAGGACCGCCCGGACTGGGAGCTGGCGGCCGGCCGGCTCGGCCATGCCGTGGCCCACCACCCCGGTGCCTTCGCGCCCAAGGTCGAGTTCGCCATGGACTGGTACTACCCCATGCTGTCGGGCGCGCTGGAGGGCGAGGCGGGCCGGCGCCGGATCGCCGAGGGCTGGTCGACCTTCGTCATGGAGGGCCTGGGTGTGCGCTGCGTCTCGACGGGCGACTGGGTCACGGCGGCCGAGACGGCGGAATGCGTGCTGACGCTCGACGCGCTGGGCATGGACGACCATGCGCTGCGATCTCTTCGCGGCCGGACAGAACCTGCGACTGACGGACGGGTCCTACTGGACGGGGATGGTCTACCCGGAGGAGGAGACGTTCCCCAAGCACGAGCGGACGACCTACACCTTCGCCGCCATGGTGCTCGCCGCCGACGCGCTGTCGAGCACGACGCCGGCGGCCGGGCTCTTCCGCGGGCGAGTGCCTGCCCGCTGCGCTGGACCTGGCCGAACCGCACTGCGGCGACGCCAGGGAGGGGTGCACGGCGGCCGACCTGCCGCAGCCCTTCTCGCGCGGCTGAAGGACGACCTGCGCCAGGCGGACTCAGCGTCCCGGCGGCGCCACGCGGCGCAGCACCCGCAGGCTGCCGCAGGCGCCGTCGTCGACGAACTCGGCCGACTCGAGCGCGGCGCAGTAGAGCTCGTAGGGAGGGCGCCCGCCGTCGGCCGGGTCGGGGAAGACGTCGTGAATGGCGAGCCACCCGCCCACGGCGACATGCGGCGCCCAGCCCCGGAAGTCCGCCCAGGCGGGCTCCTCGCCGTGACCGCCGTCGATGAAGCAGAACGAGAGCGGCCGGTCCCAGCGCGCGGCGACGGTGGGGGAGTCGCCGACGATGCCCACGACCGAGGACTCGAGGCCCGGCGGCGGAGATGGTGCGCCGCCAGTGCAGCAGGGTGTCGATGCGCCCCGCGTCGGGATCGACCAGGTCGGGCTCGTGGTACTCCCATCCCGGCTGGTTCTCCTCGGAGCCGCGGTGGTGGTCGATCGACAGCAGCGACCGCGCCGGTGGCCTCGGCCGCCGCCCCGAGGTACACGGTGGACTTCCCGCACCAGGCGCCGATCTCCACGAAGGTGGTCGGGCGCGGCGGCCGGGATCTCCGCCTGCCCGGCCCGGAGGGCGGCGCGGAACAGCGCGTCCCCCTCGTCGTCGGGCATGAAGCCGCGGGTGCGGCGCGCCGTCTCGAACAGGGCCTGCAGCCGTTCGGCCTCGCCGCCGGCGCCGGGCGCCCGGGCCATCAGGCGGTGGGCGTGGTGGCCGCCCGCAGCGAGTCGGCCAGCCCGGCACGCTCGCGCGCGGCGAAGGCGACGTTGACCCGGAGCCGCTCCACCGACTGGTCCACCCGGCGGGGACCCGACGCCAGCGGGTGCTCGTGCAGGAAGGCGATCGCACGCTCGGCGAAGTCGGCGTCGGCGCAGAGTGCAGGCAGCGTCTCGAGGATGCGGGGCGGCGCGTTCTTGGGGAACCGGTCGAGCATGGTGTCCCAGTTCTCGGTGACGCGCTCCCACACGGCCTGGTTGCCGACGGGATTCGCCAGCAGCGCGCCGATGACGGCGAACCCGTTCTGGCTGCGCACCTCGGTGAGGGCCAGGTCGAACGTGCGCAGGCACAGCGTCGACGTCGGGGAAGCTGGCCAGCGCGCCCAGCGAGCGCATCTCCTCCTGCGGAGTGGACGCGGAGCGGTAGCGCTCGAGGAGCGCGTCGTAGTCGCCGGGCCGGACGAGCTGGGCGACGACGGTCAGCACGGCCGTCTCGATGTCGGCGGGGATCGGCACGCCCGAGCCGCTGGCGATCGGCGAGGCGTCGAATCGGCGCGCCGCCTCGGCCCGGACCTCCTCGTCGGCACCGACGGTGCCCATGAGGTTGATGGCGAGCGCGCGCAGCGACGGCGTGCGCTCGCTCTCCTCCGGGCCGGCGTCGAATCCCAGGTGGCGATGGATCGGTCCGATCAGGGCGGCGACGGCCTCGTGCAGCGCATCGCGGTGCTCGGGCCGTGCGATGCGATTGGTGAGGACGAGCGCGCCGCCGACGGGAGCCCACGGAGCCGGGTCGGGCTCGAGGCCGAGGCGCGACGCCAGGACCAGGAATTCGCGCAGCGTCGTGCGACCGGCCAGCGTGGTGGCCCAGGTGTCGGCCAGCAGGTTGGCCCGCTCCAGCGGGCTGAGCTCGCCCAGGTGCTCGGCCAGCGCCAGCCGGTGCGCCGTCTCGTAGCCGACCCTGAACACGCCCCAGCCGCCGGCGTTCAGCACGGCCAGCCCCTGTCCGGCCTCCTCGATCGGCGTCGGGTCGGGTCCGAGCACGACGTGCCGGATCGGTGCGCCCGGCTTCCCCCCGGCCGGCAGGGCGCGGACGGCGAGCGGCACCTGCCATGCGCTCCCGATGGACGAGACGGTGCCCGGCGGGGGCGGCCCGAACGAAAACGGCTCCTGGGTCACGGTCGTGCCGTGCAGGGACACGAGCGGGTGCCCGCCTTGGAGGATGAAGGTGTTCATCATGTCGCGCACCGGTGCGCCGCTGGCGTCCTCGAGCGCGTCCCACAGGTCGGTCGTGACCGTGTTCCCGTAGGCGTGCGCCTTGAGATAGGTGCGCACCCCGTCCCGGAACACGTCCGGCGCCGATGTGCTGCTCGAGCATGCGCAGCACGCCGCAGCCCTTCTCGTAGGTGAGGAGGTCGAACATGCCCTCCGCCTCCTTGGGCGGGCCGACCGGGTACTCGATCGGCCGCGTCGAGTGCACGGCGTCGATGGCCAGGGCCGCCTCGCGCGAGGGCGCGAAGCCCACCCAGCGGTCCCACGACGGCCGGAAGGCGTCGACGCAGAGCAGTCTCCATGAAGGTGGCGAAGGCCTCGTTGAGCCAGATGCCCTCCCACCAGCCCATCGTCACCAGGTCGCCGAACCACATGTGCGCCAGCTCGTGGGCGATCACGTCGGCCACCCGCTCGAGCTCGGCCCGGGCGGCGCGCTCGGTGTCGACGAGCAGGGCGGTGTCGCGGAAGGTGATGCAGCCGAGGTTCTCCATCGCTCCGGCCGCGAAGTCCGGGATGGCGACGAGGTCCACCTTCTCGCCCGGGTAGGGGATGTTGAAGTAGTCGGTGAAGAAGCGCAGCGCGAAGGCGCCCACCTCGAGGGCGTAGTCGGCCGAGGTGCCGCTTGCCCGGTGTGCACACGACACGGAGCGGTACGCCGTCGACGTCGACGGTCTCGGTGATCTCGAGCTTGCCCACGACGAAGGCGACCAGGTAGGTGGACATCTTCATGGTGGGGGAGAACCGGAGGCGCCGCTTGTCGCCCACCTGGTCGGTCCCGACGACCGGGGAGTTGGAGATGGCGTCGACGTCGGGATCGACGATGAGCGCGATCTCGAAGACCGCCTTGCGGTCGGGCTCGTCGAAGCAGGGGAAGCAGCGCCGGGCGTCGACGGACTCGAACTGGGTCGTGGCGATGGTCTGGGTCTCGCCGTCCGGGCCGGTGTAGGTCGACCGGTAGAAGCCGCGCAGCTTGTCGTTGAGGGTGCCGGTGAAGCGGCAGCTGACCGTGCACGGTCCGGGCGGCAGCGCCGACGGGGCCCGGAAGACGACCTGCTCGAGCTCGTCGTCGAAGCTGACGCTGCAGCCGACGACGCTCCCGTCGGCGAGCACGACCTCGACGTCGCTGACGGCGAGCTCGGCGGCATTGAGCACGATCGTCCGCGACCGCCTCGTGCACGACGACGTCGATGGCGACGGTGCCCGAGAAGGTGGCCGAGGCCACGTCCGGTTCGATCTCGATCCGGTACGTGACCGGCTCGACCGTCCGCGGCAGGCGGAACGCCTCCGACCCGGGCGCGGCAGTCGACGTGGGAGCAGGTGGCATCCGGGGAAGGCTACCCGCGGCGCTGCGAGTAGTTTCTCGCATCGTGCCAGCCGAGGACTCCATGAACGCCGACGACAGCGCCCCGTCCCCCGAGCCCATCGGGGACACCGGTCACGATCTCGACGTCGTGGCCATCGGGTCGCCCCTCCTCGACGTGATCGAGATGGCGAGCGACGACCAGCTGGCCCAGGTCGGCCTCGAGAAGGGGTCGATGACCCTGATCGACCTGGTGACGGCGAACTCCGTGCAGGAGTTCATGGGCGCGCCCCGCTTCGTCTCGGGAGGCTCGGTCGCCAACACCACGGCCGGGATCGCCGAGCTCGGCGGCACGGCCGGGTTCGTCGGGGCCTGGCCGACGACGAGATCGGCCGGACCTACACCGAGAACCTGCGGGCGGCCGGCGTCGAGTTCGAGCCGCACTACAGCGAGTCGGCCGCCGGCGACGGCCTCGGCACCGGCCGCTGCGTGGTCCTGATCACCGAGGACGCCGACCGGACCATGGGGACGTACCTCGGGGCGGCCTCCACGCTGTCACCCGAGGGTGTCCCGACCTCTTTCGTGGCCCGGGCCTCCGTCGTGCTCCTCGAGGGGTACCTGTGGGACGTGCCGGCCGCCAAGGAGGCCATGCGCCACGCCGCCGCCACCGCGCATGCCTCGGAGGGCTCGGTGGCGCTCTCCCTCTCGGACCCCTTCTGCGTCAGCCGGCACCAACGTGAGTTCCTCGACCTCCTCGTCGACGACGTCGACATCCTGCTCGGCAACGAGGAGGAGCTCACGATGCTCTTCGGCGCCGCGTCGCACACCGAGGCCATCGCCGCCGCCGAGGAGACCGGCCTGCTCGTCGTCATGACCCGCGGCGCCCGGGGCGCCGTGGTGCTCGGCGCCCACGGGCCCGAGGAGATCCCGGCCGCCGCCGGTGGCGCGGGTCGTCGACACGACCGGGGCGGGCGACCTCTTCGCCGCCGGCTTCCTCTTCGGCCTCACCCACGGCATGGGTCCCGTGCCGAGCACGACGCTCGGCGGTCTCTGCGCCGCCGAGGTCATCTCCCACACGGGCGCCCGCCCCGAGGCCGACCTGAAGGCGCTCGCCGCGGCCGCCGGCCTGCTGCCGGCGTAGCGGGTCGCACCGCGTGAGCCTGTCGATCGGGATCGTCGGGCTGCCCAACGTCGGCAAGTCCACGCTGTTCAACGCGCTGACCAACAACGAGGTCTTGGCGGCGAACTACCCGTTCGCCACCATCGATCCCAACGTCGGCGTCGTGGCGGTGCCCGACGAGCGGCTCGAGCGGCTCGCGGCGCTCTACGACGGCGCCCCGGTCGTGCCGGCCTCGGTCACGTTCGTCGACATCGCGGGCCTGGTGCGCGGCGCATCGCAGGGCGAGGGCCTCGGCAACCAGTT
The DNA here is from genome assembly GCA_963742445.1 of uncultured Acidimicrobiaceae bacterium. GTDB lineage: Bacteria > Actinomycetota > Acidimicrobiia > Acidimicrobiales > RAAP-2 > Bog-473. The sequence continues at coordinate 186,708 of CAVULV010000013.1, forward strand.
CCTGGCGGCCATCCGTGAGACCGACGCCATCTGCCAGGTGGTGCGGGCGTTCCACGACGACGACGTGGTCCACGTCGACGCGCGGGTCGATCCGGCGGGCGACATCGAGACCGTGAACACGGAGCTGATCCTGGCCGACCTGCAGACGGTGGAGCAGCGGCTGCCGCGGCTGGCGCGCGAGGCCAAGGGGGCAGCGGCGCTGAAGCCCACGGTCGACGCGGTCGCGGCGGCGGAGCGGATCCTGGGCGAGGGCCGCACGGTGTCGAGCGCCGCCGCCGCGGGCGACGTCGACGCCGCGCTGCTGCGCGACCTGCACCTGCTGACGGCCAAGCCGTTCATCTACGTGTTCAACGTCGACGAGGGTGCGCTCGGTGACGCCGCGCTCGCCGAGGGCCTCGTCGAGCGCGTGCGCCCGGCCCAGGCGGTCGTGCTCTGCGCCCAGATCGAGGCGGAGGTGGCCGGCCTCGACCCGGCCGACGCCCGTGAGCTGCTCCGCAGCTACGGGCAGGAGGAGTCGGGCCTGGAGCAGCTGGTGCACGTGGGCTTCGCCACCCTCGGGCTCCAGACGTTCCTGACGGCGGGGCCGAAGGAGGCGCGGGCATGGACGATCCATGTCGGCGACACCGCCCCCAAGGCGGCCGGGGTGATCCACACCGACTTCGAGCGCGGGTTCATCAAGGCGGAGGTGATCAGCTTCGACGACCTGATGGAGGCGGGCTCGGTCGCCGCGGCGCGCAACGCCGGCAAGGCGCGGATGGAGGGCAAGGACTACGTCATGCGCGACGGCGACGTCGTGGAGTTCCGCTTCAACACCTGAGGCGCGGGCGGCCGGCCTCAGCAGTCCGGGTTGACGTTCGGGCGACGACCGAGCACGCGGTCGTGACCTGCTTCCCCCTGCCGTCCCGCACCTACCAGCGGCTCCCGTTGAAGTCGATCCCCGGCCCGATGTCCATGCCGGGCGTCGCATTGAGGTCGTCGATGTCGAGCGGGTGCCCACCGTCGGAGAGCTGGGTCGACCAGTCGGGGCGCAGCACCCTCTGCATCAGGACCCCGACGCGGGGACGCTGGTGCCGAGCATCCAGCTGATGGAGGCCCGCGCGTCGGCGACCGTCCAGTTGGGTTGCTGGGGGTGGTGCAGATGCTGGACCCCACCGTCGTTGAGCAGAGAGGTGAGCTTGTGGTCGAGCGCCTTCAGGTTCGGCGCCGTGGCGTCGACGAAGCGCTCGTGGCCGTCGGCGGCGATGAGGATGTACCCGTCCGTGTGGTCGACGTCGTAGGTGAGCGGTCTGCCGGTGAACCAGTCGATCTTGGGCGGCCGGTCCTCGGGGACGATCTGGTACTCGACGCCGAAGGGCTTCCAGAAGGCAGCGACGTTCGCCGGCGTGCCCGTCCACAGGTCCCAGTCGGCACCGAAGTCCCGCTGATAGGCGGCCAGTCGCGCCACGGTGTCGCGGCCCGGATCCACGGTGGCCTCCACGAACACGACGCGATGCGCCAGACCGGCGGCGCGCAGGTCGCGTTGGAGGGAGATGAAGGCGCCGGTGACGAGCGGGCACTCGTCCTGGCAAAGCGAGAGGAAGGGTGCGAGGACCACGACCTTGCCGCGCAGGGCGGCCAGCGAGACGGCGTGTCCGTGTTGGTCGACCAGCGGGACGTGCTGCGGCGTCGGCCGGTCGAGCACGAGCCCCTGGTTCGGCGGCGGCGCGGCCGGGGCCGACGATCCGCAGGCGGCGAGGGGGATGCCGAACGCGAGGGCGAGGACGCTGCCGAGGACCCGGCGGCGGGAGCTCCGCTTCAGGCGTCGTCCTCCCCGGCAGGCAGGAAGGTGAAGGGGAGGTCGGCCAGGGAGATGAGCGTGGAGGCGATCCAGCGGGTGAGGGCGTCGAACACAGGCTCGATGGTCGAGGGGTCCTCGAGCTGCTGCTCGCTGAAGCGGACCGAGCCCTCGTAGGTCGCCTCGGCGGCCCAGCGCAGGGCGTCGGCGGCGCCGTCGGCGTCGGTCCGCACCTGCTCGATGGTGGTGGCGGTGCGGACCAGGTCCATGGGGTCGCCGAGGGGGCCGGTGATGGGGAGGGCGGCCATCACCTTCTCGGTGTCGGGGGCCTCGGCCATGCGCTGGACCCGCAGCGCGACCTCGATCACGACCTCGGGGAGCTCGTCGGGCGGCTCGCCGATGCACCAGCTGCGGTACGAGGTCTGGCTCCACGTGGGCCAGTCGACCGAGACGTCGGCCCGCACGCGCGGCGGCTGCTCCTCGCCGGGCAGGCTGTACGAGGTCTCCCACGACACGTCCCCGAGGAAGACGTCGACCTGGAAGCGCTCCTCGACGGCCTGGCGCTGGAGCAGCGCCCGGTCGAACGAGGCACGCATGGTGTCGATGACGTCGACGAGGAGGTGGTCCAGCACGCTGCACGAGGATAGGCCCGCCGTGGCACGGAGCGGTCTCGCCCCCTGGTGAGGCCGGGCCGGCCACGGCTGTTACGGTCGGACCGGTGAGCGAGCGGACCCCCTGGCTCGAACGGAGGGTGATCGCCTACGCCCACCAGGGGGGAGCCTGGGAGTCGCCCTCCTCGACGCTGCACGCCATCGCGCACGCGATCGAAGCGGGCGCGACCGGGATCGAGCTCGACGTGCACGCGACCGCGGACGGCGAGCTCGTGGTCTGCCACGACGCCACGGTCGACCGCACCACGGCGGGCACCGGCACCATCGCCTCGTTCTCGCTGGAGGAATTGCGGCAGATGGACTTCTCCTACTGGTGGATCCCCGGCGCCGACGTCACCCCGGGCCGCCCGCCCGTGGACTATCCCTTCCGGGGTCGTGCGCCCGGCGACCGGTCGTTCGGCATCGCCACGCTGCGCGAGGTGCTCGAGCGCTTCCCCGGTGTCGTGCTGAACCTCGACATCAAGCAGACGGCGCCCGTGGTGGCTCCCTACGAGGAGGCGCTCGCCCGCCTCCTGGCCGAGTACGGGCGCAGTGACGACGTGATCGTGGCCTCGTTCCTCGACCCGGCGACCGACGCCTTCCGGACGTACGCGCCCGCGGTGCCGACGTCGGCGGGCACGATCGCCACCGCCGAGGCGTGGCGGGCGGTGCAGGCGGGGGAGGCGATGCCCGACAGCGCGGCCGTGGCCTACCAGGTGCCGGAGCGCCAGGGAGACCTCGTCGTGGTGGACGAGCGCTTCGTGACGGCGGCGCACGAATCGGGCAAGGCCGTGCACGTGTGGACGGTCAACGACGCCGAGTCGATGGAGCGCCTGCTGGACCTCGGCGTCGACGGGATCATCTCGGACCTGCCCACCACGCTGTGCGGGGTGCTGTCGTCGCGCGGGGTCGCCTGGGACGGGATGTGAGCCCGGGGGCCCTCAGGCGTCGTGGACCTAGCCGCGGCCGCAGTTCGGCTTCTTGCCGTGGTTGGCCTTCTTCTTCGTCCTGAGCTTGCGCTTGACTGTTCGTTTCGACATGAAGGGACGATCTTAGACGGAGTGGCGCAGGGCGTCCGGTAGCCTCGGTCGCATGCGGTCCGGATGGCTGCTGCGGGACGGCGATGTGGTGTGTGCGCTGGAGATGGCCGATTCGCCGGCCGATCGTGGCACCCTGCGCGGCCGGACGGGGTGTGAGGGCGCACTGCACGTGGACGGCGCCCGGACCGTGCACACCGCGGGCATGAAATTCCCCATCGACGTGGCCTTCCTCTCCACCGACCTGACCGTGGTCCGCATGGCGCGGCTGAAGCCGTGGCGGGTGGCGACGGGGGGACGGGCCGCCCGCAGCGTGGTGCAGACCGAGGCCGGAGCGCTCGAGCGCTGGGGCGTGCGGGTGGGAGACCAGCTCGAGCTGCGTGAGGTCCCCAACGGCGCCGCGAGCGACGGGCCGTGAGCGGCGAGCGGCGCGGCCGGCTCGTGCTCGTGGCCACGCCGATCGGAAACCTCGGTGACCTCTCACCCCGGGCGCGCGACGTGCTGGCGGCGGCGGACCTGATCTGTTGCGAGGACACCCGCCGGACCCGGGCGCTGCTCTCGGCGGTCGGCGTCCCGGCGGGCGGACCCCGCGGCGACCGCCTGCTCTCGCTGCACGGCCACAACGAGGCGGCGCGGCTCGAACGCGTCGCCGCCGCCGTGGCCGCCGGGGCGACGGTGGCCGTCGTCAGCGACGCCGGCACGCCCGGCATCTCGGATCCCGGTGCGTGGCTGGCCGCACAGCTGGCCGCCTCCGGCGAGGCGGTGAGCACGGTGCCCGGCCCGTCGTCCGTGCTGGGCGCGCTCGTCGTGAGCGGCCTGCCCACCGACCGCTTCTGCGTGGAGGGGTTCCTGCCCCGCAAGGGCCCCGAGCGCCGCCGCCGGGTGGCCGCGCTCATGGCCGACGAGCGCACCACGCGTCGTGCTGGAGGCGCCCGGCCGCGTCGCCGCCACGCTGGCCGAGCTCGCGGCCGCCGACCCGCAGCGCCCCGTCGCCGTCGTGCGCGAGCTGACCAAGGTGCACGAGGAGGTCTGGCGGGGCCCCCTGGGCGAGGCGGCCGCTGGCGTTCGCGGCGCGGCAGCTCCGGGGCGAGGTGGTGCTCGTGATCGGGGGCGCCCCCGCGCCCGAGCCGCCGGGCGAGTCCGACGTCGAGACGGCGGTGCGGGCGGAGCTCGGCGACGACCCCTCCGCCGGGCCGCGCCAGGTGGCCGAGCGCGTGGCGGCGGCGCTCGGCGTCCCCCGGCGTCGCGCGTACGAGACGGCGCTGCGCCTGCGGGCGGCCGGCGACGGCGAAGCGGGCACGTCGGGCCACCGCTGAGCGCGCCGGTACGCTACCGGCGGTGCCCCCGTACTACCTGACCACGCCGATCTACTACGTCAACGACGCGCCGCACGTGGGCACGGCCTACACGACGGTGAACGCCGACGCTCTGGCGCGCTGGCACCGTCTCCTCGGTGACGACGTCTGGTTCATGACGGGCACCGACGAGCACGGCGCCAAGATCGTGGAGGCGGCCGAGGCCAACGAGACGACCCCCAAGGAATGGACGGACCGCACGTCGGCCCGCTTCCACGAGGCCTGGACGCGGCTCGACATCTCCAACGACGACTTCATCCGCACGACCGAGCCGCGGCACTACGCCGTCGTGCAGCAGTTCCTGCAGCGCATCTACGACAACGGCTTCATTCGAGCTCGCTCCCTACTCGGGCCTCTACTGCGTGTCCTGCGAGGACTACTACACCGAGGACCAGCTGGTGGACGGGAACTGCCCGGTGCACGGCCGCCCCGTGGTCGAGATGCAGGAGGACAACTACTTCTTCAAGCTGAGCGAGTTCGAGCAGCGCCTGCTCGACTACTACGACGCACACCCCGACTTCGTGCGGCCCGCCTCGAAGCGCAACGAGGCGCTGGGGTTCATCCGGGGCGGGCTGCGCGACGTCTCCATCACGCGCACGTCGTTCTCGTGGGGGGTCCCCGTGCCGTGGGACAGCGGGCACGTCTTCTACGTCTGGTACGACGCGCTGATCAACTACCTGACCGTCGCCGGGTACGGCGCCGACCCGGCGACGTTCGCGGCCCGCTGGGGCGCGGCGCACCACCTGATCGGCAAGGACATCCTGAAGTTCCACTGCGTCTGGTGGCCGGCGATGTGCATGGCGGCGGACATCGAGCCCGCCGGAGGAGATCTTCGTGCACGGGTATCTCCTCATGGGCGGGCAGAAGCTCGGGAAGACGATGATCGCCGCCGGGCAGACCGGCACGGGCGAGGGGGCGAAGCCGCTCAAGGTGACCGACGTGTCGCCGCTCGCGCTGGCCGACGACATCGGGGTCGACCCGTTGCGCTACCACCTGCTGCGCGAGGTGCCGCTCGGCGGGGACGGCGACTTCTCCTACGAGGGCATCGTGGCGCGGTACAACGCGGACCTCGCCAACAACCTCGGGAACCTGGTGTCACGGGTCACGACGGTCGTCCACTCGAAGTGCGGCGGGGTGGGGCCCGGCTGCAACCCGGACAGCGTGCTGGCCCCGGTGGCCGCCGCGGTGCTCGACACCGCGACGGCGGCCTGGGCGCGCTGGGCGCCGCACGAGGCGCTCGAGGAGACGTGGCGGCTCATCGGGTCGGCCAACGCCGAGCTCGAGGCCGCCGAGCCCTGGAAGATGGAGCCCGGACCCGCCGTCGACGCGGTCCTCGGCGACGCGCTCGAGGTGCTGCGCATCGTGGCCGTCCTGGTCGCCCCGGCCATGCCGTCGACGGCGGCCGAGGTGTGGCGCCGGATCGGGCTCGGGGGCGACCCCTCGGCCGCCCGCCTGCCCGACGCCGCCGTCTGGGGCGGCTACGCCGGCGGGACCGAGGTCGTGAAGGGCGACCCCCTGTTCCCCCGGCGCAAGGGCTGACGTGGGGGGCTGGTTCGACTCCCACTGCCACGTGCAGGAGGAGTTCCTCGGGGCCGACGGCGCCGGGGCGGTCGGACCTCGAGCCCGTGATGGCACGGGCCCGTGAGGTCGGCATCGACCGGCTGGTCTGCATCGGGACCGGGGCGGCCACCTCCCGGCAGGCGGTGGAGGTGGCCCGGGCGACGGCCCGGCGCCGGGTCGGTGCCCCGGGCCTGGGCGTCCATCGGCCTGCACCCCCACGAGGCGAGCGCGGGCGTCGACGAGGTGGCGGCGTTGCTGGCGCACGAGGTGGGCCGGGGCGACGGGTGTGTGGTGGCGGTGGGCGAGTGCGGCCTCGACTACTACTACGAGCACTCGCCGCGGGCCGCCCAGCGCACCGCCTTCGCCGCGCAGATCGCGCTGGCGCACGCGCACGGCCTGGCGCTGGTGATCCACGCGCGCGACGCGTGGGCCGACCTCTTCGACGTGTTGCGAGGCCGAGGGAGTGCCCGCGCGCACCGTGCTGCACTGCTTCACCGGCGGCCCCGACGAGGTCGACCGCTGCCTGCGCGCCGGCATGTACGTCTCGTTCAGCGGCATCGTGACGTTCAAGAACGCGGCCGATGTGCGTGCCGCCGCGGCGCGCTGCCCGCTCGACCGCCTGCTCGTCGAGACCGACAGCCCGTTCCTCGCGCCGGTGCCGCATCGCGGCCGCACGAACGAGCCGTCGTACCTTCCCTACGTCGGCGAGGCCATCGCCGCGGTCAAGGGCTGCAGCGTCGACGAGGTGATGGAGCGCACCGCGGTCGCCGCGGCCACAGCGTTTTCCACAGGCAGCTAAATCACGCGTTGTTGTGCGTAATACGAGAACCTTGTGACCAGGATGTTTGACCTTAATTCTCGGCAAAAACTGCCGTTGAACAGGGAGTTTACCTAAATATCACGCGGCTTGCGGCGCCGTGACCTGGGGAAATGACGCGGCAAATAGGTTCTGCTCGTTTTCGGGTTTGCGCCGTCCGCGATTGGTTATCTAAGTTCTTCAGAAACCCCTCGCCACCCGTGTGTCGGCGCGGGTGCACTGAGTCCCCGGAGAAGGGTGGAGCCCTGCGGAACCAGAGCACTGGGGGGAGGCGCCTCGGCGTCGCCGCTGTCCTTTGCGGCGCGCTGTTCGGCGCGCCTCTCCTGTTGTTGCAGAACGGAACGGCGCACGCGTCGCGGCACCGAGGCGGCGGCGCGCGACCGTGCACGGCGCGCGGACGCCCGCCGTGCACCCCGCCGTCGCGTCTCGACGGCGTGAACCTGCCGTCGCACCTCGTCGCGTACCAGGCGCCGACGACGACGACGACCGCGCCGCCGGCCACGACGACGACGGCGCCGCCGACGCACGACGACGACGCCGCCCACGGTCGCACCGCGCACGACGACGACGATCGCGCCACCACCGCCGCCACCGCCGACCACGACGACCACGGCCGCACCGCGGCCGGCCGCCGTCCCGGCCAACCACGAGATCCGGGGAGGCCACCTGGTACGCGGCGGCGCCCGTCGGGCATGTGCGCCAGCCCGACGCTGCCCTTCGGCACGGTGCTCACCGTCGTCAACGCGGCCACCGGCGCCGTCGACCGTCTGCACGGTGGACGACCGCGAGGCCGCCGGCTACCCGCGGGTGGTCGACATGTCGCCCGGAGGGCTTCTCCCAGATCGCCGACCTCAGCCAGGGAGTGGTGGACGTCACAATCTCCTGGTGACCCATTCCGGCGCCGACATCGCCCAGCTGCTGTCGGCGCACGGGCTGCGCCCCAGCAAGGCCCTCGGGCAGAACTTCGTCGCCGACCCCAACACGGTCCGGCGCATCGCCCGCCTCTCCGGCGTCGGCGACCGGCTCGCCGGGTGCTCGAGATCGGGGCCGGCCTCGGGTCGCTGACCCTGGCCCTGGCCGAGACGGGAGCCACGGTGGTGGCGCGTCGAGACCGATCGCCACCTGGTCCCCGTGCTGCGCTCGGTGGTCGAACCGGCCGGCGTGGAGGTGGTCGAGGGCGACGCCATGACGCTCGACCTGGCCGGCCTGCTGGCCGAGCGGGCCGAGGGGCCCTGGAGCTCGTGGCCAACCTGCCCTACAACGTGGCCACCCCGCTCGTGCTGCGGGTCCTGGTCGGAGGTGCCGGCGGTCGGCCCACCTGCTGGTCATGGTGCAGCGCGAGGTGGGCGAGCGGATGGCCGCCGCGGCGGGTGACGACGCCTACGGCGCCGTGTCGGTCCGGATCGCCTACTTCGCCCGCGCCGAGGTGGTGGGCCGCGTGCCGCGCCTCGGTGTTCATCCCCCGGCCCCGCGTCGAGTCGGTCCTGGTGCGCCTGGAGCGGCTCGCCGGCGCCCGCCGTCGACCCGGCCCTCGTCTCCTACGAGCGCCTGGACGCGGTGGTGCGGGCCGGCTTCGCCCAGCGGCGCAAGATGCTGCGGCGGTCCCTGGCCGGCGTGGTCGAGCCCGCGGCGTTCGAGCGGGCCGGGGTGCGGCCCGACGCCCGGGCCGAGGAGCTCGGCGTCGACGGAATGGGGCAGGCTGGCGGCACTGTGACGCCCGCCCCCGCCGTGACGGTGCCGGCCCCGGCCAAGCTGACGGTCTCGCTGCGCGTGACCGGCGTCCGGGCCGACGGGTACCACGAGCTCGACGCCGAGATGGTCACGCTCGACCTGGCCGACGAGCTCGTCTTCGCCGACGGCGGGTCGGGCCTCGTCGTCGACGGCCGCGCCGGGGACCCGCGCCGACCGCCTGCCCGCCGCCGGGCACAACCTGGTCGGCCGTGCCCTGGCGGCCTGCGGCCGCAGCGCCGTCGGTCCGCCTCACCAAGCGGATCCCGCTCGGCGGCGGCCTCGGCGGGGGCTCGGCCGACGCCGCCGCCGTGCTGCGCTGGGCCGGGTGCACCGATCCCGGCGCTGGCGGCGCGGCTGGGCGCCGACGTGCCCTTCTGCGTCGTGGGCGGCCGGGCCCGGGTCGAGGGCGTGGGGGAGCGGGTGACGCCGCTGCCCTTCGAGGCCCGCGACTACCTCCTCGCTGCTCCCGCCGTTCGGGGTCGACACCGCGGCCGTCTACCGCGGCCTGGGACGCGGGGCACCGGGACGCGCGGGACCGCAACGAGCTGACGGCCGCCGCGCTGGCCGTCGAGCCCCGCCTGGCCGCGCTGGCGCGACGCCCTGGGGGACCTGGCCGGCACCGAGCCGACGCTGGCCGGCAGCGGGTCGACCTGGTTCGTGGAGGGGGGTCCGGCCGAGGCCGGGACGGCGTCGACGGCCCGCGCTTGGTGGTGGGGGACGCGACGGCCCGGCTGGTGCGGGCCCGCACGGTGCCGGCGGGTTGGGAGGGGGACTGAGGAGAGGGGGCGGCGGCGGCGGGAGCTACTTGCCGGCCCGGCGCTGCCAGCGGGTGGCCTTCAGCATCTTCTTGTGCTTCTTCTTGCGCATCCGCTTGCGGCGCTTCTTGATCAGTGATCCCATGGCGTGCGGCAGGCTAGCGGTCCGGGGGGCCGACTGCCAGGTCGGTCCCGGCGCGAGGAGGCAGCGATGGGCTTCGAGATCGTCGGGCTCGACCACGTGCAACTGGCCATGCCGCCCGGTCGGCGAAGCGGAGGCCGAGGCCTTCTACGCAGGGCTTCTCGGGTTGCGAGCGGGTCCCCAAGCCCCAGCCGCTGGCCGCCCGGGGCGGCTGCTGGTTCGTGCCGGGGCGCCGTGGCGGTGCACCTCGGCGTCGAGGAGGACTTCCGTCCCGCCCGCAAGGCCCATCCGGCGCTCGTCGTGCGGGACCTGCCGGCCCTGGAGGCCGTGCTGGCCGCCGCCGGGGTGGCGGTGCGGCCGAACCCGGACCGCGCGCCGGGCCGGGGCGCCTACGTCGACGATCCCTTCGGCAACCGGATCGAGCTGATCGCCGCCGACTGACGGCGTCAGGCCGGGTCTCCGCCGTCGTCGGGGCCGGGCACCGTGGGCAGGCGCAGCGACATCCGGGCCCCGCCCCCGGGGTCGTTCTCGGCCAGGATGGTCCCCCCCTCGGCCTTGACCACCTGGGCCACGATGGCCAGGCCGAGGCCCGACCCGGGCAGCCCCCGGGCGGCGGGGGAACGGTAGAAGCGGTCGAAGATGTGCGGCAGGTCGCCCTCGGCGATGCCGGGGCCGCGGTCGCGCACCACCACCGTCCCGTCCTGGCACCCGACCGACACGGCCTGGCCGGGCGGGCTCCACTTGCGGGCGTTGTCGAGCAGGTTGCCGACGGCGCGGCTCAGGCGGTCGGCGTGACCCTCGACCCAGCAGGCTTCGGCGTCGAGCTCGAACGGCACGTCCTCGGCCCGGCCGTGGGTGCTCTGCACGGCGACCGCGTCCTGCACCAGCAGGTCGAGGCGCAGCGGCTCGCGCGGCGCCGGCTGCTGGTCGCCCCGGGCCAGCTCGGCCAGGTCGCCGACCAGGTCGGTCAGCTCCTGGAGCTGCACCAGGACGTCGTCGACCAGCACGGAGCGGTCCTCGACGCTCAGCTCGTCGACCCGGCGGATCACCTCGAGGTTGGTGCGCAGGCTGGTCAGCGGGGTGCGCAGCTCGTGCGACGCGTCGAGGACCAGCTGGCTCTGGGCCGCGCCGCGACGACTCGAGCGCCTCGAGCAGGCGGTTGAACGTGCGGCGCAGGCGGCCCAGCTCGTCGGGGCCGCCGGGAGACAGCCGGCGCGAGACGTCGGTCGTCTCGGCCAGGTCCTCGACGGTGTCGGTGAGGGAGTTCAGCGGCACGAGGGCGGTGCGGGCCACGAGCCAGCCGAGCACGACGGCGAGCAGGACGCCGATGAGCGCGACGACGCCGAGCAGCAGGGCCAGCGTCTGCAGCTCGGAGCTGACGTTGAGCAGCGTGGCGATCTGCAGGGCGCCGCCCTGCTGACGAGGATGCCCCGACTCGACCGGCGTGCCGGCGGGGCAGGTGCTCGACGAACTCGCGCATCTGGTTCCCGTCGACGGTCACCGTGGTGAAGAACGACGGGCGCCAGGCCGACCGGCCACGAGCCGTACCTGGCCGGTCACCGGGCAGGCCGCCCCCGGCGACGACGGCGCCGCCGGTGTCGATCACCTGGCCGAGGGTGGCGGTGGTCGAGCCGATCTGCTGGCCGGCCACGATCCGCTGCGCCGCGGTCGTGAGCGAGTTGTCGGCCGCCTGGAGCAGCGTGTTGCGGGCGACGAGGAACGAGGCCGAGGGAGGCCGCCAGCACGGCGACGACCACGGCCACGGTGGTCGCCAGGACGAGCCGGGTGCGGAAGGTCACGTGTCCCGCAGCACGTAGCCCACGCCGCGGACCGTCTGGATGCAGCGCGGCTCGCCCCCCTCCTCGAGCTTGCGCCGCAGGTAGCCCACGTAGACGGCGAGCGAGTTGGTCCCCGAGTCGAAGTCGAAGCCCCACACCCGGTTCAGCAGCACCTCGCGGGTGAGCACCTGGCGGGGATGGCGCAGGAACATCTCGAGCAGGTCGAACTCGATCCGGGTGAGCGTGAAGGTGCGCTCGCCCCGCTGGCCCTCCCGGGTCGAGAGGTCGAGCGTGAGGTCGCCGACGCGCAGCAGGCCGCCCTCGCCCTCGAAGCGGCGCCGCAGCAGGGCGCGCAGCCGGGCCAGCAGCTCGGCCAGGGCGAAGGGCTTGACCAGGTAGTCGTCGGCCCCGGCGTCGAGTCCCTGGACGCGGTCGTCGACGGCGTCGCGCGCGGTGAGCATCAGGACCGGGGTGTCGTCGCCGGCGCTGCGCATGCGGCGGCACACCGTGAGGCCGTCGAGGTCGGGCAGCCCGAGGTCGAGGATCAGCGCGTCCGGGGGGGTCTGGGCCAGCGCCTCGAGGGCCTCGCCGCCCGAGGCCACGGTCGACCACCTCGTAGCCCTCGAGGCGCAGGGCCCGGTCGATGGACCGGCGGACGGCGAGGTCGTCGTCCACCACGAGGATGCGCACGGGCAAGAACCTACCGCCGGGCCTCTCCCGGACACGGCCGGGGACGACCGGCGCACGCCTAACCTCTGTGGGACGATCGCCTCGGTCCGGGGTAGTTCAATCGGCAGAACGTCGGCCTTTGGAGCCGGATGTTGGAGGTTCGAGCCCTCCCCCCGGAGCACCTCGTCAGCGGCCGCGCGGCCTCGTCCTGCTCGGCCAGCTGGGCCAGGTACGCGTTGTAGGCGGCGAGCTCGGCGTCCTCCTCCGCCTCGCTGCGACCCGGCGGCCGGCGCCGTGCGGCTCGTGCTGCGTCAGGCGGCGTCGTGGCCGCCGGAATCGGGCCGGCGGCCGGTCGGGCGGCGACCCGTCCTCGGCGGCCTCGTGCACGAAGCGCCACCACATGTAGACGGCGTAGCCGGCGAAGATCGGCCACTCGAAGACGTAGGCCCAACTGAGCGTGTTGCCGTCGAGGGCGCGCGGTGACCTGCCAGATGCACAGCGCCATGAAGGCGGGGACGACGATCAGGATCACCGCGTGCAGCTTCAGGGCGCGGCGCGAGAGCCAGACGTTCTTGTCCATCAGCCCGGTCACGCGGGAAGAGGAAGTCGTCCAGGATCGCGGCCAGCTCGAGCGGCCGGTCGCCCTGGACGCTGTGGCCGGCGCCCTCGACGCCGACCACGGTGGCCGTGGGCTGGCGGCGCAGCAGCTCGGCCACGTCGTCGTCGTCGACGACCGACCAGGCCAGGCCGCGCACGAGGAGCAGCGGGACGGGAGCCCGGAGACGGCGTCCCACAGGTCGCCGAAGTCCGGGACGGCGCGAGCCGGGGCTCGGTGCGGAAGCGCGCGTAGCGCCAGACCCAGCTGCCGTCCTCGCGCTGGACGGCGTTGTGCAGGATGCCGCGGCGCAGCGACGACTCCGAGCGGGTCGGGTTGTGCTCGATGGTGCGGGCCAGCAGCTCGTCGAAGCTGTCGAAGCTCGCCGGCCCGTTGACGAAGTTGGTGATCGGCGCCGCCTTCTCGGCGTCGACGCCGGGGGTGACGTCGACGAGCACGAGGGCGCGCACGAGCTCGGGGGCGTGCGCCGCCAGGGCGATGGACGAGATGCCCGCCGAGCGACATGCCGACGACGCCGCGGGCGTCGGGGGCCAGCTCGGCCACGACGGTGGCCAGGTCGCGGCCGTTGCTGCCGACGGAGATGGAGCCCGTCGGGGCCGCCGTCGGAGTGGCCGTGGCCGGGCAGGTCGACGGCCAGCAGCGGCCGGCCGAGGGCCAGCGCCACGGTGTCCCAGGTGTGGGCGTTCTGCGCCCCGCCGTGGACGAGCACGAGCTCGGGCGGCGCCGGTCGCCCCAGCAGCAGGCTCGACACGCGGCGGCCGGGCGACACCTCGACGTCGACCCGCCGCACGTCGGGCGGCCCGTCGTAGGGCAGGCCGTACTCGGCGGCGTTCTCGTGGAACAGCCCGAACTCGTCGTAGGGGATCACGCTCCGGCACGCCACGAGTGTCCCATACGCACGCCGGCCGGCCCGGCGGGCTAAGAATGCGGCGATGCCCGATCGCCGCCTCTCCGCCGTGGTCCTGGCCGCCGGGGAGGGGACGCGGATGCGCTCGGAGCGGCCCAAGCCGCTGCACCTCCTGTGCGGCCGCCCGATGATCCTGCACGTGCTCGACGCCATGGCCGAGATCGACGTGCGGCGGGTCGTCGTGGTGGTGGGGCACCGCGGCGAGTGGGTGACCAAGACGCTGGTGCAGCACGGCCCCGCCGACCATGGAGATCGAGTTCGTCGAGCAGCTCACCCAGTCGGGCACCGGTGACGCGCTGGCCGTCGGGCTGACCGGGCTGCCCGACGACGACGACGAGGTGGAGGACGTGGTGGTGCTCCCGGGCGACACGCCGCTGCTGCGCCCCCAGACGCTGGCGGCGCTCGTGCGCGGCCCACCGGGCCGAGGACGCGGGCGCCACGCTGCTCACCGCCGTGGTCGAGAACCCGACCGGCTACGGCCGGGTCGTGCACGGCAAGGACGGCGACGTCTCCCGGGTCGTCGAGGAGGCCGACGCCACCGACGAGGAGAAGGCGATCGACGAGGTCAACACGTCCATCTACTGCTTCCGGCGCAGCATCCTGGCGCCGACGCTGCGCCGGCTCAGCCCGGCCAACGCCCAGGGCGAGTACTACCTGACCGACGCCGTCGCCGTGCTGTCCAGCGCCGGCTACGCGGTGCGCTCGCTCGTCCTGCCCGACTCCATGGAGGCGGCCGGGGTCAACGACCGGGCCCAGCTGGCCGTGGCCGAGGCCGAGCTGCGCGACCGGATCAACGAGCGCTGGATGCGCCGCGGCGTGACGATGTGGGACCCCGAGCGCACCTACGTCGACGCCGAGGCCCGGCTCGACGCCGACGTGTCCCTGCTCCCCGGCGTGATCCTGCGCGGCGCCTGCACCGTCGGGGCCGGGGCCGAGATCGGGCCCAACAGCGTGCTGACCGACACCACGGTCGGCGAGGGCGCGGTGGTGGCCGAGAGCGTGTGCACCCGGGCGACGATCGGCGACGGGGCGCGCGTCGGGCCCTACAGCGTGCTCGAGCCCGGGCGCCGAGGTGGCGGCCGGGACCGCAGGTCGGGCCCCACTCGGTGCTCGGCGGGCCCGGCTCCTGAGCGCCCCCGGGGGCGGGCCCAGCGGTGCAGTAGCGTTGGGCCCGTGGAGCTGATCCCGAGGCGTCGCCTGGAGCTGGTCTCGGGCCGCTCCCACCCGACCCTGGCGCAGCGACATCGCCGGCCACCTGGGCGTCGAGCTCGGGGAGGCGAACCTCCGCGAGTTCGCCAACGGCGAGATCTACTGCAAGTACGACATCTCCATCCGCGGCTGCGACGTCTTCATCATCCAGACCCACGCCAGTCCCGTGAACGACTCGCTGATGGAGCACCTGATCATGATCGACGCCGCCAAGCGGGCGTCGGCCAAGCGCATCACGGCGGTGTGCCCCTACTACGGCTACTCGCGCCAGGACCGCAAGTCGACCGGGCGCGAGCCGATCACCGCCAAGCTGGTGGCCGACATGCTCTCGGCGGCGGGGGCCGACCGGGTGATCAGCGTCGACCTGCACTCGGGGCAGATCCAGGGCTTCTTCGACGTGCCCTTCGACCACCTGGTGGCGACGCCGGTGCTCGAGGGGTACATGCGGGAGAACTTCGGCGACGACGTCGGTCGTGGTGGCGCCCGACGCCGGGCGGGTCAAGGTGGCCGAGCGCTACAGCCAGCACCTCGGGTTCGACCTCGCCCTGATCCACAAGACGCGGCCCCGGGGGACCTACAACGAGGTCAAGGCCCGCCACGTCGTCGGTGAGGTCGAGGGCCGCCACTGCGTCCTGATCGACGACATGATCGACACGGCCGGGACGATCTGCGCCGCCGCGGAGCTGCTGGCCGAGGCCGGCGCATCGGACATCTCGGTCATGGCCACCCACGCCGTGCTGTCGGACCCGGCCGTCGACCGCCTCAAGGCGGCGCCGATCTCGCGGGTCGTCGTGACCGACACCCTGCCGGTGGCCGAGGACCGCATCTTCGACAAGCTCGAGGTCCTCTCGGTGGCCAAGATCATCGCCGACGCCATCGACGCCGTCTTCGAGGACACCTCGGTCTCGGAGCTCTTCGGCGGGGACAACCTGGTCTAGGCCCGGGTCCCCGGTCGGTCACCCGGGCCCGGTGGTCGGGCCCGTGGCCCGCCGGGGCGGCTACGCTGGTACGCCGTTCGCCGGAGGCCCGCAGCCGTCCGCGACGCGTCACTCTCGCCACCTGAGGAGATCCGTTATGGCCGAAGTCGTACTTGCCGCCGAGGTCGGGCGCCCGCTCGGCTCGCGCGCCGTGCGCCGCCTGCGGCGCGAGGGGAAGATCCCCGGCGTCATCTACGGGCACGGGACCGAGCCGGTCCCGATCGCCGTCGTCGCCCGGGAGCTGCGCGTCGCCCTCAACAGCGAGGCCGGGGCCAACCAGCTCCTGTCCCTCGAGACCGGTTCGGGCACCTACCTCGACCATCGCCCGCGAGATGCAGCGCCACCCGGTCGCCCAGACGGTCACCCACGTCGACTTCGTCATCGTCCGCCGCGACGAGGTCATCAGCGCCGACGTGCCGA
This sequence comes from uncultured Acidimicrobiaceae bacterium, assembly GCA_963742445.1. Classification (GTDB taxonomy): domain Bacteria; phylum Actinomycetota; class Acidimicrobiia; order Acidimicrobiales; family RAAP-2; genus Bog-473. Next base: position 203,105 of record CAVULV010000013.1, read on the forward strand.
TCATCCTCGTCGGTGAGGCGCTCGAGGTCCACCACGGCGACGGGCTCGTCGAGCAGCAGATGTTCACGCTCGCCATCAAGGCGCTCTCCGACGGCCATCCCCACGGCGATCGAGGCCGACATCAGCGAGCTGATCATCGGCGGGCAGGTCCGGGTGTCGGACCTCGTCGCTGCCCGACGGGCGTCACCACCGAGTCGACCCCGAGACGGCGGTCGCCATCGGCCAGCCGCCGCGCGTCGTCACGCTCGAGGAGGAGGCCGCCGAGGTCGAGGGCGAGGAGGGGGCAGCGGCAGAGGCCGCGGAGCCGAGCGGGGAGGCGGCCGAGACCACGGGCGAAGAGGGCTAGGCCCTGCGCCGCCCCTTCGCCCGGTCCGAGCACCGGGGGACCCCGGCCGACCTGCTCGTCGTCGGGCTGGGCAATCCCGGCGCGGAGTTCGCCGGGAGCCTGCACAACGCCGGGTCCGACACCGTCGAGCTGCTGGCGCAGCGCCACGCCGGCTCGCTGCGGCCGAGAAGGGCGTGCACGCCCGGGCCGGCGCGGCCACGGTGGGCGGCCTCCGGGTCGCCCTGGCCGTCCCGACGACCTACATGAACGACTCCGGGATCGCCGTGCGCGCCCTGGCCACGCGTTTCGGCATCACCGACCCCGCCGCCGTCGTGATCGTGCACGACGAGCTCGATCTGCCGCCCGGCACGGTGCGCCTCAAGGCGGGCGGCGGCCTGGCGGGCCACAACGGCCTGCGCTCCGTCGCGTCGCACCTGCACTCGTCGGACTTCCTCCGGGTGCGCATCGGCGTGGGCAAGCCGCCGAGCGCGGCGCAGGGCGCGTCCCACGTGCTGCGGCCGTCCGCCGAAGGCGGTGCGCGAGCTCCTGGCCGCCTCGGTGCAGACGGCGGCGGACGCGGTCGAACGCATCGCGGCGGACGGCATCGACGCCGCCATGGTCTGGTGCCACTCGCTGCCCAGCTAAGCCGATGACGCCATGACCGCCGACCGCCCGACGACCGCACCGCCCCGTCCCGGCCGGCAGCCTGGCCGCCGTCCCCCGCCTGCTGCGCACCGACCCGGCCGTCGGCGTGCTCGTGGGCGCGGCCGACGCCACCGTCGCGGTGCCCGAGGCGGCGCAGGCCGTCGTGGCCGCCGCACTGGCGGCGTTCACCGAGCGGTCGCCGCTCCTCGTGGTCACCGCCACCGGGCTGGACGCCGAGCGCCTGGGCGACGACCTGTCCTGCCTGCTGGCCGGGAGCGGAGCGAGGACGCCGGGGCGGGCGAGGTGGTCGGGCGCGCTCGCCGGCGCCGTCGCCGTCCTGCCGGCCTGGGAGACCCTGCCCTTCGAGCGGGTGAGCCCCGAGATCGAGACGATGGGCCGGCGCCTGGCCGTGCTCGACGCGCTGCCGCGGCCGGCGGAGGCGGCGCTGCCGCCGCCGCCCCGCGTCGATCGTCGCGCCGGTCCGGGCCCTGCTGCAGCGGCTCGGCCCGCTGGAGGGGACGGCACCGCTCGTGATCCGCCGGGCGAGCAGGTCGACGTGGACGAGTTGCTGCCCGCGCTGGTGGCGCAGGGCTACCGGCGCGAGCACCAGGTGGAGCACCGCGGGCGAGTTCGCCGTGCGGGGCGGGATCGTCGACGTCTTCCCCTCGACGGCCGACGAGCCGGTGCGCATCGACCTGTGGGGCGACGAGGTCGACCGCCTGACCGCGTTCTCGGTCAGCGACCAGCGGTCGTCGCACGACCTCGCCGCCGTCGCCCTCTACGGCTGCCGGGAGCTCGTGCTCACCCCGGAGCTGCGCGAGGCGGCGGCGTCGCTCGGGGCGCGCGCGGCCCTGGGGGGCGTCGGTGTGGGAGCACCTCGAGCGGGCGAGCAGTTCGACGGCATGGAGTCGTGGCTCCCGTTCCTCGACCGCGGCGAGCGGGTCCTGCCCGACCTCCTGCCGGCGGGGGCCCAGGTGGTCCTGGTCGAGCCGCGGCGGATCCGCGACCGGGCGTGCAGCTGCTCGACGAGGAGGCGGCGCTGGCCGAGACGCTGGCCGCCACCTGGGGGGCCAAGGAGGGCGGAGGAGGAGACGTTCCCCCGGCTCCACGTGCCGTTCGACCGCCTGCTGCGCGCGTGCCCAGCCGGCGTCGTCTCCGCTCCCGCCGGTCCCCGAGGGCCCCTCGACCGCCGCGCTGACGGTGCGGCGCTTCGAGCCGGTGGCGGGCGACCCCGCCCGCCTGGCCGCCGGGGTGACCCGCGCTGGTCGGCGAGGGCTACGCGGTGACGCTGTGCGCCGCCACCGGCCCGGCGCCGAGCCGGCTCGTCGGCCGCGCTGGCCGCCGAGGGCGTGCACGCCCCGGTCGTCGACGTCGGCCCCGGGCACGCCCGGCGCCGTCGTGGTGGCGGCGCCGATCACCAGCGGTTTCATCCTGCCCGACGCCAAGGTCGCCGTCCTCTCCGAGACCGACGTCACCGGCCGCCGGATGCCGCACCGCCGGGCGCGCCCGCGGGCCCGCGCCGCCGACGGGTTCTTCGACGACCTCGAGGCCGGGAGCTTCGTCGTGCACCGCCAGCACGGCGTGGCGCGCTTCGAGGGCGTGACGACGCGGACGATGGGCGGGACGACCCGCGACTACCTGATCCTGCAGTACCGCGGGCTCGGACCGCCTCTACCTGCCGGTGGAGCAGATCGAGGCCATCACCCCCTACAGCGGGGGCGAGTCGCCGACGCTCTCGAAGATGGGCGGCGCGGACTGGCAGCGGACCCGGGCCAAGGCCCGGGCCGCGGCGGGCGAGGTGGCGGCCGAGCTGGTGGAGCTGTACCGGCGCCGCCTGGCCGTCGAGGGGCAGGCGTTCGGGCCCGACACGCCGTGGCAGACCGAGATGGAGTCGTCCTTCCCCTTCGTCGAGACCGAGGACCAGCTGCGGGCGATCGCCGACGTCAAGCGCGACATGGAGGAGCCGCGACCGATGGACCGGCTGGTCTGCGGCGACGTCGGTTTCGGCAAGACCGAGGTCGCGGTGCGGGCCGTCTTCAAGGCGGTGCAGGACGGGACGCAGGCCGCGGTGCTCGCCCCGACGACGCTGCTGGCCAGCCAGCACGCGCAGACCTTCGCCGACCGCTACGCGCCCTATCCGGTCCGGGTCGAGCTGCTCGAGCCGGTTCCTCTCGCCGGCCCAGCAACGCGCCGTGGTGCAGGGTCTGGCCGACGGGAGCGTCGACGTGGTGATCGGGACCCACCGGCTGCTGGCGCAGGACGTGCAGTTCAAGCAGCTCGGGATCCTGGTCGTCGACGAGGAGCAGCGCTTCGGGGTGACGCACAAGGAGGCGGTGAAGCGCATGTCCGAGGGCGTCGACGTGCTGACGCTGACCGCCAGCCCGATCCCGCGCACGCTCGAGATGGCGCTGACCGGCATCCGCGACCTCTCGATGGTCAACACGCCGCCGGCCGACCGACGCCCGATCCTGACCTACGTCGGGCGAGCAGGACCCCTCGGCCGTGAGCGAGGCGCTGCGGCGCGAGCTGCTGCGCGAGGGACAGACCTTCTACGTGCACAACCGGGTGTCGGACATCGACCGGGTCGCCCGCGAGATCCGCGACCTCGTCCCCGAGGCCAGGGTGGCCATCGCGCACGGGCAGATGGACGAGGGCAGCCTCGAGACCGTGGTGCTCGACTTCTGGGAGCGGCGCTACGACGTGCTGGTCTGCACGACCATCATCGAGTCGGGGATCGACATGCCCTCGGTCAACACGCTGATCGTGGACCGCGCCGACCTGCTCGGCCTGGGCCAGCTGCACCAGATCCGCGGCCGGGTGGGCCGGGGCGGCCAGCGGGCCTACGCCTACCTCTTCCATCCGGCCGACCGCGTGCTGTCCGAGCAGGCCTACGAGCGGCTGCGCACGATCGGCGAGCACACCGAGCTGGGCTCGGGGTTCAAGATCGCCATGCGCGACCTCGAGATCCGGGGGGCCGGGAACCTCCTGGGCTCGGACCAGTCGGGACACATCGCGGCGGTGGGGTACGACCTCTACGTCCAGCTGGTGGCCGAGGCGGTGGCAGAGGCCCGGGGCGAGCCCCGGCCCGCGCCGCCGACCGTCTCGATCGACGTCCCGGGCGACGCCCACCTGCCCAAGGACTACGTGGCGGCCGAGGACGCCCGGCTCGAGGCGTACCGCCGGCTGGCGGCGGCGTACCGGCGCGTCCGACGTGGACGACATCGGGGCCGAGTGGGCCGACCGCTACGGCCCGCTGCCCGCGCCGGCCGAGGGCCTGCTGGCGCTGGCCCGGCTGCGCGCCAGCGCGATGGCGCGCGGCATCAGCGAGATCGCGATGAGCTCGGTCCGCCCGGCCGGCACCCGGCAACGCGTGGTGCGGGTCTCGCCGGTGACGCTGCCGGCCAGCGCCCAGGTCCGCCTGCGCCGCCTGGCCCCGGGCGCCACCTACCGCGAGGACATGGCCCAGCTCCTGGTCCCGATCGCCGACGGGGAGCCGGCGGCCGACACGGTGCGCCGCATGATCGAGGAGCTGATCCCGTCCGGCGATGCCGGACCGGGCGGGGACACCTTGTAGCATGCGCGGCGCGTGAAGCGACTCATCGTCCTCCTCATCGTCCTCGCCGGCGGCGTCGCCGCGGCCGCGCTCGCCATCCCGACCAACGCGGCCAAGGTCAACGGCACCACCATCAGCCAGCAGACGCTCAATTCCGACGTGAACGCGATCGCCGGCAGCGCGTCGTACCAGTGCTACCTCAACTCGCAGGCGTACCTCGCCTCGAACGGCGCCCAGCAGCTGCCGCCGGTGGACGGGGCCGGCAACCAGGCCGGCGGCGGCAACCCGACGGCGAACAGTGCCTTCGTGGCCACCTACCTCGACACCGAGATCGGCCATCAGCTCGTGCTGCAGCTGGCGGCCGACCGTCAGGTCACCGTCACCCCGGCCGAGCTGGCCGACGCCCGCGCCAACCTGACCGGGCAGATCTCGGCGGTCATGACCGAGATCCTCCAGACCGCCGCGGGCCAGAACCCCCGCTACAGCTGCACCGTGACCGGCCAGCCGCTGACCGGGGCAGAGGTGCTCGACACGATGCCGGCGTCGTTCGTCGACCAGCAGGTGCAATTCGTCGCCACGGCCAGCGCCCTGCAGGAGGACCTGGCCCGGGTCGGCTCCAGCGACGCCGCACCTGCAGCGGTACTTCGAGCGCCACCGGGCCGAGTTCGACACGGCCTGCTTCACGGCGGCGTCGTTCTCGAGCCTGACGGCGGCCCAGGAGGCGGCGGCCCAGGTCGCCTTCGGGACGCCGTTCGCGCAGGTGGCGGCGAAGGCCACGCAGGCCGGGAGCCTGCAGTGTGCCCCGCTGGTGGACATCGCGGCCCAGCTGCCGGCGAGCGCCAAGCTGGGCAGCTCTGGCGGTCGGCGCCGTGTCCGCCCCCGTCAACGTCAACGGTGCGTACTACCTCCTCGAGCTCACGAAGCGGACGCCGACGCCCTACGCCCAGGTCAAGGCCGCGGTGTCCCAGGCGGTCCAGCAGGCGGGGGCCAAGGCGACGCAGAAGGCGATCACGGCGGCCGAGCGGCACGCCAACGTGAGCGTCGACCCGCGGTACGGGATCTGGGTCCCCGTCACGGCGACCGTGTTCACCCCGCTCGTGCCCAGCAGCTCGGACGTGCTGAACGCGTCGGCGAACCAGCCCGGCGGCACGGCGGCATCGGCCAGCCCCTCCAGCGGCTGAGCGTGCCGCGGCACCGCCCCCACGTCACGGTGGTGGGCCTCGGGCCGGCCGACGCCGACCTTCTCGGCGCGGGGATGTCGACGCTGCTGGCGGCGCACGAGCGCGTCTTCCTGCGGACGGCACGCCATCCGGCCGCGGCGGGCCTCGAGGGAGCCCGCGCCTTCGACGACCTCTACGAGTCGGCGGCGACCTTCGACGAGGTGTACGCCGCCATCGTCGAGGAGCTGGTCACGGCGGCCACCGCGACGGCGCCCGACCCGGTCGTGTACGCCGTGCCGGGCTCGCCGCTGGTGGCCGAGCGCACCGTCGAGCTCCTGCGCGCCGACGACCGGGTGGAGGTCACCGTCCTGCCCGCGCTCTCGTTCCTCGACCTGGCCTGGGCCGCGCTCGGTATCGACCCGTTCGCCGAGGGGGTCCGGCTGGTCGACGCGGCCGCCTTCGGGCACGCCGCCGCTGCGGGGAACGGGCCCTTCCTGGTGGCCCAGTGCTGGTCGCGCCACCTGCTCTCCGAGGTGAAGCTCGCGGCGCGGGACGACGCCGACCCGCCGCTGCCGCGCCCGGTGCTCCTGCACCACCTCGGGCTCGAGGACGAGGTGGTGGCGACGGTCGACTGGTGGGAGCTCGACCGGACGCTCGAGCCCGACCATCTGACCTCGCTCTACGTGCCCGCGCTGCCGGCTGCCGATCGGAGCATCGGCGAGGAGGTGGCCCGCCTGGTCGTGCTGATGGACACGCTGCGCGAGCACTGCCCCTGGGACCGGGCCCAGACCCACGCGTCGCTGATGCCGCACCTGGTCGAGGAGTGCTACGAGGTGCTCGACGCACTGGCCGCCCTGTCCGGTCCCGCGGCGGCCGACGACGCGTTCGCGCATCTCCGGGAGGAGCTGGGGGACCTCCTGTTCCAGATCGTCTTCCACGCGCGCCTGGCCGACGAGGAGGGCCAGTTCGACCTGGCCGACGTGGCGCGCGGCGTGCACGACAAGCTGGTGCACCGGCACCCCCATGTCTTCGGTGACGTCGACGCGGACGACGCGGACCAGGTCGTGACGAACTGGGAGGCGATCAAGAAGAGCGAGAAGGGCAGGAGCAGCGTGACCGAGGGGATCCCGTCGGGACTTCCCGCCCTGATGCTCACGACCAAGCTGGCGCGCAAGGCGCGCTCGGTCGGACTCGAGCCCGACGATGCGGGCGCGCTCGCCGAGACGGCCGACGTCGTGGCGTCGCTGACCCGGCTCGCCGCGGCGTGCAGCCATCGGCCGACGATCCGCTCTCGGGTGAAGCCGGCGAGCTCTCCGGGCAGGTCGGCGAGCTGCTCTTCGCCGTGGCGAACCTCGCACAGCGTCTCGGTGTGGACGCGGAACAGGCGCTGCGTGCGCGCGCACTTTCGTTGCGCGCGGACATCCTCGCGGCCGAAGGCGTCCCCGACCAGGACATTGGCAACCGCTAACCTTGTGCCCCGGTGTCCCACCAGGGCGGACACTCAAGGAGTGATGTCGTGAGCACCATTGAGCACGTGATCGGGCGCGAGGTCCTCGACTCCCGCGGCAACCCGACCGTCGAGGCGGAGGTGCTCCTCGACTCCGGCGCCCGGGGACGCGCCATCGCGCCGTCCGGCGCCTCCACGGGCATCCACGAGGCGGTCGAGCTGCGCGACGGTGGAGAACGGTTCGGGGGCAAGGGCGTGCTGCGCGCGGTGGCCAACGTCAACGGCGAGATCGCCGACGCCGTGCGCGGGCTGGACGCGCTCGACCAGCGTGCCGTCGACGCCACGATGATCGACCTGGACGGGACGCCCGACAAGGGCCGGCTCGGCGCCAACGCCATGCTGGCCGTGTCGCTGGCGAGCGCCAAGGCGGTGGCCGACGACCTCGAGGTCCCCCTCTACCGCTCCATCGGCGGCAGCAACGCCCACGCCCTGCCGGTGCCGATGCTCAACGTGCTGAACGGGGGGGCCCATGCCACCAACTCGGTCGACTTCCAGGAGTTCATGCTGATGCCGGTCGGCGCGGCCTCCTTCAGCGAGGCGCTGCGCTGGGGCACGGAGACCTACCACGCGCTGCGCGCCATCCTCGCCGAGCGTGGGCTGTCGACGGCGGTGGGCGACGAGGGCGGGTTCGCCCCCGACCTGCCGCACAACGAGGACGCCGTGAAGCTCCTGCTCGAGGCGATCGAGGCCGCCGGCCGTGTGCCGGGCGACGAGATCGCGCTCGCCCTGGACCCCGCCACCAGCGAGCTGTGGGACGACGGGTCCTACGTCCTCGCCGGGGAGGGGCGGACGCTCTCGCCGGCGGAGCTGGTCGACTACTGGGTCGACCTGGTGGACCGCTACCCGATCGTGTCGATCGAGGACGGCATGGCGGAGGAGGACTGGGACGGCTGGGCCGCCCACACCAAGGCCCTCGGCGGCAGGGTCCAGCTGGTGGGCGACGACATCTTCGTCACCAACGCCGACGCTCCTCGAGCGCGGGATCCGCGAGGGTGTGGCGAACGCCATCCTGGTCAAGCTCAACCAGATCGGCACGCTCACCGAGACGCTCGAGACGGTGGCGCTCGGCACCCGGGCGTCGTACGGCACGGTGATCTCGCACCGCTCGGGCGAGACCGAGGACACGACGATCGCCGACCTGGTGGTGGCGGTCAACGCGGGGCAGATCAAGACGGGCGCTCCGGCGCGCTCGGATCGCGTGGCCAAGTACAACCAGTTGCTGCGGATCGAAGAGGACCTGGGCGAGTCGGCGGGCTTCCCCGGACGTGCCGCACTCTCGGGCGAGGGACACCGGCGTGACGCCAGCTAGCAGCGGGTCCCGGACGCGCCGGTCCCCGCGCGCCCCGCGACCGCGACCGGGCCGGACCGCCGCGCGTTCCCGCCTCATGCTCGTGGGCGCCGTCGTGGTCGCCGCCGTGGTGCTCTTCGCATGGTTCCCTGCCGGCTCGCTCCTCAACCAGCGCTCGAATCTGGCCGGCGCGGAGGCGCAGCTGGCCGCGCTGAAGAAGCAAGACACGGCGCTGGCTCAGGAGAAGAAGAACCTGAGCGACGCAGGCGAGATCGGACGCATCGCCCGCGCCCAGTACCAGCTCGTCTCCCCGGGGCAGCAGGCCTACGAGACGCTGCCACCCTCGGGCGCGTCCGCTGCGGGCACGCCCTACGCGGGAGACCCGGGGTCGAGAGGCCCGGTCGCCCCCTCCGCCACGCCGGAGCTCCCGCCCGGCGGCGTCACCACGACGACGCTGGCGCCCGCCTCCGACGGGCACGCCGCGCCGGCCACGCCGTCGGGCTCGGGCCTGGTGTCGCGCATGCTGCACGCGCTCGAATTCTGGCGTTGACCACACCAGTGCCCGCCGGCACGAGGCACGAGGGTGACGACGAGGCCGTGGCGCTGCTGCTCGGCCGCGATCCCGGAGGCGACTACACAGTGGTCGTCCGCCGCCCCGACGGCTCCCCGATGGTGATCGCCAACGCCCCGCTCCTCCGCGACGGCACCCCCATGCCGACCCGGTACTGGCTCGTCGATCCCGAGCTCCGGGCCGGCGTCGGCCGCCTCGAGGCGGCCGGGGGCGTGCGGGAGGCGGAGGCGCAGGCGGAGCCCGCCGACCTGGCGGAGTGCCATCGCCGCTACGCCGAGGAGCGCGACGCCCTGATCCCCCGGGAGTGGAAGGGGCCGCGGCCCAGCGGTGGCGTGGGCGGCACGCGACGGGGGGTCAAGTGCCTCCACGCGCACGTGGCCTGGTGGCTCGCCGGCGGTGACGACCCGGTCGGGGCCTGGGTGGCTGGACGTCTCGGGTTGCACCGGCCCGGAGGCGTCAGCGGAGCCTGACCGTGTGATACTTCTGCGCCGTGAGGGACACCGGCGCGGTCGCCGCGGTCGACTGCGGCACCAATTCCACCCGCCTGCTGGTGGCCGGAGCCTCGGGCGACCCGGAGGCACGCGAAATGAGGATCACCCGGCTCGGTGAGGGCGTGGACGCCACCCGCCGGCTCCGGCCCGAGGCGATGGAGCGGACGTTCGCGGCACTGAGGGAGTTCCGGTCGATCATGGATTCCCACCACGTGGTGCGGGCGCGCCTGGTCGCGACGTCGGCCGTCCGCGACGCCGGGAACGGGGACGCCTTCCTGCGCTCGGCGAGCGAGATCATCGGCGTGCCGGCCGAGCTCCTGTCGGGCCAGGAGGAGGGCCGGCTCTCCTATGCCGGGGCGACGGCGGGACTCCCCGCGGGCGAGGGCGCCGTGGTCATCGTCGACATCGGCGGCGGGTCGACCGAGATCGTCACGCTGGCCGACGGGGAGGTGCGGTCCGTGTCGTTGGACATCGGCTGCGTGCGGCTGACAGAGCGCTTCCTGCGTGGCGACCCGCCATCGGCGGACGAGGTGGCGCACGCCGTCGGCGCCATCGATCACGAACTCACGCGCACCCTCGAGGTGATCCCGGAGCTGGCGCGGACCGACCCCACGACGCGCCTGGTCGGGTTGGCGGGCACCGTCTCGACGCTGGCCAGCCTCGCGCTCGGGCTCGATGACTACGACAGGGACCGCATTCACGGCGCCGTCCTCACCCGCGAGGCCGTCGCACAGTGGTGCGAGGTCCTCGGCCGGGAGAGCGTGGCCGAGCGGGCGCGGCGACCCGCCATTCCCGAAGGTCGCCAGGACGTCATCTTCGGTGGCGCCCTGGTGCTCAACGAGGTGCTGCGCCGGTTCGGCCTGCCCGAGTGCATCGACTCGGAGTCCGACATCCTCGATGGCCTGGTCATGTCGATGCCCGGCCGCACCGGTCCGCCGCCGCCGGGGCAACGGATAGAGTGACGTGATCGCCGACCGGCGGGAGAGGGCTTGGAATGGAATTCGTCTATGACCTGACCGTCGATCCCGACGCGGAGAACAACACGCATGCCTTCGCGCTGGAGATGATCGGGCACAACAAGACGGTTCTCGAAGTCGGGTGCGCCACCGGCTATTTCACCAAGGTGCTGGCCGAACGGGGATGCAAGGTCGTCGGGATGGAGATCGATCCCGACGCCGCCAAGGTGGCCGAGCAGTGGGCCGAACGTGTCGTGGTCGGCAATGCCGACGATGCCGAGGCCTGGGATCTCGTCGACGACGAGTCGTTCGACGTCATCACGTTCGGCGACGTCCTCGAGCACCTCGGGGACCCGGTGGCGGTGCTGCGCACCGCCGTGCGCAAGCTGAAGCCCTCCGGGTTCGTCGTCACCTCGTTGCCGAACGTGGCGCACGGCGACGTGCGGCTGTCCCTCCTCCATGGCGCCTTCCGCTACCGCGAGACCGGGCTGCTCGACCGCACCCATGTCCGCTTCTTCACGTTGGAGACGGCACGTGAGCTGCTGCGGGAAGCCGGGTTGGTCGTCGTCGACACCCGGCGCGTCGAGATGCCCCTGTTCCACACCGAGCTCGGCCTGTCGAGGGAGGACTATCCGGACGCGGTGCTGGACGAGGTCCGCGCCGATGCCGAATCCGAGACCTATCAGTTCGTGATGCGGTCCGTCATCGACGACGGGTCGGTGGCAGTGGTCAACATGGCCAACCGGCTGGACGCGCTGGCCGACCGGGTGTACCAGCTCGAAGCCCGCAACCGCGTCCTCGAGGACCAGGTCGTGGATCTCGCCGGCTACGACGAGCTGCGGGAGGAACACGCCCGGGTGGGCGAGCAGATGGAGGCCTGGATCCGGCACGCCGCCGACCTGAGCGGGCAGATCGAGCAGCTGACCGACGATCTCGAGGCCGCCAGGGCTCGGGCCGACGAGCTCGGGGCGGCCGCCCATGCCATCCAGGGCCGCTACGACGCACTGCGGAGCTCGCGGTCGTACCGGCTCACGGCCCCGCTGCGCCGGCTGCGCGCCGCGCTGCGGGGTGACCGGACATGAGCCGCGTCGCGCCCGGTCGTCGCCCCTCGGCCCGCTGACATTGTCGAGCGCGGGCCCCACGAGCGGAGCGATGTCCGAATCGCTCGGAGTCAACGAGAACAGTGACGTCTACTACACGGGGACGTACTGGAACGACTTCGAGCTGGTCCGGAACCGGATCAACACGCGGATCTCGGGCGACCCCACGCGCAAATGGCACGAGCACTTCGCCCGCGCCACGGGCAGGACCTTCGAACGGGCGCTCATCCTCAACTGTGGGAACGGGTGGGTGGAACGCGAGCTGGTCGAGCACGGGCTCATCGCCGCGGGTGTCGGGATCGACTACTCCCAGACCCTGCTCGACGAGGCGACCGCCGCGGCACGCCGGGAAGCGATGCCGCTGACGTACCACCAGGCGAACATCAACCAGGGCGTGTTCCCAGAAGGGGGGTTCGACCTCGTGGTGAACCACGCCGCGGCCCACCACGTCGCCGCCATCGACCGGGTCTTCCGGGAGATCTGCCGGATTCTCCCAGAAGAAGGTTGGTTCGTCTCCTTCGACTACGTGGGCCCGCACCGCAACCAATACCGTCTCGACGCCTGGGAGGAGGCGTGGCGGCTGAACCATGAGCTCCCGACGACGCTCCGCCAGGACCTCGAGTACCCGCCGATCCCGGTCATGCTGGTGGTCGACCCCACGGAGGCCGTGCACTCCGAGCTGATCGTCGAGACCTTCCGCCGCTATTTCTCAGAGGCTCAGTTCACGGCGCTCGGCGGGGCCATCGCCTATCCGCTGCTGACCCACAACGCGCGGATGTTCGAAGCCGCGGACGACGCCGAGCGGGCCCGATGGATCGATCGCATCATGGACGCCGACGAGGATTTTCTCACCCGCCACCCCGAGTCCACCCTCTTCGCCTACTTCGCCGGCCAGCCGACGAAGTCGGCCCTGCAGCACGCCGACTCGCTGCGCCGGTGGGAGGAGGCCGAGGACCGGCGCGAACAGCGCGCGGAGGAGAGCGGCGGCGAGTACTACGCGCGGGGACCCCTCTCCACCGCACTGGTCGGACTGGACGAGCAGCGAGCGCTGAACGACGTGCTGCGCGGGCGTATCGCGCAGCTCCAGGCCGAGCTCGATGCCATGCAGGCTCGGCACCTGTATGCAGGGGCCCGGCGGGTGGTCGACTCGAAGTGGGTCCGGGCCGCGCGCGGGAACCCGACGGTCGCCGGGCTCGAGCGCCGGGTGCGGGGTTAGGGGCTTCGTCGTGGCGGACCTCGACGTCAACGAGAACAGCGACATCTACTACCAGGGCAGATACTGGAACGACTTCGACGTCGTGAACCGACGGATCAACGAGCGGATCTCGGGGGATCCGAACCGACCGTGGTTCGAACACTTCGCCAAGGTGTCGGAGCGGACCTTCGAGCGGGCGTTGATCCTCAACTGCGGCAACGGCTGGGTCGAGCGGGAGCTCCTGGCCTCAGGCCTGGTCCTCGAAGCGGTCGGTATCGACTACGCGGACGACCTCCTCGCGCAGGCGAGGAAGTCGGCTGCCGAGGGCGGCCTCCCCCTGTCCTACGAGCAGGTCAACGTCAACACGGCCGCCTTCCCGGACGGCGAATTCGACCTGGTCGTCAACCACGCCGCCGCCCACCACATCGCGGCCATCGACAGGGTGTTCCGGGAACTGTGCCGGATGCTCCCCGACGACGGCCGGTTCGTCTGCTTCGACTACGTGGGACCACACCGGAACCAGTACACGCCCGAGGCCTGGGAGGAGGCGTGGGCGGTGAACCGGGAGCTGCCCGCCTCCCTGCGGCAGGACCTCCGCTACCCCCACCTGCCCACCATGCTGGCGACCGATCCCACGGAGGCGATCCACTCCGAGCTGATCCTCGACACCTTCCGCCGTTACTTCACGGTCGGTGAGCTCACTCCGCTCGGTGGGGCAATCGCGTATCCACTGCTCACGCACAACACGCGCCTGTTCGAGGCCGCGGATCCCGCCGAGCAGTCGGCCTGCGTGGAACGCATCCTCGAGGCGGACGACCGGTTCTTGGCCCGGCACCCCGACTCCTCCCTGTTCGCCTACTTCAGCGGGGCACCTGACAAGTCCGTGCTGGACCAGGCCGATCGTCTGTCGGCGTGGACCGCGGAAGAGGACGAACGCGAGCAGCGTGCGGCGGCCAACGGGGGTGAGTACTACGTGCGGGGCGCTCTGGCCACAGTGCTGATCGCCCTGGACGCCGAGGAGTGGGAGCACGCCCGGTTGTCCGAGCAGGTCGAGGCGGTGCAGTCGCAGGTGGCCGCGCTCGAGTCCGGCCTCGTGTACTCGACGATCAAGCGGCTGGCCGAAGCCGAGGCGACGCGACGGATCAGGTCGAATCGCGCCGTGGCCGCCCTCGAGCGCAAAGCTCGTGCGGCGCTGCGCCGATCCGCCTAGAGGACGCCCAGATCGCGCAGGGACTCGTCGATCCCGTCGAAGTACGCCTCGGCCGACCAGGCGGAGGAGCTCTCGATGATGTGCGCACTCAACTCCGCCGAGGCGGAGGGATTGCTCAGGAGGCCAGAGACGATGGCGGCGCATTCGTCGACGGTCGAGAAAATCGTGTCGCAGCCGAGCACGTGGACGACCTCCCTCGGCCCCCCGGCACCGTAGACGACGGGGATGCACCCGAAGCTGGCCGCCTCGATGGGCGTGATCCCGAAATGCTCGAGGCGCTCGGGGAACTCCTCGCCGTCCACACCGAAGCCGGCGGCATGAATCAGCACGGCCGATCGCTCGTACAGCGCCGCCAGGTCGTCGCGCCCGATGTTGGGGTAGAAGGTGCAGTTGAGCCCGGCAGCCAGCTTCTGCAGCTCGTGGAAGCGGCGCCGGCCCTCGGGACTGGGGTGGATGGAGCCGGCGAGGGCCAGCTCCATCCCCTCGACGCCCCGGTCGACCAGCCGCCTGAAGGCCTCGATCACGATGTCCTGCCGCTTGTTGTGGCCGCCGGTGAAGAACCGGCCCACCGTCAGGATGGTCTTGCGCTCGGGCCACGGGAGGCCGCTCGTGGCGCCGGACCACGTCGCGTGCGCATGGATGAGCCGGATCGGCGGCGCCTTGAGCCCGTAATGGCGCACGAGGCCGTTCACGTTGCGGCGGACGAACTCGGAGTACACCCAGATCTCGTCGTAGCCGCCCAGCCACTCGCCTCTCGCCTCGACGTGCGCGTCGGGGACCCAGAATGGGAACTGGATGTGGTAGACGCTCCGTTCGCCGAACGCGGGCACCGGGGGCACGACGGAGTTCCCGATGACGAACGAGAAGCGGCACCGGTCCGGTTCGACCTCGTCCCACGGCAGGGCCAGACCCACGACGTGCTCGAACCCGAACGTGGCCGCGATCTGCTGCATCCGGATGGCGCTGTAGCGCTGCGGGGTGGCGAAGGCCACATTGGGCGTCCCGACGAGCGAGGACAGGTGCGACGCCACCTCGAACAGCAGTCGCTCCCCGCCGCCCGGCACCAGTTGGTACGGGGAGTAGAGGACGAACTGGGGCTCGGCAGGTGCGTGGGCAGCCAGGAGCTCGAGGTCCGCGCCGCTCAGGTCGTCCATCGGCGTCCGCGGCGCGTCGTCGAGGTCGGCGAGGTGCGAGGTCTGCCGCGCTTCGAGCCAGCCCCCCCACTTCTTGACGAACCTCTCCCGGTTGATCTCGGAGATGTCCTGGAGCTGCAGTCTCGCGTCCGAGGTCGTCTTGCTCTCGATGTGGATCACACGGGCGAGCGGGTTCACCATGACCTTCCCGCAGTTCGTCCACAGCTTCAGGCACAGGTCGGTGTCCTCGTAGTAGGCGGGCTCCCATTCGAAGCCGAACCCCCCCACCTTGAGGAAGTCCGCCCGCCGCATCATGAGGCAGGCGGCGGAGCAGTAGTCGACCGCACAGGGGGTGTCGAAGTGATCGGGCCCCCACACGGTCCCCTTGCCGACCTGCATCACGTCTCCAGTGGCGAGGGCGACCCCGCCGACCTCCTGCACCCGTCCGTCGGGGTAGAGGAACATCGGTCCGACCGCGGCCACCGTCGGGTCGTCGCGCATGGTGGAAGCCAGCACCTCGATCCATCCCGGCTGGACGAACGCGTCGTTGTTGAGGAAGACGATGTAGTCGCTCGTGGCGAAGTCCACGCCGATGTTGTTCCCTTCGCCGAAGAAGCGATTGACCCCGACCTCGACCAACGTGAAGTCGTCCCGGTCCTCCTTGCGCCTGCGCAGGATGGCGACTTCTTCGGGGTTCGACCCGTTGTCGACGACGATGATGTCGCGGATCAGGTCGCTCCGGGCGTGCGCCAGGGCGCCGAGGCACTCGAGCGTGGTCTCCGCCTGGTTGTAGTTGAGGACGATGACCGAGACGTTGTCGTGAAAGGGATCAGACGCGGCAACCAATGGGAGTCCGGACTATCTCGCAGTTTCGTTCGATGGCCGAGCCCGGCGAGCGGCGATCCTCGACATGAGGCGGAGAGGGGCGGTCAGTCGCCACGAGCTGGAGCGGCGCATGTCTTCGACGACGCTCTGCGCGGTCGCCGCCTGCCCCGCATACGCCAACATGCGCTGCTCGTGCTCGCCGATGAGCCGGTCCTTGTCCTCGAGTTGTGCCTCGAACCGAGCCGCCGAGGTCGAGATCTTGGCGGAGAGCACGTCGAGACGGTCCAGGAACTCAGTGACGAGATGCTCGCGCTCGAGACGGGCCGACTCGATCTGCGCCGCGAGCTGGCGGCGGGCGTCGGCGGCCTCGAGCGCCAGCCGCGTCGTGAGGTCCTGATAGGCGCGCAAGGCGCTGAGCAGGGCGTCGCGCTCGGCCCGCTGACGTTCGATCCACCGCGCCGCGATGGCACGCATCGCCACCGGGGACATCGACTCGTCGTCGAGATCGTCGAAGGGCTCGACCGACCCGATCACGATGTCGAGCAGGTCTCCCGGGGCCGACGGGAGGTTGCGCAGCAACTCGACGGTGGGTGCCGCGCCCGCGACCGGCGCCTGCGCGACCAAGGCCTCGGTCGACGGTCCGAGGGAGACGCATGCGGAGGGGTAGCGCTCCGACACCTGCCGCTTCGCCTCGGTGAAGGCGGGAGAGCCGTCGGCGGCGGTGGAGGTGATCACGACGGTGCCACCCGGAGCAAGGGCGTCGAGCCAGGCCGCGAGGTCGGGCAGGGCGATGTCGACCTGGTCCAGGAGGGAGACGTGGAGCAGGTCGACCTGGGCGCCACCGGCGAGCCCGGCGAGAAACGCCTTGTCGGTCTCGTAGCCCGTCACGGCGTCCCCGAACAGTGCGACGCACTCGGCCAGCACCTGCTGGAACACGGGCAGATCGGAGGCCTCGTCGGCGCCGGGCGCCGGGAGCCGCACGGCGATGCACCGGGCCGCAGGGCCGACCCCGCGGACGGCGCCGCAGGTCGAGCGGAGGGACGCCCAGTCGGCGGCGCCGATCTCGACCGTCACGGCCGGCCGCACGCGCGCGACCAACCAGGAAAGGAGCGGTGTGGACAAGAGCCCGTGGGACTCCGCCCGCTGGACCGGCTCGAGCCGGAGGATCTCGCCGACGCGTGCCTCGCCGGGGGGGACGGCCGAACCCGCGGGCGTGGTCAGGGTGCCCTTGTCAGGCGGGGACTCTGTTCGGCGGGTCACGCGAGCGACGGGGTTCGGGGGATCATTTGGAGGAAGTTATCGTTCTGACCTGGTCATTCAGCATGCAGCACTCGGAACCGCCTCCGCGCGGGCGCTGAGACCCACCTGGGATTGTGGCAAATCCTATCGTTCCGGCCCGAGGTGCCCCGGGGCCGGCACCCGACCACAGGGGCATGGCTCCGATGCCCCTGTGGTCGGGAGTCCCACTGGTAGTGTCCTGCGCCATGTTCCCGCCGGATCCGGACGTGGGACGCCGGCGGTCGTCTCTTCAGCGAATGACGCGGAGCACGTCCCTGCGCGGCGCGGCGGCGACTCCCGCGTCCTGACCCGAACGCGCTCGTGAAGAGTGAATAGCGCAGGCAACGGGGCAGCCACCGTCCGCGGCCGGCACGCCAAGGTCCCCGAGGAGGCCCCGCGGGAAGCCCCGCGCGCGAACCACTGGCACGGCGTCGTGTTCAGCCTCGCCGCGTACGTGGTGCTCGCGGTGGTGGCCAACCGCGGCGTCTGGGTCCACGGGTTCGCCCACACCCTGCAGTCGTCCGGTGGCAACGACACGGCGGAGGAGGTGTGGTTCTTGGCGCAGACGCCCTGGCACATCGTCCACGGTGTCAACCCGTTCGACAACACCTGGCTCAACCTGCCCGTCGGGCTGAACCTGATGGACAACACGACCATGCCGTTGCTCGGTGTGCTCGGGGCGCCGATCACCTTCCTCTTCGGGCCGATCGCGACCCTCAACGTCCTCATCGCGCTCGGGGTTCTCCGCCTCCGCCATGGCCTTCTTCCTGATGGCGAGGCGCTTCACGACGTGGTGGCCGGCGGCGTTCGTCGGGGGCCTCGTGTACGGGTTCTGTCCCTTCGCCGTGGCAGAGGCGACCGCGCACCTGTTCCTGATCTTCAACGTGTTCCCACCCCTCATCATCCTCGTCATCCACCGGTACGTCAGCATGGAGAACCGCTCACCGTGGCGGTACGGCCTTGCACTCGGCGGGTGCTTCGTGGCGCAGTTCTACATCTCGACCGAGGCGTTCGCCTCTCTCGTGATCATGTCGTTGCTGGCGCTCGTCGTCGGTGGCTTGCTGCTCGTCCGGCGCCTCGAGATGGACCTCGCCCGGCTCGCACGGATGGCCGCCGTGGCGGGGGTCGTCGCCCTCCTCGGCGTGGGGTACGGGGCGTGGGTCGCGCTGGAGGGCCCGGACCACATTCACGGGCCGGCCCAGCCGGCCGTCGCCATCGCCGGCGTCTCGAGCGATCCCGCCGGATTGGTCGTCCCCACGCAGAACCAGCACTTCACGTTCAACGAGGCCGCCCGGGGCGATTCGTATGTCGCCCAGCGCGACGCCAACTGGCACGTGGTGATCGACCTGGCGCTCGAGAACGGCACCTACGTGGGTGTGCCGCTCCTCGTCCTGCTCGTCGCGGGCGTCGTCGTGCTCCGGCGGAACCGTTTCGCGGTCTTCACCGCGGTGATGGCCGCCGCCGCCATGGTGCTGTCGATGGGTTCCTATCTGCATGTCGACGGCCACCGGACGGGGGTCCCGCTCCCGTTCATCGTCCTGGCCCACCTGCCGCTGCTCAGCAGCGGCTCCGCGGCGCGGTACGTCTTCTTCTTCTGGCTCTTCGCAGCGCTCTTGTTGGCCCTGGTCCTCGACCGCCTGCACGAGATCCTGGCGCCGGCCAGCCGCATCCGGTCGGCTGTCGTGTGCCTCGCCATCGCCGTGGTGGCGCTGGTGCCGTTGGTGCCGGCGTGGCCGTACCCGTCGAGCGCGGCATCGGTGCCGTCGTTCTTCACGAGCACCGCACGCTCACTGCCGGTCGGCACCACCGTGGTCGTGTTCCCCAGCTCCAACCCGGGCGACTCCTCCGCCATGCTCTGGCAAGCCATGTCCGACATGACCTTCCGCATGCCGGGGGGCTATGCGGTGTTCGCCGTCTCGCCCCACGGCACCGCGTCGTTCAATCCGGCGCCCTCCGTGCTCGGCGATGCGATGTCGTCCTGCGTCGCCGGTGTGCCCCCGCAGATCACACCCTCGGCCACCAGGTCCGTCCTGCGCGGGTGTGGACGCCCGCCACGTGGTGGTGGTGCCGGGGACGGCCGGCGCTCCGTGCGCCACCGCACTCTTCGACCGGGCACTGGGCCCGCACCGCTCCCAGGGCGGCGTGTCGGTGTGGTCGACCCGGGCCGCCGGCGCATGAGACGCCGGCGGGTCAGCCCGGTCCGAGCAACTCCCGCATCCGGGTGACCAGCGCGCCGGGGTCGCCGAAACGGCTGTCGGCGTACCGGCGACCGGCAGTGGACGCCGCCGCCCGGTTCGCCTCGCTCCGCATCTTCTCCGCGGCCCCGATGAGCTCGCCTGGGTCGCCGAAGGTCGAGCCGCCGCCGGCGTGCGCGTGCACCGCCGCCGGTCCCGAGCTCTCGGGCACGACGATGGGGGTCCCGAAGCGCAGGGCCTCCACGCATTCGCGGGCGAGATAGGCACCGGGGCCGAGGTCGATGCAGACCTCGGCGTGCGCGACGAGGCGCCACAAGTCCATTCGGGTGTCCACGCCCACCCGTCCCCGCAGCGCCCGTCCCCTCCACGCCGACGCAACGGCGTCCTGCACGACGACGACGTCCGTCTCGTGAAAGGCGCCGCTCAACCAGGCCACGGCCGGAGGAGGCCCGTCCTTCGCTCCCGAGCCGTCGGACAGCACGAGCTGGTAGCCCGTGAACCCGAACCCGTGGTGCCGGTGCAGCCCGGCCAGCGGGTTGACCGGCACGTGCACGCTGACCGTCGACGACGCGTGCACGTCGTCGACGGGGACGAGGTGCAGCGGCCGCCACGCCGGCCCGAAGCCTTCGATCCCCCCCGAGATGGCGAGCACCCTCCGGGGCCCGATCCGGGTCAGTTGCTCGGCGATGGCGGCCGTGAGCTCGTCGACGATCACCGTGCAGTCCGCCGCGACCGCGCCGGGCCCGCGCAGCAGCTGGCCACCCTCTCCCATGCCCTGGAGGTCGAAGGCGCCGTCCGGCTGGCGCCGGCCGGCGGGCCCCGGCACGAGGATCGAGACCGGCCCACAGCGCGACGCCGCTCCCGCCACGGCGCGCGTGACGAAGGTCAGCTCGGACCGCGGCTCGTGCCAGTGCCCGGCGACGACGACCGTCCGGCTCTCAGTCATGCAGCGTGTCGCGCAGCGACACGAGTCGTTGCAGGTGCAGCACCTCGGCTCGCAGCCGCGTGAGCTCCTCCCCGAAGGCCCCGGTGACGTCGGCGGTGACGGTCTCGTGTGCGGCCAGACGGTCGGCCAGCAGGTCGCACTGCGCCGCGATGGACTCGGTGGCCTGTGCCAGCGCGACGAGCAGGTGACGGTTCGATCGCCCCGAGATCCGCCCCACCCAGGCGCGGACGGCCCGCCCCGGCGACGGCGACGTCCCGGTGGCGCGCCGGCTCTCCCACAGCCGGAAGAACGACTGCAGCGCGTCGGTGTCGCGCACGTGCCCGGGCGGCGGCGGCGGGTCGGCGGGTTGACGCAGCGTGCGAGGCGGCTCTTCCGGGTCGCCGGCTACTGCATGGTGAGGGTCGAATACCATCGTTTCCAGGCGTCCTCTTCCTCAGCTCCCGCCAGTCCGCACGAGGGGTCGGCGCGAGTGAGATGTGGGTTGAAGTAGCGATCCCCTTCGGTAATGTAATCCTTCCAGCGGTCGACGAAGTGCACGATGTCGCCCACCCCGCCGGCGGTTCCCCGGCTCGGCGACTCGTGGTGGACCAGCTCCGCCGCGGGCTCGTAGAGCGTCCGCAGGCCCTCGGCGCCGGCGCGCAGACAGAAGTCGACGTCGTTGAGGTCGACCCCGAGTGTCTCGTCGAAGCCGCCCAGCCGGTCGAACACGTCCCGGCGGGTGGCGAGGCACGCGCCGGTGACCGCCGAGCACTCGCGCGCCAGGACGGCCATGTGCAGGTAGCCCGTGGCGTCCTCGGGCAATCCGGCGAGCGGGTGGCCGGCCGCACCGGTCAGGCCGACCACCAGGCCGCAGTGCTGCAGTCGACGATCGGGGTACAGGAGGCGCGCCCCGACCGCTCCGACGTCGGCGCGCTGTGCCTGCGCGCACAGTGCGGACAGCCAGCCCGGGCGGAGGGCTTCGATGTCGTTGTTCAAGAACACGAGCACGTCGCCCCCGGCCACGCCCGCGCCGGCGTTGTTGAGGCCGGCCCAGTTGAACGGCCGAGCGTCCCGCAGTACCCGCACGTCGGCGCGTTCCTCCAGCCGATCGACCAGCGTCATCGTCTCGGGATCGGTGGACCCGTTGTCGATGAGCACCAGCTCGACGCGCTCGGCCCGGGTGGTCGCGGTGACGGAGTCCACACAGGTGCGCAGGAGCCGGGGCTCGTCGCGGAACGGGATCAGGATGCTGACGGCGACGCCGGCGTCTCGTGGTCGCCGCACGCGGAACGTGCCCGGCGCGGGACCGAGCGCCACCGACGCCCCCTCGTTCCGGCGGCTGAGCGCCGTCTGCACGTGGACAACGTCTCCGGGCGGATCCTCGTCAGCCGATCGGTGGCAGAGCACCTCGGCGACGTGCGTCACCGCCGCCGCCGCCTCGCACGCGGAGAGGGCGCAGGCGTGCTCCAGAGCAGCGAGACCGGGCGCGTCGACCTGCGCGAGCGCGCCGGTGAGGCCGGCGCCGATCGCGAGGGGACGTCCGATGTACGAAGAAGAGAGGAGGAACTCGGGCGAGAATTCGGGCTTGAGGCGCGGCGCAGCATGGTTGCCGTCGGGCCCCAGCCGGTCCTCGTCCGCGTAGACGACTCCCGTCGGCGTGAGGGCCACGCTCAGGAGCGCCACCGCGTCGGGTGCCCAGACGTCCCCCGGGAAGACCAGCGCCACGTTGTCACCCTGGTGAGCGGCGAGGCCCGCCCGGAGGAGGTCGGCGGCCCCGGTCGCCGCTCCGGCGCCGGCAGCGACGGAGCGGATGCGCCGGCGGGACCGGCGGGGCGTCGCGGCCCGCAGGGCCGCGCTCGACCTCGTGCAGGCGGCCTTCGTCCGCCACGGCGGTCAGGGACCAGCGGCCGGACGTCTGCGCGTGCAGCGCTTCGAGCGTGCGGCCGATCGCCCCTGACCGCGCGTCGTCGACCGGCATCACGAGCGCAAGGACCGCGGTGCCGGCATGCGGTGCGGCGCGGCGGCGAACGTCCTCGCGAGCGCGTACCCACGCGGCATAGGCGGCGGGATCCTGTGCGACGTCGGGAGGAAGCGGCGGGAGCTCCTGAGGGGCGAAGAGCACCCGTTCCACGCTGGCAATCTACCGGACACCGGACGCGCCAACCGGCGCGTTGGCGCAGGTGAGCGCCGACCTGCCACGATGCGCCGGTGGGGATAGCCGACCGCCTGCTCATGGGTCCCGGGCCCTCGAACCCGTACCCGGAGGTCACGATGGCGCTGGCGGGACCCGTGCTCGGACACCTCGATCCGGACTTCCTGCGCCTGCTCGACGATACCAATGATCGCCTGCGTCGGGTCTTCCAAACGTCGAACGCCCTGACGCTGCCGGTCAGCGGCACGGGTTCGGCCGGCATGGAGGCGTCGTTCGTGAACTTCGTGCGACCGTCCGATCCGGTGGTCATCGGCGTCAACGGCGTCTTCGGCGAGCGGATGTGCGAGGTGGCGGACCGGCTCGGCGCCGACGTCGTCCGCGTCGACGCCCCGTGGGGCGAGCCGATCGACCCGCACCGGCTCCTGTCGGCCCATCCGGCGCCGTCGATCATTGCGGTGGTGCACGCCGAGACCTCGACGGGGGTCCGCAACGACATCGGGCCGCTCGGAACGGGCAAGGGCGATGCGCTGCTGCTGGTGGACATGGTGACGTCCCTCGGGGGGATCCCGGTAGCGGTCGACCAGTGGTCGGTGGACATCGCCTACAGCGGCACGCAGAAGTGCCTGGGAGTCCCGCCCGGACTCGCACCGCTGACCGTGTCACCGCGGGCCCTGGATCGGCTCGTCGAACGGCCCCCGAGCTGGTACCTCGACCTCAATCTCCTGGCCCGCTACGTCAACGACGGCACCGGGGGCGGACGGGTGTACCACCACACGGCGCCGGTCGCCATGGTGGCCGCCCTCCACGCCGGCCTGGGGGTGTTGCTCGACGAGGGCCTCGAGGCGGCCGAGCAGCGCCACGCCGAGTGCGGCCGGCTGCTCCAGGACGGGCTCGTCGGCCTCGGTCTCGAGCTGCTCGTCGATCGCGACTCCCGGCTGCCGCAGCTGACGACGGTCCGGATCCCGGCGGGGCTGGACGAGGCCTCCTGCCGGCGGGAGCTCCTCAGCTGCTACGGGATAGAGATCGGGGCCGGCGCCGGACAGCTGGCCGGGCAGATCTGGCGCATCGGCTGCATGGGCCACACGGCCCGGCGCCGGAACGTGCTCGCGCTGCTGGGCGCCCTGAAGGAGGTGCTCGGGCGATGAGCGCGGCCAGGGCGGTACGCCACGCACCGCTCGAACTCCGCGGCAAGCGCGTGCTTCTGCGATCGCTGACCGAGGACGACTTTCCCGCTTGGCGCGAGGTGCGCACCCGCTGTGCGGACTGGTTGCTCCGCTGGGAGCCCCGGCCCAAGGGTGCGCCGGTCCCGTCCGAGGACCGCCCCAGTTTCGCCGCCCGGTGCGGTATCCGCGAACGCGAGCGTCATCTGGGCACCGGGTACGGGTTCGGCATCTTCCTCGGGGAGCGCTTCGCGGGTGAGGTGACGCTCTCGTCCATCCAACGAGGGCCGTTCCAGAGCGCGTTCATCGGGTACTGGGTCGACGAGGCACTGGCGGGGCGAGGGCTCGTCCCCGAGGCGGTCGTGGTCACGCTGCGCTTCGCCTTCGAGGCCATCTCGCTGCATCGCGTCGAGATCTCCATCATCCCGAGGAACGTCGCCAGTCGCCGGGTAGTCGAGAAGCTCGGCATCCGGGAGGAAGGGGTGGCGCTGCGCTTCCTCGAGATCGACGGCGTCTGGGAGGACCACGTGCGCTATGCGATCACGGCCGAGGAGTGGGCGACTCGGGAGCCGAACCTCGCGGCGGAGTGGCTCGACTGATCCTCAGCTGTCGCCCGCGCCCATGACGGACGGCGAGTGGCGGAAGAATTGCTCGACATCGTGCTCGTACGTGTACGACATGGGCGTGCGCCCCGACTGCCGGCGCAACCGCACAGCCCGGATGAAGCTGCGCACCGCTCCGCGCTCGTCGCGTTGTAGGCGAAGCCTGTGGCGGTGAGACGCCGGGTGTCCACACCCCGCCCGTAGCGCAGCAGGTCCACGAGCTCCTCGGGCAGATCGAACAGCCGCGCGACGGGGCGCAGCTTCAAGGGGCTGTACGGCGAGAGGGGGATCAGCCGGGTCGCGCAGATGTTGGCCACCTCGCTCCACGGCAGCCGACCATCGGCCGCCACGTTGTACAGGCCGGGGATGCTGCCCCGGGTGACGTGCAGGAGCGCACGCACGACATCGTCCTCCTCGACGAATTGCAGCAGCGGGTCGAAGCCGAAGATCGCCGGGCACAACGGCCGCGAGAGGTTGCGGCTGATCGGCGTGGTGAGGTGCGTACCGAGGACGTTGGCAAAGCGGAGGACGGTCACCCTCGTCGCCGGATTGTCCTCCGAGAAGTCCCGGACCAAGCCCTCGGCCTCGACCAGGGCCCGTTCCACGCTGTTCTTCACCGGGCTCGTCCGCGGTGTGTCCTCGTGGAACGTGTTGGGGTCGCTCGCTGCAGATCCGTAGACCAACGTCGACGACTTCACCACGACGTGGCGCACCGACGAGCCCGCGGCACCCGCCGCCGCCAGCAGGTTCATCGTCCCGATGACGTTGATCTCGTGCATGGCCCGTTTCGGCACCGTCGCCGAGTTCGTGATCATGAACGTGTGCAGGATGGTGTCGACCTGCGTCGCCTTCACGATGCGGTTCAGAATGGAGTAGGTCTGGTCCGCCCGGACGAATTCGGCCCGCTCGAAAGGCACCGTGGGCGCACGGGCCCCCATGCCCAGGATCACATCCATGCTCGGGTCGGTCTCGAGGGCCTGAATCATCCGGCCACCCCAGAACGTGTCCGCACCGGTGACGAGGACGCGCCGGCTCATGCCCGGCTCACCCGAACCAGACGCTGCGCCGGTCGCGCAGCATGTCGTAGACGGCCTCTTGGAGTTGTGAGCGGATGAGCTCGGACTCCTCCATGATCCGGCTCTTCGAGTACCGGTCCTGGTCTGCGGGCACGTCGAAGCGCACCGGGTCGAGCACCCGCAGCTTGAACTTGGCAGGGAAGGGGGCCACGACGCCGAGCGGACCGAACGCCAGCACGTTGGCCGTGATCGGGAAGTACGGGACGCCGAGAGCCTTCGCCAACGTGGGCAGACGAAGGAGCACGGGCATGGCCTCCTCCGAGCCGACGACGGCGATGGGGATGACGGGCACCCCGGCGCGCATGGCGATCTCGACGAAGCCGCCGCGCCCGAAGCGGCGCAGCTGGTAGCGGTCGGTGAAGGACTTCGAGGGGCCCTTGGTCCCCTCGGGGAAGACGAGTGCGAGCTGCCTCTGCTCCTTCAACAGGCGGTAGGCGTTCGCCGGTCGGGCGGAGACCCCGCCGGCACGCGCCCAGAGAGTGCCGACGACGGGCACCGTCCGGAAGAAGTAGTCGGCCAGACCGTAGACGGGCCGCTCCAGCTCCTTCTCGATGCCGTGCATGATGACGGGTGCGTCGGAGGGGATCGCCCCCGCGTGGTTGGCGACGAGGAGGGCCCCGCCGTCGGTGGGGATCTTCTCGAGACCATCCCACTCGGCACGGAACCATTTCGAGTAGATGGGCTCGTAGAGCGCGCGGGCCAGTGCCCGCGTGCGCTCCGACCGACCCCATTCGTCGACGTCGGACAACCGGGGATCCTCCTGGACGTCGTCGTCCTCGGAAGGGAGGCGTATCGGCACGATCGCCGTCGAGCGGTTCTTCTCGCCGACCACAGGGCGCCCGCTGGCCATCGGGCCATCGTACCGATCAACCGGGTGGCGACGTCCTGGCCCGGGCCCGCCTCGGCGACGGCCCGGGTCCACGACCATCCCCCCAGGTCACGGGCGCGGTGACGTCAGGGGCGCGCCGCCCCGATCAATCCCTCCGTGAAGATCGGTGAGTAGGACACGGTGGACCCGGTGAACGGCGCCTGAATGACCGTGTCAGTGCCGTACGGACCCGACCCGGTGTACATCACGACATGGTCGACCTGGTTGTCACCGTCGAGGTTGTAATAGAAGAGCAGGTCACCGGGTTGGAGCGCATCGAGCGACACATGGGGCAGGGCCGGCCACTCCGTCTCGGTCGTGCGGGGGATGGAGACTCCGGCCTGGCCCCAGGCCCACTGCACCAGGCCGGAACAGTCGAAGCCGACGCCGGGCTGCTCACCGCCGAAGACGTAGGGCACGCCCAGCTGCGAGACCGCGGCCTGCACCGCGGCCGTGCCCCCCGCGCCACCCGTCGAGGACCCGCCCACCGGTCCGGTGCTGCCCGACGCCTGGTTGGCGGCGTTGGTCGCCGCGGCGCCGCTCGCGGATCCGCCGACTGCGCCGGCGACGGTCGCGGCCGCCTGCGCCGCCGCCGCGGCCTCCTGCTGCTGCCGCTGGCTCGCCGCCGTGGCGGCGGCGGCGGCCTCCTGGCGCGCCTCTGCGATCGCCGCCTGCGCGACTTCCTGGCCGAGCTGGCCCTGCACCTGGCTCAGGGTTGCCTTGGTCGCGGCCGCCTCCTGCTGGTTCGCCTGTGCCAGTGACTTGGCCTGCATGGCCGCGGCCTGCGCCTGCGCGGCCACGCTCTGCTGCTGGACCTCCTGCGCGGCGAGGCGGGTCTCCGAGCGTTGTAGCGCGGTCTCGTCCTTGGTGAGGTTGCCGACGATCTGGTTCGTGTACTGGTTGCGCGCCTCGTTGAGCGTGGCCGAGGTGGAGAAGTAAGAGGCGAAGCCGCTCTCGGGCGTGCCGTGGACGTACGCCGCGACGGCGTCGGTCGCGACGAGCCGCTTGTCGGCGTCGACCGCGGACCGCGCATGGCTGAGGCTCGCCGCCAGCGACTGCAACGTGCTCTGCGCGGTCTGGAGATCCTGGACCGCGGTGTTGTACTTGTCGTCGAGGATCGACGTCTGCTGCTCCTCTTGGGTCAGCGTGGCCTCGATCTGGCTCACCTGCGATTGCGTCGCGTTGATCTGGGCCTGGTTCGGCGCCGGTCCGGGGAGGGTGGTCGAGGTGGTTGCGCCGGCAGCTGCAGCCGCAGCGGTCGAGAGCAGCGCGCCGAACAGCCCGGCGGCCATCGCCGCCCGGAGGGATTGGGTCCGCCTGCGGACAGTGCCCCGACAATTCACTGCACCCACGTGGCAAAGCGTAACGGGTGGGCGGTTGCAGAAATGGCACCCCATCGTTTCGTTCGGGTTGCAGCCCGAGTTCGCGTGCCGATCACTGCAGTCGGGTTCGAGACCTCGAACCGGTCACGATTGACCCTGTGGGTCACCGTCCATAGGGTGCCGTCCATGAAGGGAGTCGTGTCGGTCGCCCAGGGTCGGCTCAGGGGCGTCTGGCGTGGGGACCTCTGGTCGTTCTCGGGCATCCCCTATGCGAAGGCCCCCGTCGGCGAACTGCGGTGGCGACCACCGCAGGCACCCGAGTCGTGGGAAGAGATCCGCGACGCGTCGACATTCGGACCCATCGCCCCGCAGTCGCCCGCCGTCCCGGGCATCACGAGCCCCTCCGACCCCGAGACGTCGGAACCACACAGCGAGGATTGCCTCTCGCTGAACGTCTGGACCCCGGAGCTTCCCGAGTCGCCGACTCGCGAGCCCGGCCGCGGCAGGCCCGTGATGGTGTTCGTCCACGGGGGAGGTTTCACCTCGGGCAGCGGGTCGGTCTTCCTCTACCGGGGCGGCAACCTCGTGCGCAACGGTGATGCCGTGGTGGTGACCATCAATTACCGGCTCGGCGCCCTGGGCTTTCTCGGTCACCGCGACCTTTGCCGGGCCGGACGGCCTCGTCGGCAATTGGGGTATTCACGACCAACTTGCCGCCCTGGCCTGGGTGCGCGACAACATCGCCGTCTTCGGTGGCGATGCGGGCAACGTCACGATCTTCGGTGAGTCGGCGGGAGCCTTCAGCGTCGCACTGCTGCTCGGGACCCCCGCCGCCTCCGGGCTGTTTCACCGTGCCGTGGTGCAGAGCGGTGGGGTGCACGTGCACAGCATCGAGGAGGCCGAGCGCTCGGCGGAGCGCTTGGTGTCCGTCCTGGGTCTCGCTTCGTGCACGAGGGACGCGTTGCAGGCGGTGCCGGCCACCGAGCTGGTCGCCGCCACCGAGGAGATCGCCAGGCGTCGCCCGGACCCGGGGATGATCCCGTTGCCCTACCTCCCTGTCGTCGACGGCGTCCTCCTGCCGGAGAACCCGCTCGCCGCGGTGGCCAACGGATCGGCGAGCGGGATCGATCTGCTGATCGGCACGAACCGGGACGAGCTGACCCTGTTCGGTCTCGGTAATCCGGCCCTGCTCGAGCTCGACGAAGCCGGCGTGCAGCGCTGGGTCGCCAATGCCGTTCCCGACGCGCCGCCCGGGGAGGTGATCGACGCCTACCGGGCGGCCCGGTCCACCCGGGGGGAAGCGGTGGACCCCCGTGACATCTGGGTCGCAGTGGGGACCGACGTCGTCTTCCGCTGGCCGAGCCTCCAGCTGGCTGCCGCGCACGGCGCCCGCGGCGGGCGCGCCTTCGTCTATCTGTTCGAGTGGGAGTCGCCGGCATTCGGCGGGATGCTCGGCTCGTGCCACACGCTCGAGCTGCCCTTCGTCTTCGGTGCGGTGCACCTGCCGGTCGTGCAGCTCTTCACCGGCGGGGGACCGGCCGTGCTGGCGCTGTCCGAGCAGATGCAGCGGGCCTGGCTGGCCTTCGCAGCCAGCGGGAGCCCCACGCACGACGGCATCGACGAGTGGCTCCCCTGGGACCCGGCCGGTCGCGCCACCATGACCTTCGGCGCCCGGACCGCCCTGGTACGGGCGCCACGTGATGCCGAGCTGTCGATCCTCGACCGCCACCGCCCCCTCGTCTCGGGCGTGCCCGGCTGAGCGGTCCCCGTCACACCCGGCGCTTCGGTCAAGAATGGTGCACCGGGGGCGTAGCCCAACTGGCAGAGGCAGGGCGCTTAAACCGTCCCCAGTGAGGGTTCGAATCCCTCCGCCCCCACGCTCAGGCCTTGACCCCGTTTGGTGGACCACGGTTATGACAACTGGCCTCGGGGTTCCGACCGTTCCCCGTGGTGCCGCCCGACGGTGTCGAAGTCGCAGTCCTCGGACCGGTCGTCGTCCGCGGTGCGGCGGGGCCGTTCCACCGTTCGGCGGCACTCGACCTCATCGCCTACCTCGCGCTGCACCGGCACGGCGTGCGTCACGCCGAGTGGGCGCTCGCCATCTGGCCCGACCGCGCCGTCGCCCTCCCCACGATGCACTCGACCGCTTCGGACGCCCGCCGCGCGCTGGGCCAGGCCCCGGACGGCGCGCCCCACCTGCCGCGCGGCGTCCACCTCCGCCTGCACGATTCGGTGACGACCGACGTCGAGCGCTTTGCGGCCCTCGCAGGCTCCGACGACATCCACCGGCGCGTCGACGCCATGCACCTCGTCCGTGGCCCGCTCTTCGACGGCCTCCGCAGGTCCGACTGGGCCGTGTTCGACGGCACCCGGTCCCGCATCGAGTCCTTGGTGGTCGGCACCGCGCTGCGGTGTGCCGAGGAGTTGACGGGGCGCGGCGACGGCAGCGAGGCCGCCTGGGTCGTCCGCCAGGCGCTGCGGGTGAGCCCGTACGACGAGCGCCTCTACCGCTCGTTGCTGCGCGCAACGGCGTCGGAGGACGGGCGCGTCGGGGTGCGTTCGACGATGGCCGAATTGCTGATTCTGGCGGGTGATCCCCCAGGTCCGACGGCGGGGCCGAGGAGGGTGGTCGGGGGTGGCGACGACCGACTCGAGTGCCTCCACCCGAAGACGACTGCTCTCTACCGTGGCCTGCTGGAGGGCTCGCCTGCCGCCGAAGGGGAGCTCGCCAGGCTGTAGGGTTGCGTCCCGCCATGGCGAGAAGCTCTTCTGGGAAATCGGTAGCCCGCGCCGCCTCAACGGGCGGTGGTGCGACCTATCGCGGGCAGATGCCGGTCAACTGGTATGCCGCGCTCGTGATCATCGTCGTGATCGGGATCGGATCGGTCGCCCTCGCCAAGTACCACTACAACCAGACCCCGACGGTGGTCGAGCCGACCACGAACACGACGTGGCACGCCGCGCTGGCCTTCGACATCTGCGGGACCACGGAGCCGGCGCTGGCGGCCTCCCCGAGCGGGGCGACCACCGGCCTGACGACGACCGGCAGCGGTGTCCTGCTCATCGCCCCCAAGACGGCGAGCGAAGCGGGCAACAACGCGACGTTGGGCAAGTTCGCCGAGGGGTACTCGGGCCTGACCCTGACCAACACGGAGCTGAAGTACCCCTCGGCGACGGTGCCCGCCTACTCGAACGGGCAGAAGTGCGCGGTCGGGACCCCCGATGCCGGCAAGGTCGGCGAGGTCCAGGCGCGCACATGGGTGCTGTCGACCAAGACGGGGAAGAACGGTCAGCTGGAACAGGCCGGCGGCCTGACGACGGTCAAGCCGGCCAGCCTCAAGCTGCTGAACCGCCAGCTCATCACGGTCGGCTTCGGGCCGGCCAACCAGCCTCTGCCGAAGCCGCCTGCGTCCACCATCACCGCCCTGCTGCAGGTGCTGGCGGGGAGCCAGCCCGTCGCCACCACGACGACGTCGGCGCCGGGCGCGACGACCACGGTCCCGGCCCTGAGCACGACCACGGTCCCGGCCACCAGCACGACCACGGTCCCGGCCACCAGCACGACCACGGTCCCGGCCACCAGCACGACCAAGGTCCCGGCCACAAGCACGACCAAGCCTTCGTCAACCACGACGACGAAGTAATGAAGGCGGTCGTCCTCGTCGGGGGCGAGGGGACGAGGTTGCGGCCCCTGACGCTCGTGACCCCGAAGCAGATGCTGCCCATCGTCGGGGTCCCGATGATCGAGCGTGTGCTCGGCCAGCTCGCCCTGCACGGCGTCGACGAGGCCGTCCTTTCGCTCGGCTACCTGCCCGACGCCTTCTTGGAGGCCTACCCCGACGGGCGCGCCGCGGGGGTCGGGCTGACCTATGCCGTCGAGCCCGAGCCGCTCGACACGGCCGGTGCTGTTCGCTTCGCCGCCACATTCGCCGGCATCGACGAGACCTTCGTGGTGGTCAACGGCGACGTCCTCACCGACCTCGACCTGACGAGCCTCGTGGCCTTCCACCGGGAGCGGGGTGCCGAAGGCACGATCGCCCTCCACCCGGTCGCCGACCCGTCGGCTTTCGGCGTTGTGCCCACCGACGCCGACGGGCGGGTCACGGCATTCGTGGAGAAGCCGTCCCGCAACGAGGCGCCGACCAATCAGATCAACGCGGGGACCTACGTGCTCGAGGCCTCGGTCCTCGAACGGATCCCCGAGGGCGGCCGGGTCTCGATCGAGCGTGAAACGTTCCCCGCCATGGTGCGGGACCGGGGCCTGTTCGCCCGTTCCGACGACCGCTACTGGCTCGACACGGGCACCCCCTCCGCCTACCTGGAGGCCAACTTCGACTACGTCAACGGGAGGCGCGGCCCACTCGTGGCACCCGGGCTCGTGGAACGCCACGGGATCCTGATGGAAGGTGAGAGCGAGATCGACGGGGAGGTGGTGGGTCCTGCGGTCGTCTTCGCAGGCTGCGTGCTGGAGACCGGCTCCCGGGTCGAGCGGAGCATCCTGGGTCCCGGGTGCGTGGTCTCGGCGGGCGCCGTGGTCGCCGACTCCGTGCTGATGGCGGGCTGCCACGTGGCGGCGGACGCCAAGGTGTCCGGCTCCGCCATGGGCCCCCGCTCCATCGTCGGGCAGCGGGCCGACGTGCGGCCGGTCTCCGTGCTCGGCGCCGACGCAGTCGTGTCCTCGGGAACGCTGGTCGACGGCGAGCGGATCTCGGGGTAGAGAAGTCCCATGCGCACGATGGTGACAGGAGGGGCCGGGTTCATCGGTTCGAACCTGGTCGACCGTTTGCTCGTCGAGGGGCACGAGGTGGACGTGGTCGACGACTTCTCGACCGGCTCCCTGTCGAACCTGGCGGAGGCCCGGGGGAGCGCGGGACGTTCGCTCACCATCCACCATCTCGACATCACGGCGCCCGCGGTGGTCGAGCTCATGGCCCGCCGGCGCCCCGAGCTCGTGTTCCACCTGGCGGCCCAGGCCGACGTGCGGGTCTCCGTGGCCCGGCCGGTCTTCGACGCCATGGTCAACATCGTCGGCTCGCTCAACGTGCTCGAGGGGGCCCGCCAGGCCGAGACGGAGCGCGTGGTGTTCGCCGCCAGCGGGGGCACGCTCTACGGGGAACCCACCCCGGAGAACCTCCCGGTGCGCGAGTCCCACCCGCAGCAACCCCTGTCCCCGTACGGGGTGGCCAAGAAGTCCGTCATCGACTACCTGGTGGCCTACCGGGAGCTGCATGCGCTCGAGTTCTGCGCGCTCGCCCTGGCCAACGTCTACGGCCCGCGCCAGGATCCCCACGGGGAGGCGGGAGTCGTCGCCATCTTCGCCGAGCGCATCCTCCGGGGACAGCCCGTCACCGTCTTCGGCGACGGGGAGCAGACTCGGGACTTCGTCTACGTCGACGACGTGGTGGACGCCTTCGTCCGCGCCGCCACCCGCGGCGGCGGCCTCGTGTGCAACGTGGGCACCGGTCGTGAAACGTCGGTCAACGAGCTGCTCGCCACCATGGCGGCGCAGGCGGGCACAGAGGTGAGCCCGGTCACGGCGCCGCTCCGACCCGGGGAGCTGTTGCGATCGAGCCTCGACATCGAGCGGGCGGCGATCCAGCTCGGGTGGCGGCCCTGGACCGAGCTGGCCGACGGGGCACGCGCCGTGCTCGAGTTCGTGGGCAGGCGCCTCGGCTGAGAGGGATCAGCGGAAGAGGTCCTCGTCGGGCGGACGGACGACCTCAGCCCGCACCGAGGCGGGGCGCAACCAGGCCGCGGGCACCCCGCGCACGACGGCGACGGGGACGCCACGGTCCTTGCCCATGACGAGCTCGGCGGCCGAGGCGATCTCGTCGGCGACGCAGACCTCGGTGGCGACCAGTTCGCGGCCGCCTGCGTCGAGCGTGCCCCGCAGGTCGACGACGGCCGCCACGCCGGCGCACCCGATGGCCACGTCGGTGACACCACGCCGCCAGGGCCTTCCGAACGTGTCGGACACGATGACCCCCACCTCGACACGGAGCGCGTTGCGCAGCCCGGCCCGGATCCGCCGTGCCGAGCGGTCGGCGTCGTCGGGAAGGAGCGCGGCCGTGCCGTCCGCCACGTTGGACAGGTCGACCCCGGCATTGGCGCACACGAAGCCGTGCCGTGTCTCGCTGATCACGAGCTCACCGCGCCGTCGCAGGACGCGCACCGACTCATCGCTCACCAGCGCGAGCTTCGCCTCGGGGTCGCCATGATCGACGGCGACCAACTTCCCTTCGGCCTTCGACACGATCTTCTGCGTGACCACCACCACGTCACCGCCGCGCAGCGCGAGCCCGCCGTGGCTGCCCGCCGTGACCGCCTCGGTGATGAGCATGGCCAGGTCGGCGCCCGGTTCGACCTCCCCGATGCCCGTCACGGGGAGGACCTGCACACCTTCAACGTCCGGCATCGACCACCGCCCGGGCCAGATCGGCCGCCCGCCCGGGCGAGCTCATCACGGTGGGGGTGACGATGCAACGGACCCCCTCGGCCTCCACGTCGGCGGCTCGCGCCGCGTCGGCCGTGTCCACGACGAGCGTGGCGGCCCAGGGCGCATACAACTTGGCCACGCCGACCACCGATGCCTCGGTCCCGAGCTCGGCCATGAGCCGGTCGGCGGGCCCCTTGAGGGCGGCGCCGGCCACGATCGGCGACACCGCCACGACCTGCTCCCGGCGGGTGACCAGCATCTCGCGCACACCGGGCACGGCGAGCAACGGACCGATGGAGACGACCGGATTGGACGGGCAGACGACGATCGTGTCCGCCTCCTCGAGGGCCTTCATCACCCCGGGCGCGGGCCGGGCGGCGGTCCCCCCCTCGAAACGGACGCCCCGGACCGCCACGTCGTGGCCGAGACGGACGAAGTAGTCCTGGAAGCCCACCTCGGTCCCCGCCGGGCCGAGCTCGGTGTCCTCGGCCAGGGTGACCCGGGTGCGAAGGGGGTCATCGGTCACCGGCAGCAGCCGCACCGCCACGCCGCGACTGCGGCAGAGCGCGGCGGTCACCGAGCTCAGGGGCTCGCCGGCCTGCAGTCGTCCCGTCCGGTACAGGTGCGTCGCCAGGTCGCGGTCACCGAGCCGGAACCAGTGCTCACCCCCGAGGCGGGCCAGCTCGTCCATGACCGTCCAGCTCTCGCCGGCGACGCCCCATCCGGTTTCCCGGTTGTCCATGCCGGCGAGCATGTAGGTGACGGTGTCGAGGTCGGGGCTGATGTGCAGGCCGTGGAGGACCGTGTCGTCCCCCACGTTGACGATGGCCGTGATGTCGGCCGGTGGCACCACGTGCACGAGCCCGGAGAGCATCCGAGCGGCCCCGACGCCGCCGCACAGGGCCACCAGCACGATGCGAGCATAGGAGCGCCGGGGCGGTGGCCCTGCCGGCAGGCCCTGGTACCATCGCCGCCCGCCATGGCTGAGCGCATCCACTCGGACCGGCACGCGACGGTGGTGTCGGTCCTGCGGGAGGCGGCCCGGGTCAACGGTGGCGTGGAGGCCTACGTCGAGCCGGCCGGGTCGTCGCCGCGCCGTTCCCTCACCTTCGCCGAATGGGACCGGGCCGCCGACGGCGTGGCGGGCGAGCTGGCCCACCGCGGGGTGGCCAAGGGCGACGTCGTGTGCCTCCTGCTGCCCTCGTGCATCGACTATGCGGTGCTCTACGCCGCGCTGCTCCGCCTCGGTGCCATCACCTCGGGGATCAATCCGCGCCTGGGCGGCGCCGAAGTGGCCTCCATCATGACGCGGGCGGCCCCCGTGCTGGTGGTGGTCGACCGTGACGCGGCGGCGCTCCTCGAAACGGGGACGGGAGCGGTCGTGGAACGGGCGGAGATCCGGTCGTGGTGGGCCGCCGAGCCACCGCAGGCGTGGCCCGTGCTCGCGCCCGACGACCCGGTGGCGGTCGTCTGGACCAGCGGGACGACGGGGCAGCCCAAGGGGGCGGTCTTCGACCACGCCAACCTGGCCGCGGTGGCCCGCGGCACCGATGTGCTCAGCGAGCCGGGGGACCGCCGGCTCTCTCCGCTGCCGTTCGCACACGTGGGGTACATGACCCGGGCCTGGGACGAGATCGCCAACGCCGTCACCACCGTCATCACGCCGACACCGTGGCGGGCCGACGATGCCGTCCGGATCCTGGCCGAGGAGGGGATCACCGTGGCCCAGGGCGTGCCGACCCAGTGGGCCCTGATGCTCGCCAGCGCAGAGCTCGAACGGGCGGACCTGCGCGCGCTGCGGATTGCGGGGACGGGCGCGGCGCGCATGACTGCGTCCATGGTGGGCGAGGTCGGTGACCGTTTCGGCGTCCCCGTCGTCGTGCGCTACACCTCGACCGAGGCCTCGCTGGGCACCGGGACGACACTGGCCTCGTCCGACGACGCGGTGGCGACCACCGTGGGACGGCCCGTGCCGGGGGTCGAGCTGGCCATCGTCGACGACGACGGGCAGCCGGTTCCCGCCGGTGCCGTCGGCCGCGTCCTGCTGCGTTCCGCGGCCGTGATGCGCGGCTACTGGGGCAGCGGCCCGGGGCGGGGGCACACCGCGCGGGAGCTCATCGACACGACGGCTACCGCAGCCGTCCTCGACAGCGACGGCTGGCTGACCACCGGAGACTTCGGGCTCCTGACGCCCGAGGGAAACCTCCAGCTGTCCGGCCGCGCCCACGAGCGCTACATCCGTGGCGGCTACAACGTCTACCCGGCCGAGGTCGAGGAGGTCCTGTCCTCCCACCCCGCCGTGGCGAGGGCCGCCGTCGTCGGCGTGCCCGATGACGTGCTCGGTGAGATCGGTGTGGCCGTCGTCGTGCCCGAGGAGGGCGCGGCACCCGAGCTGCACGGTCTGCGGACGTACTGCGCCGAAAGGCTGTCCGACTACAAGGCCCCCGACGCGCTCGTGGTGGTCGACGAGCTGCCATTGACCCCGATGATGAAGGTGGACACGGGCCGGCTCGCCGCCCTGGCCGCGCAGGGAGCCGAGGAGCGGCGCTCCCAGCGGGAGCGGAATCGTGGCTCCGCCCCGGGGGTGCTAGGCAGTGGCCCCATCGGAAAGGCAGACGAGAAGGAGCGTGCATGAGCCCCACCACGAGAGTCGGGGAGTCGGACCCCACCCGCGGGACCGCCCCGGAGTCGATCTCGCCCGGCCGCTATGCCGGACGGGTGGCCGTGGTCACCGGGGCCGGATCGGGCATCGGGCGGGCCACGGCGCGCCGCCTCGCGGCCGAGGGCGCCGCGGTGGCCTGTCTCGATCTCGTCGTGGACGCCATCGAGGCCGTGGCGGTCGAGATCAACCGGGAGGCCGCCGACGCCGGCGGCCGGGCCATCGCGCTCGAGTGCGACGTGACCGCCGAGGATGCCGTCGCCGGAGCCGTCTCGCAGGCTCGTGAGGAGCTGGGCCACATCACCAACCTGTGCAACATCGCGGGCGTCGGCGGGTTCGCCCACACGCCGGAGCAGTCCCTGAGCGGGTGGGACAAGATCATCGCCGTCAACCTGACCGGGACGTTCCTGATGTGCCGCGCCGTGCTGCCCGGCATGATCGAGCACGGCGGAGCGATCGTCAACACCGTGTCGACGGCCGGCATGAAGGGCCAGCCCTACTCGGCCGCCTACTGCGCGTCCAAGGGGGGCGTGCGCCTCCTCACCATGGCGCTCGCCGTGGAGTACATGGCGCGTGGCGTCCGCGTCAACGGCGTGGCCCCCGGTGGTGTGGACACCCCGATCATCCACAACTTCGGCCCACCGGCGGACGCCGACTGGAAGCTGATTGAGAGGCTCATGACACCGATCGGCTTCGCCTACCCGCATGAGATCGCCGGCGCTTTCGCCTACCTCGGCTCGCACGAGGCGGACTACGTCACCGGGGCGATCCTCTCCATCGACGGGGCGATCACGACCTGAACGGCGTTGCCACGTCCCGAGTCGCAGCGGGCGCCCGCGTGCGCGTCGCGCTCGATGCGACACCGTTGCTCGGACTTCCCACCGGCATCGGAGCCTTCTGCCACGGCGCACTGGCGGCGCTGGGGTCGCGCCCAGGGGTCGACGTTCGGGCCTATGCGGTCAGCTGGCGGCGGCGTGGCCTGATCCGGGCCCTCGTGCCCGGAGGGGTGACGGTGCGCCAGCGGCCCATGCCGGCTCGCCCCCTCCACGCCCTGTGGGGCCGTGGCGACACGCCACCGTTGGAATGGTTCGTCGGCGCCTGCGACGTCGTGCACGGGACGAACTTCGTCGTGCCGCCGACGCGCCGTGCGGCGGCGATCGTCTCGGTCCACGACCTCACCCCCCTCCATCACCCGGAGCTCTGCGACGAGGCGACGTTGGCCTACCCGGGGCTGATCCGCCGTGCCCTCGCACGGGGCGCCTGGGTCCACGCTGATTCGGCCTTCGTCGGGGGCGAGGTCGTCGAGGCGTTCGGGGCCGATCCCGCCCGCGTCCGTGTGGTGAGCCCGGGCATCCCCGAGTTGCCGACCCTCACGGAGGCCGACCGGGCCGCGCAGCGGGCCCGGCTGCTGCCGCCGGGGACCGGCCGCTATTGCCTGGCCGTCGGGACGGCCGAGCCGCGCAAGGACCTCCCGGGGCTGGTACGTGCCTTCGGTGAAGTGGCGCTCCGCCACGGCGACGTCTCCCTCGTGCTCGCCGGGCCGCCCGGCTGGGACGAAGAGAGGCTCGCGTCCGCCATCGCCGCGTCC
Organism: uncultured Acidimicrobiaceae bacterium; assembly: GCA_963742445.1. GTDB lineage: Bacteria > Actinomycetota > Acidimicrobiia > Acidimicrobiales > RAAP-2 > Bog-473. The sequence continues at coordinate 241,325 of CAVULV010000013.1, forward strand.
CCCGCCCGCAGCAGGATCGTGCGGACGGGGTGGGTCGAGCAGCCCGCGTTGGCCGCCCTGCTGGCCGGGGCCACCGTGCTCGCCTACCCGTCGCTCTACGAGGGGTTCGGGTTCCCGCCGCTCCAAGCCATGAGGGCCGGCGTGCCCGTGGTGGCCACGCGTGCGGGCTCGCTGCCCGAGGTCCTCGGCGACGCCGCGCTCATGGTGGATGCGGGGGACCACGACGGGCTCGTGGCCGCACTCGACGCCTCCCTCGCGGACGACTCGCTGCGCCGCACGCTGCACGCTGCGGGCGTCGCCTGGTCGGCCCGGTTCTCGTGGGATCGTTGCGGCGCGGGCCTCGAGGAGCTCTACCGCGCCGCCGCAGACGGTGCCAGTGCCTGAGATCCCGTCCTCCTCGGTGCTCTTGGCGGTGGAGCAACTCCGCCGGCAGGTGTCGGGCGGCATCGGAGCGTACGCGCGCGGCCTCCTCGGCGGGCTGGCCGCCCGGGAGGGCGACCCGGTCACCCTCACCCTCCTGGCCAGCCGGGCACCGGGGCGCCGCCGTCAGCCGGCGGAAGACCCGCTGTCGGGCTTCGGCCTGCCGGTGCGGGCCTCGCGACTGCCGGGCCCTCTCCTGACGCCGCGCCTGGGACCATGGCCTGCGACGCGCGCCCGAGGGGTTCGACATCGTGCACTCCATCTCCATGGCGGCACCGGCCCTGCGGCGATCGAGCCGGAGCCGCCTGGTCGTCACCGTCCACGACGTGGCCTGGCGCCGCCATCCCGAAGCGACGACCCGGCGCGGGCGCCGCTGGCACGAGTCCGCCCTGCTCCGCGCCCGCGACCGCAACGCGCACATCGTCGTACCGTCCCGGCTCGTCGCCGCGGACGTGGCCGCCTCCGGCGTCGAGGCGGCCCGGATCACGATCGTGCCCGGCGGCGCGGACCACCTGCCCGACCCGGACCCGGCCGCCACCGACGCACTGCTGGCCCGCGTCGGGGTGTCGGGCGAATTCCTCCTGACCGTCGGCACGCTCGAACCCCGCAAGAACATCGATCGCCTCGTGCGTGCGTACCGCCGGGTGCGCCCGTCGCTGCCCGAGCCGTGGCGCCTCGTCATCGTGGGCCCGGCGGGATGGGGGCCCGAGCCCTCGACGCGGCGCGCCACCGACGGCATCGTCTTCACGGGCGCTCTCCCGGCCCCCGTGCTGGCCGAGCTCTACCGGCGCGCCCGGGCCTTCGCCTACGTGCCGCTGACCGAGGGCTACGGGTTGCCGCCCCTCGAGGCCATGCGGGAGGGCACGCCGACGCTGGTTGCGGACGAGGTTCCCAGCGTGCACGACCTGGGCGAGCCGGGGCCGGCCCCGGCTCGCATCGTCGACCCGCTCGACGTCGACGACATCGCCGCCGGCCTGGCCGCGGTCCTCACCGACGACGCGCTCCGGGCCGACCTCACGGTGCGCGGAGCCGAACACGCCCGCCTGCGGACCTGGGACGCCACCGCCCGCGCCCACACGGAGTTGTGGAGATCCCTGCGGTGAGCGGTCCCCTCGCACTCACGCTCGACGTCTCGGCCGTCCCGTCCCGCCCCGGCGGCGCCGGCTACTACACCATGGCGCTCGCCGCCGGACTGTCCGCGCGCCATGACGTCGACCTCACCCTGATCGCGCGCCGCGGCGACGAGGACCGCTGGGCGGCTCTGGCCGGGGGTACGGCGGTGCGGGCCGCGGTGCCCGCCTCACGCCCGGGCCGCCTCGCCTTCGAGCAGCTCGGGCTGGCCTCGGTGCTGCGTGCGGTCGGACCACGGGTCCATCACGGGCCCCACTACACGATGCCGGCCCGCGCCCCGGTGCCGTGCGCCGTGACGATCCACGACTGCACGTTCTTCGACCATCCCGAGTGGCACGTCCGCTCCAAGGCCGCCTTCTTCCGCCGGGCCATCCGGCACGCGGCCGGGCGTGCCGGCGTGCTGATCTGCGTCAGCCAGGTGACGGCCGACCGCCTGCAGGCGTGCTGCGAGGTGCGGGCGCCGGTGGTGGTGGCGCCGCACGGCGTCGATCACGGGAGGTTCACGCCGGATGAGCCCGCTCCCGGCGCCGACGACGCCGCGCTCGACGCCCTCGGCGTGCCTGGGGACCGGCCGCTCGTGGTGTTCGTCGGCACGCTGGAGCCCCGCAAGGGCGTGGCGCCGCTCGTGGCCGCGTTCGACCGTCTCGCCGATGACCGGCCCGACCTCGTGCTCGTGCTCGGGGGTCAGCCCGGCTGGGGCATGGCGGCCACCGAGCGCGCGCTGGCGGCCGCCCGCCACGAGGATCGGATCGTGCGGACCGGGTACCTGCCGGACCCGGCGGTGCCGGCGTTGTTGCGGCGGGCGTCGGTGGTGGCCTACCCGGCCATCGAGGAGGGCTTCGGTCTGCCGGCGCTGGAGGCGCTGGCCTGTGGCGCGCCCACTAGTGACCACGGAGGGGACGGCGATGGCCGAGATGGCCGACGGCGCCGCACTCCTGGTGCCGCCGGGCGACGTCGTCGCGCTGGCCGACGCGGTCGACACGGCGCTCGTGCAGGGGCGCGCCACCGGGCGCCGGACCCGGGGAATCGAGGTGGCCGGGCAGCGGACGTGGGAGGCCAGCGTCGCACGGCACGTCGCCGCCTACGCGGTGGCCGACGTGGCGTCGCAGTAGGGTTCCGCGGCATGCGTGCGCTCATCACGGGGGGAAGGGCTTCGTGGGCCAGTGGCTCGCTGCGCACCTCAAGGATCGGGGCGACGAGGTGGCGGTCATCGACATCGAGACGGATGTCGCCGACGGCGCCGCCGTCCGCCGGGTCATGGCCGACGTGGTCCCCGATGCGGTCTACCACCTGGCGGCGATGACCCACGTCGGCGAGAGCTGGGAGAACCCGAGCCAGGTGCTGCGCGTCAACGTTCTCGGCACCGCCGAGATCTTGGCCGCCGCCCGCACGCTCCCCGCCGGCCCACGGGTCCTGGTCGTGAGCTCCGCCGAGGTGTACGGCGTCGTCGGCCCCGACCAATTGCCGCTCGACGAGGACACGCCCACCGTTCCCGCCAGCCCCTACGCGGCGAGCAAGCTGGCCGCCGAGGCGGTGGCCCTGCAGGCCTGGCGCGGCTTCGGCCAGCCGGTCACCGTGGTGCGCCCCTTCAACCACATCGGACCGGGCCAGTCCCCGAATTTCTTCGTGCCCGCACTGGCCAAGCGGATCGTGGACGCCCGCCGATCAGGTGCGGGGGCGCTCCGGGTCGGCACGCTGACCACGAGGCGTGATTTCACCGACGTGCGCGACGTCGTGGCGGCCTATCGCCTCCTCATGGAGAAGGGGGCCCCGGGAGGGATCTACAACGTGTGCTCGGGCACCGACATCGCCATGTCCGAGGTCGCGGCGCTGCTCCTCGAGCTCGCGGGGGCCGATCTGGCGCTCGAGACCGACCCGGACCTGGTGCGACCGGTCGACGTGCCGGTGCTCCGTGGCGACGCGGTGACGGCTCCGTCACGTCACGGGGTGGCAGCCGGTCATCCCACTCGCGACGACGCTCGCCGACGTCCTGTCCTCGTGGGAGGCGGACTGACGGCGAGCGTCGTCGGCGTGGGTGACGCGGGGGTGCTCAGGCGTTGACGAGCTGGCGGATCTGGGTCCGGACCTCGCGGGCCTGTTCCCGGGCCTTCGACGTCAGCTGCGTGACGGTCGGAGGAAGCTTCTCCTCGATCGGCTGCAGCGTGGTCTCGACGAACTGCGCGGCCGACTCGGCCAGGCCGTCGATCTGCTGGAACGCCTTGGCGACGCCCTGGCGGACGTCGTCGGTGCGCTGATCCAGGGACAAGTCCTGGGTCAGCCGGTTCTTCAGCTCGACCCGCTGCACCTGGGCCCGCTGGTAGCCCAGCACGCCGAGGCCGACGGCCACGTACGCAGCGTCGCGGGCGAGGTCGGTGACACCCTTCGAGAGGGTGGTGATGTTGGTGGTGACGTCAGGCATGGGAGCCTCCTGTCTGGTCGGTTTCGTGTTGCGATCCGCTCGCAGAGGCCGACTGGCGACCCCTGCGGTGCATGTACAAGAGTATCACCTTTGTTAAACAGTAGCAAGCAGCTGGGGTGGATTTCGTGCCTGAGGGGCCGAAGCCGCACCCGCTAGCCTCTGGCACCTGATGGACGCCCAAGTGCCGGCCGTGGTCGCGGTCGTGGTCACGACCGACCCGGGGCCCTGGTTCGAGGAGGCGCTCTCCTCCCTGGCGGCGCAGGACTACGAGGAGCTCTCCGTCCTCGTCCTCTCGACCGGCGCCGACTCCCTCTCGGTGACGGATCGGGTCGCGCGGATCCTGCCCGACGCCTTCGTGCGGCACCTGCCCGGGCGGCCCGGCTACGCCGCGGCCTCCAACGAGGTCCTCGGCATGGTGGAGGGGGCGGCGTTCTTCCTCCTGTGCCACGACGACGTTGCACTGGACCCCGACGCGGTCCACAAGTTGGTGGAGGAGTCGTTCCGGTCCAACGCCGGCGTGGTCTCGCCGAAGTTCGTCAACTGGGACGATCCCGACATCCTCCTGCACGTCGGCATGAGCAGCGACAAGACGGGTGCGGTGGTCGACCGGATCGTCGCGGGCGAGGTGGACCACGGGCAGCACGACGCCGTGCGCGACGTCTTCGTCGCTCCCGGTGGCTGCATCCTCGTGCGGGCCGATCTCTTCGCGGAGCTCAACGGCTTCGATGCCGGAATCGTGGCCATGGGGGAGGACCTCGACCTGTCCTGGCGCTGCCAGGTGGCGGGCTCGCGCGTCGTGGTGGCGCCGGAGGCGCGGGTGCGCCACCGCGAAGCCGTGGCGGGAGGCCTCGAGCCGCTCTCGGTCGGAGCGGAGAGCGTCGGGCGCCATCCGGTCACCATGCAGGTGCTCCAGCGCCGCCACGAGCTGCGGGCGGTGCTGAAGTGCTACACCCGCATCCACCTCGTGCGGGTGCTGCCCCAGGCGGCCCTGCTGGCGCTGGGCGAGGTGATCGTGGCCGTGCTGGCCCGTGACCGGGACCGGGTGCGGGCCGTCTCCGGGGCGTGGCGCTGGAACGCCCGCCGGCTCACGGAGCTCTCGGTGCTGCGCGGCGAGCTCGCCCAGCACCGTCTGTTCCCCGACGCCGAGGTGCGCCGCCTGCAGGTCCGGGGCAGTGCGCGCCTGTCGCAGTACGTCAGCCGCCTGACGCACCAGGGATTGACGGCCGCCAATGCCGTCGCGGGGTCGAGGGAGCGCCCGGAACGCCACGGCGAGCGCGCCGAGGTGGCGGTGCTGACAGGCAGCGTGGGGTCGGCCTTCAGTGAGGACACCGACTTCGACGAGCTCGACGACCTGGGTCGGCGCGCCGGCCGGGACCGCTTCGGGCGCCGGGTTCGTTCGGCTCCCCTCAGCACCGGACGGCAGCGCGCCGTGGCCGTGGTCGTCGCGCTGCTCGTGATCGCCGTGGGCACGCGCGACCTCTTCTTCGGCACCCTGCCGCTGCTCGGCCAGCTCGCCCCGCTGCCGTCGTGGTCGACGAGTTGGCACCACTTCTTCTCGGGCTGGCAGTCGGCCGGGGTGGGGACCACCGCGCCGGCGTCACCCGCGTTCGGCATCGCCGGCCTCACGGGCACCGTGCTCTTCGGCGCCATGGGCACGCTGCAGCGGGTCCTCCTCCTCGCCTGCATCCCGGTGGGCGCCTGGGGTGTGTCGCGGTTCATGCGCCCGCTCGTCTCCCCCCGGGCCCGCGTCGTCGCGGTCATCTGCTACCTCGGACTCCCGTTGCCCTATGGCGCGCTGGGCACCGGCCGCTGGGACGGTCTCGTCGCCTACGCCGCGATCCCGTTCATCGCGCTGCGGCTGGCCCGGGCCTCGGGCACGGATCCCTACGCGGCCGAACCGGGCCCTCGGTGGCGGAGCAGCCGCGCCGGCCAGATCACCATCCTCGGTGCCGTCATCGCGGCGGCGTCCGGCTTCTCGCCGGCGATCGTCCCGCTCGTCGTCGTCATGGCACTGGCCTGGGCCGTCGGGTCCGTCCTCGTCGGCGCCCGGGGCTCCGCCGGTCGGGTGCTCGTGGTGGCCGCCGAGGGCATCGGCGTGGCGCTCCTGCTCACGGCGCCGTGGGTGGTCGGGACGGCGCTGGCCGGCAGGGGCGCCGTGGCCATCTTCGGGTTGCCGATCGCCGGGGCGACGGCCCCGGACTGGGGCGACGTGCTCCGTTTCGCCGTCGGCCCGGCGGCCCGCTCTCCCGTCGTGTGGCTCCTGGTCGTCGCCGCGGTGCTCCCCCTCGTGATCGGGCGGGGAGCCCGCCTGCGCTGGGCGGCACGGCTGTGGGTCATGGCCTGCGGGTCATGGGGCCTCGCGTTCGTCACGACGCGGGGCGACCTCGGATCCTTCGCCCCCTCCGAATCGGTGGTGCTGGCCCCGGCCGCGCTGGCGGTCGCGGCGTGCGTCGGGCTCGGGATCGCCGCCTTCGAGAACGACCTGACGGGCCGCGAGTTCGGGTGGCGCCAGGTGGTGAGCGTCTCGGCCCTCGTCTTCGTCGCGCTCGGGCTCGTCCCCGTCGCCGTGGCGGCCGCCGGCGGCCGCTGGGACCTGCCCGCCCAGGGGGTGGAGCAACCCCTCGCCTTCCTCGGCCATCCCGGCACCGACGGGGTGGGCCGGGTCCTGTGGCTCGGTGACCCGCGGGCGCTCCCCGCGGGCGGGTGGTCGGTCCAGCCGGGGCTGTCCTTCGCGCTCACCCCGCAGGCACTGCCCGATTCGGCCCAGGTGTTCACCCCCGCCGGACCGGGTCCGGCCAGCCTGGTGGCCGATGCCGTGCGACTCGCCGTGTCGGGTGGGACGGTGCACCTCGGCCGGCTGCTCGCACCGGCGGGCGTGCGCTACGTGGTCGTGCTCGAAGGGCTGGCCCCCTCCATGGTGGGCTCGGCGCCGCCCTCGGTCAGTGCGCCGCCACCGGTGGGGCTCAGCCGGGACCTCCTCCAGCAGGACGACCTGCAGGCGGTGCCCGGCGAGCTCGGCGTGCAGGTGTTCGAGAACGGCGACCGCATGCCGGTGACGGCGGAGCGGGCGACGCCCCTCCCGCCGGTGCGGATGTGGTCCTACCCGGCGGCGGCGGACGTGGCGGGCTGGCAGCCCGTGCTCACCGCCCTGGCGAACGGCGGTCCGGCCACCGGTGCGGTCCAGGCCGGCAGCGTCTATGCCGGCTATGCGCCGGCCGGGAGTTTCGGGCTCAACGTCGACGGCCACGCCGAGCAGCAGCGCCCCGCGTTCGGCTGGGCGGCCCAGTACCAGGCCGCACGGGGCCAGGCGTCGTTGTCGCTCTCCCAATTCCCCTACGTCCCCCTGACGGTCATGCTCGAGCTCGCCGCCTGGGTCGCGGTCGCGGTGGCGATCCTCGGACGGCCGCGCCGGCGAGGGCGCGGCGGGCGGCCGGCAGCGCGCGAGGGACCGTCGTGAGCCCGGCCCACCACAGCAGCGAGCGCCGGTGGGTGGTGCTCGCCGTGGTCGTGCTGGTCGTCGCGGGCGTGGCCGTCGCCGCCGGCGCGCGGTGGGACCTCTGCGCCCGCCGCCGCGCCCGCGGTGCCCGGCGCGCTCGTCAGCGCGCCCAACGCGGAGTCCTCGGCCTGGTACTGCACGGGCCAGTCGACGGGCTCGGGCATCGCACCGGGCTTCCTGATCCTCACCAACACGACGGCGCGCCCGGTCGCGGCCGCCATCACCGCGGTCAGCGACGCCGGCGCCTCGGTGCACACCGCGGTGGACGTGCCTGCCCGCGCCGTGGTGACCCCGTCCATCCCGTCCTTGCCGTCGGGGTCGTGGGAGTCCGAGACCGTCATCCTCTCCGGCGGCGGAGTGGCCGCCACCCAGGCGGTCCACGGCACGTCGGGGTGGTCCGAGGCACCGTGCCAGAGCACGACCGCCTCCGCTTGGTACTTCCCCGGAGGAACTACCGCCAACTCCGACCCGCTCTCCATCTCCCTGCTGAACCCGACTTCGACGCCCGTCGTGGTCGACCTCGCCTTCATGACGCCCTCCGGGGCCGTGCATCCCATCAACTATCAAGGCATCGTCCTCCAGGCCGGCCAGGTGCAGGTCGAGAACGTGGCGTCGGAGGTGCAGAACGTGGCGACCGTGAGCACCGTCGTCTCCACCAGGACCGGGCGCGTCGTGGCCACCGAGGTGCAGGGGTTCTCCGGCTCCTCCGCGGGGCTCGCCCTCGTGCCCGGCGCGGAGAATCCCGGGTCGCGCTGGACCATCCCCCAGAGCCAGGACGCCCGCGGGGGGCTCTTCCGAGATCGACGTCTTCAACCCCGGCCCGGTGCCCGAGTCGGTGACCGTCCGCCTGCGGTTGGGGTCGGGCCCGCTCGCCCCCCTCACCGACAAGGTTGCCCCCGGCGCCACCTGGGCGCTGGCCACGGGCACGCAGACGCGCATCCCCCACAACGCCACCTACTCGGCCGACATCGAGGCGGCGGGCGGGCCGGGGGTGGTCGTGGGACGGACGGTCGTGCTACCCAGCTCGGACTCGGCGCCCCAGGCCGGCATGGCGCTGGCGGTGGACGGGCTGAGCACGGCGTCACCGACCGGCACGTGGGTCGTGCCGCCGCCCGGCACGAGCGCCAACCCCGCCGTGCAGGGTGCCGCTCCCGCCTTCCTGGCGCTGACGAACACCTCGGGCACCGTCGAGACTTATTCGGCGTACGCGCTGTCGGCGTCGGGCCAGCGATCGATCGCGACGGGCAGCGTGGCGGCGGGCGACACGGCAGGGATCATCGGCGCCACGCTGCTCGCGGCCGGGCTCGACCCCATCGTCGTGCGCGCCAGCGGCCCGATGGCGGTCAGCGAGGACGTCGGTCCTTCCGGCGGCATCGGCGTGGTGACGATGCCCGGACTCCCCCTGGCCGCCCCGATCGCCTTCTGAGGGGAACGGCGGCTACAGGTTGTGCCGCTGGTAGCGGCGCCACAGCGCTCGGCCTCCGACCAGCACGAGGACGAGGCAGAGCAGGGCGAAGAGGACCGGGCCGGCCACGCGGACGACGCCCTCAACGCCGGCGACGAAGCCGCCGATGCTGTCGTGCCACGCCTGCACGAGACCCGACTCGGGGCCGGCGACCGGGCGCGGCGCCGGCGAACCCTCGCTGACGGTCGCGGTCAGCGTCGAGTACGACGTCTCGCTCGTGAGGACCTGCAGTTGGCCCTGCAGCTGCTCGATCTGCTGCTGAATGGTGTCGAGCTGCTCCTGCACCGAGAGCACGTCACCCACCGACGTGGCCTTGGCCAGGATCGCCAGGTAGGCCTGCCGGCTGGCCTGCAGCGCGGCGATGCGCGCCTGAAGGTCGACGTACTGGCCCGTGACGTCCGTGGCCCTGGTCGTCAGGTCGGTCGTCCGGCCCAGTGCCTGGGCCTGCTTCAGCAACGCGGAGAAGTTGGCCACCGGCACCTGGAGGGTGATGGTGCCGTAGGGCTGGTTCCCCGCTCCGGCGCCGGACTGGGTCTGCGAGCTCGCCACGAAGCCGCCGTTGCCGACCGCCAGTGCGGTGAGCTTCGTCATGGTCCTCGAGAGGGCGCCGCGGCCGACGGCGAGGCCGAGTGTCCCGGTCTGCTCGATCTTGGCGGGCTGCCCGACGGCGCCGCCCGGCAGCGAGGGCGCGGTCGGTGTGGTGACGGCCGTTCCCCCCGAGGCGTCCTGCGGGGTGCCGCCCGCCGTGGCGCCCTTGGAGAGGGCGGACGGCGCAGGAACGTTGGCACCGAACGGGGCTGCGGCTCCGTGCGGCACGGTCGTCGTCACTCCGGCGGCCGGTGCGGGCGGCGCCGTCTGCGCCGTCCGGGGCAGCACCGAGGTCAGGGTCGGTGCCGACGGCCCGCGCACGATGGCCCCGATGGTGCCGGCGACCACGAGCGCCACGACGACGCAGGCGGCGGCCGAGAGGACGCGGTGGCGGCCGGCGAGCGCCACCAGGCGGTGCACCCGGCCGTCCCGGACGGGCCCGGCGAGCCCTGCGACCACCTCGGCCGCGTCGCCGGCCGTGTCGTCGTCCTCTCCGTCCCGGGCGGGTCCCGCCGCCCGGGACACGATGTCCTCGACCCCGGAGGTGGGAACCTCGAAGGCGTCACCGGCCGCGCCGAGCAGGGAGGCGAGGCGGTCGTCGTCGAGCATCGTCATTGGCCGGCCTCCTCGGTCGCGGTGGCGTCCCCCGCGCCGGCCAGGGCGCACAGGGCGGGGTCGGCGGCCAGGCGCCGCCGGGCCTCGTGCAGGCGGGACTTCACCGTCCCCTGCCGCCGCCCGATGGCGAGCGCGATGTCCTTCTCGCTCAGGTCGGCGTAGTAGCGCAGCACGACGGGCACCCGCAGCGACAGCGGCAGCTGCTGCAGCGCGGCGAGCACGGTCCCGGCCACCTCGGACTGCACGGCGCGTGACTCGGGGTCGCCGCCGCCTTCCGCCACGTGCGCCAGCGGCTCGTCACCCGCCCTGCGGTCGCGGTGGGGGATCTCCTGGCGCAGCTTGGAATAGCACGAGTTGACCACGACGCGGTAGAGCCAGGGCCGGATGCTCGGCACGGCCGTGAGGGAGTCGCGGAAGCGCCAAGCGCGTAGGAAGGCGTCCTGGACCGCCTCCTCCGCGTCGGCCCGGTTCCCCAGGATCAGGCAGGCGGTGCGGAAGGAGGCGACGTAGCCGTCCTCGAGCCACTCTGCGAGTTGGTCGTCCACCATCCCCCTCTATGACGCCGCGGGGACCGGATCGGTTCGATCCGCTGGGCGCCGTGCCTACCCGGCGGGGGGTCCTTCCGGCCCGCCGGCGGAGGGGTCGGCGGGCCGGGGCCACGCCGGAGGGGGCCAGGCCCCCGGATCGGGCCGGTTGGCCGCCGGGGGAGCGGGGGCGGCCGGCACCGCGACGGGTCCCTCGCCGGCCTCGGCCTCCGGGTGGGGCGCGTGGCCGTTGCCGGCCCCGTTGGCGGAGGGCGCGTTGATGGCGGCCTCGTGGAAGTGCGGGACGGACTTGGCCCCCTCGCTGTGCACGGGCGACCCGTGCGCCTCGTCGACCAGGCGGGCCACCTGGGCGCCGTCGATGATCTCGTTGTCGAGCAGCGCGCGGGCGATCGCGTTCAGCCCGCCACGGTGCTTGCTCAGCACCTCCATGGCCCGCTGCTCCTCGGAGCGCAGGATCCGCTCGACCTCGTCGTCGATGATCTTGGACGTGTCCTCGGAGTAGTCGCGGGTGTGCATGAGGTCCTCACCCAGGAAGACCTGTCCCTGTGAACCCCAGGCCATGGGCCCGATGGCCTCGCTCATGCCCCACTCGCGCACCATCTTGCGCGCCAGCTCCGTGTTGCCGACGAGGTCGTTGGCGGCGCCCGTGGAGAGGTCGCCGTAGACGAGGAGCTCGGCGCAGCGGCCACCCATGCGCACGCACAGCGAGTCCTCGATGTACTGGCGGGGGTGGATGTGGCGCTCCTCCATGGGCAGCTGGTGGGTCACGCCGAGCGCCATGCCGGTCGGGAGGATGGTCACCTTGTGCACGGGGTCGGCGTGCTCGAGCACGTAGGCCAGCACCGCATGGCCGCCCTCGTGGTACGCGATGCGCTCCTTCTCGGCCTCCGAGAGGACCATCGACTCGCGCCGCTGGCCGAGCAGCACCCGGTCGCGTGCCGTCTCGAAGTCGGCCATCGCGATGTCGGCGCTGCCCCGGCGCACGGCGTGCAGCGCGGCCTCGTTGACCAGGTTGGCCAGGTCGGCGCCGCTCATGCCGGGGGTGCCGCGCGCCACGACGCCGAGATCGACGTCGTCCGCCATCCGCTTGCCCTTGCAGTGCACCTGCAGGATGGGGAGGCGCTCCTCGAGGTCCGGCAACGGCACCACGATCTGGCGGTCGAAGCGACCGGGCCGCAGCAGGGCGGGGTCGAGGATGTCGGGCCGGTTGGTGGCGGCGATCATCACCACGCCCTCGGAGGTGTCGAAGCCGTCCATCTCCGAGAGCATCTGGTTGAGGGTCTGCTCGCGCTCGTCGTGGCCGCCGCCGAGGCCGGCGCCGCGCTTGCGGCCGATGGAGTCGATCTCGTCGACGAAGACGATGGCGGGGGCCTGCTTGCGCGCCGTCTGGAACAGGTCGCGCACCCGGCTGGCCCCGACGCCCACGAACATCTCCATGAAGTCCGAGCCGCTGACCGACATGAAGGGAACGCCGGCCTCGCCGGCGACGGCCCGGGCGATCAGTGTCTTGCCGGTGCCGGGTGGGCCCACGAGGAGGACGCCCTTGGGGATCTTCGCTCCGATCTCCTTGAAGCGGCCGGGTGTCTTGAGGAAGTCGACCACCTCGCTGATCTCCTGCTTCACCCCGGTGTAGCCGGCGACGTCGTCGAAGGTGGTGGAGGGACGGTCGCTGCTGAACGTCTTGGCCTTGGAGCGGCCGATCGACATGATGCCCGACATCTGCCCCCGGGTCTGGCGGCCGATGAAGTAGATGAAGGCGGCGCCGATCCCGATGATGAAGAGGTAGGGCAGGAGGGCGGTGAAGATGTTCGACGACGGGGTGGGGAAGCTGACCTGGACGCCGTCGCTGCGCATGGTCGAGACGTCGTTGGGCAGCGACGGGGTCGGGCCCTGGACCGTGTAGCTGGTCCCGTCCTTGAGCTTGCCCACGATCTGGCCGCTCGAGTTCGAGATCTGGGCCGTCGACACCTGCTTGGCCGAGACGTCCTGCATGAACTTGGTGTAGGTGATCGACTTGGAATTGGTGGTCTTGATCGTCCCGACCGCCAGCAGGACGGCCACGATCCCGATGGCCAGCACGCCCCAGAGCCAGCGCCAGCTCTGGCCCGTCGGCGCCCCCGGCTGGGGGTTCCCGTCAGGGCCCACCGGCGCGTTCGGCCGGTTCGGCGTCTTGTCAGTACGCTGCGGACTCACTCCTGCCATGCTAGGCGCCGTCCCTGCACAGCGGTGACCGCCCCGCGCGCGCCCGCACGACGTGCCCTGCTGCAGGTCGGAGGCCCGTTTGGCACCGGTAACGTCTTGCCGATGACCGACCCCGAGCCCGGCGCGCCGGGCCCCGTCCCACCGGGCCCGCCCGCTCGCCCGCCCGGGCCGGTGCCGCCGGGCTACGTGCCGCGTGAGTGGGTGCAGCAGGCACCACCGTCACCGCGCCCACCCGCGGGGTTCGTGGCCGTGACCAGGCCGCCCGTCATGGACGCCACGCCTGCGCCGCCGCCGGGTGACGCCCCCTTCCTCGATACGCCCTGGGTCCCCCCGCAGACCAAGCGCCAGGCCTGGGTCTGGCTCGTCTACGCCGTCGCCGGCTTCCTGGTCGGCCAGATCGGCGCGCTCGTCTTCGGCCTCGTCGCGGGCGCCATCGCGGGCAAGACCAGCGCGCAGATGCAGGCCATCGCCTCGGCGCCGGTGCCGCCCGAGTGGTACGTGGTCTCCACCCTGCTCGGCCTCTGGATCGGGTTCTTCGGCGCGCCGTGGCTGGCCAGCCGGACCCAGGGGACCCGCAACTTCGTGCGCGACCTCGGCGTGCGCTTCCGGGTCATCGACCTCGTCGGCATCGCCATCGGCATCGGAGGCCAGATCCTCGTCGCGCTGATGTACGCGCCGTTCCAGCACGACATCCACGACTTCAACGGCCCCTCGCACAAGCTGACCGGCGGCTCGCACGGCGCCGGCTTCGTCGTCATCGCCATCGCAACCGTCGTCTTCGCCCCCGCCATGGAGGAGCTGTTCTTCCGCGGCCTCCTGCTCAAGGCGCTCGTCCGGCTGTTCACACCGCTGCGGGCGGCCGGCGGCGCCCGTGCCGCCGGAGTCGTCCTGGCCGTGATCGCCGACGGGCTCCTCTTCGGCCTGGCGCACGGCGAGTGGGTCCAACTGGCCGGCCTGGCCGCCTTCGGCATGATCCTGGCCGCCGTCTCGTACCGCACGGGCCGCCTCGGCATGAACATGGTGGCCCATGCCACGTTCAACCTGGTCGCCGTCGTCGCCATCGCGGCCGGAGGGACCGGGCTCGTGCACTGAACCCACTCGGGCCGCCGCCGCCGCCCACCGCGGGTTGGACCTCCCGCGCCGCCGCGCGGGGTTCGGATCGACGGGCGGGCGCCCCCTATGGTTGGTGCCCGTGAGCCGATGGACCCCGTGAGCCGGGATGGACAAGGTCTTCAAGGCGTACGACGTCCGCGGCACGGTGCCCGACCAGCTGGATGCGGACATGTGCCTGGCCATCGGCCGCGCCATGGCGCGCTTCGCCGGCGCGCCCGAGATCCTGGTGGCCCGCGACATGCGGGAGTCCGGCGTCGAGCTGTCGCGTGCGTTCTCCGACGGGGTGCGCGCCGAGGGGGCCGACGTGACCGACCTCGGCATGGCCTCCACCGACTTCTTGTACTTCGCCTCGGGGCACCTGAACGCCCCGGGAGCCATGTTCACGGCGTCGCACAATCCGGCGCAGTACAACGGGCTGAAGATGTGCCTCTCGGGGGCGCGCCCGATCGGGCGCGACACCGGCCTGGCCGACATCGAGGCCGAGGCCGAGAAGCTGCTGGGGGAGCCGGTCCCGCCCCGCCGGGGCTCGCGGCGCGAGCTGGACCTGCTGAGCGAGTGGGCGGATCACGTCGTCTCGTTCGTCGACACGGGCTCGTTGCGGCCGCTCACGGTCGTGGCGGACACGGCCAACGGCATGGGCGGGCTCGTGGTGCCGATCGTCTTCGAGCGCCTGCCGTTCTCCGTGGAGATCCTCTTCCCCGAGCTCGACGGCAACTTCCCGAACCACCCGGCCGACCCGATCCAACCCGAGAACCTCGTGGCGTTGAAGCAGGCCGTCCTCGAGCAGGGCGCCGACATCGGTCTCGCCTTCGACGGCGACGCCGACCGGGTCTTCCTGGTCGACGAGCGCGCCGAGCCCGTATCCGGCTCGCTCACGACGGCGCTGGTGGCGGCTTCCATGCTGACCAAGCACCCCGGTGAGACGGTCCTCTACAACCTCATCTGCTCGCACGTGGTCCCCGAGGTCGTCACGGAGATGGGGGGCACCGCCGTGCGGACCCAGGTGGGCCACTCCATCATCAAGAAGGTGATGGCCGAGACGGGTGCCGTGTTCGGCGGCGAGCACTCGGGCCACTACTACTACCGCGACAACTTCCGGGCCGACTCGGGCATCATCACGGCGCTGCTCGTGCTCGAGTTGCTGAGCCAGAGCGATCAGCCGCTCTCCGCCCTGCTGCAACCGTACAAGCGGTACGCCGACTCGGGTGAGATCAACACCGAGGTGGCCAGCCCGGCGGCCACGGTGGCGGCCATCGCCGAGGCCGAGGCCGCGGCGGGAGCGTCGATCGACCTGCTCGACGGCCTGACCGTCGAGCACGACGACTGGTGGTACAACGTCCGGCCGTCCAACACCGAGCCGCTGCTCCGCCTCAACGTCGAGGCGAGGACGCCGGAGCTGTGCGCGGCCCACGTGGCCGAGGTGCAGGAGCTCATCGCCGCCAACGCTCGGACGCCGTGGCGACCCGACATGACACCGTCCCGACATGACACCGTCCCGACCTGACGTGAGGAGATCCCACCCATGAGCCTTGACCCGCTCCTGCTCGACGTGCTCGCCTGCCCGGTCGACAAGGGCCCGCTGCTGTGGTTCGAGGACGAGGACGTGTTGTACAACGCCCGGCTGCACAAGAGCTACGCCGTGGTCGACGGCGTGCCCGTGCTGCTGGTGGACGAGGCGGTGGACGTCGGCGACGCCGAGCACGAGCGTCTGATGGCCAAGGCCGACAGGGACAAGGTACGGGCCACCGGGCCGACCGAGGGGTGAACGACCGGCCGTATCTCGACTCGCTCGGGATGTGGGAGGCGGCCGCAGCGCAACCCGAGCACCTGCTCTCGTCGTTGGCCGGCGCGCGGGAGGCGCTCGCCGGCGCCCTGCCCGGCGCCGGCGCCGTGCGCTCCGTCGCCGCGTTCGGCCAGGGGACCGGTGGAACGGCCTGCGAGGCCACCGCCGCCCTGGCGGCGCCGCACCTGGGCGTGCCGCTCTGGGTGGGTCACGGTGCGGAGGTGCCGGCTTTCGTCGACAGCTCCACACTCGTGCTGGCGGTGTCGTGCGTGGAAGGCGCCGACGCTACGGCGGCCGCCCGGGAGGCCGTGGCGCGCGGCGCGCCCGTGGTGGCCGTCGGCAGCGACGGCGGGTTGGGGCGCCTGGCCGCCGACGCCGGGCTCCCGTGGTGCCCGATCTCCCCGGCGGGCCCGTCGGCGCGGGCCGCACTGGCGGCGGCGACAGTGCCTCTTCTCGTGGCGCTCGCCGAGACCGGCCTGATGCCCGACCCGGCGCCGTCGATCGCGACCGCCGCGTCGGCGCTCGGACGCCGGCGCGACGCGCTCGTCGCGCCCGGCGGGCCGCCGGCGGACCTGGCCCGCCGCATCGGGCGCACCATCCCCCTCGTCTACGGGGCGGCGGGGGTCGCCGCGGTGGCGGCCCGGTGGTGGAAGGCCCAGGTGAACCTCAACGCCAAGGCGCCGGCCTTCGCAGCGGCGCTGCCGGAGCTGACCTACGACGAGCTGGCCGGCTGGGGCCAGGGAGGTGACGTGACGCGCCAGGCGATGTCGCTGGTGTTGCTGCGCCACGACGGCGAGGGTGCGGCCGCCGCCGCACTGTTCGAGTCGGTGCGCGCCGCGACCGACGAGGTCATGGCCGACGTCTTCGAGGTGGAGGGCGAGGGGGACGACGACCTGGGCCGCTTCTTCGACCTGGCCCTCTTCGGTCAGCTGGTGTCGCTGCACCTGGCCGGCCGCGAGGGCGTCGACCCGGGACCCGTGCCCGCCGTCGACGACGCGCGGGCCGCCGCGTCCGGCTAGTTCAGGCGCTCCACGATCATGGCCATGCCCTGACCGCCCCCGACGCACATCGACTCGAGACCGACGGTCTTGCCGGAGTCCTCGAGCCCGTTGAGCAGCGTGGTCATGATGCGGGCGCCGGTCTGACCGAAGGGGTGCCCGAGCGCGATGGCCCCGCCGTTGACGTTCAGCTTGTCCCAGCTGATGCCGAGGTGCTTGGCCGACGGGATCACCTGGGCGGCGAAGGCCTCGTTGATCTCGACCAGGTCGATGTCGTCGATCGTCATGTTCGCCCGCGCCAGCACCTGACGGCAGGCGTCCACCGGGCCGAGGCCCATGATCTCGGGGTTGAGCCCGGACACGCCGCTCGCCACGATGCGTGCCAGCGGCGTGATGCCGAGGGCCTTGGCCTTCGTGTCGCTCATGACGATGACCGCGGCGGCGCCGTCGTTGAGCGGGCAGGCGTTCCCGGCCGTCACCGTGCCGCCCTCGCGGAAGACCGGCTGCAGGTTGGACAATCCCTCGAGGGTGGTGTTGGGGCGGGGACCGTCGTCCTTGGTCACCACCGTGCCGTCGGAGAGGGTGACGGGGATGATCTCGCGCTCGAAGAACCCGTTCTCCTGTGACGCCACCGCCCGCGTCTGGGAGAGCAGCGCGAACTCGTCCATCTCCTGTCGGCTGACCTTCTCGTACTCGGCCACGTTCTCCGCGGTCTGGCCCATGGCGATGTAGACGTCGGGCAGGCCGGCAGGAGGGCTCCACGGCTCGGTGACGGCGGGGGCACGCACCTTCGTCCGCTCCTCGGCCTCGGCGAATTCGGGGTTGTGCGGGCCGGTGTCCGACGCACCGTGCAGGTAGCGGCTCACCGTCTCGACCCCGGCGGCGATGAAGATGTCCCCCTCGCCGGCGCGGATGGCGTGCGCCGCCATGCGGATGGTCTGGAGGGAGGACGAGCAGTAGCGGTTGACCGTCACACCGGGCACGTCGGCGAGGCCGGCCAGGATGGCAGCGACCCGGGCGACGTTGTACCCGGCCTCGCCCGCCGGCTGCCCGCAGCCCAGCAGCACGTCCTCCACCGTCGCGGGGTCGAGCTGGGGCACCTTCTCGAGCACGGCCCGGAGCACGAGCGCGCTCAGGTCGTCGGGCCGGCACTCGACGAGCGAACCCTTGTTGGCCCGCCCGATCGGGGTGCGGCCGGTGGCGACGATGACGGCTTCAGGCATGTGACTGCTCCTCGGTTCGTTCCGTGCTCCGGGGTCCCGCCCCCAGGGCGGATTGCAGGTTACTTGGCGGTAGCCAGGGGTCCTCCGGGCCCGCCATTGGCCGCTGTCCCGAAGCGGACTGTAACGTGTTCTCGCGCACCGAGCCCGCAGGGACGGACCGGTGACGACGTGGCGTTGACGTGGGCCGATGCGGACCCGCCACCCGGGAGGGACACCGATGGAGATTGCCTACACCGACGAGCAGCGGGCGCTGAAGAGCGAGCTGCGCGCCTACTACCAGAACCTGCTGACCCCCGAGTTGGAGCAGGAGCTGGCCCAGGCCGGCGGCGTGGGCCCGGTGGTGCGCCGGGTGGTCAAGCAGATGGGCAGCGACGGCTGGCTCGGCATCGGGTGGCCCGAGGAGTGGGGCGGCCAGGGCCGCTCGGCCATAGAGCAGTTCATCTTCTTCGACGAGTCGATGCGCAGCGGTGCCCCGGTGCCGATGCTCACGATCAACACGGTCGGTCCCACCATCATGAACTTCGGCACGCAGGAGCAGAAGGAGTTCTTCCTCCCCCAGATCCTGGCCGGCGAGATCGCGTTCTGCATCGGCTACACCGAGCCCAACTCGGGCACCGACCTGGCCTCGTTGACCACACGGGCCGTCCGTGACGGCGACGAGTACGTCATCAACGGATCGAAGATCTTCACCAGCCTGGCCGGCGACGCCGACTACGTCTGGCTGGCCACCAGGACCGATCCCAACGTCGCCAAGCACAAGGGCATCTCCATGTTCGTGGTGCCGATGAACACCCCGGGGATCCGCGTCGTGCCCATGAAGCTGCTCGGGGACCACAACATCAACTACACCTTCTACGAGGACGTGCGGGTCCCGGCCACCAGCCTCGTGGGCGGCGAGAACCAGGGCTGGAACCTGATCACGAACCAGCTGAACCACGAGCGGGTGACGCTGTGCTCGCCCGGCATCATCGAGCGGGTCCTGACCGACGTGCGCGCCTGGGCGCAGGCGACCAAGCTCCCCGACGGCCGGCGCGTCATCGACCAGGAGTGGGTGCAGGAGCACCTGGCCCGCGTGCATGCCGAGCTCGAGTTCCTCCGCCTCATCAACTGGAAGGTGGCATGGCAGGGCACGCAGGGGCATCTCGACGTGGCCGATGCCTCCAGCATCAAGGTCTTCGGCACGGAGTTCTACCTCCGTGCCTTCCGCTCCCTCATGGAGATACTGGGGCAGGCGGGCTATCTCACGCGCGGCTCCCCGGCCGCGGTCATCGCGGGTCGGCTCGAGATGTACGCCCGCTCCATGATCATCCTCACCTTCGGTGGCGGCACCAACGAGATTCAGCGGGACCTCATCGCGATCTTCGGCCTCGGCATGCCGCGGTCGTTGCGCTGAGCCCGGGTCGACCCAGGAGAGCACAATGGACTTCAACTACAGCGAAGAGCAAGACGCCGTCCGCCAGCTGGCCGGCCAGATCTGCGGCGAGCGCTCGACCCACGAGCGGCTGAAGCAGGTCGAGGCGGAGGCCGGCGACGAGGGGCCGTTCGACCGGGACCTGTGGCGCGAGCTCGCGGGCGCCGGGCTGCTCGGCATCCACCTGAGCGAGGAGTTCGGCGGCGCCGGACTCGACTTCGTCGCCGCCTGCCTGGTCATTGAGGCGGTCGGACGCACGGCGGCCTACGTGCCGGTGGTCGAGACGATGGTCTACGGCGCCCTGCCGATCGCGCGCTTCGGCACGGACGCGCAGCGCAAGGCCTGGCTGCCGGGTGTGGCGGCGGGGGAGACCATCCTCACCGCGGCCATGGCGGAGCTGGTCGGCGAGGTGATCCTGCCCGGCGGTACCGAGCCCACCACCACGGCGACGGCCCAGCCGGACGGCTCGTGGCTGCTCACGGGCACCAAGGCGTGCGTCCCGGCCGCGTTCGTCGCCGACGCCATGCTGGTGCCCGCGACGTGCCGGGCCGGCGACGGCTCGGGCACCGGTGTCGGGGTCTTCGTCGTCGACACCGGCGCGGACGGACTCACGTTGACGCGTCAGAGCACCACGACGGGGCGACCGGAGGCGATCGTGGAGCTGGCCGGCGTCGCCGTCGGCGCCGACCGGCTCCTGGGCGAGGGTGGCGACGGCGCCGCGGTGATCGACGCCATCACCGGAATTCGCGACGACGGCGCTGTGTATCCAGGAGGCCGGCGCGTGTGCGACGGCCCTCGAGCTCACCGCCGAGTACACGAAGACGCGGGTGCAGTTCGACAAGCCCATCGCGACGTTCCAGGCCGTCGGGCAGCGCGCCGCCGACGCCTACGTCGACACCGAGGCCATCCGGCTGACGGCCTGGCAGGCCGCCTCCCGCCTGGCCGCCGGTCTGCCCGCGGCGTCCGAGGTGGCGGTGGCCAAGTACTGGGCCGCCGAGGGCGGCCAGCGTGTGGTGCATGCGGCGTCCCACCTCCACGGCGGCGTGGGCGTCGACCGCGACTACCCGCTGCACCGGTACTTCCTCCTCACGCGACAGATCGAGCTCACGCTGGGCGGGGCCAACGAAAGCCTGCGGCGCCTCGGGAGGATGCTGGCCGACGAGCCCGTCTGATCGCCGACGCCGAGGCCGGGGCCACGGGCCGTCGTCGTGCGCTACGGCGACGGGTTCGACAGGCCCAGGCCGTAGCCGGCCAGGAACATGCCCGCCTCCCCGTGACGCGGGTACGCACCGGCGAGCCGATGGAAGGCGGGGGAGTGGTCGGGGTGGGTCAGGTGGGCCACCTCGTGCACCAGCACCGAGTCCAGGACCCACCCGGGCACGGCCCGCAGGCGGTGCGACACGCGGATGTCGCCGGAGTAGTACGAGCACGAGCCCCAGCGGGCCGTCTGGTTGGTGACCCAGCGGACGGACGCCGGGCGGGCACCGACGAGATAGCGGTCGCTCAGCTCGATGGCCCGCGCCAGGAGCTCGTCGTCACCGAGTCTCGACTGGTGATGGTGGCGGGTCAGCAGCCGCTCGACGAGCCAGTCGACCGTCTTCTGGCGCGACTCGAGGTCGAGGTGGGCGGGCACCGAGACCACGATCCGGCCGCCGACCCATTTGGCCTCCGACGTCTTCTTGCGGCGCGCGCTGACCCGGACCTCGACCTCGGGTGGCGGGTCGACGGCGCCCACGTCGTGCTGCCGCCACCCGGTGGCCACTGAGCGGCTCGGGAGGTACCTCGTCCGCCGGCGACTCGCCGGGCGTCGGCGCGGGCCCATCCATGTCGGAGAGGTCGAAGAGTGTCATGCCCGGCATTGTGGCCGATCCGTGTGACCGTTCAGTGCATGCCTGGTCAGCATCCCTGCAGCCGGGAATGCAGCGGCCTACGATCGTTCTGCCCGCGAGAGCGGTCGCGGACAGAATTGGAGGACCGACGTGTCAGCAGCACTGTTTGCTTCGTCCGGTGCCGGCCTGGGGATCCTGGTGGTCGTCTACATCGCGGTGATCGTCTTCGAGATCGCCGCACTGTGGCAGGTGTTCGTCAAGGCCGGCCGAAGCAGGATGGAAAGCGATCATCCCGATCTGGAACACCCTGATCATCCTGAAGATCGTGGGCCGTCCCTGGTGGTGGATCATCCTGTTGCTTCATCCCGATCGTGAACATCGTCGTCTTCATCATCGTCTACCTCGACCTGGCGCAAGTCGTTCGCGAAGAGCACCGGCTTCGCGGTCGGGCTGATCCTTCTGTCCTTCATCTTCATGCCGATCCTCGGGTTCGGCCCCGCCACCTACGCCGGCCCGTACGCGGCGGGCCGCGGGCGGTGACCGTCTCGTCCCGGGGTAGCGCGGCGACCTAGCCCAGCACGAGCTCGGCCATGGTGCGCAGGGTGGTCACGTCGCCGTTGATGAGCATCGTCGTGACGCGCGACTCGCGCCAGGCCTCGAGGTCGTCGCGGATCTTGGCCACCGGGCCGACCAGCGCGACGTCCTCCACCATGGCGCGTGGGCACCGCAGCCGCGGCGTCGTCCTTGCGCCCGTCGAGGTAGAGCGTCCTGGATCTTGTGGGCCTCGTCCTCGTAGCCCATGCGGGCGAACACGTCGAAGTGGAAGTTCATCTCCTTGGCGCCCATGCCGCCGATGTAGAGGGCGAGCATCGGCCGGACCATGTCGGCGGCGCGCCTCGACGTCGTCGTCGATGATCACCATGGCGCGAAGGCGAGCACCTCGAAGTCCGCCGGCGCTGCGGCGCGCGCCCGGCCGGGCGAAGCCCTCGTCGAGCGACGCCTCGGAGGACGACGTCGCCTTGGGGGAGAAGAAGATGGGGAACCAGCCGTCGGCGATCTCGGCCGCGAGCGCCACGTTCTTCGGCCCCTCGGCGCCGAGGATAGATCGGGATGTCGGCGCGCAGCGGGTGCACGATCGGCTTGAGCGGCTTGCCCAGCCCGGTCCCGCCCGGGTAGGGCAGCGGGTAGTGCGGGCCGTCGTTGGTCGACCGGCTCCTCGCGGGCGAGGACCTGGCGCACGATGTCGACGTACTCGCGGGTGCGGGCGAGCGGCTTGGGGAAGGGCTGGCCGTACCAGCCCTCGACGACCTGGGGGCCGGACACGCCGAGGCCGAGGACGAAGCGGCCGCCGGAGAGGTGGTCGAGCGTGAGCGCGGCCATGGCGGTGGCCGTCGGCGTGCGGGCCGAGAGCTGGCACAGCGACGGTGCCGAGGCGGACGCGCTCGGTGTGCGAGCCCCACCAGGCCAGCGGCGTGAGGGCGTCGGAGCCGTAGGACTCGGCCGTCCAGACGGAGTCGTAGCCGAGGCGTTCGGCCTCCATGACGAGCTCGAGCGGCGTTCGCCGGCGGCCCCGAGCCCCAGTAGCCCAGCTGCAGCCCGATCTTCATCGACTTCACGTCTGGCTCCTCTCGGCGTGCTCGGCGTTCAGACCTTGGCGACGATCTCGTCGGCGAACCAGCGCACCAGACCGAGGCGAGTCTCCAGGGCCTCGCCGTCGGGGGTGCCCGGCGCGATGTCGGCGAACATCCACGGCGCGCACACGAAGTCGGTCACGCCGGCGTCGGCGAAGCGCCGGTAGAGGTCGACGTCGGGCCGCTCGTTGAGCGAGAGGTAGATGGTGAAGCCCTCCCTGTCCCGCCCGGCCTTCGCTAGGGCGTCGTGCAGCTCGGCCAGGTGCATCCACGCCTCCTCCTCGGTGTAGGCGCCGGCGGCGATCCAGCCGTCGCACAGGGCCGCCGTCCGCCGGAGTGCCACGGGGGAGTGGCCGCCGCCGATGATCGGGATCGGCTCGGTGGGGGCGGGCTCAATCTGGCACGCCGGGACGTCGTAGTACTCGCCGTGGTGCTCGACCCAACCGCCGGCCCACAGCGCGCGCAGGGCCACGATCATCTCGTCCAGGCGCCTGCCCCGGGTGGCGAAGTCCTGCCCCGTCTGCTCGAACTCCTCCTTGCACCACCCGACCCCGACGCCGAGGCGCACGCGGTTGTCCGACAGGACGGCGGTCGTCCCGACCGTTTTCGCCACGGTCATGAGGTCGCGCAGCGGTGCGATGTAGACGCCCGTGGTGAAGAGCAGGTTCTCGGTGGCGCCGGCCATCGCGGCGATCACGGTCATGGGATCGGGCCAGGGCGTCTCGATGCCCCAGCTGGGCGCGCCGTTCCTCGCGGGTCGAGTACGTGTAGCGCGACTCGAGCTGGCGGGGGTTGAAGAGATGGTCCGAGACGTACATGCCGCCGTAGCCCAGCTCATCGGAGGCCCGGGCCAGCGGGATGGCCTGCCGCGTCGGGAGGAAGGAGATGGCCTGGTGGAAGCGCACCGCGTGGTCGCTCACTGCGCCGGCCTCAGCGAGCCCGGGCGGGGAGCGGCGTGCCCCCGACGGGGCCGGTCGGTGCGAAGGCGACCGGGATGTGCTTGGTGCCGTTGATGAAGTTGGACTGCAGGCGCTGGACATCGCCGTCGAGGCGGATGTCGGGGATGCGGTCGAGGAGGCGGTCGAACATCACCATGATCTCCATCCGGGCGAGGTTGGCCCCGAGGCAGAAGTGCGGGCCGCCGCCGCCGAAGGCGATGTGGTTGTTGGGGGAGCGGGTGACGTCGAAGGTGTCGGGGTCCTCGAAGGCCGACTCGTCCCGGTTGGCCGAGGTGTGCCAGAACACGACCTTGTCGCCCTCCCTGATCTGCTGGCCGCGCAGCTCGAGGTCCGTCGTGGCCGTGCGCCGGAAGTGCATGACCGGGCGTGACGTAGCGCAGCATCTCCTCGACCGCGCCCGGGAGCAGCGAGCGGTCTGGCGCAGGCGCTCCCACTGGTCGGGGTGCTCGAAGAAGGCGCGTCATCGCGCCCGACATCAGGTTCCGGGTCGTCTCGTTGCCGGCCACGATCAGGAGCAGGAAGAAGAGGTCGAGCTCGAGCTGGTTCAGCTTCTCGCCGTCCACCTCGGCGTCGAGCAGGACCGAGACCAGGTCCTCGCGGGGCTCGAGCCGCCGGTTGGAGGCCAGCTCCTCGGCGTAGGCGTACACCTCCATGGCGGCCTCGCCCGGATCGGTGTCGGGGACCTGGTACTCCGGGTCGTCGGAGCCGATCATGCGGTTGGACCAGTCGAAGACCATGCGGCGGTCCTCCTGCGGCACCCCGAGGAGCTCGGCGATGACGAGCAGGGGGAGCTCGGCGGAGATCTCCTCGACGAAGTCGGCGCTGCCGCGCTCGCACACGGCGTCGATGATGTCGTCCGCGTACTCGACGATCTGTTGCTCGAGGTCGCGCACCATCTGGGGGGTGAAGCCCTTGTTGACCAGGCGCCGGTAGCGGGTGTGCATGGGCGGGTCCATGTTGAGCATCATCAGCTGCTGCTGGGCTCGAGCTGGTCGTCGTCCATCTCGGGGAAGAGCGAGGTGCGGCGGGCCGAGGAGAAGTGCTCGCAGTCCCGGTTGACGTGCACGCAGTCGTCGTAGCGGGTGACGGCCCAGAACCCGCCCCGGGGCGCCGGTCTCCTCGGCGTGCCAGTACGACCGGGCGCCTCCCGGCAGCTCGGCGAACCAGTCGTGGGGCACGCCGTCCACGAAGTTGCGCCCGTCGGTCGAGATCGATGTCGTCGAGCTCATGGGCCCCCCTTTCGGGCACATCGCGCGTGCGCGGCCCAGTTCGGCCGCCGGCGGTGACCCGGCCGGTTTCGTGCCACATTTCTGAGAGAAACGTGTCAGTCATGATACGCCATCGGTCTGACGCACAGCGGACGGCGGGCACGGGCCGGCCGGGCCGCGGCACGGAACGAGAACGTGTTACAGTTTTGCCCGAGCGGGCCTCGACCTGGCAGGGACCGCGGAGTGCACGCGAGGCTGCCCACGCGATGTTCCTCGAGGAGAGCCCCGAACAGCAGCAGCTCCGTGCCGAGCTGCGTCGCGTACTACGCCGAGCTGCTCACCGACGAGGTCCGGGCCGGCGTCGGCCGCGGGCGGCGAGGGCGGCGAGCCGTGGCGCCAGGTGGTGCGCCGGATCGGCAAGGACGGCTGGCTCGGCATCGGCTGGCCGACGGAGTTCGGCGGCCAGGGCCGGCCCGCGACCGACCAGTTCATCTTCTTCGACGAGACGCGCCGGGCCGGCGCCCCGTTCCCGTTCGTCACGATCAACACCGTCGGCCCGACGATCATGCGCTTCGGCACCGACGAGCAGAAGTCCTTCTTCCTGCCCGGCATCCTGGCCGGCGAGATCAACTTCGCCATCGGCTACACCGAGCCCGAAGCCGGCACCGACCTGGCCTCGCTGCGCACCCGGGCCGTGCGCGACGGCGACGAGTACGTGGTCAACGGCGCCAAGGTCTTCACCAGCGGCGCCGACCAGGCCGACTACGTCTGGCTGGCCGTGCGCACCGACCCGGACGGCGCCCAAGCACAAGGGCATCTCGATCCTGTGCGTGCCCACCGACGACGCCCGGGCTTCGAGTGGCCGATCATCAACACGGTCGGCGGGCCTGCACGACGACGCCACGTACTACGACGACGTCCGCGTGCCCGTCGGCAACCGGGTCGGCGACGGAGAACGAGGGCTGGCGGATGATCACGACCCAGCTCAACCACGAGCGCGTCGGCCTCGCCGCGTGGAGCGGGCTCGCCGTCTCACTCTACGAGGACGTCGTGGCCTGGGCGGCGCAGGCAGCCGACCGACGACGGCCGGACGCTGCGTCGACCTGCCCTGGGTGCAGATCGATCTGGCCAAGTGCCAGGCCGAGCTCGAGGCCATGTGGCTGCTCAACTGGCGCATGGCGGCGCACGTGGCGGAGGACAAGCTGACCGGCGCGGACTCGTCGGCGGTCAAGGTCTTCGGCACCGAGCGGATCATCGAGATCTACCGGCTGCTGCTCGGCGTCGTCGGCGCGGCGGCTACCTCACACCGGGCTCGCCGGGGGCGCTGCTGCGGGGCCGCCTCGAGGCGACCGGCCGCCAGGCGCAGATCAACACCTTCGGCGGCGGCGTGAACGAGGTCCAGCGCGAGATCGTGGCCATGGCCGGGCTGGGGATGACACGGGGGGCGCGGTGACCGGCGGCGGGGTCGAGGCCGTGGCGGGGTCGGCGCGCCTCGAGGAGCTCGCCGCCTTCCCGGACCACAGCGCCGGGCTGGAGGCGCTGGTGGGCCAGTCCTCCGGCGCCCCGAACCTCTCGCCGGATGCGGTCAACCTGGCCATGATCCGGCACTGGGTCGAGGCCATGGGCGACGAGAACCCCGTCTACGTCGCCGACGAGGCCGCGCGTGACGCCGGGTACGAGCAGCTGGTCGCGCCGCCCACCATGCTGCAGGCCTGGATCATGCGCGGCCTACGTCGCCACCGCCGCGCTCGAGGAGGCGAGGGCGGCAGGGTCCGATCGAGGCGACGGGCCCAACGACGCCATGATGGCGCTGCTCGACGACGAGGGCCTCACGTCGGTGGTGGCCACGAACTGCGAGCAGCAGTACGGGCGGCCCCTCGTGGTCGGCGACCGGGTGCTGGTGCGCTCGGTGATCGAGTCGATCTCGGATCCGAAGCGCACCGCGCTCGGCGACGGCCACTTCGTCACGACACGGATGGACTACGTCGCTGTCCCCGACGCCGACGTGCCCGTGGGCGAGACACTGTCACCCGAGCAGCTGCAGGGACTCTTCGACGCCGGTGATCCCGTGGCGACGCAGCGCTTCCGCATCCTCAAGTACCTGCCGCCCGACCGCCCGTCGGCGCCGGGCGCCAAGCGCGCCGCGTCCGCACCCCGCCATCACCCAGGACAACGCCTTCTTCTTCGAAGGTGCGCGTGCCGACCGACTGCTGATCCAGCGCTGCACCTCGTGCGGCATGCTGCGCCACCCGCCGCTGCCGGCCTGCGCCACGTGCGGCTCGCTCGAGTGGGACACCGTCGAGTCGAGCGGCCGCGGCACCGTGTACAGCTACGTGGTGGTGCACTACCCGCAGGTGGCCGCGTTCGACTACCCGCTGCCCATCGCCCTGGTCGAGCTCGAGGAGGGCACCCGGCTCGTGGCGAACCTCGTCGGCGTCGAACCCGACGGCGATTCAGATCGGCATGGAGCGTCGAGGTCGAGTTCGTCGACCACGACGACGAGCTGTCGCTGCCGGTCTTCGTGCCGGTGGGCGCCGGTGCCGGGGGAGGGGCCTGATGGACTTCCATCTCAGCGACGAGCAGCTGGCGGTGGCCGAAGCTGCGGCCGGGGTGTTCGGCGGACTGGTCGACGCCGAGCGCGTCGGGGCCGTCGAGCAGACCGACGACCGCTTCGACCGCGAGCTGTGGCAGGCGCTGGCCGACGCCAACCTGCTCGGCCTCGCCGTGCCCGAGTCCACGGGCGGCGCCGGCTCGGGCTGATGGAGCTCTGCCTCGTGCTCGAGCAGCAGGGCAACGCGCGTGGCGCCCGTGCCGCTGTGGGCCACCGTCGTGCTCGGTGCGCTGCCGCTGGCGCACTTCGGCTCCGACGCGCAGCGCTCCCGCTGGCTGCCGGGCGTCGTGACGGGCGACGTGATCCTGACGGCGGCGCTCACCGAGAGCCGCGGCCAGCCCGACGTCGCTCCCGGCGGTGCGCGCCGAGCGCCGGCGGCGACGGCTGGCGTCTGCACGGGCATCGGCTCGCCGTGCCCCAGGCGCACCTGGCGGCCCGGGTCGCTCGTGCCCGCGCCGCACCGAGGGACGGGCTCATCGTCGCCCTGGTCGACCCGACGGCGAGCGGCGCCCGGCTCGAGCGCGGCGACGACCACGGACCGCCAGGTCCATCCGCACCTCCACCTCGACGGCGTGGACGTCGCGCCCGACGACATCCTGGTCGGACCCGGACACGGGCCGCGTCGACCCTGACTTCCTGATGGTGGCCGCGCACGGTCGGGCTGTGCGCCCTCCAGCTCGGCGTGACCGAGGAGGCGGTGCGCGGACGGCCGCCTACCTGAACCAGCGCCAGCAGTTCGGGCGCCCGCTAGTCGTCGTTCCAGGGCACCATGCTGCGGGCCGCCGACGCCTACATCGACATCGAGGCGATCCGCGTGACGTGGCAGAGCGGCGTGGCGCATCGACACGGGCCGGCCCGCCGCCGAGGCGGTGGCGCGTCGCCAAGTGGTGGGCGTCGGAGGCGCGGCCAGCGGGTGGTGCACGCCACCCAGCATCTCCACGGCGGCATCGGCGCCGACATCACCTACCCGATCCACCGCTACTTCCTGTGGGGCAAGCAGATCGAGCTCGATGCTCGGTGGCCCGAGCGCCGCAGCTGGCCCGTCTCGGGCGTCGGAGATCGCCGAGCAGGCGCTGACGGCGGCGGAGGCGGGGCAGTGACGGCGCCGCCGGCGCCGGGGCCGACCTTCTTCGACGTCGCGGTGGGCGACGACGCTGCCCGACCCTCGCGCATCCCGATCACCCGCACGCTGATCGTGGCGACGGCCATCGCCTCGCCGCGACTACCAGGACGTCCACCACGATCCGGGCCTGGCCGCAGGAGCGGGGCTCGCCGGACATCTTCATGAACATCCTCACCACCAACGGGCTCGTCGGCCGCTACGTCACCGACTGGGCCGGGCCCGGGCGCGGTCGTGAAGGAGGTCACCATCCGGCTCGGTGCGCCCAACTACCCGGACGACACCATGACCCTGACCGGCTCGGTCACCGCCAAGGAGCCGCCGGTGACGACGCGGACGGGCGGGGTCGTCGGTCGCGATCGCGGCGCCAACAGCCGGGGCGACCACGTGACCGGCACGGTGCGGCTCGTCGCCGTTGGCGGACGAGGCAGCGCCGATGTCGGCAGCGCCTTCGCCGGCACCGGCCGGCATCGTCGGCATCGGCGCGACCGAGTTCTCCAAGGAGTCCGGACGCTCGGAGCTGCGCCTCGCCGTCGAGGCGGTGGGCGCCGCGCTGCGCGACGCCGGGCATCGCACCGTCCGAGGTGCGAGGGGATGGTGACCTTCACGTCGGACACCAACCCGAGATCGACATCGCGCGCAGCCTCGGCATCGGCGATCTCACCTTCTTCAGCCGGATCCACTACGGCGGCGGTGCGCGCCTGCGCCATGATCCAGCAGGCGGCGCTGGCCGTGGCCACGGGCGTGGCCGACGTCGTCGTCGTGCTACCGCGCCTTCAACGAGCGCTCGGGCAACCGCTTCGGGGCGGCGTGCAGGGCCGCGCCCCCGTGCCCAACGCCGAGAACGCCCACATGGTCGTCGGTACCTCCCCGCGGTCTCCTCACGCCGGCCTCCTGGGTGGCCATGTTCGGCGCAGCGCTACCTGCACATGACCGGGGCCACCAGCGAGGACCTCGGGCCGGGTCGCCGTGGCCGACCGGAAGCACGCGGCGACCAACCCGAAGGCGTGGTTCTACGGCAAGCCGATCACGCTCGAGGACCACCAGGCCAGCCGCTGGATCGTCGAGCCGCTGCGCCTCCTCGACTGCTGCCAGGAGACCGACGGGGGCCAGGCGCTCGTCGTCACCTCGCCTGGAGCGTGCGCCGCGACCTGCCCACGACGCCCGACCGTCATCCGCGCCGCGGCGCAGGGGTCGGGTGCGGGGCAGGACATGATGACGAGCTACTACCGCGACGACCTCCTCGGCTGCCGGAGATGGGCGTGGTCGCCCGCCAGCTGTGGGAGACCTCCGGCCTCGGGCCGGCCGACATGCAGGCGGCCATCCTCTACGACCACTTCACGCCGTTCGTCCTGTACCAACTGGAGGAGCTCGGATTCTGCGAAGGGCGAGGCCAAGGACTTCGTCACGCGAGGGCCACATCGAGATCGGCGGGCGCCTGCCGATCAACACGCACGGCGGCCAGCTCGGCGAGGCCTACCTCCACGGGATGAACGGGATCGCCGAGGGGGTGCGCCTCGTGCGCGGCACCTCGGTCAACCAGGTCGAGGGGCTCGAGCACGTCGTGGTCACGGCGGGGACCGGTGTCCCGACGAGCGGCCTGGTCCTCGGCGTCGATCGCTGACGCGGGCCTCGGCCGGCACCCTCGCCTGACTGCTCTCACTGGGGTGCTCCCGCAGTACGACGCTTTCGGCTGGGTCTCTCGAGTGCTCGAGCGAGTCTGCCGGGTGTACCCTCGTGACGGCCGGAGAGCAGCAGCGTCCCCGCTTCCGGTGACCAGATCGCGAGGCCCGTGGGTTCCGAAGCAAAGAGGTGGGCTCGTCCGAGCTGCCGTTTCCAACGCGTGTGACTCAGAGCAATGACGGGGGCATACGACACGGGCATGGACCTTCTCATCGAGTCCGCCAATGAGCTCGATATGGGCGCCGGTGCCTGTGAGAGCTCGGAAGATGCGGCGCGCCTCGCCGCGCTGGCGGAGCGGATCCGTAGCTACCTGGCAATGAGCCGTCCCACGACGAACCTCGGGATGCCCAGGATTGTCTCCGACGAAGTCCGGCTCACGGATGAAGACGTGATTCATCGGACCGCAGAGTCGAACAAGTCCCACATACGCATCCTGTCGGAGTGACCTTTTCTGCGGTTCGTGTGCCACATGAAGTGGCTCGATCCGCCGCCGAGTCTCTCGCCGGGACAACGATCGCTGCGAGTGTGGAACACGGACGCGAAAGCGCCCGTCCCACGAATTCAGCGGGATCGGGCGCTTTACTCACTTGTACTCCGAGAACGGACAGCTCGGGGAATGGCTACCAGTGGGGCATCCTTGCCCCTGCCGTCGCAACGCTCCTACTTCGAGCTGCTTGCCGGTCGGTTACCTGGGCCTACCGGGATCCCTCCCGGTCAATCCCCTTCCATCCGCTCTCAAGATGGCCCTTCATGCATACACCGCATAAGCGCCTCCTTCCGGAACCCTGTCGGATCCCGCACAACCAGTTGTGCGCCCAGCGCAGCGCGACGTCCAGGGTCCAACGACCCTTCTGGACCGGTGCGGCGTCATCCGTCCGGAAGCGGCGGTCGATGGGACGGTTCAACGCGTCAGACGCCACCACAACCCGGGGCCCGAGAGCGCACCCGTCGTCCGCAGCTCCACTTGTGTCGAGAGGCGTCCCACTCCAACTCGCAACGTCCCAACCGGCGCGCCGCTCGGCAACGGACCATGCAAAGGGAGCTGTCGAACTTCGAGGGTCGCAACGAGACCGGGCCACCCGATCACATCCACCGGCTGTGCCACGGACACGGGTGCCATCGATCCCCAGGCCGTTCGGACCTCGGCGACCTTTTGGCCGGGAGCGAAGATGGTGACGCTGTGCAGGGCGACGAAGATGCTCTGCACCAGCGCGTCACCCGCATCGACTGCGGCAGTGTTCGGGCCGAGTGCCCCGCCGGGCTGACCCAGGACGGCTCCGACGACCGTGACGTCCTTCCCTCCGATGTTCTGCTGCGCCGCGAAGAGGTAACAGCCTTGTGCAGTCGAGTCGGACGCCGTCTTCATGCCGATGATGCCGTCGCGCCCCAGGTCGAAGTTGGGGTTGTAGACGATGGTGGTCATCGGCACGCTCGCCTGGGTCAGCGAGACGATCTGCCGCAGGACCGGGATGGACAGAGATGCCTCGCCCAGCCGGACCATGTCCTCTGCCGTGCTCGTCGTGGCCGCATCCACACCACTCGGATCGGTGATGTGTGTCGAGGCGAGGCCGAGCTTTGTCGCTGCGGTGTTCATCTTGGCCACGAACGCACTCACGCTTCCCGCGTCCCAATCGGCGAGGACCGTCGCCATGTCGGCTCCCGAGTCGACCAACAGACCTTCGAGGGCTTGGAGCTCGGTCAGTGTTTCTCCGGCCGCGACCCGGGACTTCGGACTCCTGTCTCGCTTGCCCGGCCTGATACGCCGCCGGCGTCGGCGGTGACGGGGATCGTTGGGCCGTCGCCCCCCGGCGTCAACGGGTGATCTGACACGACGACGAAGGCCGCGAGTACCTCGGCCAGTCCGGCGACCGGGACGGCCTGGGATCCGCGTCCCTGGCCCAGCGATCCGACACCCTCGACCGTCGCCGCTGCCTCTCCACGGTTGCGGCCACACGAAGCCCGGCGCACTCCCCGGGACGCGAACTTGTCCGGTCTCGAGGGTGGCCCGGGGGAGCGGTGCGGACCACTGTGCGATCGCACCCGCGCCGAGCGCGCACGATCAGGCCCGCGATGGACCACGTGAGGAGGCGCCGGCGCCGTCGTGAGCTGCGAAGTCCGGCGATGATCTTGAGCTCGTCAGCGCCGGGTGGAGGGAGCTCTCTGCCGATATCGGCGAGACGCTCCTCGCTCTCCCGGGGCAGTGCCCGTTTGCGGGCGTGGGCCGGACCTTGAGGTGCTTCCCGTTGCTGGTCGCCGGCCATGACCGCAACGCTATGGCTGCGACCGCGGCGCCGTCAGCAGGTCCGCCCGGCCGCCGGACCGGGACCACTCGTCAACACCGGTTCGGGGTGGCCGCCGAGGTGACCTCAGACGCTCCACCGGGCGTGAGTCACCGGGCCGCACCCAACTTCTGAACGACCCTGATCATCGCCAGAGCCGGATTCTCGGCGCCTCAGCCTGGACCATTTGGATTGATGAGCTGGTTCGAGCCCAAGGCGATGGGCGCCACGGCCCACGCTCCGTCACCTTGGGTTGCGACGATCACGCACAGTGCCGTGCATGGTTCGACAGAGGCCGTGTCGTACGGCTTCGAGGCTGCTGTTCCACGGACGGCGAACGTGGCCGAACCCGACCGATCAGTGCCGGTGACGATGAACGGCCGCGTCGCGAGTTGCGGGCCGCAGCCGAGGACGGTGGCGTCCTCGGCATGGTCACACTCGGACAGGAACACCTTGCCGCTCTCTCCGAAGCCGCTCACCGAGATGCGGACGACCTGACCGTCGGTGAGGCCCGTTCCGGGTGTCACCGTGACTCGAGGATCCGTGACCACCGAGGCCGGAACGAAGCGAGGTGGACCACACGGCCAGAGGGTGCCGAGAGGCGGCGCGTCGAGTGCAGTCGCCGCGAGAACGATCTTGTAGCCACGAGTTTCCCGGGACGGGCCAGGTCCAATGACGATGGGATGGACGCGCCGCTCGTGTCCGTCGCGAACAACCGACCTCGTAGCCACGGACGGTGTTGTTTGCCCAGTCGATCGTGACCACACGCTTCGGAGGAAGCCCGTTGACCTCCACCCTCATGGTCACGCTGCCACGGCTGATCCGGTACTCGATGGTCCCGCCGAGGGGCGGCTGGGCACAGAAGTCCTCGTCTTGACCGAATCCGCTCTGGACCGGGGTCGAAACGTGGGTCTCGGGGATCGTCGTCGACGACGAGCGGGACGAGGTGGGAGCGTCTCCAGACACGAGACGGTCAGCGCTGAGCATGCCGCGAGCGTCAATGCCGCCCTGATCGCCAGCCTGAGGTCCGTCATGATCGAAGGCTAGCGAGACCCACCTCCGGCTCCGTGGCCCGCCAAACCGACGGCGGCTTCGAGTTTCACCTCAACCACCTGCGACGCCGAGGGAGTCTTGCTCATGGTTCAGATCCCGGCCCGGGACATACCGGTCCCGACCTCCATCAGTGAAGAGGCGCAGGCGGTCCTGGCCATGGGCCCTCTCGGTCCACCGCCCCGGGAGTTTCCGGCGCTCGACGACGCCGCGGGGTGGAAGGCCTACGTCGCCGAGAGCGACGGATTCGTGCGTTCCATGGTCGGAGATGCGAGCGCGGGTTCGCCGGCACCATCGAGGAGCGCGACATCGGTCCGTGTCCGCTCTACGTGGTCACGCCTGACGGGGTCACGGCCGACGACCGCCGGGTGTATCTCGACATCCACGGCGGGGCGTGGGTTCTCGGCGGCGGGGACCTGTGCAGGGTCACCGCCGATCATGGCGGCCGAGGCGGTCCGGGCGCGGACCTGGGGGGTGGACTACCGGATGCCACCCGATCATCCGTTTCCGACACCGCTCGATGACTGCCTCTCGGCCTATCGTCTGCTGTTCGACGAGCGCCGCCCGGAGGAGATCATCGTCGGCGGGGCGTCCGCCGGCGGCAACCTGGCCGCCGCGCTGGTCCTGCGAGCCCACGACGAAGGACTACCCCTGCCGGCGGCCGTCGTGATCAACACCGGCGCGTTCGACCTCACCGGATCCGGGGATTCGTGGCAGATCAACGACGGGCTCGACAACGTGCTCAGTGGTTCCGGCGCAGCCGTGTCATCGATCTGTACGCCGCCGGCACCGACCTGCGGCACCCCACATCTCGCCGCTGTTCGGCGACCTGACCGTGGGTTCCCCCCGACCATCCTGTTCACCGGCACGCGCGACATGCTGCTCTCGGACAACTGCCGGATGCACCGGGCGCTGCGGCCGGCCGGCGTCGATGCCGAGCTGCACGTTTGGGAGGCGGCCGGGCACGGCGGGTTCCTCGGGATGGCACCGGAGGACGCCGAACGGTACGCGGAGATGCGACGCTTCGCCGAGGCGCATTGGGCCGGAGCCGATCGGTAGGCGCTCGAGAGAGGACCGCTCCGCGAGCTTCGTCCACACGCCGACGTCCCCGCCGACGGCTTCCCGCGGATCACCGTCGGCGCCCCGAGCAGGACCTCGACATCGTGCTCTCCCAGCCCCACACATTCCGGAAGTTCGTGGTATCGGAGGCCGGGCGTGCCATTGCTGCGCTCCTCGAAGACACGTCGACCCCGGTCGTGGGCCCCGAGGCCGTCCTACGAGCCTTCAGCGACCCGCTTGACCCGTTCGAGGGTGCGGAGCATGTCGCGCTGATTGCGGCGCTCCCGGAGAAAACCGCCGAGTGGGTGCCACACCTTCGTGAAGAGGTTGTCGCCCAGGTCGAACGACTCGGTCACGTCGGTTCCTCCGCCGTCCGTGCCGTGGAACTCGTAGCGCCAGGTGTTCACCGGTCGCTCCCCCATGATGACTGCGAATTCGAACACCTCGCCGGGCGCGCACTCGGTGATCTTGCAGGTAGTCCAATAGAGGATGGGCCAGTTCTCGTTGCGCTTGACACGGCCCCGGTCCCGCGCCCCAACCGCCGGACCGGTGGCGCCGTCGATCCATTCGGTCTCGACGACTTCGGGGCTGTACTCACCCATCTTCGTGATGTCGCTGACGAGCCCCCAGACCCTGTCCGGCGGTGCGTCGATGTGGAGAGTCACGGCTGCGCGCATGACGCCAGACCTTAGGGGGTCGAGCCGCGATCGTCCCAGCCACTCGGGGTCGGATCCCCTTGGGCCCTCCGGCCCGCCGGGGGGCGTGCTGGCCGCCCTCCGCCGGACCGGCCTGCTCAGAGCGGGCGGTCACCCACCGCGTCCTCGAGCGCGGCCGCATCGTCGGGGCCGAACAGCTCGTAGGGGCCACCTCGGTCCCGTCGCCACCACACGGGGTCGGTGCAGTTCCACCGCTCGGCCCGCAGGGTCCGCACGAGGACCTTGGAGGTGGCGGTGATGGGGAGCTCCCGACAGACCCGCACGAAGCGCGGCGCCCATTTCGTCCCCAGGTCGCTCTGGGCGTCGAGGAAGGTGGCGAACTCCTCCGGGTCGGCACGACTCCGGGCCGGAGCTGCAGCGCCGCCATGACCTGGTCGCCCACGACGGGGTCGGGCACGGCGTAGACCGCGGCCAGCACGACGTCGGGGTGGCGCTCCAGGATGCGAGCCACCGGGGCGGCCGCGAAGTTCTCCCCGTCGACGCGCAGCCAGTCGTCGGATCGCGCCCGGCGAAGTAGAAGAAGCCCGCCTCGTCGCGATAGGCGAGGTCCCCGGTCCAGTACCACCCGTTGCGAAGCCGAGCCACCTCGGCCTCGTCGTTGCGCCAGTAGCCCTCGAACCCGCTGGCCCCGCTCGTGGAGACGAGCTCGCCGACGGCCTCCTCGGAGTTGACGAGCACCCCGTCGGCGTCGAAGCGCGCCACCGGGCACTCCTCGCCGGTCTCGGGGTCGACGACCATCGTCCCCTCCGGGGCCCGCCCGAGCGCGCCCCGGGGCGTGTCGGGGGTGCGCGTGGCACCGTGGCGCCGCCCTCGGTGGACCCGTAGCTGTCGACCACCACGCACCCGAAGCGTTCGCCGAAGCGCGACGATGTCGGCTTCGGCGCCTTCGTTGCCGAACACCCGCACCAGGGGGTTGTCGGCGTCGTCGGGCTGCTCGGGCGTGGCCAGGATGTACGACAGGGGCTTGCCCACGTAGTTGAAGTAGGTGACGCCGTGGCGCCGGACATCGGGCAGGAAGCCCGATGCCGAGAACCGGCCCGCCGGAGGGGAGCGCGATCGTCGCTCCCGCCGCGAGGGCGGGGGAGAGCCCGGCCATCGAGCGCGTTGGAGTGGAACAGGGGCATCGACACGTAACAGACGTCCTCGGCGGTGAGCGAGAACATCTGGGCCACGATGATCCCGATGCGGGCCAGCCGCCCCTGGGTGCAACGGCACGCCTTGGGGGCACCCGAGGTGCCCGAGGTGAAGATCAGGTAGCCGAGGCTGTCTTCGGCGACACCGACGGCCGAGGGGTCGGGGAGCGGTGCCCCGGCGTGGGTGGCCAGCTCGGCCCGGTAGCCGGTCGTCGTCGACGACGAGGACCCGCTCGGGCTCGAGCGCACCGACGGTGCCGATGCCGGGCCCGAGGTCGAGGCCCGTCCACGAGAGGAAGATGGGCCCGGTCGGTGACCAGCAGCTGGCACTCGGTGTGGGCCAGGTCTCGGGCCAGGTCGTCGCCCCGGTGGGTGGAGTTCCCCCCGACGACGACCGCGCCGACCAGGGCGGCCGCCGCCCGAGCCACAGGACGTGCTCGGGGACGTTGTCGAGGAGGGTGGCGACGTGGAAGGGACCCCCGGCCCGTCGCTCGGCCAGGAGCGCGGCCCGGGCCCCGGCCCCGGCCACGATCTCGTCCCAGGTCCAGCGCTCGTCCCCGACCGACCATGCCGGGCCGACCGTCACCGGCCCGGGCGAGGAGCAATTCGGCGATGGTGTCCATGGTGGGGGCCGTCCTCGGTCGAGCGCTCAGGTCACGAGGCCCGTGGTCAGGGCCACTGTGGCCGGGTGTCTGCCGGCCGTATCCCATTATTGGAACACGTTGCATTTTCGATAGCAAGATGGGACGTTCCGAACCGAGCGAGAGGAGCGTTTCGCCATGGAGTTCGGGATTTTCAACGCCGTCAGCCTCCTGCCCCAGTACCGCGAGGCCCACGGCGCATCGGCCGAGCACGACCGCATCATGGACGAGCTCGCCTACATCCGGGCCGCCGACCGGGCGGGCTTCAAGTACTCCTGGTCCTCCGAGCACCACTTCCTCACCGACTACTCCCACCTGTCGGCCAACGAGTCCTTCATGGCCTTCGCCGCGGCCCAGACGTCGAACATCCACCTGGGCTCGGGCATCTTCAACCTCACCCCGCCGGCCAACCACCCGGCCCGGGTCGCCGAGCGGGTGGCCATGCTCGACCACCTCTCCGAAGGCCGCTTCGAGTTCGGCACCGGCCGGGGATCGTCGACGACCGAGCAGAAGGGCTTCGGCATCGAGGACCAGGAGCTCACCCGGGAGATGGTGGCCGAGACCCTCCCGCAGATCGTCCGCATGTGGAAGGAAGAGGACTACTCCTACGACGGCAAGTTCTTCTCCATGCCGACCCGCAACGTCCTGCCCAAGCCCTACACCAACCCCCACCCGCCCTTGTGGGTGGCGGCGGGCAGCCCGGGCACCTTCGAGCTCGCCGCCCGCCAAGGCCTCGGCGTGCTGTGCTTCGCCTTCGGCAAGCCCGAAGGCTTCGCACCGCTGATCGAGAAGTACAAGAAGGAGATCCAGAACGCCGAGCCCGTCGGTGGCTACGTCAACAACAACGTCATGATCACCACCCAGATGCTGTGCCTCGAAGACGGCGGCCGAGGCCCGCCAGGTGTTCGAGAACATCGACTCCCACTGTCCATCTTTCCCTGGTCTTCCGCTATCTCGACACCTTCCCCCGGCCCCCCGGCCTTCCGGAGTGGCCCAACCTCCTGCCGCCGTCCACGGCCGACCAGATCGACAAGAACATCGAGAGCGGGCTCATCGCCGTGGGCGACCCCGACGAGGTGGCACGCTCGATCCAACGCTTCGCCGACACCGGCGCCGACCAGCTGAGCTTCGGCATGCTGTCGTCGTCGATGCCCATCGAGTTGTGCGAGGAGGCCGTCGACACCTTCGGCAAGCACGTCCTGCCCCAGTTCGACAAGGACCCCGAGCACCTGACGACGAAGCAGCGGCTCGCCGCGCAGTAGCTCGCAACCGGACCGCTCGTCCGGGCGGTCCACCGCCCCGGCCGGGGCCGACCCTTACAGGCGGAACTCGCCGGCCGCGAGACGGCGATCGATCTCCTCGGCCACCTCGGCGGGTGCGTGAGCGCCCGAATCCACCCGGTGGCGTTCCTCGACGCCGTGGCTCTCGAATTCCGTTCCAGAGGTCGTCGACCACTGCGGCGTCCGCCAGCGCCCCACGTGCGGAGGCTCGACCTTGCGGTCCTGCACGCGCTGCTGGACCACACCGATCGGTGCTCGCAGCACGGCGTAGTTGAGGGTGACGCCGTGCGGCGCGCAGGCTTGCACGAAGAGATCGAGCATGAACGGATAGAGGATGCCCTCGGCAACGGTGAAGTAGCCGCCTTCGGCGAACGTCGCCACGGCCTCGGCGGCGGCCCGGAGCACGACCCGGTTCTGCGTGTGCGCCTCCTGGCGCCACGGCTCGATCACACCGCGCCGGAGCTTGGCGAAGAACCAGTCCAGGTCGAGGCAGGCGGAGGGATCGTGGCGGTCGGCCACCAACGGCGCAACGGTGGTCTTGCCGCAGCCCGGTGAACCGGTCAGGAGGAGGAGGCGGCCCCGTGGGCACTCGGGAATACTTCGCGTGGGAGGCCGGTTCGGCGCGGGATCGCCTCGACTGGGACCTAGGTTGTCGTCCCATGGATGTGGCCTACCAGTGGCAGGGTGCGTTTCGGGACGAAGAGGTCAACGCGCTCCACGCGGAGGGCTTCGACCACCCCGTCCTCGACATCGCGTGGCGCAGGCAAGTCGAGCAACACAGCTTGGGCTGGGTGTCCGCGTACGAAAGGGAGCGCCTCGTCGGGTTCGTGAACGTGGCGTGGGACGGCGGCGTGCACACGTTCGTGCTCGATACCCTCGTGCAGACCGGCACGCGTCGCGAGGGGATCGGCACGGGCCTGTTGGACGTGGCGACGAAGGAGGCCCGCGCCGCCGGGTGCGAGTGGCTCCACGTCGACTTCGAAGAGGAACTCAGCGGGTTCTACGTCGCGTCCTGTGGGTTCGCGCCGACTCCCGCCGGTGTCATCGCATTGCGGGAGCGTCCGAGCGCGATAGGCCGAGTACGTCGCAGCATCAGCCTGCGGTCGCCACTCCCACCACGGGCTTGTTGAGCGCAACGCCGCCCTCCGACCCGTAGAAGTTGGCGTCCCCGTAGTTGAAGATGCCGCCGTCGCCGGCCACGAGCCAGTATCCGCCCGCATCAGGGGTGGCGGCCATCCCAACGACGGGCTGTCCAGCACCACTCCGCCCGTCGAGCCGAGGAACGGGGCGTGGAAGCTGAACACACCACCATCGGAAGCCACCAGCCAGTAGCCGCCGGTCGAGGCATCGCTGCCACTCCGACAACCGGGCGATTGAGGACGACGTGTCCGAGCGATCCGTAGAAGGCGGCGTCGCCGAAGCTGAACACACCGCCGTCGGAAGCCACCAGCCAGTAACCACCACCGTCCGGGGTCGACGCCATGGCCACCACCGGTCGTCGAAGGGTGATGGCTCCGAGCGACCCGAGGAAGGGAGCGTTGAAGGCGAACACGCCTCCGTCCGCCGCCACCAGCCAGTAGCCGCCCGTCCTCGGATCGGCGGCCATGCCGACCACGGGCTGGTTGAGCCTGACGGCGCCGGTGGATCCGAAGAAGCCGGCGTCACCAAACGTGAACACCCCTCCGTCGGACGCCACCAGCCAGTAGCCGTTCCGATCAGGCGTCGATGCCATTCCGACCACCGGTTTGTTCAGCGGGAGGCTGCCGGCCGACCCGAAGAACCCTGCGTTGCCGAAGGTGAAGATGCCGCCGTCCGACGCGGTCAGCCAGTACGACGAGTTCGGCGGCGCAGGCGGCGGGGGAGAGGGCGGTCCGGGGATCCCGGCCGAGCCCGAATAGGCGTAGACCTGGTCGGTCGAGGGGGCCAGGAGCAGGCCGTCACCGACCGACGAGTCGGGAAGTGGTTGGCCTCGCCACCGGTGGGAACCTGCCAGACAGAGGCGCCGTTCCCGGGGTTGAGGCCGTAGAGCGTGCCGCCGCCGATCGACCAGATGAGCCCGCCGGACGTGATGGGGGGACCGTGCGCTCCCGACGACGTCTGCCACTGCGCGCCGAAGGGGCTGGTCTGAATCGCCTGCACCCCGCTGCCGCAGGGCACGTAGACCACGGTGCCCGAGACGGCGTCCCCACCGGCGGCGTCGCTGCCGCAGGCCGAGATCTGCGGAGCCGCGTGGATCCCGCCCAGATTGGCCTGGCTCAGGAGGTAGGCGGTGGACGACTTGCCCACCTGCAGGACGGTCCCGTTCGAGAGCAGCGCCGGCGCGCTCGATCCGAGGTCGAGATCGCTCCCGTTGTCGCTCGACCACGTCGTCGGGGCGAAGTACTGCGTGCGAGCCAGACCCGGCGAAAGCTCCAGGACCGAGTCGCTGAAGTCGTAGGGGTTCGACGACGACCCGTTCCCGGTGGCCAACCAGATGTTGCCCGCATTGTCGACCTCGGGTGCGGCACCGCCCATCCACACCGCCCCCCTTTGGCCGATCGGCACTGCCTGGTAGAAACCCGGGCGTTCCACCGCCCTCGGGCACCGAGGCGACCCAGCCGCTGTAGATCGAGCAGTCTCCGTCGTTGCCGCCGTACCCGAAGACGACGTGCCCGTTGCTCAGGTTCAGTCCCGTGCGCTGCAGGATCGCGGAGGGCAATTGGCCCGGGGGGTCAACTCCCTGGGCCATCATCGACGTCCCGTTGTAGATGTTCAGGCCCACCAGGACGTGGGCCGCTGCCCCGCCGCTCAGCTCGTCCGCCACGGCGAAGATCTCGTTGTGGGCCGTGTCGATCACGGGCGTGCCGGTGATGCCGACGCTCGGGTTGATGTCGCCGCAGGGGAGGTCGCCCGACGGCACCGGCGTCCCGACGTGGGCCGACCACAGGACGGCCCCGGTGTTGGCGGCCAGGGCGTAGATGGTGTCGTTCTCCGTCGCCACATAGACGCGACCGGTGGCCTCGAGCGGCTCCCCGTAGACCTGTCCGTCGAGCACCGGGGACCTCCAGGCGGCGTTGGGCGGCGAGAAGGTGACGCCCGAGGGGTCGACACCGGTCCCGACCGGGTTGCCGTGGTAGACGGTCCACGCCGCGCTGGGGTCGACATGGGCGATGCCTCCAACCGCCGCTGCGGCATCTGCACCGACTGCGCCCTGCGCCCCAGCGCCTGCCACGGCCAACAGGAGGAGCACGGTCGCAGCGGCAACGGTGGCCGTTCCCCGTCGGGTGCGTCGTACGATCGCGGCGAGCCCCATGGGGCGTGAAGTGTCGGTGCTCCCAGTGATCGGCGAACCGTAACGCGCTGCGCGAGGCCTGTCGAAGCCGGGCGCCGTCCGACCGTCGAGCGTCTAGCTCGCCGCAGCCATCGCGACGACGGGCTTATTGAGCACGACGCCGCCCTCGGACCCGGAGAAGCCGGCGCCTCCGTAATCGAAGACTCCGCCGTCGGACGCGGCGATCCAGTACCCGTGCCCGTCGGGGGAGGCCCCATGCCGACGGCCGGCTTGACCAACGGCACGCTGCCCGCCGAGCCGAAGAACCCGGCGTCACCGAAGTCGAAGATCCCTCCATCGGCCGCCACCATCCAGTAGCCGAGCCCGTCGGACGTGCTGGCCATGCCCACGACGGGCTTGTTGAGCGGCGTGCCCCCCATGGAGCCGTAGAACGTCGCGTCGCCGAAGCTGAAGATGCCGCCGTCGGTGGCGACCAGCCAGTAGCCGAGCCCGTCCGACGTGCTGGCCATGCCGACGATGGGCTTGTTCAGGGGCTTGCCGCCCATGGAGCCGTAGAACGTCGCGTCGCCGAAGCTGAAGATGCCCCCGTCGGAGGCCACGAGCCAGTATCCGCCCCCGTCAGGGTCGCGGCCATGCCGACGATCGCCGCGTTCGAGCGGTTTGCCGCCCTGCGACCCGAAGAACCCGGCGTCCCCGTAGGTGAAGATCCCACCGTCGGAGGCGACCAACCAGTAGCCGTTCCTCGATGCTGTCGGGGCCATACCGACGACCGGCTTGTTCAACGGGATGCCGCCTGCTGACCCGAAGAAGCCCACGTTGCCGAAGGTGAAGATGCCGCCGTCGGACGCGGCCAGCCAGTACGACGAATCCTGTGGGGAGCTCGGCGGGGGAGACGGCGGGCCGGGCAGTCCCGACCGAACCCGAGAAGGCGACGACCTGGTCGGTCGTCGGGGCGAGCAGGAGCCCGTCAGCGACCGATGGGGTCGGGAAGTGGTTGGCCTCGTCGCCGATGGGGA
Source organism: uncultured Acidimicrobiaceae bacterium (assembly GCA_963742445.1). Lineage (GTDB taxonomy): Bacteria > Actinomycetota > Acidimicrobiia > Acidimicrobiales > RAAP-2 > Bog-473. The sequence goes on from CAVULV010000013.1 coordinate 284,220, forward strand.
GGTGCTCGACCGATTGGCCGGTGGCGGGGTCCATCCCGTCGAGCGCGCCCGATCCGATCGACCACACGAGGCCGCCGGCGATGATCGGCGGCCCGGGGTTGCCGCTGGCCGCCGTCCAGAGCACGCTGACCGAGGGAGTCGTCTGAATGGCCTGCACCCCGTTGAAGCACCCGACGTACACGATCGTTCCCTGGACGGCGTTGCCGCCGTCGGCATCGTTGTCGGAGCAGATCGGTCCCGAGGTGATCTGGTTGCCGCTGCCGTCGAAGGAGGACTGGTCGAGCAGGAAGCCGGTCTGCGACTTGCCCACCTGCAGCACCGTCCCGTTCGAGAGCGAGACGCGGGCGGGGCCGATCCGAGGTCGCGATCGTTCTGATTGTCGTACTGCCAGTCGCTCGGGTAGAAGCGTTGCTCGAGCCCGAGTGTCTGCGACAGCTCGACGACGGAGTCGCTGCCGTCGTAGTTCGACGACCACGTTCCATTCCCGGCGGCGAACCAGATGTTGCCCGACCCATCGACCTCGGGTGCTGCGCCCCCCATCCAGACGGCGCCCTCGACACCGTCGGGGGTGGTGTCGAAGAAGCCGGGACTGCCGCCCTCTTCGGGCACCGAGACGATCCAGCCGTGGTACGGAGGGCAGTCCCCGGAGTTGCCCCCGTAGCCGAACACGACGTTGCCGTCGTCGAGGTTCAACCCGGTGCGCTGCAGCAGGTTGGCGGGCGGGTTGTCCTCGCCGTCGGGAGGATCGACCGGCACGGGCGCCAGGATCGAGGCGCCGGTGTACATGTCCAGCCCCACCAGGAAGTGGGCCGGCGTCCCGTCGACCAGTTCGTCGGTCACGGCGAAGATCTCGCCGCGGGCGGTGTCGATGACCGGCGTCCCCGTGATGCCCTGAATCGGCTGGATGTTGCCGCACGGGAGGTCCTGGTAGGGCGCGGACGGCACCGGCGGCCCCAGGTTGGTCGACCAGAGGATGGCCCCGGTGTTGGCCGCCAGGGCGTAAATGGTGTTGTTCTCGGTCGCCACGTAGACACGGCCCGTGGCCTCGAGCGGTTCCCCGTAGACCTGGCCGTCGAGCACCGGCGAATGCCAGGCGGGTTTGGCCGGGGAGAAGCTGACACCGGACGGGTCGACGCCCGTCCCGAGCGGGTTGCCGTGGTAGACGGTCCATGCCGTCGCGGCGTTGACGTGGGCGGTGGCGTTCGCCGACCCGACGGCCGCACCCGCGTCCCCGGTCCCCGCCGCCAGTGCCGCCGCGGCACCGGTGGTGAACGCGCACAGGCTGCTCACAGCGAGCGCCGAGAGCACCGATCGTCGCGCGCTTCGCCGCCGCGCGCCCAGTCGATTCGCCAAGTGTGAACTACCCATGCCCCGAGTAATCGGCGCAAGCTAACGCGTCACGACGTTCCGTGTCGAAGCATGCGCTCTGGTTCGCGCCGCCTTGTCCTTGCCGCGACGGCGGGGCTACGCCCCGCTCCCGCCCTCCGGTTTCGTTGCGGACCCGTTGCCCGCTCCCGCGTTGACGATGGCGGCGGCCCAGCGGTAGTCGGGCTTTCCCGATGGCGAGCGGACGACCGTGTCGACGAGGTGCAGACTCGCGGGGAGCTTGTAGCCCGCGATGGCGTGCCGGCAGTGCTCCTGGACGGATCGTCGAGCGTCGGCGTCGATGCCCGGCGCGGGGCTGCACGACCGCCGCCACCGCTGGCCCCAGCGCTCGTCGGGCACGCCGACGACGATGCAGTCGTACGACGTCGGGGTGCGACCTTGACGGCGCGCCTCGACCTCTTCGGGGTAGATCTTCTCGCCGCCCGAGTTGATCGACGACCGAGCCGCGCCCGAGCAGCGTGATCGTGCCGTCGGCCTCGACGGTCGCGAAGTCGCCCGGGATCGACGTAGCGCGTGCCGTCGGCGGTGACGAACGTCTCGGCCGTCTTCACCGGGTCCTTGTAGTACTCGAGCGGGATGTTGCCCGCGCGGGCGACCTTGCCGATGACGCCCGAGCCCGGCTCGACGACTCGAGGTCCTCGTCGAGCACGACGGTCTCGTCCAGCACGGTTGACCGTCGGGCCGCCCTTCATCGCGGTGTTGCCCTTCGTGACGACCATCACGTGCCGTTGATGCCGCTCTCCGACGACGCCGATCGCGTCGGTGATGATGAGGTTCGGGAAGCGCTCGAGGAACTGGTCCTTCACCGAGGGCGAGAACAGCGCCGCGGTGCTGACAGCGACGAGCCACGACGACAGGTCGTGGTCCGCACCCGGGGTCGTCGAGCGCCTCGATCAGGGGCGGCGCCATCGCGTCGCCGGTGATCATCATCGTGTTGACCTGCTCCTGCGGCGACGAGGCGCCAGACGTCGACGGGGTCGAACTTGGCGACCAGCACGATCTTGTTGCCGACGAAGCTCCCGCCCATCACGCCCCACTGCGTGGCGCCGTGCATGAGCGGCGCGATCGGCATGCACGTGACCGGCCGCCCGCGAGCCCTTGCCGACCATCACCCCGGGTCGCGTGATCCGCGTCGTTCGTCACGGGGTCGATCCCGCCGCCGAGCGCGAAGAACACGTCCTCGTGGCGCCACACCACGCCCTTGGGCATGCCGGTCGTGCCGCCGGTGTAGAGGATGTAGCGGTCGTCCGCCGAGCGCGGCCCGAAGTCGCGCTCCGGGGAGCCGCCGGCCATCGCCTCCTCGTAGTCGACGGAGCCGAGGCCGTGAGGTCGGCGTCGCTGCCGTCCTCGATGACGATCGAGTGGCGGAGCAGCGGGCAGCTCGGTCGAGCACGCGCGCGACCGCGGCGCGAACTCGCGCTGGTAGACGAGCGCCTTCAGGTCGGCGTTGTCGAAGAGGTAGCGCAGCTCGTCCTCGACGTAGCGGTAGTTGATGTTGACCCAGACCGCGCGGATCTTGAAGACCGCCCAGAGCGTCTCGACCCACTCGACCGAGTTGTAGGCGTAGATGCCGACGTGGTCGCCCGGGCCGATCGCCGTGCGCGGCGAGGTGGTGCGCGAGCCGGTTCGCGCGCTCCTCCATCTCGGCGTAGGTGCGGCGCTTGCCGTTCGCGACGAGGTACTCGCGGTCGGCGAAGGTGTCGACGGCAGTCTCGAACAGGTCGGCGAGGTTGAACTCCATCCCGCTCAGACTAGAACACGTTCTCGTTCCGGGGGCAAGCGACGCCGGCCGCCACTACCGACTACCCGGCAATACCGACGATCGGCTTGTTGAGCACCGTGGAGCCCGTCGAGCCCAGGAACGGGGGCCCGCCTGTGGTCGGGAAGGCGAACACGCCGCCGTCCGATCCGCTCAGGTAGTACCCCCCGGCCACGGTGGTCATCCCCACGATGGGCTTGTTGAGCATGATCGACCCCGTGGAGCCGAAGAACGGCGGTCCGCCCGTGCCTGGGAAGGTGAAGATGCCGCCGTCGGAGGCCACCAGGTAGTAGCCCCCCGACGTCGGCACGGCCATGCCGACGACGGGCTTGTTGAGCACGATGGAGCCCGTCGAGCCGAAGAACGCAGCGTCGCCGTAGTTGAAGACGCCGCCATCGGAGGCCACCAGGTAATAGCCCTTGCCGTCGGGGGTCGCCGCCATGCCCACGATCGGCTTGTTCAGCACGATGGAGCCCGTCGATCCGTCGAACGCGGCGTCGCCGTAGTTGAAGATGCCGCCGTCGGAGGCCACCAGCCAGTAACCGGCCCCGTCCGGGGTGACCGCCATGCCGACGACGGGTTTGTTGAGGTGCAGCGACCCGGCGGAGCCGTGGAACCTTGCCGACCCGTAGCTGAACACGCCGCCGTCGGCCGCCCCCAGGTAGTACCCGTCCCCGGCGGACATGACGGCCATCCCGACGATCGGTGCGTTGAGGACGGTGCTCCCGAGCGAACCCAGGAAGGGCGCGCCGGGACCATAGGCGAAGATGCCCCCGTCGCTGGCCACGAAGCGGTAGCCCGACCGGGCGACCGGCGCCGTCATGACGTAGGGCTGCGACACGACCGGGTCGAAGCTGCCGATCGACACGCACTGCCAGTTCGTGACGCACGTGATTGCGACCGCTCCCGCCGCCGTCGCCCCCGGTGGTACAGGCGCCGCGACGAGCGACCACGTCGATCCGTCCCACGTCGCGGCGACCGGCACGGCCCCCGAAGTTCCCACGCTCCCGACCACGCCGCACGAGGTTGCGCTGGTGCAGCTGACGCCATCGAAGAAGTTCTGGCTGCTGGGCGTTGTCTCGGGTGCGGTCACGTTCGTCCACGACGTCCCGTTCCATATGGCCAGCTGTGCCTGGAAGACGGTCCCGTTGTACCACTGCCCGACGGCGACACAGAAGCCGCTTCCACGCACGACACACCGTTGAATTCACCGCTCGTTCCCGACCCAGGGTTGGGGCTCGGGACGACCGACCATGTGGTTCCGTTCCAGACCTCGGCCAACGAGACGAAGTCATTGCTCGCGTTGGTGTAGCCACCGACGGCCATGCACCATGACGACGTGGCGCAGGAGAGGGCGTTGAGTTGGGACGTCTTCTCACCGGAGGGCGGTGAGCTGGAGACGTTCGTCCACGCCGTGCCGTTCCAGGTCTCGACGGCGCGTGGCGGTTGTTCGATGGGTCCTCACTGTGCCCGACAGCCGTGCACCACGTCGAGGAGAGGCACGTGACGGCTGTTAGCTGTGTCGCCGGGGAACCGGGCGGGTTCACCGCGCTCACGATGCTCCAGACGTGACCGTCCCACTGCTCGACCAGGGGGTCGACGAAGGTCGAACCGGGCCCGCTCACGCCGACGGCGACGCAGAACGACGGGCCGGCACACGACACCCCGTAGAGCTGGCTCTGGCCGGCCCCGGCGGCATTGGGGCTGGTGACGATCGACCAGTCCACGCCGTCCCAATGCTCAATCAACGTGTTGCTGCCGGTCACGGTGCCCTGATCGCCCACCGTGACGCAGAAGGCGCTACCGGCACAGGCCACGTTGTACAGCTGGATGTTCGAGGTGGCCGATGGTGTCGGAATGCTGCCGAGGCCCACGAGGCGGGGATCACCGGCACCGCCGCCGGGGACGGCGAAGGTCCGGCACCGGCCGGACCCGCACCGAGTCCGGCGAGCGTTCCTCCGACAGCCAGGACCGCGGCAAACACGACGGATTGTGAGAATCGGCGCATGTGGTTCCTCCTCATGTTCCCGCCGGACGCTATCGGCGCACAGGGGGTGCGCCGCGCCAGGAGGCCGTGTCCTGAATCTGTGCCTACCAAGGCATCGCGGCCATGCACGTGTGGACAACGATCGAGCCGGTCGACCCTCGGGAGAAGCCCTGACCGACGAGAGGGCACGCGCACGCACGAGCAGAAATGCAGCCGATGACGGTCACGTGCCCCCCTTGTCGTGCGGGCCTGCGTGAACGGCCCCTCTCCAGCGACCCTATCGTGCATCGTCCGTAGCGGCGCAACACCCAGAATCGTGGCACCCCGTGTCGGTGGCATAACTCGGATGCCGAGACGAGCCGCGATGGGAATCTCGTCCCGGAGCGCTTGGAGCGAGAACGGCCCGAAGAGGGCTTTCTGCCAGGACTCCAACTATCGTCTCGACCCATGGCCTACCCCACCGCAGCCACCCACGACATCGCCGCCCCCGCCGAGAAGGTGTGGGCTCTCGTCTCCGACCTCCCCGGATGGGGGAGTGGTCGCCCGAAAGCCGGGGGGCAAGTCGGTCAAGGGCGCCAGCGGTCCGGCACTCGGGGCCGTCTTCAAGGGCAACAACAAGAACGGCATCCGCCGCTGGTCGACCAACGTCACCGTCATCGCCTGCGAGCCCGGGAAGGTGTTCGAGTTCGCCGTGACCTCGGGGCCGCTCGAGGTCGCCAACTGGCGCTACGAGTTCGAGGACACCGAATCGGGTTGCCGGGTCACCGAGTCGTGGGAGGACCGCCGCAAGTCCTGGTTCGTCACCGTGGCCCGGGTCATGGGCGATCACGGGCGCCGGCCACGCCGAGCAGGAGATGGCGGCGACGCTGGCCAACCTGGCCGCGGCGGTCGAGTAGCCGCGCCGGCCCACGGCGTCGCCCGGGTCAGCTCTCGAGCCGTCGCATGACGTGGCCGGCGGCCGCGGCGTCACCTGGCCCGCTCCGCCCGACCAGCCGGTCGGCCACCGCCCGCCGGTGCGCCTGGTCGACATTGCCGCCGTACTTGAACTTGGCCGACACCTGCTCGACCCGGATCTCTATCCCGAGGATCCGCGGAGCCTCTGGCCGTGCACCTCGCCCGGGTCGGCCACGTCGACGCCGGGTTGGAACGTCGCCAGCTGGCGGCGCAGGATACCGGCCACGCTCCCCGGCGCCGTCACCTCGTCGTGCACCGTCGCGGTGCCGACGAGCTGCACCGCGCCGTAGTACGTCGTCGGGATCCCGAGCGCCGGGTCCTCGGTGCCGACCGCCTTCCACGAAGAGGGGATGAAGGCCCAGTCGTCGGCGACGCTGAGGAGCGCCCGCGGGTTCTCGGCCAGGGCGGCGAACACGGGGTTCGCCCGCACGAGATGCAGCCACACCGTGTCGCCGGCGAGCACGAACTGCGTGGGCACCACGACCGGCATCTGGCGTCCGGGACCACCCGGCGCGACGAGGTGCCCGAAGGGATGGGCCTCGACGAACGGCCGCCACTCCTCCTCGCCGAGCGTGGCGTCGACCGGGGCGATGAACATGGTCCCAGTCTGGCCCGGCCGGCCCGTCCCGCCTGGCCCGGGATCAGTCCGCGACCGCCGCTCCCAGCTCCTCGACCGACTCGGCCCGGTGGCGCTTGTAGTCGACCTTGCCGTTGGGCGCGCGCGCCGATCGGGGCCAGCGACGAGCTCGCGCGGGGCCTTGTAGGCGGCCAGATGCTCGCTCACGTGCGGCGATCAGCTCGGCCTCGGCTCGGCGCTCGGCCCCGGCCGCCGAGCTCGACGACCGCGCAGATCCGCTCGCCGAAGCGTGTCGTCGGGCACGCCGACCACGACGGCGTCGTGGACGGCCGGGTGGCGCTTGAGCACCTCCTCGACCTCTTCGGGGAAGACCTTCTCGCCGCCGGTGTTGATGCACACTGCGATCCGCGGCCGAGCAGGTTCAGGGTGCCGTCGGCCTCGACCGTCGCGTAGTCGCCGGGCACCGACTAGCGCCGGCCCTCGAACATGCGGAAGGTGCGTCGCGTCTTCTCCTCGTCCTTGTAGTAGCCGAGCGGGGCCGCCGGCACCGCGAGCCAGCAGGCCGCGCTCGCCGGAGCCCGGCTCGACGCTCGCGGCCGTCCTCGGTGAGCACCGCGGCGTTGGGCCCGAGCATGAATTTCGCCGTCTTCGCCGCCGCACCCGCCGCTCGAGATCGACGCGCCCATGCCGACCGCCTCGGACGAGCCGAAGCCGTCGATCAGCAGCATGGCGCCGTGGTGGCGAGCAGGCCCTCCTTGTTCTCCTCGCTCCACATCGACGCCGGACGAGTCACGATCGAGGATCGAGGCTCGACAGGTCCCACCGGCCCGGGTTGGCGTCGAGCGCGCGCGAGCATCGGCTGGGCGAAGGCCTCGCCGACGATGACGATCGCCGTTGACACCTTCGCCGCTCGATCGCGTCGAGCAGCTCGACGGCGTCGAACGTGCGGCCCTCGAGCAGTGACGACCGAGCCGCCCCGGTCAGCGTCGGACAGCGCGGTGAACTGCCCGGTGCCGTGCATCAGCGGGCGGCGGGCAGCAGCGATCACCCCGCCCGGGCTCGCCGCAGAGCGCGCGCGACGCTCCTCGAGCTCCGCCGTCGACGCCGAAGTGCCGCGCTGCCGCCGCCGTTGAGGCACGTCGAACAGGTCGTCCTGCCGCCACATCACGCCCTTGGGCATGCCGGTCGTGCCGCCGGTGTAGAGGAGCAGCAGGTCGTCGCCGCTGCGTCCCCACGGCGGCACCGCGCGGTCGGTCGCCGACTGCGGCCGCGTCCTCGTACGGCATCGCCCAGTCCGGGCACGGGCCCGGCCGTCGTCGACCCACAGCCAGCGTCCGCACCTTCGGCACTCGGCGCGCGGACGCGCTCGACGCGTTCGGCGAAGCGAGCCGTGGAACACGACGGCCACGGCGTCGGCGTTGTCCCACAGGTAGATGAGCTCGTCGTCGCCGTAGCGGTAGTTGGTGTTGACCGGCACGAGGCCCGCCTTGAAGGCGGCGAACGTGGTCTCGATGTACTCGGGCCCGTTGTAGAGGTAGAGCGCGACCTTGTCCTGGCGGGCGGCGCCGGCGTCGAGCAGGAACTGGGCCACGCCGTCCGCCCCGCGGTCGAACTCGTCCCATCGCACGTTGCGCCCGCCCTGGGTGACGGCCACCGCGTCTGGTTGGGCGTCCGCCACGATCTCCCAGACGTCTGCGTAGTTCCAGTCAGTCATGCCACGCTCCATTCCGCCGCCACTCGACTCGACACGTCACCGCACCTGTCGACCCCCGTCGACCCCCCGCCCCCGCCGAGATGCGTGAAGCGAGACGCCGAGCCTACGCTGCCGGCGTGGACCTCGGCCTCCCGGGCGACGACGATCCCCGCCGCCTCGAGGTCAGGGGGTGGCTCGCCGAGCACCCCCACCCGACCGGCCGCCAGCTCGCCGAGGCGGGCTACGTCGTGCCCCACTGGGCCCCGCCGTTCGGGCTCGATGCCGACCCGCTGACCCAGCTCGTGATCGACGAGGAGCTGCGGCGGGCCGGCGTCAGGCGCCCGGTCAACCCCATCGGCATCGGGTGGGCGGGGCCGACCCTCATGTACGCCGGCAGCGACGAGCAGAAGGAGCGCTGGCTCTGGCCCGCTCCTCAGCGGCGAGGAGTTCTGGTGCCAGCTGTTCTCCGAGCCCGGCGCCGGCTCCGACCTGGCCTCGCTCGAGCACGAGGGCCGAGCGCGACGGCGACCGCTACGTGGTGAACGGGCAGAAGGTGTGGACCAGTTACGCCCATATCGCCAAGTGGGGGATCCTCCTCGCCCGCACCGACCCGGCCGCCCCAAGCACACGGCATCAGCTACTTCGTGTGCCCGATGGATGCGCCCGGATCGAGATCCGGCCGCTGATCGACATGACCGGGGAGCACGCCTTCAACGAGGTGTTCTTCACCGACGTCGTCATCCCCGCCGACCACCTCATCGGCCCCGAGCACGGGGGCTGGGACCTGGCCAAGGTGACGCTCGGCAACGAGCGCGTCTCGCTCTCGGGCGAGGGCGCGCTGTGGGGATGGGGCCCACGGCCGAGGACCTGGTCGCGCTGATCCGCGACGCCGGCGGCGCCCCCGACGCCCCGACGAGGGACCGGCTCGTCGACGTCTGGATCGAGAGCCAGATCCTCCGGGTCCTGCGCCTCCGCATGGTCTCGGCCGTCCTCGCCGGCAGGGCACCCGGCACGGAGGCCTCGGTCCGCAAGGCCATCGCCGACGCCCACGGCCAGCACGTCATGGGCGTTGCCCGAGACCTGGCCGGGCCGCACGCCATGGTGTCGGGCAGCGGGCCCGTCGGCGGCTGGGGGCCCCGGGCCCCACGACGGGCGACCCGACCTGGTCCCGCGGCCTTCCTCTTCGCACCCGCCCTCACCGTCGGCGGCGGCACCGCCGAGGTGCAGCGCAACATCGTGGCCGAAAAGGTGCTCGGTCTGCCGCGAGATCCCTGACCTTCCGCCGTTACCAATCCGGCGCACCGGTGCGCCCGTTCGCGGCGCGGCGACGGCAACCGGTGTGCAGCAGCTGATCTGGTGGGAAGTGGGCTCGCGGGAGCCAATGATCAGGGGAGGTTCCATGCGCAAGGTGCTCGTGTCCGGTGCTCTCATGCTCGTCGGCCTGGCGGCCCCGGCCGCCTCGGTCCTGGCCCCCGCCGCCGCACCGGCCGCGGCCGCCACGGCGGCTCCAGGTTACCGCCTCCGGCGGCACCGGGCCTCTACCACGCGCCCATCATCGGCAAGGTCGTGCTCCCCGGGCTGGGCTCCATCCTCGGCGCCGGGCTGCGCCACGCCACGGCCGTCAGTCCGCCAACTGGGGCACCGCGGACACGAACGACACCTTCGGCACGGTGGCCTCGTCGTGGACCGAGCCCACGGTCAAGTGCTCGGGCAGCGGGGGGCTGCTGGGCGGCCTGCTCGGCGGCCCGAGCCAGGCGTCCGCCTTCTGGGTCGGCCTCGACGGCTACTCGTCCACCAGCGTCGAGCAGCTCGGCACGGACTCGGACTGCGTCTCGGGCAAGCCGAGCTACTACGCCTGGTACGAGATGTACCCGAAGGCGTCAGTGGCGCTGTCGAGCCCGGACGTCGTGCACCCGGGTGGACCACATGACGGCCATGGTGGTGTCGAACGCGACCGGGACGTCGTTCACGCTGATGATCAAGGACGCCACGGCCAACTGGTCGTTCTCGACCACCCAGGCCGGCAGCGGATTCGCCCGCTCGTCGGCGGAGGTCATCGCCGAGGCGCCGTCGTCGTGCAACGTCCTCTTCTGCAGCGAGCTGCCGCTGGCCGATTTCGGCCAGGTCAACTACTCGGGCTCGTCGCTGGTCGACACCGCCGGCCGGCAGGGCTCGCTCTCGGCCTTCAACGCCAACGAGATCACCATGGTGAAGAACGGCACGACACTGGCCACGCCGAGCAGTCTGAGCCCGGACGGGACCTCGTTCTCCATGACATGGGACAAGTCGTGACGTCGCTGGCGCGGCCGGCGCCGCTCTCGCCGTCGCCATCCGCATAGCTCTCACACAGCCACCGCCCCTCAGTCGGCGGGCGCGGCACCCGGGTCGGCGGACACGTCCGGGGCCCGCCGGCTGGGTGGTCGGTCTCGGGGTTCAGAACTCCAACGGCCCGGCGTGGGCGAAGCCCTGGCGGATGCCCTGGCCCGCCCGGGCGGTGAGCGCCTCGGGCTCGTAGAGCATGAGATAGGCGTTCCGCGTGGTCCCACGAACGGTTCTTGAACACCAGGGCCAGCGTCGCCGGGTCGTCGGACTCGTCCTCGTGGACGAAGACCTCGAGGATCGGCGTGTTCGTCATGAGCTGGGCGGTCATGATCCCGGTCGACGCCTCGTGGGCGCAGACCTTGTCGACCTTCTCCTTGCCGGGCATGCCGAGGGCCACCACGATCCGGCAGCCCTCCTCCTCGATGAGCTTCTTCGCCGCCACGGCCAGGTCCTTGAAGCCCGGGACGGTGCGGCGCACCACGGTGAAGCGGGTGCCGTAGCCGGGGCACTCCGAGAGCTCGTCGACGGCCTCGGTGCCCATGTCGTAGCGGGCGAACATCGTGTCGACCACGCCGATCAGGTCCATGACCCATTCTCGCGCAGCCCGCGCATGGCCCTGCCGGCCGGGCGCCCACCAGAATCGGGGCGTGAGCGGGACAGCACCGGGGACCTCGGCCGAGCGGGACGCGGCCGTCGTGTGGCACGGGTTCACCCAGATGGCGGCATACGTGGACAACTGCGCCTCGTCATCGAGCCGGCGGAGGGGCGCGAGCTGATCGACGCCGACGGGCGGCGCTACCTCGACGCCATCTCCTCGCTGTGGGTGAACACGCTGGGGCACCGGGTCCCCGAGCTCGATGCGGCCCTCGCCGCCCAGGCCGCCCGGGTGGCGCACTCGACGATGCTCGGCAACGGCAACACCGTCGTGGTCGAGCTGGCCGAGGCCCTCGCGCGGGTGGTCCCGGTCGAGGAGCCCCACTTCCTCTTCGCCGCCGACGGCGCGGTGGCGGTCGAGCAGGCGCTGAAGATCGCGTTCCAGTACTGGGTCAACACGGGCGGCCGGCCCGGACGCGCTTCCTCGCGTTGGGCGACGCCTACCACGGCGACACCGTCGGCGCGCTGTCGCTCGGCGACGGCGGCGTGTTCAGCGCCGTCTTCGAACCGCTGTGCTTCCCCGTGATCCGCGCCCCGGGCTACGCCGACCCGGCCTGGGCGGCCAAGGCCTGCGCCGCCATCGAGGCGAACGCCACCGAGCTCGCCGCCGTGGTGCTCGAGCCGCTCGTGCAGGGTGCGTCCGGCATGTTGGTGTCCACCGCCTCGGATCTGCGCCACGTCGCCGAGGCGTGCCGACACCACGACGTCCTCCTGATCTGCGACGAGGTGGCCACGGGCTTCGGGCGCACCGGCACGCTCTTCGCCTCCGAGCAGGCGGGCATCCGGCCCGACCTGTTGTGCCTGGGCAAGGGGATCACGGGTGGGTATCTCGCCATGTCGGCCACCGTGGCGTCGGGCGAGGTGTACGGCGCCTTCCTCGGCGCCGACCTCGGCCCGGCGACCTTCTACCACGGGCACTCCTACGGCGGGACACGCTGGCGGCGGCGGTGGCGCTCGAGCACCTGCGCCTCGTCGAATTCCGGGGCGTCCTGGCCAACGTGCGGGCCCGGGCGAACAGCTGGCGATCCTCCTCGGAGAACGGGTCACGGGCCGGGCGGCGGTGCACGCCATCCGCCGGTGCGGCCTGATGGTCGGCGTGGAGCTCGACCCGCCCGAGCCGGGGCTGCGCTTCGGGCCGTCGGGGTCTCGCGGCGCGTCATCGAGGGGCGTGCTGCTGCGCCCGCTGGGCGACGTGGTGGTGCTCATGCCCCCGCTGCACGATCACCGAGGACGAAGTGCTCCGGATGGTCGACGCTCTCGATGGGCTTGGCGGAGGTCACGGGCGAAGCGCGGCGAGCGCCGGCACGTCGGAGCCCCGGGAACCGGTGGGAGTCACGGTTCGGGCGCAGCTCGCCCGGGTCGTGGCGCGACCGGCCGCTGGCGCTCGCCTCGGTGGTTCGACGCCCTGGGCCCGGCGGGCCTGCTCGAGTCCGCGCCCGGTCGTCTCCTTCGCCTCCAACGACTATCTCGGATTGAGCGCGCACCCCGCGGTGGTCGCCGCCGGTCACGAGGCGCTCGATCGCTGGGGCATCCGGGCGCGCCTCGCCCTCGTGACCGGGTCGCGCCCCATCCACGGCGAACTCGAGGCGGCGCTCGCCGCCTGGAAGGGGACTGAGGCCGCCGTCTGCTTCCCGACCGGGTTCGCCGCCAACCTGGGCGTCCTCACCGTGCTGGGCGGGCCCGGCGTCCGGGTCCTCTCGGACGAGCTGAACCACGCCAGCATCATCGACGGCTGCCGGCTCTCGCGCCTCGGCGCTCACCGTGTACCGGCACGGCGACATGGGCCACCTCGCCGAGCTGCTGGCGGCGGCGCACCCGGCGGGAGCGGATCCGACCGCCACCGCCACGGATCGCGCGCCGCCGACGATCGTCGTCACCGACACGGTCTTCTCCATGGATGGGGACGTGGCCCCGCTCGACGAGCTCGTCGCCCTGACCCGCCGCCACGGGGCCCTGCTCGTCCTCGATGAGGCGCACGCCGTCCTCGGCCCCCACCTCCCCGCCGCCGGCCGGGACGGAGCCGGGGCGGGGGGCGGAGACCGGGGGGTGCGGGGGACGGTCGTGCGGGTGGGGACGTTGTCCAAGACGCTGGGCTCGTTGGGCGGGTTCGTGGCGGCGTCCCGCGACGTGGTCGACCTCTCGTCAACCGGGCCCGCTCCTACGTCTTCTCGGCCCGCGCCGACCCGGCCCGACGCCGCGGCCGCCCTCGCCGCCCCTCCGCGTCCTGCGTCGGCCGAGAAGGCGCTGCCCTGACCGGCCGCCTCGCCTCCCTGATCGGCGCTCGCGGAGGCCGGACTCGTCCCGCCGGGACATGCAGCCCCGATCATTCCGGTCGTCCTCGGTCCGAACAGGCGGCGCTCGAGGCCTCGGCGTCGCTGTTCGACCAGGGGCTGTGGGTGCCCGCCATCCGCCCGCCCACCGTGCCGGCCGGCACGAGCCGCCTGCGGGTGACGCTGTCGGCGGCGCATGCGGCGACGACGACGTGACCCGGTTGCTCGATGCGCTGCCGTCCCGCCTGCCCCGCCCGGCGCCGGCCCCACGCTGAGCCCGGTGCCCCCATCCGCGAGTCGGGCCCGGCGCTCGTCCCCCGGCGCCTCGTGGCCGTCGTTGGCACCGGCACCGAGGTCGGCAAGACCTGGGTCGCCTCCGGCCTGCTGAAGGACCTGCGGGCGGCCGGCGTGACGGTGGCGGCCCGCAAGCCGGCGCAGTCCTTCGAGCCCGATGACGACCCGGCGCACCACGACGCCGCCGTCCTCGGCGCCGCCAAGTGGGGAGCCGCCCGGGGTGGTGCCCCCCGCACCGCTGGTACGAGGTGCCGCTGGCGCCCCGATGGCGGCCGAGGCCCTGGGTCGGCCGCCGTTCGCGATCGCCGATCTGGTGCACGAGCTGCACTGGCCGCACGACCTCGGGGACGATCTAGTCGGGGTGGGCCTGGTCGACCGCCCGGCGGGTGGGTTTCGCCACTGGCCGCCGACGGGGACTGCGCCGCCCTGTCCGCGGCCGTTGCGCCGGCCTCGTCGTGCTGGTGGCCAACGCCGGGCTCGGGACGATCAACGGGTGCCGGCTCACCGTCGAGGCGCTGGGCGACGTACGGACACCCGTCGGCGGTTCCGTGCGCGCCGGTCGTCGTCGTGCTCGACCGCTTCGACGCCGCGGTGCCCGTGCACACCAAGAACGCCGAGTGGCTGCGCCGACGAGACGGCTTCGTGTGTGCGCCCTGCCCGGGGGCGAGGCGGAGCTGGCGGCCCTCGTCGGCATAAATCACGCCGAGACCGGACGTCGGGGCACCGGGAGCCCTCGCATCCACGCCAAGAGCCCTCGCAAATCGGGGTCGCCCCAGCCACGGAGTACAAGACGCTCAACGGGCCGATCGTGGGGATCCAGCACCTCGGGTCGGTGAACCCGGCCGGCTGAACCGCGCCGGGTCCGGCCCCCGGTCCGGGTCCGGCGGGACGAGGGGGCGGGCTGCCCGCAGCGTGCGACCGTTCACGCTCGATGACACTTCGTCCGCCTCCCGGAGCCAGAGGGGACCGCTCGCTGCGGCGGCGGCCGCCGTGCCGCAACTTCGGCGGCGACGCCCGTTCGCAGGAGCTCGCAGCGCAGATCGTCCGGCGGTCGGGGCAGATCTCGGCCCTGCACCGGGAGCAGCTGGCCGACATCGCCGAGTTCGACCGGGCCGAGGCGTGGCGTGGGGACGGCTCCGTCTCGATGGTGGCGTGGGTGACCGGGCAGTGCGGCGTCGCCACGTCGACGGCCCGGCAGTGGGTGCGTTCGGCGGCCAATCTGGAGGCGTTGCCGTGTCTGGCCGAGGGCCTGGCGTCGGGGCAGTTGTCCCTGGACCTGGTGGAGCCGTTGGCGGAGGTGGCATCGGCGGAGACCGACGCTGCGCTGCGCGAGGCGTCGGCGCACTGGAGCGTGCGCCAGGCGCGGGAGTTGGTGGCGTGGCATCGGGCGCAGCAGGGAGGCGGGGGCGGCGCCCGGGTCGGCGGGTGAGGGTGGGACGGATGGGCAGGGTGGAGAGGGCGGCGTGGAGGGAGGCGTGGAGGGCGGAGAGGAGGGCGGAGAGGACGGGGCGGGGAGGACGCTCGGTCGGACGAGGCGGCATCCAGCTCCGCGGCCAGGGAGTTCGAGCGCCGCACGCTGCGCTTCAACGACACACGGCGGACGGTGTGGGTCGCGTTCACGAGGGACGACTACGCCACGGCCAAGTCGGCCTTGGTGACGAGGGTGGCGGCCGACGAGAGGGCCGCGGCCGGCCCGACGGCGTCCGACACGGGCGCCCGGTCTCGCCCGATCCGCTCGGTTACGTGCCGTACGACCAGCGGCTCTACGACACGCTGATGCGGCTGTTCGGGGCGGGGAGTGCGCCCCCGTCCAAGGGCGTCCGGTGGTGCGGCCCCGGGTGATCGTTCATGCGCCGGTCGAGCTGCTGTTGAGCTGCTCGAGGTCGGGGACCGGCGCGGGCACGGGTCCCGGAGGTGAGGTGGCGGCGGTGGCCGAGGTGGCGGCAGGTGGCCGAGATCGAGGGTGTCGGCCCCATCCCGGCCGAGGTGGCGCGGCGATTGGCGTGCGACGCCCACGTCGTCCTCTCGGTGGAATCCCCGGACGGCTCGATCCTCGACCAGGGCCGGGTACGGCGGCACCCCACGGTGGCCCAGCGGATCGAGATCGCCCGGCGTGACAAGGGGTGCCGGTTCCCGGGGTGCACCTTCACCGAGTTCACCGACGTGCACCACATCCGGCACTGGGTCCACGGCGGCGCGACGGACCTCGACAATCTGGTCACGCTGTGCGGGCGGCACCACCGGGCCGTCCACGAGTTGGGGTGGGTGATGAAGGGGGACGCCAACGCGGTCGTGTCCTTCACGAGCCCCCACGGCCGGACCGCGAGGTCGGTGCCGTCGCCGACCTGGCCCAGGACGTCGCCGGTCCGCACCGCCGCCCGGGATGGGCCGCTGCGGCGTTGATGCAGCGAATGAATCCGTTCTACGGCGGCGTCGGCGACCCCGGGGGGTCGCTACGTCGTCACGCCGATGACGTCGGTCACGTCGTGCACCAGGGCTGTTCGTGGAGGTAGCGATCGAGGTTCTCGGCGAACAGATCGGCCTGTCGACCCAGTCGTCCGAGGCCGCCGGCGGCGTTGTGGGGTGTGACGTGCACGCAGGGGTGTGACCAGAACGGATGGTCGTCCGGGAGGGGCTCTTCCCGGAACACATCCAGGATGGCCGCTCGGAGGTGTCCCGAATCGAGCGAGTCGAGGAGCGCGCGCTCGTCGACGAGTGCGCCCCGGGCCACGTTGACGAGCAGGCTGTTCGGGGGCATCCGGGCCAGGAAGCGGGCGTCGACGAGGTTCGCGGTCTCCGCTGTGGCCGGCGCCGCCAGGACGACGACGTCGGCGAGCCCGAGCACGGAGTCGAGCTCGTCGGGCGTGACCGTGCGGTCGGTCGGATCGGCCGGCGACGGCTGCCGTCGGCACCCGATCACGTGGGCTCCGAACGCCCGCGCCCGCAGCGCCACCTCGGTGCCGATCCCGCCGAGCCCGACGATGACCCAGGTCGTTCCCGACACTTCGCGCCAGTCGTGGATACGCCAACTTCGTGACCGAGCCTGGTCTCGCCAGGTCGAGGCCTCCTGGAACTCGTCGAGGACGGCGCGGATCACGAACTCGGCTATCGGGAGGCTGTTGACGTGCGCATTGGTGATCCGGACCCCGTGGTCCACCAGCAACCTGAAGACCTCGTCGTCATAGCCCGCCGCCGGCGACTGGAACCACCGCAGTGTCCGGCTCTCCAGCATGAGCGAGAAGAAACGGCGGAGGGGAGCGCCTTCGTGGAACAGATCCGACGTCCCCCATGCGATCTCGGGACCGGCCGCCTCTTCCTCCGGGTGGACGGCATCTCCTGATCACGTCCCTCGTGCCTCCGTCGTCATCCAGGATGATCCACTCGACCCCATCCCGCTGGAGCTGCGGGCCGAACGTGCCGTGCGCGACGGCGGTCAAGAGGCATCGCACGCCGCTGCGGGTCACGATCCGGTCCTCCGGGTCACGATGGCGGCACCGGGGATCTCGGGCGGTGGCGTGGCCGGTTCGGCGTGCCGCCGCCGCCACAGGGATGCGTTGGTGGCGATGGAGGCCGTCAGCAGTCGGCCGGCGAAGTAGGTCCAGAGGAGCAGCGCAACGGCGATTCCGATCGCGCCGTAGAGGGAGGACTTCCTCGAGACCACGTGCGCAACGTAGGTGATCGTCAACAAGTGGAGGATCCCAGAACCCACGCCGACGATCAGTGCGCCGGGAAGCAGCTCCCACCACTGACACTCCTCACGGGGCAGCCACCACGTGGCCAGCAGCCAGGCGGCGCCGGCCGTGAGGGTGGTCAGAAGGATTGCAACGAATCGCAGTCCCAGCGACTGCGAGCCCAACCAGGCGGCCAGGTCGATCACGCCGAAGAGCACGGTCACGTAGCCGATGAGGATGAGCGGCGCCCACGGCGTGGGACGCCCGGAGGGTGTGACGTCCCAGATCAATCGGTTGACGACCCTGAGCACCGTGACCAGGGAGCGGGCGGTGAAGGCCAACGCGATGCCGCCGAAGACGAGCGCAAAGAGGCGGTTGGCCAGCGACAAGGTGCTCGTGCTGGCGACCGCACTGGCCAGGAGACCGCCGATGCCCGCCGAGTGCGCGGCGTCCTGCGGGACCTGTCCGGCCGCCGTCGCGGACAGACCAAAGCCCGTGATCATGACGAACGCGTACGGAACGAGGAACATGAAGAGCCGGAAGGCCACCGCTGCCGCGAGGACGCCGCCGCCGGTCTGGGCGTCGCGTTCGACCGCCTGCAGCGCGGAATCGATCGAGGCGGACTCCGCCCGACGAGCTTCGATGTCCGCTCGGGTTTGCTGGGCCCTTCCCTGCAGGCGCTGCCATCGGGTGCCGGCAGCAGCGGCCTCATCCGAGTCGGTTCCTGCGGCCATGTCGCATTCTTGACCCCACGGGGCGGCAGGATCGGGGATTGCCCGGACGGGGACCCGGCTCCGGTCAGACGGGACGGAGCTCTGGATGGTCCCGGCACCGGGCCACCCAGCCAGTGGGGATCACGGTGACCGTCATGCGCCGGCCGCATTCGGGGCAGAAGCGGGGTGGATCGAGCGCCCGCGCGCAGCCGGCGCAGTCGGTGACGGGACGACCGCAGCCGGTGCAGTGACCCGAGCCGGGATCGATCCCGGGAGAGGGACCAGCACGGGAGAGGGACCGGGTCCGGGAGAGGGACCGGGTCCGGGAGAGGGACCAGGTCCGGGCGGTGACATCTCAGATGGCGGCGGACAGGGCCCCGACCGGCATGCGCAGGTCCTCGAGCATCTGGAGGTCCTCGTCGGCCGAGCGACCGAGCGTCGTCAGGTAGTTCCCCACGATCAGCGCGTTGATGCCGGCCGTCATCCCGATGGCCTGCAGGTCGCGCAGCGTCACCTCGCGCCCGCCGGCGTAGCGCAGGATCACCGACGGGAGCGCCAGGCGGAACAACGCGATCCAGCGGATCGCCTCCCAGGCCCCGAGGATGGGCCGGTCACCGAGCGGGGTGCCGGGCCGAGGATTGAGGAAGTTGATGGGTACCTCGGTGGGCTCGAGCGCCTGGAGCTGGGTGAGGAGCTCGACCCGCTGGGCGTCCGACTCGCCCACGTTGATGAGGGCCCCGCAGCACAGCTCCATCCCGTGCTCCTTCACGAGGCGGCACGTCTCGGCCCGCTCGTCCCAGGTGTGCGTGGAGACGATGGAGGGGAAGTACGAGCGCGCCGTCTCCACGTTGTGGTTGTAGCGGTGGACGCCGCCCTCCGGCGAGGCGGCGGGCCTGGTCCTCGGTGAGGATGCCCGCGCTCACCGCGACGTTGAGTCCGGTCTCCTCGTGGATGCGCGGGACCAGGTCGAGGATGCGCTCGATGGTGCGCTCGTCGGGGCCACGGACGGCGAGGACGATGCAGAACTCCGAGGCGCCGAGCGTCGGCGGTCTCGCGGGCGGCGGCGAGGACCTCGTCGGGATCGAGGAAGGGGGTGGCCTTGACGGGGGTGTCGAAGCGCGAGGACTGCGAGCAGAAGTGGCAGTCCTCGGGGCAGCCGCCCGTCTTCGCGGAGAGGATCCCCTCGATCTCGACCTCGGGCCCGCACCAGGCGAGGCGCACCTGGTGTGCGAGCGACGCCAACGCCATCACCGCACCGTCGGGCAGTTCGGCGAGGGCGGTGAGCTCCGCGGCCGGTGAGGAGACGGCGCTCGTCGAGGAGGGCGTGCTCGGCCGAGGAGATGACGGCCCGCTCCGCCGCGCTCAGGGCGACTTGGGGCGGGGGCGGCGGGCTGCCCGAAGGCGCGGCGGTGCGGAAGGAGACGTGGCTCGTGGTGGTCACGGCGCCCACGGTAGTGGCAGGGTGGGGGCCCCCGGTAGCTGACCGGGCGGCAGGGAGGAGCGGTGATGGCCTGGGATTTCTCGACCGAACCGGAGTTCGAGGAGAAGCTCGAGTGGATGCGCGGCTTCGTGCGGGACGAGATCTTCCCGCTCGAGACGCTCGAGCTCACCTACGACCAGTTGCTGTCGGTCATGCGGCCGCTGCAGGAGCGGGTCAAGGAGGCCGGCTTGTGGGCGGCGCACCTGCCCCCGTCGCTGGGCGGCATGGGTTTCGGCCAGGTGAAGCTGGGTCTGATGCACGAGATTCTCGGGCAGTCGCCCTTGGCACCGGTGGTGTTCGGCAACAATGCGCCGGACTCGGGGAACGCGGAGTTGCTGGCGGTGGGTATCGAGGAGACGGGGGACGAGGCGCAGCGGGAGCGGTGGCTGCAGCCGTTGTTGGATGGGGAGCTGCGGTCCGCCTTTTCCATGACGGAGCCCAACACCGCTGGATCCGATCCGACGCTGCTGACGACGTCGGCCGTGCGGGACGGCGACGAGTGGGTGATCAACGGGCACAAGTGGTTCACATCCAACGGATCCGTGGCGGACTTCCTGATCGTGATGGCCGTGACCAACCCGGACGTCCATCCGTACCAGGGGTCGTCGATGATCATCGTGCCGGTGGACACGCCCGGGGTCGACATCGTGCGGGACGTGTCGACGATGGAGGACCCGCACACGCCGTACGGGCGCTTCGGGAACCACGCCGAGATCGTCTACCGGGACGTGCGGGTGCCGGCCGGGAACATCATCGGCCGGGAGGGCTCGGGCTTCGCTCTGGCGCAGCACCGGCTGGGGCCCGGTCGGATCCATCACTGCATGCGGTGGCTGGGGCAGTCCCGGCGGGCCTTCGACATGCTGTGTGAGCGGGCGGTGTCCCGCTACGCCCACGGCTCGATGCTGGCGGAGAAGCAGACCATCCAGAACTGGGTCGCGGACTCCATGGCCGAGATGCAGGCCGCCCGGCTCATGACGTTGCAGGCCGCCTGGAAGATGGATCAGGAGGGGGCGTCGGCGGCCAGGGTCGAAATCGCGATGATCAAGTACTTCGGGGCGAAGGTGCTCTACGACGTGATCGATCGCGCCATCCAGGTGCACGGGTCACTCGGCTATTCGTCCGACCTGCCCCTCGAGTCGATGTACCGGGCGGCCCGGGCGGCGCGGATCTACGACGGGCCCGACGAGGTGCACCGCCAGACCGTGGCGCGGCGGGTGCTGAAGGGGTATGCGGCGCACGAGGTGCCGTCGGAGCACATCCCGACCCGACGGGAGGACGCGCGGCGGCGCTTCGCCGACCTCCTCGACGCGCTGACGGTCGACGCCTAGGTGTATTGACCAGCTAGAGCGGCGACGGAGCCGCCGCGGCCGGGCTCACTCCGGGGTGTGGCACACCGCCTCGACGTTGTTCCCGTCCGGATCGCGGACGAACGCGCCGTAGTAGTTGGGGTGGTACTCGGGCCACAGGCGGGGCTCGTGAAGGACCTCGGCGCCTGCTCCGACAGCGGCGTCGAAGAAGGCCCGGACGCCGTCCCGGTCGGCCGAGGCGAATGCGATGTGCGACTCCCGGAAGCCGTCGCCCGTCTCCTGTGCCCCGATCCAGAACGTCGGCATGGGCGGGATGCCGTAGCCGATCGCACCGCCGAAGTCCATGACGCGCACGCCGCCCAGGGGTTCGAGCACGGTGTCGTAGAACGCTGCGCTCTTGGCGATGTCGGCACACTGGATGGAGATGTGATCGAGCATGCGCAGAGTCTGCCATCGGGCGGGCCCGGGTCCTAACCTGCAGAAGATGGTCCTCGCGACGACCGACTGGGCGACGATCGCCACTTTCGCCACCGCCATCGGCACGCTGGTGCTGGCGTTCGCCACCTTCGCCGCCGTGCGCTCGGCCAACCGGTCGGCCCGGGTGGCCGAGGCCTCATTCGAGGCCAACCTGCGACCCGTCCTGGTCACCTCGCGACTCGAACGACCTGCCGCAGAAGATCCGGTGGGTCGACGACCACTGGGCACACTTGGATGGGAGCCAAGCGGTCATCGAGCTCGTCGACGGGAGCATCTATCTCGCCATCTCGGTTCGCAACGTGGGCTCGGGACTGGCCGTGATCTTCGGATGGAACGTCTTCACGGACCGGGCACAGAGCCTCACGCCGCACGCTGATCCCGATCAGTTCCGGATGCAGACGCGGGACCTCTACACCCCGGCAGGGGACATCGGCTTCTGGCAGGGCGCGATCCGTGACGCGAGCGATCCCGATCACGCTGCACTGAGCCGGGACATCAGCGAGGCGCGGTCGTTCACGATCGACGTGCTCTACGGAGACCACGAGGGCGGGCAGCGCACCATCACGCCGGTTCGGCATGGTCCCCCGCCGCGACGGCGACGGTCACGAGGTGGTTCCCCTCGGTCGCCCGTCACTGGAACCTGGACCGGCCGGATCCGCGCTGAGCGGAGGGGCCCCGGCAGGAGGGTGGTGCCCGCCGGGACGACGTGGTGCGGTCAGGGGCGGAGGCCCCGCAGGAGGGAAGCGCAGACCCGGTCGAACCCGGCGTCCTGGTCCTCGACGAAGCCGATGCCGAGGAGCTCGAGCGAGACCCATCCGTGGATGCCGGCCCAGATCACCTGGGCGGTGTCGGTGGGGGAGCCGTCGGCGATCACGCCGGCGGTCATGGCCCGCTGCACGGCCGCCGCGAGGCTGTCGAAGGCCCGGGCGGCGATCTCGAGGGCGTGATCGCTCGGCTCGAATCCAGGGACCGCCTTGAGGAACATGACCTGGTACACCATCGGGTGGGCGAGGGCGAGGGCCCGGTAGCGGCGGCCACCCTCGCGGAGCGCCTCGTAGGGATCCGGGATGTCGGCGATCGCCGCCAGGGCCGCGCGCAACCGTTCGAAGCCGTCGACGAAGAGCGCCTCGACGATCCCGAACTTGGAGTCGAAGTGGTTGTAGACGCCCATGGGGGCGACGTGGGCGGCGGCGGCGATCCGGCGCACCGAGAGGCCGTCGGGGCCCTCCGTCTCCAGGATCTCGGCGGCGGATGCGAGGAGCGCGGCCTCCATCCCGGCGCTGGGTGTCCTGGTCCTGCGCATTTTCGTCACATCCGTAGCGTACTGAAGAACATCGTGCTATAACAATAGCACAGCGTTCTATTACTCCAGTTGCACCCATCCGGAAGGAGCCGTGATGCCCGGACCCTCAGTCGAAACGGCCTCCCTGACGCCCGTCCCGGCCCCCTCCCCATCCAGGGATCGCCGCTGGATAGTGCTCGCCGGTCCTCTGCCTCTCCGTCTTCCTCGTGGTCGTCGACAACACCATCGTCAACGTCGCCCTGCCCACCTTGAACCGCAACCTCGGGGCGTCCATCACGTCGCTGCAGTGGATCGTCGACGCCTACAGCCTCGCCTTCGCCGGCCTGCTGCTGGCCGGCGGAGGGATCGGCGACCGCCTCGGCCGCAAGGGCACCATGCAGGTCGGCCTCGTGTTCTTCGGGCTCTTCTCGGCCGCGGCCGCGTGCGTCGCACACGACCGGGACGCTGATCACGAGCCCGGGCGCTGATGGGCGTCGCCGCCGCCTTCATCTTCCCGGCCAGCCTGGCCATCCTCACGAGCGTCTTCCCCGACCCATCCGAGCGCCAGAAGGCACTGGGCATCTGGGGAGCCACGTCCGGGCATCGCGGTGGCCTTCGGGCCGATCACCGGCGGGGCGCTGCTCGAGCACTTCTGGTACGGGTCGATCTTCCTCGTGAACGTGCCGATCGTCATCGTGACGCTCGTCGCCGGCCAGGTGCTGATCCCCCGGCTCCCGAGGATGGCGGAGCATCCCTTCGACCTCCGGGGCGTGCTGCTCTCGACCGTGGGTGTGACGTCGTTGGTGCTGGGCATCATCGAGGGCCCGCAGTGGGGCTGGGCGTCGACGGGCACGCTCGCCTGCTTCGCCGTCGCTGCGGTGCTGTTGACCGTCTTCACGCTGCTCGAGCTGCGCACCGAGGGCCCGCTGCTCGACGTGCGGGTGTTCAAGATCCCGCGGTTCAGCGGCGGCGCGCTCTCCATCTCGGTGGCCTTCTTCTGCCTGTTCGGGTTCATCTTCCTCATCACGCAGTACTTCCAGTTCGTCAAGGGGTACTCGACGCTCTCGGCCGGCGTGCACACCCTGCCCGTTTGCCATCGTCGCGGCCGTCTTCACGCCGATCGCCGCCGTGGTGGCGCTCAAGGTGGGGTCACGCCTCGTCGTCACCACCGGGTTGCTCCTCATGGGAGGCGGATTGGTCGTCGCCGCGTTCAATTCCGAGGTCGACACCTCCTACTGCGGACCGATCATCGTCGCCATGGTCCTGCTGGCCCTCGGCCTCTCCTCCATCACGGCGCCGACGGCGGAAGCGGTCATGGGATCGGTGCCCGACGAGCAGCGTGGAGCGGCCGCAGGAGTGAACAACACGACGAGGGAGCTCGGGGGCACCCTCGGCGTGGCGGTGTTCGGCTCCATCTTCGCCTCGTCCTTCGCCCCCAAGATCATCAGCGCCTTCCGTCCCCTCCCCATCCCGGCGGGTCCCAAGGCCGAAGCGCACCAATCCATGGCGGCCACCCTGGCCGTGGTCGCGCACGCCCCGCACGCCGTGCAGCCGGCTCTGCAGTCCGTGGCGTTCACGGCGTTCCACAGCGGATTGCAGGTGGCCTGCATCGCGGGCGCCGGCGTGGCCGTCCTCGGCGCCGCTGGCGGCCTTCCGGCTCCTGCCGGGTCGGGGCGCGGCCGAAGTGGAGATGCGGAGACGGTAGCGAGAGACCGATCCGTGCCGGCGGGGGACCTCGTCGCTGCTCCCGGCCTGAGCCGGGCCGGCGCTCGGACAGACCTACGCGAAGACCAGTGGGGCGTGCCGGACTCCGGCGATGACCGGGCTGGGCGTCCGCTCGACCGGGCCCGCCGCGGCCAGGGACTCGAAGCGGTCGAGCAGCTCGCTCAGGACCACCCGCGCCTCGAGCCGGGCCAGCGCCGCCCCCAGGCAGAAGTGCGGCCCGAATCCGAAGCTCACGTGTGGATTGGGATGGCGGTCGATACGGAGCTGGTCGGCGTCGTCCCCGAAGACCGCCTCGTCCCGGTTGGCCGACGCGTAGACGAGCAGCACCGGATCGCCCGCCGCGACCTTCTGCCCCCGGATGGTGGTGGGAGCGGTCGCCGTGCGCATGAACGAGATCACGGGCGTGGTCCAGCGCAGGAGCTCCTCGACGGCGGCCGGGACCAGCGACCGGTCGGCCCGCAGGGCGGCCCACTGGTCCGGCCGCTCGGAGAGGGCGACCAGGCCACCCGAGATCAGGTTCCGCGTCGTCTCGTTCCCGGCCACCAGCAGCTGGATCAGGAACATGGCGAGCTCGGCCTCGCTCAGCTCGCGTCGCACGGCGTCCCCGGCGATCCGCGGACGCCCACCGTGGCCAACACGGACACCAGATCGTCGGCCGGCTCCTTCCGCCGCTCCTCGGCCACGCCGATGAGGTACTCCCACATCTCGATCTGCAGCAGCCCCCGCTCCTCCTCCGAGCGCTCGCTCTCCCCGGGGATGACCGCCTCGGACCACTCGAAGAAGCGCGGCCACTGCGACCCGTCCACCCCGAGCAGCTCGCAGATCACCAGGAGCGGGAAGGGGATGGACAGCGCCGGCACGACGTCGATCGGCTCGCCCGCCCGGATGGGGTCGAGCAGCTCCCGCGCCTTCGCCGTCACCCCGGCCTCCATCAGCCGCACCATCGAGGGCTTGAAGCCCGGCTGGACCAGCCGCCGGTAGCGGGTGTGCTGCGGCGGGTCGGTGTGCATCATGGTCGGCGGCGCGTCGTAGGTCGTGCCGATCTCGTCGATCAGGATGCCCCGCGACGAGCAGAACCCCACCGGGTCGGCCCCGATGGCGGACACCTCGGGGTGGGTGGTGACCGCCCAGAAGCCGCCGCCCTCCCGCTCGACCCAGCAGACGGGCGAGGTCCGCCGTAGCTCGGCGTACAACGCGAAGGGGTCACCGCCCGAGTACAGCCTCGGGTCGGTGAGGCGGCCGGCGTCGGCGGTCATCGGGATCCGATCAGACAATCAGACGATCAGGCCGTTCGGACGCGGGTCGCCCTGCGCCTCGAGCAGCGCGTAGTAGGCCTCGAGCGTGCCGGGCCCGTCGGAGACCGATTCCACGGACCCGTCGTCCGCCAGGTTCAGGAGCGCGCCCTCGATGATGAAGCACACGTCCGTGTCCTCCGTGTTGTCCTCGGGCACGTGCAGGGTGTGCACCGAGTTCGCCGGCTCGTACAGGTAGGAGCCGGCCGTCACGTAGAAGTCGTACTCGAGATAGTGCCACCGTCCCGCCGACGTGAAGGCGTCCACCGAGCCGGTGTGGCGGTGCTTCTGCAGCTGCACGCCGGGGCGGAAGCGGTTGAGGATCACCCAGGTCCCGTGCTGCGAGTCGAAGCGGACCACCTTGAGCAGGACGCCCATCCCGGTGTCGGCCCACGGCGCGTCATCGGCGCCGACGAGGCGGACGGCGTCTGTCGGGTTGGCTGGCGTGGCGATCGACATCGGATCGAACCTTTCTTCTCGCGGGACTGCTGGTCTTCTTGCGGGGACTGCTGGTCTTCTTGCGGGACTGCTGGCGGGTTCAGTCGGGCAACGCTGCGAGCGTATCGAGGTTCACGGCCGCCTCGAGGGCCGCGGCGGTGCGGAGCACGACGAGGTCACCGTGCTGGGGCCCCACCAGCTGCAGACCGATGGGGAGGCCACCCTTGCTCATGGCGACGGGCACCGTCGCCGCCGGCGACCGGGTCATGTTGAACGGGTAGGTGAACTGGACCCAGTTGACCGTCGTCTCCCCGTTGACCGTGCTGCTCATGTCGTCGACGAAGGGGGCGACTGCGGAGCACGTCGGCGTCACGAGGATGCGCGCCGTGCGGAACAGCTCGACCAGGCGCAGGTTCATGTAGTGGAAGTTGTCGAGCACCAGCAGCAGCTGCTCGGCGGTCGTCGCCTGCGCGACGTCGACGAAGTGGCGGAGAACCGGATGGACCTCGTCCCAGCGCGGGTGACCCATGTAGGGCCGCAGGGTGCGCAAGGAGGCGGCCCCCGTGAGGGTGAGGAAATCACCGACGGGGTCGGCTTCGAAGACGGAGTCCAGCACGACGACGTCGGCGCCCAGCGACTCGAGGACTGCGACGGCGCGGTCGCAGGCGGCGGCGACCTCGGCGTCCACCGTCGCGTAGCCGAGAGTCGGCGCATAGGCGATGCGGACGGGGACGTGCGGGTCCTCCAGGGCGGCCAGCCACGAGGCCTCGGGGCGGGGGAGCGCGCGCAGGTCGGTGGGGTCGGGGCCGACCGCCACGTCGAGGCCGCGGGCGACGTCGGCGATGCGCCGGGCCATGGGACCGTTCGTCGACAGGTCGATCCAGCCGGGCGGGTCGGCGCCGCCGGCGGGCACGCGCCCGAGGCTCGGCTTCATCCCGGAGAGGCCGCAGCAGGCCGAGGGGATCCGGATGGAGCCGCCGCCGTCGGAGCCGGTGGCCAGCGGGACCATGCCTGCCGCCAGGGCGGCCGCCGACCCGCCCGACGACCCACCCGGACCCCTCGAGAGGTCGAACGGGTTGAGCGAGGGACCGAAGACGGCGTTGGTGGTGTTCCCCATCCAGCCGAACTCGGGCGTGTTGGTCTTGCCGACGACGACGCATCCGGCCGCCCTCATGCGCGCCGACGAAGGGGTCGTCGGCGGTGGCGGGAGGGTCGTCGGCGTGCAGCGCCGACCCGTAGGTGGTGGTGTAGCCGATGGCGTTCTGCAGGTCCTTGACCCCGAGCGGGATCCCGGCCAGCGGGCCCGGGTCGCCGCCGTCGGCGATGCGGGCGTCGATCGCAGCCGCCTCGTCGAGGGCCCGCTCGCCGTCCACGGCGACGAAGGCGTTGTAGAGCGGGTCGAGCCTCTCGATCCGCTCGAGCGCGGCCTGGGTCAGCTCCCGGGCGCTCGTTTCCCTGGTCCGGACCGAGCGGGCGAGCGCGGCGAGCGAGATGGTGCGGAAGTCGATTTCTGCCATGTCGCTTGCCTCCGCTCCTCGCTCATTACTGATTGCTATCTGCTTGGCTGCTTGCTATTGCCGACTTCCGGCCGCCGCCAGTCGTCAGGTCAGGCCGCCGATGGGGAAAGACCGGCCACGGCCTCGGCCAGGTCGATCCCGATCGGAATGATCATCGGGGCCGGGATCGTGACGCCGTTGTCCACGTAGCGCTGCACGTGAGCCCGGCACTCCGATGTCGAGCCGTGCACGACCAGCTCGTCGACCACCGAGTCGGGGATCGCCTGGAGCGCCGCCTTGCGGTCGCCGGCCGCCCAGGCGTCCCACATGGGCTGGAGCGCCGGGCCGCGCCCGAGCCAGCGGTGGAATTCGGCGTAGGCGTGGACGTTGAGATAGGCCGTGATCATCCGGCGCCCCACCGTGCGGGCGACGTCGGCATCCTCGGTGACGATGACGAAGATGCGGGCGACGATCTCGCGGGGCGCTCCCTCCGCCGCCTTCTCGACCTCCGCCACCGACGTCGCCACGTCCTCGGCGCTGAGCCAGTTGAGGATGGCGCCGTCGGCCTCCCGCCCGGCCAGGTGCAACATGCCCGGGCGCAGCGCCGCCAGGTAGAAGGGCGGCAGCTGCTCCGGGATGCGGGCGAGGCGGAAGCCCTTCACACCGAAGGTGTCGAATTCCTCCGTCACCTTCTCCCCGCTGAAGGCCAGCTTGAGGAACCGCAGCGTGTCGCGCATGCGGCGGTACTGGTTCTCGAAGGCGATCCCGTTCCAGTTGGCGACGATCACTTCGGATGAGGCGCCGAGCCCGCAGGCGAAGCGGCCGGGAGCGGCGTCGGCCATGGAGGCCAGGCTCTGGGCCAGCAGGGCGGGGCCGCGGGTGTAGGCCGGAGTGATGGCCACGCCGAGATTGAGCTGGGGCTCCCAGGCCGCGGCGAGGGCGAGGGGCGTGAACCCGTCTGCGCCGTCCACCTCCGCCGACCACAAATCCGTGTAGCCGAGCTCCCGGAGCCGTGCGAACCATTCGCGGTGGGCGTGCAAGGGGATGCCGTCGAAGGGGACGGTGATGCCGGGTCGGGCGGGCGCGGGACTCATGCCTCGATCCGCTCCTCGTTCTGATCCTGCGACCCGGCGGCCCGGTCCTGCGACCCGGCGGCGCCGTTTGGCGCGTCCACGTCCGGCCCGAACTCCGCGTCGTCGAACACGAGGGCGAGCTCGGTCTTCTCCTCCGCCGCGTCGTGGGGTGGCACCGGGATCCCCCAGCGCTCCATGCCCTGTTCCATGCGCCGGATCACGGTCTCGATGACCTCAACCCGCCCATTGCGTTTGTTCTCCGACGAGATGACGTCCCACTGGGCGAGCGGACCGTTCGTCAGCCGCAACATGTCCGACACCGCCTGGTCGTACGCCTCCCGCCGCTCGCGGTTGCGCCAGTCCTCGTCGGTGAGCTTCCACGACTTGAGCGGGTCGTCACGGCGCCGGACGAACCGTCGCAGCTGTTCCTCGTGCGACATGTGCATCCAGAGCTTGATCACGATCATCCCCTCCTCGGCGAGGGTGTGCTCGAAGTCCTTGATCTCCTGATAGGCCCGGCGCCATTGCACCTTGGTCGCCAGGTTCTCGACGCGCTCCACCAGGACCCGGCCGTACCAACTGCGGTCGAAGATCGTCATGCCACCCCAGCCGGGCAGCGGAGGCCAGAAGCGCCACAGGAAGTGGTGGCGCAGCTCGTCGGGCGTCGGTGCCGCGAACGGTGCGACGTGCACGTGGCGGGGGTCGAGCGGCTCGACCAGCCGCTTGATCGCGCCGCCCTTCCCTGCGGCGTCCCATCCCTCGAAGATGATGCACACCGGAGGGCCGAGCTGCCCCTCGCGGAGCTGACCGCCGTTGATGAGCCGGAGGTGGAGCAGGCGGCGCTGCGCCAGCCCGAGCCGCTTGGCCTCCTCGTCCTTGGAGAGCCGGCGCGAGAGGTCGGTGTCCTCGAGCCGCGGGTAGCCCGAGGTCCCGACGTGCGACCCGGACGCCCCGGCGTGCGCCCCGGACGCCCCGGCGTGCTGCGTCGGATCAGTGCGCGCCGGGGGATCGGTGGGCGCCGCGCCTGCCCCGTGGGGTCCGGCGCTGCCGCCCACCCCGGCATCGGCGGCGGTCCTGGCATCGGCATCGTTCGCCGTGTCGGTGAGGGCCTCGCTGTGGGTCTCGCCCTCCGGGGATCCCTCATCAGGGTGGCCGCCGCCGCGGCCGCCGTGATCGTGCTTGGTCACGTCGCCTGTTGTAGCCCATCCGCCACCGAGGCGGCGACCGCAGTCGGGGCGCGGGACGCGGGGCTCGGGGCCGGACCCGACTCCATCGACCCCACCGCCTCGACCACTCGCGCCACGAGAGCCGGTTCCCCGGCGATGACCAGCAACTCCCGGTTCGACAGGTGGCCGACCCGACCGACCTTGCGCCCCGACGGGTCGAAGATGCCGATCCGGGCTCCCACGTACCGAGCCGAGTCGAAGGAGAGGGTCGCGACCTCCCGCTGCCCGTCCGTGCCGGCGCGGCCGACCGAGCACATCGCCTCGAGCTCGTCCAGCCCGAGCCAGGACTCGTCGTTGTAGGACAGCACGAGCAGGTCGCAGTCCACCGAACGGATCACCGAGGCTAGCGCGGCGGCCATGGTCCGCTTCGAGTTGAAGGCGGACCGTGTGGATGGGTCGCGGGCGTCCACCCGCTTGCGGGCCACGCCGTAGGCCTCGGGCGCATCCCAGGCCACCAGGGTCTCCCACACGTGGTAGTTGGTGAAGTACCGGTGCTGGTTGTAGGGCGGATCGAGGTACGCCAGGTCAACGTGCCCCAACCCGGCCGACCCGGCCAGTGCGACCGCATCGCCCTGGATGGCGCGGCCGGCCCCGGGAAGCAGCTCGGGCACCCGCAGCTCCAGGGGGTTGAACGAGCGCGGCGCCCACTGCTTGACGTATGCCATCTGCACGCCGGTCGTCGAGTCCACCCGGTCCGCCGCCTCGATCAGGCTCGTCAGGAGCATCGGGTACAGGGGTGACCCCGCATACGCCGCGTCGATGGCATCGCGCACGGCATCGATGCGAGCGGCGTTGTGCGGCTGGAAGAACCGGGCCTGGTGGCTGAACGTCTCGGTGACGTAGCCGGGCTTGCCGGGGAGACCGTTCAGGTGGGTGACGGCCGCCCGCAGTGCGCCCACATCGGTGGCGGCGGCATCCGCCTCGATGTAGGTGCGGGCGAAGGCGTGGGCGTAGCGAGCGCTGTCGACGGCGGTGACGTGCGCGCCCTGCGCCTTGAAGGCCTGGGCCACGCGGGTGGTGCCCGTGAAGAGGTCGAGCGCCGTGCGAGCCCCCGAGGCGCGGCAGATCTCGGCCAGCACCGGGACGAGGCGGCGCTTCGAGCCGATGTACTTGATCACGGGGCGGTCATTGCCCGGTCATTGGGCGGTCACGTGGCCCACCCTACGATGGGTAGTCATGGCCTCCGGGGACCATCCAGACGCGGCGGCGGTCTCCGAGGGGGTCTCCGAGGGCGGCGGCTCGGACCCCGTCACTTCGGGCTCGGACCCCGTCACTTCGGACTCGGACCCTGTCATTTCGGACATCTCGGACTCGCACTGGATGCGCTGGCACGCGCCCTACGAGGACCCCTCCTCGCCGCTGTCGCTGCGGCTCCGGACCGTCCAGTCCATGGTGCGTGACTTCCTCGACGGGGTGCCCGCCTCCCATCTCGGACCCGTCCGGATGGTGAGCCTGTGCGCCGGCCAGGGCCGTGACGTGATCGACGTCGTCGCCACCCATCCGCGGGGCCGCGACGTCTCGGCGCTCCTCGTCGAGCTCGACCCGGGCCTCGTCGCCTTCGCCCGCGGCGCGCGCCGCGGCGGCCGGCGTGGCCGAGCAGGTCCGGGTCGTCGAGGGCGACGCCGCCCGGTGCCGGTGGTACGAGGACGACGTGCCCGCCGACCTGGTGCTCGTGTGCGGGGTGTTCGGCAACATCAGCTCGGGGGACATCACCCGCACCATCCAGGCGCTCCCGGGGTTCTGCCGGATGGGGTCCGAGGTGATCTGGACCCGGCACCGCCGCCCGCCCGATGCCACGCCGGCCATCAGGGCCGACTTCACCGCCGCCGGCTTCACCGAGCTCGCCTTCGTGGCCCCCGACGGCTACGTGCTGGCGGTCGGCCACCAGCGTCTGGATAGGGAGCCCCGCACCGGACCCGGACCCGGCACCCGCGCCTTCGACCCGACGCAACGGCTCTTCGACTTCGTCGGCGACGGCGTCCTGCCGGCATGAGCGGCCACGAGACGGACGACGGGGCCCACGAACCGCCCGACCCGCACCGCCGCCGCCACCTCCGGTTCCTCCGCCATCCCCGCCGCACCGACCTCACCCGCCACCCGCTCCACCCCCTCGAACTGCTCTCCATGGCGTGGCGGACGGCTCGGCTCGAGCCCGCCCGGGTGCTCGTCCCCGCGCTGGTGATCTTCGGCCTCGATGCGTTCCAGAGCACCTGGTTCACCGAGATCTCGACCGACCACCTCGGGCTGGAGTCGCTCTCGACGGTGATGATCTTCGGCGTCTCGACGCTCGGGCTGACCTTCTACGCCGGCATGCTCGAGCGCCTGGTCGGCGCGGTCGAGCGCAACCAGACGCCGCAGCCGGTCAGGGTGGTGCTGGCGACCCTGCCCTGGGTGCGCCTGATCGCGGCCGAGGCCATCCTCCTCGTCGTCACGGCGGTGTCCACCCTGTTCCTCGTCATCCCGGGGCTCGTCGTGCCCACGCTGTGTGCCCTGGTCGGGCCGCTGATCAACCTGCTCGACTGCTCGGTGCCCGAGGCCTTCCGCCGTTCCGTGCGGGTCGTCTGGCCCCACTTCTGGATCGTGTTCGTGATGATCACCGTGCCGCTGGTCGTCGAGCACGAGCTCGTCATCCTGATCAAGGACCTCGTCCCCCACGAGCGGGTATTCCTGGTCTTCCTCACCAACCTCGTGCTGGGCTTCAGCCTCGGCGTGGTGCTTGGATTGGTTGAGGTGTCCCTGGCCGAGCGGCTGGTCTCGGGAGCGCACGGACCCGGACAAGACGTACGCTCGGACGAAGTCGAGCTGCCGGGCGGGGCGGCGACGGCGTAACCGGCCCTGGATGGCGTAACCAGGACGGCGCTCACACGTCAAGACCGCGGCGGTCCGGATCCCGGACACCCGGACAGAGGAGGTCACGATCACCATGGAAGAGACCATCCACGGAACGACGATGCCCGTGCTCGAGCTCTCGCTCCAGCCCGGGGAGTCGATCGTGTCCGAGGCCGGCGAGTTCTCCTGGATGTCGGATGCGATCCAGATGCAGACCAACACCGGCGGCGGCATGGGCGGCAAGGGCCTGATGGGCGCCGTCAAGCGCGCCGTGTCCGGCGCCTCCATCATGATGACGACCTACACCGCCCAGGGCGGGCCGGGCTCCATCGCCTTCGCCTCCAAGGTCCCGGGCCACATCCTGCCCATCGACGTCGCGCCGGGGAACGAGTTCATGGTGCACCGGCACGGCTTCATGGCGGCGCAACCCGGCATCGAGCTGTCCATGGGGTTCCAGCAGTCCTTCCGCGGCGGCATCTTCGGCGGCGAGGGCCTCATCCTCCAGAAGATCGGCGGCACCGGCCGCGCCTTCGTCGACCTCTCGGGCGAGGTGATCGTCTACGACCTGGCGGCCGGGCAGACGATGCGGGTGCACCCCGGCCACGCCGGCCTCTTCCAGGCCTCGGTCACCTTCTCGGTGCAGAAGGTCCCGGGTCTGGCCAACCGCTACATGGGCCAGGACGGCCACCACTTCGCCGTGCTGACGGGCCCGGGCCGGATCTGGCTGCAGTCGATGCCGATCGCGATGCTCGCCGGCGTCATCGGCGAGTACATGCCCGACGACCACCGCGGCATGGAGGGTGCCGCCGTCGGCGTCGGGGCGACCAAGGTCCTGGGCGACCTCTTCAAGTAGTCCGGGTGGGCCGCTGCGGTCCGCCCGCCGGAACCGGTCCGGCAGGAGGGCCCGGCGGCCAATCCCGAGGAATTCGCCCGGGCCGGCCTAGGTGAGGTTGATGGCGTCGGGCGGGACGGTCAGCGGGAGCGCCTTGCCGTAGTGGCTGAAGACGAGCGTGCCGACCTCGCCCGGTGTGTCGTTCACGATCTTGTAGACCACGGAACGACCCTTGGCTGCGATGTACATGAGGCCGGTGCTCCTCTTCCCGTTGGCGGTGACGGTGTCCTTGACCACGACGACCTTGTGGCCGGCGAACGTGGTGGGCCGGCCGAGACCGAGCGGGGTCGGGTGGCCCTGGAAGGCGGCGGCGACGAGGTCCGACGCGCTCGAGGAACTGGTCGAAGGACACGAAACGCGCATCGAGGGCGGAGAATTCGAGCCACTTGCCGCCGTACTGGTTGGTCTGGGCCGCCGTGGCGTGGCTGGCCCAGAACTTCTTCGGCGCGTTGAAGTACAGCAGCGGCCCGACCCGCTCGATCCGGATGAGGCTGCCGGACTGGACGAAGACACCCCCGCCCTCGCCGTCGCCGTTCACGAACAGATCGAGCAGGATCACGCTCTTGCCCTGCGTGATCTTCCCGTCGATGCGCACGCTGCCCACCTTCTGCTCGGCGCCGATGGCCTTGACGAGCCAGGTGTCCGCCCGGCTGGGCGGGATCGAGGCGGACGTCGTGGACGGGGTGGATGTGGTCGTGGTGGATCCGGCGGCGGCCGTCCCATCCAGGGCGGCGAGGAGGAGGCCGGAGAGGAGCGCGGCAGTGGCGGCGCACCGCGGGGTCAGGCGCCGGGTGTGTCGGCGTGAACGGGCGTGCGTTCGGATGCGGGGTCGCGGGCCCGGACGCGGACACGGGCGCGCGCGGTCAGCGGGTGATGCCTCGGTGCCTGCCACGCGCACGAGGGTAGTGGGGTCCGTGAGCAGGCTCGGGCCGGCGGCGGGGTGGCCCGACGGTTCCCGTGGTCACACGGGGATTCAGGCCGGCTCGGGTTGGTTCCACTCGATCCAGCCCGAGCCCGTCCGCCCGTCGTCGGCCCGGCAGCGCACCATCGCCCGGGGGAAGCGGCTGGTCCGGCCGTCGTCGTCGTTGCGCAGGAGCACGGGCCCGAAGGCGACGGGCGTGACGTCGAGGCCCAATCCGGGGTCGTGGGCGGGTGCGGCCGCGATCTCGATGCGGGCCGTGGAGGGAAACCCGTGGTCGGCGAGGTCCTCGGTCACCGTGAGCGCGGTGGCGGGGTGGACCTCGCCCGTCGTCTGGATGTATCCGAAGAAGACGGGCACGTCGGGGAGCATGCGGATGTCGGCCAGGTGGACGCGGGTGCCGTCGTCGAGGCGGACGGAGCACCAACACCATCCAAAGGCCCACCAGTCCCGCACGCCCCAGGAGTGGTCCCGCTGGCCCTGCCCGTCGACGGCGAAGGTCTCGCCGTCGATCGTCACGGTGCCGCCGACGAGACAGGGGATCTCGTAGCGCGTCGTGAGGTCGTAGTGGTACGCGACGCCGTCGGTCGTCCAGGTCAGGTCGAGGTCGAGGGATCGGGCCTGCCCGTGGGCGTCGCCGTAGGCGTCCTCGGGGTGGGCGAACTCCTCGGCCCTGAGGTGCGAGGCGACCAGGCGGAACTCCTCGAGGGGACGGCGCAGCTCGATCTCGACGCGTTCGCCGTCAGCACTCTCGCTGACGAGACCGTTCTCCGGGGGGACCGGCATTTCGTAGTTGACCGACGAGATGCCGGGGTGGCCGGGGCGGACGATCCAGGCCGTCCACCAGGCGACCCGGCGGTTGGGGTAGAGCCCGAGCCGGAGCCAGCCGCCGAGCGAGCCGTCGGCGTGGACGAAGTCGCAGTAGTACGACTCGTTCCACAGGTCCTCGCCGTCGGGGGCGTGCCGTGCCTCGTCGCCCGGCAGGACGACGTGTGCCGCCGTCACCGGCCCGGGCCCGGATGCATGGCGGAGGCACCCGCAGGGCCGGGCACCTCGACGACGGGATCGTCGCGGTCGTCGAACTCGGTGCGCAGCGCCTTCGACATCACGGCGTGCTGGAAGTACAGCGTCGTGATGTAGGTGAGCTCGAGGACGGCGACCTCGTCGAGGTGGCGCGTCAGCGCCGCGAAGAGCTCGTCGGGGACGCGGCCGTGGTCGTAGACGAGGCAGTCGGTGTAGGCCAGTACGGCGCGCTCGGCCGCGTCGTAGGTGCCCTCGGGGGCGACGCTCCAGGCGGGGATGTGCGTGATCTGCTCCTCGGGCATCCCGAGCTCGCGCATCGACTTGGCGTGCTGGCTGAAGACGAACTGGCTGCCCGCGGCCCAGCCGGCGCGTATCTGGCCGAGCTCGCGCAGCTTGGGGTCGAGGACCCGGGTGGGGGACTGGTAGAGCCCGAAGCCCTTGACGCAGTGATCGAGGATTTCGGGGCTGAGGGCGAAGACGGTCCACCAGTCACCCGTCGTGCCGTCCCAGCGTCCCGGTTCGGCCACGGGGTCGCGGCCCTCGAAGAGCCACTCGTACATGGTGGTGACGATGGGCGCGGTGGCCTCGTCCTTGGGGACCTGGCGGAGTCGGGGCATGTGGTGAGGTGAGGTGGGTGGGGTGGGGTGGGGTGGGGTGGGGTGGGGTCAGACCGGGGTGGGCTGGATGGGCAGCTCGTGCTCGGCGGCGAGGCCGGCGTCGACGGCCCGGGCGGGCGTGTGCGACACGTCGTCGTGCCTGAACTCGCGCAACCAGCAGGCGAACTCCAGGAGGATCCCGTCGGGGTCCTGGAAGTAGATGCTGCGGATGTACACGCCCGAGTGCATGGCGTCGCTGATGCCCCACTCCGAGTCGTCGTGGTTGGCGATCTCGGTGCAGTCGACGCCGGCGGCGATGAGCCGGTCGCGGTACTCCTCGATCTTCTCGGGCGCCACGTCGAAGGCGACATGGTTCATGGACCCGATGGCGCTCGTGAGGTCGCCCTGGTCGGGCCGGGCCGCCGGTGCGCTGACACCCGGGACACCGTCGGGGGCGTTGGGGAACCAGAAGAAGGCGAGGCAGTCGCCGCCACCGCAATCGAAGAAGAAGTGCTGGCCCATCCCGGCCGGCAGCTCGATCGTCTTGACCAGCGGCATGCCGAGCACGTTGGTGTAGAAGTCGACCGTCCGCTCCATGTCCCGGCACACGAGCGCCAGGTGGTTGATGCCCCGCAGTTCGAACCCGCCGGTGGTGCCTGTCATGTGAGCTGCCCTCCCTCGGCGCCTCTGCCCCATCCGGGGGATCTCCCGGCGCCCGTCGGTCCCGGCCTGGTGGCCCCGGGGTCGCGCCGAGCACAGGATAGGCCGCAATCCCGACGCAGCCTCAGACCGTAGGACCGTTCGAGGCGCACTCCGGGTGGCTGGGATGCGGGGAGGGCTCCGGCAGAGGGCCCGACGTGTCGGGGGCCCCGCCGTGGCCGGGGTCCTCCCCGCCGCCGCCCCGCTCAGACCGAGGCGATGCCGACCATCGGGGCGTTGAGGGGACGGCCGCCCATGGAGCCCATGAACGGCGCGTCCCCGAAGGTGAAGATGCCGCCGTCGCCGCCCTGCAGCCAGTAGCCGGCGGCGTCGTGGGTCGCGGCCATCCCGACGACGGGCGAGTTCAGGGTGGTGCCGATCATGGAGCCGTAGGGCGCCGCATCCCCGAAGTCCGCCACATTGCCGTTCGCGCTGGCCAGCCAGTACCCCGAGGAGTCGTGCGTCCCGGCCATGCCGGTGATGCGGTAGCCGCCCGGTGCGAAGGCCGGCTGCCCCTCGTTCAGCGCGTTCCCGTAGTTGAAGACCTGACCGTTGGCGTCGACCAACCAGTAGCCGCCCCCGAGGAAGCTGGGCGCAGCAGCCGTGACCGGGTACGTGAGGCCGTCGCCGCCGGCCGAGCCGTAGAACGGCGCGTCCCCGAAGGCGAAGACGCCGCCGTCGCTGGCGATGAGCCAGTAGCCGTGCCCATCGAGCGTCGCGATCATGGCGACGATAGGTTTGTTCAGGAT
Source organism: uncultured Acidimicrobiaceae bacterium (assembly GCA_963742445.1). Taxonomy (GTDB): domain Bacteria; phylum Actinomycetota; class Acidimicrobiia; order Acidimicrobiales; family RAAP-2; genus Bog-473. The sequence continues at coordinate 322,003 of CAVULV010000013.1, forward strand.
CATGCTCCCGGTCGAACCGTAGAAGCCGGCGTCCCCATAGGCGAAGATGCCGCCGTCGCTCGCCACGAGCCAGTACCCTCCGCGATCAGGTGTCGGTGCCATCCCGACGACGGGCTTGTTGAGCCGCATCGATCCGGTCGAGCCGTAGAAGCCGGCGGACCCGAAGGTGAAGATGCCGCCGTCGGCGGCGACCTGCCAGTATCCAGGCGGCTGGGCCGGCGGCTGGGGACAGGTCGGACTGGCGGCGGCGGTGGAGCCGCCGGCGGGGTCTGCGGTGAGCGACGGCGCGCCGCCACTCGGTCCGAAGGTCACGTCGGCCAGGAACATGGGCCGGATGCCGCACGCGAGGTAGCCGATCGTGTTGCCCTGCCAGCCGGCGAAGGCCATGACCGTCTGCCCCGGGGACGACCCCGCGCCCGGCAGCGAGAAAACGTCTGGTCCCCCCGGCCCCGACACACCCGGGGAGGAGGCGAGCAGCGGCCCCGAGGTCGACTGGTCCGAGCACGCCGACCCGGGCCCGCCCGAACAGTTCGCCCAGCCGATGGCGTAGGTCGACGCGCCCTCGTCGCTCCCCGCGTAGAAGAGATAGTCGTAGTACTGCGTGCTGCTCCCCGTCCCCGTGTGCGTCTGCACCATGTCGGGGCCCTCGACGATGCCGCTCTGCCAATTGGTCTGGCTCGCGGTGAGGAGATTGTCGGGTGTCGTGTTGGTCATCGGCACGAGGTCCGAGGTCAGGGGCACCGACCAGATGGATGTGGCGCCCAGGCCGATGTGGTTGCTGTCGCTCTTCCAGATCAACCACGAATTGCCATTGGACGTCGTCGGTGAAGACGTCCGGATCGATGCTGCCGCCGTAGTTGCCGTTGTCGACGGTGTTGCCGGTGTCGGATCCGTCCTGGCACACCGCCGGCCCACCGTACGTGTCCGTGTAGGGGCCGAGCGGATCCCCGGCAGGAGCGGTGGCCATGCCGATGCACTGGTCGCCGGACCAAGCTTCCGTTGCCGTGTAGTACATGACGAAGTCGTTGCCCGTGCTGTTGAAGACGACGCTGGGTGCCCAGGTTTCGCCTTCCTTGGCCCAGGACGGGAGGTTGGGCAGCGCGTCCACGCCGTTCAGCGGGGTCCACGTCGTCCCGTTGGGCGACCTCGACACCTGGATGTTGATGGTCTGGCCGGGCACCGCGAAGCTCTGCGTGGCGAAGGCGTAGTACTGCCCTCCCCAGTTCAGGATGCTCGGGTCGGGGAAGTCCCCCGGGTGGACCGGGGCCCAGTTGTCCGCCGTCGCGGCCGGCGCGGTGACGGAGAGGATGGAGACCGCCCCGATGAGGGCCACGAACGCGGCGAGCAGCGACCGCAGAGCGGGGAGGCGGGGGTGGCGGTCGTGTCGGTACGCTTCGACGCCAGGGGGGGGCACAATTCTCCTTGCCGGAAGTAGTTCGCCGAAGCTCCGATCCCGCACCGCCATGCTACCGAGCGGGACGAGGACCCATCGGTCGGGAACGACCGTTTCGAGGGCGGGAACGGGCCCACACGCGTTACGGATAGGTTTCGTCACCGGCACGGGACGGCATACACGCGGATTGCGGCCCGTCCGGACGATCATCGGATGGAGCGGACCGGGCGATCGACCGGCGCACGGATCGAAGCATCGACGAAGGGACCAAGCATGGGCGAGCGGCGCAACGCAGTCATCGACGTCGGGTTCAAGGTGATGAATCTCACGCACAAGGGTGTCCTGAAGCTGACCGGCGGCCGCTGGCCCCGCGATCTCCTCGGTATGCCGGGGGTGGAGCTGACCACGATCGGGCGCAAGAGCGGCCTGCCCCGCACGACCATGCTCGCCTCACCCGTCCACGACGAGCACAAGGTGGTCCTGATCGCCTCCAAGGGCGGCGACACCCGGGACCCGCAGTGGTACGCCAACCTCACGGCCAATCCCGACGTCGAGCTCACGATGAACGGCGAGACCCGCAAGATGCGGGCCCGGACGGCCTCGCCCGACGAGAAGGCCGCGCTCTGGCCCGACATCGTGGCCACCTACAAGGCGTATGCCAGCTACCAGGAGCGCGCCGGACGGGACATCCCGGTCGTGATCTGCGAGCCCCGATCGGACTGACGCAGCGTCGGCGACGCCCCGCCCGCAATCCGGGCGGCACCGACGAGGCAGGCGTCTGCGGGGCGCCGGCTCCCATCCGTGACGGTGACGGTACGATGCGGCCAATGTCCATGGAGCCCTCCGGCTCACCAGGTGAAGATGCAGGGGCGCTGACCAGCTCGGGCTCCGGCCGAGAGCAGGCGGACCCGTCCTTCGACCTGAGCATGGCGGTCGCGCAGCTGGCGTCGAACAGCACGGACCTGCGGATCATGTTGAAGCTGTTGGTCTCCCAGCTGGCCGACGTGCTGGGCGACCGCATCGCGGTCGAACGAGCGGGGGGGCGGTTCCGCAAATCGGAGGACATCAAGTCCGTGCGCGTCACCCTCGGGGACGACACGCTCGAGGCCGTCGTCGAGGGCGCCACGGTGCGCTGCACCATCGGCCATTCGTCGGGCGGCATCCGCATCCGCAGCGAGCAGGTCGGCATGGATCAGTGGCTCACCCGGCTGCTGGCGACGCTGCAGTCCGAGGCCGCCCACAGCGAACAGACGCGCCGGGCCCTGGAGAACATCGTGATCGGAGGGCAGTCGTGAGCGAGCAGTCACCCGAGGTGTCACCCGAGGTGCCGCCTGAAACCGTGGCCCCTGACCTCCCGAAGGACGCCGCGCACCGGCTCGAGGAGCTCGAGCACGGCCTCTTCACGTCCGACCTCTCGGTGAACGAGTTCCTCCTGGTCAAGGAGGCGGGCTTCCATCCGCTGGGCTTCGTGATGGGCTCGTCGATCTACCACATCGGGATCCAGACCCGGAAGTGGGGCGAGAGCCAGGAGCTGACCAAGCTCACCGAGGCGATGTACACGGCCCGGGAGCTGGCCATGAGCCGGATGGAGGAGGAGGCCGACGAGCTCGGTGCCGACGGCGTCGTCGGGGTGCGCCTCGACGTCAACTACTACGAGTGGGGCAACGACTCGGCCGAGTTCATCGCCTTCGGGACGGCGGTGAAGGCCGAGGACGGGACGTCGTACCGCAACGCCCTGGGCAAGCCCTTCACCTCCGATCTGTCCGGCCAGGACTTCTGGACGCTGATGCAGACCGGGCACGTCCCGCAGGGGCTCGTCATGGGGACGTGCGTGTTCCACATCGCACATCGCAAGTTCACCCAGGCGCTCGGCTCCATGGGGCAGAACGTCGAGCTCCCCAATTTCACGCAGGCGCTCTACGAAGCGCGCGAGCTGGCGATGACGCGCATGCAGGACGAGGCGAGCCGGCTCGACGCCAGCGGCATCGTCGGGGTCCGCCTCGAGGAGAAGTCGCACCAGTGGGGCTCGCACACGATCGAGTTCCTGGCCCTCGGGACGGCGGTGACCAAGGGCAGCGGGGAGGTCACCCTGCCCAAGCCGACCACGATCATCTCGCTCGACAACTGATGAGCGACGGCCGACGGCGCCGACCTTCCCGAGGCGGCGGTCCGCCGGCTGGAGTCGACGGCGTTCTCCTCGGGCCTCACGGTGCCCGACTTCGCCGCCTGCCTCGACCTCGGGCTGCAGCCGGTCGCCCTGGTCCAGGGCTTCTGCGTCATGCAGTGGGGCTGGTCCGGCCAGAACTCGGGGTACCTGCGCGGCCTGTCGCCCTACGCCGGGGGCCAAGGGCCCGCGGGGACGCTACTCCGAGAGCTACCAGCTGCCCCCACGGCTTCGTGTCCAACGAGCACCGCACCTGGGGCCAGAACCTCGAGCAGCCCTGGGTCGAGGCGGCCTGGGCCCAGGGCTACGGCTCGGCGTACGCCCGCATGCTCGAAGAGGCCGACCACCCACGGGGCCCACGGCGTCATCGGCGTGGTGGACCGGGTCTCCAACGTCGCCGACACCGGAACGACCGAGTTCCACTTCCTCGGCACCGCGGTCACCGTCGAGGGCGGGCCGCCTCCCGCCGGCGGCGTGCCGTGGAGCACGTACCTCGCCGGACAGCGCCTGACCAAGTCGATCGAGGCCGGGTTCATGCCGGTGGCGGTGGTCGCCGCGCTGGCCTCGGTCCGGGTCTGGGCCTACTGCATGACCGAGTACTTCATGGAGGGCACGCATGGGCTGGGGCGTGCCGGCGGGGCCGCAGCTCGTCGAGCAGGTCAGCAGGGCCCACATGGCCGTGCGCCAGCTGGCCCGCAAGCACGTCCGCGAGCAACTGGCCGGCGACGAGCTGCACGGCGCCACCATCGAGGTCGTCGACCCGCGAGCTGTCCCAGGGCGACGAGGTCATCGACTGCACGCTGCGGGGCAACCGGGTGCGCCGCTTCAAGGACTACGACCAGGTCGCGCTCCCGCGACCCACGGTGCGCCTGTCGTGAGCCTCGATGCGGCCGGCGCCGCCACCCCGAGGACCGACGTGCGCGCCGAGATGCTCCTCGGCGCGCAGACCCTGGCCACCGCCCCGCCGCCGTCGAAGAGGCGTGGCCTCACGTCGGACCTCTCGGTCGACGAGGCGCTGCTGCTCCATGCCGCGGGATGGGAGCCGCTCGACCTGGTGTGCGGCGTCGCCGTGGTCTCGGTCCCGGTCGGGGTGTGGAACTGGGGGAGGGGTTCGATCTCGTACGCGTCCGACGCCCACGATGCGGCCGTCGACCAGGCGACACGAGAGCTGCGCGGGGAGTGCGCCAAGGTGCACGGGCACGGCGTCGTGGGCGTGCGGGTCGAGGTGTCGGTGCGCACCCACCACATCGACGTCGAGCTGGTGGGCACCGCGGTGCGGCCGATCGACGGCAAGGACCCACGGGGCACCGACGCCGCGCTGGCCATGCCGTTCGTGTCCGACCTCTCGGCCCGCGACTTCACGCTGCTCATGCGAGCCGGCTGGATGCCGGTCGGTCTCGCCTTCGGCGCCAGCTTCGTCTACGCCCCCCGGCGCACGGCGGGGATGGCGATGAAGCAGTCGACCCAGAACGTCGAGCTGACCAACTTCACCGAGGCGATGTACTCTGCCCGCGAGTCGGCCATGGAGAAGATGCAGCGCTCGGCACTGGCGGCGCAGGGTCAGGGGGTGGTGGAGGTGAAGGTCACCGAGGGCCCGATCAGCTTCGCTCGCCACGTCGTCGGGTTCACGGCGTGGGGCACCGCGGTCAAGCTGGTCGCCGAGGAGCACCAGTTCGTCCGGCCCGAGCTCGTGCTCCCCCTCGACGACGCCGTCGTGCAGTTCGAGGCTGCGTCGCTGCGCGACCAAGGGGGCAAGGGAGGGAGATACCGGTGAGCACGCAACACGACTGGGACGCCTGGGCGCGTGCCTACGAGGAAACACACGGGCCCGACGGGTTCGCCGCGCTCTTCGCTCCGGGTGGCCGGTTCAAGGACCCGGTGACGGACTGGACCACCGACCTGCACAAGGTGGCCCGCGACACCGACGCCATCTTCCCCGACTGGGCCCAGCGCGTGGACCGCATCCGGGGCGGCGGGGACTGGGCCGTCTTCGAATGGACCGGCACCGGGACGTTCACCATGGGGGACGGCCCGGGTATCCCCATCACGATGGAGGGCGCCACGGTCATAGAGGTGGACGCCGACGGCAAGATCACGTCGTGGCGCGACTACCTCGACACCAACGAGCCGACGCAGCAGATCCAGGCCGGCCTCGAGCGCGCCGTCGAAGGCGGCTGACCGACCGACCCGACCGACCGCCTGACCGACCGGCCGACCAGCCGACTCACAGGCCGCTCAGGCCTGCTCGGCCACCGCCCTCACGTGCGCAAGGCGGACGTCGCGGGCGTCGTCGTACTCCTGCGCCGCCTTCTCGTCGGCCGCCATCTCCGAATCGATGTCGGTCTCGGCCCAGCCGATCACGCCCATCTCCTCGAAGGCGGAGCGCAGCTTGGGCCCCCACAGGCCGATGTCGCGCAGGATGGGGACGATCCGCATGAAGAGGAAGTTGCGGAACACGCGCAGCGTCTCGCTGTTCTCCACGTACACGCCGATCTCGGGCGGCAGCTCGAGGCGCTCCCAGATCTCCTCACCGAGGAAGCGGTCCCGCATCAGATAGCAGGCCTCGATACAGAAGGCCTCCCGGTCGTCGCGCTCGGCCTGGGTGAGCTGGGGGTAGTAGTCGCGCAGCGCCAGGCGCCCGAACATCACGTGGCGCGCCTCGTCCTGCATGACGTACGCGTTGAGCGCCTTCGCCAGCGGTTCGGTGGCGTTGTTGCGGATGATCCCGAACGCCGCGAGGGCGAGCCCTTCGATCAGCACCTGCATGCCGAGATACGTCATGTCCCACCGGCTGTCGGCGATGACGTCGTCGAGCAGCGCCTTGAGATGCGGGTTGAGCGGGTAGACCAGCTGCACCTTCTCGTGCAGGTAGCGGCTGTAGACCTCGACGTGGCGCGCCTCGTCGATGACCTGGGTGGCGGCGTAGAACTTGGAGTCGATGTCGGGGACCGTCTGCACGATCTTGGCGGTGCAGATCAACGCGCCCTGCTCGCCGTGCATGAACTGGCTGAATCGCCACGCCTCGAAGTGCCGGCGCAGCTCGCCCTTGCGCTCGTCGGACATCTTGTCCCACCACTCGGTGCCGTGGATGGGGTTCATCTCGTCGGGCATGCCCACCGGGTTGGTCAGGTCGACCTCCTGGCTCCAGTCCAGCCGGTCACTGCCGATCCACTGACGGCGGGTCCCCTTGTCGTAGAGGCGCAGCAGCTGGTCCCGGCCGCCGGTGTAGTCGAAGTCGAACATCGTCGTGGACGGCGACTCGATGCCCCACTTCGGCTCGAAGGCCAGATCCGAATCGGTGATGGACGGGCTGGTGGTCATGGGCCCCCTTTTGGGTCACGGATGAGTCGATTGTGCGGCGCCGCTCCAGGCCACGACGCTATCGGGTCTGCGCGGCGGCGTCATGCGGACGGGCCGCCCCGTCGGTCCACCGGACCCGTCCCGGGGAGCGGCCGACCGGCGTCCCTCGACGCGAGACCCTCCGCAGCCTCTCAGCGGAAGTCGAAGGCGACCTTGATGGCGCCGCTCTGCTCCTGCGTCGCCAGCGCGATGAACGCCTCGCGCCATTCGTCGAGGCGGAAGGTGTGGGTGAGCAGGCCCGTCATGTCGACGCGGCCCTGCTCGGCGAGGCGCAGGTAGTGGGCGATCCCGTGCAGGCGGACGCCGTCGACCTCCTCCACGCCGAACGCGTTGGACCCCACCCACGAGATCTCCTTGAAGTACAGCGGCGACCACTCCCAACGTTCCGGCGCGTGCACGCCGCTCTTGACCATGGTGCCGCGCTGCTTGAGCAGGCGGACCCCGATCTCCGCGGTCTGCGCCGTGCCCACGGTGTCGTAGACGACGTCGAAGCCGCCCGGGTGCGCCATCGGCAGCGCGTCGCCGCCGAACTTCTGGAGCACGCCGCCCGACCACGCCGCCGCCTCCTCGAGCAGCTGCTCGACCGGGAACGGATCCACCACGGTCGCTCCGAGTCGCCGGGCCAGGGCCGCCTGGGCGGGGAAGCGGGCGACAACCATCACCTCGACGTCGGGGTAGAGGGCGCGCACGATGGCCGTGGCGCAACTGCCCAGCGCGCCGCCGCCGTAGACCAAGACCTTGCCGCCCGGCGGTGGCGGGTGCCTCGTGACCGAGTGCAACGAGACCGCGAAGGGGTCGCCGAGGACGGCCACCTCGTCGCTCACGCTGTCGGGCACGGGAATGAGCATGGACTCGTGTGCCGGCAGGAACTCGGCGAAGCCACCCGGCGCGTCCTTCGACGTGCCGGTGTGGATGCCCGCTGCGATCGGCCCCTCCGTGAAGTGCCAGCACAGGCTGTAGTCACCGTCCTGGCACGACGGGCACGGCGGGTCGATGCCCCGGGGCCCGCATGACAGCCACGGGTTGAGCACGACCCGCTGGCCCACCTCGAGCGCCGTGACCGCGGGTCCCACCTCGACGACGTCGGCCACGACCTCGTGCCCGAACACCGTGGGGAACGAGAAGTACCCGTTCAGCGCGCTGTCGCCGAAGTCGTCGCCGAAGTCCATGAAGACCATCTTGGCGTCGGAGCCGCAGATGCCGGTCAGCCGGGTCTTCGCCACCGCCCAGTCGTCACGGACGAGCCCGGGCCGCTCGAGCTCCTTCATGACCATGGGGACCCGGGAGAGCCCGATCAGCAAATGATTCGACGGGTCGGGCGGTGTCCACTGCTCGGGCCGCACACCGTAGAGAAGACCTTGCATGGAGAGACGCTCCTAACCGATGACGTGCACGGCGCCGTGCACGATGACACTGTTGTTGCTCGAGGTGGTGGCCGCCACGGCGATGATCAGCACGAGGATCACGATCCAGGCGAACCCGACGATGATCCCGGCCAGTGCGAGCCCCGCGCCGCCCTGCGCGCCGTTCGAACGGCGGATCTGCGAGCGCGCCACGAATCCGAAGATGATGCCCACGATGCCGGGCACACCGAAGAACAGGATCCCGGCGCACGAGCACACCAGCGATGCGATCGCAAGGCCGTTCGTGCTCTTGGTCGCGGGCGCGCCGTACGGCATCTGCTCTTCGTAGCCGTAGGGCGGAGAGGCGCCCGCGACGCCGTAGGGACGAGGCGCGCCGGGGTACGCCGGCGCGCCGCCGCCGCCGGGTTGGCCGGGTGTCACGGTGAAGCTGCCGTAGGCGGGTGGTCTGTTCCTGCGACCGCGGGCGGCCCGGTCCACAGCTCGGGCGGGTACCACTTGCCGTCAGATGCCAACCACCATCCTGGACCCTGGGAGGTGTCGCTCATGCCGTGACCGTGCCCGTTCCGTGCGCGCCGAGTGCAGCGGAGCATACGGTGCGACCCCGCCAGGTGTCGTGACTCAGGCGAGGTACGGGCAGTGCCGGCATCCCGACCCGCAGCAGACGCCGCGCCGGGCGAGGTACCCGGCGGTCAGGACGACCAGCCCGGACGTCGGATCGACGTAGGTGTCGGCACCGGAGCGAAGGGCCTCCTCGTGCGCCCGGAGGATCTGGGCGTAGCCGGGGTGGTCCGCCGGCAGGCGGTCGGCGTGGGGACGGGTGAGCGGCCGCTCGGCGAGCGGCTCCTTCCGAGCCGCGTCGCGCCCGGGGTCGTCGCCGTCTCCCGGTTCGCCCATGTGTTCCGAGGTGTGCTGGCCCCGCCCCGCACGCGGGACGGGGCGGACCCCGCTACCTCCTGGTCGCCCGCCTGGCCGTCGTGGCCTTCTTGGCCGGGGCCCGGCGCGTCGTGGCCTTCTTGGCCGGGGCCCGGCGCGTCGTGGCCTTCTTGGCCGGGGCCCGGCGCGTCGCCGTCGCCTTCTTGGCCGGCGCCTTGGCCGCCGCGGGGGCGGCCGACTTGCCGGCGGCGGCAACCGCCGCGTCGACGGTCGGGTACGCGCCCTTCGCCAGCTTGGGTGCCTTCGCCGGAGCGAGCACCGCATCCTTGAACGCCTTGACCGGGGTGATGCGCGCCTTCTTCGACGCCTTGATCCGGATGGCCTCACCGGTCGCCGGGTTCCGGCCCATGCGGGCGGGACGGTCGACCTTGACGAACTTCGCGAAACCGGGGATCGAGACCGGTTCCACACCCTTGGCGACGACCGCGGTGACCACGTCGGTGAAACCGTCGAGGACGGCGACCACCGTCTTCAACTCGACATCGGACTGGACTGCGACGGCTTTTGCTAGTTCTCGCTTGTTCATGGCGCCCATTGTGGCCGATGCACGCCCCGCCATGCACATCCTTTGGGCGCTGATCGCCATATTTCTGGCCCCGGCGCACGGAAACCGGCCCGGACCCGACGGCTCCTACGGCAGGAGTTGACCCCAATAGGGGCGGTCGTCCTCCCGTTTCTCCATGAGGATGAGGACCGTTCCCCACGGATCACGGCACCACGTCGTCCGCAATCCGGCCACGTCGGCGATCCCGCTCGTGAGGAATTCGACCCCCCGTGACTCAAGCTCGGTGCGCGTGGCACCGAGGTCGTCGCACAGCACGCCGACGTGGGTGATGCCGACCCTCGTGACAGAGGGCCGGCCGGGTCCGGCGGGAACGACGGGTGCCGCCGGATAGTCGATGAGCTCGATGACGCGGTCGTCCGTCCCGAATCCGACGATGGCCGCGGTGACGACGACCGGTGACGGGACGAGCTCGCCCATGTCGTGCTCGATCTGGCGGCCCTCCATCCGGTACGGCGGCGACAACACGCGCAGACCGAGGACCTCCGAGTACCACTGGACGGCGGCCTCCACGTCGGGCACGCAGACGGCGGTGTGCGCGAAACCGGTCAGCACCGGCTCAGCGTACGTCGGGCGACGTCGCGCCCGGCGCTAGCTCCAGCGGGCGATCTCGTGCTGGAGGCGCTTGTTCCACGTCCGGGCGTGGAAGTTGAACCGTCGCTCGGCCTTCCGCAGGACGATGAGGCTGAAGAACACCAGCGGCGCGAAGAAGGCCGCCACGGCGCTCAAGAAGATGATGCGCAGCTTGCCCTGCACGTTCCCCGAACTCTCCATCCACCCAGTCTGGCCCGTCGGCCATCCGTGCGCACTAGGGCCTTTTGGCACTAGGCATTGGGTGGTGAGCGTGGCCCAATGACGGACATGGACTCCGAGGAGACCCCGGACGCGCCCGTCGCGGCATCGCCGGGCACCCCAGAGGCTCCCACGAAGGCTCCCCAGGGTGAGGGTGCAAAGCGGGCGTCCCGACACCTGCCCCGGCGGATCAGCGCCTGGGTGCTCGTCGTCCTGGCATCGTTGCTCATCCCCATCTCGGTGATCTCGGTGTGGGCCATCCGCACCGTGACCAACACGGACCAGTACGTCGAGACCATGGCCCCGCTGGCGCGCAACCAGGTCATCGACGAGCATCTGGCGGCGAAGGCGACGGACGCGCTCTTCTCGACGCACATCGTGCAGGACAAGGTCACGGCGGCGCTGCCGGCGAAGGCCAAGCCGATCGTGACGCCGATCGTGAACCAGGTGCACGGCTACGTGGAGGGCCTGGCCCTCAAGTTCTTCGAGAGCCCCCAGTTCGGGAAGCTGTGGGACGGGCTGAACCGGCACACCCACGATGCGGTGGTCGACGTCCTCACCGGCAAGCAGTCGCCGCTCACGAAGAAGCTCGAGAAGGGCGGGGGGATCGTCGTCAACGTCACCCCGGCGCTCAACAACATCATCGACAAGGCCAACGCGAAGGGCATCACGCTGTTCAACCCGGCCAAGGCGATCCTCACCCAGGGCGACAAGCTGGGCGTCACCGTCGTCTCCAAGTCGCAGGTCTCGCAGTTCACCGGGCTCTTCAACCTCATCGTGAAGCTGAAGTGGGTCATCCCTGCCATCGCCCTCGCGCTGGCGGCCCTCGGCATCGGTCTCGCGGTGGAGCGCCGCAAGACGCTGCTGCGGATGGCCATCGGGGTGGTCATCGTCACGATGCTGCTGCTGGCCGGCCTCTCCCTCGGGCGGATCACGTTCATCAACCAGGCCGGGCACGCCTTCAACCGGGAGGTGGCGGCCACGGTGTGGGACACCATGCTGCGCTTCCTCAAGACGGACCTGCGCTGGATGCTGCTCTTCGCCGTCCTCGTGGCCCTCGGCGCCTGGCTGGCCGGGCCGGCCCGCTACGCCGTGTGGATCCGTTCGACCGTGGCCAAGGGGGCCCGCTGGGTGGCGGCGCAGGCACGGGCGCTGTCGTCGGGCACCGGGCGCGCCGCCGCCGGGTCGGACCGGGCCCGCCGCAGCGGCGGTTGGATCACCGAGCACCTCAACGGCCTGCGCATCGTCGGCGTGGTCGTGGCGGCGCTCTTCCTGGTCTTCGGCGGCAACCTCACCGGGTGGAGCCTGCTGATCATCGTGATCGTGCTGGCCGTGTATCTCGGGCTGCTGCAGCTGGTGGCCGCCTGGGCCCGCAAGGTCGCGAACCCGGTGGCGGGCTCGGGCACGGCCTGAGCGCCGGGGCGGGCGCCCGGCCCGCTCCTGAGCCGTCCGCCCACGCCCTTCCTCGCCGCGGGCGTCGCGCTGCAGGGCGTCTACCGGGTCACGGGCATGGCCTTGGCGGGATCCTGACCGGCATGGGCACCGACCCCAACACGGCACCGCACCGGTGACGCCCGGGGCACAGGTCGCGGCGATCGCAGGCAGCTTCGGCACCTAGGCGGATCCCGCCGGATGTGACCTTCGTCCCTAGTTCGGGCCGCCGCCGGGCCGCACACTTGAGGTGAGAGGTGTGGGCCGCCGCGAGGCGGCTGGCGGGTCAGCTGGTGATCGGCACGGCTCACACGGGAGAGGGTCACTGATGGCAGAGATCTCGTTGATCGTCGGTTCGGTGGGGCTGCTCGTCGCCGGGTTCGCGGCGTGGTACACGATCTGGCATCGCAGGGTCGAGTCGTCGTTCGAGCGGGTGCCGGTGCGGGCCGGACGGTCGGCGCACGCGCTGCGCGAAGGCGCCGACCTCGACGACCGCACCCGTTAGAGGGGGAACGGCGCGTGCGTGCGGGCCGTGTTGTGCAGCGGTTGTGGACCCGTGCCCTCCCGGAGACCACTTTCTTATGGGCCGTTTAACCGTGCCCCGTAGGGTGGTCGCCATGCGGATGCGGTGGCGCTTCGGTCTGGTGGCGATCATCGCCGCCGCGGTCGTCGCCGGTTTCACGCCGCACGGCGTGCTGTCGGCCGCCGAGAGCAGCGGTGCCGAGATGGTGTCGCTCGCCGAGGCCCCCGTGGCCATGCCGCTCATGTGCATGGACGTCACGTGCGGCAAGGGCACGCCTGCCATGTCCGCACCGACGCCGGCCGTGGCGCTCGGCCGCGGTCATGGCCGGGATCGCGGCCGCGATCGTGGCGGCCTCCGTCATCCGGCGCCGCCGGGTGCTGGTCGTCGCCCTGCCCGCGGGCGCACGCGACCCGCTCTTCCACCCGCCCCAGTTCTCCTAGCTCGAAACTGCGCCCCCGGCGCGTCCGCCGGTTCCCGCTGCGCGGGCACCGGCGCCCCGGGACATCACGCAGGGAGGCCCTCCCGGGCCCCTGCATCGAGCCCCCGAGCGCGCGCACTCCGCCGCCTCGGCCGAATCTCAGGAGAACGAAGTGTCGAAGTCAGCAACCGGGTCGTCGCGCACAGGCGCGGCCCACCACGAAGAAGCAATCCACGAAGCGCCCGCCGGGCGCCCGCCCACCGGGCGCCGCCCCCAAGAAGCAGGCCGCAGGTGGTCACGCCACCACGACGGCAGCAACGAAGCGGCCGCCGGCGGGGAGCCACGGCGGCAGGCAGGCGCAGGGGTCGCGCAGGCCCCCCGGTCGGGGGGCGCCCGCACGGGCCTCGTTCCGTTCGCGGCACCCCGTGCTGACCGCGCTGGTGCCGGTGGGGCTGGTCATCGCCGTCATCGCCACCATGGTGCTGATCAAGGCCACGGGACGACCGGCGACGACGGCGGCGCACCATGCCTCGTCGAACACCGGTGCCACGGTTCTCCCCGCCGAGCGTCCTGGCGTCGTTGTCCGTGCCGACGGCGACGCTCGACGCGGTGGGCAGCCCCACCTCCGTCGTCCCGCCCACCTCCGTCGGTGGCGGCGGGGCGATCCTGCGCGGTGCCGACGGCAAGCCCCTCGTCACCTACATCGGTGCCGAGTACTGCCCCTACTGCGCCGCCGAGCGCTGGGCCCTGGCCGTGGCGCTGTCACGGTTCGGGACCTTCTCGCACCTGTCGGGGACCCACTCGCGGGACTGCCGACGTCTACCCCGACACCCAGACGCTCTCGTTCTACGGATCGAGCTACGCGAGCCCCTACGTGGACTTCCAGCCGGTCGAGGAGGCCACCAACCAGCAGGTCGGCGGCACGTACCAGACGCTGCAGACCCCGACGGCCGCCCAGAACTCGCTGATGTCGACCTACGACACCACGGGGAGCATCCCGTTCCTCGACATCGGCAACCGTTACGTCATCACCGGTGCGAGCTACTCGCCCCAGGTGCTCCAGGGCCTGTCGCGGGCGCAGATCGCGGCGCAGCTGAGCGATCCGTCGCAGCCCGGTGGCCCAAGCCATCGACGGGACGGCCAACGACATCACCGCCGCCATCACCCGCGTCACGGGAAGCCAGCCCAGCAGCGTGGCCAACTCGCCGGCGATCGCGGCGATCGCCAAGAAGTTGGGGGCGTGACGATGGCCGTGGCAACGACGGCGAGGGCGACCACCCACCCGCGCCGGGTGCGGACGTGGGCGATGGCCGCCTCGCTCGGGCTCTCCCTGGCGTCGGTGGGCATCGCCTCGTACCTGACCGTGACCCACTACAGCGACCCGGGCGCCCTGGCCTGCCCGGACACGGGGATCGTCAACTGCACGCTCGTGACGACCAGTTCCTGGTCGGTCCTGCTCGGGATCCCGGTGGCCGTCCTCGGGCTGGTGTGGGCGGCCGTGATGACGGCGCTGACCGTTCCCTGGGCCTGGCGCTCCGCCCGGCCGTGGGTCGACCGCGCCCGCCTCGCCGTCTCGGGAGCCGGCGCGGCCATGGTCCTGTACCTCGTCTACGTCGAGCTCTTCCGGATCGGTGCGATCTGCCTGTGGTGCACGGCCATGCACGTCACGGCGGTGTGCCTCTTCGGAGTCGTCCTGGCGGCCCGGGCGCCGGTCCGGCCGGATGACCTCGGATGACCTCGGTCCCTCCCCGCGGTGACCTTCGCCCCTACTGGACGCCGAGAGGGCTCTGCACAATGGGTACGAGGTGAGCGGGCGCCATTGAACGGAAACGGCGCGTCGGCGTGGAGGAGAGTCCCATGTGGAGACGGGAGAGCGAGGCGGGCGACAGCATTCTGGCCAGGGAGAGCCAGGCGTTCCTGAACGGCACGCTGGCGGAGTACTGGGCGGAGACGGGGGTCGTGGTCCCGGTCTGGGCCTGGACGAACCTCCTGGCCCACGGGAGCGAGGAGATGATCGGGGAGAGCGTCCTCCATCCGGCGCGTCCGCGTCGGCCGGGCCGGAGCTGGCGCATCGCCCGCTCGTACCTCGCCTACCGGGTCCTCGAGCACACCGACGCCCGGTGCACGCTGCGCGACATCCAAGCGTGCGTCCTGGTCCCGCTCGAGCTCGAGATGGCGGCACTGCCCGAAGTCGGCCGTTGGACACCGCGGCAGTGGGTGGACACCGTCGACCACGCCATCCGCAGGCTGCACCTGCCGCTCGAGCAGTAGCACTTGCCCGTCGGACCCGCCGGGGAGGGTCCGTCCGGCCGGTCCGCCTATGACCCCACGCGCGCGATCCAGCGTTCGACGGTGCGCGCCAGCGCCGGGAGCGGGAGGATCCCCGCCCGCAGCACGAGGTCATGGAAGTCCCGCAGATCGAAGCGCGGGCCGAGTGCGTCGGTCGCCGCGGTGCGCAACCGGACGATCTCGCGCCGGCCGACCATGTAGGCCAGGGCCTGGCCGGGATAGGAGATGTAGCGGTCGACCTCGGACTCGATCTCCATGCGGGGCAGCGGCGTGTGCTCGGACATCCAGTCGAGCGCCTGCCCGCGGGTCCAGCCCAGCGCGTGGAGCCCCGTATCGACGACCAACCGGCTCGCCCGCCACGAGTCCGCGGTGAAGAGCCCCATCCGGGCCAGGTCGTCGCTGTAGAGCCCCATCTCGTCGGCGAGGCGCTCGCTGTAGAGGCCCCAACCCTCCGCGCAGGCGGTGTCGTGCAGCACCCGCCGGACCGGGGGAAGGTCCTTGGACTCCATGGCGATGGTGAGCTGGAAGTGGTGCCCCGGCACCGCCTCGTGGAACGCCATGTCCTCCGCCCCGTAGCGGTGGCGCTCCCCGGGCTCGGAGGTGTTGAGGAAGTACGTCCCCGGGCGCGAGCCGTCGAGCGCGCCCGGCATGTAGTAGGCCGCCGCCATGCCGGCCTCCTCCGCCTCGGGGACGGGCTCGACCGTGCAGGGCTCGTCGGGGACGACGGCGAACCACCGGGGCGACTCCGCCTCGGCCGCGGCGACGACGCGGCGGGCATGGTCGAGCATCTCCTCACGGCTCTGGTAGCGCAGCGAGGGGTCGTTCGAGAGGCGGTCGAAGATCTCGGCGATCTCCGAGGTGCCCCACAGCCGCGAGCCCGTCTCGGCGAGCTCGAGGCCGACCTCGTCGACGATCTCCCGGCCGGCGGCGTGCAGCTCCTCGTGGGAGTAGTCCATGGAGGTGTGCAGGCGGGTCAGCACGCGGTACATCGCCTCGCCGCCGGGGAGGAAGCAGATGCCCGGGTGGTCGTCGTCACGAGCCGCCGGGAGCACGTCGGACCGCAGCGCGTCCCGGTAGGCGGCCAGCGCGGGGCGGACGGACTCCTCGATCGCGGCGGCGATCTCTCCGGCGAAGGCCCGGTCGTCGACGTCGGGCCGCGTGGCGGCGCCCAGGGTCGGATCGGCGACCACCAGGTCGAGCTGTGCGATGGCGGACTGCACGAGGCGCGCCACGGCGGTGCGGCCGGCGGCGGTGCCCGCCCGGTGGCGCCCGGCGACGGTCGTCAGCAGCTCGGTCATGGCGTGCAGGCGGGCCAGGTAGCCGCTGCGCCGCTCGTCGGTGTCGAGGGGAAGCTTCGGCAGCCAGGTCAGCAAGGCCGCGACCGGCGCGACGAACGTGTCGCAGATCGTGAACTCGGTCTGCGGCACCGCCGCGGCATCGGCCATCCCCCGCGCCATGTGGCGGACGAAGTCGAGCGTCTGGAGCTCCGTCTCGTCGAGTCCGGGATCGGCCATCTGCTCGGCCTGCTCGGCCACTGACGTCAGCCTGCGGGTCTGCCCCAGCTCGCTCTCGACGCTGAAGTCGGGGAGCCGGTCGTCGTAGCCGGGGACGCCGTAGAGCGACGCGGTGAGCGGATCGGCATCGAGGACCGTCGAGAGCAGGTCGGCGGCCAGGTCGTCGACGGTCATCGCCGGGAGGCTACCGCGGGCGCCGCGCGCAGCACCGCGGATCGATCAGGTGCGCGTTGCCTCGGCCGCGAGCATCCGGACCACCAGCTCGGGGTGCGACAGGAACGGCGAGTGGTCCGACTCCCATTCGACGGCCCGCGTGCACCGGGCGGCCATGATGCGTTGCAGCCCGGGGTGGATGGCCAGGTCGTTGGCGCAGACGGCGTACGCCGAAGGTTTGGACTGCCAGGCGACGGCGAGCGGCGTCTGCTGGAGCGTGATCAGGGGATGGGGACCCAGGCGGCCGACGGCCCACGCCGCGGTCCCGGGGTCGCACTCGTTGTAGAGGCAGGCTGCGGCGAGCGCCGGGTCCACCGTGACCAGGCCGTCGTCGTGCGGGATGACGGCCTGGCCCAGATCGGGCCGGCCGTCGTGGGAGATGGATGCGGCGGCGGGATCCCCGGTGGCGACCGAGGCGCAGGACTCGGACGCCGTGAGCGCCAGGGCGCAGAGGAACACGAGCCGCCCGACGGCGGGATGGTCCCCGGCCTCGGTGATCACCGCCCCGCCGTACGAGTGCCCGACGAGGACGACGTCGCCGCGCTCCTGCTGGTCGAGCACCTCGCGGACCCGGGCGGCGTCCGAATGGAGGTCGCCGAAAGGTCCCGTGTCGGCCCCGTGCCCGGGCAGGTCGACGGCGAGGGCGTCGATCCCCTCGGACGCCAACGCCGTCACGACGGGCTCCCAGCACCATGCGCCGTGCCAGGCGCCATGGACGAGAACGACCGGCCGGCTCATCGGGCAGGGCCTCCGGACTCCTCGTCCTTCGCCGCCACGATCGCCCCCATGCGATCACGCATGGCATCGGCGTGGTGGTCGTCGGTGAACACGTAGCTGCGCCGTGTGCGCATGGCGTCGACCACGTGCGCCGCGACGACATCGGGTGCGACGGTGCCGATGGGGTTCATTGCGGTCTTGACCATCCCCGGCATGACGACGCTGACCCCGATGGGAGCACCCAGGTCCTCGAACTCCGCCCGCAACACGTCCGAGAGCCCCAGCACTCCGTGCTTGGCGACGGTGTAGGGCCCGAGATTGCCCCGGGGCAGGACGGCCGCCATCGACGCCGTGTTGACCACGTGACCCTCCTCTCCCGACGCCAGGATCAACGGCACGAAGGAGCGGATGCCGTGGATGACGCCCCACAGATCGATGTCGATCACGCGGTGCCACTCGGCGAGGGGGATCTCCCAGGCGTGGCCCCCCGTGACCACGCCGGCGTTGTTCACGGCCACGTGGAGCTTCCCGAACCGCTCGACGACGGCACGGCCGGCGGACTCCAGCGCCTCAGGGTCCGTGACATCGGCGGGGACCGCGACGACGGCCGCACCCTGCGCGCCGAGTCGCGACGTGTGGGACACGAGGTCCTCCCGGTCCACGTCGACCATGACCACCTGCATGCCCTCGCCGACGAACGCCTCGACGATGGCCAGGCCGATGCCGCTGGCGGCACCGGTCACGACCGCGGTGCGGCCTTCCAGTCGTTCCATTCGGTTCTGATGGTACGACAGCGCCACACGATCGACGGGTCCCCGGGGAGCCGCACCCCGAGCGGCCGGGTAGCCTCGCCCCGACTCCGCCGGGTCGTCCCCGCCCGCACCCGGGAGAGAGAGGGTGCTCCATGGCTGCTGTCGACCACGTACCTCGACCACATGGAACCCGGGACCACCGGGCTCCCGACGGTGCGCACTCTGCGCGCCGTCGGCGCATCGGACCAGGCGGCGCCCTCGCACTCATGGCGGCGATCCTGTGGCTCCAAGGCGGGGGAAGTGCTGCGGCGACGGCCGCAACGGGCTGTGGCACGTGGGTCCGGCCTGCGCACGGTGCGGTCCCGCACGACGTCGCGGCGTGGGCTCAGGGCCGGGCGGCGGTGGGCGAGGGATCGTTGTGGACGACCCGGGCGGCGGTCGGTGTCCCTCCGAGGCCCGACGGCACCGGGTGGCTCCTGAAGTTCCCCTGGCTCACCAGACCGAACGGGCTTCCCCGCATTGACGGACGCCGACTCGACGGGCCGGGCGTGTTCCACTACGACGTGAACCGTGCCTACGACGCCCGCGGAGCCTTCAACACGTCGACGCTCCGCTTCTCGACTGCGGGGTGTTGGCAGGTCACCGGTCGCTACGGATCCTCGACGGTGCGTTTCCAGCTGCGCGTCGGGAGGAGCTGAGAGACCACGGCATCGCCCGGCCAACGCCTTAGTGTTGGCGGCGTGCCTCCCGAAATGATGCCGGCGGCCGTCTACGTGGGCGACGGCAGGATCGCCGTCGAGGACGTCCCCCGCCCGGAGCCGGGACCCGGCGAGGTGCTGGTCGAAATCGCCGAGTGCGGGATCTGCGGGTCCGATCTGCACATGGTCCTGGAGCGCTACGCCAAGCCGGGTGCCATTCTCGGCCACGAGTGGTCGGGCGTCGTGGCCTCGGCGCCGGGCGGCTCGGGGTGGTCGGCGGGTGACCGTGTGGTGGGCAACGCGGCCCGGGGGTGTGGCGTGTGCCGGCCCTGTCGGCGGGGCCGGCCCTCGGTGTGCCTCGATCGCCCCTCGGCGGACTACCTGGGGTACCGGGGTGCGTTCTGCCGCTACAAGACGGTGGCGGCCGACAGCCTGATCCGGATCCCCGATTCCCTCCCGACCAGATTCGCCGCGCTGGCCGAACCGACGGCGATCGCCCTCCACGCAGTGCGGCTGGCGGGGGTCGCCCCCGAAGACCGGGTGCTCGTCACCGGGGCCGGTCCGGTCGGGCTCCTCATCATCGCGGTTCTGCGGGCGCAGGGGATCACCGACATCACAGTGAGTGAGCCCGCACCGCTCCGGCGCCAGCGGGCACTCGACGTCGGCGCCGCCCGGGTCGTCGCACCCGACACGCTGGTGGAGCCGCCGATGGCGCGGCCGGCGCCGGATCCCTCTGCGGTCGTCTTCGAGTGCTCGGGGCATGCCAGCGCCATTGAGGCGGCCCTCGGCCAGCTCGACTATGCGGGCACGCTGGTGATCGTCGGTACGGGCTTCGAACCGCCGAAACTCAATCAGAACCGCGTCATCATCTTCGAGCTCGAGATCGTCGGCGCCTACAACTACGACGACGACGGCTTCCAGCCCGCGGTGGACCTGCTCGCCAGCGGGACGCTCCCACTCGAGTCCTTGATCGAACCCAACGACATTCCGCTCAGCGAGGTGATGGACTCGATGGAACGGCTCTCCCGAGGAGAGATCTCCAGCAAGGTCATGGTCCGACCCGGCATGCCGTCGTGAGCGCGACGCCCGTCAGCCCCCGGATCAACCACGTGGCGATCAGCGTCGACGCGGACGTCATGGACGACGAGGGCCGTGCCGCGCTCCTCGATTTCTACTCCGAGGTCTTCGGCTGGATCGAAGGAGACAACAGCACCGAAAAGGACAACCCCCTCATCCTCTACACCGGGGAATCGCGCCAGTTCCTCTACCTGCTGCCGGCGAAGAACGAGTTCATGGTCACCCCGAACATGGACCACTTCGGGATGGAGGTCTCCTCCAAGGAGGAGATGACGGAGATCCTGAACCGGGTCAGGGCGTACCAGAGCAAGGACGACCGCGTCCGCATCACCGATATCCGAACGATGGTGACGCATCACAACGACACCGACTACACGCTGACCAACGTCTACATCTGGTTCTTGATCCCGTTGTGGATCGAGCTCCAGCACGTCGAGCCACGTTCGCAGAGCTGAGCGGCGACGCAACGAGAAGGGAGCGGCGCGTCCCCGGGCCTTTTCGTGTCCTGCCACGGCTGCTCGAACGTCCTCTGCGAGCCGACCGTCATGCCCGTCGGGGGCACATGGCGACCCTATAGTTCGACCATGTGTTGCCGGGCGGCGGTACGGAGGTCGCCGCGAGGATCGTGATGGCCCGTCAGAGAACAATTGAAGACGACCTCACCGGCTATGGCCACAGGGACTACGCCTTGTCTCTGGCAGAGTTCGGTAGCCCTTTGTTGTTGCCAATCAGCGGAGGGTGGCTCTTGCAACGTCGCATCGGGCGCACTGAGTTCTTCGATGCGATGGGCCCGTACCCAATGTTCTCCTGCCGCGACTGGAGTCGATTGGACGAAGATCTGTCGAGCCTCGCAACGGATCTGGTCAGCGTGGTTCTGGTGGCCGATCCCTTCGCGCGTCAGAGCGGTGACAACTTGAGGAAGACCTTCGATCACGTCGTTCGATTCAAGGATCACTACGTCGCCGAACTCAGTCAACCGCCCGAAGCGTTCGTCCGGCCATCGCACCGGGCACACGCCCGGCGCGCTCTCCGGTCATTGGAAGTCGACGTGTACGAGCGCCCCTGGGAGCACATCGACGATTGGGTTCGCCTGTACGCCAACCTGACGAGCCGCCACTCGATATCAGGTCTGCGCGCGTTCTCGCGACCGGCTTTCGAGAAGCAGCTGAAGACGCCCGGCCTCGTGATGTTCGGGGCGACCGCAGGTGATGAGATCGTCGGCCTTGACCTCTGGTTCGTGCAGGGAGACGTCGCCTATGGCCACTTGGCTGCCTTCTCGGATCTGGGGTACGAGTTGCGGGCGTCGTACGCCACCAAGTGGACGATGCTGAACTACTTCATGGGTCGGGTGTCGCGGGTGAACCTGACGGGCAGCTCGGGCATCTCTGTCGGCGAGATGGACGGCCTCGCCCAGTTCAAGAGTGGTTGGAGCACGACCACGAAGGCCGTCTATCTGTGCGAGCGAATACTTCAACCGGGGATCTACGAGACCCTGGCGGGAGAACGAGCAACGCGCGCGAGAGGGCTACGTCCCCGCCTACCGCAGCGGAGAGTTCGGGTGAGCGACCGCGAGCGCCGATTTGCCATGGTCGTCTCAACGTCCGGGTCGGTGATGAACGAGGTTCTCAAGAATGACTTCTTCCGCACCCGGGTCCACCAGATCGTGGTGGACCGGCCCGGCCCGGCCCAGGAGAAGGCGCGGAGCCACGGCATACCCACGACGATCATTGCGAACGAAGACGTCGACCGGTTCTGCGCCCGCCTTCTGGGGCTCTTTGACGAGATGGCGATCGACTACGTGTTCTCCTTCTACACCAGCTTCTTCTCGGCCGATTTTCGTGAGGCGTATCGGGACCGGATCCTCAATTTTCATCCCTCGTTGCTCCCCGCCTTCAAGGGGATGGACGGCTTCGGAGACACGGTGCGATACCCGGCTCGTTTCGCCGGCAACACGGTGGAGTTCATTGCCGAGGTGATGGACGAGGGAAAGATCGTCATGCAGACCGCGTGTCCGGTCGACCCGGGTGCACCGACCGAAGTCACCCGTCATCGGGTCTTCGTCCAGCAGTGCAAGGCACTCCTGCAGGTGGCCCGTTGGCTCCAGGAGGGCAGGATCGAGGTTGAGGGTCGTCGGGTTGTCGTCGCGGGTGCGACCTACGGCTGCGCCTCGTTCTCGCCCGCCCTGGACAACGACGAGGTCGCCCTGTGGAGTCCCCCCGATCCCTACAGTTGGTCCAGATGAGACGGATTCCCTTCCTCACCCCCAGGCTCCCCGACCCCTCGGTCGTGGCCCGGGACTACCGCGAGATTTGGGAAACGGGGGTCTTCACCAACAGTGGACCATTCGAGGGTCGTTTCGCTGCGGAGCTGGCGCGTTGGATCGGTCGTGATGTCGAGGTCGCGGTGACGGCGAATGCCACCGTGGGCATCCAGCTCGCGTGCAAGACACTGTTCCACCGTGATCGTCGATTGGTGCCGGTGGCGTCGTTCACGGCTGCGGCAGTTCCGCTCGCATTGATGTGGAGTGGATTCGAACCCGTCCTCATCGACATTGAGCCCGAGACCTGGCAGCCCGACCTGCGCATGGCCGAGCGGTTGCTGCAAAGGGAACGTGACGACGTGGCCGGGATCCTCCTGACCAGCACATTCGGCACGGCGAACGCGGCGATCGACGCCTGGGAGTCCTTGGCCACGCACTACCGAGTTCCCCTGGTCATCGACTCGGCAGCGGGCTTTGCGTCTGAGTATTCGTGGGGCGAGCCACTGGGCGCCCGGGGCGACTGTGAGATCTTCTCGTTCCATGCCACCAAGACGATGGCCATCGGTGAAGGCGGGGCAGTCGCATCGCGCGACCACGGGTTCATACGGCAGCTCAACCGATTGAAGAACTTCGGATTCGACGACGAGCGAAGATCTTGGGGGCTCGGTCTGAACGGCAAATTGCCCGAGCTCTCGTCGGCCCTGGGGACCCGCCAGCTCGAGGTGTTCAAGGACCGCATGACAAAGCGACGGGAGGTGCTTCGCTGGTACATCACGGAGTTGGAATCGCTCGGATGCGCGTTGCAGTCGGATGTGGCGCTGGCGGTCCCTGCGTTCGTGTCCGTCGCGTTGGCGTCCCGGCGCCACCGGGAGGAGCTGGGCATGAAACTCGACGAGGTCGAGGTCGGCTGGCGGGCGTATTTCAATCCTCCGATACACGGTCATCCGGCGTTTGCCGAACTGCAGAGGGCCGGAGACCTTGCAGTGACCGATGACCTGTGCGGGCGGATCATCTCCCTTCCGCTCGACGACTGGCTCACGCAGGCGGATGTGGGCCGAATCGTGAGTGCCGTGGGGTGCGTCGTTGACCACTGACGGCGGTCGTCCCCGGCGCGTCCGCATGGCGGTGAGCCGGAAGCTTGAACGGTTGGTCGATCGATCGGTCGCTCCGCGCACCGAGGCCCTACGGGAAGAGCTCGAGCGGTTGGGTGATGGGTCAGTGGGCCGCAGCGAGGCCCTACGGGAAGACGTGGAGCGACTTGCCGCGACGGTGTCGCGGCTGGGGGAGACCCTCTCGGAGCTTCGATCGATGGCGACGGAGGCCCACGACGCGCTGTGCAGGGAAGTGGACCGACTCGATGCCCGTATCACCGAGGTACGACGAATCGCCTCCGCGTCGCTCGACGACATTCCGCACCTCCGCCACCAACTGCTCGCCGCACGGAGGACCGAGGCATACGAGGAAGCGTTCCGCGACCCGGAGCCACTCATCACAGTGCGCATTCCGACGTATGTGCGGGGCAAATTGCTGGTGGAGCGGGCGCTTCCCTCCATCGCCCGTCAGACCTACCAGAACTTCGAGGTCATCGTGATCGGCGACGGCTGCACGGACGACGTGGCGGAGCGGATCGAGGACTTCGGAGATCCCCGGGTGCGGTTCGTCAATCTCACGTACCGGTATCCCTACCCGGAGGACCGGGAGCACCGCTGGTCCGTCGCCGGCGCTCCCGGCGTGAATGTCGGCACGGAACTGGCCCGGGGCACGTGGTTGGCCATGCTCGGCGACGACGACGAATTCGAGCCGCACCACCTGGAGTGCCTCCTGGACCATGCTCGCTCGACCCGTTCGGAAATGGTGTACGGCGACCTCCTCGCGCGCCATCGTCCCCCCGAGGCGGACGAAGTCCTGTCCCGCTACCCGCCGGCGCTTGGGTGGTTCAACTTCCAGGGGGCGATCTTCATGGCGGCGCTCCGCTTCTACGAGTTCAGCACCAGATCCTGGCTCCTCGATGAGCCCTCGGACTGGAACCTCTGTCGGCGCATGCTCGAGTCAGGCGTGCGAATCGGCCACGTCGACCGGGTGGTCACCGTCTGTTACCCGTCGCACTCCTGGGAGCCCGAGACGCGAGGCCTGTGAGACGCAGGCGTGCGCACCGTTCCGACGACACGATGCCGGTCGTCCAGAATTTGGTGGGGGCGATGAACGAGAACGGGGAACGGGGAAACGTCGCTGGTCGCTCGTCGGGCTCCATCTCTTGGCTACCGCCCGCATTCTGTGTCATTCCCTGTTCATCCTTGCCGCGAGGGGATTTTGCGGGGACGAAGCGAACTTTTCAGACACGGCCGCGATGCGATGAGAACTGCCATTCTGCATCCGAACGGGATCGGCGGCGAGTCTCTGGATGTATCTTGGCGCCGCCCCTGAACCTCGTAGTCTTGTGTGGGCGAACGATGCAACTCGTGTCTTCGACCGGCTGTTCGGCGGGCCGCCTCTCGTATCGAACCGGCTCCGTCGTTCAGTTCTCGTCCTGAGCCTTGTGACAATCGCATGTCTCTCGGGCTTCGGCTTCGCCGCGCGCAACTCCAGTCGTCCCCTGCTGTTCGACTCCAGCGTTGACGCGTTCTTGCGGCGAACCTCGGGATTACCGAACCGACTGGCTGGACTGCTCAGCGAGGTCGGACATCCGAAGGTCTTTGTGACAATCACGGCGCTTGTTGCATTGGCGCTCATCCTCTTGGGTGATCACCGGGCGGCTGTGGCCACCGTCATGAGTGTCGTGTTCGCTGTGTTTCTGGTCGAGGAGGTACTCAAACCATTCTTCGACCGCCGCCTGGGCAGCCTCCCGGGTCCGGTCTTCCCGTCTGGTCATACCGCGGTATCAGTCGCCTTGGCAGGTGCGGTGATCATGGCCGCCGGCGCAGATCGCCCCTTGGCACAACTCGTGCGGCCCGCGTTTCGCCATCTGCTCGTGGCCATCGTTGTCGTTGTCGCCTGCTCAATCGGCGTGGCCATGGTCGCCCTGCAGTTCCACTACATGAGCGATGTGGTCGCCGCCATACCACTGGGCCTGTCCGTCAGCGGCTTCACGGCTCTGTTCCTGGACGCTCTTGCCGCCCGCTGGCAGAAATCGATGACCATCACCCCGCGGACACAGCAGGGTCGCTCAGGTCAACGATTCCCGTCCAACCAGATGCAAGAGGACTGAGCGAAGATCACTCGCCACCTCTCGTAGGCCCTACTGGTTTCGCACGGTTTCGCGCGGCAACACCTCTAGTGCGGAACCTCTTGATTCTGCGGCGCCCAGGTTCAGAATCATGCAATGAGTACGGTCTAGCTGCGATATTTGGTGGAGGCGATGGTGGAGGCGATGGGACTTGAACCCACGAACCTCTTGACTGCCAGGCCCCTGGAGATGGTGAGGTCCAGTGTTGTTGGGTCGGACTCTGGCAGGGGGTGTTGGTCGTCTGGACGATCCAGACGAGGTCCCGTGAGGCCGAGTTCGGTCTGGTGAAGTGGAGTTGCGTTGACAAATCCGTTGACAGGCGACCCCCATGGCATGCAGAGCCAGACTTCGATTCGCGACGCTCAGGGGTCCCGAGTCCCCGATTGTCGGGTGGGCGCCTGTGGAAAGGTTTCCATGACGACCTGAGGGCCTCTGGGATGAAGTGACGGGCCGATTGCGCGAAGATCCCGGTAACTCAGATAGTCCGCCGTGGACCTCGCCCGTCCCGGCGCAGTTAGTGGCGTTAAGGGGCCATTTTGGCCTGCCGTCATCACACTTCATTCCACGCTGGTGACGATCACCGTCATGGAAACTCAGATGTCCTGAGGAGGCAATCAAGCCCACGGGTGGCTTCATTCAGACGCGGTCTCTTGGACCGCTCTCTCATCCAGGCGAACTCCATGACCCGCCGCGAAGGCCCGACCGTTATGAAGTCCCCGGAAAGGCCCGACCGTCATGACCTTCCCGAAGATGGAGAACCGTCATGACCGTCCAATGCCCCTTTGGTAGAGATCCGTTCGACCGAAAACGATGCGGATGAGCAGCTACTTGCAGGTGCGCTGGTACGGCAACGAGGACCCGACGTACTGGTCCCATTCGGCCCGGGTCAGGTCACGTCCCACGATACGACAGGCGGCTGCTTCCAGCACCGAGGGGCGCAGCGACCAGGCCTGGGTGACGACCCGGGTGGAGCCCTGAGCGTCCGGCCCTGCGGCCCTGCGGGCATCAGTGACGGTGACCGAGTCGTCATGGGGGCCCCAGCTCACCACGACCTGCCGGGGCTGAAGCTGCTGGTTGAAGGTGTCACCGCCCCGTGATGCGTCTCCGAGAAGGGCGACCGACGAGCCGTTGCGCATGTCGAAGATCTCGAGGCCGAGGTCGTCCCGCCAGACCCCCAAGTACCGCCCGTCGGCACTGAAGGCGATTTCCGGGGCGCCCGGGAACCCGAGCAATTCGGCAGGGTGCTTGCTCTGTAGCGTCGCGAGGAGGGCGCCGTTGGCCGTGCTGGCGACCTGGATGGTGTCACCGAAGTCGTCGGTCACGAACGACCGGGTGTCGGGAGACAGCGCCAAACGCACGATCTGGTTGTAGCCGGGCTGCGGGCCGGTCGTTCGCAGCCTCCCGGTCCTCCCGTCGACGACGCGCGTCCCACCGATCGCGACGTCCGCCACGGTACTGCCGTCGGCGCTGACCACCAGCAGCGGCAAGTTCCCACTGGCCTTCAGCTCTCTGTCGGGCGTCCAGGGTCGCCGCCATGCCGGAGCCGACCCGGGTGCGGCAAGGTTCCACATGCGCAGGCTGTTGTCGCATTCGAGGACCACGTGCCCGCGACCGCCGGTCCCGGAGATCGCGAGATTCGGCACCACGGCCAACGCGGGCGCGGTTCGTCTAGCGGGTTGGTGCACCCGGCGGGGACGTCGGCGAGGCGACGCACGATGCGATGCCTCGAAGGGCTCCAGATCACCAGATCGCGATTGGTTGCGATGGCCACAGGCCCTGCAGGACTCGCTACGGCCTCCCACGAGACATTGGGCTCGGGCTGATCACCCAGCCCGAGCGCACGGAGCGGAGCGGCCAGATCGTCTACCGCGCCGTTCGGGCCCACCACGGTCGCACCCACCCACCTCGTCGATGGTGGCTCTGCGATCGGGCGCGGCGCGATCTGTGTCCAGTCGTGCAGCTCGAGTGGGCCGGTGGTCACCTGGGAGACGAACTCGGTGCCGACGGGATCAACCCCAACTGGGGTCACACCGGCCCCGCCGGTGGTGGTGAAGGGGTATCCGGTCCGTACGGTGCCGGTCTGGGTGTCACGCACCAACAGAAGGGGAGTGGTCTGATCGATCTCCTCGCGCAGGTCGGACGAGATGCCAACGACGTTCTGCGAAAAAATGGGTGGAGACCCGCCCAGCCGGGCTCCGGTCGCGGCATCGAAGGTGGCGACCACGCCGTCGGCGGCGTGGGTCACCGAGCTGACCTGCTTGCCGCCGGCGGAGAACACGACCGCGTCGAAGTACGGCTGGTCCCCCTTGTCGTAGGGGTGGCCGGTCGTCCGGTCAGGCTGGGTCGACCCGACGTGCGCCACCATCTGGTGCTCGATGGCGCCCGTCGAAGTGTCGATGAGCGCGAGGTCGATGACCGAGTCGTTGGTCTCGAGGACGTCGGCACCCAACTGTCGGCCGTCGGGAGAGAAGCTGAGCGTGTCGACGGAACCTGGCACGGTGAGAGTTGGGCCGACGAGTTGTCCAGTGTTGATGTTCCACAGTGCAATCTGGCTCGTCGATTGACCCCATACCCACGCACCGACGGCGAGAAGCCCTTGAGAGCTGATGGCAACAGGCGCCCCGCTGTAAGTCAACGTGCCCCACCCGGCAGCCTTGAGTTCGGGGGGTTGCCAGTGCCACGGTTTGTTCGAACGGAGGTCCCAGATCCGCGTCGGCAGTGTGTCTAACTGCCCAGTGACCAGAAGCCCGCGGTCGCTCAGGGCCATGCCGCCAGAGAAGAAACCGGTGGACGATGGCTGGTGCGGCAGCGCCTGGTGCGTCACAGTGTCCCACACCCGTAGTGCCCCCTGGACGGTCTGCGAGGCGATCAGCCGGCCGTCGGGCGAGTAGACGACCCGGGCTACCGTGCCCCGCTGGCCTCTCAGGATGCCGGTCAGGCTCGAGGTGTTGCTCGCCGCGTTGAGCAGCGTCTCGCGAGCTTGCACGGCGGCCGCGTCGTTCGGGCTCAGATGAGCGGCGAAACGGTTCGCTTGCACGGCGAGCAGCAGCGCCAAGTCGTCCCGGCTCTCGCCCAGGAGACCCTGGGCGCTGGCCGCCAACCCGCCGGCCAGGGCCACGTTCGTCTCGTGCTGGGCCTGGTTGCGCTGGCTGCTGGCTTGGTTCCCCTGGATGACGGCGACCACTGTGGCGATCAGCGCGAAGACCAGCAGTGCGGCCAGGGCGGCGACGCCGCCCTGGGCCAGGCGCCGGGCCCGGCGGTGCTGGCGGATGTCCTCACCCTCGAGGTCGTCTTTGGGAATGCCGTGCATGGGGGCGGCCAGGTCGGCCACCGCCCCGCGGAAGCGGCTGTTGCGCAGGTCGAGGTCTGTCTCCTCACGGGCCCAGCGCAGGTCGAGGTGCCGCGGCTCGTCGCGCAGCGCGCCGCGCAGCGCGTCGGGCACCGCACTCGAGTCGGCGCTGAAGTCCGCCACGGCGGGGTCCCACTCCCAGATCCCGTCGGTCACCACCGGCAAGATGCGCTCCACCGACTTAGTGGCCACCCAGTGGGTGATCTCCTTGTTGACCCACTCCGACGAAGCGGACTCGGGCGAGGCCAACAAGACGAACCAGCCGGATTCGTTCAAGGCGGCTTCGATGGCCGACCACAGGTGCGGGTTCGTCGAGAGGCCCGTCTCGTCGCGGAAGATGCGCAGGGCGCGGCGGCTGTTCCAGGGCTTGGCCAGGCGTTCGAGGCCGCGCTGGAGGGCGGGTGCCATCTTGCCGTCGGCCGCGTGGCTATAGGAGATGAAGCCGTCGTAGACCACGCGCCGACCCTCCCTCCCCTTGGCGCTCCAGGACCCTTCAACAGGGATTCTCACAGGTTCACCGGGGTTGCGCCGGTTAGCGTTGACCGACGCCGCCACCGCGCGTCCTTCGGCTCACGCGACGCTCCGAAAGGTCGTACTCACCGCCCGGAGGTCAGCAACACGATCTTGGGTGTGCCCTGGTCCGCCGCGCTGACCGTCGCTGTGCTCACCTGCTCGAGTCCGCCGATGACTGGCACCGCCATTGCCGTCCCGTAGCGGAAGGCACCCGAGTCCCAGACTGCGCAGGCGGCGACCACGCCCTCGACCGCGGGGGGATCTCGGGGCAGAAGTGATGTCCGTCGGGGGCGCGCACGACGTTGACGCCAAGGCCGGAGTCGCCGGACCGTCCGGTGCAGGGTTCGTCGGCAAGGCACGGAAGCGTCTCGGTCCACCGGCCGTGCTCGAGGACGGCGGCTCCCGCGTCGATGTAGCGCACGCGGGCGTTGTCGGCGGTCAAGGAGGCGTACATGTGGTTGTAGAGGTCGGCGTAGGCGTCGTGGGCTTGCGCTTCTTGAAGGCTAATGGGGGCCCCGGCGAAGTAGACCTCGGTGTCGCTGCCCGCGAAGATCGAGATGATGTGTTCCACGTCGGCGACGTACTTGGCGTAGAGGGCGGCGCCGGTGAACGGTTGTCCCGACGCGTCACGCATGCAGGGCGTGAACGCGTTGCCACTGAATTCGACGACCACCGCGTCCGGGTGCAGTGTCGCGGCGTCGATTTGCATGGAGGGGAGCGCGTCGCAGATGGCGGTCCCGCCCATGGTGCGGGTGATGACGTGTGTGATGCCCGCTGTCGCCATGGTCGAGGTGAAGTAACCGCGGGACTCCCAGGCAAGCGAGTCTCCGTAGAGGACGACCGTCCTGGACGCGAGCGGCGGGGACGGAGGGGTCACCGGGGCCGGTGCAGCCTGTGGGTCGGATGCGCTCACCGAGGCGTTGATGCGAAGCGATGCGTTCCGGGCGGGGGCCGAAGTATGCGCGGATGCTCCTGCGCCGTTGCTCAGCCACGTCCCCCCGACTGCAAGAGAGCTGCACAGAGCGGCCGCGACCCCGGCTGCTCCGACCCAACGGCGCCGGTCGGAATTCGGTCCTGGGCGGGCGCTTGATCCATGACCTGGTGTAATGGCGTGTGTCTCCATAAAGGCAGCGTGAGCGCACAAAGCGATCTGGTCTGTGCCGCGCGACACGCACCGAATGTCGTCGGCGGCACAGTCATGGGGACGATGTAGGCACAAGATCGGATGGAGGGACGCGGTGAGTTCCACGGCGCCCAGCCATCACACGACGGAGGAACGACCAGGTGTCGGACCTTGGACAACAAGTGAGGAAACCCTGCACAAGGTACGGTGCGCCGGTGTCAGACGGCCCTCTTACCAGCGCCCGCGCCGCTCTGGCGAGGGGCGACGTTCTGATGGCCTACGACTCAGCGGTCTCCGCCCTCGAGGAGGACCCCGAGAGCCTGGAAGCGAGGTTCGTGTCCGCCCTCGCGCTGGCACGCGCCGGTGCAGCCGACCGAGCGCGGACCGCAGCAACGGATTTGGTGGCGAGGATTGAAGTTTCCAGGGACGCCCCTCGCCCACTGTGCGAGGACGCTGCCGCGCTGGTGGCCCGACTCGCCAAGGATGAGGCGCTCACGACAGAGGGCACCGGCCGCAAGATCAAGCTGCGACAGGCGGCCGACCTCTACCAAGCGGTCGCCGACCAGTATGGAGGTTTCTACACCTGCATCAATGCTGCGACACTGCGACTTCTAGGCGGTGACCTCGGACGGTCCCGGAAACTCGCTGCCCACGCACTTCATTTGGTGACGGCCGCTCGCGAGAGCGAGCCCACTGACGACTACTGGCGTGACGCCACCGAGGCTGAGGCTGAACTGCTCTTGGGAGAGGTGGAGGAAGCACGCCGAGCCCTGTCGCGCGCCGTCGCCGTCGCGGGGGACGACTACGCGGCACTTGCGGTGACGCGACGCCAGCTCGGCCTCGTCTGCAGTGCCACGTCAACGGACCTGTCGATATTGGACGATCTCCGTCCCCCGATGATCATCCACTACTGCGGACACCGCATCGATCCCAAGGGCACTACGAGCCGGTTCCCTGCTGAACTCGAGGCGCACGTCGTCCGCGAAGTCCGATCCTTTCTGGCCGACCGTTGCATCGGGTTCGTGTACGGATCACTCGCGTCGGGTGCCGACATCCTGGTCGCCGAGGCAGTCCTCGACCACGGGGTCCCGCTCCAGATCGTGTTGCCCTTCGATACGGACGAGTTCGAGCGAAGCTCGGTGATGCCCGGCGGTCCAGGGTGGGCGGGCCGGTTTCGCTCATGCCTTGCACGCGCCACATCGATCGTGCACGCTTCGGACTCCTCCTATCTGGGCGACGACGAGCTCTATGGGTACGCAGGACGCATTGCCATGGGTCACGCCCTGAACCAGGCGGCGTTCCTCGATGCGCCCGCGGAACAACTCGCGATTTGGGATCAGACCACCGTTGCCGGTGTTGCGGGGACCTCTCACGATGTCGCCGTCTGGAGGGCAAGCGGTCACACGACGAACGTCATCGCGCTGCCGGCGTCGGACCCCTCCCCGGGATCAGCTGCGATCGGACCGGGGACCCGCCAGATCGGCGCAATCCTCTTCACCGATCTCCACGGGTTCTCACGGCTGCGTGACGAGCAGTTCCCTCGCTTTGTCAGCGAAGTACTCGGAAGGCTCGGTGCGGTGCTCGATGATCATGCCGAGGCAGTGCTCTGGCGCAACACGTGGGGTGACGCCATCGCGGCCGTCTTCTCCGACGTGACGGAGGCAGCCGATTGCGCGCTTGCGCTTCACGAAGCCCTCAACCGCATCGACATGGCGGCCATCGGGCTCCCCGAGGACCTCGACCTGCGCATTGGCGCACACGCCGGCCCCGTGATGGCGATGGAAGACCCTGTGACACACAGGTTGACTTTTTGGGGTCGAGAGCTCACCCGGGCTGCTCGTATCGAGCCGCGCACACCAGAGGGGGAGGTCTACGTGACCGATGCCTTTGCAGCGCTCCTCTCCCTGAATCCTGGCGCTCCGTTTGCCACCGAATACGTGGGCCGTGTGACGACCGCCAAGGCGTTCGAAACGATCCCGATGTACAGGCTGCGACGCAAATGAGATCAGTGGGCCAATCGCTTGAGTGCCGCCCGATCGTGCACCTCGATTCGTCCACGAGCCAGTCGGAGCGCCCCTTGCTCTTCACCAGCGCGCAGCGCCCGATTTGCGGTGGGTCTGGTCGTTCCGGCGAGTTGGGCAATGTCGTCCTGTGTGAGCGGGATCACGACGGGTACGTCCCCCCCGAAGAGTTCGGCGAGTTCGTTGACGCGTCGCCAGACGCGGTGCTCGACGGGAACATAGAGGGCTTCGATGAGCGCGGCCGACAAGCGCCGCACTTCTCCAACGAGTGCCTGAGTCAGCACGTGATCGATCCTGAGTGTCGTCGCACGCAGGTCTTGGAGATCGTCACGATGCACGCTCAGGGTCTCACTCCCATCGAGCGAGACAGCCGTACCGCGGCGCGGGCCCGACGCGAGCAATGCCAACTCACCGAAGTACTCGGGTGCGCCGAGCACCCGGACCATTGCCTCGTCGCCGAGAGGGGTCGTGATGCGAATCGCAAAGTGACCTTCGACGATCATGTGCAACGCGTCGCCTGGGTCGCCATCGTGGAACACCACTTCGTTGCGTCTGAAGCGTCTTCGCCGTGCTTTCGCCAGGACAGCCCGTCGCTGATCGTCATCCAGAACGTCCAGCAGGTGCGACCGCATGATGCCGAGTCTGGCAGGTCGATGACCCCCTCTTACAACGCCCGTGTGAACCTGTGAGAATCCCTGTTGAAGGGTCCTGGAGCGCCAAGGGGAGGGAGGGTCGGCGCGTGGTCTACGACGGCTTCATCTCGTATAGCCACGCGGCCGACGGCAAGATGGCACCCGCCCTCCAGCGCGGCCTCGAACGCCTGGCCAAGCCCTGGAACAGCCGCCGCGCCCTGCGCATCTTCCGCGACGAGACGGGCCTCTCGACGAACCCGCACCTGTGGTCGGCCATCGAAGCCGCCTTGAACGAATCCGGCTGGTTCGTCTTGTTGGCCTCGCCCGAGTCCGCTTCGTCGGAGTGGGTCAACAAGGAGATCACCCACTGGGTGGCCACTAAGTCGGTGGAGCGCATCTTGCCGGTGGTGACCGACGGGATCTGGGAGTGGGACCCCGCCGTGGCGGACTTCAGCGCCGACTCGAGTGCGGTGCCCGACGCGCTGCGCGGCGCGCTGCGCGACGAGCCGCGGCACCTCGACCTGCGCTGGGCCCGTGAGGAGACAGACCTCGACCTGCGCAACAGCCGCTTCCGCGGGGCGGTGGCCGACCTGGCCGCCCCCATGCACGGCATTCCCAAAGACGACCTCGAGGGTGAGGACATCCGCCAGCACCGCCGGGCCCGGCGCCTGGCCCAGGGCGGCGTCGCCGCACTGGTCGTGTTGCTGGTCGCGGCTTTGATCGCGGCGGGTGTTGCCGTGCATGCGCGTCACCAAGCCAATGTGGCGACCGACGATGCCCTGACAGGGGGGTTGACCGCCAAGGTCAACCCACTGCTCAGCGGCGGGAACTACGACCTGGCCTTGCTCCTGGCCGTGGAAGCCAACCGTGCTGCCTCCCACCTTCCACCCTCTTCCCCGGCTGTACGGAGTGCTCGTAACGAGCTGGTGCACAGCCTCGCAGCGGATCCAACGTTGTCCCACACTCTTGCCGACCCACAGGGCATCGTGTCAACGGTCCTCTACTCGCCTGACGGCAAGACGGTCGTCTCCGAGACCACATCAGGTGCTCTCCGGGCCTGGCATGCCGTCACCGGTGCACCATTCACGCACCAGCCGCCGCCGGTGACCGGGACGTCGACCGGACTGGCACTCAACAACGCAGGTCTTCTCGTGGTGACCGGAGCGGGCACGGCGACCAAGGGAACACTCGAGAGGGGCACGGACAAGAATCGACTCTGGGATCTGCAGACGAACCGGCTCTGGCGTTGGCAGCCACCCGCGTCTCGGTTTGGGACGCTGGTTGCCCTCTCGAACAACGGGTTGCTGGCCATCGGGACCGAGGAACTGATCACCGGTGGACCCACCGCACGGTCGAACACGATCGATATCTGGAACGTCAACACCGGCCGCCGTGTCGGGTCTCCGCTCGTCGTGCCCGGCTCAGTCGATGCGCTGAAGTTCTCACCCGACGGCTCGCAGCTCGGCGCCGACGTGATCACCGCTGATGGCTCCGCCATCGACCTCGTCCTGGTCGACGCCGCCACGGGAACTCTCGAACACGAAATCGTCGCCCATGACGGCGCAGTCTCGAAGGCAACCAACGGCCTTGCCTTCAACCAGTGGTACACCTCGTTCTTCGATGGCGTGGTCTTCTCGGCTGACAGCAGGCGGATCAGCTCGGTCGTGGGGGGAGCCAAAGACGGTGACATCGCCACGTTCGATGCGGCGACGAGTCAACGCCTGGGGGGCTCGCCTCCGTCGCAGAACGAGGCCCTTGACGGTGTGACGACGGATCTGCGCGTTCTGGTGGAGCGGCTCCCGAATTCTCAGACGTCGTTGTCGGTCGTGGACGCCGCCACCGGCACGGTGCTGACGACCCTGAGGGCGGCCAATACCGGGGTCGCGGGCGGGGTGACGGGGATCGCCGTCGACCCCACTGCGCCGAACCTCGTGTATCAGCCCAGCCAGCAAGGGTCTCTGGCCGTGCTGAATTGGGCACAGCTCGGGCCACTGCACTTCGTGACGGCGACCTCCACACGGCGCATCGATTACCCCGTCTCGATCTCCCAGGAGGGGCAGATCCTCGGCAACAAATCCGCGACGGTGGGCAACCCCGGCAAGACGTTCGTCAGTCCGTCCGGCTACGAGGCTGTCCTGTCGAACAACAGCATCGTGCTCCTGGGCAGCACGGGTCGAGCCGTGCGTACCTTGACCGATGTGCCATCCGATTCCGCGTCTCTACTCGGACACGAGCTGGGGTTCACCGGAACGCCGACCCATGGCCGGATCGTGCTCGACTGTCCAACCGATCCCGCGACTGTGGGGGTGGACCAAAAGGCGACGCTGCGCTCCTGGGATCTGAATGATCCCCTATCGACGCCTCAGTGGCGAGAGAACTGGTCCATCCCCGACGACCCTCTGCAATCCAACACGCAATACGTCGTTCTCAATGCCAACGGGAACACGGTTGGCGTCATTGGCCCGGCCGGGGTGCAGGTCCTGGACGGCCGCAACGGTCGCGTGCTGGCGAAGGGTCCGTTTGCCGGTGAAAACCAACTCGAGGTCATGGCCCTGTCGCCGGACGCACGCAGCATCGCGACGGACAGTTTCAGCGGCCAGGTGGAGATACTCGACACGAGGAACGGGAAGCTTCTCCAGACGCTCTCGAGCAGTAGGGGGAATCTGGGCAACCAGAGCTTCCCGGGTGACCCCGAGTTGGCGTTCAGCCCGGACGGGAGGTACCTCGCCGTCTGGTCCAACCCGATCGGTCTCGAGGTCTTCGATTTGCGGACGTCGTCGTCCGTCGCGGTGTTCGGCGGCGATGCAAAGGTACCTCCCTTCGATTCCTCCCTCGCGACCTTCATCCCGGGACTCGATTGGGGACCGTACACGCAGCTCGTAGTGAGTTTCAGCCCGTCGGCCGATACAGTCACCGTGGCCGGGCGTCGACCGATCCATCCGGAACCTGCTCAAGAATTCACGTTGGCACAGCTCGAAGCGGGCGGAGCTGTCTGGCAGCAGGTCCAAAATCAGATGCGGGACCTGTCGAAATACTCTGGTCCCGCATTCGTCCGAACCGCGACTTGGTCCATGAAGCTCTCCGACTTAGAGCTGGCGGCGTGCACCATCGTGGGCCGCGATCTCACCACGGCGGAGTGGAATGCGAACGTCGGCGCGTCGGTGCCGTACGACCCCACGTGTACGCCGCTTCTCCATGGTGCTCACACGCGCTGAGAGCCAGCTCGCCACCCAATGGACGGTGGAACTGGCGTAAGGTCGCGCGCCGTGCCGCTACCAGTGCCGACACTTCGTCGGTTCCCTGCAATGGACCTCGCACGTCAGTCGGCTCGACAGACTTCGCGATTACGAATCGTAAAACGGAATCCCCGTCGGAGAATTGATCCACTGATCAGGAAATTTTGGTGGAGGCGATGGGACTTGAACCCACGAACCTCTTGACTGCCAGTCAAGCGCTCTACCAGCTGAGCTACGCCCCCAGTGGCGGAGGTCAACGCTAGCAGTCAGGAACGACCGCCCCAGCTCGGCGGTGCCCGGACCACGACAGCGATCCGACCCCGCGGACACGACGGGAGCTCACGCCCGAGGGCCCGACAATCCCGCCCACGCTGATCAGGGCGTTCCAGGCCGTCGCCTACCCTGGTGGCATGGCACGCGCCTATGACGTCAACGCGGTGGAGCTCAAGTGGCAACGCCACTGGGCCGAGGACGGCACGTACGAGATCGACAACGACGACCCCCGCGAGAAGTTCTACGCGCTGTGCATGTACCCCTACCCCTCGGGCCCCGCTCACCAGGGGCACGTGCGCAACTACACCTTTGGTGACCTGGTCGTTCGCTACCAGACCATGCTCGGGAAGGGCGTCCTCAGCCCCATCGGCTTCGATTCCTTCGGCCTGCCGGCCGAGAACGCCGCCATCAAGACGGGCACCCACCCGCGGATCTTCACCGACGCCCGGATCGCCGAGCTCAAGGCGTCGCTGACCCGGCTCGGTGCCGTCTACGACTGGCGCCGGGAGGTGCACAGCCACGATCCCGGCTACATCAAGTGGACCCAGCTGATCTTCCTGCGGCTCTGGGAGGCCGGCCTGGCCTACCGCGCCAAGGCGCCGGTGAACTGGTGCCCCGGGTGCCAGACGGTGCTGGCCAACGAGCAGGTTCTGCCCGACGGCACCTGTGAGCGCTCGGGTGATCTCGTGGTCAAGCGCGATCTCGAGCAGTGGTTCTTCCGGATCACCCGGTACGCCGACGAGCTCCTCTACGCCCTCGACGACCTCGAGTGGCCCGAGCGGGCCAAGGTCATGCAGCGCAACTGGATCGGGCGCTCCGAGGGTGCCGAGTTCGACCTCGCGGTCGAGGGCCGTCCGGACCTCAACCTCCGCGTCTTCACGACGCGCCCCGACACCAGCTTCGGCATGACCTATGCGGTCATGGCTCCCGAGCACCCCCTGGTCGAGGAGCTCACCACCGCGGACCGGCGCGACGAGGTCGAGGCACTGCGCCGCCGGGCCGCGGCGGAGACCGAGATCGAGCGCATGGCCGAGGGCGACCCCTCCACCCTCGACAAGCGCGGCGCCTTCACCGGCAGCAACGTGATCAACCCCTTCACCGACCGCCCCGTCCCCGTCTACGTGGCCGACTACGTCCTCATGGGCTACGGGACCGGGGCGATCATGGCGGTGCCGGCGGAGGACGAGCGGGACTGGGCGTTCGCGACGCTCCACGGGCTGCCCATCGTGCGCACGGTCCAACCCCCCGACGACTGGGAGGACGCCGGCGGCGGGGCCTACACCGGCGACGGCGCCAAGATCAACAGCGAGTTCCTCGACGGCCTCGACATCGCGACGGCCAAGGCCCGCGCCATCGACTGGCTCGAGGAGCGGGGAATCGGGGAGCGCAAGGTCAACTACCGCCTGCGCGACTGGCTCGTGTCACGCCAGCGTTTCTGGGGTTGCCCGATCCCGGCCGTCTACTGCGAGGCGCACGGCGTGGTCCCGGTGCCCGAGGACCAGCTTCCGGTCGTGGCGCCCGACGACGTGGAGTTCCTCCCGACGGGGCAGTCGCCCCTCGCGCTCCACGAGGGCTTCTTGCACACGACCTGCCCGATCTGTGGCGGGCCCGCCCGCCGCGAGACGGACACGATGGACACCTTCGTCGACTCGTCGTGGTACTTCCTCCGCTTCTGCGACCCCTGGAGCACCGACCGCCCCTTCGACCCGGCGGCGGCACAGCACTTCATGCCCGTCGACCAGTACATCGGCGGCATCGAGCACGCCATCCTCCATCTCCTCTACGCGCGCTTCTTCACCCGTGCCCTCATTGAGGTGGGCCTGGCGCCCGGCATCGGGCCCGAGCCCTTCAAGCACTACCTCGCCCAGGGCATGATCCGCATGGACGGCACCAAGATGTCCAAGTCCAAGGGCAACCTGATCGCGCCCGAGCACTACTTCGAGACCGTCGGGGCCGACGCCCTGCGGCTCTTCCATCTCTTCGTCGGGCCGCCGTTCGACGACATGGACTGGTCGGACCAGACCGAGCAGGTGATCGAGGGGTGCGGGCGGTACCTGGACCGTCTCTGGCGCACCGCCACCTCCGACGCCTCCCTGCGTGCCGGCGAGCTCACCGAGGCGGACCGCACCGTGCGCCGGGCGGTGCACCGCACCATCGACGACGTCACCCGGGACCTCGAGCGCTGGTCCTACAACACGGCGGTGGCCCACGTGATGGAGCTGCTCAACGCGCTCCAGCGCTACGGCCGCCACGGGGGAGCCGACCGCGGCACGGGCTCCGGCACCGACGGCGACGGCGACGGCGACGGCACGGGACCCGGCGCCCACGCCGACGTATGGAACGAGGCGCTCGATGCCCTCCTCCGCCTCCTCGCCCCCCTGACGCCCCACGTGGTGGCCGAGTTGTGGGAGCACCGGCACCCGGGGGAG
The DNA here is from genome assembly GCA_963742445.1 of uncultured Acidimicrobiaceae bacterium. Lineage (GTDB taxonomy): Bacteria > Actinomycetota > Acidimicrobiia > Acidimicrobiales > RAAP-2 > Bog-473. The sequence continues at coordinate 361,262 of CAVULV010000013.1, forward strand.
CCCTCGGTGCACCTGCAGTCGTGGCCGACGGCCGACCCGGAGCTCGTCCGCCAGGACACGGTGACGATGGTGATTCAGGTCAACGGCAAGGTGCGCGACCGCGTCGACGTGGACGCCGGCATCTCGGAGTCCGACGCCCAGGACATCGCGCTCGCGTCGGCCAAGGTGACCGAGGCGCTGAAGGGTGCGACGCCGACGCGGGTCGTGTCCCGCCCGCCCCGCCTGGTCAACGTCGTCGTCTGACCCGAGCCGCCGACCCCGCCGACCCGTCCGACCCGTCCGACCCGTCCCCGATCGAGCCGGCCTGATCCCGACCGGTCTCAGTCGTGGAACCCGGCGAGCACGCCCTTCCACAGCTCGGGGTCGACCTTGTACGGCGCGTAGAAGCTGAAGCGGTCGACCAGGTCCCCGAAGCGGTGGCGTACCTGCGCGGCCACCTGGTCGAGCGGGCATACGACGGCGAAGGCATCGACGACGTCGTCGCCGATCAGCTCGCCCATCTTCACCCACTCGCCCCGCTTGGACAGCGCGTTGAGCTCGGGCTGGAGGTCGCCCCACCCGTGCAGCTCGAGCACGGGGCGGTAGGCGGGCGTCGACCCGTAGAAGGCGATCTGTTCGCGCACGCCCTTGTACGCCGCCTGGAAGCTCTCGTCGTCGGTCCCGGTGACGACGAAGCCGGGGTACGACACGGTCAGGTCGGACCGGGTCTTGCCCGCCTTGGCCGCGCCCCGCTCGAGGGCGGGCAGGCTGACCTCGCGCAGGTAGCGCGCGGTGCTGAACCCGTGGACGAGGAACCCGTCGGCGACCTCACCGGCCGCCTCGGTCATGTGCTCGCCCACGCCGGCCAGCAGGATCTTGGGGTTGCCGTAGGGGTTCTGGCCCGGGTTGAAGAAGGGCGTCATCAGCGTGTGCGTGTAGAACTCGCCGCGGAAGGCGAGGTCCTCGCCCGTCTCCCACGTGTGCCAGATGGCCCTGATGGCCAGGATCATCTCGCGCATGCGCGGCGCCGGGTGCGACCACGGCATGGAGAAGCGCTTGGTGATGTGCGGCTTGATCTGGCTGCCCAGACCCATCATGAAGCGGCCCTTGGTGAGCAGCTGCAGGTCGTTGGCCTGCACGGCGAGGGTCATCGGGTTGCGGGCGAAGGCCACCGCGATCCCCGTGCCGAACTCCAGTGTTTCCGTGGCGCCGGCGCCGACCGCGATCGGGAGGAACGGGTCGTGCCCCGTCTCGGCCGACCACACCCCGTCGTAGCCGTCCGCCTCCGCCTTGGCTGCCTGCCTCGCGATGCCGCCGAGGTCGAACCCGAGGCCCCCGTCGATCTTCATTGGCCGTGTCCCTTCTCTCTCACCGGCTCACCGGCTACTGCTCCTCGCCACGCAGGAAGCGCTCGAGCTCGGCCGCGATCTCCTCGCCCGACGGCACCGCGTCGACACCCATCGCGTTGCCCTCCGAGGCGTCGATGCTCTCCTCGAGCTTGCGCACCATCGCCTGGTGCTCGTCGTTGTCGGAGATCAGCTGGTCGACCTGGCGCCGCGAGCTGTCCGCCGCCCGCCGCAGCGCCGAGGAGTCCAGCGACAGGCCCGCCACGCTCGCCAGGCCCTCAATCAGGACGGCGCTGGCCTCGGGGAACGGCATGCCCGCCACGTAGTGTGGCACCCGGGCCCACAGGCTCACCACCGGTGTGCCCTCGGCGCCGAAGGCCAGCTCGAGCGCCGAGCTCACCCCGGCGGGCACCTCGAGCTCGCCCTGCACGATCCCCACCTGCTCAATGAGGTGGGACGAGGCGGCGGGAGCCGTGGCCGCCAGCTTGACCGGGCGCGTGTGCGGCGCCGGCGCGGGGAACGCGCCGAGGCCGACCACCATGCGGACACGCCAGGCCCGGGCCAGGCCGACGACGGCGTCGGTGAACGCACGCCAGTGGAAGTCGGGCTCGGGACCGACGAGGAACAGCATGTCGCGGCCCGACTCGTCCTCACCCTTGCGCACCACGGTGCGCGGCCACGTCAGCTCCGTCGTGACGCCGTTCACGATGCGCGCCACGGGACGCCGGGCCCGCTGGTCCAAGAAGTGCTCGCCGTTGAAGGTGACGAGCGTCTCCGTGTGGCCCTGCCCGAGCAGCGCCGCGATGGCCGTCGTGGCGCCGAGGCCGGCATCGACCCATCCCTCGAGAGAGATGACGAGCACGGGCTCGCGCAGCACCGGCTCCTGGTGCACCTCGAAGATCTCGGTCAGCCCGTTGCCCTCGGGGCTCACGGTGCCGACTCCAGCGCCTCCGCGGCCATCTCGAAGAGTCGTCGCACCTGTGCCGGGTAGCCGTCCACGCTGCCCTGGTCCCCTGCGCCGGCCCCGGCGACGTAGCGGGCGTAGACGCCCTGCAGGATGCACGCGAGCTTCCAGTAGCCGAACGCCGTGTAGTACCCCACCCCCGAGATGTCGAGGTCCGACACCGAGCCGTAGCGCTCCAGGATCTCGGCGCGGGTCGAGAATCCCGGCGCCGTCGTGGGGGAGAGCCCCAGCACGGCCATGGCGTCGGTGGGGTCGGCCCAGTAGACCATCAGCAGCCCCAGGTCGGCCAGGGGATCCCCCAGGGTGCAGATCTCCCAGTCGAGGATGGCCCGGACGCTCCCGTCGTCGGCGAGCACCACGTTGTCCATGCGGTAGTCGCCGTGCACGACCGACGTCCGCTGTTGCTTGGGGATGCGCCGGGCCAGCTCGTCGCTCACGCGCTCGACGAGACCGCCATGGTCGACTCCTTCGACCTGCATCTGGTCGTACTGCCCGCGCCACCGCTTGAGCTGGCGCTCGATGTACCCCTCGTGCCGCGCCAGGTCCCCGAGCCCCACCGAGTCGGGCTCGACGTCGTGCAGAGCGGCCAGCGTGTCGGCCATGTGGTCCCCGACGGCGCGCCGGGTAGCCACGTCGAATGCCGCCTCCGCCTCGGGCGCGCTGCGCAGGATGTGGCCCTCGACGAACTCCATCACGTAGAAGGGGCGCTCGTTGACGGCGTCGTCCGTGCAGAGGCCCACCGTGACGGGGACCGGGATGCCGACGGGGCCGAGCGAGTCGATCAGGCGGTACTCGCGTGACATGTCGTGCGCCGTGGGCAGCACGTGGTGCAGCGGCGGTCGGCGCAGGGCCCATGCCCTCCCCTCGGCGTCCTCGACCCGGAAGGTGAGGTTGGACCGCCCGCCTGCGATGAGGGTGAACGCCAACGGCGTGGCGATCTCGGGCAGCTGGGCGACCATCCACTCGGTGACGTTGTCCTCGTTGATCCCGTCCGGCGCCGGTGACATGGGAACCGACGCTAATCGGTGCCGCGCGGCCCAGACAGGCGCTGGGCGCCCGGGCCGAACCCTGGTCGGGGCGTCGGACTGGAACGGCCGAGGCCCCGCCCGTGCCCCCGTCGGTGGAGGAGCCATTAGCGTCTGTGCCGATGGACGTCACCGACCAGACCTTCCAGGCCGACGTGCTGGAACGCAGCGCGACCGTGCCCGTCGTCGTCGACCTGTGGGCCCCGTGGTGCGGGCCCTGCACGACCCTGGGCCCCATGCTCGAGAAGGCCGTGGCGGACACCGGCGGGGCGGTGGAGCTGGTCAAGGTCAACGTCGACGAGAACCCCATGATCGCCGGGGCGTTCCAGGTGCAGTCCATCCCCGCCGTCTTCGCCCTCCGCAGCGGCCAGGTGGTCGACCAGTTCATCGGCGCGCTGCCCGAGGCGCAGGTGAGTGCCTTCGTGCAACGACTGGCGCCGGTGCCGAGCGAAGCCGACAACCTCGTCGCCGCGGGCGACGAGGCTTCGTTGCGCCAGGCCCTCGAGCTCGAACCGGATCACCAGGCGGCCACCGAGGCGCTCGCCCGGCTGCTGATCGACCGGGGCGAAGCCGCAGAGGCGCTGGCGTTGCTCGCTCGTCTGCCCGAGACCGAGATCGGGCGGGCCCTGGCCGCGGAGGCCAGGCTTCTCGAGTCCGGCGTCGACGTCTCGCAGTCCGGCCTCGATGAGATCGAGGCCAAGCTCGACGGGTTGCTCGACAGGGTGCGGGACGACGACGAGGCCCGCCAGGAGTTCGTGGATCTCCTCGAGGCGATGGGCGCCGACAATCCCCGGACCAACGAGTACCGGCGGGCCCTCGCAGCGCGACTGTTCTGATGGCGGCGCCGGCCGGCGGGACACGGACCGCGACCGCGCAGCCGCCGGACCCTGGCCGCGCCGGGGACCGCCCCGTGACGGCGACCGCCTCGGCGCTCGACCTCGGTGGCCGGCACTACGACCTCACCCACCGGGCGCTCGTCATGGGGATCCTGAACCGCACCCCCGATTCCTTCTACGACAAGGGGGCGACCTTCGAGCTGGACACGCTCTACCGCCGCGCCGAGCAGCTCGTGTCCGAGGGAGCGGACATCCTCGACATCGGCGGCGTCAAGGCCGGGCCCGGCCCCGAGGTCACGGAGTCCGAGGAGCTCGAGCGCGTCGTCCCGGTCGTCGCCGGCCTGGTGGCGCGTTTCGAGACGCCGGTCTCGGTCGACACCTGGCGGGCAGCGGTCGCCCGCGCCTCGTATGCCGAGGGCGCGGTGATGGGCAACGACATCAGCGGTCTGGCGGATCCCGACTACGCCGCAGCGGCCGCCGCGCACGGTGCCGCCGTGGTCATCACCCACATCCGCCTCGCCCCGCGGGTCGCCGATCCCGACCCGCACTACGACGACGTCGTGCGCGACGTGGCGCGGTTCCTCTCCGAGCGGGCCGCCGGCGCCCGGGCGGCGGGTATCCCGGCCCCCCGCATCGTGCTCGATGCCGGCCTCGATCTCGGCAAGACGGCGGAGCAGTCGCTGACGCTGCTGCGCGCCTCGTCGGCCCTGGCCGCGCTCGGGTACCCGCTGCTGCTCTCGGCGTCGAACAAGACGTTCCTCGGCAAGGTCCTCGACCTCGAGCTCACCGAGCGCCGCGAGGCTTCCCTCGGCGCGGCCGCGCTCGGCATCGCCTGGGGCTGCCGCATCGTGCGGGTGCACGACGTGAAAGGCACCGTGCGCGTCCGCGACGTCCTCGCCGCCGTCAGCGAGGCCGAATGACCAAGCCGGCCGCATCCACGTATCTGGTCAAGGGTGACGACGCCTCCGTGGTCGCCCAGGAGGTGCGCGCCCTGCTGGCCGAGGTGGTGGGCGACCTCGACCACGCCCTCGTGGTGGAGGAGATCGGCGGCGGACCGGGGGAGGAACTGAGCGTCGGGGCCGTCGTCGATGCCTGCCTGACCCCGCCCTTCCTCGTGGACCGGCGCGTCGTGGTGGTGCGCGAGGCCGGCCGCTTGCTCACCGCGGACGCGCCGCGCCTGGTCGAGGTCATTCAGGACCCGCTTCCCTCGACCGTGCTCATCCTGGTGGGCGGCGGCGGGACGGTCCCCGCGCCGCTGGTCAAGGCGGTGAACGCGGCCGGGCGGATCATCGACGTGACCACCAGCAAGGCGGGGGACCGCAAGGCATGGCTCCACGACCACCTGCGGGGGGCGCCCGTGAAGCTCGACCCGGTCGCGGCGGATCTGCTGGCGGCCCACGTCGGCGAGGACCTCGGCCGCGTCGAGGGGCTCCTCGGTGCGCTGAGCGCCGCCTACGGCGAGGGCGCCCGCATCTCCGCCGAGGACCTGGCCCCGTATCTCGGCGAGGCCGGCAACGTGCCCCGCTACGAGCTGACCGACGCCATCGACAAGGGCGACCCCGGCCGGGCGCTCATCGTGCTGCATCGCATGCGCGACGCGGGCGGGCTGGTGCCGGTCCAGGTGCTGGCGACGCTGCACGGCCACTTCGCCAACATGCTGGCGCTCGACGGGGACGACGTGGGTAGCGAGCGCGATGCGGCCGCGCTGCTCGGCACGGCGCCCTTCGTGGCCAAGAAGGCGCTCGAGCAGTCGCGGCGCCTCGGCAGCGCGCGCATCGCCGAGGCCATCAACCTCATCGCGGCGGCCGACCTCGACGTGCGGGGCGCCAGCGGCCTCAATGCCGAGGTGGTGGTCGAGATCCTCGTGGCGCGCCTGGCCCGCCAGACGAGGCCGGCCCGCACGCGGCGACCCCGCGCCACCGCGCGGCGCTAGGCGGTCCCGGGGCAGGGAGGAGGTCGCTCAGGCCAGCGGCGAGGAGAACCACCAGCGGTGGTTCTCGGGGTCCCGTGCCCCGTATTCGCGCCGCCCGTAGTCCTGGTCCGTCGGCGCGCTCTCGATCCGGGCGCCGGCGGCCCTGACCCGGGCGTGGTGCACGTCGACGTCGGGCACGACGACCGAGAGGCCACCGTGCGATATCGCCGCGCCCCGTGGCGAGGCCATCTCGTGCCCCGCCGTCTCGCGGTGCAGCCAGATGGCGGCGTCACCGTGGCGGACCTCGCCGTGCACGACGGTGCCGTCGTCGAGGCGGTGCAGGCCACCGGACGTGAAGCCGAACACCTCGACGAGGAAGTCGTGGGCCGCCTCAATGTCCGCGTAGACGAGCACGGGGATCACGCTCGTCGTAGTGGTGGTTTCGTTGGTCATGGTCATGGCTCCAGTCCGTCCGCCATCGGCCCCAGTTTCCCATGCCCGGCCCCGGCGAGCACCCGGGTGCTGGACTGGCGCCATGCTCGAGACACCCGAAGAACTCGCCCGGCTCCAACAGTTGCTCGACGCATCCATGGCGGCCGCCGGACCACACCTGCGCGACATCATCAGCGAGGAGCGCCGACTCCGCGCCGTCGACCTGGTCGAGCGGCTCCAAGGGATGCGCCTGCTCGTGCTGGCCACCGCGACGGCGGACGGGCGGCCGCTGGCCGGACCGGTGGACGGCTACTTCCTGCACGGCACCTTCTGGTTCAGCTCGGGCCGTGACTCGGTGCGCATGCGCCATCTGGCGGCCCGCCCGGCCGTCAGCGCGACCCACCTGCCCGGAGAAGACCTGGCGGTGGCGGTGCACGGGCGAGCCGAGACCTTTGCCATCGACGACCCGCGCTTCGGGGACCTGCGTCAGGCCATGCTCGACGAGTACCTGCCCAAGCAGGGTCCGTCCTTCGAGACATGGCTCGACGACGCCGACGCGGTCGGGGCGCGCATCGTGCCCGAGAAGATGTTCACCTTCCACCTGGACGGGTAGCGCCCGCCGGCGGAGGCGCGGCGGCCAAGCCGCGCCGGCCGACTACTCGGCGGCCGCCTCGATGACGGCGATCCGCCGCACGAGCCGGGACTTGTGGTTCGCCGCCGTGTTCTTGTGGATCACGCCGCGGGCCGCCGCCTTGTCGATCCGCTTGACGGCCAGGCGCAGGACCTCGGCGCTGTCCTCGGCGCCGCTCTCGGCGGCCGTGACGGCGTTCTTCGTGCGCGTCCGGAGCTCGGCCCGGACCGACTTGTTGCGCAGGCGTCGCTTCTCGTTCTGGCGGTTGCGCTTTATCTGGCTCTTGATGTTGGCCACGTGTCGATCCTCGGTGTTCTCGAATGGGGGGCGGCGGCGGGCGCAGGGCCCACCGGTGCGGAGGACAACTGTAGCAGGTGGCGGGGTCATTTCGGCCAGCGCCGGGCGGGCCGGGCCCGGCCAAGTTCCCAGGCCAGGCGACCGGGAGCGCCGACCCGGACCGGTACGATCGACAGACCGTGCCGCCTCCCGCAACCTCGACCGGACCCGTCGCGATCGAGCGCATCCGCAACTTCTCCATCATCAGCCACGTCGACCACGGCAAGTCGACCCTCTCGGACCGCATCCTCGAGCTCACGGGCGCCGTCGACCCGCGCCTCATGCGCGAGCAGTACCTCGACTCCATGGACATCGAGCGCGAGCGGGGCATCACCATCAAGGCCCAGAACGTCCGGGTCGAGCACGACGGCCACATCCTCCACCTCATCGACACCCCGGGCCACGTCGACTTCGGCTACGAGGTGTCGCGCTCGCTGGCGGCCTGCGAGGGCGCCGTGCTCCTGGTCGACGCCTCCCAGGGGATCCAGGCCCAGACGCTGGCCAACTGCTACCAGGCCATCGAGAACGACCTCGAGATCGTCCCGGTCCTCAACAAGATCGACCTGCCGGCGGCGGACCCGGTCCGCTGCGCCCTCGAGATCGAGCACGTGCTCGGGCTCCCGGCCGAGTCGATCCTGCACATCTCGGCCAAGACCGGCGAGGGGGTGACCGAGCTGCTCGGTGCCATCATCGACCGCATCCCGCCACCGGTGGGCGACCCGGGCGCACCCCTGCGGGCGCTGATCTTCGACTCGTCCTACGACCAGTACCGCGGCGTCGTGAGCTCCATCCGCATCGTCGACGGCAGCCTGCCCACCGGTGCCCGGCTGCGGTTCATGCAGGCCAACGCCGTGCACGACATCGAGGAGGTCGGGGTGCGCACACCCGAGGCCCTCCCCGTCGCCGGGCTGGGCCCCGGGGAGGTGGGCTACCTCATCGCCGGGATCAAGGACGTCGGCGAGGCGCGCTCGGGTGAGACGGTCACCACGGCCCAGCACGGGGCGACCGAGGCCCTGGCCGGCTACCGGGACCCCAAGCCCATGGTCTTCTGCGGCCTCTACCCCGTCGACGGGGACGAGCTCCCGGACCTGCGCGACGCGCTGGAGAAGCTCAAGCTCAACGACGCCAGCTTCACCTTCGAGCCCGAGTCCTCCCACGCGCTCGGCATCGGCTTCCGCTGCGGGTTCCTGGGCCTCCTCCACATGGAGATCGTGCGCGAGCGCCTCGAGCGCGAGTTCGACCTGTCGCTCATAGCCACCGCGCCGAGCGTGGCCTACCGCGCCTTCCTCACCGACGGCACCGAGCTCGACGTCGACAACCCGACCGAGCTGCCCGACGCCAGCCGCATCGACCACATCGACGAGCCGATGCTCACGGCGACGATCATCACGCCGAGCGAGTACACCGGCACCGTCATGGAGCTGTGCCAGAGCCGCCGCGCCGACATGACGCGGATGGAGTACCTCTCGCCCGAGCGTGTGGAGCTGGTCTACTCGGTGCCGCTGGCCGAGGTGGTGATCGATTTCTTCGACCAGCTGAAGAGCCGCACCAAGGGGTACGCCAGCCTCGACTACGAGCCGGCCGGCTACGAGACGGCCAACCTCGTGCGCGTCGACATCCTCATCAACCACACGCCCTGCGACGCCTTCTCGACCATCGTGCACAAGGGGTCGGCCGACACCTACGGCCGCAAGATGGCAGAGAAGCTGCGCGAGCTGATCCCGCGCCAGCTCTTCGACGTCCCCATCCAGGCCGCCATCGGCGGGCGTATCGTGGCCCGCGAGACGGTCAAGGCGAAGCGTAAGGACGTCCTCGCCAAGTGCTACGGCGGCGACATCACCCGCAAGCGCAAGCTGCTCGAGAAGCAGAAGGAAGGCAAGAAGCGGATGAAGAACATCGGGCGGGTCGAGGTGCCCCAGGAGGCCTTCATCTCCGCCCTGCGCCTGGGCGACGACTGAGGCCGGGCCTGATCCCGGTGCCGCCGCCTGCCACCCGGGGTGCCGCCCCGGGACGGACCCCTGGCACTCGGTAGACTTGAGTGCCAGGCACGCCCATGACACCGCACGCTGACCCCGTCCCGCCCGCCGACCCCTCGGTGGAGGAGCGCGCGCTGAACGCCCGTCGGGCGGCCATCCTCGAGGCGGTGGTCACCGAGTACATCGGCACCGCCGAGCCCGTCGGCTCGTCGCACGTGGCCAACGCACCGGGGGTGCAGGTGTCCCCAGCCACGGTCCGCTCCGAGATGGTGGCGCTCGAGAGCGAGGGCTACCTCGTGCAGCCCCACACGAGCGCGGGTCGCATCCCGACCGACAAGGGCTACCGCTTCTTCGTCGACCACCTCACGGCGCCGGGCGTGCTCGGCCCCAGCCAGCGGCGCCAGGTGGCCCAGTTCTTCGACCAGGTCCACGGCGAGATGGAGACGGTGCTCGAGCGGGCGACCGGTCTGCTCTCGGAGCTCACCTCCTACGCCGCGGTCGTCGTCGGACCCTCCCACGAGAGCGCCAGCATCCGGTCGGTCCAGCTGGTCGGCCTCTCGCCCCCGCACGCGCTGCTCGTGGTCGTGCTCTCCGACGGGGCGGTGGAGAAGCGGACCATCGACCTCCCGGCCGGCACCCCCGACGAGGCACTGGGCCACGCCGCCGCGGTGCTCGGCGCCCATCTGGTCGGACAGACGCTCTCGGAGCCCTGGCAGGTCTCCACCAGCGGCTCCAAGGAGGTGGACCGCCTGATCACGGTGGCCAGGTCCGCCTTCGACTCCATGGAGTCCCAGGAGTCGGACCAGGTCTTCGTCGGCGGTCCCGCCCGCCTGGCCGAGTCCTTCGACGCCGTCGAGACCGTGCGCTCCGTGCTCAGCATCCTCGAGCAGCAGCTGGTCGTCGTGAACCTCCTGCGTGACGTCCTCAGCCGCGGGCTCTCCGTCGCCATCGGCGCCGAGCACGGCTACGAGCCGCTCTCGTCGTGTGCCGTCGTCGTGGCGCCCGTGTCGGTCGACGGCCAGGACCTCGGCGCGGTCGGGCTGCTCGGCCCGACCCGCATGGACTACCCGCGAGCTATGGCGGCCGCGCACGTCGTGGGCGAGCGGCTGGGTGAGCGGCTCGGAGGGGGGCACGATGGCCGTCACTGACGGACTGGGTGACCTCTACGCGCTGCTGGACGTCCGCCCCGACGCCAGCGACGAGGAGATCAAGCGCGCCTACCGGGCGCGGGCACGGGAGCTGCACCCCGACACCAACCAGGGCGACCCCGAGGCCGAGGCGCGCTTCAAGCAGGTGACCGTCGCCTACGAGGTCCTGCGCGACCCCGAGCGCCGGGCCCGCTACGACCGCTACGGCGCGGAGGGCGTCTTCGGGGCCCAGGCGGGCGGCATGGGGGACTTCGGCTTCGAGGGAGGCCTGGGCGACATCTTCGAGGCCTTCTTCGGGCAGATGGCCGGGGCCGGCGGCGGCCGCCGCCGGGGGCCCCAGCCCGGCTCGGACGCCGAGGTGCGGCTCGGGATCGACTTCGCCGAGGCGGTCTTCGGTTGCCGCAAGGAGATCTCGGTCCGTCTCCCGGCGACGTGCGCCACCTGCGCCGGCCGGGGCACCGCGCCGGGCACCGACCCGGTGACCTGTGTCGACTGCCAGGGCACGGGCGAGCTGCGCCGGGTGCGCCAGTCGCTGCTCGGACAAGTCGTGACGAGCGTCGCCTGCTCGCGCTGCGGTGGCACGGGCGACATGATCCCGGACCCCTGCGTCGACTGCCGCGGTGAGGGGCGCCGCATGGAGGAGAGCACGTTCACGGTGGAGGTGCCTGCCGGCGTCGAGGACGGCTCGACGCTCCGCCTCGCCGAGCGGGGTGCGGCCGGGCAGCGCGGTGGGCCGAGCGGCTCGTTGTTCGTGCACCTCGCCGTGGCCCGCGACCCGCGCTTCGAGCGCCAGGGCGACCACCTGAACACCACCCTCACCATCGGCATGTCCCAGGCGGTCCTGGGCACCGAGGCGGACGTGGAGTCCCTCGACGGCCCGCAGCGCCTGACGCTGCGACCCGGCACCCAGCACGGACACGTCGAGCGGATCCGGGGCCTCGGCGTGCCGCACCTGCGGGGCCGCGGGCGGGGTGACCTGTTCGTCCACGTGCTGGTCGCCACGCCGACCGATCTCACGCCGGAGCAGGACGAGCTGCTGCGGCAGTTCGCCGCCTCCCGGGGCGAGGACGTCTCGGCCCCGGGCACCGCGACGGGCGAGGGCGTCTTCTCGCGCCTGCGCTCCGCCTTTGGCTAGCGCCGCCGCCTTCGCCGCCATCACCGTGCGGGCCGCCGCGGCGGCGCAGGTCTTCGTCGACGATCCGGCGCACCCGGTGCTGGCGGACGAGGACGTGCACCACCTCGGACGGGTGCTGCGGCTGCGCCCGGGGGAGGAGATCGTCGCCGCCGACGGGCACGGCCGTTGGGCCCGCACCACCTGGAGCGGCGGGTCGACCCTCCTGATGCTCGACGAGGGCGCCGGCGTCGGCGGGGACGGCGCGGTGCAGTTCGAGCCGCGGGTCGAGCCGGCCCTCACGGTGGCGTTCGCGCCGGTCAAGGGTGAGCGCCCCGAATGGGTGGTCCAGAAGCTGACCGAGCTCGGCATCGACCGCATCGTGCCGCTGCTCAGCGAGCGCAGCGTCGTCCGCTGGAGCGGTGCGCGCGGCGCCTCGACGGTGGAGCGGTTGCGCCGGGTTGCACGCGAGGCGGCGGCCCAGTGCAGGCGGGTCTGGCTCCCCGACGTCGGCGACATCGTGCACTTCGCCGACCTGCACCAGCTCGGCGCTCCCGGCGAGGTCGTGCTGGCCCAGCTGAGCGGGGATCGCCCGACGGCGGCCCAGCGCGTGGTGGCGGTGGGCCCCGAGGGCGGGTGGAGCGCGAGCGAGCTCGCGTCGGGCCTGCCCACGGTCGGGTTCGGGTTGAGCGTGCTGCGGGCGGAGACGGCGGCGGTCACGGCGGGGGCCCTGCTCGCCTCCCTGCGCACCGGCACCGTGGCGGCAGTGGACGGTCCCGGGCCCGGGGGCCGGCCGCAATGAGGGCGGCCCGTGGTCACGGCAGAGACCCGAGGCCCGGTAAGTTCGGGCCTGTGATCAGGCCCGCGGGCAAGGACGGCGACCCCAGGGCATGACCGACTGCCTCTTCTGCAAGATCGTGGCGGGCGAGGTGCCGTCCGAGACTGTGCACGAGACGGAGACCACGATCGCCTTCAAGGACATCAACCCCGCCGCTCCGTTGCACGTCCTCGTCGTGCCGCGCCGCCACATCGACGACGCGTCGACGGTGACCGACGGCGACGGATCCGTCCTCGCCGACATGCTGCTCACCGCCCGCGCCGTGGCCGAGTCCGCCGGGGTGGCGGGGCCCGACCGGGGCTACCGGCTCATCTTCAACGTCGGGCCCGACGCCATGAACTCGGTCCCGCACCTGCACCTCCACGTGCTCGGCGGCCAACCGCTGAAGGGGCACTTCGCCATCACGTGAGCACTCCATGACCACCACCCTGCGAGCCGAAACCTACGTCCCGGGCAACCACCTGATGGCCGGGCTGCTCGGGACGCGTGACGAGCACCTGCGCCAGATCGAACAGGCGTTCCCGGAGGAGCAGATCGTCGTCCAGGGGAACCGGATCTCGGTCGAAGGTCCCGGGCCCGAGCTCGTGGTGCGGCTCTTCGACGAGCTCATCCTGTTGGTGCAGTCGGGCCGGGACCTCGACTCGTCGAGCCTCGCGCGCATGATCGACATGGTCCGCGACGACATACGCCCCAGCGAGGTGCTGCGCTCCGAGGTGGTGCGCGCCGCCGGCGGCAAGACGGTGCGACCCAATACGGCGGGCCAGAAGCGCTACGTCGACGCCATCTCGCAGAACGTCATCACCTTCGGGATCGGGCCGGCCGGGACGGGCAAGTCCTATCTGGCCGTCGCCCAGGCGGTGCATGCGCTCCAGTCGCGGCAGGTGACCCGCATCATCCTGACCCGCCCCGCCGTCGAGGCCGGTGAGCGGCTCGGCTTCCTCCCCGGTGACCTGATGGCCAAGGTCGACCCGTACCTGCGCCCGCTCTACGACGCCCTCTACGACCTGCTCGAGCCCGAGGGCGCGCAGCGGTTGCTCGACCGCGGCACGATCGAGGTGGCGCCGCTCGCCTTCATGCGTGGCCGCACCCTCAACAGCTCGTTCATCATTCTCGACGAGGCGCAGAACACCACGCCCGAACAGATGAAGATGTTCCTGACCCGCATCGGGTTCGGCTCCAAGTGCGTCGTCACCGGCGACGTGACCCAGATCGACGTGCCCGGCGGCCGTTCGGGGCTGGTCGGTCTCGAGCCCGTGCTGGGCGGGATCGATGACATCGCGTTCGTGCACCTGAGCCGCCGGGACGTGGTCCGTCACAAGATCGTGGCGGACATCGTCGACGCCTACGAAGTGGCAGAGGGGCGGGCGGGACTCACGCAGTGAGCATCGACGTCTTTGCGGCCGATGAGCAGCAGTCCCATCCGATGGACGTCGCCCGCTGGGCCGAGCTGGCGCGCCAGGTGCTGGCGGCGCGCGGGGTGAAGGGGGAGACCGAGGTCTCGCTACTCTTCGTCGACGAGGACTCCATGGCCGCGCTCAACGAGCAGTTCCTGGACAAGAGCGGGCCGACGGACGTGCTGTCCTTCCCCATCGAGGACGAGCCGGGCCCGACCGGGCGCTCGCCCGACTTCGGGGGCAGCGGCCCCGGCACTTCGGCCGAGCACGGCGCGCTCACGCTCCTCGGGGACGTCGTCATCTGCCCGGTGGTGGCAGCGCGGAACGCGGCGGAGCACGAGGTGGCGCTCGACGACGAGGTGGCGTTGCTCGTGGTCCACGGTCTGCTGCACCTCCTCGGCATGGACCACGAGGAAGACCGCGAGGCCGAACGCATGGAGGCGCTGGAACAGCAACTGCTCAAACGCTTCTACCGGGTGAGCCCCGGGGCGTGAGTCCGGAGATGCTCGCCACCACGGGCTTCCGCACCGAGGACGCGATCCTCATCGTCGTCATCGCCGTCCTCCTGGCGGGATCGGGCATCCTGGCCATGGCCGAGACCAGCCTCGTCCGGATGAACCGCATCAAGGCCAAGTCACTGGTGGACGAGCGCAAGCGCGGGGCCCGCCAGCTGGCCCGGCTGGTCGAGAACCCGGCCAACTTCTTGAACCCGGTCCTGCTGCTCGTACTGATCTGCCAGCTGATCTCGGCCACCCTGGTCGGCATCGTCGCCTCGGACCTCTTCGGCGGCCTCGGTGTGCTCCTCGGCATCGTGTTCGAGATCGTGGTGATCTTCGTGTTCTTCGAAGCGGTGCCAAAGAACTGGGCGGTCCAGCACTCGGAGCGGGCGGCGCTGATGAGCGCGCCAATCGTCAGCACCCTCATCCGTTTCCCGCCCATCCACTGGTTGTCCTCCATCCTCATCGGGCTGGCCAACCGGATCATCGGTACCAGCGACGACCAGGAGGGACTGCACCACTCCTACATCACCGACTCCGAGCTGAAGGCCATGGCCGACGTCGCCCACGAGGAGAACGTCATCGAGCGCGACGAGCGGTCCTTCATCCACTCCATCATCGACTTCGGCGACACCGTGGCGCGCGAGGTGATGACGCCGCGGCCCGACATGGTGACGGTCGAGGCCCAGGTCACCGTGCACAACGCCCTCGAGCGGGCGTTGGCTGCGGGCTACAGCCGCATCCCGGTGGAGGGGGACGGGATCGACGACATCATCGGGATCGCCTACACGAAGGATCTCGTGCGCGCCGAGCGGACGGGTCGGGGGGAGCGGCCGGTGCCCGAGGTCATGCGGTCCGCCAAGTTCATCCCCGAGTCCAAGGAGGTCTCGGACCTCTTGCGCGAGATGCAGGAGGAGAAATTCCACATGGCCATCGTCGTCGACGAGTACGGCGGCACGGCGGGGCTCATCACGCTCGAGGACCTGCTCGAGGAGCTGGTGGGCGACATCGTCGACGAGTTCGACGTCGAAGAGCCCACCGTCGAGCGCTGCGAGGACGGGTCGGTGGTCGTCAGCGCGGGCTATTCGGTGGACGACGCCGAGGATCTGCTCGACGCCGAGCTGCCCCACGGCACCTGGGACACCGTCGGCGGTCTCATGCTCGACCTGATGGGACGGGTGCCCCAGGCGGGCGACTCGGTCGAGGCGGACGGATTCCGCCTGACCGCGGTCGACGTGCGCGGGCGGCGCATCGGCCGGGTGCGCATCGAGCCCACGGGAGCGGCGCAGGCCACCGACGACACGACCGACGCCCGCAGCGCCGGCGGCGACGGCCGGAGCAACGTCTCGCACCACGGGAGCTGAGTCCGTGCGCTCGGGGTTCGTGGCCGTCGTCGGCCGGCCCAACGTCGGCAAGTCGACGCTCGTCAACGCAATGGTGGGCACCAAGGTCGCCATCACCTCCTCGCGGCCCAACACGACGCGGCACCGCATTCTGGGGGTCCTGCACGACGACGAGGCCGACGCGCAGGTGGTCTTCGTCGACACGCCCGGCATCCACCGGCCCAAGAGCGCGCTCGGGTCGAGGCTGAACGAGACGGCGACGGACGCGCTGAGCGACGTCGACGTCGTCATGGCGCTCGTCGACGCCACGGCGGCGGTCGGCCCCGGGGACCGCACCGTCCTCGAGCGCGCCGTGCGCCAGGTCCAGCGCAGCGGGGAGGGGCGGAGGCGGGCGCACGGCTGCACACCGACCCGACGACCGACGCCGACGCCGACACCGATGACACCCACGCCGACACCGACGGCTCCCCGACCGAGCTCGTGGTCGTCGTGAACAAGGTCGACCGGGCGTCGAACGCCCAGATCCTCGAGCGCCTGGCGCAGGTGAAGGCGGCCGTCGACGCGCTGGACGACCTGCCCGCGGTGGAGTACTTCCCGGTCTCGGCGCGCACCGGCGCCGGCGTCGACGAGCTCGTGGCGCATCTCACGGCCCGGCTCCCCGAGGGCCCGCCCTACTTTCCGCCCGACGTCGTCACCGACACGCCCGAGGCCCTGTGGGTGGCCGAGCTCGTCCGCGAGCAGCTGCTGGCCAAGACGAGGGACGAGCTGCCCCATGCCATCACCTGCCGGGTGACCGAGTGGGAATGGCCCCACATCCGCGTCGAGATCATCGTCGAGCGCGACTCCCAGAAGGCCATCGTGATCGGCAAGGGGGGCGAGGTCCTCAAGGCGGTGGGCATCGCGGTGCGCGAGACGCTGCCCGAGGGGGCCTACCTCGACTTGCACGTGAAGGTGGAGCGCCGCTGGCAGAACCGGGCCGAGATGCTCGACCGGCTGGGGTACTGACGCCCCCGACCGCGCCCTGCGGCGACCCGATGCGACCCGGACGTCGGGGACTCAGACAGCGTTTCGTTGCGGCGCCTGCAGGAGTGCCGCCGGCTTCGACCGCGTTGCCACGAGCGCCGGGCCGATGGCGAGGAGGTTCGCGACCACGACAACGGCGACCGCCACGGCGCCCACGATCCCGATCGGCACCACGGCCACCGGCACGGCCCCGAGGTTGTTGGCGAACGCCGTCCACGTCGCCTGCCCGGCCGCCACCCCGA
>CAVULV010000014.1:0-189851 GCA_963742445.1 uncultured Acidimicrobiaceae bacterium
CTCTGCATTCTCGCGGGCGTAGTTCAGAGGCAGAACGTCAGCTTCCCAAGCTGAAGTTCCTCGCCGTCCGCCGGTCGGTCGAGCGCGACCCGAGACCGTTCGTCTGGGTCGACGACGACCTCGACTTCTTCCAGGACGAGGCGGTGACGCCCCGGGAATGGGCCGCCGGCCTCGCCGTACCCAGCCTTCTCGTCGCGCCCGATTCCGACACCGGGCTGCTGCCCGGCGCGATCCACGCCATCGAGGAGTTCGTCCGCCTGCACGGTCCTGGGCCAGAGGAAGGTGAGACAGGCGTCCCGTAGCCTTCGTCCCGTGTCGAGTCCCGTACCCGCCGTTGTCGTGAACGAGGTGCCCCCGCAGGGCGCGTACACGGCCATGCGCTGTCCCCAGGCCGTACAGCTCGACGTCCTGCGTCCGTGCGAGCCGCTGCCGGTCTCCCCGTTCTTCTCCATGCTGCGGGAAGAGGGGCGGGACTTCGAGTCCGACATCTTCGACCTCCTGGCAAGTGCGATCTCCGACGCCGTCGTCATCGACCGGGGACTTCCGCCCAGCGTCCGGGAGGCCGCCACCCTCAGTGCGTTGGAGCGCGGGGTCCCACTCGTGATCGGTGGCCGCTTGCCGGTCGATCGGTTGGCCCTCCGGGTCGGCGAGCCCGACCTCCTCGTGCGCGCCGACGCCTTCACGCCGGGGACCGCCGACAGGGGCTATCTGACCGCTCGACGTGAAGCACCACAAGACGCTGGAGCCCAAGACCAACGACGATGCACCCGGCGCCGTCACCTCCGAGCTCGGGTCGCTCTTCGCCGGGCCCGCCGAACCGGACGCCGGCCTGCAGGCCAGGTGGCGCTGGCCCGATCTCCTCCAGCTGGCCCACTACCAGCGGCTGCTCGAGGCGTGCGGCCGGGTCACCGGACTAGGGCGTTGGGCCGCCATCGTCGGGCGGGAGGAGCGGGTCGTCTGGTACGACCTCGATCTGCCCTGGTGCCACCCCACCGAATGGATCGACGATCCGCCGCCGCAGCTCGCTCTCGACCATGGAGGTCTACGACCTCGAGTTCGCCCACCGCCTCTCCGTGATCGACGCGGCGCTGACGCACCAGTCCGATCCCGCATCTCCGCTTCTGGCCGAGCCGATCGCGGTGCCCGACTGCGACGGGTGTGGCTGGCAGGAGTGGTGCTTCGACCGAATGGAGACGACCGGTGACGTGAGCCTTCTGCCGGGGATGACCATCGGCAAGCGACGGAAGTACCACGCCCGGGGCGTCATGACCTTGGAGCAGCTGGCTGCATTGGACTCCACCACGGCCCGGCTCGTCGCAGTCGGGGTGGATCTGCCAGCGCCTGGAGGAGAAGGCCCGCACGGCGGACCCGTCGACCTCCGTGACGGATCTGATGACGCGGCCGACCCAAGCAGGCCGAGCGTGCTCGTCGACGAGGGCATCTGCACCGTTGCCGATGTCGCCCGTCTCGATCCGCTCACGGCGAGCTTCAGTGGCGCGGCATCGGCGATCTCCCCCGGCAGATCGACAACGCCCGGGCGCTCATCAGCGACCGTCACCGGCCCACCGCCGACGCGGCGTCGACCAGGTGGTCGTCCCCCGGGCCGACGTCGAGGTCGACGTCGACATGGAGAACGTCAACGAGGGCTGCTACCTCTGGGGCGCGCTGCTGACCGTCCGTGACGCGTCCGGTGCCGAGATGTCGGAGTACAAGCCGTTCTTCTCGTGGGACCCAGACATCGCGGCCGGGGAGATCGACGCGTTCCTTCGACTTCTGGGAGTGGTTCACGGGACTCCGCGACGAGGCCGCACGCAGCGGGAAGGTCGTTCCGCGCCTACTGCTACAGCCAGGGAGCCGAGAACGGGCAGCTCCGTCGCCTCGCGGCGCGCTGCGGGCGTGAAGACGAGGTCGAGGAGTTCATCGACTCCGAGCAGTGGGTCGACCTGTTGCCGGTGGTCAGAGGACCAGCTGATCACCGGCCTCCCGAGCAATGGCCTCAAGACCGTCTGCTCCGCTGACGGGGTTCGCCTGGCGAGGCGACGACGTCGGCGGCGATCTGGCCATGGTGCGCTACCTCGAGGCCACGTCCGACGAGGACGACGGCGTGTGCGCCGAGGCCCGCCGATGGATCCTCGACTACAACGAGGACGACGTCCGCGCCACCGCCCGACTGCGGGAATGGCTCGACCAGACCGCGAGCCTGCTGCCCTCCATCGAGGGTGTCGCGCCTACCAGGCTCTCTGCTCACCCAACGGCCGACTCCTGATGATCTCGGGAACTCCCGACGTCCCTGCCGGGCACTTCCTGTTGGTCGTGCGCGCAGATGGAGCTGCGGCTCAATACGCGGCGTTGTGCTCGAAGTGGTGGCGCGGCGGCTCCACCGGCATCGTGGTGATCTGAGCCTCGGTGACACCCTGCTCGCGGACGTAGGGCAGCACGTCGTCGTACATGTGGAGGTAGGTCTGGTGGTCTCCTTATCGAACCTGGCCTTGCCACCGTGCCTCGCGGCCGGTTGGTCTGCGTCGACGATCGATCGAGCACCACATCGTCGGGGGCCGGTAGAAGAGGTCTTCGCGGTGGTGTCGCCCATGAGCTTCGCACCGAAGGTGCCACGGGATCGCGCTCATATTCGCAGGCCACGGTGATCGTCTCGCACTTCCGGAACATGCGCATCGACTGTGGGAACACTGGGAGCGGCCAGGG
Organism: uncultured Acidimicrobiaceae bacterium; assembly: GCA_963742445.1. GTDB lineage: Bacteria > Actinomycetota > Acidimicrobiia > Acidimicrobiales > RAAP-2 > Bog-473. The sequence goes on from CAVULV010000014.1 coordinate 2,704, forward strand.
ATCAGCTGGTATTGGGGTCTCACGTGGGCTACCTCGGTCCCGCCGGGTGGCCACCTTCCTCGAGGGCTCGCTGTCGGCATCCGGCTTCGGGTACCCGCCACCGCGTGAGGGCGGCTGAGCAGACCAGCCTCACCGACACGGCGACAGGCAGTGTCGTCACTGCCAACGAGAGCAAGCCGGACCGCCCTGCAGAGCCCGGTGGCTCCCCCTGGATCGGAACCCCGCAGGGCGACCCGCCGCGACGCTCCTCCCAGGGCCGAGGGCCATTTGCCGTCCGATCGGCCGCTCATTCGGGACGTTCGGGCCAAAAGGCCCTCCCCACAGGCGCCGATCAGCGCGAGCGTTGAATGAGGAACAGGAGTGAGTATGGCCGTCCGGTTGGAACATGTAGCCGAGTCCGCAGGCGGGCACGAGTCGAACGGGGTTCTCGCGCCCTTGATGCGCGGGCTGTCCGAGCGCGTCGACCACGTTCGCGACCAGCCCCTCTTCCAGCGGGACCCCGAGTTCCTCCGGCGCCAGCTCTCGGCGTTCACCCGCTACGTGAACTACTTCTCACCCGAGGTCCGGGGACAGGTGAACCTGCCCGCCAGCGGTCCGGCGCTCGTGGTCGGGAACCATTCCGGCCTCTTCTACATGCCCGACGCCTGGGTGGTCGGACTCGAGATCGTCCGACGACGCGGCCTCGACCAGCCGGCGTACGCCATGGGATACGACCTGCTCTTCGGCATTCCGGGCGTCGGTCCGTTCCTGCGCCGCATCGGAGCCATTCCCGCAGGCGGGCAGGCCGCCGAGCAAGGCCTGGCGGAAGGTGGCCTCGTCGTCGCGTACCCGGGAGGCGACCGGGAGGCGTGTCGGCCATGGACTCGAGCGCGACAAGGTCGACCTGGGTGGCCATCGGGGTTTCATTCGCCTGGCACTCCGTGCTGGCGTACCCGTGGTACCGGTGGTGGCACACGGGTCACACGACGCGATCGTCGTCGTCTCGAGCGGCGAGCGCCTGGCGAAGGCCCTCGGCTTGCAGCGCATCCGGATCAAGGTGTTCCCCATTCTCCTCGCCCCCTACGGCCTGACCACCATCCTCACACCGCCGCTTCCGATGCCCTCGGCGATCACCGTCGAGTTCCTGCCTCCGCTCGACTGGACCGGCTACGGCCCGGAGGCAGCGGACGATGAGACGACTGTGACCGCGTGCTACGAAGAGATCACAACTGCCATGCAGGCGGCACTGGACCGCCTGCATGCACAGAACCACCACCCCGTCATCCGGGGCTGGTGCAACCTCCTGGGGCCTGGGCGGAGGCGCCTGAAGGTCCCTGACCCTCCATGACACGGAGGCTCAGCCCTTTCATCTTCGGCGACGCAAGCTCCATCCATTGTGCGAGCGGCTCAGAACACCACGAGAGCGCTCCAGACAACTGACATTGGGCGCGATCGGGGGCGAAGTAGTGGTCTTGAGCGGGTAACGAGGTCTCGGGAGCGCCATGCGCAATCGCAGAGCTCACCCGACGATTCCCGGATAGACCCTGCTCAGAGCTCTCGCCGATCGGCTTCCCGAGCTGAAGCTCCTCGCGGTCCACGCCTGGCGCTCACGCACGCAGTCACCGCACCGACCCAGCAACGACGAACTCTTCCTTCGTGGTGTTGCGGCCACAATCCGTTGCACTCATACATGGGGTTTGTTCGCGTCGAGCACGACTGGGCCGGGTACCAAGAACCCGCCGTGGGTCTGCAGGCGCTCAGCGAGTGCGTCCGCTGTGAACGATGTCAGCGGTTCGTGGTCGCACGGGACCCACGGCTTATCGGCGTCCAGGATGGAGAAGCAGTAGCCGCCGTTGCCTCTGAGGATGACGTAGTCGCTCACAGACCCCGACGCTTCCGCCGATGCCGACGATGTCCACCAACCGGTCAGGGTCGTGGTTGCGGTAGCGCTTGGTCTCATCGCCGAAATCGACGGTGATGACGTTGCCCAGGACCCCCGTCAACGTCCCCTGGCGATGCGGTTCGCCCGCACTTCGGTTCGCCTGGATGTGATGCACCGTGTGCCCCGCTCGGTACAGCTCACACGTGTACACCTTGGTGGCACTCTTGGCCGTCACAGTTCGCCCTCGAAGAGCGAGAGCTGAACTCCGTGCAGGGCTTCGGTTCTCATGTCGCGGAGGTTCCGGAACCGGGAAATCCCGCTGCTCGGCGAGCACCTTTTCCGCTTCGGCAAGCCATGCGTCGAGCGACGCGAGGGTCTTTGACACCATGGTGGTCTCCTTATCGAACCTGGCGTTGCCACCGTGCCTCTCGGTCGGTTGGCGGAGCGTCAACGGGCCAGGACCCTCGACTCCTCTGGATGATTTGCGAACACCAGCGTATCGGTTGGTCTCGACGCCTCAGAAACGTCTTGAGGCGGAGGCTGCGAGGCCGTCGCCATCACCGCCTCTTCGCTGTAGCTCAGGGCGACGGTGGAGGTTGCTTGGGCGCTGATGGGTCCGGCGTGGCGGGGGAGCGGGCCGAGGCGAAGCCGTGGGCTGTGGGGAAACCGTCCTGGCCGAAATCGATTGGCCCATTCGGCCACATCGGTGGCGTGTGAACCCGTCAATTGCCATGGGGGTTGCGCGTCGAATTTGGGCTATCCTCCGCAGGTCAGAGAACCGTATTCTCTAGAGACACTGCCCGACAGGGGAGGCGGTATGACGGACGCCGGCGACGGCGAACGGGGCGCTCAGCAGCTCGGAGGTGACCTGCGCGGCCGTGCCGTGGACGTCGAGGGCAAGCAGGCGGTCTGGATCTTCACGGAGTTCGAGACCGGGGAGTCGCTCAAGACCCTCCGCGACTGGCTGATCCCGGACCACTGGCCGGAGTGGGGCGGCGAGATGTTCAAGGAGATGCGGCCGATCGGCTCGGTCGACCTGCGCCCGACGCAGGACACCGGCCAAGCAGACCCATTCGAATTACCTCGAGGTCGTCGAGATCGGCGGCCACCGGCTCGAGACCGAGCTGCGCTGCGAGTTCAAGTCGACCGAGGCGTGGGCGGCCATCGACGCTACGACCTCGACCGCAGCGTCGGGGACATGCTCCAGGTCGACCGCGGCTACCTCATGGCGGCCGACGTCGGCGGCCGCCGCCACGTCAAGGCCCTCAAGGTCGTCGGGTTCACCGACACCCTGCTCAACAACGTCGCCACGACAGGTCTGTCCCGAGTGGAGCCTCTGGGTCCAGCGCGCCACCAAGGTGGCCGAGGTCCAGGCCGCCGGAGGCAACGTCAGACCCGAAGCCCGGCTCGATCGGCGACTCGGACCCCAGGGTCTCGTGGTCCGACCGAGGGCGCCGCCGCGTTCACCGGCGGCGTGGCCGAGCAGTGGATCAGCACCGTCACCGACATGGTGGACTTCTACGCCCCCTTCACGACCGACGTCAGCGAGCGGGTCTGGTCCGGCAACGTACGGCCGGGTGGACTACGCGAACGACACCGAGCCGCCTCTTCCAGCGCCTCGCCCGCGACTGGTCGGTCGCCTGGCAGGCGGGGATGGAGAGCATGTCCAACTGGGCCGACGTCACCGTGCGACCGACGGCCGGCGCCGATCCGGGACGGAGCGCCCGCACCACCGAGCACACGACGCTGATGGTGAAGGCCGGATCGGACAAGGCACGGGTGAGCATCTCGGACCTCACGCGGGTCGGGCAGCACGGCGGCGACCATCAAGGCCTCCGAGTTCACGATCACCCCGCCGGTGATCGAGCAGGCCGGCAATGCCTACGTCACGATCCAGGCGGAGACCAGCAAGGTGCCCGTGTGGCCTCTACGAGGGCGCGCTCGTCGCCGGCACGGGCGGCAAGCAGGCCCCCGCCCTCTTCTACGTGAGCCACGCCCAGCCCGTGAAGGACTGAGCAGGCGGACACCGTGACGTCGTCCGAACGGACAGCCCGCGGCGTCGGCCGAGGACCGGCTGTCGCTGCTGATCGATCGCCTCCTGGCGTCGATGGACGCCGCCGCGTCCATCGGCGCCTGGGACCGCGTCGTCGAGCTGGCGAACGACGTGCTCGCCGTCGACCCGCCGAACCAGCGTGCCTCGTCCATGCTCGAGCGGGCGACGCTCGAGCGTTCCCTGCCCGGAGGCCAGCGGGCCTTCGTCAGCCTGGTCTTCGCCGACATCGTCCAGTCGACCGACATGGCCGACGTGGCCGAGCCGGAGGTCATCCAGGACGTCTTCGTCCTCTACCGCCGGGTGGCGGCGGAGACCATCGAGGAGCTGGGCGGCCGCGTGCTCCAGTTCCAGGGCGACGGCGTCGTGGCCTGCTTCGGCTACCCGACCGCGCACGAGGACGACGCCCGGCGCGCGGTGCTGGCCGGGCTGCGGCTCGTCGAGCGGATGGAGCACGCCGCCATAGAGCTGCACCGTCGCCACGACATTGAGCCCGCCATCCGGGTCGGCGTCCACTCGGGCACCGTCGTGATCGCCGGGCTGGCCTCGGGGTGCTCGACGGCTCCGCCATCGCGGGTTCGGCGCCCAATGTCGCGGCGCGCCTGCAGGGCGAGGCCGAGCCCGGGACCGTGCTGCATCAGCGACACCACGCAGGCAGCTCGTCGAACCGCATTTCGAGCTGAAGCCGATCGGGTCGCGCTCGCTCAAGGGCATCGCCCGCCCGATGGAGCTGCACCAGGTCGTGCGGTCGAACGTGGCCGTGCCGCACCGCCGGGCCGCGGGTTGCCCGAGTCGGTGGCTCTGGTCGGACGCCAGGGTCAGAGCCGACTGTCTCCGCTACACCTGGAAGCATCTCGTCCACGACGCCGCGGGCGCCACGCGGCCCGAGGAGGCGGTGGTCGTCGTGCGGGGGGTGGCCGGCATCGGGAAGTCGGCGCTGGCGGCTGAGCTCGCGGCGCACGTGCACGTCGAGGGTGGCGCCGTGCTCGAGGCCAGCTGTTCGCCCTATCACGGCAACGTCGCGTTGTGGCCCATCGCGCGCATGCTCGAGCAGGTGCTCGGCTTCTACCCGGACCAGCCAGCGGAGGAGCGGCTCAACGAGCTGCAGTCCCGTCTGGCGGACGCCGGTCTCGAGGGCAACGCCCTCCCGCTGGTGGCCCCGCTGCTCGGGCTCGAGACCGACGGACGGTGGGCGCGCCCGCAGGTGGACGCGCTCGCACTGCGCCAGCGAAACCCTGCGGGTCCTGGTGGCCTGGCTCGCCCACACCGCGGCGTCGACGCCGACCCTGGTCTGGGTCGAGGACCTCCACTGGGCCGACCCCACGACCGTCGACCTGTTGGGGCTGCTCGCGACCGAGAGCGTCCCCGGCACCATGATCCTGATCACCAGCCGGGACGCGCTCGACGCACCGTGGGGGGCCTCGGTCCTCGACATCGAGCTGGAGCCGCTCAAGGGCAAGGAGGCGGCGGGGTTGGTCGCCGCGCTGACCGACGGTGGCCTGGACGCGACGCAGGCCGAGCTCATCGTCGAGCGCGGCGCCGGCATCCCGCTCTTCTTGCAGGAACTGACCCGCAGCACCGTCACGTCGAGCGCGGTGAGGTGCTCCCGCCGCGCATCCACGAGATCCTCACTGCCCGCCTGCGGGCACCGGGCATCGACCTGCGCGTGGCGCAGCTGGCCGCTGCCCTCGGCGGGGAATTCGACGAGGAGCCGTTGCGCCAGCTGGCCGGGCGGCCGGTCGACGACGCGCTGGCCCGTCTCGAGGACGCCGAGATCATCGACCGGGTGGCCGAGATCCGGCTGGGGCGGTACCGCTTCCGGCACGGGCTCCTGCGCGACACCGCCTACGAGACCCAACTGCTGCCGTCCCGGCAGGCGACCCATCGCAGGATTGCGGAGCTGCTCGAGTCGCCGTCCGGCCTCACCGGGGGATCTCGCCGTCGTGGCCCACCACTACGACCTGGCCGGCGACATGACCCAGTCCATCCCGGCCTACATCAAGGCGGCCCAGGCTGCGCAGTCGACGGCCAGCCACACCGAGGCGCGCCGCCTGCTCGACCGTGCGCTGGAGCTGGCGGCGACGTTGCCCGACGAGCGACGAGCGCGACCTGACCGAGCTCATGGTCAGGATGCAACGCACCGTCAGCACGAGCTCCCTCTACGGGTACGGGTACCCCGACGTGTTCGACGACTTCACGGTCGCCGAGGAGATCTGCCGGAGGGTCACCGACCGCCCCGAGATCATGCCGGCCCAGGTCGGGATCTGGAGCTACCTGCTGGTGCGCGGCTCGGTCGACGCCTCCAGCGTCGTGCTCGAGCCCCTGACCGCCGTGCTCGACGAACCCGCGACGGCCTGGTTCGCGCCCGAGATCAAGTCGTGCCTGGGGTACGGCGCCTTCTACCAGGGCCGCCTCGACGACGCGCACCGTTGGCTCCTCGAGGCCTGGGAGGGATACCAATCGCGATCGGTCGACGCGGCGTCGTCCCCGTTCGTGGCCGCTCCCGCACGACCCCGTGCCGGTCACGGCGGTCGCCCTCGCGTGCGTCGCCGCACTCCAGGGCTGCACGGAGGAGAGCGCGCAATGGGAACGGCGGGCCTTGGCCAGCGCGGAGGACCTCGAGTTCCCGTCGGGACCCTTCAGCTCTGCCTTCGTCACCGTGTATCTCGCCTGGGTCCGCATGGTGACGGGTGACCTCGAAGAGGCGCGCGAGCTCGGGCGGCGCACGATCGAGATCGGGGAGCGGTGCCGCTTCGAGTACTTCCAGCTGCTCGGCGGGCAGTACAAGCTCGTGCCCGAGGTCGGCCAGCCCTGCGACGCTGCGGAACTCGAGATGTTCGGACAGGGCATGGAGCTCGTCGGGCACGGCGCGTTCCGCCCGACCTACCTCGGCATCGTCGCCCGGAACCACCACTACCTCGGTGACCCCGACGTGGCGTTGCGCACGGTCGAAGAGGCCATTGAGCTGACCAAGACCTCGGGCGAGCTCGTCCATCAGCCGGACCTCCTGCGCCTGCGCGCCGAGATCTCCGCCGTCGCCCACCCCGAACGGATGCACGAGGTGGTCACCGACCTGGTCGCCGCGGTGGAGATCGGACTCGCCCAGGGGTCGCTCGTCCTCGCGTTACGGGCCGCCAACGATCTGGCCCGGCTTCCCCACTACCTTCGTCCGCCGGATTGGAGCGACCGGATCCGCGCCGTGCTCGAGCGGTTCCCACCCAATTCCTCGAGCCCCGAACTCCCCGAGGCGCTGGACCTTCTCGGAGTCTGAGGTGACCGGCGCGCGGGGATCGGTGGCCATCCTGGGCGGTGGCATGGGTGCGCTGGCCACCGCGTTCGAGCTCAGCGAGGGTGACTGGACCAAACGGTTCGAGCGCATCACCGTCTACCAGCGAGGCTGGCGTCTCGGTGGCAAGGGGGCCAGCAGCAGGGGGCCCAACGGCCGAGTGGAGGAGCACGGGCTCCACGTGCTGCTCGGCTACTACGACCACACGTTCGACGTCATGCGGCGGTGCTACGACGAGCTCGACCGCGGCGGGTCGGACCCGTCCTGTCCCTTGCGCACCTGGGACGACGCAGTCGCCCCCTCGAACCTGGTCGGCGTGGTGGACCGGCACGACGGCACGTGGGAACCCTGGGTGGCGGAGTTCAGCCCGGGCAGCGGGCGCCCCGGTGCGGGCGGTGGTGGGACCACCGGATCGGCGCCGATGGAGGTGGCCGAGCTCGTGGTGCGGTCCCTCCGCCTCCTCGTCGACTTCTTCGCGTCGCTCCCGCTCACCGCACCAGGCGACGGCGGCTCCATCCGCCTCAGCACCTCGCCGACCGCGCCGCGCGCCCGCGCCGCGGCGCCGGCCGCAGCCCTGGCGGCCGCCGTGCAAGGTGCGGCCCTCATCGGCCTGACGCTCCCGCTCAACTGGGCCGAGCGGGTCGTGGGCCAAGCGACGTCGCGCAGCGGCAACCGCGACCTCGAGCGTGCCCTGCCCTCCCTCATCGAGCCGGTCCGGAACGGCCTGCGCAACGCGCTGCGCGCGCAACACGGCCGCCCGCCGCAGCTACGAGCTGGTGGAGCTGGTGACGGCGAACCTGTTCGGCATCATGGCCGACGGGCTGCTCACACGCCCCGAAGGCTTCGGCGCCATCAACCACCTCGACTATCGCGACTGGCTGCTCGGGCACGGCATCGACCCCGATGCGCTGGAGTCCCCGATCCTCCGGGGCATGTACGACCTCGTCTTCGGCTACGAGGACGGCGATCCCGCCCGCCCCCGCTTCAGCGCCGGCCTCGGGCTGGAGCTGGCCACCAGGATGCTCCTCGGGTACTCGGGCGCGTTGTTCTGGAAGATGCAGGCGGGCATGGGGGAGGTGATCTTCGCTCCCCTGTACGAGGTGCTGCGGAAGCGCGGGGTCGAGTTCCAATTCTTCCACCGCGTCGACGCGCTCAGGCTGAGCGACGACGGGCGGTCGATCGCCGCCGTCGACGTGGGGATCCAGGCCGAGCTCGCCGAGAGCGTCGACGCCTACGATCCGCTGATCCGGGTGAAGGGCCTCCCGTGCTGGCCCGACGCGCCGCTCGGCGCGCAGCTGCGCGCCACCTCCGCGCCGCACGACGTCGACCTCGAGTCGTTCTGGTCGCCGCGCCGCGACGTCGGCCGGCGCACGCTGGAGGTGGGGAGGGACTTCGACGTCGTGGTGTTCGCCATCTCGCTCGGGATGGTGCCGCACGTCTGCGGCGACCTCGTGGCGGCGGCGCCCGCCTGGCGGTCGATGGTCGACCACGTGGGGACGGTGGCGACCCAGGCCGTCCAGCTCTGGTTGGCCGAGGACGAGCAGGCGCTCGGCTGGTCCGGTCCCCCGGGGATCACGGTGAGTGGCTTCGTCACGCCGTTCGACACCTGGGCGTCGATGCCGCATCTCGTAGCGGTCGAGGACTGGCCCGAGGCGGACCGGCCCAAGACGATCGCCTACTTCTGCAGCGTCCTCGCGACGTCGCACCCCGGTGAGGGTGGACCCGACATGGAGGCGGAGGCCAGGGCCGTGCGGGCGCGGGCGCGCACCTTCTTGGACCGCGACGTGGCGACGCTCTGGCCGGCCGCAGTCGACGCCGACGGGTTCCGGTGGTCGCTGCTGTGCGACGGCACGCCGCCGGGGACGCATCCGGCCCCGGTCGGCTGGACAGTCAGTACTGGCGGGCGAACATGGACCCTTCCGATCTGTACGTGCAATCGCTGCCGGGCACGGATCAGTACCGCCTGCACCCGGGGCGCACCGGCTTCGTCAACCTCGCGGTGGCCGGTGACTGGACGGACAACGGCTTGAACGCCGGGTGCGTGGAGGCGGCGACCCGATCGGGCCAGCTGGCGGCCGAGGCGGTCGCAGAGCAGCTGGCGGGCGCCGGCAGCGGGTGGGCTCGTGAGCGGCCAGGACCGCGACCCGTTCCCTCCGGGCGCGGCCGAGGCCGCGCGCCTGGCGCGCGAGGTGCAGGACCTCGGGTTCGAGGCGGCGCGGACCATCGTCGAGCGCTTCGTCGAGATCTTCGACCAGTTCGCAACGACCAACGGCAGAGGGGGAACGGAAGCGCCGGAACGGCGATCCTGGCGGCGGAGGGGGTGGCGGAGGCGGGCGGGCGTACGGCTCGTCGGGGATCGTGGGGATCGGAGCGCTCCATGCGGGCCGCGCAGTCCGACATGCAACGGGCGGCCGCGGCCTACGTCGGGATGCTCGGTCAGCTCAACGAGGCCGCCCTGGGGTTCCTCGACGCCTCCCGATGGTTCGACCCCACGCGCTGGTGGGAGCCCCCCGCTGCGGAGCAGGGCGACCTCCTCCGCCTGCCCGACGTCGCACCCGGCGGCCGGGCGAGTGCCCACCTGTGGCTGCACAACACGACGGCCTCGGCGGCGGTCGCCCTACGGGCGTGGTGCCCGGGGTTGGCCAGCCACAGCGGGGTGTCACTGCCGGCGAGCGCCGTGACGTGCGCACCCGAGAAGATCGATCGCCTCGAAGCCGGCGCCAGCCGCCAGCTTCTCGTCACCGTGGCCGTCGGGGAGGACGCACCCGCCGGGCACGTACCACGGACAGCTCCTGGTCGACGGCCTGCCCGACGTCGTGTTCCCGCTCGCGTGCACGGGTGGTGCCGGCCGCGACGAAGCCATCGTGACGACGGTGACGGAACCGGGGGCCGGTCTGGCCCGCTACGGCGCCATCGTCGCCGACGACCTGCGCCGGCGCTTTGCGAGCGTGGAACACGAGCCGTATCTCGCGGTGCCGATGAGCGACTACCCGACCCGCGGTGGGAAGGCCCTGCGCCCCAGCCTCTGCCTGGCCACCTGCGAGACCTTCGGCGGCCCGCTCGACGACGCCCTGCCCTCGGCCGTCGCGATCGAGCTGCTCCACAACGCGTTCCTGATCCACGACGACATCGAGGACGCGCAGCCTGCTCCGGCGGGGCGAGCCCACCCTCCACCGGCGGTACGGCACGCCGCTCGCGCTGAACGCCGGTGACGGCCTCGCCCTGCAGGCGATGGCGACGCTGCGCGAGAACATCGATCTGCTCGGCCCGCGCCTCGCCGACCGCATCATGGTGGAGTTCGACTTCATGAGCGGCCAGACGGTCGCCGGGCAGGCGCTCGAGCTCGGCTGGTGCAGGGACAACCGCACCGACCTGGAGCCCGACGACTACCTCGACCTCATCATGAAGAAGACGTGCTGGTACACGACGGTGCTCCCCCTCCGGGTCGGCGCGCTGATCGGTTCGCGGGGAACGGCCGAGCTCGATCCGATGATCGAGTTCGGGTTCCACCTCGGTGCGGCCTTCCAGATCCGCGACGACATCCTCAACCTCGTCGGGGACCCGGGTCTCTACGGCAAGGAGGCGCCTCGGCGACCTACTGGAGGGGAAGCGGACGCTGATGCTCATCCACCTCCTGGCCAGCGCGCGCCCGGCCGACCGGCGCTGGCTCGTGGCGTATCTCGGCCGGGCGCCGGTCCGAGCGACCGCACGCAGGACGTCGCTCGGGTCTTCGAGCTCATGATGACCTACGGGAGCATCGCGTTCGCCGCCGAGTTCGCCGCCGGCGTCGCCCGCTCGGCCCTGACCTCCATGGACGCCGCCTTCGCCGGCCTCGACGACTCCCCGGCGCGCCGGTTCATCGCCGGCCTGGTGCCGTTCATGATCGAGCGCGCCGCGTGACGGTCGCGGTCGGTGTCGACGGACGGTTCTCCGGCCGGGTGGCCGTCGTCACGGGTTCGACCGCCGATCCGAGCATCGGCCGGTCCTGCGCGCTCCGCCTGGCACGGGAGGGCGCCTCGGTGGTCGTCAACGGTCGCGACGCGGACCGGGTCGCGGCGACGGAGGAAGCCCTGCGCGCCGAGGGACTCGACGTCGTCGGCGTCGTCGGGTCCATGGACACCGAACCGGCGGTGGAAGAGCTCACCGACCGGGCCGTGGCGGCGTTCGGCCGCATCGACCTGGTCGTCGGCACCGTGGGCGGCGCGCCCTACCCGCTGTCGTTCGACACCATCAGCGAGGCGCAACTCCTCGAGACGATCCGGCTCAACACATGGCCGACCGTGGCGTTGATCCGAGCGGCCATGACCAGAGGGCTCGGGGAGGGTGGCGGGTCGGTCGTCACCATCTCGAGCGGCTCGCCGCGCAAGACGACGTCGGCCATGGTGGCCTACGCGTCGGCGAAGGCCGCCCTCAACGCCATGACGCGCACGATCGCCGCCGATCTGGCCGGCAAAGGGGTCCGGGTGAACGCCGTCAGCCCCGGGCTGGTGCGGACGACTGCCACCCGACCCATGTGGGAGAAGGACGGGGGTGCGGCCGCGGGCTCGAATCTCCCTCTGGGCCGGCTGACCGAGGCCGAGGACATCGCCGGCGCGGTGTGCTTCCTGCTGTCGGACGACGCGCGGCAGATCACGGGGATCACCATGGACGTCGACGGGGGGAACCACCTCTCCAGCGGCTGGACCCCGATCCGCTAGCTGCGGGCGTGCGGAGTTGCGGGGCTCAGGCGGCCGGCGCCGGCCAGATCTTTCTCAGTGGCGCAACGACGGTGGCTCCGATCCGCTCGATCTGCTCGCGCACCAGCTCGGGCGCCGTGCCCGGGAGCTGTATCCGGAGGTTGAGCGCGTCGGCGCCGACCTCCGTCGCGGTGGCGGCGAGTCGCTCCGCCATCTCGTCCGGGTCGTCGGACGCGATCGTCTGGTCCTCGCCAAACGAGGTCGAGTCCGGGGCGTAGCTCTCGTAGACGGCCCGTTGGCTGTCGATCAGCCCGGGCTGCGGGCGGCCGAGCCACACCCGGCGGATCAGGACCTTGGCGCCCGTGCCTCCGGCTTCGTCGAAGGCTCGGGTCAGGCGGGCGAGTCTCGCGGGGGTCGACATTCCCTCCATCAGGATCCCCGCACCGCACCGGGCGGCCCGAACGGCGGCGGCCACGGACACCGCCGCGCTGAGCACCGGGACCGGAGCCTGTCGGCAGGCGAGGAGCGCCGGATCTCCCTCGAGCTCACCCAGATCCTCGCCCCGGAGCATCGCCACCAGGCGAGGGAGCTCCGACTTGAAGCGGTCGACTGCGTCGGCCTGGCTGACGCCGGCCGCCGCGAAGTCCTGCGGCAGAGCCCCGGCGGCCACTCCCAGACCGACGCGATCGGGGTGACGGGCCCGGAGCCACGCGACCTCCTCGGCGACCAGTGCCGTGGATCGAAGCGGGAGGAGAAGCGGTGCCGCGGCGGCCCACCCCGTCGGGTGCGTTTCCAGGACGAAGGAGGCCATCTGGAGCGGTTGCGCCATGTATCCAGCAAAGCCACCGTGGTGCTCGCTGGTCATGACCCCGTCGAATCCGCCGCCGAGGGCGAGCTCGGCCTGCGCGCAGAGCTCGCTGACGATGGCGCCGGCGGGAAGCTCGTTGTGGGGGTACAGCCGTATGGACACCGAACCTGGCGCGAACGGGGCGGACGCCATGGGGAAAGGTGCTGGCCGGTCGCGGGTCAGGCGGGGACGGCCGCCCGGAAGAAGCCGCGGAGGGCCTCGCCCATCCGGGCCCGCAGATCGACGCTCGACGGGAGGACGTCGGTCATGGTCAAGGACGTGTGGATCTGGCCCCGGCCCTCGAGCGTGCTGGACCGGGACGCCTGCGGCGGCCAACGCCTCGGCGTAGGCCCTGCCCTCGTCGCGCAGCGGGTCGAACTCGGCCGTGACGATCAGGGCCGGAGGGAGGTTCGACAGGTCGCCCCGCAACGGCGAGGCCTTCGGGTCGCTGCGGTCGGCGGGGTCGGCGTAGTTCTCCCAGAACCACCGCATCAACGGCGCGGTGAGGACGTAGCCGAGACCGTTCTCCTCGTAGGACGCCGTGGTCATGGCGCCGTCCGTGACGGGTGTCAGCAGCAGCTGGCCGACGATGTGGGGTCCGCCCGCGTCCCGGGCCAGCTGGCAGGCGACGGCCGCGATGTTGGCGCCCGCGCTCCAACCCGCCACCGCCAGCTGATCGGGCATACCCCCGAGCTCGGCGGCATGGGCGGCGATCCACTGCACGGCGGCGAACGCGTCGTCGGCCGCCGCCGGGAAGCGGGACTCGGGCGCGTGCCGGTAGTTCACCGACACGACCACGGCGTCGGAGCCGAGGCACAGGTCGCGGCAGAACGGATCGTCGGAGTCCAGGCTGCCGAGCACCCACCCTCCGCCGTGGAAGTAGGCGACGACCGGGTGGGGACCCGCGGTGGGCGGCCGGTAGAGCCGGTAGGCCAGCTCCCCGTCGGCACCAAGGAGCAGGCCGTCGACGACCTCGCCCACCTCGCGACCGGGCGGCCGCACGGACTCGATGGCCTGCATGAGGGCCCGGGCGTCCTCGGCCGGCAGCGACTCCAGCGGGGGAAGGTCCAGCTCGTCCAGGGTCTTGATCAGCAGGGCCACGTCCACCTGCAGCCGTCGGATCACCCCGTCGTTGCACTGCGACCCGGCCGGCCCGGCGAGGGTGAAGCCCAGGTAGCCCCGCTCCACGACCTCGTCGCAGGTGGCGCGGTAGGTGTCGACGCCGGCGACGTAGGGCAGGAAGGCCCGCGGCTTGCCCGGCACGTTCGCCCCCATGTACCAGGAGTCGGCCGTCGGGTAGAGCGTGATGGACGCGCCGTCGTCGACGTGCTGGTTCCACCCCGCCTCGGCCAGCGGCGTCGGCTCGATGGTGTCGAAGCCGCGGGCGCGGAGGTCGTTCGAGCAGCCGGCGACCCAGTCGACGTGCTGCTCGATGGACACGGCCATGTTGGAGAGCACCGACGGGCTGCCCGGCCCCGTGATGGTGAAGAAGTTGGGGAAGCCGACCGTGGTCAGGCCGAGGTAGGTGGACGGTCCGTCCGCCCACTTCTCCCTGAGGGAGACGCCGTCACGGCCCCTGATGTCGACGGCCACCACCGGTCCGGTCATGGCGTCGAAGCCCGTGGCGTACACGATCGCGTCGAACTCGAAGGTCTCGTCCGTGGTGTCGATCCCCGACTCGGTGATGGAGACGATCGGGTGCGTGCGCAGATCGACCAGCCGGACGTGGGGCAGGTTGTAGGTCTGGAAGTAGTTGGTATCGAGGCACGGTCGCTTCGATCCGAAGGGGTGGTCCTTGGGGCAGAGGGCCTCGGCGGTCTCGGGGTCCACCACGGTGGCGCGGATCTTCTCGCGGATCATCTCGGCGACGATTTCGTTGGAAACCGGGTTCGACAGGATGTCGTTGAACACGCCGAGGATCCCGATCAGCTCGCCGGTCTCCCAGGCCGCCTCGAAGCGCTCCCGCCGCACCTCGTCGGTCGCCCAGGCGCCGGCGATGTCGGTGACCTCGGTCGGGACACCGGCGCGCGACACCTTGGCCTCGCCGCGGTAGGCGGCCCGGTCCGTCTCGATCGCTGCCAGCCGCTCCGGCGACGGCGGCCCGTTGCGAGCGGGTATGGAGAAGTTCGCCGTGCGCTGGAAGACGGTGAGCTGGTCGGCCTGTTCGGCGATCAGCGGGATCGACTGGATGCCCGACGACCCGGTGCCGATCACGGCGACCCGCTTGCCGGTGAAGTCGACACCCTCGTGCGGCCAGGTGCTCGTGAAGTACACCTCGCCACGGAAGCGGTCGTGCCCGGCGATCTCGGGTGCCTTCGGGAGCGACAGGCACCCGCTGGCCATGACGTAGAACCGGCACGTGATCTCCTCGCCCTGATCGGTCCGCACCGCCAGCGTGCCGCGGATCTCGTCCCAGGCGGCCGACGTGACCCTCGTCGAGAAGCTGATGTCGCGGCGGAGGTCGTAGCGGTCGGCGACGAAGCGCAGGTAGGAGAGGATCTCGGGCTGGGTGGCGTACTTCTCCGACCACGTCCACGCTCGCTTCGAGCTCGGGGTCGAAGCTGTAGGTGTAGTCGGTGGTCGGGATGTCGCATCGAGCACCGGGGTACCGGTTCCAGTACCACGTCCCCCCCACGTCGCCGGCCGAGTCGATGACCCTGGTCGTGAACCCGAGCGTCCGCAGCCGGTGCAGGAGGTAGAGCCCCGAGAAGCCGGCGCCCACCACGACGACATCCACGTCCGTCGACCCGTCACGTTCGGCCATTGCATCGACCCTTTCGTCCAAACGACCCGGCGCAGTCTCGCACCGTGCATCGCCGGTGTCGATCAGTCAGGAGAGTCCGATTTCCACGACCAGCTTGCCGACGGCCTCGGCCCGGTCCACGGTGTCCAGCGCGTCGGGCAACCGCATCGAACGACACCACTCGCGTGGCGCGGCCGAGCTTGCCGCCGGACGCGAGCCCGAGCAGCTGCTCGTGATCGGCTTCGGCCTCGGCACGCGTCTGGGAGCCGGCGTAGACACCGACAATCGACGCGTTGCGAAGGACGAGCTCAGACACATCGGGGTCCACCCAGTGCCCGCTGGCGAACCCGACGGCGAGCAGTCGCCCTCCGGGCGCCAGGCACCGCACCATCGACCCGGCGAAGGCTCCACCGACGGGGTCGTAGACGACATCGACCCCGTGGCCGTCTGTCGCGTCCATCACTGCGTCGGGGACGGAATCTGCGGTGCGATCGATCACGACCTCGGCGCCCGACGACGTGCACAGCACCCGCTTCGCCTCACCCGCCACGACCGCGATGACTCGCGCATCGAGCGCGGCCCCGAGTTGCATGGCAGCGAGGCCGGAGCCGCCTCCGGCGCCGAGCACCAGCAGCCACTCGCCCGGCTGCACCGCCCCCCGACGCACGAGCCCGATGATGGCCGTCGAGTAGCCGATCCGAAACGCTGCGGCATCCTCGTCACGCATGTCGTCGGGCACCCGGAAGGCGTTGTCCGACCGGGCGATCGTCGCTTCGGCGAACCCGCCGCGACCGTCGAAGAAGTTCGTGACCGCCATGAGCCGCGCGCCGAGGGGCAGGTCGACTCCCGGACCCACGGCGTCCACCGTGCCACACACCTCCTGACCAGGGACGAAGGGGAGCGTCGGGGAGAACGCGTACGACCCGCGGCACATGAGCGCGTCGGGGAGCCCGATCCCCGCCGCGCGCACGCGCAGCCGAAGCTCCCCCGGGCCCGGAACCGGCTCGTCCACGTCGACACGCCGGAGCACGTGGCCGGGTGGGCCGAGCCTTTGGATCTGCCAGGCGTCCACGCCACACCCTAGGGGGATGGTGCCCGCCGCGCCGATGAGCGGCAGAACCAGCGCGGTGGTCCCCGGTGGCAAAACGATGGTTGCCTGCGATAATGGGGCGAGGACGAGGAAAGGGCACGCTGTGGTCGACCACCAGCCACATGTCAGTGTCGAGCAGGGGGACGGCCTGGTCGCACGTTTCGGCGACTGCGTCGTGCTCGTCGCACGGACGGACGCACCCGAAGCGGCCGTGGAAGAGGTACTGGAGGCGGTCGAGGCCGCCGCAGCCGACTCCGGGGACCCCGGGCCAGCCATCGCCACCCGGCTGGCCGCCGTCGTGGCCGCACGTGCTGCGGGGGCGGTGCCCCCGTTCGGTGTCGTGGCGCCCTTGGAGGACACCATGGTCGTCTTCCTGCACGGCCACGTGTGGGCGGAGATCACCGGCGCCGAAGGCAGCGAGTGGATCTCGGGCCAGCAGGCCGTCACCTGGGTCGATCACATCGCCCGGGCGCCGGTCCAGCTGCTGAGTGTGGGAAGCGGGGAGTCCCCGGTCAAGGCGGATCCGAGGTCCGACCTGCGGGCGGGTCGGGTGCCGGGCAGCGGCTTCGTCCTGACCCCGGCGGGCTCGGCAGGCGAGCGGCCAACCGAGTCAGACGGCGGTCCGCCGACGATGTCGTCACCGGAGGCCCGGCCGACCGAGGCGCCGGCCGCCGTGCCGGAGGAGATGGCGGTGGAGGCGCCCGCTTCCGCGCCCGAGCCGGCAGCGACTCCCGAGCCAAGTCCCGCTCCTGAGTCGGCTGTTGCTCCCGAACCAACTGCTCCTCCCGAGCCAGCCGCTGCGCCCGAGCCAGCCGCTGCGCCCGAACCACCCGCTGCTCCGGAGCCGGCGGCTGCGCCGGCAACCGCGCCGCCGGTCGGAACCGGTGCCCGGGCCACCATCGTCCCCTCCGCCGACACGGCGCCTGCAGAGCCGCAGCCGGAAGCGGAGCCGCAGCCGGCCGCCGACGCACCGGCACAGGGTGCAGTACCGGCCAACGCCACGGTGTTCGTGACCAGGCCGGTCGGGTTCCTGGTCGGCGCCGACGGGATGCGCATCCCGCTCGACCGGGGTTACGTCCTCGGGCGGGAGCCCGAGATCGACCCCGCCGTCGCCGACGGCCTCGCCACCCCCATCCGGCTCAGCGACGAGGGCAACCTGATCTCGCGGGTCCAGAGCCACCTCGCCGTGCACGACGGCGAGGTCCAGGTGCGCGACGCCAACTCGTTGAACGGCACGTACATCGCCGGCCCGGGCGACGAGGAGTGGACCCGGATCGGCGCCGACGCGGTGACGCTCCCGCCGGAGTGGAGCCTGCGGGTGGGCGACATCGTCTTCACCTACGTGGTGACGGCGGACACGTGACCGACGCCACGGCGGGCGGGGTCCTGGCCTACCTGGTCGCCTGGCCCGGAACGGAGGACGAGCGCTCGATCCCCGTCGTCGACCACCTCTTCGTCGGCCGGGAGTGCGCCGGCATCGACGACGACCACCGCTTCGTCATCGACGACGAGTCGGTGTCGCGCACCCACATGGAGGTGCGCCTCGACAAGGAGCAGGACCAGGCCTGGCTGATCGATCGCAGCACCAACGGCACGCGGCTGAACGGGTCCCGGATCGAGCGCTCCGTGCCCACCCGGATCATGCCGGACGACTGGGTCCGGGTCGGGCCCGTGGAGTTCAAGTTCTTATCTCGCCACTTCTCGGCCGCCGCCGGGATCGACGCCAAGTCCACCGTGCGGGACGTGGCCATGACCGAGCTCGTCATGGTGGTGGGCGACATCATCTCGTTCTCGACCATCTCCGAGTACACCGGCGAGGTCCAGCTGCTCGAGGGCATCGACCAGCTGTACAAGGAGCTGCGCGCCCTGCTCGGCGTCCACCGCGGCACGCTGAGCAACTACGTGGGGGATGCATTCTTCGCCACCTGGGAAATCGGCGCCGACCCCGGCGCCGCCGCGTCCGCGGTGAGCTTCGCCCTCGAGGCCACGGCCCGGGTCCACGAGATCGCGCCGTCCCTCACCCTGCGCGACCCCGAGGGACGGCCGGCCCGGATGGGCTTCGGTGTCGGGTCGGGGCCGGCGGCCGTGAGTCTCATGACCGGAGCCATGGTCACCGTGCTGGGCGACGCCACCAACGTGACCTTCCGCCTCTCGGGTCTCGCCGGCCGGGCCGGGTGGTCCGACGTCGTCGTCACCGACCCCGTGCACGCGTTGACCGCCGACCGCTTCTCCTTCACCGAGCCGGCGGAGGTGGACGTCAAGGGGCGGACGGGTCGGGTGAAGATCTACGGCGTGGCGCCACTCGGCCAGACGGCCACCATCGGCGAGGGGGCGATCACCGCGCCCGGTTGAGCGCCGGGTGGGTCGGTCGGGTCAGGTCGGGTCGGGCCGGGCGGGTCAGGCGTTGGCGAGGGGCTGAGCCAGCGATCGCTTCAGCACTCCCCATTCGCCCGCGCGCAGAGAGACCAGCATGGCGCGATCGACCTCGGTCTCCTTCTTGACCGCGGCCAGCATGGCCGAGAAGTCCTCGGGGTGGTGCCCGAGGACGACCCCGCCGACGACCTTCCCGTTCGAGACGACCATGCGGCGGTAGGAGCGCTCCTCGGGGTGGTCGATCACGATGAGCTCGTCGCCCGGTTCGGGATCGATTCGTCCGATGGAGGACAGCTCGATGCCGGCCCCCTTGAGGATGCAGGCGGGCACCTCCGCCGTGAGGGTCTCCTCGCCGCCGAGTGCGTTCATCGCCGCCACCTCACCCTGCTTGGCCGCGATCGGCCACAGCCCGAGCACCATGCCGTTGTGCTCGGCCACGTCGCCGACGGCGTAGACGCCCGGTACCGACGTCGCCATGCGATCGTCCACGACGATGCCCCGGTTGACCTCGATGCCCGCCTCGGTGGCCAGCTCCACGTTCGGCTTGATGCCGACCGCGGCGAGGAACACCTGACAGGGCAGCAGCCGCCCGTCCTTCAGGCGCACCCCGTCCACCGCGTCCCCGCCCTCGAGGAAGTCGGTCTCCGCCCCGTAGGCGACGTGCAGGCCGATGGCCTGGAAGTACTCGTCGACCAGCTCGCTGGCGCGCTCGTCGATCTGCTTCGACATGAGCCGCTTGCCGCGCTCGAGGACGGTGACGTCGAGGCCGAGCTCGAGCAGCGAGTGCGCCGCCTCGAGGCCGAGGAGCCCACCGCCGGCCACCACTGCGTGGCGGGCGCCGTTCTGCTGGGCGTAGGCCCGGATGGCCATGGCGTCGCCGGCTTGGCGCATCACGAAAGCCCCCTGCTTCTCGAAGCCCGGGATCGGTGGCACCGTGCTCGAGCTCCCCATGGCGAGGACGAGGCGGTCGAAGGACAGCGTGTCGCCCGTGCCGAGGAACACCCGCTTGGTCGGCAGGTCGATGCGCGTCGCCACCGTGTTGAGCCAGGCGGTGATGTCGTGCTCGTCGTACCACTCCTCCCCCAGCAGGTACAGGCCCTGCATGGCCGAGCGACCGAAGACGAGGCGGGAGATGCCCATGCGGTTGTAGAGGACGTGGGACTCGCCGCCGACGACGTGGATCTCGCAGTCGGGATGGCCGCGGCGGATGAAGTCGGCTGCGGTCACGCCGGCGATGCCGTTGCCGATGACCACCACGCTGGCGATGGAATGGTCGTACTCGGTCGGCGTCTCGGCGCTGGCGTCCCCGGGCTCGGGGGTGAGCGCCATCGTCACCGGGCCCGACTGCAGGCGCGCGCAGCAGGCCATGCGGGTGCTCTCGGCGAACCCGAGCCGGCGCAGGGTGTTGCGCTCCTCCTCCTCGGGCGCGCTGATCCGGTCCATGCCCTCGAGCACCGCGATGGGGTCGGCGCCGCACACCCCCATGCGGCATCCCGCCTCGATGGGTTGGCCGTTGCGCTCGCACACCTCGAGCAGGCTCAGGCCGGCCTCGGCGCCCACCTCCTTGGCGTCGGGCTCGAAGCGCACCGTCGACCAGGTCGGCCGCCGGGGCCTCCGCCTCGCCCTGCAGCGCCTTGGCGCCCTTGGCGCTGAGCTTGATGGGCGTGGCGACGACGAGCCCGGCCTCGACTTCGTACTTCTTCTCCACCACCCGGGTGCGCACGAGCCAGAGCAGCGCCAGCGCGAAGACGACGATGCGGATGGGCCAGCGGATCCAGGTGATGTCGGTCCCGGTGATCGTCTTGAGCGACTCCTGCACGACCGGGCTGCCGTACCAGTAGAAGAGGCTGATGGCCCCCGCGCCGTAGAGGGCGGCGAGCATCGGCGTGCTCAACGGCACGATGGCGTCGAGGACGAAGAACGTGCCGATGCTGCCCAGGAAGAAGAGAGCCAGGCGCTCGATGATCTGGGTCTTGGAGAGGTCGGTGTTGCCGATCAGCAGGAAGAACCCGAGGACGTAGCCGGGGAGGGCACCGACGAACACCTTGCGCGGGGCGCTCCAGCCGGGGTCGGGGTCGTGCATGTCCGCCTGGTAGGCCACCCGCGGGTTGAAGTCGTAGCAGTTCTTCGTGCAGGCCACGCACGGGTTGCAGTGGCTGTTCGGCACGGTGACGAACGGCGTCTGCCCGTAGAACGCGCTGCAGGGGCAGCAGCGGGCAGATGCTCGAGCACCAGCCGCTCTTCCCCTTGAACATGAAGCCCAAGGTGAAGGCCGTGACGATGGTGACCCCGAGCAGCACGCCGGTCGCTTTCGGGCTCGTGTTGAACAGCACGAGGCGGGCGCCGGTGATCCCGAAGAACAAGAGGATGGCGACGACGTAGGCGTACCGGGACCACCAGTCCGGCACCGTCAGGCCGCGGGTGAAGCCGAGCACCCGGGGCGTCTGGTTGGAGGCGGCCAGCGGGCAGATGTTGCGCCACAGGCCGGGCGCGACGAAGAAGAGGATGGGCAGCAGCGGCACGATCACCTTGAAGAAGGCGAACTCGCCGCCGGCGGGACGGATGAACAGGCGCGACCACGAGCGCCACGTAGGTGGCGATGCTGAGCCAGCGGATGACCTGCCACACCGGCACCGGGATGTGGCGCGGCAGCTCCATGAAGTTGGGGAAGACCGGCTGGTCCGGTTCCGTCCCGACGCCGAGCACGCGGTCTCGCAGCTTGCTGCCCTGACTCGGCGCCACCTCGACGGGTTTGGGCGGCGGGGGCTTGGGGATGGCGACCGGCCCGAGCGTCCGGATCATGACCGTCCCCCGGGAGCCGGCCACCGGCTTGGCCACGACCGGGCGGGCGAGCACCACGATCTCGGTGTCGCCGAGGCGGACGATGTCGCCCTGCTCGAGGGTGGTCCGGCTCGTGACCGGGTGGCCGTTCTTCGACGTCCCGTTGGCGCTGCCGAGATCGACCACGGACAGCGACGTGGGGCTGGGGACCAACTTCAGGTGCCGGCGCGAGACCCCGGGGTCGCTCACCAGTTCGCCGTCGCACTCCCGGCCGACCTCGATCGCCCGATCGAGTGTCACCCGCCGCACCGGCTGCCCGGGCTCTCGGATCTCGATGACGGGGGGCGCGGCCATGGCGGTGCTCCTTTTGCTCCTTGCTAGATCGAGCGCTGGGTCGTGGCCCGCAGGCGGCGAGCCAGGGTCCGTCCGAGGTCGAAAAGGATCTGCCGGGACAGCCCCGGCGCCTCCCGGGCGAGCGCCTCGAAGTCGGCGTGGCTCAGCTCGGCGACCTCCCCGTCCGTCCTGGCCTTGACGAGGGCGGAGCGTCCCGCCGCGTCGAAGAACGAGATCTCCCCGAGCACGCTGCCGGGGCCGACGGTGCTGACCAGGCGGGTGCGGCGCCCCGAGGTGGGCGCGAGCACATCGAGCGTGCCCTCGACCACGAACACGAGCGAGCGCTCCGTCCCGTCCGCGGCGATGACCGCCTCGCCGGCGGCGACGTTGCGCCGCCGGCAGTGCCGAAGCAGCACGGCCCAGTCCGCATCAGTGGCGTCGGGCAGGAAGGTCTCGGCGGCCTCGTCCGTCGCCGTCTGGCCGCCGGTGCCGGGGTAGTCGAAGAAGCTCATCGCGCGGTGTTCATCGTGCCGTGCTCATCGCTCGGGGCGCCGGTCGCGCGCGCGTCGGCCCGGATGATGTGCATGACGGCGTTGATGAGCGCCAGGTGGGTGAAGGCCTGCGGGAAGTTGCCCAGGTGGCGGCCCGAGCGCGGGTCGATCTCCTCGGCGTAGAGCCCCAGCGGGCTGGCGAAGGAGAGCATCTTCTCGCACAGGCTGCGGGCCCGGTCGTGCTCGCCGATCTCGGCCAGGGCGGACACGAGCCAGAACGAGCAGATGGCGAACGTGCCCTCCTCGCCGCTCAGGCCGTCGTCGGTCTCCTCCACCTTGTAGCGCAGCACCAGCCCGTCCACGGTCAGCTCGTCGGCGATCGCCAGCACCGTGTTGCGCACGCGCTCGTCGCTGGCCGGCAGGAAGCGGACCAGCGGCATGAGCAGCAGCGAGGCGTCGAGGGCGGTGGTGCCGTAGTGCTGGACGAAGACCCCGCGCTCGTCGACGCCGTGCTCGCAGATGTCGGCGTGCATCTCGTCGGCCGCCGCACTCCAGCGCTCGGCCCGCTCCTCGTCGCCGTGCAGGCGGGCCAGCCGCGAGCCCCGGTTGGCCGCCACCCAGCACATCACCTTGGACGACGTGAAATGCTGCGGCTCGCCCCTGACCTCCCAGATGCCGCGGTCCGGCTCGCGCCAGTGCTCGAGCGCCGCCTCGACGAGGCGGGTCAGCAGCGGCCAGTCGCTTTCGCGCATGGAGTCGCGCGACTTGGTGTGCAGGTAGTGCGAGTCGAGGACGGCGCCCCACACGTCGTGCTGGCGCTGGTCGAAGGCGCCGTTGCCGACGCGCACCGGTCGCGCCCCCTCGTAGCCCGAGAGGTGGTCGAGCGTCTCCTCCTTGAGCTCGGGCTCCCCCCCGACGCCGTACATGATCTGCAGGTCGGTCGTGGCGGACGCCACGTCGGAGATGAAACAGAAGAAGTCATTGGCCTCCCAGTCGAACCCGAGGGTGTAGAGGCCCCAGAGCATGAAGGTGGAGTCGCGGATCCAGGTGTAGCGGTAGTCCCAGTTGCGCTCGCCGCCCGGCGTCTCGGGCAGGGACGTCGTCGCCGCCGCCAGCAGGGCCCCGGTGGGCGCGTAGGACAGGCCCTTGAGGGTGAGCGCGCTGCGCTGCAGGGCCGGGGCCCACTCGTGATCCGCGAACGAGCCGTGGGACAGCCAGCGCCGCCAGAAGTCGGCGGTGCGGTTGACCGCCTCGTCCGCCTCCTCGTAGGTGGTCGGCGCCGTCGCCCCGGACCAGGTGAGCGCCACGAAGGCCTTTTCGCCGGCGCGCATGGCGACCCGGGCCCGGGCGCGGCGGCCCTCGAAACCGAGCCGCAGGTCGCTCGTGAGGCAGATGGTCGGGTCGGACCCGTCCGCCACGCCGACGACGGACCCGTAGTCGTCCCCGGCGTAGGACCAGGTGAGCGGGTGGCGGCCGTAGCCGAGCACGGGCTCGCAGTCCACGGTCACGACGGCCGTCCCGCTGATGCAGTGCAGCGTCCGCACCAGCACCGACTCCGCCTCGTAGTCCGTCGGCACGCGGCTGAACACCGCCGAGCGCTCCGTCGTGTGGCGCCAGCGCCCGATGAGCAGTGCATCGCGCACGACCAGCCAGCCGCCGTCGGTCCCCCAGGTCGTCTCCATCACCATGGAGCCCGGCAGGTAGCGCCGCCCGGTCGGGACCATCTGGTCGGCGGGACCGACGCGGAACCCGCCTGCGCTGCGATCGAGGATGGCGCCGAAGATGGACGCCGAGTCGGGACGCGGCACGCACATCCACTCGATGTTCCCGCTCGGGGCGATCAGCGCGTTGACCTCGCAGTCCGAGATGAAGGCGTAGGAGGCGATCGGCGGGAAGGCGCTCGGGGCGTTGCGGTCCGGGGAGAAGGACCCGAGTCCCGGCCGTGACCCGGCGCGGGGCTGCCCCCCTCGGGAAGGCTGGCCGGCGTTTGTCATGATGCCGTCACGGCGCGAGGTACCCCTTCCATCACGGCTCTGACGGAATGGGGGTCCCGGAGTTACACCCCGGCCTCCGTGGGCGGGGGTTCAGTGTGGCGTCAGCGTATGGTGCCCGCCCCCGGGATGAGCGGCAGATCCAGCGCGGTGGCCCACCCGGGCGGCAGGTCGTTGACGGCGGGCACCGCGTTGAGGGCCCGGAGCCCGGTGGCGAGGCAGCCCGCCGCCGCGGCGTCGCGCCCGCTGCCGTCGGTGAAGCGGAAGGCGGTCTCCTGGGTGATGGACGGCGTGCCCTCGATCTCGACCCGGTAGACGTCGTCCTGGGTGCCGCGGGGCCAGTCCGGCGCGGCACCGGTGCCGACGCGGTTGATGTGCTCGAGGCAAATGCGGGGCTCGCCCTTGTACATCCCGTCGATCGTGAAGTGGATCGCCGCCACCTCGCCCGGGTGGATCACGCCCTTGGCGGTGGTGATGGGGGCGTCGGTGACCCACTTCTCCCAGGTGGTCGTGATCGCATCGAGCTCGATGCCGACGGCGTGCGCCATCATCGGCACCGTCCCGCCCCAGGACATGACGAGGATGTCGGTGTGCTCGAGGAGGGGCGTGAACTCGGGCGGGCGCCCGATGCCCATCTCGTCCTCGTAGGCACCGGTGTAGTTGAGGTAGTCGAGGATCTCGAGCGCCTTCACCTTCTTCACCTCGGCGCACAGGCCCATGAGGGTCATGGGGAAGAGGTCGTTGGCGAAGCCCGGGTCGATGCCCGTGGTGAAGCAGGTGGCGCCACCCTCCTCGCAGGCCTCGGTGATGGGGTCGATCCACGAGGGCGGGTTCTGCTTCATGTGCGGCCAGACCCACGGCGTCATGGCGGTCGAGCACACGTCGACGCCGGCGCGCAGGAAGGCCCCCATGTCCGCGATGTTGGCGTCGGCCTGACCGGCCGTGGGCCCGTAGTGCACCAGGGCGTCGGGCCGGAGGGCGACGAGCGCACACAGGTCGTCGGTGGCGCCGAGCCCGGTGGGTGCAATGCCGCAGATCTCGCCGACGTCCCGGCCGACCTTGTCCTTGTCGTTGACGCCCACGCCCACCAGCTCGAAGTTCGGGTGGCGCAGCACCTCGGGGATCACCATCTTCCCCACGAACCCGGTCCCCCAGACGACGATCCTCTTCTTCTCGGTCATGGGGGCATCATCGCACCGGAGGCTCAGAACCGCTCGGGCACACCCAACCGCTTGCGGTCGGGACGTCCCTGGGCCATTGGTGACCCCGTTGACGGGCGGACGCCTGCAGGTGCTACCAGCTCAGCTCAGCCAACGCACCCCGCTACCGACCCGAGCGGCACGCAATTGTCGGGGGCATTCGCGACGACCAGGGAGAGTTTGAGGAGGACGGGGCTGCCGGGAATCGTGTAGATGCCGCCTCCGTCACCACCGGGGAGAGCCGAGTTGTTGATGACCTGGCTGAAGTTGAGTGCGAGGGCGTCACCAACGGCCGTCGGCATCCCGGTTACCGGATCGATCCCGGCCTCGAAGATCCCGCCACCGAGACCACCAGATGCCACGTTGTTGTTGACCTGGCTGGCGTTGATCGTCATCGAGCCGGTGCTGGCGGGGAGACCGGCGTTGATGTTGGCGATACCTCCGCCCGCACCACCCGGTGCCGAATTGTTGTTCACCTGGCTGAGGTTGACCGTCAGCACGCCGGAGCCGGGGAAACCGACACTGAGGTTGGCGATACCACCGCCCGCACCTTGGCCACCGGGCACCGAGTTGTACTTGACCTGGCTGAAGTTGATGGTCATCGTGCCGTGATTCAGGATTCCACCGCCGTCCGACCCGGGTGCCGAATTGCCGTTCACCTGGCTGAGGCTGATCGATGCGACACCGCCGTTGGCGATGCCGCCCGCCCCGGCCATCGGTCCGCCATTGGACGTGTTGCCGTTCACCTGGCTGAAGAAGAGGCTGAGCGTGCTGCCGCCGGTGCCGGGAGCGCCACCATTCCCGTTGCCGCTCGCGATGCCGCCGCCCCCACCCGCCGAGGTGTTACCACTCACCTGGCTGAAGTTCATGGTCAGCGTCCCGGCGTGATTCAAGATGCCGCCGCCCCCGCCGCCATTGGCGGTGTTCCCGATCACCTGACTTGAATTGAGGGTGAGCGTGCCGATGGGACCGAGATGGGTGGGGTCCACGACGCCACTGGCGATACCGCCACCCGCCATTTGACCGGTGTTACCGGTCACTCGCGAGTGGTTGAGGGTGACCGCGCCCTCCGCATTCAGGATGGCTCCACCGAAGGTCGCATTTCCACCCGTGAGCGTCACGCCCTGCAACGTGAGATTCCCTCCCGGGCCGTTGACCTGGAAGATGCGGAACGTCGTGTTGTTGGCTGCGATCGTGGTGAAGAAGCCGTTGATGGTGATTGCATTCGTGATCACCGGGAGCCCGTTGAATCCGGCCATCCCGCCCCCGTTGTCGGCTGCGGTGAGCGAGTAGGTGCAGCCGGGGGCCAAGTTGATGGTCCCGCCCGACCCGTTTGCGGCCGTGATGGCCGCGGCCAGTGCAAGACCCCCACCCGAGCAGGGAACGAAGACGGCCGGCGAGGCAGAGGCGACGGCGGCCGGGGCGACCGTCAGGGCCAGGACCACTGCACTAGTTCCCAGCGCCGTCTTTACGATCTTGATCGGCTTCATCGTTACCTCCCTGAAGGTGATGCTCGTCGTACGCGGAGCCTCTACCTCGGGGGACACAACCACCAGGAGCAAAAGGTCACAATCGAGGTGGCGTGACACATCTGTTGCTGTCTAGTTGTCGAGCGCGTCTTTCGACTAGCCGGTACGGAGCACCCGGAGCAGCGCGTCGAGGCTTTCGACCTGGTACCTCTCGCGGAGCTCTCCGAGCGTGGCGTCGTCGGGAAACCCGACCAACGCCGGGTACCGGGCCTTGAGGTGCCCGATCTTCGTGTCGCCACGCTTCTTCTCGATCCGGCCATCCTCGTTGCGGTGACGCCCGTCGAGTCCAGTCATGCGTCCTCCTTCCGCCGACGGTCGCATTCGTGCTTCACATCCAGCGTGACACCTCGAACGTGACTGTCCAGGGTCCTTCTACCCTTGTCGCGGGCGGGACGCGGCGCCCAGGCCGGGAGACGTCAGAGCGTGCGGAAGAAGCCGCCGTCGACCAGGACCTGGGCGCCGTTGATGTAACTCGCGGCGTCGCTGGCCAGGAACACGCACACGCCGACCATGTCCTCGGGCCGGCCGATGCGCTTCATCGGGTTCATGGCGCCGGCCCGGACCTTCATGTCGGGGTCCCAGGCCTTGGTGATGTCCGTGTCGAAGGCACCCGGGAGCACGAGGTTGGCGCGCACCTTGGGCGCCCATGCGCCGGCCAGCCCGAGCGTCAGCGCGTTCAGGCCCGCCTTGGCCATGGCGTAGGGCAGGTCACCTGCGCCCGGGCGCAGCGTCCCCGCCGTCGTGATGTTGATGATGCAGCCGCCGTCGCCCTCGGCCATGCGCGTCCCGACCAGCGCGCTCAGGCGGAACGGCCCGCGCGCGTTCACGGCGTGGACCTTGTCGTAGAGCTCTTCGGTCACCGACGGGAGGCCGTCGTAGAGCGGCGACATCCCGGCGTTGTTCACCAGGACGTCGCAACGGCCGAACTCCGCGTAGACGGTGTCCACCAGGTTGTCGCAGTCCTCCCACTTCCCGACGTGGCAGGCGACCGGCAGCGTCCTGCGCCCGGTGGCCGTGGCGATCTCCTCCGCCGCCACCTCGCAGCCCTCGAGTTTGCGGCTGGCGATGACGACGTCGGCGCCCGCCGTGGCCAGGCCCTCCGCCACGGCGCGGCCGATGCCCCGGCTCCCGCCGGTCACCAGCGCGACCTTGCCGGAGAGATCGAACAGCTCCCCCGGCGTCTTCATCCCCGGTAGTCGCTCGAGGCGGCCAGCTCGCCGGCCGCGGCCATGAGATCGAGCACGACCGGGCCGAACCCCTGCAGCTTGTAGTCGTCGCCGGCGCGCTGGTAGCCCTGCTCGAGGACGATGGCCAGCTTCCACTTGGCCAGCACGCAGTAGTAGTCGATGTCGTCCACCTGGCGGCCCGAGAGCTTGGCGTAGTGGTCGAGCACCTCGGCGCGCGACGGCATGCCGGTCATGTCGACGTAGCCGCCCACGCTCCCCGCGCCGCCGCTCGTGTCCTCCGGCCAGGTGTGCACGACCCACCCCAGGTCCAGCTTGGGGTCGCCGACGGTGCCCATCTCCCAGTCCACGATGGCGGCCAGCCGGGCCGGCGCGCCGTCCTTGAACATCACGTTGGCGAACTGGTAGTCGCCGTGCATGATGCCCGGGATGTAGTCGATTGGCTTGTGGGCCCGCAGCCAGGCCGACGCCTCGTCGAAGCCGGGGAGCTCGCGCCCCTTGATGCGCTCGAAGAACGCGGTCCAGCGGTCGACCTGGCGCTCGTGGAAGCCGTCGGGGCGGCCCAGGTCCTCGAGGCCCTTGGCCCTCCAGTCGACCTTGGACAGCAGGGCGATGCCTTCCACCAGCTGGTAGGCGAGGCCCTGGCGGGCGGCGAGGTCGGTGTCGAAGGGTGCGGGCCAGACGCCACGCTCGATGCCCATCGGCGACCAGCCGTCGACGAAGCCCATCAGATAGAAGGTCCGGCCGAGGACGGCGGGGTCGGTGCACAGGGCGATCGCCTCGGTGTGGGGCACGTCGGTACCGGTGAGGGCCTCGATGATCCGCCACTCGCGCACGATCCCCTCGTCGCGTGACTCTGGGGCGGCCGTCGGGGGGATCCGCATGGCGCAGTGCAGGTCGCCCCGGCGCAGCTCGTAGATCTCGTTCTGGCTGCCCCCCGAGATGTAGCGGTGCTCGAGCGGGGCCCCGGTGCCGAGGCCCTGGGAGTCCATCCAGGCCACGAGCCGGCCGACGTCGGCGATGGTCGGAATCGATTCGTCTGTCGCAGTCACAGGCTCCCCTTCCGAAGCTCAGGCCCATTCCCCAGACGACGAGCGCACTGCTTCGCCGTCACCGGCATCATCGCACCCGGGCCGAGAATGGCGCCCGAACCGAAGTCGCCGCCTCAAAGGGCCCTTCGAGCCCCGACTCGACGGCGACGGAGGACGCGAAACCCCTGTTCCGAGGAGGAACTGGGGGTACCGAATTCGGTTTCGTCAACCGATTCGCACCTTGCAAAGAGGCACGAACGCGCCGATAGGAATTGCGGTGAGCAATGGTTCGGCGCCCGGTGGTCGGGACAGCTGGCGCTGGTACTCGCCCCACCGGGCCATCCTCCTCCTGGGGGTCGTCCTGACCCTGGTCGCACTCACCGGGGCCGTCTTCGGGATCGTGAACGCGACCCGGGCCGAGTCTCTGAACAACACGCTCATGAGCCGGTATCTCGTGCTCCTCGGTCCGGTGAATCAGATCCGGGCCTCGGAGAATGCGTTCCAGATGCTGGCAGAACAGGCCTTCGACCACACGACCCCGGCCAGCACGCTCGTCACCGGAGCGGTGAGTGATTCCAACACGCTCAACAAGGCCTACCTCACGCTGCAGCACCTGCTCGGACAGGCCGGCAATGCCGAACTATCCCCTGCGCTCGCCGGCCGAATGGCGACCTTCGTCGCGGCGCAGTCGAGTCTGGGAGCTTTCCTGGCCGGCGAGCCGCCGACAGCGCAGACCGCACAGCTCGCCACCGCGGAGAAGGCCGCCGAAGCCAATCTCGATGCGACCCTCGCCTCCCTGCAGGCGACCATCTCCGATCGGCTGACGCAGACGGCCGACCAGGCCCGTGCCGCAGCGAACAGCGCCCGGGTCGACCTTCTCCTGTCCCTCGTCATCGGGATCGCCTTCGCTGGTCTCGTGACGACGGTCCTCGCCCGGCACGCCCTGCGGGTCGAGGGTGAGCAGGCCAGGCGGGAGGCCGTGCAGTCCGACCTCGCCCAGAGGATCGCCTTCGAGGCGAGCCTGCAGACCGCGCTGGAGATGTCGAAGGCGGAGGCGTCCGTCTTCGGTCTCGTGGCAGAGGCGCTCAGCCAGGCCGCTCCGGGCATGTGCTCCGAGATGCTCCTGGCCGATTCGAGCACGGCCCACTTCCGACAGGTGCTCGTCAGCACCGATCAAGCGGACGACGCCGGTTGCCCGGTCATGTCCCCCGACGACTGCCCGGCCGCGTCGAGAGCGCGCACCATGGTGTTCCCCTCGAGCGGGGCGCTCGACGCCTGTCCCCACCTCCGGGACCGGAGCTGCTCCGCACTGTGCGTTCCGATGAGCATCAGCGGCAAACCCATGGGGGTCTTCCATGTGACCACCGACGACGGTTCACCCCCTTCGGATGTGGTCCTCCAGAACGTCGAGGTGGTCGCCCGACGGACCTCGGAGCGATTGGCGATGCTGCGCGCCTTCGAGGTCTCGCAGACCCAGGCCAACAGCGACTCGCTCACGGGGCTCATGACCCGGAGGAGCCTGGAGACCGCTGTCCGGAAGCTGCGGGACACGGGCACGCCGTACGCCGTGGCCTACGGCGACCTCGACCACTTCAAGGACCTGAACGACGTCTTCGGACACTCCGCCGGGGATCGCGCGCTGCGGACCTTCTCGCAGGTGCTCCGGGACTCCCTCCGGCCGGCCGACATCCCATGCCGCTACGGGGGCGAGGAATTCGTCATCGTGCTCCCGGAGTGCCCGGTCGAAGAAGCGCGGCAGGTGCTCGAACGTGTCCGGCTCCGTATGGCCGACCGGATGGTCGTCGCCGAGCTCCCGGCCTTCACGATCAGCTTCGGCCTGGCGTCCTCCGACCAGGCCGCGACGTTCGACGAGGTCGTGTCGCTGGCGGACAGCGCCCTGCTCAGTGCCAAGACCAGAGGCCGAGATCAGATCGTCGTCTCGACGGGACGCGACGTGCCGGAGCCGACGGCGGCCGCGGGCCGTCCGTCCGACTCGACGGTGCCTGCAACCGGTGACGCATTCGGCATCCGCTTCCGCGAGCCTCAACGCAGCTGACCTCCGACGTCGGGGACCTTGCTGTCGACACGGTCCGGCCCGGGTTCACAGTTCCCTAACACCGGCGTAGCCCCGCCCGGGCGCCGCGCTGGCCCTCGACTACTGGGTGTTCGGCGAGGCCTTCGGGGGCATATTCACCGGGCTGGCGACGGACCCCAACACGGGGCCGCTGCTCGTGCTGCTCGCACTGGCCGTCTACCCCAACCGGGCCTGGGCCGCACACAGGGCGCCGGTGCCGGGGACCTCGGTGGGCGGGATGGCCACGCCGAACGGGGCGCTGGCCTGAGCGGCTTTCTCAATCCGGCCTGAGAAGACGGCAGAAAGCGGTTCTGGCAGGGGCGGCCCGGACCCGGTGGTGCTGGCACCAGGGAGGAACGTCGGGTACCGCCCTTGGCCGTCCCGGTGCCCGAGGACAGACTGGCGCCGGAGGGATCAGAGGGCACGCATGCGATTGGCGACGACGTGAGACGACGCCGGGGGGCAGGTCAGTGACAGGGCAGCGCCTCCGCGTCTCGGGCTACCGCTTCCGGGCGACGTTCCGGCGCCGCTGGGGTGCGTACCTGTCCCTGGTCCTCCTGATCGGGCTCGTCGGCGGCGTGGCCCTGGGGGCGATCGCGGCGGCGCGGCGGACACAGGGGTCGTACGCGACGTATCTCGCCAGCACGAACCCGTCGAACCTGAGCCTGGGCACGGCGCTCTACGCCCCGCCCCTCGGCTTCACCACCGGCTACGACGCCCCCCTGGTGCAGAAGATCGCGCACCTGCCCCACGTCACGCGGGCCGAGAGCTATACCGCCATCTACACCGTCCCGATTCAGGCCAACGGGCTGCCGACGGCGGCTGCCCAAAAGGCGAACTTCACCGTCGACGGCAGCGTCGACGGTGAGTTCTTCAACCAGGACCGGGCGACCGTGGTGCAGGGGCGGATGGCCGACCCCCGCAAGGCGAACGAAGTGGTCATGACCGTCGCCACCGCCCGGGCCCTGGGACTCCGCGTCGGGGAGACCACCGAGTGGGGCACCTACGCCAACAACCAGTCCACCCCGGGCACGGGCCAGCCGCCGCCG
Organism: uncultured Acidimicrobiaceae bacterium; assembly: GCA_963742445.1. Taxonomy (GTDB): domain Bacteria; phylum Actinomycetota; class Acidimicrobiia; order Acidimicrobiales; family RAAP-2; genus Bog-473. The sequence continues at coordinate 35,292 of CAVULV010000014.1, forward strand.
CCCTTCGCCCGCGCCCGGCTCACCCTGGTGGGCACCGTCGTCCTCAACAACGGCGTCGTGCAGGACGACGTCGACGCCGGGGCGTCGGGCACCGTCATCATCACGCCCGCCCTGACCCGGCAGTGGGTCGACTGCTGCTCGAACTTCTCCTTCACCTACCTGCAGCTCCAACACGGGAGCCGGGACGTGCCGGCCGTCGAGGCCGAGGTCGAGCACATCTTGCCGGCGGTCCTGCCCTACGACTTCGCCGACTCGTCGATCGACGTCGTGAAGGCCGACAACGCCATCAGGCCGGAGGCGATCGCCCTCGCGGTCTTCGGGCTCATCGCCGGCCTGGCCGCCGTCCTCATCGCCGGCCAGCTGATCTCCCGCCAGCTCGGCTTCTGGGTTCCCGAGGAGCGCACGCTGCGCGCGCTCGGGGCCGACCCGGGCATGACGGTCGGCGACGGGCTGCTCGGGATCGGCAGCGCGGTCGTTGCCGGCGCGGTCGTCGCCGGCGCGGTGGCAGTGGCACTCTCCCCGCTGTCGCCCCTCGGCCCCGTGCGTCCCGTCTATCCCCATCCGGGCGTCGCGGCGGACTGGGCCGTGCTCGGCCTGGGCGTGCTGGCGCTGGTCGTCGTCCTGGGCGCGCTGGCGGTCGTGCTGGCCGTCCAGCGCGCACCGCACCGCTCCGCCGCAGGCTGGCGGCGCAGCACCCGGTCACCCTCACCGATCGCGACGGTTGCGGCCAACAGCGGCCTGCCCGTCTCGGCCGTCGCCGGGATCCGCTTCGCCGTGGAACCGGGGGCCGAGACCGAGGCCGTGCCGGTGCGCTCGGCCATCCTCGGCGCCGTGCTGGCCGTCATGGTCATCGTCGCCACCGTGGTGTTCGGCTCGAGCCTCAACGCACTCGTGTCGCGCCCCAGCCTGTACGGGTGGAACTGGGACGACGCACTGATCGCCGGCGGCGGCGTGGGCGACGTCCCGGCCGCGCGGACGGCAAGTCTCCTCAATCACGACCCCCGGGTGGCGGCGTGGTCCGGCTACTGGTTCGGCACCCTGCAGATCGACGGCCTCGCCGTGCCTGTCATCGGGGGGACGCCCAAGGAGGTCGTCGCTCCACCCGTCCTCAGCGGACACGGCGTCGACGCTCCTGGCCAGATCGTGCTCGCACCCGGGACCCTGGCCCAGTTGCACACGCACGTGGGGGACACGGTCACCGTCCGCTACGGGACGACGGCGCCGCATTCCCTCCGGATCGTCGGAACCGCGACGATGCCCGCCGTGGGGATCGGCGGGGTGACCGGCCACCCGTCCATGGGCACCGGCGCGGTGGTGCCCTACCAGCTCATCCCCGCGTCCGTGCGGAACCAGTTCGGCGTCACCCCGCCGGGGCCCAATGTGATCTTCGTGCGTCTGAAGCCAGGTGCGACCACAGCGGTGGCGCTGCGTTCGCTCGACCACATCGCGGCCGAGATCTCGCTCCCCACCAACTACGCCTCCGCCGTGCTGACGGTGCAGCGCCCGGCCGAGATCGTCAACTACCGCTCCATGGGCTCCACCCCGTTGATCCTGGGCCTCGGGCTGACGGTGGGAGCCGTGACGGCACTCGGGCTGACCCTCGTCGCGTCGGTCCGCCGCCGGCGCCGGTCCATGGCCATGCTCCGGACGCTCGGCTTCACCGGCCGGCAGCTGGCTGCGACCCTGGCCTGGCAGGCGACCGTCGCCGTGGCCATCGGGCTGCTGGTCGGCGTGCCGCTCGGCATCGTGACCGGCCGGCTGCTGTGGGACCTCTTCGCCAGCCGGATCTACGTGGTGCCCTCCCCGACCGTGCCGGCTCTGGCGATCGGCGCCATCGCGGTCGGCGCCCTCGTGCTCGGCAACCTGGTCGCCGCCATTCCGGGGCGCATGGCGGCCCGCACGCCCACGGCCCTGCTGCTGCGGACCGAGTAGCCGGCGGCCCGGCCGGCGTCGGGCAGACCGCTGCAATCGGCTCCGACGCCCTACCATCCGCCACAGTGACCGATCCTGCGGCGCCGAGCCCCGGCAGAGCGCACCGCCGCACGTGGCCGTGGATCCTCGGTGCGGTCGTCGTTCTCCTGGGCTCGTTGGCGTTGGTGGTCGTGCTGTCGACCAGCCACGCCGAAGCCGGTCTCCCTGCGCCAGGCGGAAGCGCAGCTGGGAAGCGGTGGCGGCGGTGTCCCGGGCGCCAACCGGCCGGCGCCGGGCGTCTACGAGTACACCGGTTCGGGCACCGAACACCTGACCCTGCCGCCACTGTCCCAGGCCGAAGGGCCGACCATCCCCGGGACGGTGACGCTGGGCGGATCGGACTGTTGGATCTTCAGGGTCGACTACAGCACCCATCACTGGCAGACCTGGAAGTACTGCCTCCACCGGGAGACCAGTGGGAGGCGGGGGGGCAGACCTGGCAACTGTGGGCCATCGGCCCCGTCGACTTCACCAACCTGAGCACGTTCACCTGCGCGCCCGGGACCATGGCGCTGCCGGTCGACGCCACGGTCGGCCAGCAGTGGCACGGGCGGTGCACCGGGACCAACTCGGCGGTCAAGGGGCTCACCGTCAGCGCGGGCCCGTACCGGTTCCTGGGCCTCGACACGGTGTCGGTCGGAGGCACACCGGTCGCTGCCGCGCATTTCCTGCGCCTGCGCACGGACTCGGGCGCGCAACAGGGGACGGAGCGTTCCGAGGTCTGGTTCAGCACGCGGACCGGGCTCCCGCTGCGCGTGCGCAGGACCTGAAGGTCAAGAGCTCGACGCCCTTCGGCACCTCCACCTACACGCAGACCGGGGTCTTCACCCTGAAGTCCCTCGTCGCACACCATTGACGGATGCTGCGCCCCGCCGGTGGCGGAGGCGGCGGGTTACGACGGCATCCAGTTGGTGAGCGGCGAGACGAGCCAGTCCAGGACCTGGCGCCGGGTCGTCGGCCCGTGCGGCTGCCACGGCGAGGGCAGCGCGCCCTCCGTGCGCAGCTGGGCGGCCTCCTGGATGTTGGCGGTCAGAGGGTCGGCCGACAACCCGCACCGGGTGGCGGTCGGGTCGACGCCGAAGAGCTTGGCGGCGTTCAGCCCGAAGAGGCCCGCCTTCACCGTGTCGGTCAGGGCGGGGTACTGGTAGCGGTCCTGGAACTCGGCGGTGATCTGGAAGGCCCGCATCGCCATGATCTGCGCCTCGGGACTGCCGTACCAGATGGCGTCGGTGCCCCACAGGACCCGCTGCTCGCCCACCCGGCTGAGCAGCTTCCCGAGCGCGTGCGCCGCCTGGTCGGGCTTGGTGAGCAGCTGGCGCCACTGCGTGGCCACGTCGACCCAGACGTTGTCGTTCGGCGGCACGCCGTGGCGGTCGAGCGCGGCGAGCAGGGTGTCGATGCCGAGGACGGCGTTGGGGTCGTAGGGGCCTTCCACGTGCGAGGGGTCCCAGGCGGCGTGGTACACGACGAACTGCATGTCGGGGAACTGGCGCGAGACCGCCACGATGTCGTCGGGGTGGTTGAAGGCCGGATCGAAGTTCACCAGCGGCAGGCCCTTGTGGGCCACGAAGACCTTCACCCCGAGGTCGTGCGCGTGCTGGATGACGGGCAGGCCGATGACGGGGTCCTCGCAGCGAGAACCCCCGGCCGCCGGGGTTCCACGCCGTGTACACCTTGAACGCGCCGGGCCGACCGAGCTCCACCGCGTTCGACATCTCGTCGAGTGTCGCCGCCACGGCCCCGACGTTGGGGGCGATGACGTTCTCGACGAGGACCCTGCTGGCGCCGCCGCTGGTGAGACCGGCCGTGATGTCCTGCGTCGCCAGCGCCTCGGGGAACGGGATGGGCGCGTCGGAGGGACCCGAGTTCGGGACGTCGGTGAGCATCGCCATCGTCGTGCCGCTCGCGAGGAAGAGGTCGTGGAGATAGGTGGCGCGGTCCACGCAGTCCAGCTGGGAGGTGTCGGTGCAGCCGGGCGGGAGCATGGAGAGCACGAGCGACGTGGTCTCGGGCGCGTTCTGGACCCAGGGGCCGCTCGGGATCACGTGGTGGGTGTGCACGTCGAAGATGAACTCGGAACCGGTCAGGGCGTCCTGGCACGCGGCGGCGTCCGTGGGCGGGGGCGTGGTGAACCGCCCTCCCCGGGGACGTGGGTGGGTGGTCGCCTGCGGGTGCGACGCCGAGGCGCAGCCGGCGAGCTCGAAGGCGGCGAGGGACGCCGCCACCGCCCCGGCGCCCTGCAGGAAGCGCCGGCGGTCCACACCCACCCGACGCGCCGCGTCGTCGATGGAGCTCCGGATGAGATCGTTGACCTCGCGGTCCCGCTGGCCTTCGGGGGCGGGAACGAATTCGCCGTTGGACACCGGGCCCGCGGCGAGCGGGAGGTGATCGTCGTGCCGATCCCGCAACCGGCGGGAGAACGGGCCGATCCCTGCCATTGGGGGAGGATAGGCCCGCCCGGTCCGTCCCGGCCGGCAGGGTCTCGGTCGTCCGGCGGTGGCGGCGCCGCGTGGGTAGATTCAGCGAGATGGTGCGAGACATCGTCGATCCGCGACGGACCGAGCCGCCGATGGACGGCCTGTCCGAGCGCGAGATGCTCGAGGGCTGGCTCGAATTCCACCGCACGACGCTGCTCTTCAAGGCCGAAGGTGTGGACGACCAGGCGCGCAAGTCCCGCCCGGTGCCCTCGTCGAGCCTCTCCCTCCACGGACTGGTCCGCCACATGGCCGAGGTCGAGCGCTCCTGGTTCAGGCGGGTCCTCCGGCGCGAGCCCGGAGCTCCGTACATCTGGTACGACCCGGACGTCGAGGACAGCGACATCGTCCCGCTCGACGTCGCCGACGCTGTGCGCCACCGATCTCGTGCAGCGCCGCAAGCGGGACGGCGGGCCTGTCGCCGGTCGGGGGGCTCGGCGACCCGGTTCCTCAGCCTGACGGGCTGCCGGGCACGACGAGGACGATCGAGCGCACGAACCTCTTCAAGAGAGTCAGGTTCGCCGTCGTGTGACCGTGGGCGCTGGCGATGTACCTGATCCTGTCGACGGTCCACGCGAGGGCGAGGTGACCGACGTAGGCGCCCTCTCCGTGCTTGGCATCTCGCTCGACGGTCGGGCTGTCGTTCGGGCACGTGAACTCGCTCGTGCTCCATGTGCCGATGCGTACCGTTCCCATGGCTCTCCCGCCGATGCACGGCTTGAGCGGATCATCGACCAAGCGGTGCGCCTCGAGCGTCAGATGACCGACCGGTTTGCCGTTGATCCCTTGGTAGCTCGCGGGCACATCGAATCCCTGGAGCTCGAGGAAGAAGATGGGGTAGCCGAGCAATCCTTCCAAGCCGACACACGGGGGGAGTGAGGACGCGGCACCCGAGGGTGGGGGGCAAGACATCGCCATGCCCGAGCGCGACGGCACCAATTGTGGACACGGCACGACGAACCCCACGCGGGTCGCCGCCCCGACACATTCGTCGCGCAACCGGCTCGTGGCCGGGACGAGCCGGGGGATCGCGCGGGCCCTCTCGAGAGCGGGGGTCCCGACCCCTCGAGCAGTGGCTGCGCTCGCACACCAGCCCGCCGTCGCCACGAGAAGGGCACAGAGGGTGCCCGACAGTGCCAGTCCGACCCACCCTCGCACACAGGTCCGAAGCCTGTCTGCCATGGACGCAGCGTATTGGCGCTCAGCCGGGCCCGACAATCGTGGCGGCGAGCGCCATCCGATGGTCCTTCGACCACGGCGGGCCCAACACCGCCCGCGGGCCGTAGAGAACCTCGTGCGCCCGCCCGCCCAATATGCGTGCGGCTTCCTCCTCGACGTCCTTGGCGTTGTAGGAGTGAACGAACCAGCCGCGGGCGGTTGCGAGCTCGGCCAGCACCTGGCAGTACATGACGGAGTCGGCGCGGCTCTCGTACGGCACCCGGCGCTGGACTGCGATGTTCGCGGGGAAATCGGCCGGCCACGCGCGGAGCGACACCGACTCGATCGGCTCGGGCGAGACGGCAGCGAGCTCGTCCAGCGCCGCCGACGTTGCCCGGACGACCGACGTCCGCACCTCCGCCACCAACGTCGCTAGAGCGTCGTCGCCGAGGGGCTCCGCCGATCGGTGCATGAGGTGCGGGCCTCCCTCGTGGTGGATCGGTGCCGCCGGCACGCCGGGCTCGATCAACTCGATCCTGCGGCGGTCCACGACTCTGTGGTCCGGCGAGGCCGTGACGGCGACGGCCCAGCCGAAGTGATGGGCGATGCCGAGGCGCATGCCGGCGATTCTTGCTCCCCACGTCGGCGATCCCCACCAACCCGAGTTTCTGAACTCAATGTGACGTACATGAACGAAACATGTGCGAAAGGCAAACTCTTGGTAAACTCACAGCATGGACCAAGAGCCCGCCACGTGGGGTTGGCACCCGGATCCGTACCGGATCCACCAGGAGCGCTACGTCTCGGTTGACGGCGTGGCCACGAAGCTCGTCCGGGACGGCGGGCAGGAGTCGTACGACCCACCGCCGGACCCGGCGGCACCGGATACCGCCTGACGCTCCGGCCGGCCGGCGATCGGGCTCGCACTCCCCCAAATCGATCAGGGGGAGTGCAGCAGGAGGCCTCCGCGCGGTACGCCGTCACCTCGTGCCCGCCGTAGGCGGACAGGCCGTAGACGACGAGCACGCCCACGAAGATGTAGGTGAGCGACCACACCGGGTAGAAGGGCATCCACCAGATGGCGCTGATCGCCATGACCGCACCGGCGAAGATCCCGAGCCACCGGCTGAACTGCGACCGGGCCAGGACCCCGAACGCGCACACGATGAGCACGATGGCCACAATGAGGTACACCCAGCCGTAGGTCTTCAAGCTGTGGCCGAAGATCGCGTCTTCGAAGTTCTGCGGCAGCACCCCGTGGTACCGGAACGCCCAGACGGCATCGAAGACCCGCATGATGCCGGCCACACCGAGCACGATGGCTGCGAAGAGGAGCCAGCCTTCACCCTTTTCTTCCATGGTTTCACCCTCCCCCGATTGTTCGGGTCGTCGATCGCCTTCCGCAGAGCGATCGGATTTGCGGCTGACAACGCTAAGCCCCTCGCCCCTGCAATGGGTGGATCACGCACATTGCTTGACGGATCAGGCATCCGCGCCCACGTCACCCGGTCGGCCTACCGTGCGAGCTACGCCCTGGGGGCGTGGACACGGGGGTTCACATGACCGCAGTTCCGAGCCAATTCGTCGGCCTCGCCGGGGGTGTCGTCGCCGTGATCGCCGTGCTGATCGCGCTCTTCTCCATCGTCCTGCTGATCCCGATCATCCTGATCGTGGCCAACCGGGCCGAACCCGACCAGCGCGGGATGCGCCCGCAGAGCGTCTACCTGTTCGGCATGACCTTCGTCACCCTGCAGCTGACCTTCGCCGGTTCGGTGGTCATCGTGACGTCGATCTTCTCCGTCATCGCGCCGCACGTCGTGCCGCTGACGAACTCCATCGCACGGGCCATCGTGATCGGCGGCCTCTTCGTCGTCCTCGCCGGCGGCACCCTGCTGCTGCACCTCGGTCGCGGCGTCGAGACGGCCCGGGGCGACGGCGGGGTGACCGGGCCCAACCTGCGCGTCATGCAGTCCTACGCCGCGCTCGTCGGCTTCATCTATTTCCTGCAGCTGCTGGTCTCGCTGGCCGTCGCCATCTACCTGGTGTTCGCGCTGATCGCGCCCGGGGTCTTCGGCAGCTTCGGATCGAGCCGGAGCGGCACCCTCGCCATCCTGCTCGACCTCGTCTACGTGATGCTGGCGTCCGGCTACATCGTGGCCGCCCACTCGGCCATCGGCCCCTCGGCGTTCACGCGGCGGCGGGCCCCGGCCGTCGCCCCGGCCGGGGACGCATAGCCGGTTCCTCTCAGCGGGCGGGCCTGCTCCCGACCACCGAGGCGCGCTCCATCGTCCGGCGCTGGGGCCAGTAGTCGCTCGACGCGTAGTGCTGCACGGCGCGGTTGTCCCAGAACGCCACCGCGTCCTGCGACCACGTGAAGCGGCACTGGTGCTCCGGGGCGTCGGCCTGGCGGCACAGGCGGTCGAGGAGCGGACGGCTCTGGTCCGGGTCGAGGCCGTCGATGTGGCTGACGAACGGGCGGTTCACGTAGAGGTGGCGCTTCCCCGTGGCCGGGTGCCGGCAGACGACCGGGTGGCGCACCGGCGGGTATTGCGCCTGCGCGGCACGGCGCTGCTCCGCCGTCATGGTGTGCCCGAACGTCTGGGTGAAGTCGTGCACCGCATCGAGGCCCGCGATCTCCTCCTGCGTCGCCTCGTCCAGCGCGTCGTAGGCGGCGTACATGTCGGAGAACAGCGTGTCGCCGCCGTGGTCGGGCACGTCGATCGCGTGGAGGATTGCGCCCATGGACGGGCACTCCCGCCACGTGACGTCGTGGTGCCACGAGTTCTCGTAGCCGCTGACCTCCGCCGTCTTCTCGAAGCGGACCAGCTCGGGTTCACCGGTGTTCGAGGCCAGGAAGGGGTGGATCTCCAGGTCGCCGAAGCGGCGGGCGAAGGCGACGTGCTGCGGCGGTGTCAGCCGCTGGTCCCGGAAGAAGATGACCTTGTAGTCGTGGAGCGCCCGGCGCAGTTCGGCGATGGTCCCGTCCGGCAGGTCCGCGCCGAGGTCGACGCCAGAGATCTCCGCCCCCACCGTCGCGCCCAGCTGACGGGCGTCGAAGCTGCGCCACCGCAGCGTGGAAAGGCGGTCGCGCTCGGCAGCCACATGTCTGAACGGGCCCACCGCCACCTCGTAGCCCGGCAGGCGGAAGGTCCGTGGCCCGGCGCCGGTCGTCGTCATTGCCGGTACTGTATAGAGGAAGCGTCGACTGCAGAGGGGCGAGGGGAACGGATGTGGCGAGACGGAATGCACGCAGCACCGGGCGCGGCGCGCCCGCGGGAAGGTCCTGATCAAGTCGCTTGGGCACCCCGATGGCCAACTGGCCCACAAATGACGAAAGAGGCCGGCCGATCGTGCCGACAGGGGAGACAGACGCTCCCCAGACGAAAGGCGACAACTCCGTGGTCCGACAGCCCGCATCCGGCGTAGCCGACGTGCGCGTGCGCTCGCGTGGTACGGCCTCCCATGCGGAGCACCACGTCGCCGCATCCCCGCCGCGGGTCCGTCAGAAGATGTCCGAATCCACCCTGCAGCGCGCCGTGCGAAACGCCGTCGACGAGATCGCCGGCGTCGACGACCGGTTCGCGGTGACCCAGACCATGGCCACCCCCGGCTGGGGCGACGTGCTCTTCGTCGACGTGTATGCCAGGTCGAACGCCGACGTCCTCGAGGATCTCGACCCCGCCCTGCGCAAGCTCGTCGCCGTGTGCGCCGACTGGCCCTACGAGCGCGTCACCATCCGCTGGCGCATGACCCGCTGATCCACCCCGCCTGATCAGTCGGCGGCGATGGCCGCCAGCACGTCGAGCTTGGCGGCGCGCCGCGCCGGCCAGCTGGCCGCCAGCAGGCCGAGCAGCGCGGCCAGGACCAGGAAGATGACCAGGTTCGAGAACGGAACCACGGTGTCGGTGATGCCCTGCGAGCGCAACGACGACACCAGGGCGATGCCGAGACCGGTCCCGACGATGATGCCGATCACCGCGCCGAAGACGGCCAGGATCACCGACTCGGAGCGGATCATGGCGCGGATCTGGCGCCGCTTCATGCCTACCGCCCGTAGCAGACCGATCTCGTGGGTGCGCTCGAAGACCGACAGCATGAGGGTGTTCACGATCCCGATCAGGGCGATGATCACGGCCAGACCCAGCAGCGCGTAGACCAGCCCCAGCAGCTGGTTGACCTGGGCCGTCTGCGACGCCTCGAACTGGGCCCGGGACTGCACCTGCACGTTGGGGTAGGGGGTCAGGACGCCTTTCAACGCCCTGTTGCACGCCCGGGCGGCCGTCCGTCTTGATCAGGACAGCACCAGGGAGCGGGTTCTGGAAGTGGGTGAGGAAGAACGCGTCGCCGACGAGGTACTTCCCGGCCAGCGCGTTCGGCTTGTAGATCCCACCGATCCGCATGGTGCTGGGACCGGTCGAGCGCGAAGCGGACGGGGACCACCTGACCGACCGACAGGTTGTCCGCACTGGCCGTGTTCGTGTCGACCAGCAGCGCGCCGGCGGCGAGCGACCGGGACGTCCCCGCCGTCATGGTCAGGATCACCGTCTCCGACAGGTTCTTCGTCCCGATGCCCAGGAGGTTCTCCAGCGAGTGCCGGAACTCGAACTGCCCGCTGTAGACCGTCGAGACCGAGGTGACGCCCGGGACGGTGGACGCCACGACCGGCACGGTGGTGCCGAACTGCCCGTTGCCGGTCTTGCTGGTGGTCGAGACGATGATGTCGGCGCTGATCGCGTTGTCCACGCTGCTCGTGGCCGACCGCGACAGGGAGGCGCCGAAGACGGCGATGGCCGAGACGAGGGCGAGCCCGACCATCAGCGCCGCCGACGTCTGGGCGGTGCGCCGCGGGCTGCGCATGGAGTTCTCCCGGCCGAGACGGCCCGACGTGCCGAGCAGGCGGGCCAGCGGGCGCCCGATGACGCTGGCCATCGGCCGCGCCACTGCCGGCGCCAGCATGGCCACACCGACGAAGATCGAGACGGCCCCCAGGCCGACGAGCTGAATGGCCGGCTCGGTCAGCCCGACGGCGAGCAGGGCGACCCCGATCAGCGTGATGACCCCGCCCCGGATGAAGCGCCGGCGCAGCGGGATCTCGGCCTCCATCTGCCGCTCCGAGACCGCCGCCACCGGGGCGATCCGTACGGCGCGCCGGCGCCGGGCTGATGGCGGAGACCATCGTCACCCCGATGCCGACGATCAGGCAGACGATCACCGTGCGGGTCTCGAACACGAGGGGACCCGACGGCAGGGTGACCCCGAACCCGCTCAGCAGCTTCTCGAGGCCGACGGCGGCCAGCACGCCGAGGCCGAGACCGATGAGCGACGACACCAGGCCGACGATGAACGCCTCGCCGAGCACGGAGCGGAACACCTGGCGCCGGCTGGCGCCGACGATACGGAGCAGCGCCAGCTCCCGGGTGCGCTGGCCCACGGTGATGGAGAACGTGTTCAGGATGGTGAAGCCGCCCACGAACAGGGCGATGAAGCCGAAGACGAGCAGGGCCGTGTTGAAGAAGCCCAAGGCCTGGCTGATGGCGCCGCTCGCCTCGTTGATGACGGTCTGCGAGGTCACCACCTCGACGCCGCTGGGCAGCACCTGTGCGATGTCGTGCTGGACGACCGCCTTGTTGGCGCCGGGCGTGCTGACGATGTTGATGTTGTCGAACTTGCCGACCTCGCCCAGGACCTTCTGCGCGGTCGAGACGTCGAACGCGGCCAGCGTGGCCCCGGCCAGGTTGTTCGCCGTTCCGAAGCGGGTCAGGCCGGTGATGGTGAAGGTGCGGGTCGGCCCCTGCAGGAGGATGCGCACCGACTGGCCGACCTTGAAGTCGTACTTCTGCGCCGTGCCGAGGTCCATGGCGACGTCGCGCGGGCCCGTCGGCGGCCGGCCCTGGGCGATATGGAGCGCGGAGATCTCCTGGTTGGGGTCGAACTCGACCCCAAATGTGGGTGCCCCGCCGGTGGTGACGGCCTTGCCGTCGTGCGCGATGAACTGCGCGTAGCCCGTCACCGAGCCGTTGGCCGCCTCGACCCCGGGCACCGCTTGGATCTTCGGGAGCAGCGACTGGGGGACCGGGTTACGGGTGGCCGTCCCGCCGCTGCCGAACTGGGCCACGCCGCGCACCTGGAAGTTGACGTTCTGGTAGATGTTCCCGAAGAGGTTGTCGAACGTGTTGTGCAGGGTGTCGGTGAGCACGAACGTCCCGGCGATGAACGTCACCCCGAGCACGATGGCCAGCGCCGTCAGGACCAGCCGGAGCTTGTGGGCCAGGAGCCCCTTGATGGTGACCCGCCACATGTCAGGCGCCCAGCGTGCGGATGCGCTCGAGGACCGAGTCCGGCGTCGGATCGGCGAGCTCGTCGACGACCCGGCCGTCGGCGAGGAAGACGACCCGGTCGGCGTAGGACGCGCCGCGGGGGTCGTGGGTGACCATGACGATCGACTGCTCGAAGTCGGTCACCGACCGCTTCAGGAACGCCAGCATCTCGGCCGAGGAGTTCGAGTCGAGGTTGCCCGTGGGCTCGTCGGCGAAGATGAGGTCGGGCCGGTTGATCAGCGCCCGGGCGCAGGCGCAGCGCTGCTGCTGCCCGCCCGACAGCTCGGTGGGCCGGTGGCTCAGCCGGTCCGCGATGCCCAGCTGGGCGACCAGGTAGTCGAACCACTCCTTGTCGACCTTCCTCCCCGCCAGGTCGGACGGCAGGGTGATGTTCTCGCCCGCGGTCAGCGTGGGCACCAGGTTGAACGACTGGAACACGAACCCGATGCGGTCGCGTCGCAGCTGGGTGAGGCCCTTGTCGTCGAGGCTGCCGATGTCGAGGTCGCCCACGAACGTCTGCCCCGAGGTCGGCCGGTCGAGGCCGGCCATGCAGTGCATCAGGGTCGACTTGCCCGACCCCGACGGGCCCATGACGGCGGTGAAGCGGCCGCGCTCGAAGGTGACGTCGATACCGGCCAGCGCGTGGACGGTCGCCTGTCCCGTGCCGTAGGTCTTGCGCAGCTCGACGGCGTGCGCCGCAGGCGCGGCCGAACGCTGGGCGGGCGGGACTTGGTCGGTGAGCGCCACGGTGCCTCGTTTTCGTCGTCGGGGGAAGGCGCGGGTGGACGCGGTGCCGCCGACACCGTGTCCCCGCTCACCGGCGACGTTACCGGGCGCGCGACCGTTTCTTCCCTACCCCCAGGGACAACGGCCGTGTGCAACCCCGGAGGACGACCCTTGGCGCGCCACCGGCCGGCCACTACTGTCAGCCCGGCACGAGCAGGAGAGCATTGCCAGGTCGGCACGTGGGCGACGGGGGGCCAGTTCGCCATGGGTACGGGGCATGACGCCATGCAGGAGAAGGGCACGAGTCGCTGAGGGCCTCCCTTCGCCTGCCCGAACGCGGCGCGACCATCGTGGCGGCCCTGTCCTCCGTCGCGGGCGTGCTCGCGCTCCAGCTCATCGTCTTCCCCGTCCCCGTCGGGGTGTGGATCCAGGGGGCCGTGCTCGGCCTCCTCGGCTCCCTCATGGCGGTGGGGCTGGGGCTGACCTACCGCCTGAACAAGGTCATCAACTTCGCCCAGGGAGACCTGGGCACGGCCCCGGCCGTCCTGGCCGTCGGCCTGGTGGCCTTCTCGGGCGTCAACTACTTCGTCGGGCTCGCCACCGGCCTGGTGGCGTCGGTCCTCCTGACCGCCATCGCCGAGTTCGTGGTCATCCGTCGCTTCCGGCGCTCCCCCCGCCTCATCCTGACGGTGGCCACCATCGGGCTGGCCCAGGTCCTGGTCGTGCTCAGCCTCCTCATCCCGCGACTCTGGGGCCAGACGCCCATCGGCACCGCCGTCGCCACGTTCCCCTGGCACCTCTCCTGGCACATCGCACCCATCGTCTTCGACGCCAACGACCTCGTCGCGGTGATCGTCTCCGTCGCCTGCCTGGCCGCGGTGTGGGCCTGGTTCACCCGCAGCGACATCGGGGTGGCGGTGCAGGCGGCGGGGGACCGCCGGGACCGTGCGTCCATGCTCGGCATCCCCGTCGGGCGCCTCCAGTCGGTCACCTGGGTGGTCGCCGGCCTCCTGTCCTTCGTGAGCATCTTCTTCCAGGCGACGATCCTGGGCCTCCCGCTCGACCCGATCTACGGCCTCACGGCCCTCGTCACCGCGCTGGCTGCGCTCGCGCTGGGCAACTTCACCGAGCTGCCCACCATCGCCGCGTCCGCCGTGGCGCTCGGCATCCTGCAGCAGGCCGTCGCCTGGGACGAGCCGGCCAATCCCGCCCTCGGGCTCGCCGTCCTGGCGGGGGTGGTCTTCGCGGCCATCGTGGTACGCCAGCTGCTGACGCGCCACCGCGACCGGGAGGCGCCGACGACGCTGGCGCTGGCCGGCAGTGTGCGCGACCTCCCGGCCTCCGCCCGCGACCTCACCGAGGTCAAGGTCGGGACCCCGGCGCTCACGGTGCTCGCCTTCGGCGCCGTCTGCACGCTCCCGCTCTGGATGGGCCCGGGCGAGCTCATCCGCACCTCCGCCCTCGTCGTGGTCGCCATCGTCGGCTGCTCGGTCGTCGTGCTGACCGGCTGGTCGGGCCAGGTCAGCCTCGGTCAGATGTCCTTCGCCGCCGTCGGGGCCGCCGTCGGCGCGGTGGCGCTGATGGACTGGCACTGGGACCTGAGCCTCGCCCTCCTCCTGGCCGGCGCCGCCGCCGCGGCGGTGGCCGCCGTTGTCGGTCTGCCGACCCTGCGTCTCGACGGCATGTTCGCCGCCGTGACGACGCTCGCCTTCGCCCTGGCCGCCTCCGGGTACCTCCTCGTCCGGGCCGAGTTCTCGTGGATCCCTCAGGCCCAGCTCGGGACCCCCTATCTGTTCGGGCTCTCCGTCACCTCGGAGGCGTCGGTGTTCGAGCTGTGCCTCGGGGTCCTCGTGCTCGTGCTCGTCGCCATGACCGGACTGCGGCACAGCCGGACGGGCCGCGTCCTGCGCCGCGCTGCCCACCAACCAGCAGGCGGCGTCGGGCTACGGGGTGCGCGTCGTGTGGGCGAAGCTGACCGCCTTCGCGGTCTCGGGCTTCATCGCGGGGCTGGCCGGCTGTCTCTTCATCGTGGTGAACCAGTCCTACGAGGAGACCTCGTTCCTCGTGCCCGTCAGCCTTCTCGTGTTCACCGCGACTGCCGTCGGCGGGCTGGGGTCGGCGCTCGGGGCGATCCTCGGCGCCGCGCTCGTCGAGGGCAGCACCACCTACCTCCCCCCGAGCTGGCAGCTCTTCCCGGCCGGGCTCGGCGTGCTTCTCGTGCTCATCCTGTTCCCCCGGGGGCTGGCCGGCCTGTGCTTCGACGTGCGTGCCTGGGTCGTCGACGCGCTGATTCGGCGCAAGGCGGCCGCCGTGCCCGGGGCGCGCGGACCGGTCGACCCGGCGCTGGCCCCATGAGGCACCGACTGGCGGAGCTCGGCGCCGGCGTGTCCCTGTTCCCCCTGGCGGTGCTCTTCGGGATCGAGCTGCTGGACCAGGCCACCCAGAGCGCGTTCAACGTCCTCACACCGAACATCCGCGACGCGTTCCACCTCACCAACGCCGGCATCCTCCTCATCGTGGCCATCGCGGGCGCCGCTGCGCTCCTCTGCACGCTGCCCGTCGCCGTGCTGGCCGACCGCACCAACCGGGTGCGCATCGCGCTCATCGGCGCCGCGGTGGGCGCCGCGTTCTCCATCGGCCTCGGCGCCGCCCAGACCGTGGTGTGGGCGACCATCACGCTGGTCGGCGTCTCCATGGGCCAGGCCGTCATCTTTCCCACCCACAACTCCCTGCTGGCCGACTACTACCCGGTCCCGGCCCGCCCCCGCATCTACTCGGCCCACCGCTCGGGCATCAGCATCGGCGCCATCGTCGGCGTCCTCCTCGGTGCCGGGCTGGCGTCCATCTGGTCGTGGCGCGCCCCGTTCTTCTTCTTCGCCGTGCCCATTGCGGTCGTCGTCCTCATCGGGCTTCGCCTGCGCGAGCCCCCCGGGGTCGCCACGAACAGGTTGAGCTGGCCGAGCAGATGCTCGCGTCGGAGCGGGGCGAGCCGGTCCCGCTGGGCGACGTCACCGTCGCCGGGCCGGCGCCGGCCGACACGGTGGACATCCCGGTCGAGGCTCCGCCGTCGCTCGGCGAGGCCTGGCGGACGGTCTGGAAGATCAGCGTGCTGCGCCGCATCTTCATCGCGCTGCCGTTCCTCGCGGCCGCCATCGCCGGCTTCACCTCCCTGGCCTCCCTGCAGTACCAGCAGACCTTCCACCTCGATGCGGTCCAGCGCGCCGTCCTCATCGCGCCGATCCAGGTCTTCGACCTCCTCGGCCTCGCCGTCGGCGCCGTCATCGCCACCCGCCTGGCCAAGCGCGACATCGGCCTCGTCTTCCGCATGCTCGCCGTGGCCTCGGTCATCGCGGCGGGGTTCGCCGTCCTCTTCGCGCTGGCCCCCAACGTCCCGGTGGCCTTCATCGGCAACGCCGGCATCTCCATGTCGCTGGCCGTCGTGGGCCCCGGCGTCCTCGCCTCGCTCTCCCTCGCCATCCCGGCCCGGGTGCGCTCGGTCGGCTTCTCCATCGGGGCGCTCTTCATCCTGCCCGGGTTCCTCGTGCTCCCGACCGTCGGCGCGCTGGGCGACGCCGTCGGCTTCCGCTACGGCCTGCTCATCCTCGTCCCCATCTTCACCATCGGCGGCCTCATCGTGGCCAGCGCGGGCGGCCTCATCGAGCGCGACGTCCGCAACGTGTGGACCTCCATGCGCACCCGGGCCCAGATGCTGCTCGACCGCCACGCCGGGCGGCTCCCGCTGCTCGCCGTGCGCGAGCTCAGCGCCGGCTACGACGGCGTCACCGTGCTCCCCGGCGTCGAGATCGAGGTCGGCGAGGGCGAGATCGTCGCCCTGCTCGGCACCAACGGGGCGGGCAAGTCGACTCTGCTGCGGGCCATCGGCGGCGTGGTGGAGGCCGACGGCGGCGCCATCGTCTTCGACGGCCGCGACATCACCCACCTGCCGCCCGACGAGATCGCCCGCCTCGGCATCGCCCAGGTGCCCGGCGGCGAGGGGATCTTCCCCAACCTGCGCGTGGAGGAGAACCTGCGCGCCGCGGCCTGGCAGGGCAGGCGGAGAGGCGAGCGCGACGCCGACATGATCGAGGAGGCCCTCGCCGCGTTCCCCAGCTGGCCTCGCGCCGCGGCGAGCGGGCCGGCAACCTCTCGGGCGGCCAGCAGCAGATGCTCGCCCTCGCCATGGCGACCATCACCCGCCCCAAGCTGTTCCTGATCGACGAGCTCTCGCTCGGGCTCTCGCCGCTCGTCGTCGAGCAGCTCCTCGGCGCCGTCGAGTCGATGCGCCAGGCCGGCACCGCCATCCTCTTGGTGGAGCAGTCCATGAACGTCGCCGTGGCGGTGGCCGACCGCGTCTACGTGATGGAGTCCGGCGCCGTGCGGTTCTCCGGCACCGCCGAGGAGCTCGCGGCCCATCCCGAGCTCCTGTGGTCGATCTACCTGCGGCAGGCGTCGGAGTCGCTCGGGGCTCCGGCCGCCGTCGCGGCGCCGCCGGCCCGGGACGGGCGCCACGACCTCGAGGTCCGGGGGGTCTCGCTCAGCTTCGGCGGCAACGCCGCGCTGGACGACGTGTCGCTGCACGCCGCCCACGGGGAGATCGTCGGGATCATCGGGCCCAACGGCGCCGGCAAGACGACGCTGTTCGACGTGATCTCGGGGTTCCTGCGCGCCGACACCGGACGCGTCGAACTGGCCGGCGTCGACGTGACCGAGCGCACGGCCTCGGCCCGCGCCCGCCTCGGGCTGGGCCGTTCGTTCCAGGACTCGCGCCTCTTCTCGGGGCTCACGGTGCGCGACGCGCTGGCCGTGTCGCTCGAACGCTTCACCGACGTCAGCGACCCCTTCAACGCCATCCTGCGCCTGCCGGTCCAGGTGCGGACGGAGGCCGCCGTCATGCACCGGGTGGACGAGCTCCTGGAGCTCTTCGGCCTCGAGCGCTACGGCGACAACCTGGTCAGCGAGCTGTCGACGGGCTCCCGCCGGCTGGTCGACCTGGCAGCGGTGGTCGCCCACCAGCCGACGGTCGTCCTCCTCGACGAGCCCTCCTCCGGCGTGGCCCAGCGCGAGGTCGAGGCCATGGTCGATCTGCTGCGCACCGTGCGCGACCGGCTCGATGCGACCATGCTCGTCGTCGAGCACGACATCGCCTTCATCGCCGAGCTGGCCGACCGCCTGGTCGCCATGGATCGCGGCGCCGTGCTCACGAGCGGCGCACCGCGGGCCGTCCTCGAGTCGCCCGAGGTCGGCGAGGCCTTCCTCGGCTCCGGCGCACTGGCCGTGGCGCGCTCGGGCCCCTCGTCGGCTCCGGTCGCCACGGCCACGATCCCGACCACGGAGGTGGACCCCGCATGAGCGACACCGACGCCGAGCCGCGACCGGCCGAACGGCCCTGGCCGCGGGTGAGCCGGTTGCGCATCGCGGCGCCGGTCGTCCTCATCGTGGCGGCACTGGTGGCCGCCGGCATCACGGCCACCATGAACGAGAACGGCACGAACAGCACCACCACCACGACGACGAGCGCGGGCAGCGCAGCGCCGAGCGCCCGCCCGAGCGTGCCCCTCACCTATGCCGGCGCCGCCAAGCTGGGCCAGACCGGCGCCTACGACTGGGGCGCCGGGTGCGACCACCGGACCGGCCGCCTCAAGATGCCGACCGTCTACTCGCCGCCGTGCGTGCCCGCCGCCACGGGGACCAACGGCGGCGCCACCTCGAGCGGCGTGACGGGCGACACGATCAACGTCGTCTACTACCAGGCCCAGCCGGGAGGGCTCGCCTCGACCATCTCGGGCGCCGCCGGCACCAACGCGCAGGCGCTGGCTACCGCCCAGGCCTACGTGGCCATGTTCAACCAGGTCTACGAGCTCTACGGGCGGCACGTGAACCTCATCCCCTTCACCGCGTCCGGGGCCGACGCCGATCCCGTGGTGGCCCACGCCGACGCCGTCACCGTCGCGCAGCAGCTCCACGCCTTCGCGTCCATCAACGGGCCGGGCGAGACCTCGGCCTACGAGGAGGAGCTGGCCCGGGAACACGTGCTCTGCATGGCCTGCGGCGACTCGTCCACCTACGGCGAGATCGAGCGCAACGCGCCCTACCAGTGGGCCAACCTCCCGACGGCCGACACGTCGCTCAACGAGACGGTCGACTACCTCGTCGCCAAGCTCAACGGCAAGGACGCCATCTGGGCCGGCGACCCCGCCCTGCACACCCAGAAGCGCAAGTTCATCGTCGTGAGCGAGACGTCCGAGCCGCCCGCGCCGGGCTACGCCCGGCTGACGGCGGAGCTGACGAGGAAGTTGCGAGGCGGGCCGCGTCAACATGGCGACGCCCACCGACCTCATCTACACGCTCAACCTCACCACGCTGCCCACCCAGGCCGCCACTCTGGCCGAGAAGCTGAAGTCCTCGGGCGCCACGAGCGTCGTGTTCGCCGGCGACCCGATCATGCCGATCTACCTGACCAAGGCGTGCGCCAACATCGGGTACTTCCCCGAGTGGATCATCACCGGCATCGTGCTGACCGACACGTCGACGCTGGGCCGCTACTACAACCAGCAGGAGTGGGCGCACGCCTTCGGTGTCACCAGCCTGGCCGTGCCGGTCCCCGTGGCCAACGGCGACGCCGACCATCTCTACCGCTGGTGGTACGGCGCCACCGCGTCACCGGCCTCCCCGGCGGCCCCGGCCATCATCCCGCCCATCTTGCAGTTCTTCGCCGGCGCCCAGCTGGCCGGGCCCGACCTCACGCCCGCCAACTTCACCACCGGCCTGTTCCGCGCCCCACCGGTCGGGCGGCGGGCCGACGTCACCGCGCCTCGCCTACGGCTACCAGGGCGCCGCGCCGCTGCCGAGCTACTCGTCGCCGGCCGACTACACGTTCCTCTGGTACGACGCGGCGGCGAAGGGGCCCGACGAGGAGGGGCAGAACGGCAGCGGACTGATGCGCTACGTCAACGGCGGGGTGCGCTACAAGGCCGGCGTCGTCCCCGTCGGTCCCGTGCCGATGTTCTCCCAGCAGGGCGCCGTCTCGAGCTACGCGTCACCCCCCGACCGTGCCCCGTCGTACCCGCCGTGGCCGGGCTCCCCCGCCGCGTCGTCCGGGGGCTGAGCGCCGGCGCACCCGCGGCGGCTTCAGATGCGCGCCTCCCAGTCGTCGGACGCCGTCTTGCCCCCGCTGGTGAACGTGACGTTGATCTTCTGAAAGGTGAGGCCGAACTCCTCCAGCTCCATCGTGCCGACCTGCGAGCTGAAGGGCGCCGACGAGGTGAGCTCCACCGCGGTGGGCATGAACCCCTCCACCTCCGCCGGCTCCCGCCCGTTCTCGAGGCCCGCCGCCAGCACCACGGCCAGGGCGGCGTGCTCCTCCTCGCTCAGGTCCAGCGAGTCCAGCTTGGTGGCCAGCGATGCGATGACGCCGCCGGGGATCTGCGTTGCCATGGTGTGCCTCCTGTCAACACGGGTGTCGTTCCGATCACCCGGTCTGACGTGGTCCAGCGGGCGCAGTTGCATACTTTCGTCCCGATTCGCGGCTGCACACCCGGGCCGGTCGACCCCCTGTAACCTGAGCGCCCTTTGGGCGTCGGAAGAGCGTGAGTACGGGGGTTGAGGAAGACGGGGCGGACAAGGCGGCGGCGCAGAGACTGCTGGCGAAGATCCGCACGTTCGTCGCCGACCAGCTGAGTGACGACGAGGCCACCTTGTTCGCCGCGCTCGTCGCCCCCGGTGTCGCACGCGCCTACCAGGACGACGGCGAGGTGCAGGGCTTCGCCTCCGACGTGGACTGGCGTCCCGGCGCGCTCCCCGACTCCCTGGCGGAGGCGGTGCGCGACGGCGGGATCAGGGTCGAGGGCCTCGGCGACGTCTGATCAGGCCGGAGAGCCGGCGGCGTCGGGCGTCTCGGGCGCGAACTCGAACGGCACGACCTCCGCGCCCGGCGCGCTCGATGCACGTCTCGCAGTGCTCGATGTGCTTCGCCGCCGCCAGTGGATCGTCCTCCAGCAGCTTCTGGAAGTCGTCGCACGCCAGCGTGGGCTGCTTGACCATGAGCTGCAACGCCAGCGCGTTGCGCAGGCGCCGGCGCGCCCGGTGCACGATGACCTTGGCCGCCCCCGGCGTGACACCGAGTGCGTCGGCCACCTGTGCCGGGGTGAAGCCGAGCTGCGTCACCATGGTGACGGCGGCGGCGTCGCGCTTGGACAGCCCCGAGACGCAGCCCTGGACCTGGTCGGCCAGCTCGCGCACCTCGGCGACGGACTCGGGCCCGGGCCCGGTCGAGGCGAGCAACTCGTCGTGCGATTCGTCGAGCGACGTCACCCGCTTGCGCGCCCGCAACTGGTCGGTGGCGGCGTGCCGGGCGATGGCCAGCAGCCAGGGGCGGAACCGATCCGGCTCGCGCAGGTCGTCGAGATGTTGCAGTGCACGTGTAAACGTGTCCTGCACGGCGTCCGCCGTGCCGTCGGAGTCGCCCACGAGGTGGTATGCAACCCGGCGTACCGACTCCACGTGCTCCCGGTACAGGTCGGCGAACGCACGCGAGTCCCCGGAGCGGACCGCAGCCACCAATTCGGCATCGGACCGCACAAGGGTGGGAGAACCCCTCATAGCCGCGACTGTATGCCTTGCCCAGGTGAAATGCTCGTGACAGGTTCTGATTTGTGACCAGGTGGTCATTTGGGAGAGGCCGCCGCCCCCGCCGGTGGCCGATCGTCGCGGCGGCCTTCACGGCCGTTGCCTCCTACCTCGTGCTCGCCGCGGGGCCCGCCGGGGCCCAGACACTCAGTAACCTCACACCTACCAGCGGACCGGTGGGTACTCCCTTCAGCGTCGACTATTCGGCGTTCAACGACGCCGCGAACCCCTGCGTCCCCCCCGACGCCACGTTCACCTTCAACGGCGCGCAGATCGGGTCGGTCGCCCTGAGTAGTAGCCCGGCCAGCGGGACTTTCAACGCCACGGTGCCCAACCTCCCACCGGGCACCTACTCGATCGTTGCGTCGTGCCCGACCGAGCCGAAGTCGAACACCGTCTTCTTCACCATCACGCCGACCCCACCCCCGACGACGACGACCACGACGACGACCACGACGCTCCCCCGCGTGACCACCACGACGGCGCCGCTCGTGACGACCACCACCCGGCCCCGCCCCGGCACGACCACCACCAGGCCGACGGGCTCGACCACGACTTCGAGCTCGACCACGACGACCAGCTCCACCACGACCACCACGACCACCACGCTGCCCAAACAGCCGCGGGTCCTCCTGCTGAGCGCCCTGGCCATCCCCCCGGCCGGGTCGGAGACGGCTACGGGTAGCGGGTGCAACTCCAACGGCGTGGTGTTGCTGACGGTGGACAGGCAGCCCGTCGGCAAGACGACTGCCGCGGCCGACGGCTCCTACACGGCGCCGCTGCAGGTCAGCTCGCTCCCGGTCGGGCGCTACCAGGTGGTCGCGCACTGCGGGCTGTTCGTGATGGCTTCGGACTTCGACGTCGTCCTGGCCACCCAGCCCAACTCGGACACCGCGACGCTCCTGATCATCGTGTTCTTCCTCCTCATCGGACTTGCGCTCTTCCGCCGACGCATCAGGCTCGATGCACCGAAGGCGGCCGAGGCGCCGGTCGACGAGGACGAGGGCGGAGGCGTCACGTCCGTGTAACCGTTGCGCCGTCCCGGCGTCAGCGTCAGGGGCGAGCCCCATCGACGAGTCGAGGAGGACAGGTGGCCGAGCCGAGAGGGCAGGCGGGCGGGTTGTTGCGCCCTGCCATCCTGCTCGTCGCGCTCGCCCTGCCGGTTCTCGCCCTGCCGGCCGGCACCGCGGCTGGGGCCTCGGGCTCGGTCTCCATGTCGGCCCGGATCAACGGCACCTCCGCCGCCGCCTCGACCCAGCAGAACCCGGTCAATCTCAGCCCCGACCGCCCGGCGACGGTCTCGCTCCGCGTCACCAACTCGACCGGGTCGCCCGTGACGATCAGGACGGTCCGGATTGAGGGCAGCGTCATCGGCCTGACCTTCTTCTCCTATGACACCTCGGTCGCGCTGCGCGTGCGGGCCGGCTCGACGCTCCACTTCGCGCTCGACACCAGCGGCCTCGGCGGCCAGGCCATCGGCCTCATCCCGGGTTCCGTGGAGCTCCTGAACGGGCAGCGCACCGTGGTGGCCTCGCAGTCGATGGTCACCGACGTCCACGGCAGCCTGATCTCGGTCTACGGCCTCTTCGGCCTGGCGCTGCTGATCCTGACCATCCTGGCCTTCGCCGATGTGCTGCTGGCGATGGCCCGCCACCGGATGTCGCCCAACCGCTGGCGTCGCGGGCTGCGCTTCCTGACCCCGGGCATCGGCCTCGGGCTCGTCCTGGTCTTCACCCTGTCCGCCCTGGCCGTGTGGGTCCCGAGCCCGGGGATCTGGCTCGTGACCGTCGTGATCTGCGCCGCCGTGTTCTTCGTCATCGGCTACCTCTCACCGACGCCGCGTGCCCTCGAGGAGGAGGACGACGAGGACCTCGACGAGTCCGAGTTCCTGGTGCCCGCCGCCTCGGCGCCGGCAGAGAGCGACGCCGGCGCGTGAGCCTCGACCAGCAGGCGGTGATCGACGCCCTCCCCGCCTACGAGATCGGCGGGGAGCTCGGGCGGGGCGGTTGGGGCGTCGTCCTGGCGGGCAAGCACCGCCAGCTCGGGCGCGACGTGGCCATCAAGCAGCTCCCCCGCGCCTTCGCCGTCGACGAGTCGATCCGCTCGCGCTTCACCGTCGAGGCCAGGCTCCTGGCCTCCCTCGACCACCCCCACATCGTTCCCGTCTACGACTTCGTCGAGCAGGACGGCCTCTGCCTCCTCGTGATGGAGCTCCTCCCCGGCGGCACCGTGTGGAGCCGCTTCACGAGCGACGGCTTCACCGCCAGCGGTGCCTGCGCCGTCGTGCTGGCCTGCCTGTCGGGGTTGCAGGCCGCCCATGGCCGCCGGGTGCTGCATCGCGACATCAAGCCCGAGAACCTGATGTTCTCGGGCACGGGTGCGCTCAAGGTCACCGACTTCGGGATCGCCAAGGTGGTGGGCGGGGAGGAGACCATGGCGACGAGAGCGGGTGAGGTCGTGGGCACGCCGGCCTACATCGCGCCCGAGCAGGCGCGCGGCGGTGACCTCAGCCCCGCCACCGACGTGTACGCCGTCGCCACCATGCTCTACGAGCTCTTGTCGGGCCAGCTCCCCTTCGCCGACGACGGCGACGCCATGGCCCTCATGTTCAAGCACGCCTTCGAGCAGCCCGAGCCGCTGTTGGACAAGGCGCCGTCGGTGCCCGGGCCGGTGGCCGCCGTGGTCATGTCCGGCCTGGCCACCGACCCGGCCGAGCGGCCCCAGTCCGCCGAGGCGTTCGGCGTCGCGCTCGCCGAGGCCTGCACGACGGCGTGGGGTCCGGGCTGGCTCCCCACCGACGGCACTCCGGTGATGGGTGCGAGCAGCATCGTGGCGGCGACGGAGCGGCCCTCCACCCCTCCCGCGCCTTCGGTGCCGGGGAGCACCCCGGTGGCGGCCGACGCGGGTCCGGCGCCCGCCACGGTGGCGCGGCCCGAGCCGGGAGCTCCTCCGGCGGGCGCTCCCTCGACGATGGCGAGGCCGCCTGCCACACCCGTGCGGCCCACCATCACCTCACACGCCCGTGCCGCCGCGCTGGACGACGTCACCGAGGGGGCCGCCGACCTCGTCCCGCTCAAGGAGGTGCTCACGCCGCCGCCGAGCCCCGCGCGCTACTTCGTCACCGCGGCGGTGCTGGTCGTGGTGGCGTTCGTGATCGCACTGGTGGGAATCGGCGCGCCGTCCAGCGGCGGCACGCTCTCGGCCGGCGAGGTCAAAGTGGCGGGCACCGACGTCATCTCGGGTGGGACGGTCACGATCAACCTGGCGAAACCGGTCCCGGTCGTGGTCTCCGCCTCTGCACCCGTCGCCGACCACGTGGCGCTCTCGTCCACGGTGCTGGGCCAGCAGGTGTCGTCGGCCACGGCCCCGCTGGTGCCGGGGGCGTCCGGGCGCACCGCACTGGTCGACCTGGGCGGCCGCTACCTGGTCGGGGGCAGCTTCACCGCCAAGGTGACCCTGTGGCAGGGGCTCGTGGCCGGGAAGGACGCCACGTTCGACGCCCACACCTCCCAGACCGGACTGCTCAGCGTGGCGGGAGGGATCACCCTCCTCCTCCTGCTCTTCACGATCGGCTACGCCGAGTCCCTCCTCCGCTCGCTCCGGCGGGGCAAGAGCACGAAGACCGGCCCGCTCGGTCTCGCGCTCGTCGGGGCAGTGTTCGGGGTGGCGCTGGTCGGCGTGGGCTGGGTCCTGTTCCGCGAGCTCCCGAGCGCGACGAGCCTGGTCCTGTGCGCGGTCCTCGGGGCCGGGGCGGGCGTGGCGCTCGCCTTCGGTGGCATCGGGGTGGGCCGGCAGCGCCGGTTCCGCCGCATCGAACGGCGCGAGGAGCGCCGAGCGGCCAAGGCGGCGTGACTGGACGATGACGACCTTCGAGCTCCTCGTCCGCGAGCCGGGTCGAGCCGAACGTCACGTCACGGTCGACGGCACCCTCGACGCGGGGCGCGAGGTGGAGGGACTGCTCCTCGCCGACTCGCAGGCCTCACGCCGACATCTCCGCTTCAGCGTCGACGGCGACGTCCTGAGCGTGACGGACCTGGGGAGCACCAACGGCACGACGGTGAACGGATCGCGGATCGTGGCCCCGACCCCCGTGACCGAGGGCGACACCATCGAGGTCGGTGACACCGTCATGGTGGTGGCGTCGCACCGCGCAGCGGTGGCGCCCGGGCACGACGCCACTGCAGCGTCCGCCGGGTCGACCGCCGCCTCCCTCGTCGAGGACGCGATCCCGCCTCCGGCAGCGGCACCCCCGCCGCCTCCCCCGACCGCACCACCTCCTCCACCGCCCCCGCCCCCGACACCGCTGCGCCCACCGCCACCCTCGCCGCCTGCCCCGGCCGCGACGGCCGCCGCACCCGAGCCTGCGGCACCCGATGCCGCGGCAGTGGAGCCGCCGCCCGGCCAGAAGCCGCCGCCTCCGCGCCCGGTCCTCGACGAGATGGCGTCGCGGTCCAACGACGCCGCCGTCATCCGCTACCTCCCCGGCACGGCGGGCGAGCAGGCGGCCGCCGGTGTGGCCCGGGCGGCCAAGCAGGCGCGCCGGCGCCTGGCGGGCGTGGGCAGCGAGCCCTGGGGCGCCCAGCCGGCCATCTGCCTGGTCGACCCCTTCCCCGACCCCGACCAGCCGGGTGTCGTGATGACGTCGGGCACCATCGTCGACGGGGCCCGCAACGAGATCTGGATGGTGGTCACGGCGGAAGCACCACCCGAGCCCCTCGAGCGCCCGCTCGCGCTCTGCTTCGGAGCCGCCCTGCCGGCGGGCGCCGAACTGGGGCCCCTCCTCGAGGGCTACGGCCTCTTCGTCGCCGACACCCCCGACCCCGACCCCGAGCTGCGGGCGATGGATCTGCCGGCCTTCGGGGCCGCCGACGGTGAGCTCGGGTCGGCCATGGCGCTGTCCTTTGTCCGCTTCCTGGTCGAGCGCGCCGGGAGGGCCGAATTCCTCCAGTTCCTCTCGTCCGCGCAGCCCGGGAGGCTCGACGCCGCCGCCCAGCACGTCTACGGCGCCGGCGCCGCGGCGCTCGAGGAGGCCTGGCGCACCAAGCTCCACGCCGGCGCACCCGACATCAAGACCGGGCAATTCCTGCGCCTCGCCACCCGCTACCTGCGCCCCCATGTCCGGCGCGAGGTGGAGATGTTCGTCTACCTCCTGTTCGGCCTCGCCTTCACGGTCGTCTTCCCGTTCGCCTTCAAGCAGTTGCTCGACAAGGCCATCCCGAGCGGTCACTTCTCGCAGGTGGTCGACATCCTCGCCGTCCTGCTCGCGGCGTTCATCGTGTCCCTGCTGGCCGGCCTGCGCGGCGCCTACCTCTCGGCCTACGTCAGCGCGTCCGTCGTGCGCCAGCTGCGCCGCGAGATGTTCGTCAAGATGCAGACGCTGCCGCAGGCGTGGTACTCCCAGCGCCAGCAGGGTGACGTGCTCTCCCGCCTCTTCTCCGACGTCGGCATGCTCGAGCAGGGGCTGTCCCAGACGCTCCGCGGCGGGTTGTCGCAGATCCTCTCGCTGGTGGTGTCGGCCATCGTGCTCGTGATCCTCAATCCGCTGCTGGCCGTCATCACCCTGGTCGGTGCGCCCATCATCGGGGCGGTCTACAAGTCGATGGCCAAGGGCGCCCAGAAGCGCAGCGTCGCCGTCCAGGAGGAGACGGGCAGCGTGCTGACGGTCGCCTCGGAGAACTACGGGGCGCAGCCCGTCGTCAAGGCGTTCGGGCTCCAGGGCCGCGAGACCGGCCGCTTCACCCAAGCCTCGGACCGCCTGTTCGACCGCCAGGTCAAGCTGCAGCTCTACGGCGGCGTGTTCGGTCTCTCGGTCAACATGATCGTGACCCTGCTGCGCGTGTTCATCCTGGGGCTGGGCGCCTGGCTGATCCTCCACGGCCACCTCACCATCGGCGGCCTGGTGGCGTTCATGAGCCTCATGGGCGAGGTGCTCTCCCCCGTCACGGTGCTGACCGGCATCGGGCAGCAGGTCCAGGCCTCGACCGGCGCGCTCACGCGCATCAACGAGGTGCTCGATGCCGCCCCCGAAGTCGACGAGGAAGCCGGCCTCCCCGAACTTGGTCCGGTCCGCCGCGACATCGTGCTGCGCGACGTCGGGTTCTCCTACACGCCCGAGCGCCGGACGCTCGAAGGCATCAACATCGCCATCACCGCCGGGCAGAAGGTTGCTTTCGTCGGCCCGACCGGCGCCGGCAAGTCATCGGTGCTCCAGCTGCTCATGCGCTTCTACGACCCCGACGAGGGGACGATCCTCTTCGACGGCACGGATGCGCGCCAGGTGACCATCGCATCGTTGCGGGCCCAGCTCGGTGTCGTGTTCCAGGAGACCTTCCTCTTCAACGCCACCGTGCGCGACAACATCGCGTTGGCGAAGCCCGGTGCCAGCGACGCCGAGATCGAGGCCGCGGCGCAGGCGGCCGAGATGCACGACTTCGTCACCTCGTTGCCCCGCGGCTATGACACCCTGGTCGGCGAGCGCGGTGGCCGGCTCTCCGGCGGGCAGAAGCAGCGGCTCTCCATCGCCCGTGCCCTGTTGCGCGACCCCAGCGTGCTGCTGCTCGACGAGGCGACCTCCGCGCTCGACCCGCGCACCGAGCGCCTGATCGCCGACACGCTCGAGCGCGTCGGCGAGGGACGGACCACCATCGCGGTGACCCACCGCCTCACCTCCATCATGGGCTACGACAAGATCTGCGTGATCGTGGCCGGCCATCTCGCGGAGCAGGGCACCCACGACGAGCTGCTGCGGCGCGGCGGTGTCTACGCCCAGCTCTGGGCGGAGCAGACCGGTGGCGCGGTGCCGACCGAGGCGCCGTTCGACGCCGTGGGCGCGCTGGGCCGCATCCCCATCCTCGCCGCGCTCGGACCCGACGAGCTGGCGTCGGTGGCGGGCCGGCTGCGCGCCGTCGACCTGGGAGCGGGCGAGTCGATGGCGGAGGGTGGCGGGCGACTGCTCATCGTGCGGCGCGGGCGGGCCGTCGTGCTGGGCCGGGACTACGCGGACCAGGTGGTCCAGACGGCCGAGCTCGGCGTCGGCGACGCCTTCGGGCTGGCGGCGCTGCTGGGTTCGGGCACCGAGTCCACGCTGCAGGCGACCGAGCCCGTGACCCTGTTGATCCTCGACGACGAGGTGATCCGGGGTCTGGCTGCGACCCATGCCGACATCGCCGCCGCATTGGAGGGCACGGCCCGCCGGACGGTCGGCCCCGCCGGAGGGACGCGGCTGTCCCGCATGACCATCGGCGTGTCCCGCTCGCTTCCGTCCATGGAGCCCGCCACGGCACCCGTGGGTGCCCCCAGCGCCGACGAGGTGCGTCGCCTGACCGGCAGCCTGCCCGCAGTGGGCCGCTGACGGCATACTTCCTCCGATGAACCCGGTCCTCCAGGCAGTGACCGACTCCGCGGTGGGTGCGACCGGCGCCGCGGCCGGCTGGGTCATGGCGCTGCGCGGCGAGCATCTCACCGTGCTGGCGGCCTTCGGGGCGGGCTCGGTCCTGGGCACCGACGTCGCCCTCGGCGAGGGCACCGCGGGCTTCGTGGCCGCCTCGGGCCAGCCCATGGCCATGGCGGTGCGCGAGGGTGACGCCCGGCTCACCGAGGGCGTGCTGGGCCTGCTGCCGGAGCGGCCGTCGAGCGTCCTGTGCGTCCCGTGCACCGCGGCCGACACCGTCGTCGGCGTCCTCGAGCTGGTCGACAAGGCGGGCGGTGCCACGTTCTCGTTCGACGACGTGGAGGTGGCCTCGCTGCTGGCGGGCATCGCCGCCGTCGCCATCGCGTCCGGCGAGGGCGACGTGGCGGTCCGTTCTCCCGACGAGCTCGGGGCCGAGCTCCGCCGCATCGCCGCGGCCGACCCGGCGGGGTACGTGCAGGTGGCGACGCTGGTCGAGGCGATCCTGGCGCGTGGCTGACGGCACCCCGCCGCCACCGGGTGGACCGGTGCCACCGGTGCGACCGGTGCGACCGGACGAGCAGCGGGTCAAGCCGGCCGGGCCCAGGCCCGAGTGGACCCGCGAGTCCTCCGTGCTCCGCCTGCCCGGCGTGGCCCGGATCGACGATCTCTCGCCCGAGTGGGCCTGGGGCGACGCCACCGGGAAAGGGGTGCGCGTCGCGGTCGTGGACAGCGGGATCGAGGCGGACCATCCCGACCTCGGGGACTGCGTCGACCGCGACGCCGGCATCGCCGTGACCCTCGACGAGGAGGGGGAGGCCGTGCTCACACCCGGGCCGCACGACGACGCGTTCGGGCACGGCACCGCGTGCGCCGGCATCATCCACCGCCTCGCCCCCGAGGCGCGTCTCACCAGCGTGCGCGTGCTCGGCGCGGGACTGGCCGGCAAGGCGGCTGCGTTCCTCGCCGGCCTCGGCTGGGCCATCGAGCAGGGCTTCGACGTCATCAACCTCTCGCTCGGCACCACCCGGCGCGACTGGGCGCTCCCCTTCTACGAGGTCTGTGACCGCGCCTACTTCGGCGGCACCCTGTTGGTGACCGCGGCGAACAACATGGCCCGGCCCAGCTACCCGTCGCTCTATGCGTCGGTGACCAGCGTCGCGTGCAACCTGGCCACCGACCCCTTCCGCTTCCACTTCAACCCCGACCCGCCGACCGAGTTCCTGGCGCCGGGAATCGATGTCGAGCTCAGCTGGCGCGGCGGAGGCAGGATCACCGGGACCGGGAACTCCTACGCGGCGCCGCATCTGGCCGGCATCGCGGCGCTGATCAAGTCCAAACACCCCGAGCTGCGGCCGTTCCAACTCAAGACGGTCCTGTGGGCCACCGCGGCGAACGTCCAGGAAGCACCGACACCGGCCGGGCGGCTGACGCGGACCATCGCCGCCAGCCGACTGACGTCGGCGGGCGGTCGGGCGACCTCGGCGTTGCGCATGATCGCTCCGGAGACCTCACGCCTGTAACCGGCGCCACGGGCGGCCGTCACTACTTCGTAGCCCGCCACACCGTTGGCGGTCAGAGATAGGAGATGACCATGACCGACTCGGTCGAGACCACACCACGCACGGCGGCCGATTATGCGTCACTGGCCACCAAGTTGGCGCAGTTCAGTCAGGACCTCACCCCGGGGGAGGCATCGGCGCTCATTCTGCTGATTGAGCACGCCAAGGAACACGCTTCCGAGGTCACCGGCTTCCAGTTCTCCGACCCCGAAGAGGACGAAGTGGGCGGGTTCTCGTTCTCCTTTGGCGCGGTACAGGGTGCTTCGGTGCCGCAGGTCAACATGAGCTTTGGTGGCATAGGCCAATTCGGCGGCATCGGCGGCTCCTACATGCCGCAGTCCTTCGGCGGCGGCGGCATGTACGAATTCGGGGGTGAGCCGAGCCGACACCGTCTCGGCCGGACCGGGGTCCGGGGTCACGGTGACCTGGGTCCCGGGACACTATCGACCCGGAGTCGGCCGACGGCCGCGCCGCGAGGGCCGACGTCCCATGCTCCCGCAGCATGCCCGTATGTGCGCGCCCCTCGAGGCGGGGAGTTCACTCGGATTCCTCGTCTACCCCGCCCTGGCCGATCATGAGTCGTTCCAGATCCGGCGCCGGTCACCCGGCGAAATCGACTTCGCCTTCTTCGGCGGGAACCCCACGGCGCCGACTCACCTCTTCACGCTGCACTACAACGTGCCGGCGGGCGGCATGGGGGTGTGGTCCGAGGACCTCGCCTATCGCGCGCCCGACTGCGAACTGTCCGAAATCAACCTGATTCGCGACGCACTGCTCCGCATGGGAAGCCTCTGGGTCCCGCCCGGGGCGGTGGCGCTGCGCGGCGCAGTCGACTTCCGTACGCCCGCCGGCTGGGACACCGTCTTCACCGGCGTCCTGAACCGGGTGGAGCCGCCATCATTGAGCGTCTTGACCGCGCGGGTGCAGACCGACTGGTATGCGTTCGACACGGAGTTCCGCTTCGTGCTCCAGGTCGGTGACGTCCTGAGCGGCTCCGGGAGGATCCCGGTCGGCCAGGCTTTCGTCGTCCCGCGGATCGAGACGGAGCTCCACGAGGCGGGGCCGGCGACGGCCGAGGCGTTCCGGACGGCGCAGAGCGAGTTCAGTCGCGCGCAAGACGACGGCACGCTCGTCCAACGCGCTCGGGCTCGAATACGACACCGTCTACCGGGAGGCTGGCCGTTCCGATCCCGGCTCCACGCTCTGATCGCGTCGCGCCCCGCAGCGGCGGGGTGCTAGCACCAGGACCGGACTCCCGGTAGCGGCATTCCAAATCGGGCCGCCGGCCCGCATGCTGGAGCACCAGACCCGGGATCCGCCCCGGGGCGGGAGGAGGCTCCATGATCGTCACCGAAGCCCTGACGAAGCGCTACGGCAAGACGTGCGCCGTCGACGACCTCAGCTTCACGGTGACGCCGGGCGTCGTGACCGGCTTCCTCGGCCCGAACGGTTCGGGCAAGTCGACCACCATGCGGATGATCATGGGGCTCGACGCCCCCGACGCCGGTCGCGCCCTGGTGCAACGGCTCCCCGTACGCGCAGCTGCGCTGGCCGCTGCGCGAGGTCGGTGCGCTGCTCGACGCCAAGGCGTTCCACCCGGGCCGCAGCGCCCGCAACCACCTGCGCTGCCTGGCCCAGACCAACGACATCCCCGCCGGCGCGGGTCGACGAGGTGCTCGACATCGTCGGCCTGACCGCAGTCGGCCGACAAGCGCGCCGGGAAGTTCTCGCTCGGCATGGGACAGCGCCTCGGCATCGCCAGCGCGCTGCTGGGCGACCCCGGCGTCGCTGCTCTTCGACGAGCCGGTCAACGGCCTCGACCCCGAAGGGATCCGCTGGGTGCGCCACCTGCTGCGTGGGCTCGCCGCCGAGGGGCGCACCGTGTTGGTCTCGAGCCACCTCATCAACGAGATGGCGCTGACCGCCGACCACCTGGTCGTGATCGGCCGCGGCACGCTGATCGCCGACACGAGCGTCGAGGCGTTCACGGCGCGCGGCCAGGGCGACTCGGTGCGCGTCGTCACGCCGACGCCCCAGCGCTTCGTGACGTCGCTGACGCGGGCGGGTGCCCGGCCCCGCGTCGACGACGACGGGGCCATCGTCGTCAGCGGCATGCGGGCGGCCGACGTCGGGGAGCTGGCCGCCCGTGACGCGTTGATCGTGCACGAGCTGACGCCGCTGCGGGTCTCCCTCGAGGACGCCTTCATGGAGCTCACCGGCGACACCGTCGAGTACCGCTCGTCCGATCCGCCTCGTCTCCGCGGCGTCCGCCGCCACCTCTCGCTGAAAGGACACCGATGACCCTCGCCGCGACCCTCGACGTCCCACGCGACCGCGCCGGCCTGCGCCAGGCCGTCGGCGCCGAGTGGGCCAAGCTCGCTACCCTGCGCTCGACCACATGGGCGCTGCTCGTCACCGTGGTCGGCGACCATCCTCGTCAGCTACCTCTCCGCGCACGGCGCCCGCCACGGGCCGCACGACGTGGTCGCCAGGGCTTCGACCCCACCAACGTCGCACTGGCCGGGCTCGCCCTGGGCTCGCTCGTCATCGGCATCCTCGGCGTCCTGTCCATGACGGGTGAGTACGCCAGCGGCACCATCCGCTCGTCCTTGGCGGCGACGCCCCGGCGTGCCGTGTTCTTCGGCGCCAAGGCCGGCCGTCTTCGGCCTCTTCGCCCTCGGCGGTGGGCATGGTGTTGAGCTTCGTGTCGTTCTTCGTGGGCCAGGCCGTCCTGGCCGGGCGTGCACCCACCGCCACGCTCGGGGACCCCGGCGTCCTGCGGGCCTTGCTCGAGTCCGGCGCCTACCTCGCCCTCGCTCGCCTTGTTCGGGCTCGGGATCGGCGCGATCATCCGCCACAGTGCGGGTGCCATCGCCACCTTCGTGGGATGCACGTTGCTGCTCCCCGTCCTGCTCCAGTCTCGTCCGGGGAACCCCGGCCGGTTCACGCCCGAGTGATCTACGCCAACTCGGTCGCCGCGGTCGTGCCCTTCGGCAACGCCCTCTCCAGCACGGACCGGCTTCCTGCTGATGGCGCTGTACGCGGGCGTGGCACTGGCCGCCGGCGCCGTCGTGGTCGTGCGGCGGGACGCCTGATGGCCGAACCGGCCGAGGACAGCGGGGTACCCGTGCGCCCGCGGGGAAAGGAGTTCTCCCTCGCCATCACGGAGGAGCAGGCAGCACGCTTGAAGGCGATCGCCCGTCTCATCGTGCGGGAGCCCTTCACGAAGCGGCCCTGGTCCGAGCTGGGCTTCTTCATCGTCTCGGGGGGCTCGCCGGAATCGGCCTGGCCTTCGTCGGGCATCACCATGGTGGCGGGGGTGGTGCTGGCCATCACCTTCTTCGGGCTCGCCATCCTCGCGCTGTCCATCCGCAGTGCGCGCGGGTTCGGCGGCTGGACCCGGGCGTTGGCCGACTCCATGCTGGGCGAGAAGGTCGACGACCCCGAGCCGTTCGCCGGCCGACCGCGGCTTCTTCGGCTGGCTGCAGTCGTCCCTCCGCGACCGGGTCGGATGGCGGGCCGTCGGGTACCTGGCGCTCAAGGTGCCCTGGACCGTGCTCGGCGTCTTCGTCGCCTTCAGCCTGTGGTGGGACGCGTTCGCCTGCCTCCTCCGACCCGTTCGCCGGTGCGAACGGCGGCGGGCCGCCCGTCTGGGGCCTGGTGCCGAGCCTGTTCTCGGGCGACTTCTTCTTCAACGACCAGAGCACTCGTCCACGGCGTCGCAGTCTTCCTGCTCGGCTTCGTCTTCCTCTTCGCCGCGCCGTGGGTCATGCGCGGCTTCGTCAACGTCGACCGGCTGCTGATCCGCGTCCCTGCTCGGTCCCGACCCGACGGCCGCCCGCGTGCGCTCGCTCGAACAGGCCAGGACCCAGACCGTCGACGCCTCGGCCGCCACGCTGCGCCGGATCGAGCGCGACCTGCACGACGGCACCCAGGCGCAGCTGGTGGCGCTCGCCATGCGGCTTGGCATGGCCAAGGAGAAGCTCGAGGACACCGACGCACGTCGACCTCGAACGTGTCCGCGAGCTCGTCGACGAGGCACACCGGGGCGCGAAGGAGGCCATCGCCGAGCTGCGCGACATCGCGCGCGGCATCCACCCGCCGGCGCTCGACATCGGCCTGGAGGGTGCGCTGGCGACGCTGGCCGCCCGCAGCGCCGTCCCGACCGAGGTGTCGGTCGACCTGCGCAGCCGGCCGACCCCGGCCATCGAGGCCATCGCCTACTTCTGCGTGGCCGAGCTCCTGGCCAACGTGGCTCAGCACGCGCAGGCCTCGCGGGCCTCGATCTCCTGCGCCCAGCAGGGCACCTGGCTGCGGCTCGTCGTGCGCGACGACGGGCGCGGCGGCGCCCAGCTCACCACCGTGGGCTCGTCGTCGAGCGGCCTGGCCGGGCTCACCGACCGGGTGCACGCGGTCGACGGGCGGCTCAACCTCGTCAGCCCACCGGGTGGGCCCACCGTGGTCACCGTCGACCTGCCCCTCTCGCCATGACGCCCGAGGCGCTGCGCGTCGCCATCGCCGAGGACTCGGCCATCCTGCGCGACGGTCTGGTCCAGCTCCTGGTCGACCGCGGCTTCGTCATCACCGGTGCGGTCGGTGACCCCGCGGCGCTGCGCAGCTCCGTCGCGCAGAACCCGCCCGACGTCGCGGTCATCGACATCCGGATGCCGCCGACCTTCACCGACGAGGGCCTGCGCCTCGCCCTCGAGCTGCGCGCCCGCTACGAGGGCCTGGGCATCCTGCTGTTCTCGCAGTACATCGAGACCCGCTACGCGGCCGACCTGCTCGCCGACGACGCCGCCGGCATCGGGTACCTGCTTGAAGGACCGCGTGGCGGACGTCAGCGACTTCGTCGAGGCACTCGAACGCGTCGCCATTGGAGGTACGGCCTTGGACCCGGAAGTGGTGACGCAGCTCCTCGGCGCGACGCGCCGCACCGACTCGCTGTCGGTGCTCACGGCTCGCGAGCGGGAGGTCCTGTCCCTCATGGCGGAGGGCCGGTCGAACGCGGCCATCGCCAGCGCGCTGGTCATCAGCGAGGGCGCGGTCGAGAAGCACGTGGCCAACATCTTCGCCAAGCTCGATCTCCCCGTCTCGGAGAACGACCACCGCCGGGTGCTGGCGGTCCTGCGCTTCCTCGAGTCCTGAAGTCAGACTGCGGCGCCGTGGGCGTCGTAGGGCAGCCCCCGTGACGCGGCCAGCTCCCGCCCGGCGTTCATCTGGAAGGGGCTGATCCCGCCGGGCTCCCAGGGCCCGACCGCACCCGCGGCGACGGCCGCCGCCGACTTGGGCACGAGGTGGAAGCGCTCCCGCAGGTCCTCGCAGGTCCGGTGGGCGACGGCGAACCAGTCCATCCGGAGGAAGTCGATGCTGTCCGCGCCGGTCTCTCGTCGTGGCACCGGGCGCCCCGCGCCAGGGCGTCGGAGAGGCGGATCGCCATGTTCGGGCTCGACGAGAAGTGGCCGGGCGACGACTCGAACAGGCCGGCCCCGGACGCGAGGTAGCCGGTCTCGAACAGCGAGATCACCATGGCCAGGAGCGAGAAGGCGTGCATGTCGTCGTTGGCCCGGGAGATGAGCCCGAAGACCTCGACCTCCGACTCGACGGTGGTGCCGTAGTCCGCCAGCACGTGCACCCAGTCGTGCTGGGCCAGGAGGGGCGGGGCCGAGCCCGGAGTGCCCGGGAAGGTGAAGCCACGGGCCTGGTACATCTCCCACACCTTGCGGCCGATGGACTCGGGGGGCAGCGTCTCGAGCGCGGCCCAGCGCGCCGCCAGCTCCGGGTCGTGCGGGTCGGCCTCCCACGCGTCGTGCAGGACCGCGCGTCGAGTGCAGCGTGGCGACCGACTCCTCCTCGTGTTCGTGCCACGTGCCCTCGTACCCGTTGCGCTGGAAGTCGAAGGCCGCCAGGTCCAGCGAGCCGGCCGCGAACTCCCGGGCGACGTCGACCATGCCGTCCTCGACGCCGAGCTCCACCGCGAAGGCGGCCACGGTGTCGGCCACGTCGTCGGTCAGGGGATGCCGGAGCAGCGCGCCGAGGAGCATGACCTGCACCATGCGGGCACGAAAGGAGTGTTCGCGCCGGGCCATGGCCGCCGCGAACTCGCCGGCGCTCATGCACGGCCTGTTCGTCCAACGTCACCGCGAAGCCGGTCATGGCCGGGAACAGCGCCTCCAGCAGGGCGCGCTGCACGGGGAGCAGCCCGTCGCGGCCGCCGACGGCCGAGGCGATGCCGTCCGCCATGACCTGGGTCTCGGCGTCATCGGGCGGTTGCAGGTTCACGTTCTCGGCGGTTGGTTCCGGGACCGGCACGACCGCTATCCCTGCCCGAGGAGCTCGAGGCCGCGGTGAATGAAGGCGGCGCAGTCGGCGTAACCGCCGGCCCGGAGCGGGGCACGGTGGCGCCGAAAGGGGCGTTCCAGAACGCGGCATCGCCCGGCCGCTCGGGGCCCCACGGCCCGACGTACGCGTAGGGCTCGTCGCAGAACGAGTCGCCGGGCGAGAAGCCCAGGTTCACGCCGGCGTCCGACCCGAGGTCGAGGGTGCAGCCGGCGTCGAAGTGCTCCGGCCACAGCTGCACCGTGGACCGGCCGGCCGGCGAGTCCGCGGTGACGGCGTCGAGCACCCGCCACCCGAGGTCGAACCAGGCGAACAGCGCGTCGAGCTCGGCGGTCGGACAGCCGCAGCGGCTCGTCGGTCGGTCCCACCGCGGGTGTGTCGGGCCCGGCCGAGAAGGCGTCGTCGAGATCGGCGCCGCCGAAGGCGGCGAGCTCGGCCAGGGTCGCGCCGGCCAGCGGCATCGCCCGGCTCTGCGTCCCCACCTCGCGGACGAGGACCGACCCGGCGATCCGCAGCACCTCGGGCTCGGGACCGAAGGCAGGGGTGGCCACGCCCCGCGGGCTCGCCCGCAGGCCGAAGTGGCCGCTGACCGCGTAGCGTCGCCGGCCCAGCACGTGCGCCGCAATCCGGTGCAGGTCGTCGCGGGTCGTCGAACCCATGTCAGACCGGGAGCGTAACGGCGGGGCCCCGCCGGCGGTGCGGCCCTACCCTCCCCTCGCCTTCCTCCTCGCCTCGCCGGCCGCCGCCGCCACCTCGACCGCGACCGTCTCCTCCGCCGAGTGGCCCCAGAAGCCGCGCGGCGCGACCAGGAAGTCGATCAGGCGCTCGAGCTGGTCGCCGTAGGTGGCACGGAGCTCCTGCAGGTCCGCCCAGGCCTCGCCCTTGTCCCGCAGGGGGAGCCCGGTCTCCGGCGAGCATGCGCCAGGCGGCCTCGAAGTTCTCCTCGACCAGCCACGTCTGCCCCACGGCCACCTCCGGGACGTGGAGGCGGCTCGAGATCTCCACGATGGCGCGGCGGCCGCGCCGGTAGAGGAAGTACGGCTCCCGGCTCTGGGCGCCCTCGACGCAGGCGGAGGTCAGGGTGCCGGCATCGGTCACCACCCCGAGCGCCGTGACCCACGATTGGCCGGGGTGTTGGGACCGGAAGAGCGCCAGCATCGGATACGACACGTGGCTCTCGAGAAGGTCGGCGGTCCACATCTGCCACTCACCGAGCGACCCGGTACAGCATCTCGGCGTCGCCACCCGGCGCATTGAGCGCGATCGACGCGTGCCGGGGTGATCCGACCACCCGCCGGGTCGTCGAGCGTCAGGAGCCGCGCCTCCCGGCGGCTGTAGGCGCCGTAGAGCGCGGGGAGGTACGAGATCATCAGCGCGATCGTCACCACCCCGGTCAGCGTCTCGAGCAACGTCGAGCATCCGGATCAACGCCCCGTGCGCCGACCCGAACACCGGCGTCACGAGCGACGTCCCGGCGTAGTACACGAGCGTCCCCCAGTCCCTGCGTCCCGCCGATGCTCTGGTCGAGGCCCCAGTACACGAGCGACCACCCGACCATGAGGCCGGCCAGCCACAGGACCAGGAGGCCGAGCAGGGAGAGGGCCGGGTAGACGTTGAGCACGTACTCGCCGGAGCGGTCGGGCAGCCGTGCCGCAGCCGCCCGCGCGCCGCGCCAGGTGGCGGCGTAGAAGAGCCGGGTCGGGCCGCCACGGGCCGCTCGTGCCCTGGGTGACGATCAGCGTGGCCACGGCATCGCTGAGCATGCCGACGATGAGGACGACGCCGCCCACGGTGGCGACGACCCTGAGAGTCTCGGTCATGCACCTCCCCGGGCCGTGATCGGGCACACCTTAGGGAGCGGGGCGGGCGGTCCGACCGGTTGCCGGCGCCGGGAGTCGCGGGGAACCCTGGCGCCGCCTGAACGGCCAGTAGGTTAATCCCGGGTGAAGAGTTGTCCCTGAGGCGGCTAAGAAGGGGGGATGATGAAGGTGATCCGGGGGGCTTTCGGGAGCCGCAAGTCCGTCCATCGGCCTCGTGCTCGGGGCCGGTGGCGTCGTCGGCCAGGCGTACCAGGCCGGCGTCCTGGCGGCGCTCGAGCGCGAGACCGGCTGGGACGCGCGTGAGGCCGCGGTGATCGTCGGCACCTCGGCCGGCTCGGTCACCGGCGCCGCGCTGCGGGTCGGCGTGCCGGCCACCGACCTGGCCGCATCGCTGTACGGCGTGGCGACCTCCCGGCGGGGCGGCGCCATCCTCCGGCGCATCCTCCCCTCCGACGCCGGACCTCTGCCGACCCCGTCCGTGCGGTCCCTGCTGCGTCCTTGGAACCTGCCCTCCCCCGCGCTGCTCACCCGGGTCGCCCGCCGGCCACTGGCCTTCCGACCCGACGTGGCCGCCGTGACGCTGCTGCCGCGGGGGCAGGTCGACATCTCCGAGCGCGCCCGCGGCCTCGACGAGCACATCGGCGACCGCTGGCCGGACGGCCTGCGGATCTGCGCCGTCCGGCGCTCCGACGGCGCCCGGGTCGTCTTCGGCCGGTCCGGGGCCCCGGCCGCGCGCCTCGCCCCGGCGGTGCTGGCGTCGTGCGCCATCCCCGGCTACTTCCGCCCGGTCACCATCGAGGACACCGAGTACGTCGACGGCGGCGTGCACTCGGTCACCAACGCCGACGTGCTGCGGGCCGAGGGCCTCGACCTCGTCGTCATCGTCTCCTCCATGTCGGCCGCCCAGGGCAGCGCCAACGGCGCCGACGGCCTGCTGCGCCGCACCGTGCACCGCCGCATGGAGCGCGAGATCACCCGGCTCGCAAGAGGCCGGGACCGCCGTGGTCAGCCTGGAGCCGGGGGCCGAGTCGCGCCGGGCGATGGGGCTGCGGGCCATGGCCGAGGACCGGAGCCCGCGGGTGATCGAGGCCGCCTACGAGGAGACCCGGCGCCGGATCCTGACGACCCCCCTCCTGGCCTCGCTCGGCTCGCCCGTCACCGCCGCCACCGCCGGCTGACCCCCGGGAGCTCGGCGACCCGCCCGGTAGTAGCGTGCGGGCCGGAAGTGCCACCCGAAGGGAGGTCGATGGGCCCTGACCGTTTGAGCCCCCTCGATGCGTCGTTCCTCCACATCGAGGACCACGTGTCCCACATGCACATCGCATCGGTCGCCATCTTCGAGGGCCCGCCGGCGCCCTTCGTGGACATCGTCGGCGATGGTGGACGCCAAGCTGGACCTGGTCCCGCGCTATCGCCAGAAGGTCAAGTTCGTCCCGCTGGAGCTCGGACGCCCGGTCTGGGTGGACGACCCGCACTTCAACATCGAGTACCACCTCCGCCACACCGCGCTCCCGTCGCCCGGCGGCGAGAGCGAGCTGCGCAAGCTCGTGGGCCGCGTCATGTCGCAGCAGCTCGACCGCTCGAAGCCGCTGTGGGAGATCTGGGTCGTCGAGGGACTCGAGGACGGGCGCTGGGCCATGCTGTCGAAGACCCACCATGCGCTCGTCGACGGCGTCGCCGGCACCGACCTGCTCGCCGTGGTCATGGACCTGAGTCCGGAGACGACGCGCCCCGAGCACTCCGAATGGGTGCCGCGACCGATGCCCACCGGGCCTCGAGCTGATGGTGGACGCGCTCGAGAACATCGTGCGCTCGCCCTACGAGCAGCTGCGCGGCGGCGCGAGCGCAGACCCGCGTCGTCCGCCGGATGGCCGGCTACGCCCTCGAGGTGGCCGGCGGCCTGTTCGCCCTGAGCGGGCTCGTCCGCCCGATGCCGCTGTCGAGCCTGAACGGCCCGCTCGGCCCGCACCGGCGCTACGCCTGGGCGACGACGTCGGTCGAGGACATCAAGCGGGTACGCAAGGGCCTCGGCGGGACCTTCAACGACGTCGTGCTGGCCGGCATCACCAACGGGTTCCGCGAGCTGCTCCTCTCACGCGGCGAGGACGTCGAGCGGGTGGTGCGCACCCTGGTGCCGGTCTCGGTCCGGCCCCGCGACGCCTCCGGGAAGGCCGTCGGCGACGGCACGTTCGAGAACAAGGTCTCGGCGATGTTCGCCGAGCTCCCGGTCGACATCGAGGACCCCGTGCTGCGCCTGCACACCATCAGCGCGCAGATGAAGGACCTCAAGGACTCCAAGCAGGCGGTGGCCGGGGAGGCACTGACCTCCATGTCCGGCTTCGCCCCGCCGATGCTGCTCGCGCTCGGGATGCGCCTGGCCACGACGAGCGGGCCAGCGCAACGTCAACACGGTGACCACCAACGTGCCGGGCCCGCAGTTCCCGCTGTACGCGGCGGGGCGGCGCATGATCCGGGCCTTCCCCTACGTGCCGCTGGGCGGTCAGATCCGACTCGGCATCGCCATCTTCTCCTACGACGGTGAGGTCAACTTCGGGATCACGGGCGACTACGACACCACCTCCGACATCGACGTCCTTTCCGGCGGCATCGAGGACGGGATGACGCAGTTGCTCAAGGCGTGCGAGTAGCCGCCGTCGTCGACTGCCTCAGGGCGCCAGGTCCGGGATGCTCGTGACCTCGTCCTCGATGTAGCGGGCCAGATCCGAGACGATGACACGCTCGACGGAGCGCCCGACGATGGGCACGCGGATCTTGAGCTCGCCCTCGACGGTGACGACGGTGCTCGCCGGCCCGTCGTCCCCGGGCGCGAACCGGTAGCTCCCGCTGGCCTGCAGACGGTCCGGGTAGTGGTCGGGCAGGACCACCCAGTCGGTGCGCGCCTCGGCGGGTCGCACCTCGGTCCTCGTGATCCACGACAGCCTGGTGGGATCGATCACCGCCCGCACCGCCGGCGACACCGAACCCGTGAACGCGAACCGCACCTCAATGAGGACGCGGTCCCCGTTCTCGTCGTGCTGCACCACCTCGAGCACGGCGATGTCGTCGCGCACGGGTCGGCCGGTGTAGAAGGCGGGCGAGCCGTAGGCCGCGATCGCCTGCGTCGGCGGCACGGCGACCGCCTGGCGGATGGCGATCCTCACCCCGGGGCCGGGCGCGTCGACGGCAACCCGAGCTTGCGGTGGTCCCAGCTCACCGTGCGCTCGGCGTGGAGCTTGATCGCCACCCGCTTGTGCAGCATGGTCTCGAGGAACGGCTTGAGCTCGTCGGAATACGCCCCGTAGTACCGCTCGAACACGCTGACGCCGAGCGTCCAGAGCTTGTCGGGGTCGTCGACGATCTCCGCCTGGCCGACCAGCTCGACGCCGCGCAGCTCCTCGTAGTAGTCACCCTCCTCGAAGAGCAGCGTGCAGCGGGGGTCGCGGCGCAGGTTCTGCACCTTTTGCGACTTGGCCTTGGTCTCCACCGTGACACAGCCGTCGAGGAACCCGTACCACATCGCGATGGCGTGGATCGACCCGTCCCGCGACAGGGAGCACATCGTCATGGCACGCCGCTCGGCGAGGAACGCCTCCACCTCGTCAGCCGTCATCTCAATGGCCTTGCGCTGGTTCACGCCGTGGCCCATGGCCTCGGTCATCGGCACCTCCCACTCGTGTGTCACGGAGCGTAACGCCCTGGGCAGGGACGGAGCGGTGAAGAGTTCATCTTCAGTCCACTTGTTGGTTGCGCCGGTTTCACGGCACGTTCACCTCGGCTCCGTAGCGTGAGTCCCGATGGCGACCATTGATCAGCATTTGGATCATGCCGGCCGGGATCACCGTTCCGCTCCCGTCGCCGGCCAGCGCCATCGCGGCCAGGAAGCCCTGGCCGAGGTCATCAGGATCCGCTCGGCGCGCGCACACCGCGACGGGCTCATCGGATTCTTGGTCACCAAGGCGCGGGTATTCGCCTCCCCGCGTGCCCAGGCGGCGCCGGTACGACTCACCCCCCGTCTGCCGTCGTCGCCTGCCCCTCGCACTTCGCACATCCCGCCCCGGGTCCCCCACGACGCTGCCTGAGGCGGAACCGAACGTGGCGATCGCGAACGCACCGGCAACCAGCGGCCGGCCTCCCCTCACGGGGCCGGCGCGGGACAATCGTCCCCTCGTCCTGGTGGTCGACGACGAGGAGTCCTACCGCCAGGCCCTCGCGTCGGGGCTGACCCGCGAGGGCTTCGCGGTCGAGAGCGCCGGGGACGGGCACGAGGCGCTCCGGCTGTTCCACCGCGTGCACCCCGACCTCGTCCTCCTCGACGTCATGCTGCCCGACCAGTCGGGGATCGAGATCTGCCAGCAGATGCGGAGCCTCAAGCCGGTGCCGATCATCATGGTCACCGCACGCGACTCCGAGGTCGACATCGTGCTCGGGCTCGAGCTCGGCGCCAGCGACTACGTGGCCAAGCCGTTTCGCCTGCGCGAGCTGGTGGCCCGCATGCGGGCCGTCCTGCGACGCGGCGTGGCCGTGGCCGAGCACCACGAGGAGGTCCTCAGCGTGGGTCCGGTGCGCCTCGACGCGGGGCGCCGGGAGGTCACGGTGAGCGAGGTGCCCGTCGACCTGTCCCGCAAGGAATTCGACCTGCTCGCCCTGCTGATGGCCCACAGCGGCCAGGTCGTCACCAGGGACTGGTGCATCGACCGGCTGTGGTGGGACCAGGAGCTGACCGACACCCGCACGCTCGACACCCACATCAAGCGCCTGCGCCGGAAGATCGAGCCGGACCCGGCCAACCCCCGCCACCTGGTCACCGTGCGGGGAGTGGGCTTCCGCTTCGAGGCCTGACCGGGCACGCGGCAGCCGCTTCGCTCTACATTGAGCGGATGCGCAAAGGCGACGTCGTCCCCGATTTCGAACTCCCCGACCAGACGGGCGCGCCCCGCACCCTCAACGGGTTCCTGGCCAACGGGCCGGTCGTGCTCTTCTTCTACCCCGCCGCCATGACCTACGGCTGCACGAAGGAGAGCTGTCACTTCCGCGACCTGGCCGCCGAGTTCGCCGCCGTCGGCGCGCAGCCGGTCGGCATCAGCGCGGACACCGTCGACAAGCAGAAGCGCTTCGACGAGAAGGAGTCGCTCGGCTTCCCCCTGCTGTCGGACCCCGAGCGCGTCGTGGCGGCCCAGCTGGGGGCGAAGCGGGGACCGAGCTTCCTGCCCAACAAGCGGATGACCTTCGTCATCGACACCGACCACACGCTCCTCGACGTGATCCAC
Source organism: uncultured Acidimicrobiaceae bacterium (assembly GCA_963742445.1). Taxonomy (GTDB): domain Bacteria; phylum Actinomycetota; class Acidimicrobiia; order Acidimicrobiales; family RAAP-2; genus Bog-473. Next base: position 78,938 of record CAVULV010000014.1, read on the forward strand.
AGCGAGGTGTCCATGGGCTCGCACGCCGACAAGGCACTCGCTCTCCTCAAGGCGCGCAGCACTGCCTGACCGCACCGTCGTCATCACCGGCGCGGCGTCGGGCATCGGCGCCGCCACCGCGGCACGCCTGGGCGCCGCCGGGTGGCGCGTCGTCGGGATCGACAAGGCGGAGGCCGACGTGGTGGCCGACCTGGCCGACCCCGGGGAGCGGGCCCGGGCCGTCGCCGCGGCGACCGAGCACTGCGGCGGCACGCTGGCCGGCATCGTGACGTGTGCCGGTCTGGCCGGCGCACCGGACCGCGCCGGATCCCTCCTCGCCGCGGTGAACTACTTCGGCACCGTGGACCTCCTCGCCGGGCTGCGCCCGCTGCTGGCTCCGGGGGGCGCGGCCGTGGCGATCAGTTCGAACTCGACCACGGTGCAACCGGCCATCCCGGCCGACCTCGTGGACGCCTGCCTGGCTCACGACGAGGAGCTGAGCGCGCGGATCGCCGATGCGCGGGGGTCGCTGGTGGCCTACCCCGCCACCAAGCTGGCGGTGGCCCACTGGGTCAGGCGCCAGGCGACGGGGCCCGACTGGGCCGGTGCGGGGCTGCGCCTCAACGCGATCGCGCCCGGCATGATCGACACCCCGATGGTGGCCGGCATGCGGGCCGACCCCGAGACGGGCCCGCTGCTCGACCTGCTCCCCATCCCGGCGGGGCGGCCCGGCCGCCCCGAGGAGATCGCCGCGCTCGTCGAGTTCCTGCTCGGTCCCGACGGCGCCTTCTTCTGCGGGTCGGTCGTCTTCTGCGACGGGGGGAGCGACGCCCTCCTGCGCACCCGGGACTGGCCGGCCGCCTGGGACATCTCGGTGCGCGACCTGGGCCAGCAGCTCTCCTGACCCGCAGCGGGCCGGGGCCCGGGCGCCCGAGCCGACCGTAGGCTGCGGGCATGCCGGGCCGGATCCTGGTGGACACCACCCCGCTGCGGGAGAGCCGCGACTTCCGGCTCCTGTTCACCGGGCAGCTCATCTCCGTCATCGGGACGCAGCTCACGGTCGTGGCCATCCCGTACCAGGTGTACTCCATGACCCACTCCACCCTGCAGGTGGGTGCGATCAGCCTGGCCCAGCTGATTCCCGTTCCTGGCCGGGAGCCCTCGTCCGCCGGGCCGATCGGCGACGCCGTCGACAAGCGCCGCATCATGGTCTGGACGGCGGCGGGCATGACGATCACGAGCGCCGCCATGGCCGTCAACGCCGCGGTGCCCCACCCGTCCCTCGCCGTGCTCTACGTCGTGAGCTCCCTGGCGGCCGGGCTCATGGGGTTCTCCAACACGGCCCGCATGGCCTCGGTGCCCGGCATGGTCGAGCGCCGGCACCTCGCGGCCGCCGCCGCCATGACGCAGATCGTCTTCCAGGTGGGCGTCATCGTCGGGCCGGCGCTCTCGGGAATTCTCCTCGGCATCGGGCTCCCGCTCGTCTACGCGCTCGACGGGGTGTCCTTCGTGGTGGCCACCGTGACGTCGGCCCTGCTCGGGCCGATCCCACCGTCCGATCACGCCAGGGGGCTGTCGCCCTGGCAGTCCACCAAGGAGGGGCTGCGCTACCTGCGCTCGCGCCAGGCGCTGCAGGGCGTCTACCTGATCGACATCAACGCCATGGTGTTCGGCATGCCCCGGGCGCTCTTCCCGGCCATGGCGGGCGCGGTCTTCGGGGGCGGGACCGTCGCACTCGGGTTCCTCTACGCCGCGCCGGGGGTCGGTGCGCTCATCGGCGCGGTGACCACCGGGCTGGGTGGCCAACCTGCGGCGCCAGGGGTGGGCGGTGATCGTGGCGGTCTCGGTGTGGGGCGCCGCCATCGCACTGTTCGGCCTGGTCGACACGCTCTGGGTCGGGCTCGTCCTCCTGGCGGTGGCCGGGTGGGCCGACGTCATCTCCGCCGTCCTGCGCAACACCATCCTGCAGAGCTCGGTCCCCGAGCGGTTCCGCAGCCGCATGTCGTCGATTCAGATGGCGGTCGTCCAGGGCGGCCCGCGCCTGGGCGACATGGAGTCGGGCGCGGTGGCCACGCTGACGAGCGTCGAGTTCTCGGTGGTCTCGGGCGGCCTGGCCTGCATCGCCGGCGCCGCCGTGATCGGCGCGCTCATGCCCGGGTTCCGCCACCACGTGGCCGGCGAGGTCGACGACGTGCCCGTATGATCCGCTCGTGAGCGACACCTTCGCCGAGCCCACCTGGGGCGAGGTCGACCCCGGCGCCTGGGCGCGCATCGTCGTGGTCTCCCCGCATTTCGACGACGCGGCCATGGGGGCGGGCCATCTCATCGCCAGCTACCCCGACACGACCGTCGTCACGGTGCTCGCTGGCCGTCCGCCCTCCTACCCCGAGGAGCCGTCGGAGTGGGACGCGCTCGGTGGCTTCGTCGCCGGCGACGACGTGGTGGCGGTGCGGCGTGAAGAGGACGTGGCGGCCATGGCCGTCCTCGAGTCGGGGTACCGCTGGCTCGACTTCGCCGACCACCAGTACCTGCGCCCGGAGGACAGACCGACGCCGGCCGAGGTCGCACCCGTGCTCGGGGCCACGATCGGCGAACTCGATCCCACCGCCGTGTTCTTCCCCATGGGACTCGGCAACCCCGACCACGTGATGGTGCACGAGGCCAGCCTCCTGGTGCGCGAGGAGCAGCCCGCCCGCGAGTGGTTCTGCTACGAGGACCACGGGTACAAGCACATCCCGGGTCTGCTGGCCTGGCGGGTGGCGAAGCTGCTGCGCGCACACCCGTGGCCGACGCCCGCCATCGTCCCGCACGTCCCCGACGAGGAGCGCAAGCGGCGCGCCATCTGGGCCTACACCTCGCAGATCCCTCCCCTCGAGCGCGATCACGCGCTGACGGCGCGCATGGAAGGTCGCGTGCCCGAGCAGTTCTGGCACTTGGCGCCGCCCCCCTCGGGGTGGGAGGCGCTCGCCGACTTCATCTGAGCGCGGACGCGAAACGACCCGCCCGGGGGGAGTTCGGGCGGGTCGTCCGCAGGACCTCAGTGACCGCTGAGGTGTTCGCTGTCCGATCAGGCCAGGGGTCCGGCCGGGGGGTGGGGCACGGACTCCTGGACGCTCCCCTCCTCACACGGCTCGGGCGTCCCACGACCGATTGTGGGCTGGCGCGCTCGGGGGTGCAAGGGTCCGGGCGCAGAGTTCACGAACCCGAAACCGCCCCGACATCGCAGCGAGATCCGCGCTCGGCGCCCGGGTGCCCGGCATCGGCCCCGCTCGCCTGCACTGGGCGTTTCAGAGTCACGGGGGTTCCAGGTCCGAACACGCCGAAGAGGGGTCGTTCAGCCCTACCGGCCCAGCGAGCGCCCGCGTCACGATCGTGAGGTGGTCATGTACGTAGACCTCCTGACGCGGGCCCTTGGCAAAGGAGAGGAAGGGCACAGGTCCGACGACCTGCTGCTGGCCGACCTCGTTCACTCCCGGGCCAGGCTTCGAGCGACCGAAGGGGACACGCGGATTCCCGTCGCCGAGGCTCTGGCCCGGGAGCTTTCCTACGACGGCGCGCTGATCCGACTCTGCGCGTCACTCGACATCCCGACCGGACCCGCGTGCTTCGCCAACCCGGTGCGCGAGCGCGCCCGGCTCGAGCGCGAACTCACGGCCCGCGGCCTCGACCTCTCGGCCGAACTGCAGGCGCAGCCCGCCTAGCTCGTCACGGCGGTCGCGTCGCCGGCGTTGCGGTGCGGGCCACGCTCAGGGCACGGATGAGCACCTTCGAACTCAGCGGGCCGGCAATGACCTCGCAGTCAGGGGCTTCCTCGGCCCAGTGGGCCGCCGACCGCTTCGGCGCGACGACCACGACAGGCGTCTGCGCCGCCTGCGCATCGAGGGCACGCGCCACGTTCCCGCACACGCGGGTCCCGCAGGTCGAGCGCGCTCACGACGGCGTCGGCCTCGTCGACCAGTGGGCAGTGCCCCGTGGCCGACAGGGCACACTCCGGGGAAAAGCCGCCCTGTGGCCCCGGGCACCAGGTCATGCGATAGCCATTGCGACGCAGCAGCTTCCAGGCCGCGTGCGCCTCCGCCCCGTCGGGTGACTCGAAGAGCACCATCGGGCCGTCGTCGTCGTCGTGCGCCTCGTCGGGCCAGCCCCGGGCGAAGTCCTCACCGAGCGGGCGTCGTGTGCAGTTCCAGAACATGGCGGCCTCCCTTCGCGGTCGCTGCCGGGACCGGCAGGGCCGTCCATATCTCCTGTTTCTACAGTTAGAATATAGAGAATACGCTGCTGGGTCAAGTCCCCGGGGTGCCCGGGGGCAGCCCGGTGGAGAATGGGGTCACATGAAGCTCACGCCGACCAACCGGACCGACTACGGCATCCGGGCCCTGATCTACCTGGCCAACCACCAGGGGTCGCACGCCAAGGCGGCCGACATCGGCGCCGCCATGGACATCCCGACCGGCTTCCTCCAGCAGGTGCTCCAGGAGCTGCAGCGGGCCCGTCTCGTGAGCTCACGCTCGGGGCCGGCCGGCGGCTACGTGCTGTCCAGGGCGCCCGAGGACATCACCATCCTCGAGATCGTCGAGACGCTCGAGGGGCCGATCGGGACGTCGGAGTGCGCGCTGCGGGGTGGGCCGTGCCACTGGGACGACGTGTGCGCCATGCACTGGGTGTGGTCCTCGGCCCGCGCCGCGCTGAGCGACAGCCTCCGCGCCGCCACGCTGGCCCGGGTCGCGGCGGACGATCGCGCCCTGGCCGAGGGTGAGCTCGCCGTCCCCGACGATTCCCACCGCCGGCGACGCAGCTGAGCCCGTCGCTCAGTTGGCGGGCTCGTTCTCGGGGAACACCGTCAGGTAGTCGATCAGTCCGGTGACCGTGAGCAGGTCCCGGACGAACACGGTGGGCGACTCGATGCGCAGCGTCATGCCCGAGGCGGTGGCGCGCTGCTGCTCAGCCACCAGAGGGGAGAGGCCGGCGGCGTCGACGTAGGACAACTCGGCCAGGTCGACGGTCAGCTCGGTCACCCCGCTCCGGTTGACGGCGGCCAGGCGCTCACTCAGCGCGGCGGCCGTGGCGACGTCGAGCTCACCGCGCAGGGACATCCGGGCGCTGCCCTCGCCCTCCCGGACCCGGATCTCCAGCTGCTGTGCACGTGCGTCCATGCGCGCAGGCCCCTCGGCCACACCGCCGCCCGAGGAGCGGGGGCGCCTCCCGCGCCGGTGTCCGCCTCATCTTGGGGCCCCGCCATGGGGGCCGGGCACCGGGGTGGGGACCGGGCGGTCCGCGGCGGTGGATGGAGTCGGTTCTCGGCGGGGCCTCCGGGACGTGGGACTCCGCGACGTGGGACTCCGGGGGGGGCGGGACCGCCAACCACCTGCGCTCCGGGCCCAGGCAGCGGCCTTCGTCGTTGCCCCGGGTGCGCCGGCGGCAACGGGTTGCCGTCACTAGAGTCGTCGGTGGTGGCCGCGGACGACGAGCGCACGGTGGAGGTCGACGGCCGCGAGGTGCGCGTCTCCCGGCCCGACAAGGTGTACTTCCCCGAGCTGGGCGCCACCAAGTTCGACCTCGTCTCCTACTACCTCGACATCGGCCCGCACCTGCTCAACACCGCCGGAGGGCGTCCCGCCATGCTCCAGCGCTTCCCCGACGGCGCCAGCGGCAAGTCCTTCTACCAGAAGCGCATCCCGAACGGGGCCCCCGACTGGCTGCAGTCGACGGTCGTGTCGACGCCCAACGGCACCACGTCCAACGCCCTCGTCGTGGCCGACCTGGCGCACGTGGTGTGGGCCGTCAACATCGGTTGCCTCGGGCTGCACCTGTGGCCGTATCTCGCCGCCGACCCCGAGCACGCCGACGAGCTGCGCATCGACCTCGACCCGACGAAGGGCATCGGCTTCGACGAGGTCCGCGCCGCCGCGTTGCTGTGTCGCGACCTGCTCGCCGAGCTCGGCCTGCAGGGCTACCCCAAGACGACGGGCAGCCACGGCCTGCACGTCTACCTCCGCCTCGAGCCTCGCTGGGACTCGGTGGAGGTGCGCGCCGCGGCGGTGGCGCTGGCCCGCGAGCTCGAGCGGCGCCACCCCGAGACAGATCACGGCCAACTGGTGGAAGGAGGAGCGCGGCGCCCGCGTCTTCGTCGACTTCAACCAGAACGCCCCGCACAAGACGGTGTTCGGCGCCTGGTTCGCCCGGCCCCGCACGGGGGGCCAGGTGTCGACGCCGCTCACGTGGGAGGAGGTCGAGACGGTGGTCTCCGACGAGCTGACCATCTTCACCGTGCCCGACCTGGTGCGCCGGCGGGGCGACCCGTGGGCCGACATCGCGGCGCATCCCCAGTCGATCGAGCCGCTGCTCGCGCTGGCCGAGCGTGACAAGGCGGCCGGGCTGCACGACGCCCCGTGGCCGCCGCAGTACCCGAAGATGCCCGACGAGCCGCCCCGGGTGGCGCCGAGCCGGGCCAAGAAGGCCTGAGCCCGGCCATGGACACGCGCGGGGCGCTGCAACGGATCGCGTTCCTGCTCGAGCGCGGGGGTGCCGACACCTACAAGGTGCGCGCCTTCCGCAACGCGGCGAAGGCCCTCGACGACATGCCGGCGGACGAGCTGGCGGCGCTGGCCGGGGCGCGGCGGCTCCAGAGCATCCCCGGCGTGGGCAAGTCGACCGCCCAGGTCATCGAGCAGGCGCTCGAGGGCCGCGTCCCCGACTACCTGGCCAAGCTCGAGGGTGAGGGTGAGCCCGACGACCTGCGGATCGACGGCGCGGCGCGGGAGCTGCTGGAGTCGCTCCGCGGCGACTGCCACTCCCATTCGGACTGGTCCGACGGGGGCAGCCCGATCCTCGAGATGGCCGAGGCGGCCCGTGCCCTCGGCCACGAGTACCTCGTCCTGACCGACCACAGCGCGCGCCTCACGGTCGCCCACGGGCTGAACGCCGAGCGGCTCCGCCAACAGCTCGACGTGCTGGCCGGGCTCAACGAGCAGCTGGCGCCGTTCCGGATCCTGACCGGGATCGAGGTCGACATCCTCGAAGACGGCTCGCTCGACCAGGAGCTCGACCTCCTGGCCGAGCTGGACGTCGTGGTGGCCAGCGTCCATTCCAAGCTGCGCATGGACTCGGACCAGATGACCGCACGTATGCTCGCCGCCATCGAGAGCCCCCACACCGACATCCTGGGTCACTGCACCGGCCGCCTCATCACGGGGCGGGGCCGGGCCCAGTCGACCTTCGACGCCGACGCGGTGTTCGCCGCCTGCGCCCGCACCGGCACGGCGGTCGAGATCAACTCGCGCCCCGAGCGCCAGGACCCGCCCCAGGACCTGCTGCGCCAGGCGGCCGGGCTCGGGTGTTCGTTCAGCATCGACACCGACGCCCACGCGCCCGGGCAGCTCGAATGGCTCGGCCGCGGCGCCAAGAAGGCGGTCGACGCCGGGCTCAGTCCGGAGCGCATCGTCAACCGCGGCACCGTGGACGACCTGTTGGCCTGGGCGGCGTCGCACGATGGCTGACCGCCCGTGACGCTGGCCGTCCGCCCCCCCGTGTCGCCCATGCTGGCCAAGCTCGCCCGCGAGCTGCCACGCGACGACCGGCCTCTTCTACGAGCCGAAGTGGGACGGCTTCCGCTGCATCGTCTTCCGGGACGGCGACGACGTCGAGCTGGGCAGCCGCAACGAGAAGCCGCTGACGCGCTACTTCCCCGAGCTGGTCGAGGCGCTCCGCCGCGAGCTCCCCGCACGCTGCGTGCTCGACGGCGAGATCGTCATCGCCGGGCCGAAGGGCCTCGACTTCGACGCGCTCTCCCAGCGCATCCACCCGGCCGAGAAGCGCATCCGCCAGCTGGCCGAGTCGACGCCGGCGTCGTTCGTCGCCTTCGACCTGCTGGCCCACGGCGACCGCTCCTACATGGAGACGCCCTACGCCAAGCGTCGCGCCGTGCTCGAGAAGCTGCTGGCGAAGGCGCGCCCGCCGGTGCACCTGACGCCGGCCACCGAGGACCCCGACGTGGCCAACGACTGGTTCTCGCGCTTCGAGGGCGCCGGGCTGGACGGGGTGGTCGCCAAACCGGCGGACCTGCACTACCTGCCCGACAAGCGGGCCATGGTCAAGGTGAAGCACCAGCGGACGGCCGACTGCGTCGTGGCCGGGTTCCGCACGCACAAGGACGGTGCCGGCGTGGGCTCACTGCTCCTCGGGCTCTTCGACGGGGAGGGGACCCTGCACCACGTCGGTGTGGCCTCCGGGTTCAGCGTGGCACGCCGCCGCGAGCTGGTGGACGAGCTCGAACCGTTGCGGGCCGGCGGGCTCGAGGGCCACCCGTGGGCGGGCTGGGCGCCCGGAGGGCGAGGGCGGGCGCATGCCGGGTGGGCCGAACCGCTGGAACGCGGGCAAGGACATGACCTGGGAGCCGGTGCGCGCCGAGCGGGTGTGCGAGGTGTCCTACGACCACCTGCAGCAGGACCGCTTCCGCCACGCCACGTCCTTCGTGCGCTGGCGCCCCGACCGCGACCCGGCGTCGTGCACCTACGACCAGCTGGACACGCCGGTCCCCTACGAGCTGGCCAAGGTCTTCGGGACGGCCTGACCACTGCGGCCGCGTGGGGCGCTCGCCGCGGCGTGGCCCGGACGGCGGGGGTGGTGGGCGTGCAGCACGCGGCGCGTCTCGGCCCGACCCGAGCGCATGAAGTCCGGCCACTCCGAGGGGTTGAGGAACTGGCGGTAGAAGCCGACCCCCCGCACCTTCTCGTAGGACACGGGCTCAATCATCATGACGTCGGTGGCGGCGCGCAGCCGGCGCAGGTTGACCCGGGCCAGCTCGCTCTGCTGGCTGGTCCGCACCTGGCTCGCCACGTAGAGGATGCTGGCCCGCCGGTCCTGCCAGCCCGACGCGTCCTCACCGGCGAACTCGGGCGGGTAGAAGCCGTTGATGGCCAGCGCGGCGTCGCAGGGCTCCTCGAGCTCGAGCACCGGGCGCACGGGGAAGATGTCGACGAGGCCGCCGTCACACCACGACTGCCCGTCGAGCTGCACCGGCGCGACGAACAGCGGGAGGGCGATCGCCATGCGGACGGCCCGGGCCACGCTGAGGTCCGGGTGGGTGCGCGGGCCGATGTACTCGAGACGGTTCCTCTCCACGCTCCACACGGGCGCGTAGGCGGGGATCGGCCAGCTGACCGAGCGTCATGTCCCCCAGCAGGCGGCGGTAGGTCGACTCGATGCGCTCCCCCCTGATGACACCGGCGAAGCCGCGCCCGGCCGTGGGCAGCAGCGAACCCAGCTTGCGCCAGTCGATGTCGACGTAGTCCTCGGGCCCGAAGGCGAGGACGAACTCGGCCACCTCGGCGGCCGGGACGCCGGCGGCCACGGGGAACCCGAAGAGCGCCGACCCCGAGCACAGGGAGATCACGGCAGGGCGGACCCCGGCCTCCTCGAGGGCGCGCGCCGCCCCCACGACCGAGGCGAGCGCACCGCTGCCCCCGGTCGCCATGAGGGCGAGGCGCTTGCCGTCGAGCCAGTCGGCCCGGAAGGGCTGTGGGGCCGGGAACGGCCGCAGCTCGACCGGCCGGGGCCGCTCGCCCGGCAGGGTGAAGGTGGCGCGGCGCGCGTCGTCCAGCAGGCCCACGTCCTCGCGGATGCCGTCGACCCATTCCCGGACGGCCGTGATCACGTTGAAGTACTGGCGGAGCCGGAACACGTCCAGACCGGCGCTCAACATGGGATCGCCTCCTCGTGGTGACGGGCCGCGCCGATGACCTCGGCGAAGCCCTCCGACAGGCACTCGACCAGCAGCTCGTGGTCCGGCACCGCCGTCGTGTCCACGTTGATGCCGATGCAGCAGGTGCCGGCGTAGGAGAACAGGGTGGCGTTCATCGCCGCGCCGATGGTGGGGCCGAAGGCGTAGTAGCCGGTGACGCGGGCCCCGCAGAGGTAGATCGGCTGCGGGAACCCGGTGACGTCGCTGGCCAGGAAGTCCACGTGCTTGAGCATGTTGCCGACGACCGCGTTGGGCACGAAGTTCAGTGCGCCGGCGATCGCGTCGGTGAACGGGAGCGACCGCTCGGCACGGGCGGCCCGGCAGAGCTCCCCGATGGCGCGCATGCGGTGGACCGGGTCCGCCATGCGCAGCGGCACCCGCAGCCGCTGCAGGGTGATCCTGTTCCCACCCGGGGCGTCGTCGGCCTTGCGGATGCTGATGGGCAGGGTCACGGTCAGCTCGTCGACGACGGCGTCGTGGCGTTCGTGGTAGCGGCGCAGCCCACCGGTGACGCCGGCCATGAAGCTGTCGTTCAGCGTCCCGCCGGCGGCCGCAGCCCCCTGCTTCAGCTCGTCCAGGCCCACCGTGATCGTGTGCAGGACCCGTCCCGGCCCACGTTGGGTCATGACCGGCGAGAGCACCGCCGGGAGCGGGCGCACCGTGCGCCCGATGGAGCGGGCCGTCTCGACCACGTCGCCGCCGGTGCTCAGCGGGTGGCGCACGGCATGGACGGTGGCGCCCGGGGCGCGCTGGGCGGCGTGGAGGATCCCGTCGCGCAGGCGGGCGGCGCGGTCGGCCAGCACCTGGGCGGCGAGGCGGCCGACCCGCGACCTGCTCACCGGGCGGCGCCGCGGGCAGCGGGTCGCCGACCGTGTGCTCGGCCTCCGTGTCGAAGAGGGCCAGCGCGAGCTGGACACCCCCGACCCCGTCGGTCAGGGAGTGGTGCATCTTCATGATGAGGGCGGCGGCGCCGTCCTCCAGCCCGCCCACCAGCGTGAACTCCCACAGCGGGCGGGTGTGGTCGAAGCCGCTCATGGCCGCGAGCGCGGCGAGGGCGAGCACCTCGTCCCGGCCGTGCGGGGCCGGGGCGTCGATCCGGCGCAGGTGCCAGGTGACGTCGAAGTGCGCGTCCGTGGTCCAGCGCGGCGTGGCCAGGCGGGCGGGGCTCTCGACCAGGCGCTGCCGGAAGCCCGGGACCTGGCGGGTGGCCCGCTCGAGCCGCTCCACGAGGTCCTCCCAGCTGGGGGCCTCGCTGAGCCAGGCGACGCCGACCACGGTCGAACGCAGCAGGGGGTCGTTCTCCATGTACCAGGTGAAGGCATCGTTCTGGCGCATGAACGACGAATTGGTCATACCTCCAGCAATCCACGCCGGCGGCCGGGTGTCTAGAGAACAAGGTCACCAGCCGCCGCCGGCGGGGTGCGGCGCTAGTCGAGCAGATCCGGGGCGGCGGCCAGCTCGGCCCGCACCGCCGCCTCCCAGAAGCCGACGAAGCCCTCGCCGTCGCTCTTGGCCACCAGGTCGACGAAGGCCTGGGGGACCCGGGAGCGGTCCGAGCCACCGGCGGCGCGGGCGTACCAGGCGTGCTGGCAGCGCTGCTCGAGCGCCACGGCGCGCTGGTGCACGGCGCGGGCCGAGCCCCCGAGGACGAAGACGCCGTGGCCGGCGAGCAACGCCATGGCGGCGTCGCCCATCTGCTCGACGGCGCGGCGCGCGCTCGAGGGGTCGTTGACCGGACCCTCGTACTCGTCGACCAGCACGAGGGTGCCGCCGCCGAGGGCCGAGCTCTGGTCGAGGATCGGCGGCACCTCGCCCAGGTCGGCCCACACCGTGCCGAAGAGCGGGTGGTTGTGCACCGCCCAGCCGACGTCGGCCCGCAGCTTGTGCAGCTCGAGGTGGAGCGGGATGCCGAGGGGGACGGGCCAGTCCCCCTCCACGACGCGGCCCTCGAGGTCGATGCGCAGCACCTGTGCCGGCCGCAGCTCGGCCCAGGTGAGGAGCCACGGGTTGCACAGCAGCGTCCCGTCGCCGAGATTGACCGTGATGTGCCCGGCCAGGTGGTCGTTGTATCCCTCCCGCCACAGGGCGCGGGCCAGGACCACGAGCTCCTCGCGGGGCGTGAGGTCGGGCATCAGCTTGTCGGCGGTCGGCGTGAACACGGTCCCTCCTCTCAGCCTCCGGCCGGCAGCACCGTGTCGGGCAGCGGGTGCCGGTACAGGGCGGCCGCGTTCTCGCAGCACATGGCGCGCAGCTCGTCGGCGGGGATGTGGCCCCAGCACTTCTCGATCACGTCCTGGGTGTCGGGCCACGTGCTGTCGCCGTGCGGGTAGTCGACCTCGACCATGATGTGACCGACGCCGATGGCGTGGCGGGTGTCGATGGTCGAGGGGTCGTCGATCGTGCAGAACCAGAAGTTGCGCCGCAACACCTCGGCGGGCCGCACGTCCCAGGCCCGCCCGTAGCCGGAGCGGTCGACGATGTTGTTCAGGCGGTCGACGAGCATGGCCACCCAGCCGATGCCACCCTCGCTCATGGCGATCTTGAGCGTCGGGTGGCGCAGCGCATAGCCGGACCAGAGCCACTCGGCGCAGGCGGTGAGCGACAGCTGGCCGAAGAGCGTGGCCCCGAGATGCAGGGCGTCCAGCCCGGCCCCGGGCGGGGCCGGGGTCAGGCCCGAGCTGCCGACGTGCAGCGAGACGACGGAGTCCGTCTCGACCACGGCCGCCATGATCGGGTCCCAATGCGCCCGGTCCCACAGCGAGGGCAGCCCGATCTCGTGCGGGCGCTCGGGGAACGTCACCGACGTGAAGCCGCGGTCGGCGTTGCGGCGGATCTCGGCCACGGCGAGGTCGGGATCGGCCAGGTAGGTGATCCCGAGCGGGACGATGCGATCGGGGTGGCGCGAGTACCACTCCTCGAAGAGCCAGTCGTTCCAGGCCCGGACGCAGGCCAGGCCCAGCTCCCGGTCCTCGGCGTCGAAGAACACGCGGCCGCAGAAGCCGGTGATCATGGACGGGAAGTTCACCGAGGCCCAGACCCCGTTGATGTCCATGTCGCGCACGCGGGCGTCGACGTCGTAGCAGCCCGGCCGCATCTGGTCGAAGCGGAAGGGCTCCAGCCGCACCGTCTCGGGCCGGCGGCCGGCGACCGCGTTCATGCCCACCTGGGTGTAGCGCTCGCCCTCGAACTCCCACACCTGGTGGCCCTCCGGCGTCTCGACGATGCGGGGGGCCCGGTCCTGCAGCGCCGCCGGCAGCCGGCCCTCGAAGGTGTGCGGGGGCTCGACCACGTGGTCGTCGACCGAGATCACCGTGTAGCGCACCGTCCGGGGCTCGGGCTCGGGGAGGAAGAGGTCCTCGGCAGGTGCACGCTGCACGTCCCGGAGTATGCCCGAGGTCGTGCGGCGGCTGCGACTCGTCAGCGCTGGTCGAGGAGCCTGGCCAGCTGCGCGACGCTGAGCGGCGGGTGGGCGGGTGGCTCGTGGCCCGGGCGCAGCCCGTCGAGCGCGAGCTCCAGGAAGCGGAGCGACGGCTTCGATCCCGGCGTGTCGCACAGGTCGGCGATGGATCGCACGGCCTTCAGCACGAAGACGACGTCGGTCACCTCGACGTCGGCGCGCAGCGTCCCCGCCTGCTTGCTCCGCTCCACGATCTCGGCCAGGAGAGGGGCGATCTGTGCCAGCCCGGCCCCTCGATTCTGTCCCCAGGGTGGCGCGGACACTGTGGCCCGCCACACGCTCGGCACCTCGATGCACCGCCGCACGAATTCGAAGACCGCCTCGCCGGGCGCCGCTTCGGTCAAGCACCGCCTCGGCGATCTCGCGGTTGCGCCGCCGCGCCGCCTCCACCACGGCGTCGAAGAGATCGGCCTTGTTGGGGAAGCGCCGGTAGAGGGTGCCCACGCCCACCTCGGCCCGGGTGGCGATGGCCTCCATGGACGCGTCGTATCCCTGCTCGGCGAAGACGTCGCGCGCAGCGGCCAGGATCCGACCGAGGTTGAGCTCGGCGTCGCGCCGGAGCGGTCGCTGCCTCCTCGACCGCGGGCGGAGCCTGGGCCTCGGGCATGCTGCGCCGGGTCACGCCAGGTCCTCCGGTCCGAAGGCGATGGCGCCGACGATCACCTCTGCCTCCGCCGTCAACGCGCGATGCCGTTCACGCACCACGATGGAGGACGCCTCACGCCGCGGGATCAGCAGCGCGGCCAGCGCGGCCACGACCAGGCCGGCGCCACTGACCGCGAAGGCCAGGACGTACCCCCGCTCGGTCGGATAGCCGTCGCGCAGCAGCGTGCTGATGACGAGGCTGGTGGCGACCCCGCTGCCCAGTGCGGCACCGATACTGCGGATGTTGGTGTTCATCCCTGTGGCCACACCCGTCTGCTCGGGCGGCACGGCCTCGATGATGAGGTTCGCCATGCTCGCAAAGCCCAGGGCGATGCCGATGCCGAGCAGACCGGTTGCGGCGTACATCGACCAGGCCTGGCTGTGGCTCAGCACGAGGAGCAGGTAGCTCGAGGCGGCGAAGAGCGAACCGGCCACCAGCACGATCTTGGAGCCGACGAGCACCGAGAGCCGCCCGGTCATCGGGGCCACGATCACCATGGCCACGGCGAAGGGCAGCAGGTAGAGGCCCGACTGGGTCACCGAGGCCCCGAACCCGTAGCCGACGTGGGTCGGCGTCTGGGTGAATTGCGGGGAGGGCAACGAACATGGCGAACATGCCGAACCCGAAGAGCAACGCGGCGAGGTTCGTGGTCCAGACGGCCCGGACGCGCATCATCTTCATGTCGACCAGTGGTGAGGCGGAGCGGTTCTCCGAGACGATCCACACCACGATGAGGACGGCGGTGGCAATGGCGAGCCCGATGACGGTCACGTTGCCCCAGCCCCACGTGGGCGCGTAGGAGATGGCGAGCAGTCCGGTCACCAGCCAGCCCGACATGAGGACCGCGCCCAGCCAGTTGATGCGGCCCGGGGAGCGAACCGGCGACTCGGGCACGAACACGAACGTGGCGATGGTCGCCGTGATCGACATCATGAGCGGGAACCAGAAGAGCCAGTGGTAGTCGAGGTGCACGAGGATCGGACCGGCCAGCACGATGCCGGCGCCCGCGCCGGCGCCGAGAATGGCCGACATGACGCCGATGGCACCCGCCACCCGCTCGGCGGGGAACTCGTCGCGGATGATGCCGAAAGCAAGCGGGAACACGGCCCCGGCCGCGCCTTGGATCACCCGTCCGACCAGCATCACCGGCAGCGTGGTGGCCAACGCGCTGATCAGTGTTCCGACCGAGAGTGCGATGAGAACGGCGACGAGGATCTTCTCCTTGCCCATCATGTCGCCCACCCGGCCCAGGGTCGGTGTGGCGATGGCGGCGCTCAACAGGTACGCGGTCAACAGCCAGCTCGCCCCGCTCTCCGACGTGTGCAACGTGTGCTCGAGCTGGGGAATGGCGGGGATGATGAGCGACTGCAGCAGGCTGAACGCCAGTGCCGCCGTGGCGAGGGTTGCGAAGGTGACGCGGTAGTTGCTGTGCGAGCGGGCCACGGGTCCGGAGGTCCCCCAGAGACGGAATGGTTGGTTCCGGTTATGTTACCCGAGCGGGTCGGGTCCCTCGTCCGGCGGGCCCGGTCGGAAGGGAGGACGAGCTGCCAGCGACGCACGTGCACCGCCGGAACGGCGCGCCGACATGACCGATCTGATCAGCCCCGACACCGGCCGGGTGGCGGCACCGTCCGTCGCCGCGCCCGCGCACGCCAACGACACGCATCGCTGGGCGGCGTTGTTCATCACGACGCTCGGCATGCTCATGGCGACGATCGACGCCTCCATCGTTCTCATCGCGCTGCCGGACATCTTCCGCGGCATCCATCTCGACCCGCTCCTGCCGTCGAACACCTTCTTCCTGCTCTGGATGATCCTCGGCTTCCTCATCACCACCAGCGTGCTGGTGGTGAGCCTCGGCCGCCTGGGCGACCTCTACGGGCGCGTCCGCATGTACAACCTGGGCTTTGCCGTCTTCACCTTCTTCTCCCTGCTGCTGAGCATCACCTGGATGACCGGCACCGCCGGCGGCATCTGGCTCATCGTCATGCGGATCTTCCAGGGCGTGGGGGCTGCCATGCTCATGGCCAACTCGGCCGCCATCCTGACCGACGCCTTCCCGCCCGACCGCCGCGGCTTCGCCCTCGGCATCAACCAGGCCGCCGCCATCAGCGGCACCTTCATCGGCCTCCTCCTGGGCGGGCTCCTCGCCCCGATCAACTGGCGCCTGATCTTCCTCGTCTCGGTGCCCATCGGGCTCTTCGCCACCGTGTGGGGCTATGTCTCGCTCAAGGAGGTGACACGCGGCTCGCGGGCCCGCATCGACTGGTGGGGCAACGTGACCTTCGCCATCGGGCTGGTCCTGATCATGGTCGGGATCACGTACGGGATCGAGCCCTACGGAGGGTCGTCGATGGGCTGGACCAACCCGACCGTGCTGGCCGAGCTCGGCGCCGGCGTGGCCTTCCTGGTGCTCTTCTGCGTCATCGAACTGCACACCGCACGAGCCCATGTTCCGCCTCCAGCTCTTCAAGATCCGCGCCTTCTCGGCCGGCGTCTTCGCCAGCTTCCTCGGCGCACTCGGCCGCGGCGGCCTGATGTTCATGCTCGTCATCTGGCTGCAGGGCATCTGGCTCCCCCGCCACGGCTACACCTTCGACGTGACGCCCCTGTGGGCCGGGATCTACCTGATCCCGCTCACCACCGGCTTCCTGATCGGCGGGCCGATCTCGGGCATCCTCTCGGACCGCTACGGCTCGCGGCCCTTCGCCACCGGCGGCATGCTCGGGAGCGCGGTCGCGTTCTTCCTGCTCGAACAGCTGCCCGTGAACTTCTCCTACGAGTCCTTCGGCATCCTGCTCTTCTTCACGGGGCTCGTGATGTCCGCCTTCGGCGCCTCGAACCGCACCGGCGTGATGAACAGCCTGCCGGCGGCCGACCGCGGTGCCGGGTCGGGCATGAACACGACCTTCCAGAACTCGGCCCAGGTCCTCTCCATCGGCATCTTCTTCACCCTGATCATCGTGGGCCTCTCCGACCACCTGCCGGCGGCGCTGGTGGGCGGCCTCACCGCGCACGGCGTCCCGCTCCCCACGGCGGCGGCGGTCTCGCACCTCCCGCCGGTCTCGACGCTCTTCGCCGCCTTCCTCGGCTACAACCCCGCCGGGCACCTCCTCGGTCCCCACGTGCTCTCGCAGCTGACGCCGGGCCAGCGCGCCACCGTCACCGGCGAGAGCTTCTTCCCCGGCCTCATCACGAACTCGTTCAAGGACGGACTGCACACCGCGTTCAGTTTCGCCATCGTGATGTGCCTGCTCGGCGCCGCGTGCTCGTGGACCCGGGGTGGCAAGGGGCCCGCCCGCGCCGACGCGGTGTGAGGCGAGTCCGTTCGGCTACACGCCCCGGTGGTTCTCGAAGCGCGCGTACTGCTTGAGGAAGAGCAGGTTCGCCTTCCCGGTCGGCCCGTTCCTGTGCTTGGCCACCTCGATGAGCGCGTCGTCGGCCCGGTCGATGGGCACCTCGTCGTTGTACTCCGACTCGCGGTAGATGAAGAGGACGACGTCGGCGTCCTGCTCGAGCGATCCCGACTCGCGCAGGTCCGACAGCTGGGGCGTCTTGTCCTGGCGTGACTCGAGGTTGCGGGAGAGCTGCGAGAGGGCGACGACGGGCACCTCGAGCTCGCGGGCCAGGATCTTGAGGCCGCGGCTGATCTCGGCCACCTCGGTCTGGCGGTTCTCGGCCCGGCCCCGGCCGGTCATCAGCTGCAGGTAGTCGACGACCACCAGCCCGAGGTCGCCCTCGGACTTCTTGAGCCGCCGGGCCCGGGCCCGGATGTCCATGACCGTCACGTTCGGGTTGTCGTCGATGAAGATCGGCGCGCCCGAGAGCCGGGTGACCGCCATCCCGATCTTGCTCCAGTCCTGGGTGCGGATCCGCCCGGTCTGCAGGCTCTGCCCGTTCACCTCGGCCTCCGAGGCGAGGAGGCGCTGGGTCAGCTCGAGGTGGCCCATCTCGAGCGAGAAGAGGAGGGCCGGGCGCCCGACCTGCAGCCCCACGTTCGCCAGCACCCCGAGCGCGAAGCTCGTCTTGCCCATGCCCGGGCGGGCGCCCACGATGTTGAGCGACGAGGGCTGGAACCCGAGCAGGATCCGGTCCAGCTCGTGGTAGCCGGTGGCCACCCCGGTGATGTGGGAGCCCCGCTGGCCCAGCTCCTCGATCCGGTCCAGCCCCGCGCCCAGCAGCTCGTGCAGGGGGCGCATGGTGTCGGCCGTCCGGCGCTCGCCGACGTTGAACACCATCTGCTCCGCCTCGTCGACCGCCGCCTTGACGTCCTCGGGGACCGAGTAGCCGATGTCGGCGATCTCGCCCGCCACGCCGATCAGCTTGCGCAGCAGGGCGTGCTCCTCGACGATCGCCGCGTAGTGCCGGGCGTTGGCGATCGACGGCGTGTTGGCCTGCAGCGAGATGAAGATCGAGGGGTCGCTGACGACGTCGAGCAGACCCGAGCGCTTGAGCTCGTCCATCACCGTCACGGCGTCGATGGCCTCGCCCCGCTCCATCAGGGCCTGGATCGCTCCGAAGATGTGCCCGTGGATCGGCTTGTAGAAGTCGCCCGCGCCGCACAGCTCGATGCCGACCGACGCGGCGTCGTTGGACATGAGCATCGCCCCGAGCAACGACTCCTCGGCCTCGAGGTCGTGGGGCGGCACGCGCGCGCCGCTCGGCACGGGGTGGGGGGCCGCTCGCAGCGTCCGGGGGCGGGTGTCGTCGAAAGCTTGGACCACGGCTCCCCTACTGTGCCCGCTGCAGCCTGGGGACCATAAGGCCCCAATAGGTGTGGGTAAGGCACGCAGGCGTGTGGATAAGCCGTGTACGACCGCTCTTCCACTGTGGACCCCGCGGGACACCGACCGGCATCCCACCATGATGGGCGCGGGGTGTGTCCGCGCCCGGGGACCCCCCACCGCTCAAGTGGCGGCGCTGACCTCCACCGTCACCACCGCGGTCACGTCGGCGAACAGCTCGACGGTGACCTCGAAGGTCCCGGTCTCCTTGATGTGCTCGGGCAGGACCACGTGCTTGCGGTCCACCTCGACGCCCTTGGCGGCCCGGATGGCCTCCACCACGTCGGCCGGCCCGATGGAGCCGAAGAGGCGCCCGCCGCCCGGCGGCCCGGGCGCTGATCGGGATCACGGCGCCGGCCAGCAGCCCGACCTGGGCCTCGGCCGCGCTGCCGGTCCTGCGCCTCGCGCAGGTCACGGCCGCGCCGCATCAGCTCGGCCTGGCCCGTGACGCCCTCGGTGGCCACGATGGCGCGGCCCTCGGGGAGGAGGAAGTTGCGGGCGAACCCGCCCGCCACCTTCACGATGTCGCCCCGCCGGCCCACGCCCGCGACGTCGTCTCTCAGGAGGACCTTCATGCGTCCGCACCCGCCGCGTCGGGTTCGACGACGACCTCGACCACCGCCCCGTCCTCGGCATCCGCCGCCGCCTCGTCGACGACGGCCAGGGCCTCCTCGACCTCGGCCGCGACCTCGACCGGCGCTTCGACCGGCGCTTCGGCCGGCGGCCCGGCCTGCGCCGCGTTCCGGGCGGCGCGGGCCTCGGCCGCCATGGAGTCGCCCAGCGTCCGCTCGCCCCGGTCCCGGCCACCGCGCCCACCCGGGCGCTCCGTCACCGTGCGCTGCGTGTAGGGCAGCAGGACGAGCTCGCGCGCGGTCTTGATCGCCATGGCCAGGGCCCGCTGGTGCTGGGCGCAGTTGCCCGTCACCCGGCGCGAGCGGATCTTGCCGCGGTCGCTCATGTACTTGCGCAGCATGGGGACGTCCTTGTAGTCGACCCACTCGACCTTGTCCCGGCACAGCGCGCAGGGCTTCTTCTTGACCCGGCGGCCGAGGTCCTTGGGGGCACGGCGTGCCGAGGTCCCCCCGCGTTGGTTGTTGCGTGCCATCAGAAGGGCTCCTCGTCGAATCCGTAACCGCCGCCGGCATCCGCGGCGGGTTGTGGTGCCGGCGCCGGCGCCGGGCTGGCGGGCGCCGCCACGCGACGACCCCTCGCCCGGGGCGCGGCGCTCGTTCTTGGTGATCTGCGCGGTGGCCCAGCGCAGCGACGGGCCGATCTCGTCCGCCACCACCTCCACCTTGGAGCGCCGGTCACCCTCCTGGGTCTCCCAGCTGCGCTGCTCGAGCCGGCCGGCGACCATGACCCGCGCCCCGCGGGTGATGGTCTCGCTCACGTTCTCGGCCATCTCGCGCCAGCACACCACGTCGAAGAAGGAGGTCGCCTCCTCCCACTCCTGGGTCTGGCGGTTCTGCCAGCGCCGGTTGACCGCCAGCCCGAAGGTGACGTTGGCCTGGCCCGTGTTGGTGAAGCGCAGCTCGGGGTCGCGGGTCACGTTCCCCACGAGCATCACGCTGTTGTCCGTCGCCATGTCTGCTCCTCTCCGTCAGCCGGCCGCCGCAGCGGCGGCAGCCTTGTCCGGGAGGCGCACCACCTTGTGGCGCACCACCTCGTCGGCCAGGCCCAGCATGCGGTCCAGCGCGGCCACCGTCTCGGGCTCGCCGGTGAACTCGACGATGACGTAGTAGCCCTCGCGCTTGTGGTTCACCTCGTAGGCGAAGGTGCGCTTCCCCCAGCGGTCGATGGCGCCCGGGTTGCCCCCGTTGGTGCGCATGACCTCGAGGGCGTGGTCGAGGACGCCCTGAATCACGGTGGGTTCGGTGGTGGCCTCGAAGATGGCCATGACTTCGTAAGGCCGCATGTGCGGCGTACCTCCCTCTGGACCGGGACGCGCCCGGGCCCCTGACGGTCAGGAGCAGGGTCTGTTGCGGCGGATCATGCTAGTCGGCCTCAGGCCAGGGCGTCGCCCAGGCCCGCCGGGGCGTGGTAGGTCTCGGCGTCGCCCGGGAAGGTGCCGGCGCGCACGTCCTCCGCGAAGGCCGCGATGGCCTCGGTGGCGATGCGGCCGACATCGGCGTACTGGCGCACGAACTTGGGCGGGGTCCCCTTGCCCAGGCCGAGCAGGTCGTGGAAGACCAGGACCTGGCCGTCGCAGGCCGGGCCGGCGCCGATGCCGATGGTCGGCACGTCGAGCGCCTCGGTGACGGCGGCCCCGACCACGTCGGGCACCCCTTCGATCACGAACCCGAAGCAGCCGGCAGCGCTCAGGGCCTTGGCCGCGTCGAGCAGCGCGCCGGCGGCGTCGGCCGTCTTGCCCTGGACGCGGAAGCCCCCCATCGCCAGCACCGACTGGGGCGTCAGGCCGAGGTGGCCCATCACCGGGATCTCGGCCCGGATGATCGCCTCGACGGCGGGGAGGCGGGCCCGCCCGCCCTCGAGCTTCACGGCGTGCGCGCCGGCCCGGATGAGCGTCGCCGCGTTGCGCACCGCGTCCTCGGGCGAGAGGTGGTAGCTCATCCAGGGCATGTCGCCGAGGATCAGGCAGCGCGGCCTCGCCCGTGACACCGCCGCGGTGTGGTGCGCCATGACGTCGATGTCGACGTGCAGCGTGTCCTCGTAGCCCAGGACCGTGTTGGCCACCGAGTCACCGACCAGAATGATGTCG
The DNA here is from genome assembly GCA_963742445.1 of uncultured Acidimicrobiaceae bacterium. Classification (GTDB taxonomy): domain Bacteria; phylum Actinomycetota; class Acidimicrobiia; order Acidimicrobiales; family RAAP-2; genus Bog-473. The sequence continues at coordinate 100,262 of CAVULV010000014.1, forward strand.
GCGCCGGCCTCCGAGACGATCCGCGCGCCGGGCTCGTCGTAGGCGGTGACCATGACGATCGGGGTGGCGCCGTCCCGTCGCTTGCGCGTCCGCAGCGAGGGGACGGTGACGGGACCGTCGCTCACCGCGTCGGCGCCGGCTTCTTCGGGCGCGCCTTCCCGCCGCCGGCGGGGTACTTGCGCATCAGGTGGTGCCAGGCGCACGAGGGGCACACCTCGACCTCGAAGCAGAGCACCGGCTCGGGCCGCTTGCACAGGGCCTTGAGCTCCGCCGCGGTCCCCGGGCAGCGGCCGCCGGGCGGCAGCTTGGCCCCGAACACGAAGGTGACCGTGACCAGCCGGCCCTCGTCGCAGATGGGGCAGACCTCCTTGGTCGGGCGCCCGACGTTGCGGGCCGCCCGGAGCAGCTCGGGGTGGGCGTCGCAGACGTCCACCCGGTTCACCCGCCCCCGCTCGACCTCGCGCACCAGGCCGTTGCGCACGATGCGGTACTCCACCTGGGCCGTGACGTCAGGGCTCACCGCTCGGGATGACGACCTCGGCTCCGAGGTGACGGACACGGCGGCAAGGCTACCGCCCGGGCCCCCGATCGGGGCCCCTTTTGCCCCCTTTTCAGGCACGAGCGTGACCGGTCCCGTGACAAATCGGTGCACGACGCTATATCGATTCGATATACTTCACCTTCATGTTGGACCTGGCCATCCTCGGCCTCCTCGAGGAGCGTGACCTGCACGGCTACGAGATCCGGCGCCAGCTGCGCGAGCACCTGGGCCTGCTGGCCAACGTCTCGTTCGGCTCCATCTACCCGGCGCTCAGCCGCCTCGAGAAGTCGGGCGCCGTGGTCGCCACCGAGGGCGGGGACGCCCCGGGCACGCCCGCGCCGCCCGCACCGCCGACCGGTTCGCTCAGCGGCGAGCTGGCCGTGCTGCGCTCCCGGCGCCATTCCCCGGCGCGGGGCCGGCGGGGCAAGAAGGTCTACCGGATCACCGACGCCGGGCGGCAGCTCTTCGCCGAGCTCCTCACCGGCGGCGGCGGCGACGACGCCCGCAGCTTCGGGCTCCGCCTGGCCTTCGCCCGCCACCTCGCCCCCCAGGCCCGGCTGGCGCTGCTGGAGCGCCGGCGCGCCCTGCTCGTGCAGCGCCTCGGCGAGGGCGCGCGCCGCACGGCGCCGACCTCGACGTCTACGCCCGCTCGGTGGTCCAGCACACCGCCGACGGCGTCGCCCGCGACATCAGCTGGCTCGACACCCTCATCGCGTCCGAACGCGCCGCCCTCGCCACCGCCGGCACGGAGCCGGTCGCGTGACGAACCACCGCAGCACCGACACCGAAGGAGACAGTTCCATGCCCAGCCCCATCCGCCTCGCGATCGCCGGCGTCGGCAACTGCGCCAGCTCGCTCGTCCAAGGGATCACCTACTACCGCGACGCCGACCCCGCCGACGTCGTGCCGGGCCTGATGCACGTGGAGCTCGGGGGCTACCACGTGCGCGACATCGTGCCGGTGGCGGCCTTCGACGTGGACCAGGCCAAGGTCGGCACCGACCTGGGCAAGGCGATCCACGCCGGGCAGAACAACACCATCCGCTTCGCCGAGGTGGGCGAGCTCGGCGTCATGGTGCAGCGCGGGCCGACGTTCGACGGCTTGGGCAAGTACTACGCCGAGACCGTCGAGGAGTCGCTGTTCGAGCCGGTCGACGTGGCCCAGGTCCTGCGCGACACCAGGGCCGACGTGCTCGTCTCCTACCTCCCGGTCGGCTCCGAGCAGGCCCAGCGCCACTACGCCCAGGCCTGCCTCGATGCCGGTGTGGCCTTCGTCAACGCCATCCCGGTCTTCATCGCCTCGGACCCCGTGTGGGCCCGCAAGTTCCGCGACGCCGGGGTGCCCATCGTGGGCGACGACATCAAGAGCCAGGTGGGCTCGACCATCGTCCACCGCATCCTCACCCGCCTCTTCGAGGACCGCGGCCTCGCCCTCGACCACACCTACCAGCTCAACTTCGGCGGCAACATGGACTTCAAGAACATGCTCGAGCGCGAGCGGCTCGAGTCCAAGAAGATCTCCAAGACCCAGGCCGTGACCAGCCAGATCGAGGACAACGTGCTCGACGCCGACGACGTCCACGTCGGCCCGTCCGACCACGTCCCGTGGCTGAAGGACCGCAAGTGGGCCTACATCCGCATGGAGGGGCGCAACTTCGGCGACGTGCCGCTCAACCTCGAGCTCAAGCTCGAGGTGTGGGACTCGCCCAACTCCGCCGGCGTCATCATCGACGCCGTCCGCTGCGCCAAGCTCGCCCTCGACCGCGGCATCGGCGGCCCGCTGCTCGGCCCCTCGGCCTACTTCATGAAGTCGCCCCCGGTGCAGTACCACGACGACGTCGCCCACGCCCTCATCGAGTCCTTCGCCGCCGGCGAGGCGCAGGAGAGCTGGCCGGCCGACTGACCGGCGGCGCTCAGACCAGGATGCGCTGCTCGGGGGCGCGCACCCCCACCACGGCCAGCGTCCGGCCCATGCCGAGGAAGGTGCCGCAGCAGATCGTGAGGTCCGCCAGCTCCTCGTCGCCGTAGGCGGCGTGCAGCCGGCCCCACAGGTCGTCGTCCATGGCCAGGTGGTCGAGGGCGAAGCGCTCCGCGAATTCGGCGGCCAGGCGCTCGCGGTCGCTCAGCCCGGTGGCGCGTGCGCCAGTCGGAGACCTCGGCGTAGAACGGCTCGCCCGCGCCGGCGTGCTCGCCGTCGCGGGCCCGCGTGTCGCGGCACACGGCGCAGTCGTTGATGAGCGCGATCGTCCAGCGCGCCGCCTCCCGCTCGCGCACCGAGAGCTGGGAGTTGCCGTAGACCGCCTCGGAGAGCTGCCCCATGCCCGCCGCCATCTTCGGGCGCAGCAGCGCCCAGTCGATGTGCTCGCCCATGCCGCTCTCGGGTGCCGTGATCCTGGTCATGGGCCGAGGGTAGCCCCGCCGGCTCAGCGCTGCCCGGACTGCTGCGCGCCCCACCACGCCCGCAGCCGGGCGGCCGCCTCCTCCTCGCCGAGCGGGCCCTCGTCGAGGCGCAGCTCCATGAGGAAGCCCAGCGCCTGGCCGACGGCGCGGCCGGGCCCGATGCCGAGCAGCTCCATCACCTGGTTGCCGTCGAGGTCGGGGCGCAGGGCGTCGAGCTCCTCCTGCTCGCGCAGCTCGGCGATGCGGGCCTCGAGCTCGTCCATGCGCCGGGCCAGCGCCCGCGCCTTCGCCGCGTTGCGCGTCGTGCAGTCGCAGCGCGTCAGCTCGTTGAGCCGGTCGAGGTGGGGCCCGGCGTCGCGCACGTAGCGGCGCACCGCCTTGTCGGTCCAGCCCAGCCGGTAGGTGTGGAAGCGCAGGTGCAGCTCGACCAGGCGCACCACCGTGTCCACGTCGGCGGCCGGGTAGCGCAGCGCCTCCATGCGGGCCCGCGTCATGCGGGCGCCCGACCACCTCGTGGTGGTGGAAGCTGACCCCGCCGTCCGTGATGGCACGCGTGCGCGGCTTGCCGACGTCGTGGAAGAGGGCGGCCAGGCGCAGCAGCCGGTCCTTCGAGGTCTTGTCGACCACGGCCAGGGTGTGGGCCAGGACGTCCTTGTGGCGGTGGATCGGGTCCTGCTCGAGCGCGAGGCCGGGCAGCTCGGGCAGGAAGTCCTCGGCCAGGCCGGTGCGCACGACGAACCACAGCGCCTGCGACGGCACGTCGACCATGACCATCTTGTCCAGCTCGTCGCGGATCCGCTCGGCCGAGACGATGGAGAGCCGGCCGTGCATGCGCTCCACCGCCGCCGTCGAGCGCGGGGTCGGGCTCGAGCGCGAAGCGGGCCGCGAAGCGTGCCGCGCGCAGCATGCGCAGCGGGTCGTCCCCGAACGAGATCTCGGGGTCGAGCGGCGTCCGCAGGCGCCCGGCCGCCAGGTCGCCCAGCCCGTCGAAGGGGTCGATGAGCTCCATGTCGGGCAGGCGGAGCGCCAGCGCGTTGATGGTGAAGTCCCGCCGCGACAGGTCGACGTCGATGTTGTCCCCGAAGCTGACCTCGGGCTTGCGCGACTCGGGCACGTAGACCTCGGCCCGGTGCGTCGTGATCTCGTAGATCCGGGTCCCCTTGCGGGCGCCCACCGTGCCGAAGCGTGCCCCCTGCAGCCAGACGTCGTCCGCCCAGCCACGCACCAGGCGCTCGGTCTCGTCGGGGCGGGCGTCGGTGGTCAGGTCGACGTCGGCGCCCGGTTCGGCCCCGGCGGGGAACAGCGCGTCACGCACGGATCCGCCCACGAGATACAGCGTCCGCCCGGCGCCCGCGAAGCGACGCGCCAGCTCCTCGGTGGCGCTGACGAGGGGGCGGAACCGCTCGGGCACCGACGTGGACTGCACCCGCCCACGGTAGTCGCGGCCTCTAGCCTCTCCCTGTGTCGACGCGCCGGGCCAGGATGGCCCTCTGCACGCTCGCCGTGGCCGCCGCAACCCTCCTCGGAACGGCGGACGCGGGCGCCCCCGGTGCCGCCACGCGCCCGGTCGCCGGCGCGCCGCCGCTCGCGCTGGCCTCGCAGACCCCGTGGGTCACGCCCGACGCGCCGTGGTTCAACGTCGCCTTCGCCGTCGGGCGCGGTGCAGGCGCCGGCGTCGGGGCTGCACGTGAGCCTCACCTTCTACTCCCGCCTCGACGACTCGTCGCAGCTGCAGCAGGCCATCGGCCGGGACGCCGCCGACCGCGACGCTGCTGCGGCTGGGCAACATCCCCGTGAGCGCGGCCGGGGGCGGGCTGACCGCGTCGACCTGCGTCACCGTCCTGCCCGACGCCGGCGCGACCGCTCCCGCCTCGGGGCCGGGCGCGTGCACGGCCGGCAGCCCCACGCTGACCCTCGACTGCACGCCGCTCACCGGCCGCTGCGGCGACGTCTACCCGGTCGCGGTGTCGCTGCTGCGCCAGGGATCGAGCACGCCGCTGGCGCACTTCACGACGTTCCTCACCTATCAGGAGCCGAGCGCCATCGGCGACGGCGGCAAGTTGCGGGTCGGGGTGGTCCTGCCGGTCACGGCGGGCGGCGCGACGGCGATGGCGGGCGCGTTGGCGAACCACCGCGACGTGCCCACCACCCTGGCGGTGAACCCGCTGGCGGTGAGCACCCTGCAGCAGCTGCGCCCCCGCCCGGGGCTGCACGCGCTCGACCAGCTGGCCGCGCTCGCCAGCGCCGAGGTGCTCGACCAGTCCTACGTGCCGGTCAACCTGGCCGCCCTCTCCGAGGCGGGGCTCGCCGGGGAGATCGGCGCCCAGCTGAGCCGGGGTGACGACGTGCTGCGGGCCGCCGGGCTCAAGCCCACGGGCGGCGCGTGGGTCGACACTGCGTCGTCCTTCGCGCAGGGCGACGCCGGCAACCTGGCCTCGGGCCTGCAGGTGGCGGGGTCCTCCCAGCTGGTGGTGAGCGACGACGACCTGGCCACCGGCGGCCTCAGCAACTACACGTTCGCCCAGCCCTTCACGCTCGACCTCGGTCACGGGTCGACCGTGCAGGCCGCCGCGGCCGACTCCACGCTGAGCACCCGCTTCACCGCCCAGCCCGCGCGACCCCATCCTCGGCGCCGAGCAGCTGCTCGCCGAGCTGTCCTTCGTCCACTTCGAGAACGCGTTCCTGGCCGAACCGCGGGGCGTCGTGGTCTCGCCGCCGGCGAACTGGCGGCCGTCGGGGGCCTTCGTGGACACCCTCCTGGCCGGCCTGAACGGCAACCCCGCCCTCAGCGCCGTCACCCTCGGCCAGCTCTTCACCGAGGTGCCCGTCGGCGGCAACCGCGAGCCCTCGACCCGCCACCTGCAGGCGGGGCCGGCGGGGCACGCCATCAGCGCGCAGCGCGGCCGACCGGATCGCGCTCGACCGCCAGCAGCTCGGCTCGTGCTGCGAGCAGCGGCGGTGAGCGGGCACCCGGCCGAGATGACGACCCTGGGCGACGCGCTGCTCACGACCGAGGCCCGCGGCCTCAGCCCGGCCGGCGCTCGGCCGCGCTGGGCGCGTACGCCAAGGGGTTCGGCGACGAGACGGCGAAGGTCACGCTCGCCACCGAGCGCACGGTGACCTTCACGGCCCAGCGGGCGCCCATCCCCATCACCGTGCTGTCGTCCGCGCCCTACCCCGTGCGCGTCGTCGTGACGCTCAACAGCGACAAGTTCAGCTTCCCCGACGGCAACACGCGCACGCTGCTGCTCGACCGGCCGACGACGTCGGTCCGCGTCGCGGCACAGGCCCGCACCTCGGGCGACCGGCTCCCCATCGACGTGACGCTGCACACGCCCGACGGGCAGCTGCTGCTGGCCCGCACCGTGCTGACCGTGCAGTCCACCGCCATCTCCTTCGTCGGGGTGGCCCTCACGGTCGTGGCCGGCGCCGTCCTGCTGGCCTGGTGGGTGCGCACCTGGCGGCGCTCGCGGCGCCTGCGTCCCCGGGCGCACTGACGGTGGTCGCCGCCCGCCGCGCCCGGACCCTCCCGCTGCGGACGTCGGCCGCCTACGTGGCGGCCGGGACCGGCGTCTCGCGGCTCACCGGGCTGCTCCGCTTCGTGGCGCTGGCCTGGGCGCTCGGCCAGACCTTCCTGGCCGACTCCTACAACCTGGCCAACACCACGCCCAACATGCTCTACGACGTCGTGCTGGGCGGCGTCCTGTCCGCCACGTTCATCCCCGTCTTCGTCGACCACCTGGCCAACCGCGACGAGCGCGACGCGTTCGAGTCGATCTCGGCCGTCGTCACCGTCTCCATCGTCGTCCTGCTCGCCACCACGGTGGCGGCGCTCGTGGCCGCCCCCGCCATCGTCCGTGCCTTCACCGTGCTCGACACGCATGCGGGCGCCGGGCAGGCGCACCGCGTCCTGCTCGAGCGCCAGGTGGCCACCGAGTTCCTGCGCTGGTTCGTGATCCAGATCGCCGCCTACGGCCTCTTCGCGCTCGGCGCCGCGCTGTTGAACACCCGCCGCCGCTTCGTGGCCGTCGCGTGGGCGCCCATCGTGAACAACCTGGTCGTCATCGGGATCCTGATCTGGTTCGGCCTGTGGGCGGGCCACGGCGCCTCGCTCGCCAGCGTGCAGGCCCACAAGTCCCAGCTCGTCCTCCTCGGGCTCGGGACCTCGCTCGGGGTGGTGCTCCAGGGGGTCGCGCTGGTGCCCAGCCTGCGCCAGGCCGACCTCGGCCGGCTGCGCTGGCACTGGAACCTCCGCGACGAGGCGCTGCGCGCCGTGACGCGCCTGGGCGCCTGGACCTTCGGCTTCGTCGTGGCCAACCAGGTGGCGCTGTTCGTCGTCATCCTGCTGGCCGGGTCCGTGGCCGGGCCCGACCCCGTCTCCTCCTACACCTACGCCTACGCCTTCTTCCAGCTGCCCTACGGCGTCATCGCGGTCACCGTCATGTCGGTCGTCACCCCCGACCTGTCCGAGAAGTGGTCCACGGGACAGCGGGGCCCGTTCCTGCACCGGATGACGGGCGGCCTGCGCGCCGTGCTCGCGCTCATCATCCCCTCCGCCGTCGGCATGCTGCTGCTGGCGAAGCCCGCGGTCGCGCTGCTGCTCGGCCACGGGCACAGCACCCCCGCCTCGACGGCCACCACCGGCGCTGCGCTGGCGATGTTCTCGCTCGGCCTGCCCGGGTTCTGCACCTACCTCTACCTCGTCCGCGTGCTGCAGTCGATGCAGCGCACCAAGGTCGCCTTCTACCTCTACCTCGTCGAGAACGCGCTGAACATCGCGCTCGCCGTGGCGCTGGTCCACCCCCTCGGCGTCCGCGGCCTCGCCCTCTCGCTGTCGATCGCCTACACCGTCGCCGCCGTGCTCGCACTCGCCGTCTTCCGCCAGTGGTTCGGGCGCCTGGCCGAGCGCGAGACCTGGGCCCCGCTGTGGCGCGTCGTCGTGGCCACGGTCCCCATGGCCGTGGTCGTGCTCGTCGTGTCCAACCTCTCGGGCTCGACGAGCGTCGCCGGCCTGCTGGCCCGCGTCGTCGGCGCCGTGGTGGCCGGGGGGCTCACCTTCGGTGCGGTCGTCGTCTGGCTGGGCCGGCGCCACGACGCCCGGAGGCGGCCGCCGCCGGCGCGGCCGCCGAGCCCGTTCGGCCCCCTCGGCGAATCCCGCGGCGTTCCCCGCGGCGCCTGACGCCCGTCGGGCCTGCCGGCTCGGGCCCTCCGTGGCAGACTCCCTGCATGCCCGGCGTCCACATCGTGACCGACAGTGCCTGCGACCTCTCCGACCAGCTCGTCAAGGAGCACAACGTCATCGTGGTGCCGCTCACCATCCGCTTCGGCACCGAGGAGCTCGAGGACCGACGCCAGCTGAGCCCGGCCGAGTTCTGGGAGCGCTGCCGCGGCAAGGGCGACCTGCCCGAGACCGCCGCCCCCTCCCCCGGCGCCTTCCAGGCCGCCTTCCGGCAGGCCGCCGACGAGGGCGCGGACAGCGTGCTGTGCCTGACCATCTCGTCCAAGGTGTCGGGCACCTACGGCTCGGCCGTCACCGCGGCCGACACGTTCAGCGGCGTGCCCGTGACCGTCCTCGACACCTTCTCGCTCACCATGGGCCAGGGCCTGCTCGTGATCGCGGCCGCCGAGGAGGCCGGCGGCGGCGCCGGCGTCGACGAGCTGGTCGCCGCCACCAAGGACCGCATCCCCCGCACCCGCATCTACGGCGTGCTGGGCGGCCTCGAGTTCCTCCAGCGGGGCGGGCGCATCGGGGGCGCCCGCGCCCTGCTCGGTTCGCTGTTGAACATCAAGCCGGTGATCCAGCTCAAGGACGGCGAGGTGGCCGAGGAGTCCAAGCAGCGGACCCGGGGCAAGGCCCTGGCCTACCTGAGCGCCAAGGTGGCGGCCGACGCGCCGCTCGAGCGCATCGCCGTGGCCGACGGCGCCTGCGACGACTTCCCCGACGTCCTGGCCCGCCTGGCCGCCATCGACACCGAGCACCCGCTCCTGCCCGTCGACCTCGGGCCGGTCGTCGGCACCCACGCCGGGCCCAACACGGTGGGCGTCTGCTACATCGTGCCTGCCAGGACGGCCGGGACCGCCGGGTAGTCTCACGCCGTGGCTGAGAACGACATCTCCGATGTGCTGACCGACCGTGCCCTCGACACCATCGACACCGTCGTCGGCACGGTCAACGACAAGGCCATCCGCCCGGCCATCGTCGCCGCCCGCGGCATCGTCTTCGGGATCGTCATCGCCGTCACCGGCATCACGGTCGTCGTGCTCTTCTGCGTGGGCTTCATCCGGGTGACCACGATCGCCGGGCACCGGATCTGGGCCTCCTACCTGGTGCTCGGGCTCCTCTTCTGCGCCGTCGGCGCCATCTTGTACTCACGCCGCGGCGTGCCACCCGATGCCTGAGCGCCGCAAGGTCGTCATCGTCGGGAGCGGGCCGGCCGGCCTCACGGCCGCCCTCTACAGCGCCCGCGCCCAGCTGACGCCGCTCGTCTTCGAGGGCGAGCCCTCCTCCACCAGCGACCAGCCGGGCGGCCAGCTCATGCTGACCACCGAGGTGGAGAACTACCCCGGCTTCGTCGAGGGCATCATGGGACCCGAGCTGATGGCGACGATGCGGGCCCAGGCGCTCCGCTTCGACGCCGAGCTGCGCACCGAGAAGGTCAGCCGCCTCGAGCTGTCGCCCTGGCCCTTCGAGCTCTGGGTCGGCGACCCCGCCGCGGACGAGCCCACCGTGCTGGCCGACGCCCTGATCGTCGCCACCGGCGCCCGCTCCCTCATGCTCGGCGTCCCCAACGAGGACCGCCTGCTCGGCTACGGCGTCTCCACCTGCGCCACCTGCGACGGCTTCTTCTTCCGGGACCAGCACATCGCCGTGGCGGGCGGCGGCGACTCGGCCCTCGAGGAGGCCAACTTCCTGACCCGCTTCGGCTCCAAGGTGACGGTCATCCACCGGCGCGACGAGCTGCGGGCCTCCAAGATCATGCAGGAGCGCGCCTTCGCCAACCCCAAGATCGACTTCGCCTGGAACTCGGTCGTCACCGACATCGTCGGCGACACCAAGGTCAGCGGGCTGCGCCTGCGCGACACGGTCACCGGCGAGGAGTCAGGGAGCTCGATGCGACGGGGCTGTTCGTCGCCATCGGCCACGAGCCCAACAGCGCGCTGGTCAAGGGCCAGCTCGAGCTGGAGGACAACGGCTACGTCAAGACGTTCGAGGGCACCACGCGCACCAGCGTCGACGGCGTGTTCGCCTGCGGCGACGTGCAGGACCACTACTACCGCCAGGCCGTCACCTCGGCCGGCTCGGGCTGCATGGCCGCCATCGACGCCGAGCGGTGGCTCGAGGCGCGGGGCGAGTAGCCGGGAACAGAACCGTGCGGTGCGGCGTTGCACCCCCCGGACAAGGAGATGTGATGAGCGAGAAGATCGAGACCCTGACCGACGCTACCTTTGACGAGCATGTCAAGAGTTCGGACGTCCCCGTCCTGGTGGACTTCTGGGCGGAATGGTGCGGCCCGTGCAAGATGATCTCCCCGGTTCTGGAGGAGATCGCCGAGGAGCAGGCCGGCAAGATCCGGATCGGCAAGCTGAACATCGACGACAACCTCGACGTGACGCGGCGCTTCGACGTGATGAGCATCCCGACGCTGATCCTGTTCAAGGACGGCGAGCCCAAGATGCGGGTGATCGGGGCCAAGCCCAAGGGCCAGCTGCTCGAGGAGCTCTCCGCGTTCCTGTAGGCCTGCCGCTCGCGCGTCGGGGACCGCGGCGACGCCGTCTCCGACGTCCAGCACCGCCTGACCGCCATCCTTCCCGGCGCGCCCGTCGACGCCGACGGCCTCTTCGGCCCGGCCACGCGGGCCGCCCTCGAGGCGTTCCAGCGCCTGCGGGGGCTGCGCGTCGACGGGGTCTGCGGGCCCCAGACCTGGAACACCCTGGTGGAGGCCGGTTTTCGGCTGGGCGACCGCTTCCTGTACCGCCGGACCCCCATGCTGCGGGGTGACGACGTGGCGGAGCTCCAGCAGCGCCTGTGCACCCTGGGCTTCGACACCGGGCGGGTGGACGGCATCTTCGGCGACGCCACCGTGCGCGCCCTCGGCGAGTTCCAGCGCAACGCCGGGCTGCCCGTCGACGGCATCGTCGGCGGCGCCACGCTGGCCGAGCTGCTGCGCCTCGAGAGCCGCCACCACGACCCCGAGCTGGTCTCGGCGGTGCGGGCGCGCGCCGCGCTGCGCGACGCGCCGCCCACCCTGCGCGGACGCCACGTCGCCGTGGGCGAGAGCGGTGGCCTCGGCAGCGTGGCCGGCGCCCTGCGGCGGCGGCTCACCGTCGGCGGGTCGCGGGTCACCGAGCTGCACCACCCCGACGACGCCGTGCAGGCCAAGGAGGCCAACGAGCTCGAGGTCGACGTCTTCGTCGGGCTGCGGCTCAACCCGACGGCGTCGGCCTGCCGCACGGCCTTCTGGTCGGGCACCCACGACGAGTCCCCCGGCGGGCGGCGCCTGGCCGAGCTGGTCCAGGGCACCGTGCCCGCGGCCCTGGGCGTGGCCGACGCCGGGGCGCACGGCATGTCGCTGACGCTGCTGCGCGAGACCCGCATGCCGGCCGTCCTCATCGAGGTCGGCCCGGCCAGCACGGTGGTCGAGCGGGCGCCGACACTCGCCGCTGCACTCTCGGTTGCACTCGGCGAGTGGGCCGACGCCTCCTGGGACTGATTACAGGTAATTGCGGGCTGCTGAACTGCCGTTTGGTCGCTCGCAGGCCCGGCCCGGGTCCGGGCGACGGTTGCGCGATCAAAGCTTCCGTCCGGTGAACAGGGTGACAATCCACAACGTCATGCACAGGTTGTGGATGAAGCTGAACCGCCCCTTGACAGTTGCGTGAACTACGCGACGCCGCCGTCACCCACCATGGCGCGGTAGATGCGCTCGAGGTCCTCGAGGGTGGCGAACTCGACCACCAGGCGACCCCGGCGGTTCTGGATGTCGACCTTGACCCTGGTGTTGAGGTAGGTCGACAGCAGCTCCTCGAGCTCGAGCACGCCCGGCTCGGGGAGCTTGCGGACGGCCGGCCGGCGGGTGCGCGGTCTGGGTCGTACCCGAGGTCGCACCGGCCGGTCGGGGCGGCTTCGGCCGGTTCGGGGGCCGGTGGGACCACCCGCAGCTCGGTCCCGCCCTGACGGACCAGGTCCTCGACGGCGCGCACCGTCAACCCCTCGTCGACGATGCGGTCGACCAGCTTCTCCTGGAGGGCCCGGTCGGGCGTCCCGAGCAGGGCGCGGGCGTGACCGGCCGAGATGGTCCGCTCGGCCAGGGCCCGCTGGGCCCCCGCCGGCAGCTGCAGCAGGCGCAGGGTGTTGGTGATGGTCGCCCGGCCCTTGCCCATGCGGGTGGCCACCTGCTCGTGGGTCAGCCCGAACTCGTCGATGAGCTGCTGGTAGGCGGCCGCCTCCTCGAGGGCGTTGAGGTCGACCCGGTGCAGGTTCTCCACCAGCGCCTGCTCCAGGCTGGCCACGTCGTCGGCCACCTGCACCAGGACGGGGATCGTCTGCAGGCCGGCCCGCCGGGCCGCCCGCCAGCGCCGCTCCCCCGCGATCAGCTCGTAGGTCTCCGCCTCGTCGTGCAGCTCGCGCACCAGCACGGGCTGGAGCAGGCCGACCGCCTTGATGGAGGCCGCCAGGGCCGCCATGGACTCCTCGTCGAAGTGGCTCCGGGGCTGGAAGACGTTGGGCCGGATGTGCGAGATCGGCACCACCCTGAGGAGGGAGTCGGTCTCCCCCACGGCCTCGCTCGGGATCAGAGCGCTCAGCCCTTTACCGAGTCCGCTGCGGCGCGCCATTGCTCACCTCCTTGGCCAGCTCGCGGTAGGCCACGGCGCCCCGCGAGGCAGGATCGAACACCGTGATGGGCTGCCCGAAGGAGGGCGCCTCCGAGAGCCGGACGGTCCGGGGGATGACGACCCGGCAGACCCGCTCGGAGAAGTGCTCGCGCACCTCGTTGGCCACGTCGACCGAGAGCCGGGTCCGGGCGTCGTACATGGTCAGCACGATGGTCGTGACCTCGAGCGTCTCGTTCAGGTTGGTCGAGACCAGGTTGACGTTGCGCAGGAGCTGGCTCAGGCCCTCGAGGGCGTAGTACTCGCACTGGATGGGCACCAGCACCTCGTCCGCCGCGGCCAGGCCGTTGACCGTGATGAGCCCGAGGGAGGGCGGGCAGTCGATGAGGACGAAGTCGAAGTCGTCGACGACGGTGTCGATGGCCCGCTTGAGCTTCAGCTCCCGGCTGAAGGCCGGGACGAGCTCGATCTCCACGCCGGCCAGGTCGATGGTGGCGGGGGCGACGAAGAGGTTCTTCACGCTGGTGGGCTCGATGCAGTCCTCGAGCGGCTGGTCCCGCATGATCACGTCGTACATGGACAGCTCGAAGTTCCGGGCCTCGACGCCCGAGCCCCGTGGTGGCGTTGCCCTGGGGGTCGAGGTCGATGACGAGCACCCGGTAGCCCTGCTCGGCCAGGGCCGCCCCGAGGTTGACCGTGGTGGTGGTCTTGCCCACGCCGCCCTTCTGGTTGGCGATGGCGATGACCCGGGGCAGCTCCCGGGCGGCCGGCTTGGCGCCGTTGAGCAGCTCGGTCGGCCTCGCCCCGGATGGTCGGCGCCCGCGAGGCGTGGTCGGCCGCCGCCGCCGGAGCCGCCAGCGGTCGCCCGCTGGGCGGCCTTCTTGGCCGGCGCCGGCGCCGGGGGCGGCTCGCGCCGGCTCCGGACCGGGCTCGGGGACGGGCAGCGGCGTCGGCGCGGCCTCCGATGGCGGCCGGCGAGCGGGGGAGGGGTCGGCTCTGCCGGTTCGGGCTCGGGCTCGGGGGCGGGAGGGGCCGGCGGCGGGGCGGCGTCCCGAGGGGAGGGGGCCGGAGGCTCGGCCGGGGGCGTGGCCGCGGGCTCCGGGGGCGGGGCCGGCTCGGAGATCAGGCTCTTGACGGGTCGATCGAGGTCGGGCCCTGGCTCGGCGGGGCCGCGGTCTCCACGTCGTAGTCGTACGGTGCGGGATCTGGAGCGGTTGTCGGTGTCCCAGGGGTTTCCCTGTCCTTGCGCCTGATGCGCATCAAGCAGGATCTCCGAGTCGCCGCGGCACGGCGCCTATCCTGGCCTGCCCGCAGCCCTAGGTCAAGACTTGAGATTGTTCCACGTGGAACCTCGGCGGGCGCCGGGGCGCTTCGGGAGCGCGCCGTTGTTTCACGTGGAACACGAGGTCGGGCGCCGGCGGGACCCCCGTCGGGACCCGGCCCGGTCGCCGGCACGTCCGGGCTCAGAACAGAGGCTTCTTCGCCGGCACGCCGTCGCGGCGGGGGAACCGGTCGGGACACGGCTCGACCAGCCGCAGCGTCCGGTAGTCGAACTCCTCGTGGACGAGCTCCAGGCGGCTCCAGGCCGAGCTGGCGCAGAGGCCCGGCGGGCCACCGGGCGTCGGCGTCGGCGTCCCGCTCCGTGCGCCGGCGGCTCGGAGACCACGAGCCAGCCGCCGACCTTGAGCAGGGGAGCGGCGCACTCGGCCACGACGCGCCGGCCGGCCGAACGACCTCGCCAGCGCCCCGTCGTAGGCCCCCCTGCGGCCGCTGTGACGCCCGCTGACCTCCGCCCGCTCGTGGAGGACGTGCACCCGGCGCGCCGAGCCCCAGACGGCTCACCGCCCGCTCCAGGAAGGCCGCCCGCCGCCCCGACGCCTCGAGGAGGTCCAGCGTGGCCTCGGGCCACTGCAGGGCCACGACGAGCCCGGGCAGACCCCCGCCCGACCCCAGGTCGACCAGGCGGGGCCGGGGCGGCCCGGAGGCCGCGAGGCGGTGGGCGACGAGGGCGAACCCCTCGGCGTGGCGGATCTGGGGCCCGATGGGCCCGGGGCCGAGGAAGCCGGCCTCGCGGGCGTCGGCCAGGACGTCGTGCAGGAGGGTGGGGGAGGGGACCCCCCGGTCGGCGCCCGGCACCGACCGCCGGTCAGCCTGTCGGGGCGATGACGATGTGGCGGTTGGGGTCCTCGCCCTCGGAGCGGGTCACGACCCCGGGCATCTCGTTGACGGCGTCGTGCACCGCCTTGCGGTCCGCCGGGCTCATGGCCTCGAGGGCCTTCTCCTGCCCCGACGCCAGCACCTCCTCGGCGATCTGGACGCTGAAGCGCTTCAGTGCGGCCGAGCGGCGCTCCCGGTAGCCCGCCACGTCGACGAGGATCCGGTCGGTACGAGACGGGCACTGGCGCTGGACCACGGCCCGGGTGAGGTCCTGCAGGGCGGCGAGCGTCGAGCCCCGGGGACCGACGAGGATGCCGAGGTCCTCTCCGGTGGCCGCGATCTCGACCGTGTCCTCGTCGAGCAGCCGTGTCTCCACGGTGCCCTCCATGCCGAACTCGGTGAGGAGGCCGGCCACGAACGCCCGCCCGATCTCGCCCTGCTCTTCGAGCGTCATTCCCTCGGCCATGTCCTCTGTCTCCTTCGTCGGTTCTGCGCTCCGCTTCGGTGCCCTCGTCGGCGGACGGTCCCGCCGTGGATCCGTTCCTCGAGTCGTCTCGCGACCCGCCGCCGGCCGTCGACTTGCTCCGGTTGCGCCGGCGCCGCGCCGAGCGGCTCGTCCCGGTGCCGGTTCCCCCCGCCCCCTCTCCCTGCGAGCCCGATCCGTTCGACGTCGTCGCATCGGCCGCCTCACGGCTCGGCCGATCCTCCGCCGGAACCGGCCCGCTGGCCCCCGCCCTGGCGGCTGCCCTGACCCGACTTGCTGCCCCGTCGGGGCCGCTCACGGCGCGGCCGGGCGCCCACCGGGCGGACGCGGGCCCGTACCCGGGCCTCGACCCGCATCCGGCCGAAGAGCCCCGTCTTGGGCTCGCTGACCACGATCACCTCGGCGTCGCCCACGGCGACCCCGAGCTGGTCGAGCGCACGCTCCGTGGCCTCCTCGACCGTCTTTCCCGCCACTTCCACCCACTCCACGCGTTATCGAGCCTTTCTGTTCCGCTTCGAGCGCGACCGCGGGTGTGGCTTGGGGGCCGCGGCCGCGCCGTCGCGACTGCGGCACTGCCGTTCGTCGCCTTCCCGGCGGCCGGCTTCCTTCCGTTGCCGGCGCGGCCGTTGCTCCCGCTCTTGGCCGGCGGCAGGGTCGCCTTGGCGGCCGCCGTGCCGTCCGTCGCACTCGACGCCTTCTTCTGCGCCGGCTTCTTCTGCACCGGGCCGGGGGTGCCTTCTCCGGTTTGTCCTTGTCCCCCTTGGCGGAGCCGATCTCGCGCTCGTGCACCACCGGCGCCACCATCCCGGTCCGGAACATCACCTCTTGTGTCCCGATCCGCATTGCGGAGGAGACCACCATGTAAATGGTTGCTCCCGCGGGCACTTTTAGGTAAATGACACCGAAAATAATTGGGAAAAACTTCTGCATTGTTTGCATCTGTGGATTCGCCGCAGCAGCCTGTGGATTGCGGCTATTCATCTGCTTCATTTGGTAGTACTGCAGGAACATCGCAGCCGCAATGAGCACCAGGTACGGGATGGTCAGGACCCATTGGCTCGTGCTCGTGATCACGGCATGCGTGAAGGGATCCGTCGTGTGATTCGAGAGTGGATACGCAGACAGATCCATCCCGAACCACCAGTGCATTTGCCCCTGGCTCAGCACGAGATCGTGGTACATATGAGAATTAGTCGGGATGTACCTCGGGGCTCCGACGACGACTTTGTGCCCGTTGATTACCTTGGTCGTCGTCGTCGACAACCCCCGGATCAGCGTGTAGAGCACGATCAGGAAGGGCATCTGCAGGAGGCTGGGCAGGCAGGCTCCGAACGGGCTCGTGCCGTTCTCCTTGTAGAGCCGCATCATCTCCTGGTTGAGCATCTCCCGGTTCTCCGGGCCCTTGTACTTGGCCTGGAGCTTCTTCATCTCGGGCTGCAGGCGCTGCATCGCCAGCATCGACTTCGTGCTCTTCACCGTGACCGGCGTCAGCGCCAGCATGATGAGGATCGTCAGCCCGGCGATGGCGAAGCCGTAGTTGGGCCAGACGGCGTACAGCCCGGCCAGGATCAGCCCGAACAGCTCGAAGAGCGGGTGGAAGATCTCTCCGATGAGCTTGAACAGGGAATTCTCCGCCAGCAGCGGGTGGGTCAGCACGGTCGGCCTCCCTCGTGGGCATGCACCCGGACCGGGACCAGGTCGACCCCGTGCGGCCCGAACGGCCGGCAGCGCAGCAGCCGACGCGCCGTCAGCGCGAGCCCGCGCCAGAAGCCGTGGAGCGTGAAGGCCTCGACGGCGTAGTTGGAGCAGCTCGGGTAGAAGCGGCAGGGCGAGACCCGGCCCGAGGCGGCGCCCTGGTAGGCGGTGAGCAGGGCGATCGCCATCCTCGCCGGCCGGCCGGGGCGGGCCTCGCTCCCGCTCACGTGCTCACCGTCGCCCGCCCGGCGCGCCGCAGCGCGGCCGCCACGTCGGCCCGGAACTCCGCCGGTGCCAGCGCCGTCGCCGCCGGCTCGACCCGCACGAGGTAGGACCCCCGCGGCAGGGTCGGGGCTTCGGAACGGGCGACCTCACGGGCCCGGCGCCGCAGCGAGTTCCTCACGACGGCACCGCCGCAGCGCCGCCCAATTGCGTATCCCACCTGGGGAAACACACCGTCCGCGCTGTCGTCGGCCGGCACGAAGAGTGCCCGCACCGGCCCGCTCGAGGCGCGCGCCCGCGAACGCTGCAGCTCAGCGAAGGCAGCGCGGCTGGTGATCCGTCCGACCGTCCGGGCAGGCACGAGCGGCCCTCAGACGGTGAGCCGGTGGCGCCCCTTGAGCCGCCGTGACTTCAAGATGGCCCGCCCCGCCCTCGTGGACATGCGCTTCCGGAACCCGTGGGTGCGGGCCCGTTTCCGGGTGTTGGGTTGGTAAGTGCGCTTCACGTCAATTCAGCCTTTCGCGACGGCCGGGGGCATCCGGAGCCGGTTCGTCGCAGGGTTCATGCCTCGGCCTTCGAGTGGATCCCGGCCGGCGGCGGCGAGTCCTCCCATGTTAGGCGCGATTTGGAGATCGGCTCTAGTCGCATCGCCCGGCACGGTGTACGTTCATCCAATTACCCGTACCGAGGATCGTTCCGAACATCGTGGCTGGACGCCGAGGGGGGAGAAGGGGCGTTCGGCGCACGCAGTGACTCAGGCTGGAGATCTTTGGACAAGGTGCACCGGGTCGCTGCGTGACCAGGTGTCCGAGAGCACCTGGCAGCTCTGGCTGTCGGGCATCGAGCCCGTGGCCTTCACCGACGGCGTGTTCGTCCTGGCGGTGCCCAACGGCCTCATCCGGGAGCGGGTCGAGTCGCGCTATCTCCCGATGATCGAGGACACCCTGGCCAACGAGGTCGGTGCCCCGGTGCGGGGCCGCCTCGAGGTCCAAGAGGTCGCACCGCCGGCCGAGGCGAGCCTCGACGAGATCCTCGGCCTGCCCGCCGAGCCCGCTGCGGTGCCGCAGGGCGTTCATCCCGGAGCCGCCCCGGCCCGCCCCGGCAAGGAGTCGCCGGCCGTCCAGCTCGATTCGAAGTTCACCTTCGAGACCTTCGTGGCCGCCTCCTCGAACCGCCTCGCCCACGCCGCCGCCCAGGCCGTCGCCGAGACGCCCGGCCGGTCCTACAACCCCTTGTTCATCTACGGCGACTCGGGTCTCGGCAAGACCCACCTCCTGCACGCCATCGGGAACTACGTGACCGAGAACTACCCCCGCCGCAAGGTGCTCTACGTCACGACCGAGACGTTCATGAACGACTTCGTGGACTCCCTGCGGACCTCGACGACCCTGGCCTTCAAGCGCCGCTACCGGGACTGCGACGTCCTGTTGATCGACGACGTCCAGTTCATGGAGCGCAAAGAGGGCCTCCAGGAGGAGTTCTTCCACACCTACAACGACCTCAAGGGCGCCTCCAAGCAGATCGTCCTCACCTCGGACCGCCCGCCCAAGTCCATCGAGACCCTCGAGGACCGGCTGCGCAGCCGCTTCCTCTCCGGGCTCATCACCGAGATCGACCCCCCGGACCTCGAGACCCGTCTGGCCATCCTGCGCTCCAAGTCGCTCAGCGAGCACCAGGAGGTGCCCGACGACGTCCTCGAGTTCATCGCCTCACACGTGAAGGACAACATCCGGGAGCTCGAGGGGGCGCTCACCCGCATCTGCGCCTTCGCCAAACTCAACAACGAGCCCATCTCGCTCGCCCAGGCCGAGCAGGTGCTCTCGGACCTGGTCCTGGCCGGGGAGCCGCGCCGGATCTCGCCCCAGACGATCCTCGACGCCACCGCCGCCAGCTACGGCTTCTCCGTCGAGGCCCTGTGCGGACCGAGCCGGACCCGGCCGCTCGTCACCGCCCGCCAGGTCGCGATGTACCTCACCCGGGAATTGACGGATTACAGCTACCCCGCCATCGGCCGCGTCTTCGGCAAACGAGACCACACCACCGTGATCCACGCGGTGGACAAGATCGCCGGCCAGATGCAGGAGCGCCGGCAGATCTACGAGCAGGTCACCGAGTTGATCCAGAAGATCCGTGCGGGTTCTGCCTGATCTCTCCGCGCCCCGGCCCGCCGTCCGCCAAGTTGTGATTTGCCAGGGGCAAAGGCTGTGGGCGCGGCGGCCCGGACCTGGGGATCAACGCCACCGTTGTCCCCAGATGCCGCGCCGGGTGCCCACAGGCGTCCCCCGAAGGCCCGAACCGCCAACAGGGGCATGGGGACACCCATCGCGCCGCCCATCAGGCACGATGCCATGTCATCCACAATCCACACCCCTTACTACCTTTACAAGTCACACATACCTCTTTCCTCGCGATGAGAGGCTGGGGAACCTCTCGAAAGGACTGGCGTCGGTGAAGTTCAGATCCGAACGCGATGCACTGGTCGAGATGCTGGCAACGGCCAGCCGTGCCGTCGGAGGGCGTGGCGGCTCTTCGCCGGTGCTCCTGGGCCTGCTGCTGACGTGCACGGGCAACGCATTGAGTGTGACGGGGACAGACCTCGATCTCACGATTCAGGTGACCGACGAGGTGATCGGGATCGACGACGGAACGTGTGTCATTCCGGCCCGGCTCTCGACCGACATCGTGCGCCGGCTCGAGCCCGGGGCGGTCACCTTCGCCGACGACGGTGACCACATCACGATCTCCGCGGCCCGGTCGACCTTCAAGTTGCAGACCTATCCGGTCGTGGAGTTCCCGCCGGTGGGCAAGACGAGCGAGCCGATGACCCAGCTCTCCGAGTCGGCTCTGGGCGAGGCGGTGCGCCAGGTGGTGCGCGCCGCCTCGCACGACGAGGGCCGGCCGCTCCTGACCGGGGTGCTCGTGTCGCGGGTCGACGGGGCCCTCCGCATGGTGGCGACGGACTCGTACCGCATGGCGATGCGGGACCTGCCCGACGCCAATTCGATCCCGGGCGAGGAGGACCTGCTCGTGCCCGCACGTGCCCTCTCCGAGCTCCAGCGCCTGCCCACGGGACCATCTCGGAAGGATCGGACACCAACAAGGTCGGCGTGGCCGCCAGCAGCAACGAGATCACCTTCTGGCAGGGAAACGTCCAGATCAGCACCCGGCTCCTCGAGGGGCGCTACCCGGACTACAAGCAGCTGATCCCGGACCACTACCCGAACCGGCTCCATCTCGGGAAGGAGACCTTCCTCGCCGCGCTGCGACGGGTGCAGCTGCTGGTCCGGGACAACACGACGCCGGTGCGGCTCGCCATGCGCCAGGGCGGGGTCGATCTCAGCGTGCAGAGCCAGGACGTGGGCGACGCGGCGGAATCCGTGGACGGTGACTACACGGGCGAGGATCTTGTCATCGCGTTCAACCCCTCGTACCTGATCGACGGCGTCGAGGCGGTGGCCGGCGACGAGGTGATCGTCGAGACGGCGGATGCCTCGCGCGCCGCCACGGTCAGGGGTGCCGAAGACGACGCGTTCCGCTACCTCCTGATGCCGGTGCGGGTCTCCTGAACGGTCCGCGGTCGCGGTGAGCATCCGGCAGCTCGAGCTGGCCGACTTCCGCATCTTCAGCGCCGCCCACATCGCGCCGGCTTCCGAGGGGACGACGGTCATCGCGGGGCCGAACGGGACCGGCAAGACGAGCGTGCTCGAGGCCGTCGCCTACCTCGGGACGCGGCGCTCCTTCCGCGGTGCCCCGCCCGAGGCGATGGTGCGGACCGGCGCCGACGCGTGCGATCGCGCGTGCCGAGGTCGACAACGCGGACAGCCCGACGCTCGTCGAGGCCGAGATCCTCCCCGCCGGGCGGAGCCGCACGCGGGTGAACCGCAAGTCCGTCTCGGGTCGCAAGGAGCTGGCGGCGGCCGCACCCTGCACGGTCTTCTCGCCCGAGGACCTCGTGATCATCAGTGGCGGTCCGAAAGGCCGGCGAGATCTGCTCGACGACGCGCTGGCGCTCCTCGACCCCGAGGGGGCACGCGCCGCCGACGAGACCGATCGGGTCCTGCGCCAGCGGGCCGCGTTGTTGCGCCAGTCCGGCGGTCGGGCCGGCGAGGAGGTGGTCGCCACGCTCGACGTGTGGGACCAGCGGCTCGCCGACGCCGGCAAGGTCCTGGTGGGCGCCCGCGAGCGGCTGGCGGCCGATCTGGAACCCCTGGTGGCGTCCGCGTACAGCCGTCTGGCCGGCGGGGGTGATCGTGACCTCGTGCAGCAGGGGTACGAGCGGAGTTGGGACGGAGAGCTGCTGGACGCGCTCGCCGCCAGCCGCACCGACGACCTGCGCCGGGGTGTCAACACGGTCGGCCCGCACCGCGACGACCTCCGCCTGGCGATCGAGGGCCGCGAGGCGCGGACCCACGCCTCGCAGGGCGAGCAGCGCTGCCTCGTGCTCGCTCTGCGCCTGAGCGTCCACGAGCTGGTCCGTACGCGGACCCCCCTGGTGCCGACGCTGCTGCTCGACGACGTGTTCTCCGAGCTCGACCCGGCCCGCAGCAAGGCCCTGGTCGCCGAATTGCCGGCCGGCCAGGCGCTCCTGACGACGGCCGCACCCCTCCCCGAGGGCATCGAGGTGGCCCAGGTCCTGCCCGTCGACGCCCTGGTGGACCCGTGAAGGGCCGACGCGGTGGCGGCCCGCGCCCGGTGGCGGAATCGATCCCCCGGCTGCTCGGCCGCCTCGGCGCAACGGCCACCCCGGCGACGATGGAGGCCGTCTTCGCCCGCTGGGACGAGCTGGTCGGCCCCGAGCTCGGCCGGCACCTGCGCCCGCTGCGCGTCGACGGCCACGCGCTCGTCGTCGCCGTGGACCATCCGGCCTGGGCCACCCGGGCCCGCATGGAATCGGCCCGAAATTCTGGCCCGGCTGCAGGAGCTCGGCGAGTCCCCGATCGACCGATTGGAGGTCGTGGTCGAACGCACCTGACGGGGGTCCCACGGCGTCGCGGGGGACCGTTCATGAGTGCCGAATTGTGACGTCGATCGGGTAGAATGGTGCGTTCGCATCGAAAGGCCGGAGTTGCACCGTTCGGGGATTCGATTCGCACCGCGAAGACCGTCGTTCTGAAAGGGCGCGCCTGTGGCAGTAAAGGTGGACGAAAGAGCAAGTGGGGCCAGCGCGTCATACACCGAGGAAGACATCACGATCCTCGAAGGCCTCGAGGCCGTCCGCAAGCGGCCCGGCATGTACATCGGATCCACCGGGCCGACCGGCCTGCACCACCTGGTCTGGGAGGTCGTCGACAACTCGGTCGACGAGGCCATGGCGGGCCGGGCCACCCGGATCGACGTGACCCTCCTGGCCGACGGCGGGTGCCGGGTCAGCGACGACGGGGCCGGGAATCCCGGTCGGCCCCCACCCCAAGAACCCCAAGCAGTCTCGACGGCCGAGATCGTCCTGACCACCCTGCACGCCGGCGGGAAGTTCGGCGGGAAGGGCTACCAGGTCTCGGGGGGTCTCCACGGGGTCGGGATCTCGGTCGTGAACGCCCTGTCCACCCGCCTCGTGCTCGAGGTCGACCGGGACGGCCAGCACTGGGAGGCCGAGTTCGAGAAGGGGGGCAAGGTCAAGCGGAAGGTCACGGCCACCGGCCCGGCTCCCAAGGACCGCAGCACCGGCGAGCCGAGGACGGGAACGACCGTGACCTTCTGGCCGGACGCCTCGGTCTTCGACGAGACCGAGTTCCGCGCCCAGACGATCGTGGAGCGCATGCAGATCATGGCCTTCTTGAACAAGGGCCTCGAGATCCGCTTCACCGATGAGCGCACCGACCCCGCCACCAAGACGACGTACAAGTACAACGGCGGCATCATCGACTTCGTCAAGCACCTCAACGCGTCGAAGGAGTCGCTGTTCCGCAAGGTGGCGTCCTTCGAGCAGGCGGAAGAGGGGCAAGAGGTCGAGATCGCGCTGCAGTGGAACGCCGGCTACCACGAGTCGATCCACTCCTTCGCCAACGGCATCTCGACGATCGAGGGCGGGATGCACGTCGAGGGGTTCTCCAAGGCGCTGACGAACGCGGTGAACCGCTATGCGCGCGCCCGCAACCTGCTGAAGGAGAAGGAGGAGAACCTCAAGGGCGAGGACATCCGCGAGGGCCTGACCGCCATCATCTCGGTCCGCCTGCGCGACCCGCAGTTCGAGGGACAGACCAAGGCCAAGCTCGGCAACGTCAGCATCCGCTCGCTGACCGAGCGCGCCACGAACAAGAAGCTCAACGAGTGGTTGGAGGAGAACCCGCGCGAGGCGAGCCAGATCGTGCAGAAGTCGATGCAGGCCGCCCGGGCCCGCATCGCCGCCCAGGGCGCCCGTGACCTGACACGCCGCAAGTCGGCGCTCGACGGGGCCGGGCTGCCGGGCAAGCTGGCCGACTGCTCCGTCGCGCGACCCGCGCGAGTCCGAGCTCTTCATCGTGGAGGGCAACTCGGCGGGCGGGTCCGCCAAGGACGCGCGCAACCCGCACACGCAGGCCATCCTCCCGATCCGCGGCAAGATCCTCAACGTCGAGCGGGCGCGCATCGACAAGATGCTCAAGAACGCCGAGATCCAGGCGTTGATCTCCGCCATCGGCGCCGGGCTGGCCGAGGAGTTCGACGTCGCCAAGATCCGCTACCACAAGGTGATCCTGCTGGCCGACGCGGATGTCGACGGCAGCCATATCCGCACGCTGCTGCTGACGTTCTTCTATCGCCAGATGAAGCCGCTCGTCGAAGGCGGCTTCGTCTACGTCGCCCAGCCGCCGTTGTACTCGACGCTGGTGGGCAAGGAGAAGGTCTACCTCAAGGACGACGCGGCGCGGGATGCGTTCCTCGCCGAGCACCCGGATCACAAGCACGACTTCAACCGGCTGAAGGGCCTGGGCGAGATGGACTTCGCCGAGCTGCGCGACACGACGATGGACCCGGGCAAGCGGTCGCTGCTCCAGATCAACGTCGAGCAGGCCGCGACGGCCGACGAGGTCTGCTCCATCCTCATGGGTGACGACGTGGAGCTGCGGCGCCACTTCATTCAGACCAACGCCAAAGACGTCCGCTTCCTCGACATCTGAGCGGACGGACGGGAAGTAGGGAAGACATGCCACGACAGTCGACACGCGGCTCGGGTCGCGGGGGAGCGGGATCAGGCGGGGGGAACGAGACCCCGCCGGGCGGTGACGAGCCGGTCGGCGGCTCCATCGAGCCCATCGAGATCCAGGAGGAGATGGAGCGCTCGTTCCTCGAGTACTCCATGTCGGTCATCGTCGCTCGCGCGCTGCCCGACGTGCGCGACGGTCTCAAGCCGGTGCACCGCCGGATCCTCTACTCCATGTTCGACAACGGGCAGCGTCCCGACCGGCCCCACAACAAGTGCGCCAAGGTGGTCGGCGAGGTCATGGGGACCTACCACCCGCACGGCGACTCGGCCATCTACGAGGCGTTGGCCCGCATGGTGCAGGAGTTCTCACTCCGCTACCCGCTGATCGACGGCCACGGCAGCTTCGGGGGCCGCGGTCCCGACGACGGCGCGGCCGCGATGCGCTACACCGAGTGCCGCCTGGCGCCCCTCGCCCTGGAGCTCATGGCGGACATCGACGAAGAGACCGTCGACATGGTGGCCAACTACGACGGCTCCGCCCAGGAGCCGGTCGTGCTCCCGTCTCGCTTCCCCAATCTCCTCGTCAACGGGTCCCAGGGCATCGCCGTCGGCATGGCCACGAACGTCCCCCCGCACAACATGGGCGAGGTGATCGACGCCGCGATCCACGTGCTGCACCACCCCGAGGCCACCCCCGACGAGCTGATGGAGTTCGTCAAGGGCCCCGACTTCCCGACCGGCGCACTGATCCTCGGCCGACAGGGGATCCTCGACGCCTACCGCACCGGCCGCGGCTCCATCAAGATGCGTGCCGTCGCGGAGATCGACGAAGGGCGCACCGGGGACACGATCGTCATCACGGAGCTGCCGTACCAGACCTCGGTGGAGGTCATTGAGCAGAAGATCACCGAGCTGGTCCGCGCCGGCGACCTCGACGGCATCAGCGGGATGCGCAACGCCTCGGCCAACCAGGAGCCGCGGCTCGTCATTGAGCTGAAGCGCGACGCCAACGCCAACGTCGTGCTGAACAACCTGTACAAGCAGACGCCGCTGCAGACCAGCTTCGGGGTCAACATGCTGGCCCTGGTCGATGGCGTGCCGCGCACGCTGAACCTGGCGCAAGCGCTCTCGCACTACATCGACCACCAGATCGTGGTGATCCGCCGGCGCTCGGAGTACCGCCTCGAGAAGGCGCGGAACCGGGCGCACATCGTCGAGGGGCTGCTGCGCGCCATCGACATGCTCGATGCCGTGATCGCCACCATCCGGGCCTCTGCCGACCGTCCCGAGGCGCGGACCGCGCTGATGGCGGAGCCGTTCTCCTTCACCGAGGTGCAGGCGACGCACATCCTCGACATGACCCTGGGCCGGCTCACCCGCCTCGGCCGGTCCGAGCTCGAGGAGGAGATGAACGAGCTGCGCGCCACCATCGCCGAGCTCGAGGCGATCCTCTCTGACGACGGCAAGCTGCGCGGCGTCATCGAGACCGAGATGATCGCGATCCGCGACAAGCACGCCAACGAGCGGCGCAGTGTGATCACCCACGACCCGGGCGAGATGGGCGTGGAGGACCTCATCGACGACGAGGAGATCGTGGTCACGATGACGCGGGCCGGCTACATCAAGTCCGTGGCCGCAGCCGCCTTCCGGACGCAGGGCCGCGGTGGCCGGGGCGTACAGGGGGCTCGGTTGAAGGAGGAGGACCTGGTGAGCCAGGTCGTCCACACCTCGGCGCACACCTATCTGCTGCTCTTCTCGAACCGGGGCAAGGTGTACCGCCTGCGCGGCCACGAGATCCCCATGAAGGACCGCACCGCGCGCGGGACTGCCGCGGTCAATCTGGTGCCGCTGGCACCGAACGAGTCGATCACGGCCATCATCGCGACGCGCGAGTTCTCGCCCGAGCAGTACCTCGTGTTCGCCACCGCGCAGGGGCAGGTCAAGAAGACCGCGATGAGCGAGTACGACAAGTCCCGGCGCGAGGGTTTCATCGCCATCAATCTGCGGGAGGGCGACGAGCTGGTGCGCGTCGTGGCAACCTCCGGCCACGACGACCTCTTCGAAGTCACCCGCAACGGCATGACGATCCGCTTCAACGAGGAGGACGTGCGGGCCATGGGTCGGGACGCCGCGGGCGTGCGGGGCATCCGGCTCCGTGAGGGCGACGTCGTGGTGTCCCTCGACGTGGCGGCCGACGACACGGACATCCTGATCGTGACCGACGCCGGCTACGGCAAGCGTACGAAGCTCGAGCGCTTCAACCGCCAGGCGCGTGGGGGACAAGGTGTGCGTGGCATCCGGCTGACCGGGACCCGGGGCACTGTGGTGGCGGCGTTCATGATCGCCCTCGACGAGGAGATCCTTCTGGTCTCGTCGGGCGGCGTGGTGATCCGCACGGCGGCCCGCGAGATCGCCTCTCAGGGCCGGGATGCCACCGGTGTCCGTGTCATGAACCTCGACGAGGGGCAGAGCGTGGCTGCCGTGGCACGCGTGGTGGCCGAAGCCGACGAGGACTGAGCGCTCAGAAGATCCGCAGCGACGAGATCGGCCACACCCGCACCTCGACCTTACCGACGATGAGCGACTGCTTGATCGGACCCCAGTAACGGCTGTCGCACGAGTCGTTGCGGTTGTCGCCCATGACGAAGTAGTTGTCGGCGGGGATGCGATACGGGTGCGCGAGGTTGGAGCTGTTCCCCGTCGGCCCCGTGCTGGTGATCCCCTGCTCGGTGGCCGGGAGCCATGACTCGTCGAGCCGCTTCCCGTCGATGTAGACGTAGCCTCTCGAGAGCGAGATCACATCGCCCGGCAATCCGACGACCCGCTTGACCAGATCGTTCACCTCGGGCCCGCCACAGTTCTCCGCCGGTGGCCGCGAGAACACCACGATGTCACCCCGGTTGACGCCGTGGAGGTGGTAGCTCAACTTGTTGACGAGGATGCGGTCGCCGATCTGGAGGGTGGGCTCCATGGAGCCCGAGGGGATGAAGAAGGTCTGGACGACGAACGTGCGCAACAGCACGGCCACCAGGACGGCGACCACGACGACGATGATCCCCTCCCGGATCCAACGGGTCGACGTCGAGCGCGGGGCCGGGGTCGGGTGCGGCGCGTCCGTCCCAGGGGCGCCGCCCGCGGGGGGCTCGTCGACGGCGAGCGCCGGGTCGTTGGGATCGGGCGTCACCGGACGCAGGCTAGACGGCGACGCGGCTGATCGGGGCTCAGGAGGCGGCCGGCACGACGGAGGCGGTGTCGCGGCCCGAACGCAGCAGGGTGCCGGGCAACGCACCGGTGGACACGCCGTCGCGGACCGTCTCGGTGCCGTTGACCAGGACCCGCACGACGCCGTGGGAGCCCGCGTAGAGCCGGGGTGTGTCGCCGGGCAGGTCGTGGACGAGCCGGGCCGGCTCCGATCCGACGGTGGCGGGGTCGAAGACGAGCAGATCGGCGGCGAAGCCCTCGCGGACGAGGCCGCGCTCGCGCAATCCGAAGAGCGCCGCCGGCTGGCCGGTCATCATCTGCACGGCCTTCTCGACCGGGACGAGCTTGCGGCCGCGCAGGCAGTCGCCCAGGAAGGCGGTCGGGTAGTTGGAGCCGCACATGCGGTCGAGGTGGGCGCCAGCGTCGGAGCCACCGACCATCGCACGCGGATCGCTCCAGATCGCGGCGCGCATGGTCCAGGTGCTCTCGTCGCCGTCGTCCGTGTTCGGCCACAGCACCGTGCGCAGGCCGTCGGCCAGCACGATGTCGAGCAGCGTGTCGAAGGGGGCGGCGCCACGCTCGGCGGCGATGTCGGCGACCGTGCGGAACGCGCAGCCGTCGTTGGCCGCCGCGTAGGTGTCCCCGATCACATACGTGCCCCAGTGCGAGAGTCCACGGAAGACGCCCGCCTCCTTGCTGCGGGCGCGCTCGTCCAACACGGCACGAACGGCGGGATCGGCCAGCTGCTTCATGCGCTCGGCCTCGGGCAGCCCCATGACGTCGCCCCACCCCGGAATGAGGAAGAGCGCGCAGTGGGTGCGGAAGCTCATGTTCATCGGCACGAGCGTGGGCATGGTCAGCGCCACGATCTGCCCGCCCGCCTCGGCCGCGGCGGACGACGCGGACAATTGGTGCTCGATCCTGTCCGCTGATCGGGCGTCGACCGTCAGGACGTTCCAGTTGAGCGGACGGTGCGCCGTGACGCTCATGGCGGTCATGAGGTCCACCTCTTCGGGTGTGAAGCTGTCGAGGCACCCGTTGGTGATGTACTCGAGCGTCGTGCCTTCGTGCGCCGCGACCTCCTCGCAGAAGGCGAGCATCTCGCGCCGGTCGGCGTAGCGCGAGCTGATGGGTCGGCCGTCGCCGTCGGAGTGGGTACGCGACTGCGAGGACGAGAACCCCAGGCCACCCGCCTCCAGCGACTCGGCCAGAAGGGCGCGCATGGCCGCGATCTCGCCGTCGTCGGCGACCTCTTCCCCCCTCGACGCACCCATGACCTTGCGGCGCAGCGCGCAGTGGCCGACCAGGAAACCGGCGTTGACCCCCAGCCGGCCGTCGAGTGCGTCCAGGTACTCGGCGAAACTGGACCAGCTCCAGGGGACCCCGTTCTCGAGGGCGGCCAGCGGCATGCCCTCGACCTTGGCCATCATCTGGCGGATGTAGTCCGCGTCCTCGGCGTTGATCGGCGCCAGGGTGAACCCGCAGTTGCCGCCGATGACCGTCGTCACGCCGTGGACGTTGGAGGGGGAGGCCAAGGGGTCCCAGAAGAGCTGCGCGTCGTAGTGCGTGTGGGGGTCGATGACACCCGGGGTCACGACGAGGCCGGCGGCGTCGAGCTCGGTGGCCCCGGGCTCGTCGACCTTCCCGACCGCCGCCACGCGGCCGTCGCGGATCCCGACGTCAGCATGGCGCCCGGGCTCGCCGGTGCCGTCGATGAGCGTCGCGGATCGGATGACGTAGTCGAGCATGGAACCTCCGGACCGGTGCCCTGCGCCGCGGACCGCGGCGGGCAGAATCTGACGACCCGTCAGCTTACTGTCGGCCCGGGCGGTGGCCCGTGGGGGTCAGCCCAGCCACTCCCGGGTCCGGACCTCCCCCTCCTGGTACTGGCGGATGATGGAGACCCGGATCTGCTGGAGGCGAAGCTCGACCGACTCCTGGCGGGCGGTCAGCTCACCCAGCTCCGCCTCGAGGTCACGGAGTGCGTCCGCGACCTCCTCGGGCGAGGACAGGTCGATGCGCGCCATGTGCTCGTGCGCCGCCACGAGCCGGTCGGAACGGAGGAAGACGGCAAGGTCGAAGTCGTCGTCCTCGTCCGCCGCGATGTCGTCCTCGTCCGCGCCGGCCTCGCCCTCGTCGGGCGCCGAAGGATCGGCGCCCCAGCGCGGCGACGTCATGATCGTGGGAAGGTCGTCGACCACACGCTGGAGGTCGGGCCCGGGGTCAGCCAGGCGGTGCCGAAGGATCGCCACGTCGGCCGCCAGGACGCTCCGGGCGTAGGCCAGTGACTCGAGGGCGAGCGTCAGCTCGTCCCGCCAGACACGGATCGGCGACGCTCCCCGCGTGCGTTCGAGGACGGCCGACTCGCCGAGCACCCGGTCGATGTCGGCGAGCAGGATCGGGCGCTCGTCGGCGGGGAGGCCCTGGGGACCGAAGTCGTCGTCCTCGTGCAGGTGCGCGTGGGCTGATGGCACGGGATCACTCCCCTTTCCCACCGTGTCGGAACCGGCGAGCCGACCCTCGTTCGCCCCTATGTATCACGCACGTCGTCGCCGGGCGGGGAGCCTGCGGCGATCGGGGTCCCCGGCCGGCTCTCCGCGCCGCCCTGTGGACAACGCGTCCGTTCCTATGGAACCCCCGTGTGGAATCCCGTTGTCCCCAGGTCGTCCACAGGCTGTGCCCGACACCGGGCGTCCCGGCCTTTCCGGGTGGTCCCGCCACGTGCTTTGCTCTGTCCGTGCAGGCTCTGACCACACCGGCGGCCCGGCGCCGCCCCCGATGCTGAGCCTCCAACCGACGGCCGAGGGCGTGCTCCCGGGCCAGCTGCTCGAGCGGGCGATCCGGGCCGGTTACATCGACGCCGGCCGCTTCAACATCCCCGACGCCAACGTCCAGCCGGCGAGCCTCGACCTGCGCCTGGGCGAGAGGGCACTCCGCATCCGGTGCAGCTTCCTGCCCGGGTCCGACACGGTCGAGCGCAAGCTGAAGGACTACGTCCTCGACGAGATCGACCTGCGGGGCGACGGAGCGATGCTCGAGGCCCGGTGTCCGTACCTGATCGAGCTCAAGGAGCGCCTCGATCTGCCGGCCGGGCTGCGCGGGAAGGCCAACCCGAAGAGCTCGACCGGGCGCATCGACGTCTTCACCCGGGTCATCACCGACCACAGCGACCGGTTCGACGAAGTGGCGTCGGGGTATCACGGCCCCCTCTTCCTGGAGGTCGTGCCGCTCTCGTTCGCCGTCCGCGTCCGCGAGGACCTGACACTCAACCAGCTGCGCCTGTCCATGGGCCGGCCGTGGCTGACCGACGACGAGGTCCGCCACGACCCACCTCGAACAGCCGATCCTCTACACGAACGGCGAGCCGGTGCCCGTCGACGACCTCGTGCTCTCCAACGGCCTGTTCCTCGGCCTCGATCTCCACGGAGACGAGCAGGGCCGGGTCGGCCACAGCACCCGCGACAGCGCACCGCTGCTCGACCTCACCGGAGCCGGGGAGGTCGACCCGCGACCGTTCTGGGACCCGGTGTACCGCGAGGAGGGCGACCGCCTCGTGCTGTCACCCAAGCGCTTCTACCTCTTGATGTCCCACGAGGCGGTGAGCATCCCGCCCGACCTCGCCGCCGAGATGACGGCCTACGACCCGACGAGCGGCGAGCTCCGGACCCACTACGCCGGCTTCTTCGACCCCGGGTTCGGGTTCGATCCCGCCGGCGGTTTCCGGGGTTCGCGGGCTGCACTCGAGGTGCGCGCCCATGACGTCCCGTTCATGGTCGAGAACGGACAGGCCGTCTGCAAGCTGACGTTCGAACGGATGCTCGAGGAGCCGACCGCGTTGTACGGATCGGGCATCGGATCGAGCTACCAGCAGCAAGAAGAGACGCTGAGCAGGTACTTCAGGCGCTCACGCTCCTAGGTGGGGGCCCCGAAGAGGGCGCCCACTGGCGAAACGTGCGCCTGAACGCTGCCGCAACGGCCCTTTCGCGTCTCGAGCGCCGTACCCGGCGACGAATATCGCGCGGACTTCGCGTGCATGCGCATTCGGTTCTCCTGCCTTCAGCCGCCGTGAAATCACATCTGTTGAAAAATTCCGCCAGGTCACGGCGGTTCTGCGTGTTCCACCCATGGGTATACGCAAGAGCGTCGCGGGCTTCAGAGCGGGTCTGTGGTTTCCCAACACACAGAAGGAGCAGACATTGAGGCGGAAGCAGTCTTCGATCGACAGGCGTCCTGACGTCCGGGCTGACCCTGGCGGCCGCGGCCGTCGTGGGCCTTCCGGCTGCCGGAGCGTCGTCACCGCCGCCGAACCAGGTGGCCACGATGGTCCAGAACACGGTCCAGAACACGGTGCAGAGCGTGCAGAGCGCCACCGCCGCCGCGGTGGCCCAGGTGACGGCACCCCCCGCCACCCGACCGCGCCGCCGGCAGCCGCCGACGGCGGCGCCGGCGACCAACCCGTTGGCCCCGCTGACCGCGCTGCCCGTCTCCATCTCGATCCCGATCACGGCGCTGGCCAACGAGATCGGCAGCACCCTGCTGCCCGGGCAGAACGCGACGACGGGGACGAACACGACGACGCAGTCCTCGCCGCTCGCCAACGTGGACGCGCCGATCAACGTCTGCTCGCTGTCCATCGGCCTGCTGGCCGGCGCCGTCGAGCAGCTGCTCGACCACCTCGGTCGGCCTGAACCAGCTCGGTGCCATCGGGACGATCAACGTGCCCGATCACGGCCGAGGACAACGCCATCGGGCTGCTCGGTCAGGCGGCGTCGGCACTCGGGTTGACCACCGGCCAGTCGCCGGCCTCGACGACGCAGAACGGCGCCGTCAACGCGTACGCGCCGGTGAGCATCTGCTCGGTGAACGTCGGGCTCGTCGGGGACACGGCGAGCAACTGCAACCTGACCGGGACCAACGGCACGGTCACCCAGAAGGGCGTGATCGACGCCGCCGTGCCGGTCACGGTGTGCGACGTCATCGCCGAGATCGACGGGAACAGCACCGCCGATTGCCCGCAGGAGCCCAACACCGTGTCGCAGTCGGGCCAGCTGGCCGACCTCTTCGTCCCGGTCACCGCCTGCGGCGTCATCGCCGAGGTGGACGGCACGGCGAAGGGCATGTGCATGCCGGACACCGGGTTCCCGCTCGTGAACGACCTGCCGACGGACACGGTGAGCCAGAGCGCGCCGATCGACGGCGTGATCCCGGTCAACGCCTGCAGTGTCGTGGTCGCCGTGGCCGGCACGGCGAGCAACTCGTGCGAGCCGACGCATCTGGCGACGACCCCGACGGGCTCGGTGCCCGTGAGCGTGCCCGTCACGGTCTGCTCCGTGACGGCGGCGCTCGACGGCAACGCGTCGGGCGTGTGCACCGGATCCGGCACGACCGGGATCCCGATCGGGACACCCGGCACACCCGGGACCGGGGTCACGATCCCGATCACGATCTGCGGCATTGAGGCCGCCCTGGGCGGGACGGCGAGCGCGCTGTGCCCGCAGCCGACCAGCACCTCGACGTCGCCGCCCTCGACCAAGCCCTCGTCGCCGCCCACCAGCGTGCCGGTGTCCCTGGCCTCGGCGACGCCCACATCGGCCGTGCCGGTGGCGACGTCGCTCGGGCTCCGGCAGCGGGGCCCTGGCCACGACCGGGGCGCCACTGATGCTCGAGCTGGCCATCGGCGCGGGGGCGCTGCTGCTGGGCCTCGCCATCACCCGGCACGGATCGCCGTCGGGCCGGGGCGCGGTGATGCAGCCCACCTGGCAGGGGTAGGTGAGGGGCGCCACGCGGCGTTACCCCCGAGAGGACGGATCCGATGGAGGAAGGAGGGATCGATGTCCGAGCAGGGTGAAGGCGGCACCATCACGAGCCTGGAGGACGTGTTCCTCTCCCGGGAATTCGGCCAGGCGTCGGGGCAGCGGGGCCCGGCCAACGCCGGGTTCGGAGATCTGCGGGCGGCACCGCAGTTCGCACCGGTCTTCGTGGCCGAGGATTTCGCCGCGGCACCGGCGCTCGAAGAAGTCTTCTTGTCCGAGACCTTCGGGCGACCCGAAGCGGTCGCGCCGCGCCGACCCCGAGAGGCTCCCCTCGAGCTGGTCGTCGCCGAGGACGCCGTGGTCACCCCGCTGCATCCGACGCGGGACGGCACTCGATACCGGGCGATCGCCGCCGTGAGCGGCGTGGCGGCCGCGGCACTGGTCGTGGCAGGCGTCGCGTCCGGCGGTGGCCACGCAGGGCGCCCGACCGTGTCCGCTCAGGGCGAGCGCGGTCAGCACGCAGCGACAGCAGGGTGGTGGTGCCCCCGGCGGCACGTCGCCCGTCCCGCCCATCACCGAGCGCCACGGCACGCCACCACGGTGGCGCAGAGCGGAACCGGTGGCACATCCTTCTCGAGCCCGGGCGGCAACACGGGGGTGGTGGTGTCCACGGCTTCGCTGGTCGTCGCGGCTCCATCGGGGACGACGGGTCCGCCCCCCCGGCCCTCGACGAGCGGTTCTCCTTCGATCCGGCGGCAGCGGTGCTCCCACGACCGACCGCGCCAACCCCGCCGACGGCACCCACGGATCCGCTCGCACCGGTGCTGACGAGCGTCGGCACCACCGTGTCGGGGCTGGGCACCACCGTGACGAGCACGGTGAGTCAGATCGAGAGCGCCTTGCCGCCCGTGGCCCCGGTCACGGCGGTGCTGGGAAGTGCCGGGACGACCCTGAGCAGCATCGGCCATGTCGATGCGCTCGCCGACACGCTGACAGATCGGCTCTTGTCGGCCGCCGAATTGGTGCGCCGGAACCGCCAGGAGAGTCGGATTTCCGCCGCCCAAACGACCGTTAGGCGGAATTGCCCCCTGATTGTGCAGACTTAGTACTTTCGTCACTTCTCCCGCTATATGGTTGACAGCTGAGGGGGTTTTGAGCAGTAGTTCTCGGAGATCAGGGCTCCGGGCGGCGATGCCCCTCTGCCAGACGGACGATTCCTGTGGAGGAACCATGGAGGGATCGACGCCCGACTGGGCTGACACCGAGGACTACGCGACCCTGGAAGAGGTCTTCGCAGCTCGCACCTTCGGACACGCCCTGCCGGAGGTCGCAGCAGGCGCAGTCCCGGTCACGGCAGCCACGCTGGCGCCGGCGACCGGACTCATGCGCAACCGCACCATCGCGTCGATGGCCGCGGTGGCCGCCGCGCTGTCCGTCGTTGCCACCGTCGTGACCATGGGCAGCGGTCCCGGGGGGTCGCCCGCTGCTGAGCACCCAGGCGACCAGCCCTTCGCACGGTCCGGGCCTCCACGTCACACCGCCCACGACCCCGGCACCCCGGGAGCCGGAGGAGCCGCAGGCGCCGGGGGGGCTCACCGGCGGCCACCCAGCCCGGGCACGCCGCTCGCCGCAGCCTCCGCGCCGGCAGCCGGTGCCACGGTCGGCAACGGGGGCGGGGCAGCAGGGCGGCGGCGCTCCCACCGCTGTCCTCACGGTCGTGAACCCCGCACCGACCGACGACCACGACCACCACCACGACCACGACGCCGACCACGACGCCGACCAACTCGACGACGACCACCACGACGACCAGGCCCCCGACCACCACGACGACTCTCCCGAGCACGCCCGTCGTCGGTGGGACGCCGGGGCAACGGCCAAGGCAACGGACAAGGCAACGGACAAGGCAACGGACGGGGAAGGGCGGGGTCAACGGCCATGGGGGCTCACCCGGCGTCCACAGCTCCGAACGGCAACCCGGGCCACGGATCCGGTGAGAGCTCGCCGCCGCACGGGCCGCCGAACTGCCGCGCCGCATCCGGGGCACGGCCAGCAGCACTGTCCCTGAGCACACCCCGACGCTGACCGCCGGTGCCACCGGCGCGCCGGATGACGCGCCGCGGCTGGTAAGTATGCGGGTGCCGGCCCCGACCGAGGCCGGCTGCGAGCGAGGTCAGCCATGAACTACACGAACCTGGGCGCGTCGGGACTGCGGGTCTCGAGGGTCTGCCTCGGCATGATGGGATTCGGCAACGACAGCGACCGGCCCTGGGTCATCGACGAGGACGCCGCCGAGCCCATCGTCCGCGCCGCCGTCGAGGGTGGCGTCACCTTCTTCGACACGGCGGACACCTACTCGGGCGGCGCCAGCGAGGTGGCGACGGGGCGGCTGGTGCCGAAGTTCCTGAGCCGCGACGAGGTGGTGATCGCCACCAAGGTCTTCATGCCGGTGACACCGGGCGAGAACGGAGGGGGCCTGGGCCGCAAGCACGTCCTCTCGGGCATCGACGCCTCGCTGCGACGCCTCGGCATGGACTACGTCGACCTGTACCAGATCCACCGCTGGGACCCCCGGACGCCCATTGAGGAGACGATGGGCGCGCTGCACGACGTGGTGCGGGCGGGCAAGGCGCGCTACATCGGCGCCAGCTCCATGTTCGCCTGGCAGTTCGCCAAGGCACAGCACACGCGCCGAGGCGCACGGCTGGACGAAGTTCGCGTCCATGCAGAACCACTACAACCTGATCTACCGCGAGGAGGAGCGCGAGATGATCCCCCTCTGCCTGGACCAGGGCGTCGGCTGCATCCCCTGGAGCCCGCTCGCCCGGGGCGTCCTGGCGGGGACGCGCACCCGCGACGGCGGCCGGCACACCACCCGCTCGAGCACCGACCCCTTCACCGACTACCTCTACGACCAGCCGACGGACTTCGATGTCGTGGACGCGGTGGCCGAGGTCGCCGCGGCACGCGACGTGCCGCCCGCGCAGGTGGCCCTGGCCTGGCTGCTGTCCAAGCCGGGTGTGACCGCGCCCATCGTCGGGGCGACCAAGAAGCGCCACCTGAAGGACGCGCTCGCCGCCGAGGAGCTCACCTTGAGCGAGGACGAGATCGCGCGCCTCGAGAAGCCCTACGTGCCCCACCCGGTGCTCGGCCACTTCTGACCGGCACGGGACCCACCTGGGGTGTCCACTAGCCTCGCCCCGAGGTCGGGGACCGAGCACGAGAGATCGGGGGTGGCATGAAGGTCGCACTGACGGTGGGCGATTTCCTCGACCGGGCTGCGCTGGTCTACGGCCACGCGCGTCGCGCTGCACGACGAGCCCGACGTCCCGGGCTCGCTCGGGACGCAGTCGTACGCCGAGCTCGAGGCGCGGGCACGGGGCATGGCGCTCGCGCTCGACGAGCTCGGCGTCGGCCACGGGGAGCGGGTGGCCATCGTGAGCCCGAACTCGGGCCGGTTCCTCACCTCCTACTTCGGGGTGAGCGGGTTCGGCCGCATCCTGGTGCCGATCAACTTCCGGCTCACCACCGACGAGATCGCCTACGTCGTGGAGCACTCCGGGGCGTCGGTCCTCCTGTACGACCCCGATCTCGCCGACGAGGTGGACACCATCAAGGTGAGCCACCGCTTCTGCCTCGACGGGATCGACGACGCCGATCTGTTCGCACCGGCGGCGGCCGGGGCGACGCCGCAGCCGTGGGAGCGCGACGAGGACGCCACGTGCTCGATCAACTACACGTCGGGCACCACGGCGCGCCCGAAGGGCGTGCAGCTGACGCACCGCAACTGCTGGCTCAACGCGGCGGCGTTCGGGTGGCACACCGGCGTGAGCGACCGGGACGTGCTGCTGCACACGCTGCCGATGTTCCACTGCAACGGCTGGGGCATGCCCTACGCGGTGACCGGCATGGGCGCCGGCCACGTCGTGCTGCGCAAGGTCGACGGGGAGGAGATCCTGTCGCGCATCGAGCAGCACGGTGTGACGCTCCTCTGCGGCGCGCCCGCCGTCGTGGCGGCCATCTCGAGCGCGGCCGAGGCGCGCGCCGCGGCGGGCCGGGAGGTGCCGGGCCGCGGCACCGTGCGCATCGTCGTGGCCGGTGCGCCGCCTCCGTCCAAGACCATCGAGCGGGTGGAGACCGAGCTCGGGTGGGAGTTCATGCAGATCTACGGGCTGACCGAGACGGCGCCGCTGCTCACGATCAACCGGGCACCGTCGGAGTGGGACGGCCTCGACGCCGGTGCGCGCTCGGTGCTGCTCAGCCGCGCCGGCGTCCCCGCCCTCGGCGTGCGGATCGACGTCGACGACGAGGGCGAGGTGCTGGCCCGGTCCAACCACGTGTTCGCCGGGTACTGGGAGCAGCCGGCCGAGACGGCGACGGCGCTCGAGGGCGGGTGGTTCCACACGGGCGACGGCGGTTACCTCGACGACGCGCATCTCGTGATCTCGGACCGCAAGAAGGACGTCATCATCACCGGCGGGGAGAACGTCTCCTCCATCGAGGTCGAGGACTGCCTCTACCAGCACGCCGCCGTGGCCGAGGTGGCCGTGATCGGTGTGCCCGACGAGAAGTGGGGCGAGACGATCAAGGCGCTCGTGGTCGTGCGTGAGGGCACCACGGTCACCGAGGCCGAGCTCATCGCGCACTGCCGCGACCGCATGGCCCACTTCAAGGCGCCGACCAGCGTGGAGCTGCGCGACGCCCTCGACCGCACCGCGACGGGGAAGCTGCAGAAGTACAAGCTGCGCCAGCCCTACTGGGCGGGGCGGGACCGCTCGGTCGGCTAACCCGGGGAGCGCTCCTCGAGGACGAGATGGCCGCGCCGGTCGAAGGCGGCCGCGACCTCGCCGGCGATGAGGCGGCGGAGCGGGTCGCCGACGATGGTGCGCCGCCACCCGCTGTCGAGCCGGCTGGGCTCGCCGCAGAGCAGTTGCGCGAGGTCGGCCCTCGTCGCCAGCAGCCCCTGGTCGAAGTCGAGGTCGTCGGCGATCTGGCGCACCACGCCCGAGCAGACGGCGACGGCCGCCGCCGGGGCCTGCGCGTCGCGGCCCTCGGAGGGCATCCGGATGCGGTCGGGCTCCAGGTCCAGCCCGCGCTCGACGGCCTGGAGGATCTCGGCGGCGCGTCCCTGGGCGAGGTGCCGGCCGTCGACCCCGCGGGTGCGGCGCAGCTCGTCCGCGTTGCGCGGCGGCCGCTGCGAGATGGCCAGCAGCCCGAGGTCGGACAGCACCATGCGCCGGGGCCGGTTCGACGCCGCCGCGGTGCGTTCCCGCCACGCCGCCACCTCCTGCGCGACGCCGCGGCTGCGCCGCGACATGCTGCGGATGTCGCCCAGCTTCCACCAGGCCTCCTCGGGGACGCGGGCCGGTGTGCGGTCGCCGAGCACCTGGTCGCACTCGTTGACGGCCCACTCGAGCCGGCCCAGGGCGCGCAGGCGTTCGGTCAGCACGGCGCGCAGCTCGAGCAGGTGGGCGACGTCGCTCACGGCGTAGGAGAGCTGGCGCTCGGACATCGGCCGCTCCAGCCAGTCCGAGAGGCGGTCGGCCTTGGGCAGGGTGACGCCCAGCATCGCGTCGACCAGCCGGCCGAGCGACGGGGTCGACATGCCGAGGAACCCGGCCACGATCTGGGTGTCGAACACGGCGGCCGGGACCGTGCCGCAGGCGGCCATGAGCACATCGAGATCCTGCGAGGCCGCGTGCGCCACGGCGACACCGGGCCCGCCGAACACCTGGGCCAGCGGCGCCGGGTCGACGGCGAGCGGGTCGACGAGCGCCACCTCGTCGGCCCAGGCGATCTGAATGAGCGCCAGGTCGGGGACGTAGGTCCGCTCGGTGTGGAACTCGGTGTCGAAGCCGTAGCACTCCTCGGCCGCGACCTCGTCGACCAGCGCCTCGAGGGCCCCGGGATCCACCACCAGCCGCACCGGCTCGTCCGGCGCCGTCATCGGCGCAGCCGGGTGCGGGGGCTCGGTCGTCACGGCGGCGGGAGGGGAGGGCGAGGCGGTGCAAGGGCTCGGGCGAGGCTAGCGCGGCCGCCCACCGCACCCATTTCGCAACCGGCTCCCCCGTGTCCTGCACGGGGGCAGGAGTAAACTGAGGCGGCACCGCAGCGCCCGTTCTCCGCGTGAACGGACGTTCGGACCCAGGTCATGACTTCCGGCTCTGTTTCGACCACCAGCGTTCCGATAAGAGTGGGAAGTCGGTATCGGAGGGGGAAAGCGTGAAGAAGGCCAAGAGGGAACTTGGGAGCGCCGAAGCGTCCCGGGCGCCGCGGACAGCCGCGCGCCAGGCTCTGCGGCCCGCGGGGCGGCTCCGCCAAGAGCGTCGAGTCGATGCTGAAGGAGTTCAGCTCGGGCGGGAACGACGCACCGGTGCCGGGCCGGCCCCGCGACCGGCAAGTACGACCAGCTGTGGCAGCTCTCCATGGCCGACCCCCACACGGGGCTGGCGAACCAGCTCCTGCTGCTCGACCGCCTCACCCAGGCGCTCGTGCGCCGGCGCCGCCACGGCGGCGAGGTCGTCGTCTGCCACATCGACCTCGACAACCTGGGCGAGATCAACGCCGACCTCGGGTACACGACGGGCAACACGGTCCTGTGCGAGACGTCGCGCCGGCTCACCTCGGTCCTGCGGACCGAGGACACCGTGGGCCGGGTCGGCGGGAGCGAGCTCGTGGTCGTGGTGACGGTGACCGACGAGCAGGCGGTCGGGCCGCTGATGCGGCAGGATCCAGCACACGCTCGACGAGCCGGTCACGGTGGGCGGCCAGGACATCCGCCTGCACTCCTCGCTCGGCGTGGCGATCGCCGAGGACACCGAGTCCGCCGAGGACGTGCTGGCCCGGGCCGACCGCTCGCACCGCGGGTCAGCCGCCGCTGAGGCGCCACCGTGTTCGGCGTGATCGGCTGGGTGCCAGGGACGCTGAACCGCGTCGGCGCCGGCGATCGTGGTGGAGGTGCAGGTGGCGCCCAACAAGCGTTGGGGGTCCCGCACGCAATAGGGCGGATCGGCCCGATCGAAAACAGGAGTTACGGCTCTATCCTTGGCGCGCCCAATTCCGGCAAAATTATCCATCATGTCGATGTACAGCGAGTTGCTCGCCGAGTTGTGTGCCGACGTGGAGCCCCTTCCCCTGCCCTCGTCGCGTGACGAGCTGGTGGTGGTGCTGCTCCAGTGCCGCCGCCGGATGCACGGCAACGGCGCCGACGGCGAGCACATCATGGCCGAGGACCTGGCCCTCGAGCTCGATCACGACCGCATGCTGCTGCGCCTGTGCAACGCCCTGGGCATCGAGAGCGATCCGTCCCACTTCGTGAACCCGCTGGTCGAGCGGGAGCGCCTGGAGGACCTGCTGCGGTCGGCCGGCGTCGATTTCCGCACGCTCGACGACCACCGCCGGGTGAAGGTGGCCTAGGGCCTCGGGGTTCGAGCCCTTCCGCTCGGCCAGGACCGCGGCGTAGACGGCGGCCTCGGTGCGGCGGCGCATGCCGAGCTTCGAGAGGAGGCTCGAGACGTAGTTCTTGACGGTCGCCTCGGCGAGGAACAGCTGCTCGGCGATCTGGCGGTTCGACTGGCCCTGGGCGATGAGCTCGAGCACCTTGCGCTCCTGCGGGGTCAGCACCGTGAGCCGGGACTCGGCCTCCTGGTCCTTGCGCAGGCGGTCGAACAGCTCCTGGGTCAGCACAGGGTCGAGCAGGGACATCCCCTGGCTGACCCGCCTGATGTCGCCCAGGAGGTCCCCGCCGCCCACCTCCTTGAGGACGTAGCCCGAGGCGCCCGCCATGA
Source organism: uncultured Acidimicrobiaceae bacterium (assembly GCA_963742445.1). Classification (GTDB taxonomy): domain Bacteria; phylum Actinomycetota; class Acidimicrobiia; order Acidimicrobiales; family RAAP-2; genus Bog-473. The sequence continues at coordinate 141,452 of CAVULV010000014.1, forward strand.
TGGACGAGAACAGGGCGTCGTCGTCGGAGTACGAGGTCAGCATCAGGCAACGGACCTGGGGATTCGTCGACTGGATCTCCCGGCAGACCTCGATCCCGTTGCCGTCCGGCAGGCGGACGTCGAGGATGGCGACGTCCGGGGAGAGCTCGCGGATGAGTTGCAGGCCCTGCTCCGCCGTCCCCGCCTCGCCGACGACCTCCATGTCGTCTTCGGCCTCGAGCAGCGTTCGCAAGCCCGTCCGGACCAGTTCATGATCGTCGAGGACGAACACCCGAATCGCCATCTGCTCAATACTGCCACGGACGGAAGGGATCGTCGGCAAGGGTCCCGCGCCCGATCGGGCGCGCATCCGTTGCGCCTGGCCCTATCCTGGCACACCGTGCAGCCGTTCGACCGGATCGACGATCCCGCAAAGCTGCGCCGCCTCGTCCAGGCCATCCTGATCCTCGACGCCGAGCTGAACCTGCCGGTGGTCCTGCGCCGGATCATCGAGGAGGCCGTCGACCTCGTCGATGCGCAGTACGGCGCACTCGGCGTCCTGACCGAGGACGGGCGGTCGCTCGACCAGTTCCTCACGGTAGGCCTGACCAGCGAAGAGGAGCAGGCCGATCGGGCCCCGCCCCACGGGCCGCGGCGTGCTCGGCACGCTGATCGCCGACGACAAGCCGCTCCGGCTGGGCGACATCGCGGCCAGCCCCGACAGCTTCGGGATCCCGTCGCACCACCCCACCATGACGTCGTTCCTCGGCGTCCCGGTTCGCGTGCACGGCGAGGTCTACGGCAACCTCTACCTGACGAACAAGACGACGGCGGCGGAGTTCTCCGAGGACGACGAGGAGCTGGTCCTCGCCCTCGCCATGGCGGCCGGCATCGCCATCGAGAACGCACGTCTGCACGGCCTGGTGCGCGACCGCGCGCTCACCGAGGACAGGGACCGGATCGCCCGCGACCTGCACGACTCGGTGATCCAACGGCTGTTCGCCATCGGGCTTTCCCTGCAGGGGACGGCCCGCCTGGTCGAGCGACCCGAGGCGGTCATGCGCATCGGGGAGGCGATCGACAAGCTCGACGAGACGATCCGCCAGCTCCGCAAGGCGATCTTCGACATCGAGCTCACCATCAACAAGGAGGGCCTGCACCCCAAGGTGCTCGACCTGGTGCACGAGCTGCGCCCGGTCCTCGGGCTGCACCCCCAGGTCTCCTTCAGCGGCCCGGTGGACAAGGTGGTGACGGGTCAGCTGTCAGAGGAGGTGCTGGCCGTCCTGCGCGAGGCGCTGACCAACGTGGGGAAGCACGCCGCGCGCCAACCAGGTGGTCATCACGATCGCCGCCGGCGAGGAGCTCCGCCTCGTGGTGGCCGACGACGGCGACGGCATCGGCGACAGCACCACCGCGGGTCTCGGGCTCAAGAACCTCCGCCAGCGGGCGGCCCGGCTGGGCGGCAGCGTGGAACTCGGTACCTCGCGCGAGGGCGGCACCCGGCTCACGTGGCACGTGCCCCTCGCCCCGGCCGAGGAGAGCTTCGGGGCCGCCGCCGTTCCCTAGGCGGCGCGGACTCCGGCCCCGGCGCCAGCTGCACGAGCTCGTCGAAGCACCGGTCGACGCCCCGCGCCAGGACGTCGACGTCCGGACAGGCGTGCGGGTCGGCGAGGATCCCGATCGCCAGTTGCCCGTCGTAGGAGAGGGCCGCCACACCCACGCTCAGGTTGCCCCCGAGCGGGACCAGGGGAATGGCCTCGAGCATGCGGGCGCCCAGCACGTACAGCGGGACGTCGGGGCCGGGCACGTTCGTCACGACCAGGTTCACGAACGGCTGGTGGTGCATCAGGTGGCTCGCCGCCGCCACCGCCGCCGGAGGCAAGGCGTCGAGCGAGGAGAGCAACAGGTGGGTGGCCGACGCCTGGTCCCGGTCCTTACTGGACCGCTCGGCCCGGGCCACCTCTCGCAGGCGTTCGGCGGCGGTGGCGGCACCGATCGGGAGCCGCACCACCATGACCGAGACCTCGTTGCCGAGCCGGCGGTCGTCGTGGTGGTCGGACCCGACGGGCACGAGCACCTGCAGCAGCCGTCCGTCGGTCGGCTCGCCCCGCGCGGTGAGGAGATCGTGCACGCCGCTGGCGATCGCGGTCAGGAGTAGGTCGTTCAGGGTGACCCCGAGGTGGTGCTCGGCGTGGCGGAGCTCGTGCAGGGGGTGCCGGACGGCGACGGCGCGCCGGTCGAAGCCGACGGGAACGTTCAGCGAGCAGTCGGGCCCTGCGGACGGCCGCGGCAGCAGGCTGGCGAATGCCCCGACGTAGTGGGCCAGCAACCCTGCCGCCCGGGACGGGTGGCGCAACGCGGAGAGGGCGTCGACGGCGAGCCGCCGGATCGCATCGGCCCAGTCGACCACGCCGTCGACGGTGACCATCACCCTCCTGGGAGGTGGTGCGGGCCGCCACCCGTCGGCTGGGTGCGGGACGGCCGCCCGGGGCTCCAGGTCCAACAGCACGGTGGCCAGCTCGATCCCCGCCAGGCCGTCCGCCACGGAGTGGTGGAGCATCTCGAGCAGGGCGACGCGTCCACCCTCGAGCCCGTCGATGAGCCAGATGTCCCACAGGGGGCGGCTCCGGTCGAGCGGGCACGACATCAACCGCGCACAGAGGTCGAGCAGCTGGGCCTCGTCACCGGGCTCGGGCAGCGCCGCCTGGTGCACGTGTGCGGCGATGTCGAAGTCGGGGTCGTCCACCCACACCGGCGCGGACTCGCCGACCAGGGGGAGACGGACGCGCTTGCGCAGCTTCGGCACCAGGTGCAGCCGGCTCTCCACCTCGGCCCGGACCTCGTCGAGCCGCAGGCATCCACGAGCGTCGTGCAACGGAGCACCCTCGAAGATCCCGATGGAGCCCATGTGCATGGGCGTGTGACCCGACTCCATGGCGAGGAACGACGCGTCGAGCGGCGTCAGGACGTCACCGTGCGCGGTCATGACGAACCCGGCGGGTCGGAGGGCCGCCCCGAGCAGACCTCGGCGAACCCGTCCTCGATGCAGCCGGCCAGCTTCGGGCTGTCGGGGACGGCCGCCACGTCGGCCGTGATGGTGATGCAGGCCCGCTCGCCCGCCGAGATGAGCGAGACGTTGAGCGCCGCTCCGGACGGCGGGGACACGGCGTAGATGCCCTCGATACCGGCGCCGGCCAGGAAGGCCCGGAACGGCGGTCCGGGGATGTTGGTGACGCAGAAGTCGTTCCCCAGGAGCATGGAGCTCCACAGGTTGCGTGCCACCACCGCCGGGAGAGCGCTCAGTCCCGTGGCCAGGACGTCGCTCATGGCGAGCCCGGGCGCATGCTTCCACTCGGCGGCGTTGCGGCGGACCTCGGCCATGCAGCCGGCGAGGTCGGGACGGGCCTCGATCACGAAGCGTGCCGGTACGAAGTGGTTCCCGCTCTCACCGGCCGCCCCGTCGCGCACGTTGACGGGCATCAGGGCCCGGAAGCCGGCGGACACGACGCCGTGCTGGGCGTGGTAGAGCGTCAGGCCCCGCACGACGGAGGCCACGAAGACGTCGTTCACGGTGCCGTCCCACACCGCCGCGGCGCGCTTGAGGTCGGCGAGCTCGAGGTCGATGATCTCGACGTGGCGGCGGAAGCTGCGCCCGGTCATGATCGGCGAGACGGGCCTGCCGGACGGGGCCATGAGCCGGGCCACGGAGGTGCCCACCGCGGCGAGCCGGCCGAGCGAGCGGAAGGGGTGGGTCACGGCGTCCACGGCGTCATCGACGAAGCGGACCGCATCGGGCAGGTCCACCGGGGATGGATGCGGCGACCGCGCGGCCGGGGGTGGTGCGGTGCCGGCCCGGGGGCGTTCTGCGCCGGGGGAGTCGAAGAGGTGGGCCAGCACCGCGAGGCCGCCCACCCCGTCGATCAGGGCGTGGTGCACCTTCATGACGAGTGCGGCGCGGTCACCGTCCATGCCCTCGACGAGGACGGCCTCCCAGAGGGGCAGCGCGGGGTCGAAGCCGCTCGTCGCCATCACCTGGGCCATGTCGAGGACGTCCCGCCGCCCACCGTGCTCGGGCAGGCGGATGCGGCGCAGGTGGGTGTCGAGACTGAAGGCGTCGTCGACCACGAACTGCGGCCGACCCCGCCCCGGCGCACGGGTGACCGCCCGCGAGCGCAGGCGCGGCACCTCCTCGGCCAGGCTGCCGATACGCGCCCGGACCTCGGTCCAGGCGGGTGTGCGGTCCAGCATCAGGAGGGCCACGATCGTCGGGCGCATGACGGGATCGGCGCTGATGGTCCACAGCAGGGCGTCGGATCCGCTCATGGTGTCGGTGCCGGCCCCGGTTTCTGCCATTGCGCACCCCCTTGTTAGGAGCGATTCTGGGAGCACTCCGGGGGCCGGCATAGAGCCGGAAGGCCCGATTTGCTCCTCCCCGGTGGCCCGGATGCAGACGAAGTGTCTTTGGACCCTTCAGCCGGACTGGCCGTGGCCCTAGCATCGGGCTTGGCTCGATGCCGTGGCCGGTCCGGGGCTGGACCGTTGGGGGACATGGGGGGCCGCTGGAAAGGGGATCCAACATGACCACGACAGCGGTGAGTGCACCGGTCCCCATGGGGCAGCGGATGGCCAATGCGTTCGGCCGGCGCCAGCTCGACCGGTACCCCGACACGTGGCCGCGGCTCGGCTACCTGGCGATCGTGGTGCTGACCACGATCATGCTCTACTACCTCTACTACGTGGAGGGCGCGGTCACCCCGCTGATGCTGCCCTACTACCACATGTCGTTCCAGTACTTCCTGTACCTGCTCGTCGTCTCCAACGCCATCGGCGCATTCAGCGCGTTCCTCGGCGGCCTCTCCGACAAGATCGGCCGGGCCAACCTCACCATCTACGGGACGCTGGTCGTGGCGGTCATTCAGCTCTTCGCCATCCCCCACATCACGGAGAAGTTCTGGTTCGCCGCGTCGTACTGCGTCATCGGGTTCGTGGAGGGCGTCATCCTCGTCTCGACCCCGGCGCTGATGCGCGACTTCTCGCCGCAGATGGGTCGCGGCGTGGCGATGGGATTCTGGGCCCTCGGGCCCACCATGGGCGCACTGTGCGCCAGCCTGGTGGCCACCCACACGCTCGACCATCTGTCGCCCTGGCAGGACCAGTTCATCATCTCGGGCCTGGTCTGCATGGTCGTGGTCGTGATCTCGTTCCTGTTCCTGCGCGAGCTCTCCCCGCAGCTACGCGACCAGCTGATGGTCTCCGAGCGCGAGCGGGCGCTGGTCGAGGCCCGCGCCAAGGGGATCGACGTCGAGAAGGCGACCAAGCACCCGATACGCTCCATGATGAAGATCGACCTCGTCGCCTCATCGATCGCGATCTCGCTGTTCCTGCTCTTCTACTACGCGTCGGTCAGCGTGCTCACCATCTACTGGGTGGTGACCTTCAACCGGACCACCCCGCAGGCCAACGGCATCAACGTCTGGCTTGCCGCTTCGCTCTCGATCGGACTGGTGGTCGCCGGGGCACTGTCGGACTGGGCGCGAGTCCGCAAACCGTTCATGCTCGTCGGGGCAATCTGCGCCATGGTGATGATGGGCTTCCTCATCGTGCAGACGGGCCACCCCCACACCGGCTACTACTCGAACGTCCTGGTGATCGTGCTGCTGGCCGTGTCCATTGCCATCGCCTATGCGCCGTGGATGGCCAACTACACCGAGCAGGTCGAATCCCACAATCCCGCCCTGACGGCGTCCGGGCTCGCCGTCTGGGGATGGATCCTGCGCATCACTGTCGCCCTCTCGTTCCTCGTGCTGCCCACCGTCATCACCACGTCGACCGTGCTGGTGGACAACCAGACGGCGGGCGCCACCTTGCAGACGATCCAGGCCGCGCAGAACTACGCCCCCACGACGTCGCCGCCGGCGTGCAACTCGACGGCGGCTCCCGCGTCGGTGATCAGCGGGCTGCAGGGGACGAAGGAGGCCGGCCCGGAGACGCTGGCCACCGTCCTCGCGACCTGCAACTCGACGCACAACCTCGGCCAGGCGCTGACCGCGGCCGGAGGCTTGTCGAACCCACAGGTCCAGGGCCTGCTCGCCTACAGCCCGTTGGCGACCGCCATTCAGAACGGCCAACCGGTGAGCCAGGCCGAGATCCAGTCGAAGGTCGGTGTGCACTCGCAGAACCTCGCCAGCCTGCTGGTGGCCGAGCAGAAGCTGGTGCCGGCACAGAAGGCCTCGCCGGACGAATGGAAGAGGTGGTGGACCGTCTGCCTCCTCGGCATGCTGGTGTTCGCCGTCCTCGTCTTCTTCATGCGCGGGCGCTGGAGCCCACGGGCGGCGCGGCGAGATCTCGCGGAGCACGACCGCATCATTTCGGAGGAGTTGGCCAAGTTGGCCCGCGAGACCGAGGCCGCCCCGTCTCCTGACGGTCCCCGGGGCGTTCAGAACGTGGCGGACCAGTCCGCCAGCTGGGGCGCCAGGAGGGGCCAGCGGGCGAACAGGCCCTCGCCCGCTGCGGCCGCGACCATGCGCTCGTTCCATTCGCCGTCACCCCAGGGTGGCTCGACGAGCCGGGCGCGGGGGAGGAGGGCGGCCAGACGCTCCGAGGTGGCTCTCGTGTGGTGGGGGTCGCTGGCTCCGCTGCGGAAGACCAGCGCCGGCACGTCGAGGCCGCGTATCTCGTCGTCGCTGACGCCCGGGACGAGCGCGCCCGGTCGCGGACAGTAGGCCAGCATCCACTGCTCGAGGGTGGCGATGAACGCCGCGGGGTCCTGGGTCAGGAAGCGCTGACGGTTGGCGGGGTTGCGCTCGAGGACCTCGGCCCACTCGGGCAGGTCGACCACCGCCGCCATGCCATCCCTCCAGGCGGCGGCGACGGACTCCCCGCAGTAGTGGGTCGCCAGCGAGAGCAGGCCGTAGGGGCCGCCGCTGATCCACCACAGGGCCAGCGCCCGGGCGACGTCACGATGGCGGGCGGCGGTCAGGAGTGACACCCGCGAGCCGCCCGAGCCCCCGGTGATGACGGCGGGCGCCAGGCCCAGCTCGCGCAGCAGCGTCGCCAGGACGTCGGCCTGCATGGCCGATTCGGAGCTGCCGTCGAAACAGACGTCGGAGGCGCCGGTGTTGGGTCTGTCCCACACGAGCACGCGCTTGCCGGTCTCGGCCAGGGCTGCCGCCAGCTCGCGGACACCCGGGGAGTCCTTGCTGAAGCGCCCTCCGGGGGTGACGACCCACGGGTCGCCATCACCGACCAGGTCGTAGGCCACCCGCAGTCCCTCCACCTCGGCCACCGGCACGGCCGTACCCTAGGTCGTAGGGTTGGTCGTCGCCGCTGAGCTGGGAGGGACCATGGCGCTTGCACTCGAGGGGCTGCGGGTCGATCGACGCGGACACCCACCTGACCGAGGCGCACGACCTGTGGACCAAGCGCGCCCCGGCCAAGTACAAGGACCGCGTGCCCGCACGTGGTCGAGGTCGACGGCAGGCCCATGTGGTACGTCGACGGCGCCGAGCTCGGCTTTGCCGGCGGCGGCGGGGTCATCGACCGCCAGGGTGGCAAGGGTCGTGCCGCCGAGGCGCTCTTCGAGTGGACCCTGGACCAGATCCACCTCGGTGCGTTCGACATCGCGGCGCGGATCGAAGTGATGGACGACTCGGGCGTCTACGCGCAAGTCTGCTTCCCCAACTCCATCGGTCTCGGCGGCCAGGGGATCTCCGACGTGGTGAAGGACCCCGAGCTCCGTCTCCTGTGCGTGCAGATCTACAACGACGCCATGGCCGACGTGCAGGCGGACTCAGGCGGCCGCCTCCTGCCGATGCCCGTCCTCCCGGCCTGGGACGTCGACGCCGCGGTGGCCGAGGCGAAGCGCGTCGCCGCCATGGACCTGCGCGGCGTGAACATCACGTCGGACCCGAACGACGTCGGCGGCCCCGACCTGGCGAACCGGGCCTGGGACCCGCTGTGGGAGGTCTGCGCGGACCGGCACCTCCCGGTCCACTTCCACATCGGCGCCAGCCTCACGACCATGACCTACTTCGGCACCTACCCCTGGGAGTCCCAGGACGAGGACACGAAGCTGGCCATCGGCGGCACGCTGCTGTTTATCGGCAACGCGCGCGTCGTGACCAACATCATCTTGAGCGGCATGCTCGACCGCCACCCCGCACTGCAGATGGTGTCGGTGGAGAGCGGCGTCGGCTGGATCCCCTTCATCCTCGAGGCCCTCGACTACGAGATGTCGGAGAACGCCCCCAAGCAGCTCGAGGCCCTGTCGATGCTCCCGTCCGAGTACTTCCGCCGGAACCTGTTCGCCACGTTCTGGTTCGAGAAGAACAACGTCCCGGCGCTCGTCGAGTCGGTCGGCGCTGACTGCATCCTCTTCGAGACGGACTTCCCCCACCCGACCTGCCTGTACCCCAAGCCGCTCGACACCGTGGCCGAGAAGATGTCTTCGCTCGAGCCCGCCGTGCAGCGCAAGATCCTGGGCGAGAACGCAGCCAAGCTGTACCGGCTCTGACGGGCCCGCCTGTGCGCAGGCTCCCGGGCGGTTGATCGCGACATCTCAACGGCTGGGCGTCAATGAGCTCAGGGCGAAGTCCCCGTGGGCGTCGAGCGTCGAGATGCCGACCGGCGACGTCGTGGAGACCTTGGTGTGCCACGTCCCACGGAGGGGCAGTCCGCTCGAGACGGCGAACCACGTGCTCGTATCGTTGGATCCGCTCTGCCCCTTGGAGAACGTCACGTGTTCCGCCACGAGGACGGCGGCGAGCGTCCGGCTGCCGACCCTGATGTCACCCGACCGGACCAGCTTCGAGGTGCCCACCATGGTGACCGGACCCGTGGAGAGCTTGTCGTTGCTCCCCGTGCACGCCACCGTGGAGGCCGTCCCGGGCACGATCGGATCCGGGACGGTAGTGATGACGGGATCGCAGGCGAACGTCGACGTGTCGTCGACGTGGAACGCGACGAAGTCCCAGTTGTAGTAGCCGGCACGTGTCGGCGAGATCAGCGCCCCGTCGCGCACGCAATAGTCCCAGCTCTGCCAATGATGATCCGAGAAGTCGATCCGGAACTCGAAGCAGCCGCCGGCGCTGCCGGACGACGGTACCGGGCATCCCGGGGCCCTCGGACTGGGACTTGCGGGGAGACCGAGATCGTCTCGATGCCCGGTGCCCCGGTAGGCGTAGACGCCGGGGAGGGGCCCGGCCACGATGTCGGGGCCGTTCGGATCCTGGTGCCGGAAGCGCTCGATGGCCTCGCTCGTGGATACGGCGTGGGCGCCACTGCGGGACCACAGGTAGGCGAAGGTGCTGCCGCCCGCGAGGAGGACGAGGACGATCCCGAGCACCACCCGACGGGCGAGGTGGCGGTGCTTCGGACGTAAGGGAACGGGCCCTGCGGGGTCTGCCGATGCCATTGCTCCCGTTGTCGCGCTCCGTTGCCGCCCCGGGCAGGGCCGTTGTCCCCATTGGGCGCCGATTCTCCGCTCAGGGAGGCCGGCTCAACCCCGGACCCGGGCCGAGGTGGGGTCGTAGAACGCCCCGGTCCCGACCTCGACCGCCGCCACGGCGTCACCCACCGTCACCTCCCAGGCGCCGGTGGCCAGGTCGCCCGCACCCACGGGTCCACGGTCCCGGCGCCAGACGTAGGCGAGTCCGACGGCCGTCCCCGCCGTGGCGGACCACGCCGCCGAGGTCACCTGGCCGGCCGGCTCGCCGTCGTGGAGCACGAGCTCGCCGCCCCACAGCATGGCCTCGGGGTCGCCGACCCGGAGCGAGACCAGGCGCCGGCGCGGTCCCGCCGCAATGGCCGACTCGAGGGCGTTCCGGCCCACGAAGTCGATCGGGGTCTTGAGTTTGCAGGTGAAGCGCAGGCCCGCCTCGAGGGGGGTGTGGTCCGGAGTCAGGTCGGTGCCGAAGGCGCGGTACCCCTTGTCGAGGCGGAGGCTGTTGATGGCGTAGTACCCGGCGTCCACGAGACCGAGGTCGGCGCCGGCGGCCACGAGGTCCTCGTAGACGCCCACGGCGAACTCGGTCGGGACGTAGAGCTCCCAGCCGAGCTCGCCCACGTAGGTGATCCGGGTGGCGCGCACCGTGGCGTGGCCGAGGCCGATCTCCCGGCTCGTCGAGAACGGGAACGCGCCGTCGGAGAGATCGGCCGGGCCGAGCCGCTCGAGCAGCTCGCGTGACGCCGGGCCCATCACGCCCAGGACGGCGTAGGCCGAGGACACGTCCACGACGCTGACGTGCTCGCTGGGGCGCAGGTGTCGCTCGATCCACGCCGCGTCGCGCACCGGGGAGGCCGCGCTCGTGACGAGAAGATAGCGATCCGGCGCCAGTCGGGTCACCGTCACGTCGGCCTCGTACCCGGCGCGTTCGTTGAGCATGCCCGTGTAGACGGCCCGCCCCTCCTCGACCGCCACGTCCGCCGTGCAGAGGCGCTGGAGCGCAGTCTCGGCGTCCCGACCGACCACGAGGAGCTTGCCGAACGACGTCTCGTCGAAGAGCGCCACGCGTTCCCGGGTGGCCGTCTGCTCGTCGGCCGACCAGGCGAGCCACTCGGGCCGGTCCCAGCTGTAGGCGAGCTCGGCCGGCCGCCCGGATGGCGCGAAGACGTTGGGCCGCTCCCACCCCATCTTCGAGCCGAAGACCGCTCCCTTGCCAGCCAGCAGGTGATGGAGGGGCGAGCGGCGGAAGGGGCGGGCCGTGGCCAGCTCCCGGTTGGGCCAGGGCACGGCGTAGTGGAGGCCGAGCACCTCCCCCACCCGGTCCCGCAGCCACCGGTTGTTGGCGTTGAACGGGGCGAAGCGCCGGATGTCGACGGCCACGAGGTCGCTCGTCGGCTCGCCCTCCACGATCCACTCGGCGAGGGCGCGCCCGGCGCCGCCGCCCGAGGCGATCCCGACCGAGTTGAACCCGGCCCCGACGAAGAAGCCCCGCAGGCCGGGCGCCTCGCCCAGGACGAACTGGTTGTCGGGCGTGAAGCTCTCGGGGCCGTTGTACAGCTTCTTCAACCCGGTGTGCCCGAGGGCGGGGATCCGGTGGACGGCCGACTTCATGAGGATGCTGAAGTGGTCCCAGTCCTCCTCGAGGAGCTGGAACTCGAACGGGTAGGGCAGCGCGTCGGGGGCGACCCAGGGCTTCGCGGCCGGCTCGAACCCGCCGACGACGAGGCCGCCCACCTCCTCCTTCACGTACGTGTACCCGTCCGGGTCGCGCAGGATGGGAAGGAGCGGGTGGACGCCCTCCACGGCCTCGGTCACCACGTAGAAGTGCTCGGCCGAGTGGAGGGGGACGTCGACGCCGCAGAGGAGGCCAACGGCCTTCGCCCACTGGCCGGCGCAGTTCACCACCACGTCGGCCTCGACCGCTCCCCGGTCGGTGGCGACCCCGGTGACCCGTCCGGCCCGGGTGGTGATCGCCGTCACCCGCGTGTGCTCCTCGATGCGGACGCCCCGCAGGCGGGCGCCGCGGGCGAGGGACGCGGTGACGTCGACCGGGTTGACGGTGGCGTCCCCCGGGAGCCAGAGGGCGCCCAGGAGGTCGCCCGCCTCGAGGATCGGGTACCGTCCGAGGGCTTGGCGGGGGGTGAGCAACTCGCAGTCGAGGTCGTAGGCCGCGGCCGTGGCCGCCGTCCGGCGCAGCTGGACCATCCGCTCGGGCGTGCGCGCCACGGTCACGCCGCCGCACCGCTTGAGGCCGGTGGCGAGGCCGGTCTCCGCCTCGAGCTCGCCGTAGAGGCGGGCGGAGTACTGCACGAGCCGGGTGCCGGACTCGGTCGCCCGGAGCTGGCCGAGGAGGCCCGCCGCGTGCCAGGTCGTGCCACACGAGAGCTGCCCCTGCTCGAGCAGGAGGACGTCGGTCCACCCCAGGCGGGCGAGGTGGTACGCGGTCGAGGTCCCGATCACCCCGCCACCGACGACGACGACGCGGGCCCGGTCGGGCAGGTCGCCGCCGGTCGATGCGTGCTCCACGGTCGTCTCCATCGACAGATCCGGCCTCAGTCTGCCCGCGCCACGTCGACGAGGAGCCGCTCGAGGTCGGGTCCGGCGAAGGTGGCCTCGGCCCGCTCGTACTTCTCCATCCCCCAATTCCAGAAGTCGAACGCAATCGGGCTGGTCGCGTCCTGGATGGACGCCCACAGCGTCCACCCGTACTGGGACATCAGGCCCCACAGGCGTGCCCGCGCCAGGTGGCTCCGCGACGGTCCGCCGTCGTAGACCTCGACCAGCTCCTCGAGCTGGTCGAGCGTGAGGTGGCACTCGCTCCAGAGGTTGCCGAGCTCGAAGTACGGGTCGTTGTTGCCCGAGTACTCGTAGTCGATGATGGAGACGTTGCGGCCGTCGTCGATGAAGTTGGCGGCCAGCAGGTCGTTGTTGCACGGCCGGCCAGCCACGGGCCGGGCTCCCAGGGCGCCCCTGATGCGCCCGACGGTCCCGGCGTGGTCGAGGTAGCCCGCCGGGAGGCGGAAGCCGCGGCGTCGGACGCGCTCGAGGTAGTCGGACTGGAGCTCGAACATGTCGAAGCGGTTGACGAACGGCTCGCCGGCGTGCAGCCGCCGGCAGGCCACAGCGACCCGGGGCAGGACCCCGGTCCGCTGCAGGTGCTCGTCGGTCAGCGCCTCCCCGTCGAGATAGCCGACGACCAGGACGCCGTCGTCGGGCAGGAACTCCACGACCGGCGCACCCACGCCGGCGGCGGCGGCGCGGACGCTGTTCTCGTACTCGGCCCGGCGGTCGACGGCCAGCTCGGCGGAGGACGACGCGTTCGAATGGCGGAGCACGTAGGCCCCGTCGGGCGTCGTGATCTTGTAGTTCCGGTTGGTGAGGCCGCCGGGAAGCGGCTCGACCGTGCACGGCCGGCCCCGGAGCACCCCGATCCGCTCCAGGAGGGCGGTGTCGAGGCCGGCGCCGTCGCCGGCGCTCACCGCGGCACGTGGCCGGGTCTGCTCAGGGCAGCGACGCCGAAGGGTAGTCGCGGTCCCCGATCAGCTCGAGGGTCTCCAGTTCGATGGTCTGCTTAGGGCCGGTGAACCATTTCTTGACCGACACGTGCCAGTAGATCCACAGCGCGATCAGCGCGGCCGGGAACACGAGGATCGTGTAGTTGACGTACTTCCAGGAGAAGTCCGGGTTCCACGGCACGCCCAGGTTGATGTTGGGCATGAAGGCCATGAACGACACGAGGACGATGTCGATCATGGCGATGACGGCGATCCACTTGTACTTCGCGCCGAGGTTCCAGTGGCCGGTCTCGAAGCTGTCACCCTTCCGCCACCGGTGCCAGATCGGCACGGCGAAGCACCAGTAGAGGCCGATGACGCCGATGGAGACGACGGCGTTGAAGGCCACCGGCACGGCCACTCCGCCGACGTCGACCTTGATCAGGGCCGGCGAGGTGAGGATGAGCGCGATCACGGCGACGAGGATGACCCCGGCGACGGGCACTCGTCGGGAGTTCAGCCTGGACCACAGCTTGTTGCCCGGCACCGCTCCGTCCCGGCTGAAGGCGAACAGCATCCGGGTGCAGCTCGTCATGCACGCCATGGTGCAGAAGAACTGACCGACGGTGGCGATGAGAAGGACCGTCCCGCCCCACTTGGAGGTGAGGGCCTGCGAGAAGATCACCGCCACGCCGCCGCCGCCCTTGGAGACGCCGGCCTCGTTCTGCACGGCGAAGAGGAACGCCAGCAGGAGGAGCCAGCCGCCGATGGCCGAGTAGAAGATCGACCGCCAGATGCCCTTGGCCGCCGAGTCGGCCGCCGAGTGGGTCTCCTCCGAGAGGTGGGCCGAGGCGTCGTACCCGGTGATCGTGTACTGGGTGAGCAGGGCGCCGATGGGCAGGACGATGAAGATGAAGCCCCACCCGTGGGTCTTGCCGCTGAAGAAGCCGGTGTTGTTGACGGTCGAGGTGAAGACCATGCGAGCGCTGGCGTGGTGATGCGGCAGGATGATCAGGATCGAGCACGATGGCAGCCGCGCCGATGACGTGCCAATAGACCGAGACGTTGTTCACGATCCCGAGGAGGTGGCTCGAGAAGATGTTGGCCAGGGCGGCGAGCACGAGGATGCCGAGGAAGTAGAGGAAGATCGTGTCGAGGTTGCCCGAGGTGTAGCTGCCCGGGAAGAGGAAGCCGAGCGTGAGGTCGAAGAAGGTGGCGCACCCGTAGGCGACCGAGGCGACGATGGCGAGGAGGCCGATGAGGTTGAGCCACCCGGTGTAGTAGCCGGCCTTGACACCCCCGAGCTTGGAGGCCCACCAGTAGATGCCGCCCGAGGTCGGGAAGGCCGAGACGAGCTCGGACAGGCAGAGGCCGATGCAGAGCACGAGCGCGGCCAGCACCGGCCATCCCCAGGCGATGGCCGCCGGGCCGCCGCCGTTCCAGCCGGCATAGAAGGTGGTGAAGCACCCGGCCAGGATCGAGATGATCGAGAAGCTGATGGCGAAGTTGGAGAAACCGGACCAGGAGCGGTTCAGCTCCTGCTTGTAGCCCATCTGGGCGAGGTGCTGCTCGTCCGCGCTCGAGCGTTGTGAGGTGCTCCGGAATCTCCTCGACGTCGACACCTTCAGGCACGTGCGTCCCCCTTGTTCGGCGGCCCCACGCCACCAGGGTCGCATCCGATGTTGCGGCACGTTAGCAAGCCTCCTCGCCGCGGGACGAGGATGGTGACGCAGCATGCGTCCGTGGCCCTGTGCCGATCAGGCGGAGGAGCAAGTGCGGTGGGCCGCCGAGCCGTCGTGGTCGAGCATCGCCGGTGGGTCGTGACGTTGCGAGACATCGATCCGTCGTCCCGATCCCATGGCCGCCGACCGTGGTGCCACGGATGCCGAGCGGATGGCGTGCCCCCGCCGACGCCGGATCGCCGGAGCGGGCTCCGTGAGAGTCCTCGCCATCGACCAGGGAACGTCGGCGACCAAGGCCGTCGTGTTCGGCGACGACGGGGAGACGCTGGCCTCCGTCGAGGTCGCCGTGACACCGCGTGCCGTGCCCGGCGGCGGCGTCGAGCAGGACCCGGAGCAATTGTGGGACTCGGTCTGCGCCGCCGGGCGCGACGCCATCGCCCAGGCGGGCGGCGGCGTCGCGACCGTCGGCTTCGCCAACCAGGGCGAGACCGTGCTGGCCTGGGACCGGGGCACCGGCCGCCCCCTGAGCAGCGCCGTCTCCTGGCAGGATCGGCGGGCCGCGTCGATCTGTGCCGACCTGTCGCCGCACGCCGAGCAGCTGACCCGCACGACCGGACTGCCGCTCGACCCCTACTTCGCGGCACCGAAGATGACGTGGCTGCGCCGTCACGTCACGGGCACGGGGTCGTGACCACCAGCGATGCCTGGCTCGTGCACCGCCTCACGGGTGCGTTCGTCACCGACGTGACCACCGCCTCGCGGACGATGCTCCTCGACCTCGAGCGGCGCGCCTGGTCGGCGGACGCCTGCGCGGCCTTCGGCCTCGACGGGGAGGACCTGCCGCTCGTCGTCGGCAGCGCACAGGAGATCGGGCGCACCGACGCGTTCGGCCCGTCGCTCGCGCTGAGCGGTTTGAGCGTCGACCAGCAGGCGGCACTGGTCGGGGAGCACTGCCTCGAGCCGGGCGAATCGAAGTGCACCTACGGGACCGGTGCCTTCCTGCTCGCCAACGCGGGCGCACGGCCGTTCACGTCGTCCGCCGGCTTGGCCGTGTCGGTGGCCTGGCAACTCGGCGCGGACGCCGCCTATTGCATCGACGGTCAGGTGTACGCCGCCGGAGCGGCCGTCGCCTGGCTGTGTCGTTGGGGCTTCCTCGATCGCGCCGAGGATCTCGACCGCGTCGCGGGCTCGGTGCGCGACGACGGAGGTGTCACGGTGGTGCCGGCACTCAGCGGGCTGGGCGCGCCATGGTGGCGGCCCGATGCGCTGGCCAGCATCGAGGGGATCGGTCCGGGGACGGAGCCGGCCCACGTGGTGCGGGCGACCGTCGAGGGGTTGGCGGCGCAGGTGACCCTGTTGGCCCGTGCCACCGCCGACCGACCTCGGCCGCCCGCTCGCCCTGCTGAGGGTGGACGGCGGGCTCACCCGTTCACGGGTGCTCATGCAGACGCAGGCGGACCTGCTCCAGGTCCCGGTGGAGGTCGCGTCCTCCCCGCACGCCACCGCGGCGGGTGTGGCGGCCCTGGCGCGGCTCGGCGCCGGCGACGGCCGGGTGCTCGGCGACGTGATCCCGCCCGCCCTGGCGCGCACTCGCTACGAGCCGGCGATCAGCCGCCGCGGAGGCTGAGGAGCGACTGGACCGCTTCGAGCGCGCCGTGTCGAGACTGGTGGGCGGGCCGGAGCCGGCACCGTGAGCGACGACCACGCCTACGACGTCGCGATCGTCGGTGCCGGGGTCGTCGGCACCGCCATCGGGCGCCAGCTGGCCCGCTACCGGCTCCGCACCGTCCTGCTCGAGCGGTCCAACGACGTCGGCACGGGTACCTCGAAGGCGAACACCGCCATCGTGCACACGGGTTTCGACACCCAGCCGGGAAGCCTCGAATCGACACTGGTCCGGCGCGGTCACGAGCTGCTCACCGACTACGCGGCCGCATCGGGCATCGCGCTCGAGCGGACCGGCGCCGTCCTGGTGGCCTGGGACGCGGAGCAGGCGATCCGGCTCGACGAGGTGCTGGCCAAGTCGCGAGCCAACGGGTACCAGCGACGCCGTCCGGATCCCGCTCGAGGAGCTCTCCCGGCGTGAGCCGCATCTCGGCCGGGGCGCCACCGGGGCGGTGACCATCCCCGACGAGTCGATCATCTGCCCGTGGAGCACGAGCATCGCCTTCGCCACGGAGGCGGTCGGTGCCGGGGTCGAGTTGCGGCTGGGCGTCGAGGTGTCGAACGTGACGCGTCGGCCCGCCGACTGGGTGCTGCGCACGACGAGCGGCGACATCCGGGCCCGGTGGGTGGTCAATGCCGCCGGCCTCGGCTCCGACCTCGTCAACGCGTGGTTCGGTCACGACGAATTCACGATCACGCCCCGTCGGGGCCAGCTGATCGTCTTCGACAAGCTCGCCCGCCCGCTGCTGTCGTCGATCCTGCTCCCGGTGCCCACCGAGCGGACGAAGGGAGTGCTGGTGGCGCCGACCGTCTACGGCAACGTGCTGCTCGGGCCCACGGCCGAGGACATCGGTGATCGCGACGACACGGCGACCACCGCCGACGGGATCGACGGCCTGCTCCAGGCGGGCCGCCGCATCCTGCCCGAGCTCGTCGCATGAAGAGGTGACGTGCGGTCTACGCGGGCCTCCGGGCGGCCACCGAGCACCGCGACTACCAGATCGACGTCCACGAGCGGGAGCGCTACGCGTGCGTCGGTGGCATCCGGTCGACGGGACTGACCGCGTCGCTCGCCATCGCCGAGCACGTCGTTGCGCAGATGGGTGACGCCGGGCTCACGCTGGCCGAGGCGGAGCAGCCACCGGTCGTTCCCCGCATGCCCGCATTGGGCGAACGGGGGACGCGTGCCTTCGAGGATGCCGGCCTGATTGCACGCGATGCGGCCTACGGCTCCATCGTGTGCTTCTGCGAGCGGGTCACCGAGGGCGAGGTGCGCGATGCGCTCGGCTCGCCGGTCCCGGCGGTCGACCTCGGGGGGGTGCGCCGTCGCACCCGGGCCACCAACGGGCGGTGTCAGGGCTTCTTCTGTGGCGCCGCCGTCGCGGCCCGGCTGGCGTCCGCCGGCGAAGCCATGAGCCGGACCGTGCTGACGGTCGACGCGCTCGTCGTCGGCGCCGGCCCGGCCGGCCTTGCCGCCGCCACCGCCGCGCGGGCCGGCGGCGCGGGCAGCGTCGTCGTCGTCGACCGGGAGCACGAGGCGGGCGGGATGCCCCGCCTCTGCGCACACACCGGCTTCGGCCTGCGCGACCTGCGACGCGTCCTCAGCGGCCCGGAGTACGCCCGGCGGTGGGTGGACCGCGCCGTGGCGAGCGGGGTCGACATCCGCACCCGGACCATGGTGACGGGCTGGTCGGAGCCGGGCCGCGCCCTGCTGACCGGTCCGGGCGGCCTGTTCGAGGTGGACGCCCGGGTGGTCGTGCTGGCCACGGGGGCCCGGGAGCGCCCGCGGGCGGCCCGCCTGGTCCCGGGCAGCCGGCCCGCCGGGATCTTCACGACCGGCCAGCTCCAGCAGTGGGTGCACCGGGAGCACCTGCCCGTGGGCCGGCGAGCCCTCGTCGTGGGTGCCGAGCACGTCTCCTATTCCGCCGTGCTGACGCTGCGCGAGGCGGGTGTCCGCACCGTCGCCCTGGTGACCGAGCACCCCCGTTCGCAGACGTTCGGCGTCTTCGATCTCCTGACCCGGGCCGGCCTCAGGGTGCCGGTCTGGACACGGACGACGGTGGTGGGTGTGAACGGGCGCGACCGGGTCGAGCAGGTGTTCGTCCGGGGGCCGGGCGGGGGAGCAGGCGGTGGCCGTCGACACCGTCGTGTTCAGCGGGGACTTCATCCCCGACTCCGAGCTCGCCCGCGTCGCCGGTCTCGCCATCGATCCGGGCACCCGCGGCCCCGCCTGCGAGGCCGACGGCGCGACGAGCGCGCCGGAGATCTTCGCGACCGGCAACCTCGTGCACCCCGTCGAGACGGCGGACATCGCGGCACGGCGGGCGCGGTCCGCCGGCAGCCGCCGCAGCGGCGTGGCTCCGGGGCGGAGATGCACGGCACCCACGTCCGACGGTCCGCGTGCGGGTGGCGGACCCGTTGCACTGGGTCGTCCCGAACGTGGCTGGTCCGCAGGGTGAGCCGCCCGACCGGGTCCTGGTCCGGACGCGGACGTTCCTGGACCACCCCCGGCTGGATGTGACGCAAGGCGGCAGGCTCCTGGCCTCCTATCGGTTACGGCGCATGATCCCGAACCGGTCGCACCACATTCGTTCCGGGTGGCAAGGTCTGGTGCGGCCCGGGGACGACGTGGTGATCGCGGTCGCCGCGTCGCGCTGAGCGGCGGCGCACCCGGACCACCACCGGCACCGCGCGAGCGGCCTCAGGCGGATCGATTGGAGCCCGGGCGCGCCTCGGTCGGCTCGAGTGCGGAGAGGAACGCCACGATCTCCTTGGTGAGCCGCTTCGGCTGCAGCCGCAGCTCGAGTGGCGACCGGGCCCGGACGAGCACGCCGTTCGGCATCCGCCCGACGAGGCCGACGGCGTCGTCGAACGGGTGGATGAAGTCGTGGCGGTGCGCCAGCACGAGCGTCGGGACGGCGATGGCGCGGCGTTGCTCCTGGGTGGGCGCCACCGGGCCGACCAGCACGCCGTGCAGCACGGCGGACGTCGCGTCCGGCGGCAGCGAGCCGGCGTTCAGCACGCTGTTGAGCGGGCCGAACCTCGTCCGGGGGACCCGGCGCAGCATTCCCGACGTCAGGTTCAGCACGCGCCGTCCGTAGTGCGCGGCCAGGACCATCGGCACGAACACCATGGCCGCCGCCGGGACCGCCCGTTCCAGCACCGGCATCTCGAGGACCAGCGCCCGGACGCGCTCCGGGTAGCGGGTGGCCGCGAACAGGCTGACGTTGGCACCGAGCGAGAGGCCGCCCAGCACGGCCCGCTCCACCCCGAGGTGGTCCAACAGCGCGACGACCTGGTCCGCGTAACTGTCGATGCGGTAGGTCGAGGCGTGGGTCGGCTTGTCGCTGCGGCCGTGACCGAGCAGGTCCAGAAGCACGACCCGGTAGCCCTGCTCGGCGAGCGCCTGGGCGATGCCCCGGTTGAGCTCGGCGTCGAGCAGCAGGCCGTGCAGGTACACGACGAGCGGGCTGGCGGAGGAGCCGTAGACGTCGTAGACGAGGCGGTGACCGTGGTCGGTGAAGGAGAGGTCGAACTCGACCGGGATCACGCTCATGGGTCCACGCTAAGCACGGCTGCCGACCGGGAACAGAGCCGTTCGGCAGGTGTTCTCGCTCCGTTCCGACGGAGTCCGACTTGCACACAACCCGGACAGGGTCAAGCCGAGCCTGTGGGCCTGGTCAGGTGACCGTCACGATGGTTCGACCGATCGACTCGCGCCGGGCCATTCGCTCGAGCGACGCCGGCAGCTCGTCGAACGCAACGGTTTCGCCGATCACCGCACGGGCCTCCCCTCGTTCGACGAGACCGACCACCTCTCGCATGATCCGGGCCCCGAGGGTCGACGGTATGAAATTCCATCCCATCGACGTCTTGATCATCTCGTTGGTCTCCTGGGTCCCGTAGGCCATGAGCACTCCCGAGAGGTGGAGGTTGCCGAGCATGATCCGCCGGGGGACGAGGAACGGCTCGTCGGCCACCGCCTTGTTGGAGGCGAACCCCATCATCACGTACTGGCCGTTGTAGGCGGTACAGCGCAGCGAGGCTTCCATCACGGCCTCGCCCACGGTGTCGAACACCACGTCGACTCCCCGGGTGCCCGTCTCGGCAAGAACCGCTTCCGCGATGTCGGCCGTCTCGTAGTTAACCGTCACGTCGGCACCGAGCTCACGGCACAACGCGAGCTTCTCCTCGGTCCCGGCGCACGCGAACACATGAGCACCAAGGTGCTTGGCCAGTTGGATCGCCGCCGAACCGGCCCCTCCGGCGCCGGCATGGATCAGGACCGACTCGCCCGCGGTCAGGCCGGCCCGGTCGACCAGACCCAGCCAGGCCAGATGAAACGGAAAATAGAGTGCGGCGGCATCCGGCAGCGGAATCGACTCCGGCATGGGGAACGTCCCGACCACGGGGCAGATCGCGTACTCGGCATAGCCGCCGAAGGCGCCCCGCGTCGTGCCGACGACACGCTGCCCCTCGAAGGACGACGTCCCCTCGCCGCAGCGGTCGACGACCCCCATGACCTCCATTCCCGGGCTGTAGGGGAACTCCGGTCGCACCATCATGTTCTTGCCGCTGGTCCGCTCGAGGTCGTTGAGATTGAGCGGAATCGCGTGGACCTGCACCCGCACCTCTCCCGGCCCCGGTTCGGGGGCCTCGGTCTCCTCCAGACGAAGGACGTCGACGGGCGACCCGTACTCGTGCAGGCGCCAGGCGCGCATCACCCGTGCTGTCGTCATGATGAAGATTCGCCCCTCTCAACCGTCGGCAATCAAAGTGCGATGATTGCCCGGTGGACCTCGAATTGCAACGGCACGCTGCACGCCGGGCCACGGTGGGTGGGGTACGCGCCGCGACGAGCCGCCGGAACCTGAACATCGTGGCGCCGGTCGACGGGTTGTCTGGGGTCGAGACGTGATCGATACGGGCAGATTCGACCGGGACCGGCTGATCGAAGAGGCGGTCGGCCGAATCGGAGAGGACGACTTCGGGGAGTCCGGGTGGCTCGAGGCACTCGACGTCCTGTTGGCGTCTCTGGTGCACGAGGCGAGGCTCAACGACGTGGGCGTGGAGGTCGCGGCCGGAGACATCGCTTCCTACTTGGACACCCGCCTGATGCTCACGGCATGGCGCCGGGATCATGCCGATGAGATGACGGGTCGCATCGAACGACCGATCGTCATCGTCGGCCAGCCGCGCACCGGGACCACCATCCTGTACGACCTGCTCGCCCAGGACCCCGCGCTGCGGGCCCCGCTCACCTGGGAGGTCGACCGGCCCATCCCACCCCCCGAGACGGCAACCTACGACGCCGACCCCAGAATCGAAGAGGTGCAGGCCACCATCGATCTGGTCGAGACGGTAATGCCGGGTTTCACCGCGTTCCACCCGATGGGCGCGCTCCTCGCCCAGGAGTGCGTCCGGATCACCGGTGGGTCGTTCCGGAGCATGATCTTCAACACACAGTTCCGTGTGCCGTCCTATAACCGGTGGTTGCTGGTGGACGCAGACCTCGCTCCCGCCTACCGGTGGCACCGACGGTTTCTCGGGCACCTTCAGTCGCGAAATCCTGTCTCGCAGTGGTTGCTCAAGTCACCGGCCCACCTCTGGCATCTCGATGCGCTGGCGAGCGAATACCCCGATGCTGTCGTGGTGCAGACCCACCGCGACCCCTTGAAGGTGATCGCGTCGGTGAGTGCGCTCGTCGCACACCTCCGGGCAATGTCGAGCGATGACGTGGCCATCGGCGAGGTGGCCGCCGGCTACGCCGAGGATGTCTTCTTGGGCCTGGCCCGGGGCATGGACGCCCGCGATAGGGAGGTGTTTCCCGAGGATCGGGTCGTCGACGTGCACTTCGACGCCTTCATGGCCGACCCGTTCGCCGTCGTGGCCGACATCTACGCCGCCATGGGACGCGAGTTGACGCCGGAAGGCGAGGGGTCGATGCGGGCGTTTCTGGCTGCCAACCCCGGCGATGGCGGGGGCGGGGGTGGCCGCTACCGCTTCTCCGATACGGGTCTCGATGAGTCCGACCTTCGGGCCCGGTCGGCCGACTACCAGGATCGATTCGGGGTCTCTTCGGAGCCGGTGCTCTGATCGGCGGTCGGTACCGCTGAGCGCGGGCCGGCCGCCGGCACTTCGAGGCGGGCCGGCCACTTGACCCGTCCCGTCATGCAACGGTCAACTTGGGCGTGACCGCCGATCCCGATCCGATCACTCTCGTGGTCGACCGCCTGGCCATCTCCGACCTCGTGCACGCGTACGCGCAGGGGGTCGACCGGCGCGATCCCGAAGGGGTGGCTCGGCTCTTCACCGAGGACGGCACGTTCGTCGCCTACGCGACGCCGGGCGACGGCGGGCCGACCAGCCGCAGCCATGGGCACGACGAGATCACCCGAGCGATTTCCATGGCCCGGCACTACCGTTCCACCACCCACACCATCGGGAACCATCAGGCGGCGGTCGAGGGTGACCGCGCCACCGGTGAGACCCGCTGCGTCGCCTACCACGTCCTGGGCGACGAGCGCAGCGAGACTCTCCTGGTGTGGCACATCCGCTATCTCGACACCTATCGCGCGTCGCCCCGAGGGGTGGCGGATCCACGAACGCGTGCTGCGGGTGGACGTGGTGAGCGATCAACCCCTGCGCGCCGGTTGATGCGGCGCGGGGTCAGAGCGGGATGAGCCCGGCCCGCTCGGCGGCCTGACGGAGCTCGTCCCGCGCCTCGGCGGCGTCGGCGGAGACCAGGTTGATGACGACCCGCCGCGCGCCGAGGGCGGCCGCCTGTTCGAGGGTGGACCGGTCGACGGTGGACGAGGTGGTGACCCCGCTCACGGTCACGTCGATGGAGGCCGGGTCACGGCCGGCCGCGGTCGCTTCGGCCCCGAGCCGGCGCAGCGCGTCGGTCAAAGCGTCGCCCCTGAGCCCGAGGGACAGCCACCCGTCGCCCCGGCGCGCCGCACGGCGGATGGCCGCCGGCGACGTCCCGCCCACGTCGATCGGCACGCCCCCGGGTCGAGCGGGTCGGGGGAACGACTGTACGCCGTCGAAGGAGAAATGGCGTCCCTTGAAGTGTGCACCGCGCCGCGGATCGGCATTCCACAGCGCACGCACGGCATCGATCGCCTCATCGGCGCGCTCGCCCCGGCTGTCGAAATCCACACCCGCCGCCTCTATCTCCTCGCGCAACCACCCGAGGCCGACCCCGAGCCGGAGTCGCCCCCTGGACAGCCGGTCGACGGTCGCCGCACGCTTGGCGAGCATGAGCGGGTTGTGCACCGGGAGCACCAGGAGGCCGGTGGCGAGGCCGAGGGTCGTCGTGACGCCGGCCACGTAGGCCAACATGTCGAGCGGGTCAGGGATCGCACAATCGACGGGGAGCGGTACACGGCCCGACTTCGAGTACGGGTAGCGGCTGGTGCAAGCGACCGCGAGCACGACGTGTTCGGGAAGGACGAGCGAGTCGAACCCGAGTTTCTCCGCCTCGCGGGCGAACGGGGCGATCCAGTCGGGATCCGCGAAGTCGGCCGTGCTCACAGGCGGGATCACGGCGAGGCCCGCCGCGCCGGTCCCGAGTTCCATCATGGCCACCCATCATGGCCGATAGCCCGGGAGGCTCCCCGGACCACCGAGGATGATCGAGCTGGTCTAGCGATGAGCGGCGGCGACGAGATGGTGGGTGGGTCGAATTAGTTGCTCGTCGTCGGGTGTGGGTGTGGTGCTGCGTGCGTGGGCGAGGCGGGACTTGAACCCGCACATCCTTTCGGACACAGGAACCTGAATCCTGCGCGTCTGCCAATTCCGCCACTCGCCCGAGTGACCGGACAACAGTAGTCGCTGGCCGGTCGGCCCAGGATCGGCCCTCGGGGGCATCGGGGCACAGGTGACCAGGTCAGACGCCTGCCGAATCCCTGCCGATCGCACCGTACCGGTATTCTCTGGGGGACCATGGGACTCCAGCAGTTTGAGGAGCGCCTCGAGCGTCTGGTGGAGGGCACGTTGGCCAAGCCATTTCGGAGCAACCTGCAGCCGGTCGAAATCGGCCGCCGGTTGACGAGGGAGATGGACCTGCACCGACGCGTGGGGGTACGGGGCCTCATCGCGCCCAACGCGTTCGCCGTCGACGCTGTCACCGGCGGACGTCAGCCGCTTCACCAACTTCATCGACGCGCTCTCCCGGGAGCTCGCCGACGCCGCCCGGGAGCACGCCCGGATCGAGGGCTACTCCTTCGTCGGCCCGGTCGAGGTGGAGATCTTCGAGGGATCGAACCTCAAGCCCGGTCGCTTCACCGTCAGCGCCGAGGTGCACGAGAGCGAGGACGGCGGCTTCCTGGCCGAGGTGGTCCTGCCCGACGGCAGGCGGGTGACCGTGGGCTCGGAGCCGCTGGTGATCGGGCGGCTCCCCGAATGCGAGGTCGTCCTGGCCGACTCCAACGTCAGCCGGCGGCACGCCGAGCTGCGCCGGAAGGGTGATGGCGTGTTCGTCACCGATCTCGGGTCCACCAACGGGACGAGGGTCAACGGCACCCCCGTCCGAGAACAGCTGCTCGCCAGCGGGGACGAGGTCAGCGTGGGGTCGACCAGGCTCATCTTCGAAATGTCGTGACGGCACCGCATGCGCTGGCGATCCTGGTCGCCACGCAGAACCTGAATGCCGTCCTCCGCGTCATGCAGTGGGGGGTCATCGCTCTGATCTTCCTCTTCTTCCTGCGCGTCATCCGCGCCGTCTGGGTCGAGATGAGCCCGGCCACCATCCGCAAGTCGCGCTCGGAGCGGCGCCAGGAGAAGCGCCAGGAGCGTGACGCGAACCGGCCACCCGACCGCCCCAAGGAGAGTCGCCGCCGCCAGCTGTACCTCAAGGTGGTGGAGCCGCCGGCGCATGCCGGGCGCACCTACGACCTCGATGACGAGCTGACCATCGGGCGATCGCCCGGGTGCGGCGTGTCCACGCCCGAGGACATCTACACCTCGACGCTGCACGCACGGCTCTTCCGCCGCGGCGACCAGCTCTGGGTCGAGGACCTCGGCTCGACCAACGGGACCTTCGTCAACCGCGAGCAGATCACCCAGGCGGTGCGCCTCGGCAAGGGCGACCTCCTCCAGATCGGCTCCACCGTGTTCGAGGTCGCGCGGTGACGGTGTTGCGCTCGGGTTCGGCGTCCGACGTCGGGCGGGTGCGCACCGTCAACCAGGATCTCCCCCTCGAGCGGTCCAATCTGTACGCGGTGGCCGACGGCATGGGTGGTCACGTCGGCGGTGAGGTCGCGGCGCGGGTCGCCGTCGAGACGCTCGACCAGGCCTTCGAGAGGGCGCCGACGGTCGCCGGCCTGCGCGAGGCGTTCTCGGAGGCCAACGCCGCGGTGTGGCAGGAGAGCCAGGCCAACGCCGACCTGCGCGGCATGGGCACCACGCTGACGGCCATGGCGCTGGTCGGCGGCGCCGACGGCCGGGACGCGCTCGCCCTCGCCAACGTCGGGGACTCGCGGGCCTACGTGTTCTCCGGCGGGCGCCTGGTCCAGGTGACCGAGGACCACAGCCTGGCCGAGGAGCGGATGCGCCACGGCGAGATGACCGAGGCCGAGGCGGCCGTCCACCCCCAGCGTCACATCCTGACCGCGGGCCCTCGGCGTGTCCTCCGAGGTGGAGACGGACATGTGGGAGCTCGAGCTGCACACCGGCGACCGGGTCCTCCTGTGCTCCGACGGGCTGAGCAACGAGGTGGGGATCGACGAGATGTCCGACATCCTGCGCACGGTCGACGACCCCGAGGAGGCGGCACACCGGCTCGTCGAGGCGGCCAACGCGCACGGGGGTGCGGACAACATCACCGTCGTCATCGTGGACGTGCAGGTGGGCGAGGAGGGGCACGGGACGGTCGCCAAGGTCACGCCCCTCGGGCTCGGCGCGGCCGCCGCCGCGCGTGGGCGCCGCCGCTGCGACCGCCGCCGTGCCGGCCGTCGGGCCCGCGCCGGACCCCGGCGCAGCGGGAGCGTCGGCGGTCTCGGACCTCACCGGCTCGTATGCGGCCACCCCGGGCGGTGCTCCGACCGCCGCCGTCGGGATGGACGACACGCTCGCCCCGGGCGCCCGCCTCGGCTTCGGCGACGAGCAGGCGACGCTCGCGGGCGAGGGCCCGCGCAGTGACGAGTTCTTCATGGGGACGGCCACCTCGGTGCCCGTGGCCCGCTCGACCACCCGGGTGCCTCCCACGCCGGGCCCTCGCCGGGTACCGACCGAGAAGGAGAGCCGCGGCGCGCGCCGCCGGCGTCTCGGGATCCCGCGGCGGGTCACGCCCCGGGTGATCGGGTTCATCCTCCTGGTGGCCGCCGTGCCGGTGGCGGCGTACTACGTGCTGCGCTGGTACGCCTACGACAACTGGACGGTGACCCTGCAGGGGAACCAGGTCGTGGTCAAGCAGGGCCAGGTGGGCGGCGTGCTGTGGTTCCACCCCAGGGTCGTGTACCGGCCGGCCGGCGTGACGACGACCAAGATCCCCTTCGTCGCCATTACCGCGGTGCGCGCCGGCATACAGGAGCCTTCGTTGCGAGCCGCCAAGGACTACATCGGCCGTCTCACCACGACCACCTCGACGACCACGACCACGACGCCACCGACCACGACCCAGGGGAACCAATCCCAGGCGCCTCCACCGCCCGCCCCCTCGTCGACCACCACCACGGCCGCGGTGACCACGACGACGGCACCGGTGACGACCACGACCGTGGCGGCGCCGTGAGCCTCGCGCTCGTACCCCGTCGCCGAAGGCGCCCAGCGTAGGCTCAGGGCGCCATGCAACCGGTCGACAATCCCCGCGTCTATTCGGGCCGCTACGAGGTGACCCACCTGGTCGCTCGTGGCGGCATGGCCCAGGTGTACCGCGCCATGGACCTGCAGCTGGACCGGCCGGTGGCGCTGAAGGTCCTCTTCCCCGAGCTCTCGGTCGACCGCACGTTCGTCGAGCGGTTCCGCCGGGAGGCGCAGGCCGCCGCCAACCTGTCCCACCCGAACATCGTGCCGGTCTTCGACTGGGGCGAGGACGACGGCGCCTACTTCATCGTGATGGAGTACATCGACGGCCGCCCGCTCTCCGCCGTCCTGCGCGACCCCCAGCCCGTCCCACCGACGCAGATCGCCACGATCGGCGCCGGCGTGGCCGCTGCGCTCGCCTTCGCGCACCGCCACGGCGTGGTGCACCGGGACGTGAAGCCGGGCAACGTCCTCATCACGCCGGAGGGGGACGTCAAGGTGACGGACTTCGGCATCGCCCGGGCCGTCAACACCGAGGAGAGCCTGACCCAGACCGGCGCCGTCATGGGCACGGCGGCCTACTTCTCGCCCGAGCAGGCCGAGGGGAAGGGCGTCGACTCCCGCAGCGACATCTACTCGCTCGGCGTGGTCCTCTACGAGATGGCGGTGGGCCGGCCGCCCTTCACCGGTGACTCGCCGGTGGCCGTGGCCTCCAAGCACGTGCGCGACATGCCCGCACTGCCCCGGGAGGTCAACCCGCAGGTGCCGGTGGCGCTCGAGGCCGTGATCATGAAGGCGATGGCCAAGCTCCCGGACGACCGCTACCGGTCGGCCGAGGAGCTGCGGGCGGACCTGCTGCGCTTCGCCGACGGCCGCCCGGTCGAGGCGGCGGATCCCGGCGTGACCTCCATGCTGGCCGCGGTGGGGGCCACCGAGGCCGTCCCCACGACGACGGGCCGGACGATGGCCGTTCCCGCCGACGGCGGCCCACCCTTCGCGAACCAGCGACGATCTCGAGCGGCAGAAGCGGACGCGCCGCCTCGTCATCGTGCTCATCGTGCTCCTGGTCGCCCTCGCGGTGATCGCCTTCTTCCTGCTGCGCTCGGTCCTCGGAGGCAACGTCACCGTGCCCAACGTCGTGGGGGACACGTCGAGCGTCGCCGCCCAGACGCTGCAGAACGACAACCTGACGGTGGGCACCACCACCTTCCACACCAGCTCGCAGCCCAGGGGCATCGTGCTGTCGACCAATCCGGCGTCCGGTGCATCGGTGTCGAAGAACTCCACGGTGAACCTCGTGGTCAGCGGCGGCCCCAACGTCCCGATCGTGACGGTGCCCTCCGTCAAGGGCAAGCAGCTGGCGACCGCGATCCAGCTGATCCAGGCCGCGGGCCTGACCTACAAGGTCAGGAACGTGGGGAGCACCCAGCCCGTCGGCACGGTCCTCGACCAGAACCCGGCCGGCGGCGCCAAGGTGAAGGCGACCGTCCCGGTGCAGCTGACCGTCTCGGGCACGCAGACGTCGGTCTCGGTGCCGAGCGTGCTCGGGCAGTCACCGGCATCGGCCGGCTCCGCCCTGACGCAGGCCGGGCTGAACGTCGGGAGCCAGACCAATGCGTGCTCGAACCAGTTCCCGCAACAGGGGCTGGTGTCGTCGCAGAGCCCTGCCGGCGGCGCAGACCGTCCCGCCGAACACGCCGATCAACCTCGTCGTCTCGAGCGGCCCCTGCATCTCGGTCCCCAACGTGGTCGGCCAGTCGGCCAGCGCTGCGCAGTCGGCCATCACCGGCGCCGGGCTCGTCGCCAACCAGACCACCGACACGACGTGCCCCAACGGGGCCACGCCGGGCAACGTCGACACCCAGACACCGGCTGCCGGCACCCAGGTGGCCAACGGCACCACGGTCAACATCTCGGTCTGCCAGTCGACGTCGACCACGACGACCACGACCACGACTCCGTCGTCGACCACGACCACGTCGACCACGGCGCCCCCGCACGTCGTGCACCGCCGCCCCGGCGGCTGAGCGACTCAGGCCGGCGACGGTCCGTCGGCGCAGCCCCGAGCTGACCGAGGAAGTTGGCCAGCAGGGCCGGGCCCGACGCGGTGAGCACCGACTCGGGATGGAACTGCACCCCTTCGACGGCGAGCGAGCGGTGGCGCAGGCCCATCACGACGCCGTCGGTCGACGTGGCGGTCACCTCCAGCTCGGCGGGCACCGAGTCGGGCGACACGACCAGCGAGTGGTAGCGCGTGGCGACGAAGGGATTGGGGAGCCCGGCGAAGAGGCCCTGCCCGTCGTGGTGGATCTCCGAGGTCTTGCCGTGCATGAGGTGGGGGGCGCTCACGATGGTGGCGCCGAAGGCCTGGCCGATGCACTGGTGGCCGAGGCAGACGCCGAGCAGCGGGATCTCCCCGGCCAGGCTCGCGATGACCTCGAGGCTCACCCCGCCGTCCTCGGGCCGTCCCGGCCCGGGTGAGATCAGGACGGCGTCGGGTCGCTGGGCCCGGATGCCGGCGACGTCGATGGCGTCGTTGCGGAACACCACCGGCTCCGCACCGAGCTCACCGAGCTCCTGGACCAGGTTGTAGACGAAGGAGTCGTAGTTGTCGACGACGAGCACCCGCGGTCCCATGGGCCGACGATCGTACCCGGCCGCCCCCGGGCCTCCCGCCGCCGGTGGCTAGTCTCTGCCCCGTGGCAACGAGCACCAAGGGACCGGGCGGCGCCTCCCGCAAGGGCAAGTCCGCGTCCGGCCGTGCCTCCAAGGTCGGGCGCTACAAGACCGCCGAGGAGAGCGGGCGCTACACCGCGCCGATCCCCAAGAGCGTGCGCCACAGCCCGCCCTGGTTCGGCGCGCTCATCCTGGTGCTGCTCATCGGCGGCGTCGCGGTGATCACCGTCAACTACCTGGCGCACCTGCCGTTCATGGCCCACGGCTCGCCCTGGGGGCTGGTGGTCGGCCTGGCGATGATCTTCGTCGGCTTCCTCTTCGCGACCAGATACCGCTGACCGCGGCGCGGGCTCAGCCCAGCCGCTCGATCACGGTCGCGTTGGCCAGCCCGCCGCCCTCGCACATGGTGAGCAGCCCGTAGCGGCCGTCGGTGCGCTCGAGCTCGTTGAGGAGGGTGCCGAGCAGCTTGCCGCCCGAGGCACCGAGCGGGTGCCCGAGCGCGATGGCGCCGCCGTTGGGGTTCACGACCTCCATGTTGGGGTGGTGCTCCTTCTCCCAGGCCAGCACGACCGAGGCGAAGGCCTCGTTGATCTCGACCACGTCGATGTCGTCCATGGTCAGCTTGGCCCGCTCCAGGACGGTGGTCGTGGCCGGGATGGGTCCGGTCAGCATCGTCACCGGGTCGACGCCGGCCAGCGCGAAGGCGTGGAAGCGGGCCCGGGGCCGCAGCCCGAGCGCGTTCGCCTTCTCCTCGCTCATGATGAGGACGGCGGACGCGCCGTCGGTGATCTGCGAGGAGTTGCCGGCCGTGACCTTGCCGTCCTCCTTGAAGGCCGGCTTCAGGTTCGCCAGCGCCTCGACGGTGGAGTCGGGCCGGATGCCCTCGTCCGCGCGGAGCAGCTCGTCGGTGTCGTTGCCCTCCTCGTCGCGGACGGCGACGGGCACGATCTCGTTCTCGAACCGGCCCTCCGCCGTGGCCCGGGCCGCCCGCTGGTGGCTCTGCACCGAGAAGGCGTCGAGCTCCTCGCGCGAGATGCCCCACTGGTCGGCGATCATCTCGGCGCCGATGCCCTGGCCCTTCAGGCCGCCCTGCTCGGCGTAGCGCGCCATCATGCGGGGGCCGAAGGGGAACCCGTAGTCCCGCACGACCGACGATCCCATCGGCGTGTGCGTCATGGACTCCACCCCGGCGGCCACCACGATGTCGTAGGCGCCCGCCATGACGCCCTGGGCGGCGAAGTGCAGCGCCTGCTGCGAGGAGCCGCACTGGCGGTCGATCGTCGTGGCGGGCACCGACTCGGGCCAGCCGGCGGCGAGCACGGCGTTGCGGCCGACGTTGAGCGACTGCTCGGAGACCTGCATGACGCAGCCCATGATCACGTCGTCGACCAGTGCCGGGTCGAGCTTGTTGCGCTCGGCCACCGCCTTGAGGGCCTCGGAGGCCAGGTCGACGGCGTGCCAGCCGCGGAGCTTCCCGTTGCGCTTCCCGCCGGCGGTGCGGACGGCATCGACGATGACTGCGGTGGTCATGGTGTCTCCTCACTGCCGGCGGGCGGTCGGCGCCACGCCGGTCCAGAACGGCGGACATCCTACCCGGGCGCCCGCCGGGGACCACTTGGCGCGCGGGCGGCCGGCCGGTCGTTCGGTAGGGTCTGCCCCCGATGAACGGCACCGGCAAGGACATGGACCGTTGGCTGGGCGACGGCGGGATGCCCGTCATCGAGCTGGTCGGCGGCACGTTCGCGGCCTACGGCGTGGACGGGGAGGACCTGGGCTGGGTCAGCGGGACCTTCACGCCGACCGACCTCGCCTGCAATCCCCACGGCGTCACCCAGGCCGGCATCCACTCCCTCCTGCTCGATGCCGCCATGAACTTCGCCATCAATGCCGCCCTCCCGGGCAAGGCGCGCACCCGCGGCACTCTCGAGATGAAGACCGAGTGCATGCGCCCCGCCATGAAGGGCGACACGTTCGCGTTGCGGGGCGAGGTCGTGCGCATGGCGAAGCAGGTGGCCTACGGCGAGGCCTCGCTGCGCGACGCCGGTGGCGTGCTGGTGAGCCGGGCCACGGGGACCTTTCTCCTGCATCGACCGGAACCCGAGACCGACCAGGGACCCGCGCCCGCCGCCTGACCCCTACCGGGTGCCGCCGCCCGGACCCGGGGTGTGCGGCGTCTGTTGCGGGCCGTCCGGCCCGCACGCCGTGTGCTTCGCCTGCCGGCGGGTCGGCGGTCGCCTCGGCCTCGCCCTGGCGCCGGTCTTCCCGGTGCGCCTGTGCCCTCTGCCGGGCCCGCTCTACACCGTGCTGATGGGATACAAGGAGTCGCCGGTGCGCGAGGCGCGCCGGCGCTTCGGGCCCATGGTGCGCACGCTCGTCGCAGAGTTCGTGTCCGCCCATGCGGGCTGCCTGGTCGCGGCCGCAGGGGGCAGCGGCGGCCTCGTGCTCCCCGTCCCGTCGTCGACACGGCCGGCGGGATCACCGCTCTGCGGCGTGGACGGGCTGGCGCCCGCCTGTGCCCCCCTCGGGGACTGGATGCCGCAACTGCTCGCCCGGGGCGACGTACCCGTCGGCCACATGCGGCCCGCCCGTCGAGCCTTCGAGGTGCCCGCCGCGCTCAGGCCCGCCGTTGCCGGCCGGCGCGCCGTGCTCCTCGACGACACCTACGTCAGCGGCGCCCGGGCCCAGAGCGCCGCAGCGGCGCTGCGGCGGGCCGGGGCACGCTCGGTGGTCGATCGTCGTGCTCGGCCGGGTCCTGCGACCCGACCGCTCGGCGGCCCACGCCGCCTTCCTGGAGCGCCACCGACGCGGCGCGGTCGACGCGCCGGCGGCGGTGCCTGCTGCCGCTGCGTTCAGACGGGGACGTCGACGGAGTAGCGGACCCCGGTCAGCTCCTCGGACGCCCGCCACAGTTCCGCAGCGGCGATCCCGTCGCGGGCGCGCCGCGACGGCCGGGCCAGGCGCGGCGGGCCGAAGAGCCCGAAGAGGTGCGCCGGCCCGACGTACTGCCCCTGCCCGATGGCTCCCGAGGTGGCGGCGCACAGGATCGGCAGGGCGCCCGCCGCCGTGGACTGCCCGAACGTCGTCCCGGCGGCCCGGCCCAGCTTGCGCCGGACCCGGCTCGTCCCGAGCGCGGCGCCGCTGCCGGCGAGGTTGCTCCGCGTCCAGCCCGGGTGCGCGGCCACGGCGAGCGTCGGGAGCCCGGCCGCGACGAGCCGCCGGCTGAGCTCGGCGCTGAACAGGAGGTTGGCCAGCTTCGACGCGCCGTAGTTCACCCAGGTGTTGTGCGACCCGGCGCCGGTCGGGTCGGTGGCGCGCAGCCTGCCGATGCGGTGCAGGTGCGAGCTGACGGTGACGATGCGCGAGCGCTCGGTGGTGACGATGCGGTCGAGGAGGAGGCCCGTGAGTGCGAAATGCCCGAAGTGGTTGGTGCCCATCTGCAGCTCGAAGCCGTCCGCCGTGAGGCGGTACGGCGTCCCCATCACGCCAGCGTTGTTGATCAGGAGGTCGAGGCGCGCGTGTTCGGAGAGGAAGGTCTCGGCGGCGCGGCGCACCGAGACCAGGTCGGCCAGGTCGACGTGCAGCAGCTCGAGGGAGCTCCGGTCGAGCTCGCTCTCCATCTTGTCGCGCGCCTGGCGCGCCTTGTCCTCGTTGCGGCAGGCCATGATGACGTGCGCCCCGTGGTCGGCGAGGGCCTTCGCCGTCTCGTAGCCGATGCCGCTGTTGGCCCCGGTGACGAGCGCCACCCGGCCGGTGAGGTCGCCGATGTCGGCGCTGCTCCAGGTGGCGCTGCCCGTCGCCTCGCCCCCCGGAATCCGCGCTCATGCGTTGCCGATGTGGTCGGCCGGGACCGTGCCGAGCTTGCCCGCCTCGAAGTCCTCGAAGGCCTGCATGATCTCGTCGCGGGTGTTCATGACGAAGGGACCGTGGGCGAAGACGGGTTCGCGGATGGGCCGGCCACCGAGGACCAGCACGTCGAGCGCCGGATGACGCGACTCCTGCGCGGCGTCGGCCCGCAGCACCAGGGCGTCGCCGGCGCCGAGGACGGCCAGTTGCCCGGTGCGGAACGGCCTGCCGTCGGGCCCGATCGTGCCCGTCCCGCCGAGGGCGTACACCAGGGCGTTGAAGTCCGCCGGCCAGGGGAGGACCAGTTCGGCCCCCGGCTGCACGGTCGCGTGCACCATCGAGATCGGGGTGTGGGTGGCGCCCGGCCCGCGGTGCCCGGCCACGTCACCGGCGATGACCCGCACCAGGGCGCCGCCGTCGGGCGACGTGAGCAGCACGACGTCGCCGGCCTCGAGGTCCTGGTAGCGCGGGTCGATCATCTTGTCGGCCGCGGGCAGGTTGACCCAGAGCTGAATGCCGTGGAACAGGCCACCGCTGGCGACCAGCTGGTCGGGCGGGCGCTCGATGTGGAGGATCCCCGAACCGGCGGTCATCCACTGCGTCGAGCCGTTCGTGATCAGGCCGCCGCCGCCGATGGAGTCCTGGTGCTGGAACGTGCCGTCGATCATGTAGGTCACCGTCTCGAAGCCGCGGTGGGGGTGCCAGGCAGTGCCCTTGGGCTCGCCCGGCGCGTACTCCACCTCGCCCATCTGGTCCATGTGGACGAAGGGGTCGAGGTCCGCGATCGGCACGCCCGCGAAGGCGCGGCGCACCGGGAAGCCCTCGCCCTCGTAGCCGGCGGGCGCGTCGGTGACGCTCGTGACCGGGCGGATGGCGGCCGTGCCCGGCGTCTCGATGCGCGGGAGGACCAGGTTGTCGGGGACGGTCACTGCGGGCATGGTGGCCTCACTCTCTGTCGCGTGTCGTCTCGTACCGATGGACCCCGTTCCGGTCTGTCGGCACGACACCTGTGCAACACGGCGGGACCCGGTTCTGTTCCGGACCCGGGCTCCCGCATCCCGGTCAGGAGGCGTCGAGCCGGGCGACCTGTTCGGGCGTGAGCGAGACGTCCGCCGCCGCGGCCGATGCGACGGCGGTCTCGGGCCGGCTGCTGCCCGGGATCGGGATCACCCGCGAGCCCTTGGCCAGCATCCAGGCCAGGGTGACCTGCTGGGGGCTGGCCCCCACCTCGGCCGCCACCTCGGCGAAGGCGGGGTGGTCCTTCTCGATGTTGTCGGCGCGGCCGATGCCGCCCATGGGGCTCCAGGGGATGAACGCGATGCCGAGCTCCTCGCAGTGCCGGAGTTCGCTCTCCGAGGAGCGGAACCGCGGCGAGAACTCGTTCTGCACGCTGACCAGGCGGCCGTCGAGCACGCGCTGGGCCTCGTCGATCTGCGCCACCGTCGCGTTGGACACGCCGGCCATCAGGATCTTGCCCTCGTCGAGCAGGTCGGCCAGGGCACCGACCGAGTCGGCCCAGGGCACCGACGGGTCGGGGCGGTGGTACTGGTAGAGGCCGATGGCGTCCACGCCGAGCCGCTTGAGCGAGGCCTCGCAGGCCTCCTTGACGTAGGCCGGGATCGCCGTGCACGGTCCAGCTGCCGTCGCCCGGGCGCCGGTGGCCGCCCTTGGTCGCGACCAGCACGTCGTCGGTGGGCTTTCCGTAGGCGGCGAGGGCCTCGGCGATGAGCTCCTCGCCGTGCCCGTGCTCGTGCACGCCGAGCGAGTAGGCGTCGGCGGTGTCGATGATGGTGACGCCGGCGTCCAGCGAGGCGTGAATGGTGGCGATGGCTCGAGGGCGGTCCGGGCGGCCCTCAATGGAGAGCGGCATCTCGCCGAGCCCGATGGCGCTCACCGTTCGGTTGCCGATGGGACGGTACTGCATGGGGCTCCTCCTGGTGATCGGGTGGGTATGAGCGGTGGAGGTGCGCCGGCACCGGAACCGGCATTCCGTCTACTACCCGACCACGTGGAACGCAATCCGGTAGAGAAGGGTCTCGTCGCCGATCGGACCGGCGTGGGCGGCGCGCCGGCGCAGCGCCTCACGATCGTGCTCGCCGGCGCGGCGGACGTCGGCCTCGGAGATGTCGGCGAACCGGATGGGCTCCATGCTGTCGACCTCTATCTCGACCCGGCCGACCCGGTAGCGCCCGCCGACCTTCGCGTGGGGCCGCCGCCAGAGCCGGAAGGTCACCTCGATGTCACCGGCGGCGATGTCGTCGTGGAGCTCCTTGCTGAATTCCACCAGCTCACGGTAGGCGCGACATGGTCGAGACGTGAAGCGGGCTCCACGTAGGCCTATCGCACCACCTTGCACAATCGGCTCACAATTTCGGGCCCGGTTTCCCTGCCTGCGCTGATCTTCTTCCGACACACTCGTTGAAGGGAGAGGACGGGACGCGCGGCCGGGAGCGTCCCTCGTCAGAGGGGGCT
The DNA here is from genome assembly GCA_963742445.1 of uncultured Acidimicrobiaceae bacterium. Taxonomy (GTDB): domain Bacteria; phylum Actinomycetota; class Acidimicrobiia; order Acidimicrobiales; family RAAP-2; genus Bog-473. The sequence continues at coordinate 177,451 of CAVULV010000014.1, forward strand.
GTGCATGGTGTCGAAGGTGATCCTCGGGCTGCTCGCTGCGGCCGGCGTCAGTGGCGGTTTCGCCCTGGCGGGTCCGCCGCGCTCGAACGCTCCTACCTTGAGCAGCGCGCTCGAGGTCTCGCAGCTGTACCACAACGAGGTCGCGATGACCGCCCAGGAGTCGCACCTCCAGCAGCTCCTGGGGTTCGCGCGCGCCGAGCTGGCGCGCCCGGCGGCCCCTGCTCCGGCGGCGGCCCCCGCCCCACCGGCCGTCTTGGTCGCGTCGCCCGCATCGCAGCCGTCACCCGGGCCTGCTGCTGCGCCGACGCCATCGCACGCGCCGGCTCCGGCGCCCGCGGCCGCAACAGCTCCCGCGCCGACCACCACCACGACCCAGCCACCACCGCCTCCACCACCGACGACCACGACGACGACGACGAGCACGACGACGACGACCACTCCACCCACGACGACCACGACGAGGCCACGCGAGGATGACTGACCCGCAGCCGAAGTCCAAGAAGAAGCGGCGTCGCTCGGCCACCGTGCCCGGGGTCGTCGTGACGGCGGCCACGCTCGGGACCACCGGCCTGGCGTTCGCCTACTCGGTGAAGACGGCGCCGCCCGCCAACACGGGCAAGACGGCCCAGGCCGCCGCCGTAGCCGCCGAGATCGCCCGCGAGAAGGCGGGCATCACGCAGTTGCACTCGTCGATCGCGTCGACCCAGTCCCAGCTCAAGACGCTGCAGGCGGGCGCGCCGTCGGGGTCCCCGGCGTCGCCCGCGGCGTCCGGCTCCGCTCCGACCAGCTCGGGCACCTCGGCCTCGGGAACGGCCTCCGTGGCGAAGCGACGCAGTCGGCCTCGTCGCGTTCGACTGCCTCCGGCGCCGCTACCCCTGCAACACCCACCGCCGCCGCCCCGGCGGCCGCTCCGACCGCCGCGCTGGCGGCACCGGCGCCCGGCAACTCGCCCGCGCCCGCGCCGGCGCCGACGCCGACGACCACACCCACGACGCAGCCGGCTCCGCCGCCCCCACCACCGCCGCCCCCGGTGACGACGACGACCGGGGCCTCCAGCACCGCCTGATGGCCGCGACCTCGTCGGTGCTGGGCACCACGCGCGCGATGGCCACCGATGTCACCGTCCACGGGGCGGGGGTGCTCGGGGCTACCGCCGAACAGGCGGCTCGCGACGCCCTGCTCCGGTTCCACGACGTCGACACAACCTGCACCCGGTTCGATCCTCACAGCCCGCTGATGCGCGTCAACGCGCGCCCCGACCGCTGGCACAAGGTACCGCCCATGCTGTTCCTGGCCATTCAGGAGGCACACCGGGCGCACCAGAAGACGAAGGGCCGGTTCGACCCCCGCGTGCTCCGCACGCTCGTCGGCCTCGGGTACGACCGCAGCCTGGCCTTCTCGAAGGGTGCAGTGGAGACGGCCCGTGCCGGCACGCTCCGGCCGCCCGCCGGGCCGTGGAGGCCACGGTTCCGGGGCGGCCCGCACCCGCAGCTGCTCATCGGCCGCGAGCCGGTCGATCTCGGGGGGATCGGCAAGGGGCTGGCGCTGCGCTGGGCGTCGGAGCAACTGCGGACGCAGGTGGAGGACTTCCTGATCGATGCCGGCGGTGACATCACCTGCTGCGGATCGGGCCCCGAGGGCGACGGCTGGAAGGTGGCCGTCGAGGACCCGCGCGGGGGAACGGCCCGCTGGCCGTCGTCACCCTGCGCGACACGGCGTGCGCGACGTCATCGATCAGGCTGCGCCGGTGGCGGTGCGCCGGCCGGAGCGTGCACCACCTGGTCGACCCACGCTCGGGGAGACCCGGCGGCGCCGGGCTCTCGGCGGTGACGGTCATCGCACCGGATCCGGTGGAGGCGGAGGTGCTGAGCAAGTCGCTGTTCCTGGAGGGCCGTCGCCGCATCGCCGACGAGGCGGCCCGGGTCGCCGCGGCGGCGTTCTGGGTGCACTCCGACGGCACGGTCGGTGAGTCGCCGCATTTCGGCGGCCGGGTGATCTGGAGGGCGGCGGCGTGAGCCCACCGACGCCGCTGGCAACCGATGCACCCGCCGGCTCGTCGCAACGGTCACGTCCGGCCGATCGACGGACGGACCCGACACCGCCGCGCCGGACGTTGCGCGGGCAGCTCCCCAGTGTGGGCTGGGCGGGCTGCGTGCTCGCCGTCTCTCTGGGCTTGGGCTACGCCATGGCGCGGCAGGGGGGTTCCGGCCTGCTCCACGACAAGATGCTGCCGTGGATCCTGAGCCGCTGCCTCGGGCTCGGTGCCTACGTGTCGCTGACCGCGCTGGTCGCGGTCGGCATCTGGTTCCGCCATCCGTGGCGCGTGGTCCGCCGGGCGCCGGGGCCGGAGGCGCTGCTGCGCGCCCACGCCGCCCTCGCGGCCGCCACGGTGGTGCTCCTCGCCGGCCACATCGTCGCCGTCTGCCTCGACCACTATGCCGGGGTCGGATGGACCGGCACCTTCGTCCCGTGGCACTCGCACTACCGGCCCACGGCCGTCGGTGTCGGGTCGATCGCCATGTACGGCATCGTGCTGGTGGCCGGGACGGCGGCGTTGGCCGGCTCCATTGCCAGGCGGATCTGGCTGCCCATCCACTCGCTCTCTGCGGCCATCTTCGGGCTGTGCCTCGCCCATGGCCTGCTGGCCGGGAGCGACAGCCACGTGCTGTGGGGGATGTACGCCGTCACCGGCGCGGCCGTGGCGGTGCTGCAGGTCACCCGGGTGCTGGCCCGACCTCCGGCGTTGGCCGACGCACGGTCATGACGGCGGTGCTGGCGCCCGAGCAGCTCGTGCCGACGGCCGGCTGCGCCCTGGCGCAGGACCGGGGACCCGCAACGGGCTCCTGCTGGCCGGGCCAGGCCACGGACGGGCCCGAGTCGCTCGAGTCGTACATGGACCGGCTCGGCCCGGCTCCCGCTGTGGAGCCGCGAGGAGATCTTCGCGGAGATCCGGGACAGCGGCCTGCAGGGCCGCGGTGGGGGCGGCTTCCCGCTGTGGCGCAAATTGGAGACCGCGCTGGCGTCGCCGGGGGACCCGGTCCTGGTCGTCAACTGCAGTGAGAGCGAGCCGGCGAGCCGCAAGGACTGGACCCTCTGCTCCTACCGCCCCCACACCGTGCTCGAAGGCGCGGCGGCGATCGCGGACGTGCTGGGCGCACGGGAGGTGGTGATCCATCTCCACGGCGGATCGGCCGGGCCCCGGGAGGCGTTGCGCAACGCACTGCGCGAGCGCGGGTCCCCGGACGGTGACCCGGTGTGGCGGATGTCGTACGGTCCGGGCGGCTACGTCTCGGGCGAGGCCGAGCGCGGTGGCGCGCTACCTGCACGAGGGGGTCGCCCTGCCGCTGTTCGCCTCGGCGCCGCTCGCCCGGCGCGGCCCCTCGGGCCGGCCGACCGTCGTGTCCAACGCCGAGACGGCGGCGCATGTTCGCGTCGATCCTCCATGGCGGTGCCGAGCGGTGGCGCGACGGCGGGGTCCCCGTCGTGTCCGGGGCCCCAGCTCGTCACGCTCTCGGGTGCGGTGGCCGACCCGGGCACCGTCGTCGAGATCACGGGCTCGGTGACCATCGGCACCATCCTCCGCGGCGCGGGCCTGGAGGAGGCTCCGCCATGCGGTGCTGATGGGTGGGTATGCCGGGACATGGATCCACGGGCACCTGGCGTGGCAGACCCCGCTGGAGCCCGCCTCCCTGAGCGCGTTGGGCGCGACGCGTGGCTGCGGTCTGATCGGGGTGCTCCCGCACGGCGCCTGCGGCATCGTCCAGTCGGCGCTCATCGTGGACTACCTGGCCGGGGAGTCTGCCGGCCAATGTGGGCCGTGCGTGCTCGGGTTGCCGGTGCTGGCCGACGGCATGCGTGCCCTGGCGCGCGGGAGAGGTGCGCGTCGGGCGCTCCGGCACATCCGCCGTACCGCCGTCGCGCTGCCCGGGAGCGGAGCCTGCAGTCATCCCGACGGCGTCGTCCGACTGGTCGTGAGCACCCTCGAGGTCTTCCAGGACGACGTCGCCCGGCACCGGAAGGGGAGCGCGTGTCGCACCGCGCACCACCGTGCGCTCTTCCCGTTCGCTGCCGCCGAAGGTTCTTCGTGAAGGTCGTGGTCCATGTGGACCCCACCCGGTGCCGCGGGCACGGCATCTGCGCATTGATGTTCGCGGAGGCGCTCGAGCTCGACCACTGGGGTTACGGGCGGGCCCTCGACGCCGAGCACGAGGGGCGCCGGAGCGTGGTGCAGGCCCGGCGGGCGCAGCGAGCGTGCCCCAACGGCGCCATCTCCTTCACCGTCGTGGAGGAGTTGCAGCCGGCCTCCTGACGTCGGTCCTGCCGCTCCCGCTCGGGACGGCAGGACGCCACCCGGCCGAAATTGTCCTTGCCCTGTGGCCCACGCGTCACAACCGGGGTGGACCTGCCTCTGCGGCGCCACATCGAGGTGACGGCCGGCGCAGATGAAGGAACTCTCACCGGCGCTTCATGGCTGCTTTAGGAACACGGTCCAGAGTGTCGGGACGCAAGAGGAGAGGCGGCTCCGGCCGGCCTCCCAGAGGGGAAGGGGTGCATGGCCTCGAAATTGCTTATCGGCGCGGTCACGGTCGGCGGCCTTGCGGCGGGATTCTCGCTCGCCGCGTCGGCGACGGGCAGCCACGCCCCGGTCCACCGGGGGGCCGTCGCCGAGGTCCGGCACCTGTACGACACCGAGGTGGCGTTGAACGTCCAGGAGCGCCACCTCCAGGCACTGCTCGAGTTCAGCGAGGCCGCGCTGGCGGCGAAGCCGGCCAGTGCGGCACCCATTGCTGCGGCCGCCCTCCCTGTCGTGGCCACGACCGCCCCGAGTGCTCCGACCCGTGCGCCGGTTGCGCCCCCGACGCCGGCGGTGGCGCCCGCACCGGTGGTGACCACGACGACGACGTCGACCGAGCCCCCGGCCACGGGCGGACCCACGACGACGACCACATCGGAGTCGACGACGACGACGACATCGCCACCGGTGCGCGACGGAGGCGGTGGCGGCAGCGACGACGGCGGGTCCGTGACCGGTGACTGACCCGGCAGGCAAGGAGCGAGCTCGCCGGCGCAGGGCCACGGTCCCCACCATGGTCGTGACCGCGGCCACGATCGGCACGACGGGTCTCGCCCTGGCATGGTCCGTCGACACAGCACCGGTGACGACCGGCGCACGCACGGCGAGCGCCGCCACGGTGGCCCTGGAGATCGCCCGAGAGAATTCCGGGATCGATCAACTCCACCACTCCATCGCGGCAACGATGCGTCAGATCGATGCGCTGCACACGGCCGCCCCCGCGTCCGCTTCGGGGTCGACCACCACAACGACGCCGGCGGTGCAGCCTGGCTCGGCCGCAGGGTCTGCCCCACACGCGTCCTCGGTGCAGACCGTCGCGCCATCCGCCGGACCCGCGCCGGCCGCCGCGGTACCTGCTGCCACACCCGCCCCGGCGCCGGCTCCTTCGGCGCCCCCCGCTCCGACGCCGGTTCCCGCCGCCACGCCGACGACCCAGGCCCCGCCACCGCCGCCACCACCCCCCCCGCCGCCGGTGACCGCGACGACCGGCGCGTCGGGCGCCGCATGAGCCGGGCCGCAGTGGTCACCGTCCTCGGGACGGTCCGTGCGATGGCGTCCGACGTGACGATCCACGGTGCCCCCGGCTGCCAGGGGGACCACCGGGTGCGGGACGCGCTCGGCGTCTTTTCCGAGATCGACCGCAGCTGTTCCCGCTTCGATCCGGCCAGCCCGCTCAGCCGGGTCAACCAACGGTCCGACCGGTGGCACCGGGTCCCGCCGACGCTCTTTCGTGCGGTCAGGGAGGCGCACGACGCGTACCAGCGATCCCGTGGGCGATTCGATCCGCGCATCCTCCGCGACCTGGTCGGCCTGGGGTATGACCGCAGCCTCCCTTTCGAGACGGGAGCGGTGGCGACGAGTGGCACGCGGGTGAGCCGTGCTCACCCGCAACCCTGGCGACCTCGATTTCGCGGCGGCCGCGCCCCCGAGCTGCACGTGGGCGGGCAGCCGATCGACCTCGGCGGGATCGGCAAGGGGCTCGCCCTCCGATGGGCCGGACAGCGGCTCACACCGTCAGTGGAGCGGTACCTGATCGACGCCGGCGGCGACTGCCTCTGCCGGGGCGGCGGACCCGACGGAAACGGGTGGCGGATAGGCGTCGAGGATCCGCGCGGCGGGAAGGATCCGCTCGCCGTGGTCGAGGTGCGGGACCGCGCCTGCGCCACGTCATCGGTGCGGCTGCGGCGGTGGCGCAGCCGGGGCAGGACGGTGCACCATCTGCTCGACCCCCGCACAGGTCGCCCCGGGGGTGCCGGGTTGCTGGCCGTTACGGCCATCCACTCCGACCCGGCGGCGGCCGAGGTCCTCACGAAGGTGCTCTTCCTGCAGGGCCGGCCCGGCATCGCTGCCGCGGCCGCCCGGCTGCGTGCCACTGCGTTCTGGGTGGCCACCGACGGCCGCACCGGTGAGACGCCGGACTTCTCGAAGCACGTCGTCTGGCGGGCGGCGTGAGCATCCTCTCGCCCGACCAGAGCGTCGAGGCACCCCCGAGCCCGCCGGGGGAGATGCGTCGGCCCGTTCCGGGTCCCGTCCCTCCCCCACGGGACCTGGAACACCATCGCCGGGGGTGGCGTGACGTCGGTTTCCTCGTCGTCGTGCTCGCCGTCTCCATCGGCACCGGGTACGTGCTGTCGGTGCACAGTGAGGGGCTGCTGCACGACCGGATGCTGCCGTGGATCCTCGGGCGCAGCCTCGGGATCGCCACCTATGTCGCGCTCAGTGCGCTCGTCGCCCTCGGCATCTGGTTCCGGCACCCGTGGCGGCTCGCCCGCCGCACGCCTGCTCCGGAGACGCTGCTCCGGGCCCACGTGACCCTGGCGGCGTGCACCATCGCCCTGTTGGCGGGACACGTTGCCGCGCTGGTGCTGGACCGCTACTCGGGCGTGGGATGGACCGGCGTCCTGGTGCCGTGGCACGCGCAGTATCGGCCGACCGGCGTGGCCCTGGGTTCCATCGCTCTCTACGGGATCGTGCTCGTGGCGGTGAGTGCGGCCCTGGCAGGGTCGATCGCCCGGCGCGTGTGGCTCCCCGTGCACTCTGTCTCGTCGGTGATCCTTGCCGTGTCGCTCGCTCACGGCCTCGTGGCCGGGAGCGACAGCCACGTGCTCTGGTGGATGTACCTGGTGACGGGGGCGTTGGTCGCAGTGTTGCAGGTGTCTCGGCTGATGGCCCGCCCGGTGCGACCCCAGGGGGCGTGGTGACCACCACCGTCGTCGAGCGCGGCCGGAGCGTTCGAACGGGCTCGGGTGCTTCGATCGCGGCCATCGGTGATGCCGTCGGGCTGATCCTCGCCGGTCCCACCGCGGCGGAAGGCCCGGAGCCATTCATCTCGTTCCTGTCCCGGTCGGGTGCGCCGCCGGTGCTCAGCCGCGCCGGTGCACTGGACGCGCTCCGACTGAGCGGCGTGCAGGGACGCGGGGGAGGGGCGTTTCCGCTCTGGCGCAAGGTGCAGGCGGCGCTGGACGCCCCGGGGCGTCCGATGCTGATCGTGAACTGCAGCGAGAGTGAACCGGCCAGCAAGAAGGACTGGACCGTTTGCACTCTCCGACCGCATTTCGTGTTGGAGGGCGCCGTCCGTCTGGCGACGATCGTCGGAGCGGACGAGGTCGTCCTCCACCTTCACCGCGGAGCCGCCGAGCCGGCGACCTCGCTGCGGCGTGCCCTGCACGAGCGAGCGGACGTGATGGAGGGCGATCCCGCGTGGCGTCTGTCGAGCGGACCCCACGGCTACGTCACGGGGGAGGCGAGCGCCGTCGCCCGCTACCTGCACGAGGGTGTGGCAAAGCCCGTCTTCTCGTCGGTACCGATGGCGCGGCGGGGCCCGTCGGGCCGGCCCACGCTGGTCTGCAACGCCGAGACGGTCGCGCACGTGGCCGTCATCCTGCGCATCGGCGCCGAGGCGTGGAGGTCCTTCGGCTCGGAGTCGTGTCCGGGTCCGCAGCTCGTGACGCTGGCCGGCGCCGTTCCACGGCCCGGCTCCGTCGTGGAGGTGGCGGGCGCGGCGACCATCGGCGAGATCCTCCGCCGTGCCGGAGTGGACGACCCGCCGCTGGCGGTCCTCGTGGGCGGCTACGCCGGGACGTGGATCCGCGGCCATGTCGCGTGGCGCACGGTGCTGGAGCCGACGGCCTTGGCCCGCCTCGGCGCCTCCCGTGGCTGTGGTCTGCTCGGCGTGCTCCCCCACGGGGCGTGCGGGCTGAGGGAGACGGCGCGGGTGACCGCCTTCCTGGCCGGTGAGACAGCCGGGCAGTGCGGGCCGTGTGTACACGGGCTTCCCGCCCTGGCGGAGACCGTGACCCGGCTCGCGGCGGGAACCGCCGGCAGCCGAACGGTGCGCCGGCTCCGCCGCACGGGCAACGCCCTGGTGGGGAGCGGCGCCTGCGCGCACCCCGACGGCGTCGTCCGCATGGTGCGCAGCGCGCTCGACGTCTTCGACTACGACGTGATCCGACACCGTGCCGGGAGCCCGTGCGGGGCCGCCGAACATCCGCCCCTGTTCCCCCTTCCTGCGGGCGGGGTTTCATGAAGGTCGTGATCCACGTGGATCCGACGCGGTGCCGTGGACACGGGATCTGTGCGCTTTACTTCAAGGACGGCGTCGAGCTCGACCACTGGGGGTACGCCCGGGCCATCGACCCGCCCGCGCAGGGTCGCCGGGCCATCGCCCAAGCCCGTCGCGCCGAACGTGCCTGCCCCAATGACGCCATCTCCTACGAAGTCATCGACACGCGGATGGGCGATAGCCTTCAAGCCTGGTGACACGGGATCCCGACCGGGGAGCCGGAGACGAGGGGATGCGGCACGACCTGACATCGCGGTGGTGGCCGATACCGGGAATGGTGGCCATCCTCGCCTCGCTGGCGGTGGTGGCGACCACCCAGGGATGGCTGCGGGCGTCGCCCGTGGAGATGCCGCGGACGGTGCAGGTCGGCGTGCGCGTGGAGGCCATCGCCCCTCCCACCTCGCCCCCGCCGTCCGTGGTGAACGTGCCGGCCACGGTGGTGTCGCCTTCCCGTCCGGTGATCGCCGATCCGCCGGTCACCCCCGCCCCGAGCGACACGGCGGTCACGGCCCGGGTGGTCCCGGCGGCACCGTCCGCCGGGACCACGACGATCCCCACGCAACCGGTGACGCCGCCGTCAGATACTGCTTCCCCGGCCGCAGGCTCGGGCACCGACGTGACGACCACGACAGCGGATCCGACCTCCACCACGGCGCCGACCAGTGCCGTCACGACGACGACACAGCCACGCGACGAGTGACGGAACCCGTGCACCCCGATCCCGGCAGCAACACGCGGCGGCACCGGATCGGTTCGGCCCCGCGGCTGGCGGGGTTCCTGGCCTTGTTGCTCGCCGCCGTCCTGGCCGTGTCCGCGTTCGAGACCGTGCACTGGTTCGACAACCAGTCGCTCGCCGCGACGAACCGGAACCTCGCCGCGGAACTCGAGAGTTTTCAGCACGCGTTGTCGGACCGCGGGAAGTCCGGCGTTGCCACCTCGACCGTGGCCTACCTGCAGAGCCGCGTCTTGCCGCGGGGCGAGGTCATCATGGTGGAACTCAATGGCGTCGGGCGGTACGGGAGCGCCGGGTCGGCACAACTGCTGGAATCGGGTTCGGTGCAGCGCGCTCTCGCCCGCCCACCGGTTGCGACCCGGTCGGAGCACGCGGTGCTCGCCGGGACGAACGCCCTCTTGGTCGAGGCGCCCATCATGAGCGGCCATCGCACCATCGGGACCGTCATCGTCGCGGCCGACCTGGCCCAACAACGGTCGGATCAGAACCGTGTCCTGGTCCTCGTCGTCGGCCTGGCATTCATCGCGCTCGTCGGGGCGGTGGCCGGCGCCTACCTGCTGCTCCGGCGGCTCCTGCGTACCGTCGGACGGATCACCACGACGGCGTCGGCGATCGAGAGCGGGGACCTCGATCGCAGGCTGGGCGACCAGGGCACGGACGACGAGGTGGGCCAACTTGCCGCCACGTTCGACTCCATGCTCGATCGGCTCGAGACGGCCATGACCCTGCAACGCCGCCTGCTCTCCGACGTGTCACACCAGCTGCGGACCCCGCTCACTGTGGCGCGGGGCATCTCGAGGTCCTGGCTCGCCAGGAGGACGCCGATATCGTCGAGGTGAGGGAGACGGTGGCCGTCGTCATCGACGAGCTCGACCACATGCGATCGCTCGTCGAACGACTGTTGCTCCTGGGCCGGGCGCTCGAACCGGACTTCTTGCAGCTCGAGCGGCTCGACCTGCGGACCTTCCTCTCGGACCTCTTCGATGCGGCGGTTGTGCTCGCCGATCGTGACTGGCGGCTCTCCGACGTGCCCGACGTCGTGCTCGAAGTCGACGCGGCGAAATTGCGCGGTGCGCTGCTGAACCTCATCGACAATGCCATCAAGGCAACCGTCCGGGGCGAGACCGTCGCCATCTCCGCACGGTGCGACCCCGGGTCCGGCGACGTCGCGCTCATGGTTGACGATTCGGGCCCGGGGATCCCTGACGCGGAGCGGGAGCTGGTCCTCGAGAGATTCGGTCGGATCGGCGGAGCGGACCGTGAAGGCAGCGGCCTCGGTCTCGCCATCGTGACGGCGGTGGCCGAGGCGCACGGCGGGACCTTCGATCTCGCCCGGTCGGACCTCGGCGGTTGCCGCTGCGTGATCACCCTCCCCCGGGCACGGGTCTTGGTGGAGGCACTGACACCGGCCGGGGTCTGAGTGCAGATCTTGATCCTCGAGGACGACCCCGGCATCGTCTCCTTCTTGGAGAAGGGGCTCCATGCAGAGGGATACCGGACGACAGTCGTCGCCTCGGGAGCCGAGGCGCGCGTCGCCTTGGAGGAACCCCGGAACGACATCGACCTCGTGCTGCTGGACCTCGGCCTGCCCTCGGACGACGGGGTGAAGGTCCTGAGGGAATGGCGGAGCGAGGGTCACGACATCCCGGTCATCATCCTCACGGCCCGGGCCGAGGTCAGTGACAAGGTCGCAGGGCTCAACGTGGGGCGAACGACTATGTCACCAAGCCGTTCTCGTTCGACGAGCTCCTGGCCCGGATCCGCGCCGCGCTGCGCACCGTCGAGCAGCCGAGCACCCAGGAGCTGGTCGTCCTCGATCTCCGTTTCGACCTCCTGACCAAGGTCGCGTGGCGCGCCGGTCAGCGCATCGATCTGGCCCCGCGGGAGTGGGCCCTGCTCGAGATGTTCATGCGCAACCCCGACCAGGTGCTGTCGCGGGCGCAGATCCTGAGTCGGGTCTGGGACTTCTCGTTCGACCCCGGAAGCAATATCGTCGACGTCTACGTCGGTTACCTCCGCCGCAAGATCAATCGGCCTGGCCTCGTCCCGTTGCTGTTCACGGTGCGCGGCGCCGGCTACAGGTTTGTCGAACCGCACGACTGACGCTGCGAGCGGGGCCCCGTGCGGCCGGGCTTCACGGGTTGAGGGCGGGGTGCAGCATGGCCAGCGCGAAACGGAAGGCACCCGACGAGTACACGTCGCACACCTCGAAGTACCCTTCATCCGTGGTGTTCCCGGTGGGGCAGAAGTGCACCCCGTCGGCTGCTGGCGGGGTTGGCGCGGATCGCGCAGCGGGTCGGGGTGGGCGACCCCGACGGCGATTCGCTGAATTCGGCGAAGCGGCTGCGCGAGCACCTGGAAACCCGCGCGGGTGCTGCGCTCGCTGGTGTTCGACAATGCAACCGATCCCGACGGGCTGGTGGAGTTTCTGCCCGCCGCCGGGCCCACCCGGGTGGTGATCACCAGCACCGATCGGGCGTTCACGGAATTGGGGCGGGAGGTCAATGTCGCGGTGTTCAGCCGTGCGGAGTCGGTGGACTATTTGTCGCAGCGCACCGACTGTGACGACGCTGCCGGCGCGGCGGCGGTGGCCGAACAGCTGGGTGATCTGCCGGTGGCGTTGGCGCAGGCGGCGGCGACCATCCGCGGTCAGCAGTTGACCTACCAGCGCTACCTGCAGCGGCTGGCCAGCGTCGCGGTGGCCAAGATGCTCGGCACGGGACCCGGACAGGCCTATCGGCAGGCCACTGCGGCCGCGCTGCTGCTGTCCATCGAGACCACCGAGAACCAGGATCGCGCGGGTGTGAGCGGGATGCTGCTGCGGGTGGTGTCGGTGTTGTCCCCGCAGGGGGTCAGCCGCGACCTGCTCGCCACGCTGGGGCTCCCCGACGTCGAGGAGCCGGGCGAGGGGGCGCTCGACACGGCTTTGGAGCTCTGCGTTCGGGGATCGTTGCTGTCGTGGTCGGTCGGCGGGGACTCGGTGATCATGCACCGGCTGGTCGGGCGGGTGCTGCGCGAGCGCGACAGGGCCA
>CAVULV010000015.1:0-15734 GCA_963742445.1 uncultured Acidimicrobiaceae bacterium
CCTCGGGATTGGCGTCGTTGCGGATGGACAGCTCCCGGGCGGGGATGACGCCCTCGGACTTGAAGCCGATGTCGAGCAGGACCTCGTCGCGGTCGATCTTGACGACCGTCCCCTCGATCACGTCGCCGTCGTCGAACTCGATGATGGAGTCGCCCATCGCCTGTTCGAGATCCGAATCCGCCAGGTCGTCGTCGACGATGGTGCGGGGGGTGTAGTTGCCCTCGGCGTCGAAGCTGCCCATCGCTTCGGGAGACAGGAGGGAGGTGCGTGCTGCGTCAGACATTGCGAAGCTCCTTGCGGCGGGTGCGACTTGCACCTGCAGGACCGCGCCGGGGTCGGGACTCGTCGGATACGGGGTGCACCGCCGCCGGTGCCGGCGGGCAAGGAGGTACAGGGTACCAGCTGCTCAGCAGGGGTCTATCCCGCCCCTGCTCGTCCGAGGGGTCGAACCATCGCGGTCACCCTTTCGCCGCCGCCCAGCTCGGACCGGCCGCCATGGAGATGGTGAGGGGCACCTTCAGGTCGGCCGCCCCGGTGAGGGCGGACTCGGTGAGGCGGCGCACGTCCTCCTCCTCCCCCCGCGACACCTCGACGATCACCTCGTCGTGCACCTGCAGCACGAGGCGGCTCGACAGCGCCGCCGACTCGAGGTCGCGGTCGAGCCGGACCAGGGCCAGCTTGAAGATGTCGGCCGCCAGCCCCTGAATTCCGGCGTTCATGGCTTGGCGCTCGGCCGCCTGGCGCAGCCGGTAGTTCGCCGCGTGCAGGTCGGGCAGCGGCCGGATGCGGCCGAACATGGTCCGGGTGGCGCCCCGGATCTTGGCATCGGCCACCGTCTGGTCCATGTACTGCTTCACCAACGGGAACGCCCCGAAGTAGCTGTCCATGATGGCGGCCGCCTCCTCCACCGGGACGCCCAGGCGCTGGCTCAGGCCGTAGGCCTCCATGCCGTAGGCGAGGCCATAGGAGACCATTTTGGAGAACTCGCGCTGGGTGTGCGTGACCTCGTCGGGGCTGATGCCGTAGACGGCGGCGGCCACGGTCCGGTGCACGTCCGAGCCGCTCGTCAGCGCGTCGATGAGACCGGGGTCCTCGGAGAGGTGCGCGATGCAGCGGAGCTCCACCTGGTCGTAGTCGGCCACCAGGAAGGTGCTCCCCTGGGCCGGCACGAAGGCACGTCGGAACTGCTTGCCCTGCTCGGTCCGCACGGGGATGTTGTGCAGGTTGGGGCGGTCCGACGAGATGCGCCCGGTGCGGGCCACCGTCTGGCCGAAGGACGCGTGGATGCGGCCGTCGTTCTGCACCTCGGCCAGCAGGCTCTCGCCGTAGGTCGAGCGCAGCTTCTCGACCTCGCGGTACTCGAGCAGCGCCTCGATGATGGGGTGGGCCCCGCGCAGGCTCTCGAGCGTCTGAGCATCGGTGGAGAAGCCGGTCTTCGTCTTCTTGCCCGGGGTGAGCCCCAGCTCCTCGTAGAGCACCGTGCGCAGCTGCGGCGTCGAGTTCACGTTGAACTCGTGGCCGGCGCACTCCTGCACGGCCGCCTGGAGCGTCGCCGCCGATGCCTTGAGGGAGTCCGCGATGGCCTGCAGCTCGGCCCGGTCGATCCCGATGCCGGCCACCTCCATCTTGGCCAGGACCCGCACCAGCGGCGTCTCGATGTCGTCGTGCAGCATGACCATGTCCTCGGACTGCAGCCGCCGGCGGAACCCGGCGGCCATGGCGGCGACGTCGCACGCCTCGCCGGCCGCCTCCCGGGCCACGTCGAGGGCCTCGGTCCCGGGCTCGGCGATGTCGAGGGTGAGCTGTCCGGTCTGCTCGCGCAGCTGCTGCAGCCCGTACTCCCCCGTCGAGGCGTCGAGCAGGTACGCCGCCACCGCGGTGTCCATCTCGAGCCCCCTCAGGTCGATGCCGAGCGGCAGCAGCGACCGCATGGCCTCCTTGACGTGGTGCCCGAGGACGGCCCGGGCGAGCACGGCGTTGAGTTTCTTGACCACCGGGGCGGCGCCCAGCAGGTCGCCCGGCACCATGATCCCGAGGCCGGCCTCCTCCCCCTCGGTCGCCACCAGCACCAGCCCCACCAGATCGCTGCGCCCCGGCATGCCGTTCCAGCGGGCGGCCAGGGCCAGCCGGCCCTTCCCCAGCTCGTCGATCGACGTGGTGGCCTCGGCCGCCGTCGTGGGCAGTGCGACGTCGCGCAGCTCGAGCGCGGGTCCGGTGGGCTCGTCGCCTGCCGCCGCGCCGGTCGGTGCGCCGGCCCCGGCTTTCGGCGCGGGACCGGCACTGCCGGGCGCGGGCTCGCCCAGCGCCCCTGCGTCGAGGAGCTCTTCCAGACGCTGCCACACGGTCTTCATCTCGTAGCGCTCGAAGGTCGCCTCGGCCGTGGCGCGGTCCCAGCCGCCGAGCTCGATGTGCGCCACGTCGAGCTCGAGGGGCACGTCGCACACCAGCGGGATGATGCGGGCGTTCGAGCGGGCCAGCTCCTCGCTCGCCGCCAGGTTCTCCCGGAGCTTGGGTGTCAGCTCGCTCAGGTGCGAGAAGATGCCGTCGAGGTCGCCGTAGGTGGTGAGGAGCTTGGCGGCGGTCTTCTCGCCCACGCCCGGCACGCCGGGCAGGTTGTCCGACGGGTCGCCGCGCAGTGAGGCGAGCAGCACGTACTGCGAGGGGGGCACGCCCGTGCGCTCGACGATGCCCGCCTCGTCGTAGAGCGCGTAGTCACTCACGCCGCGCTTGTTGTAGAGCACCCGGATGTAGGGGTCGCGGACGAGCTGGAAGCTGTCGCGGTCGCCCGTCACGATGACCACTTCTGCGTGGCGCTCCGCCGCCTCGGTGGCCAGCGTGGCGATCACGTCGTCCGCCTCGAAGCCGGGGGCCTCGACGACCGGGACAGCCAGGGCCGCCATGACCTCGCGGATCATGTCGAACTGGGGCGGAAGCAGCCACGGGGTCTCGGCCCGCCCGGCTTTGTAGTCCTCGAGGATCTCGTCGCGGAAGGTTGCCCCGGGGGCGTCGAAGGCCACGACGAGCGCCGAGGGACGCTGCTCGCGGATGAGGTACACCAGCATGGACGTGAACCCGTGCACCGCGTTGGTGACGACGCCTGTCGAGGTGGCCAGGGTGTCGGGCAGTGCGAAGTAGGCGCGGAAGGCCAGCGACATCCCGTCGAGCAGCAGCAGCGGACCCGGTCGCTCCTGGCGTGTCGCCATGCGGCCGACTCTACGGGGTGAGTGTGCCGTCGACGACCTGTTGGGCCACGTCGCGCATGCGCGCCCGCGTCTGCATGGCCGTGCGCTGGATGAAGCCGAACGCCTCCGTCTCGGGGAGGTCGTCCCGGTCCATCAGGATCTGCTTCGCCTCGTCGACGATCCGGCGGGTCGCGATCTTGTCCTCGGCCCCGTCCGCGGAGTGCTCCGCCTCGATGGCCCGGTCCTGGCGGGCCTTGGCCAGCACGTCGGCGATGGCCGGGAGCAGCTCCCGGGGCTGGAAGGGCTTGACGAGGTAGGCCGACACCCCCGAGTCCCTGGCCTCCTCGATCAGGTCGCGCTGGCTGAAGGCCGTGAGCAGCAGGACGACCGCCTGATGGCGTGAGGTGATCTCTCGGGCGGCACGGAGGCCGTCCATACCCGGCATCTTCACGTCGAGGATGGCCAGGTCGGGCTGGTGCTCCTCGACCAGCTGCACCGCCTCGTCCCCCCGGCCCGTCTCCCCGACGACGTCGTAGCCGGCGGACAGGAGGATCTCCTTCAGGTCGAGCCGCACGATGGCCTCGTCCTCGGCGATCACCACCCGGGCCGGAGTGGTGGCGCTGTCGTTGGCGGCGGTCACCGACCGTTCCTCTCCGTCATGGTCACTGCAGGCCCGGGGCCACGTGGCCCAGGAGCTCGTCCTGCCGGCGTTCCAGGTCGACGACCGTCTTCACCAACGCCTCGCGGGCCCGTCCCATGGCGTCGGCATGACGTACCGCCTCGTTGTGCTCGTGGGTCGCCAGCGGCGTCTCCGAGACCAGGGCGCGCACGCGGGCCTCGTCGGCCTCCTCCTGGACGACCGCCAGCTGCTCGTCGAGCACGGCCAGCTCCTCCCGCGCCCGTACCAGACGGGCGTGGACGTCCCTGATCCGCCGTTCCAGCAGGACTCGATTCATGGATCGTCAAGTGTACGTGGCGGGGAACCAGCGACGCCGCACCTCAAGCTCCCCCATGATCGCTTCGTCGGGCGGGTTCCCCACGCCCGGCCCGGAGGGGACCCGGACCCACCCGTTGACGACCGGCGGGTAACCACACGGGTCAACGGCGAGGTAGTCGCCCGGATCGCCGACGTCGCTGACGAGGCCCGTCGCGTCCTCGCTCAGCCGGGCGGCCAG
The DNA here is from genome assembly GCA_963742445.1 of uncultured Acidimicrobiaceae bacterium. Taxonomy (GTDB): domain Bacteria; phylum Actinomycetota; class Acidimicrobiia; order Acidimicrobiales; family RAAP-2; genus Bog-473. The sequence goes on from CAVULV010000015.1 coordinate 4,358, forward strand.
CGCCAGGTTGGCAGCCCGCCCGAGTCCCGCCTCGAAGAAGCCACCGATGAAGACCGCGACGCCGGCATCGGCGCACGCTGCATGCGCAGCCCAGGTGGCTCGGGCGCCCCCGAGGCGGGCGGGCTTCAGGCAGGCCATGGCGCACGATCCGTTGCGCAGCGCATCCCTGACCCGCCGCGGCGTGGAGAGCGACTCGTCCAGGCAGATCGGCACCGGCAGCACGGACGCCAGCTGGGCGTGCGCCACGAGGTCGGCCGGTGGCAGCGGCTGCTCGATGCACAACACGTCGTAGTCGGCCAGCCGGCTCAGCACGGAGATGTCCTCGTCGCTGCCCCGGTAGGAGCCGTTGGCGTCGACCTGCAGTACGAGGGTGGGATGGTCGGCCCGCGCCAGCGCGCACCGGTGCGAGCTCCCACCCCGGCTCGATCTTCAGGCGGACACGGGCCACGCCCGCGGTCACGCAGGCAGCCAGCTCGGCCCGCAGCGTGTCGACGTCACGGTCGGCGGGGATGCCGACGACGCCACCGACCGGCATGGCGTCGAAGCCAGGACCGGTGCCGAGCGACTCCGCCATCGAACGGCCCCCGGCACGCAGCTCGGCGTCCCAAACCGCCATCTCGAAGGCGGCGGCAAGCATCCGGTCCACCGGGGAGGCGGCGAACAGCTGGGGTACCTCGGCGCCCGAGGGCAGGTGCCCTCCCCGGGCCAACGAGGCGCTGCACAGGCGGGCGACGCCTCGCGTCGCGGCGGCGTCCTCGACGTCGCCGAGCGCGGGATCGACGGCAGTGGCCTGGGCCAGCGCGGCACACTCGCCCCATCCCTCGCCCTCGTCGGTCACGACGTGCACGAAGAGCAGAGGGCGGAGGCGGTGCACCCCGGCGGCGGTGCCGATCTCGCTGCGGAACGGGATGTCGACCCGCACCAGCTCCACGCCGGCGAGCTTCACGGTGCGTGGACTCCCACCCCTTCACCGTAGATCCCAGCTTGTACCATCGGGCGTTCCCGCCCGGATGGCGGAATGGCAGACGCGGCGGCCTCAAAAGCCGCTGTCCGAAAGGGCGTGCGGGTTCGAGTCCCGCTCCGGGCACGGTGATAATCCAGGTCACAAGCTCGCAAGCCCACCGAAATAGGTCCCGTGGTCACAGTTTGGTCACAACGACCCTGTGAACGGTCTCCTCGTCGCGTGCACGATCGTCGGAAGCGTCGCCGGCGTCTTCGCCATCGCTGCCGTGTTCACGAGGGGCGGGACGACAGCTGTGGCGTCGGATGCGAGCGTTCGCGACCGGCCGACCGGTCCCGCCACGCATGAACCTCCGCCTGCACCCCGACCGTCAGTATTTCGTGTGGCGTCAGGGCCCTCTGGCTCAAGCCTCAGGGACTGGTGCCGTCGCCTCCGTTCCCTCCCGGAGAGTCGCCTTCGTGGCCTCTTGGTGGCCCAAGTCACTTGGATGAGAGCGACGGATTGGAATCAAAAGAGTCCGGTTGTCGCGACGGTTAGGACGATGTGATGGTGACCTTGAGCATCCGGTGGGTGACGTCGGGATGGACTCCTGAGGCGCTTCCTTGGCCATTGATCTTTTCGAAAACGCTCATCCCCGAGGTGACATGACCGAACAGGGAGTACGAGTTCGGTAGCGATTCGCCCTGCGTACCCGCGACAATGAACCACTGGCTGCCGCCGCTATGCGGTTGGCCCGTGTTGGCCATGGCCACGGATCCGAGCGGGTACTGGTCGGCAGAATTCGATGCCTTCGCGGGCAGCTCGTCGGGGATGGTGTACCCCGGGCCGCCTCTCCCCGTTCCGGTCGGATCTCCCGTTTGATCCACGAAACCCGGAATGACCCGATGAAAGATCACACAGTCGAAGAAATCGTGCTGAGCCAAAAAGACGAAGTTGTTGACGGTTTGGGGTGCATCCTTTGCATCAAGCGCAATGACGACTGTGCCCACATCGGTCTTGACCGTGGCGGAATAAGCCTTGGAGGCATCGATGATCGTAGCCGGTGCACTGCTCCACTTCGGCTTCTTGAGGACTGTTGCGGGGTTCTTTGGACAGCCAGCTGCCACCGAAGTTGCGTTTGCGGCTGCTTGCGCCTTCGCATCAGTCGCTGAACCGCTGGTCCCCGAAGAAATCGTTACTTTCGTGAATCTCGAGTTCTGTTGTGCCGCTGCGGTCGCCAGCACCTGCTTGTCGTGCGCGGTAAGTGGAACCGGCGTCGCCGTGGTGGTACTCGTCGACGAACTGGGCAGGGCCAAGGACAGTGCCGTGAACTCGAACGCGGCGCCGCGGCGCCAGGCGATGATGTAGGCCGAATCCGAGCCCAGCCGCTCGACGGCTGATCTTCCGAGACTCTTCGGAGGGTTCAGTCCCGCTTGCGCCTTGTCGTTGGATCCAAGACCTTTCAAGAGCGATTCCGCATCTGCTGGTGATTCACAGTAGAGAACCTCAGACTCCAAACCGAGGTTTCCCGATGCACTCGCCAATTCCTCTCGGGCTCCATCGGGGCACCCGGTGACGCCGGTGTTCGTTGAGGTGGTGGGAGCGCTGACGACCTCCGTGAATCCCGCCTGCTTCGCCGCAGATACGGGAACGAGCGCGCTTGTCCATGGCTTCGAAGCCGGGGACGTGGCCGCTGCCGCAGGCACCGCGACGATGGACCCTGCGACCGCGACAACGGTTGCGAGAATGCTTCCCGCGACGACGAGATTTGGAGTCGGCTTTCTCACTAACACACGTCTTTCTAAAGGGAGAGGGGGCCCAAACCCGATCGGCCGAGAGGCGATTCAGTTCGGATGCCGCTGGCTTCGGGCAGGAAGATAGCCGAACTGCGAGGTATTGATGCCTCGCCGGAGGCTTCGTGTGATGGTGCTCTGGCTCCCAGGACGCCCATCTTCAGACGCAGCATTCGGGCCAATACCTAATCGCTCGCGGCCACTACCGCCTGAAGAACCCACCCGAGGCTCAGCAGGAATACGTCCAGTTCTACGAGTCAGTCGTCCGCACGGTCTCGTCACCATCTGACCGCCCCGGCTCGGCGATGAAGCCGGGACAGGGGTCGCCGGCTCGGGCGTCCGGTCCACGGAACGACGGTAGACCGCCGCAGCTCCTGGGCGCGGCTCAACCCCGGAGAGATCGCCACAGGGTTGAGCCGGCCCCCTTCCCCCTAACCGGGACTGGGAGGGCGATGTGAGTGTGACATGAACAGGACCGTAATCCCCTAGAGCCGAACCGGCTGAATCGGCACAACGATCACCCAACGAAAGACCGGATCAGGTCCACCCACGCGTCACCTCCCGGCCGTACCGTTGCAGCCGATGAGCGCCCTGGGGTGGCTGGAGGATCTCGACGAGGAGTCCGAGCTGGGGCCCACGCCGCGCCAGGAGCCGAAGCTCACGGACCTCGAGGTGATGCTGGTCAGGGCTCGCGACACTCGCCAGGCCCTGCTCGAATTGTTCATGGCGCCCGACGCGCCTGAGATCCATTGGCTGCTCGACCTCTTCGAGCGGCCGGCGTGGCAGCGCTCAGCAGCCTGCAGGGGGGCGGGCCCGGAGATCTTCTTCCCCGAGCGCGGCACTCGCCGCCCGGACGAGGCCCTGGCCTGCTGCGAACAGTGCTCCGTGAGGGCGGAGTGCCTCGCCTCAGCCCTCGAGGCGGCGTCGACAGTGGGCGAGTGGGGCGGGACGACGGGGCGGGTTCGCCGGGGGCTGCGGCGCAGCGTGGCGTGAGTCTCGCGACCGGACCCCGGGTGCGAAATCCGAGGTCCGGTCGCGCCCCACCGCCGGCGAAATGGCGGCCTCACCCCTCCATGGGCATATCTCAGAGGGGCATGGCGTGGTGGGAGATACGCGGGCACCGCCCAGCGTGGTCACAAGCGTGGTCACAGACTCCCCTCAGCGGCCCCGGATTCGACTGCACGGCGAGGTGTGGGGCCTACCGTCGAAACGCTGTTGACCTGGGATCTCAGGATTCTGCTGTACTCCCCAGGACGAAGCCCGGCGGGAGTTCGAGTCCCGGTCCGGGCACCGGCTTTTGCCTGGTGATGGTGGAATCCGCCACCTTGGGGTCAAGTGTCATCGCCCACCAGAACGATGGCGTCGTCGTCCGATGGCGGGACTGCACCATCCGGAAGCACCGGCCGGGCTGCGGACTGAACGCGGCGATCAGGTCGCCAGGTGCGGGCATCCGTTCCACAGCTCGACGGTAGACCGGGGAGGCGCAGCCCGCGATTCAGCCCTGCGAGAAGCAAGACTGAATCGCCACCCCCGCACCCGACCGCTTGGCGAAGGCGGTCTCGGCTGGCCTGCATCCTTGACGATCCGGCTGGCGGCCGCTGCCGCGACGGGGGTCAACCTGGGTTGGCCCACATGATCTGCACGACGTGCCGCCGCTCCGCCATGACGCGACGGACGATTCTCAGAATGGACTCCTCGAGCCGGTTGCCGACCTGGTCCCGCCTGATTCCGGAGCAGATGCTTACGAGGTGCGTGCCTCCCCGGTTCGCAGAAACCTCGACATGGTCGACCAATGGGAGTCCCTCGTTCGGAAGCCCCGCCGCGAGCGCGTCCAAGATGGCGCCAGAGAGGTCCCGGAGCGCTGTGGAGCCCAACATTGCTGACTCGCCGTTCCTCATGATCGGGTCTCCGACTGATCGAAAGTTGAGGGGCGGTGACAGACTCTCCCAGCCCCTCCCCCAGCCACCGCCCCTCGAATTCGATGGTGACACCGGTGTCAGAGATCGGGATAGAGCCGACCGGGCCAATAATGCACAACGGATCGACAACATGGTCCACCCGATCGTCAGCTCACCCGGTCGAGGACATCGGCGTCCCGGAAGTGGAGTGAGTGGAGACGCCGGATCGCTCCGTGCTCACGTTTCAACTGAGCACCGCCCCCGACCTCGCGCTCGGCGCGGTGCCTTTGGTCGTGTCCCGTGGCAGATCGGCGATGGCGGCCCGGGATCGATAGTCGACAGGCCTCAGATCTACGGGAGCACCATTCGGGCACCGGGCGCTCCGGGCGTACGGAACCGTGACCGAGTGGGTCCAGGCTGCCGTCACGGCTGCGAATCAGGAACGCACGACAGGGAGTCAATGTCCACTGTGGTCACTGACTCCCCATAACGGCCCGGGATTCGGCCGCACGGCGGGTCTCTGCCACTCCCCCACAAAGGGCTGTTGACCTGCGGTGATTCTGCTGCACTCCCCAGGACGAGCCCGACGGGAGTTCGAGCCCCGCTCCGGGCACCACTGCATCCAGGGACTTCGCGCCTGGTGAACGACCCTTCTGGCCGTGCCTCCACCCCCGTTGATCCGTCACCGGACGTTCACAATTTTCACAACGGGCTCACCCGGACGGCCCCACCTGCCGATACGGCGGTTAGAACGAGCCTTCGGAACGTGCCAGTCTTGGGAATGGCCTTGGCGGGGCCGCTTCCGACAATCCCGAACTCGACGACTGCTGGTTGCCGGAGGCACCCACCTCACAAACTCTTATGACCCGCCTCATTCGAATCGCCGGACTCGCTCTGGCCCTCGCCACGGCCGGCTTGTCCGGATGTGTGTCCCTGGGGGTCGACAGCTGGTCCGGCGCGGCCCTGCGAAGCAGCGACACTCCCCTGCCGCCAGGTTGGGAGCTCTGCGTGCTCCAGGGTCTCAGCGCGCCCGTCACAGCGGCGAACGTCGTCGACCTCGACCAGTGGCAGGCCGCCGAGGGCGGGTCGACCAACAACACCGCGGCCTACAACCCCTTCAACACACGCCGGATGACCGACGCCAGTGGGGCAGCCATTCCCGGGGTGGTCTCGTCGAACGGGTTCCCCGCCTTCGCCTCCTGGGCCGCGGGATGCGCGGCGACCGTGGCCACGTTGTTCCAGCCGAACATGTGGGCCATCACCTCCGCACTCCGCGCCGGGACCATCGCTCCCTCGGGAGCATTCCTCGCCGTCGTCGACCAGAGCGCCTGGTGCGCACCCTCGGCGGACGGCGTGCCGTGCTATGCGAATGCCGTGCTCGGTGTCGCCGGCAACCTCCCCGACCTGGTGGCCCATTCCTCGGCACTCGACGTCTACGGGAACGTGAAGTCCGACCTGCTGGCCTACCAACTGGCCGTCGCCGCCGTCATGGCGGACCAGGGCGTCGTGGCAGCCCGGAGCGAGCAACTCGCGGCAGAGCAGTCCCAGCTGTCGGCCGCCCGGGCGAAGGCCAATGGCGCGGCCCGCGCCCTGCAGCGGTTTGCCGTCGACGAGTACGTCAGCAGTGGTCTGTATTCGAGCGCCTCGCTGGCGAATCTCGGCGTCGGCGTCAACCCCCACAGTTCGCAGGATGCGGACGGCGTGATCGCGCAGCAGTACCTGGGCATCACGGCGAACGACCTGATGGCCCGCGAGAAGGGTTCCCGGGCGGCCGTCCACGCGTCGATGTCGCGGCGTGACGACGCCACCAGGGCGGTGGCACTGGCGAATCTCAGGCTGGCGTCGGACAACGCAGCAGTGCACCGCTCCCTCACCCGCATGGTGGCCGACGTGGCGACCATGCAGGTCGCCGGCGCCTGCACGACGGTGGCGATCGCGACACCTGCGCCCACCGGGACGGCGCCGAATGCGGTGGGGTCAACTGGGACGACGACGACCGTGCCCCCGACCACGACCACCACGGCCGGGAAGTCGCCGTCGCCCACCACCACCACGACCACGACCACGACAACGACGACGACGACCGTGCCCCCGACCACGACCACCACGATCCTCGGAACGACGGGGACGACCATCCCGCTGATCGTGGTCCCGACGACCACCACGACGACGACCACGGTGCCCCCGACCACGACGTCGACGACGACTCCCCCGCCGACCACCACCACGACCACGCTGCCCGGAGCCCAATCGTCGGCGAGCCCCCAGAACGTCAACCCCGCCGGGGTGGCGGCACTGCAGGGCTGCGTGGCCTCGCTCGCACCGCCCGGCAGCCTCTAGGAACGCATTTGCGCCGGCCGGCCGGCCGGCGGTCACTCAGAAGCCGGTAGCGGCGATGATGGCGCCGTTGAGCCGTGTGCCGACCATGCCTCCGTCATTGGGTGCGTCCCCGTAGGGGTCGACCGCCCCGACGGCGCCCACGACCCAGTAACCCCCTCCGTCCGATGTGGCGAAGACCGCCGTGGCCGGGTTCAGGCCGCCGAACTGCCCGCCGGGACTGCCGAAGTCGGCGGCGTCGCCGTAGCCGTACACGGTGCCATTGGCGACGAGCACCCAGTAGCCCCGCCCGTCGGGTGTGCGCACGGCCGAGGTGACGGGAGACCCCGTGGCGCCGGGAGCGCCGAGGAACGGGGCGTCGCCGAACGTGTAGACGTTGCCAGTGGCGGTGAAGAGCCAGTAGCCGTTCCCGGTCGAGTCGGGGATGACCGACACCGCGGGCCCCGAGCAGCCGCCGATCCCCGGGCACGAGCCCGCGAAACTCGCACCGGGCCCGAAGGCGAAGACTCCCCCGTCGGACGCCACAACGAAGTACCCCTGGCCGTTGGCGGCGGGCACCATGGCAACGATCGGCGCATTGAGGCTGTTGGGCAGACCTGATCCGGCCGGGTGCAGACCGAGCCCGGGGATGGAGCCGAAGAAACCCGCGTCGCCGAAGGCGAAGGTGCCGCCGTCGGACGCAACGAGCCAGTAGCCGCCTCGGTCCTGTGTCGGGGTGATGCCGACCACCGGGCGCTGAAGTATGAGACTCCCCGTCGACCCGTGGAAGGCGGCTGAGCCGAAGGTGAAGATGCCGCCGTCCGAACCGACCAGCCAGTAGCCGTGCTGAGCCGGTGGTGGTGGTGGTGGTGCGGCGGCGGGGGCGGCGGGGCGCCGGAGACCGTGAAGTCTTCCGAGGAGCTCGTCGTGACCGGGGCGTAGTCCGTGAGGTTGGCCCCGTTCTGGGGGGTTCCGCTCAGGCTCGCCCCGCCGCACGAGGAGGCGACCAACGTGTAGCTGCCATTCGGCAAGGAAGCGGTGATGGCGGTCGACGGAACGATCTGGCCGCATGAGAGGGCGCTCGTGTTGACGGTGATGCCGGGCGGCGGGCCGTCGGCGCCGGCGAAGCTCGGCGAACCGCCGTTGGTCAGTGTGCCGCTGACGGCGACCGCAATCGGTGCCGGCGTGACCGTCACTGAGCCCGGGACGTCGTTGAAGGCGTAGTTCGCGTCAGCGGCCCCGCTGCAGCTCGACGGGTACGGCGAGCCGACGACGTGGCTCGAGCTGGTGGCCCCGGTCGTGCAGGTCGGTGCCGTGGCCAGCGACGCGGCGCTGTCACCGTTCTTGAACCCGGAGTAGATCGGCGTGATGGCCGGTGGGGTCCCGCCGTAGGTCATGGACGCCGCTCGAGGCGGTGATCGTCAGCGGGGCCGGGTTGACCGTGACCGATCCACCGACATAGCTGAAGGAGTAGTTGGGGTCGACTGCTCCGTTGCACGACGACGGGTAGGTCGGCGGCGAGGCCGGGCTCGAGCTGGTCGCCGTGGGCGCACACGAGGGGTGGGTCGTGAGGGCGGAGGCGGAGTCGCCGTTGACGAAGCCCGCGTAGGCCGGCGTGATGGTCGGTGGCGTCCCCCCGTAGGTCATGGACCCGTTCGAGGCGGTGATCGTGAGCGGGGCCTTGTTCACGGTCACGGTGCCCGACGGGTAGCTGAAGGCGTAGTTGGGATCGACTGCCCCGCTGCACGTCGACGGGTAGGTCGGCGGCGAGGCCGGGCTCGAGCTGGTCGCCGTGGGCGTACAGATCGGCGGGGTGGTCAGCGACGAGGCGGTATCGCTGTTGACGAAACCCGAGTATGCGGGGGTGATGGTCGGTGGCGTCCCCCCGTAGGTCATCGACCCGCTCGAGGCCGTGATCGAGAGCGGGGCCTTGTTCACCGTCACGCTGCCTCCCACGTAGAGGAAGGAGTAGTTGGGGTCGGCGGCACCGTTGCACGACGAGGGATACGTCGGCGGCGAGGCCGGGCTGGCGCCGGTGGCCGTTGTCGAGCAGGTCGGTTGCGCGCTCAGCGACCCCGGGCCATCGCCGTTCTTCCAGCCCGAGTAGGCGGCGGTGACGGTCGGTGGCGTCCCGCCATAGGTCATGGAGCCGCTCGAGGCGGTGATCGTCAGCTGAGCCTTGGTCACCGTCACCACACCCGGGACGTAGCTGATGGCGTAGTTGGGGTCGGCGGCCCCGCCGCACGACGACGGGTAGGTCGGCGGCGAGACCGGGCTCGAGCTCGTGGCGGTCGTCGAACAGGTCGGAGCCGGTGACAGGGATGATCCGCTGTCGCCGTTGACGAAGCCCGAGTAGAGGGGGGTGATTGTGGGCACTGACCCGTAGGCAATGGCGGGACTCGAGGCCGTGATCGTCAACGCGACCGGGGAGACCGTGACCGAGCCTGCGACGTAGCTGAAGGCGTAGTTGGAGTCGACGGCTCCGCCGCACGACGTCGGGTAGGTCGGCGGGGAGGCCGGGCTCGAGGCTCGTGGCCGTCGTCGAACACGTCGCCGGGGTGGTCAGCGTCGCGGCGGAGTCGCCGTTGACGAAGCCCGAGTAGGCCGGAGTGATCGTCGGTGTCGTCCCGCCGTAGTTCATGGAGCCGCTCGACGCGGTGATGGTGAGCGGGGCCTTGTTGACCGTCACGGCGCCCGCCACGTAGTTGATGGTGTAGTTCGGGTCGGTTGCCCCGCTGCACGACGACGGATAGGTCGGCGGGGAAGCCGCGCTGGAGCTCGTGGCGGTCGTCGAACACGTCGGCGGCGTGGTCAGCGACGAAGCGTTGTCGCCGTTCTTGAATCCGGAGTAACCCGGTGTGATCGTCGGCACGGTCCCGCCGAAGGTCATGGGCGCGCTGGAGGCTGTGATCGTCAAAAGGGCGGGCGTCACGGTCACCGCGCCCGGGACGTAGCTGATGGTGTAGTTGGAGTCGACGGTCCCGCTGCACGTCGACGGGTAGGTCGGCGGGGAGGCCGGGCTCGCGCTCGTGGCCGTCGTGGCACACGTCGGCGGGGTGGACAGCGACGCGGCGGTATCGCCGTTGACGAAGCCCGAGTAGCCAGCTGTGACGGTGGGAGTGGAGCCGTAGCTCACGTGCGGGCTCGACGCCGTGATGGTCAGCGGGACCTTGTTCACCGTCACCGTGCCCGCCGCGTAGCCGATGGCATAGTTGGGATCGACGGCGCCGCTGCACGTCGACGGATAGGTCGGCGGCGAGGCCGGGCTCGAGTTCGTGGCCGTCGTGGCACAGGTGGGCGGTGTCGTCAGGTTGGCTGGTCCCTCCCCGTTGACGAACCCGGCGTATCCCGCCACCACGGTCGGCACCGACCCGCCGTAGTTCATGGACACGTTGGAGGCGGTGATCGTCAGCGGGGCCTTCGTGACGGTCACCGAGCCCGCTCCGTAGCTGATGGTGTAGTTGGAATCGACGGCCCCACTGCAGGAGGACACGTAGGGGCTCCCCGCCACAGGGCTCGAGCTGGTGGCCGTCGTCGAACAGGTCGGGGGGGTGGTCAGCGACGAGGCGGAGTCGCCGTTGACGAAGCCCGAGTACGCCGGCGTGATCGTCGGCACGGTCCCGCCGTAGGTCATGGACCCGCTCGAGGCGGTGATCGTCAGCAGCGCCTTGTTCACCGAGACGGCGCCCGCCACGTAGCTGATGCTGTAGTTGGAGTCCACGGCCCCGCTGCATGAGGACGGGTAGGTCGGCGGGGAGGCCGGGCTCGAGCTCGTGGCGGTCGTCGAACACGTCGGCGGCGTGGACAGCGAGGAGCTGTTGTCGCTGTTCTTGAATCCGGAGTAACCCGGTGTGATCGTCGGCACGGTCCCGCCGAAGGTCATGGGCGCGCTGGAGGCTGTGATCGTCAGCGGGGCGGGACTCACCGTCACCGTGCCGCCGTTGTAGCTGAAGGTGTAGTTGGGATCCACGGCGCCTCCGCAGGAGGACACATAGGGGCTCCCCGCCACCGGGCTCGAGCTCGTCGCGGTCGTCGAGCACGTCGGCGGGCTGGTCAGCGACGAGCTGTTGTCGCTGTTCTTGAATCCGGAGTAACCCGGCGTGATCGTCGGCACCGTCCCGCCGTAGGTCATGGACCCGCTCGAGGCGGTCACGGTCAACGGCGCCGGAGTCACGGTGAAGTCGTTTGCCGCGCTCGTGTAGGCGACGGCGTAGTTGGCGGCGTTGGCGCCCGAGAGAGTCGCCCCGCCACACGAGGAGGGCAACAGCGTGTAGTTGCCGGCAGCCAAGGTCGGTGCGATCGTCGTGGCGGCGCCGACCTTGCTGCAGCTCAGCCCCGACGTGCTCACGGTGATGCCCGAGGGAGGGCTGTCGGCTCCTGCGAAGCTCGCGGACCCCCCGTACACCTGGGAGCCCGACACGGCGACATTG
>CAVULV010000016.1:0-174705 GCA_963742445.1 uncultured Acidimicrobiaceae bacterium
AACACCGCGTCGAACATCGGCACCGTCAGTTTCCCCGTGAACGTGTTCTGCTGGCTCGGGTGGTACGAACCGAGGAGCACCACCCCACCGGGAAGGGTACCCTCGGCGAGGTGGCCGAAGGCCGGGCGCGGCCGCAGGCCCGCCTGCGACGTGACGGCTTGCCAGGCGAGCTGCCCCAGCGCGACGACGACCACCGCGGTCCGCAGCAGCGCAAGCTCCCGCGCCAGATAGGGGGCGCAGGCCTCCCGCTCCGCCGGCTCGGGCTTGTTGCCCGGCGGCGCGCAGTGGACCGCCGCGGTGACGTAGGCGCCCTGCAGGGTCAGGCCGTCGTCGGCCGCGGTACTGGTCGGCTGCGACGCGAATCCCGCCCGGTGCAGCGCGGCGAAGAGCCAGTCGCCGGACCGGTCCCCGGTGAACATCCGGCCCGTCCGGTTGGCGCCGTGCGCCGCCGGCGCCAGGCCCACGATGACCAGCGACGCACGGGGGTCGCCGAAACCCGGGACACCGCGGCCCCAGTACACCTGGCCCGCGTAGGACGCCCTGCCCGTCCGCGCCACCTCCTCCCGCCAGGCGACCAGGCGCGGGCAACGTCGGCACGCCGCCACCTCCCGTTGCACCGCGGCCACGGAGTCCCTCTGGGCACGGTCGGCCGCCACGGCGCAGAGCCTACGATGGGCTCCCGTGCCCCCATCCGCCTCGACACGACCCCCGTCCCGTCGCAGCCGGAAGGCTCCGCCGGCAACCGTCGTGCTCCTCGTCCGGCACGGCATCACCCCCACGACAGGCAAGATGCTCCCCGGCCGGGCCGCCGGCCTGCACCTCTCCGAGAAGGGGCGGGCACAGGCGGAAGCGGCGGCCGGGCGGATCGCAGCGCTGACCAAGGCGCCGAGCGCCGTCTACGCCTCGCCGCTGGAGCGGACGCGGGAGACCGCCGCGCCCATCGCCCGGGCGCTGGGCCTGCGCGTCCGCACCGCGCCGGGCCTCCTCGAGGCCGACGTGGGCGACTGGACGGAGAAGCCACTGACGCGCCTGTACCGCGCCCGGGAATGGCCGACCGTGCAGCGCTGGCCCGGCGGGTTCCGGTTCCCCGGGGGCGAGTCGTTCGCCGAGATGTCGGTGCGGGCGATGGACGCGGTGCTCGGTCTCGTGGCGGCACACCCGGGCGAGACGATCGTCGCCGTCTCGCACGCCGACCCGATCAAGGCCGTGGTGGCGGCGGCGGCCGGAGTGCCGCTCGACCTGATGCAGCGCCTGGTGGTCTCGCCCTGCTCCATCTCGGCCATCCTCTTCACCGCCGGCGGCCCGGTCGTGCTGTGCGTGAACTCGACGGGCTCGCTGGAGGAGCTGGCACCGTCGTGAGCCGGGGCCCGCACCGATGAGCGACGACTTCGACTTCGACGCCCCCGACCATTGCACGGTCGGCGTCATCGGCGAGGTGGGGCAGCGCCTCTTCCTCTTCTACTGCCGCCAGGGGCTGACCGAGACGACGGTCAAGGTCGAGAAGCAACAGGTCGCAGTGCTCGCCGGCTACCTCGGGCGCATCGTCAAGGAGCTGGGTCGCCCTGGGCACCTGCCAGAGGACCTCGACTTCTACGGCACCGAGGAGTTCGAGTGGGTCGTCGGGACCATCGGCGTCTCCTACGACGAGGAGCTCGACCGCATCATCGTGGTCCTCGAGGAGATGGGCGCCGACGACGAGGACGAGGACGAGGAGGAGTTGACCGAGAGCGGGCACGTGCTGCGCGTCGCGCTGTCGCGTGAACAGGCCGCCGCCTTCGCCATTCACGCCACGCGCCTGGTGGAGGCGGGGCGCCCGCCCTGCCCGCTGTGCGCGCTGCCGCTGGACCCCGCCGGGCACAACTGCCCACGCACCAACGGGCACCGGCCGCCGGTGAGCTGACGACGTGTCCGACGCGACGGTCGAGCGCGTCCTCACCGAGGGTGACGTCGAGGTGCACGGCCGCATCGCCGGGAGCTCGAACGCGACGCTGCTGGTGACCTGCAGCCTCGAGGGCGAGGAGCTCCTGGCGGTGTACAAGCCGTCGCAGGGGGAGCGGCCGCTCTGGGACTTCCCCGGCGGACTGTTCCGGCGCGAGGTGGCCGCCTACGTCCTCTCCGAGCACCTCGGCTGGGGCCTCGTCCCCGAGACGGTGGAACGCCCTGAAGGCCCGTTCGGGCCCGGCTCCGTGCAGCGCTTCGTGCACGAGGACGGCATCTCGCACTACTTCACGTTGCGCGACGAGCCCAAGTGGCACGCCGCGCTCGATGCGCCTCTGCGCGTTCGACGTCGTGGCCAACAACGCCGACCGCAAGAGCGGCCACGTCCTGTTGGCCGAGGACCGGCTGTGGGCGATCGACAACGGGCTCTGCTTCAACAGCCGCGACAAGCTGCGCACGGTGATCTGGGACTTCGGGGGGGCACCGCTCGAGGGCGAGGTCCAGGAGGACCTGGCGCGGCTGGCCCACGACGGTCCGCCCGCGGCGCTGTGCGCGCTGCTCGAGCCCGACGAGGTGGCCGCCACCCTCGACCGGGTGGCCTGGCTCATCAGCCTGCGCGCCCTGCCCGAGCTGGTCGACGACGGGGACTGGCCGCCGTACCCCTGGCCTCTCGTCTGAGCGACCCGGACGTCCCGGTCCACGAAACCCCAGCTCAGCTCGGGGGAAGCTTGTTGACCAGATACATAGGTAATATGAATCCACTATGACCGGGTGGCGACAGCGATCCGTCCCCGCCTCCTCCGGGAGCACCCGTGTCGCTTGACCCCTACATCGTCCTCGGGAGCGCCGTCGTGGGGTTCCTGGTCGGCATGACCGGGGCGGGCGGTGGCGCGCTGATGACGCCCATGCTGATCCTCTTCTTCGGGGTCAAGCCCTCGACGGCTATCTCGAGCGACCTGGTGGCCGCGGTGCTCATGCGGCCGGTGGGGGCCGTCGTGCACATGACCAAGAAGACGGTCAACTACTCGCTCGTGGGATGGATGGTGCTCGGCTCGGTGCCCGCCGCCCTGTTCGGCTCCTACGTCCTCCACCTCATGGGCGAGTCCACGGGGGCCGAGCACACGGTGCAGATCGTCCTCGGCGCCGCGCTGCTGCTCGGCGCCGGCGCCATGGTGCTGCGGTACGGGCTCGACCGCCGCTCGGGCCAGCGCCGCCAGGGCCTGATCGGCGAGCTCGTCGTGCGGCCCCTGCCCACGGTCGCCATCGGGGTCGTCGGGGGCTTCGTGGTCGGCATGACCTCGGTGGGCTCGGGGTCGCTGATGATCGTGCTGCTGCTCTTCCTCTACCCCGTCCTCGGTGCCAACCAACTCGTCGGCACGGACCTGACCCAGGCCGTCCCGCTGACGCTGGCGGCCGCGCTCGGCGCACTCGCCTTCGGGCACATCTCCTTCGCCGTCACCGCCTCCATCGTCGTCGGCAGCGTGCCGGCGGTGCTCGTCGGGTCGCTGATCTCCTCGCGCGCACCCGACCGGCTGCTGCGGCCGGTCATCACCTTCGTGATCTTCGCCTCGGGTCTGAAGTACGTCGGCGTCGGTACGACGGCGCTGGGCTGGATCCTCGGCATCGTGCTCCTGGCCGGCGGCGTCTACTGGCTCGCCTACGTGCGACCGGGCCGGGTGGGCGTCGGGGCGCTCGCCGCGAGCCGGCGCTCCCCCGCCGCCCCGGCGCAGCTCGAGGGCGCGTCCCCGCCGACGTAGCCCGCCCCCGACGCACCCACGAGCCCGGCACACCGGGCCCGGCCAGCCCCCTAGATGTGGTACCCGAGCGTCTGCAGCTGGTTGATCACCTGCTGGGCCGCGACCTGCCCCCCGCCCACCGTCAGGTGCGTGCCGTCGGGTGAGCGGACGTTGACGATCTGCCCGGCCGCGTTGGTCACGAACGCCGTGTAGCCCCCCTGGGCCGTCCCGAGCGACTTGTCCGTCGCGACGTAGGTCACCGGCGGGTGCGCCCGCACCGCCTGCTGCTGCACCACGGCGTTGACGTCGGACATCTGGGCGGCCAGGCCGGGGTTCTGCATGGGCGGCATGCCCACCCACACCACGAGGGCGCCCCCGCTGCCCGCGATCTGCATGAACTGCGCCACCCGCTGGGCGTAGAGGGTGTTCCACTGGGGTGACGTGTAGGGCACGTCCGGGGGCCCGAGGAAGTCCTGAGCGTCGTTGGCGCCGATCATCACGACGACGACCTGGGGCTGCACGGACTTGAGGTCCGCCGTCAGCTCACGCCGGCCAGTTGAAGTAGTCGGGCCTGGTGAGCCCCGTGCTCTCCCGGGCGTCGAGCGCGGCGCTGACGATGCCGGTTCCCGCCAGGTCCGACTGCAGCGGTCCGCCCATGTCGAGCCCGATGGAGTCGCCCACGATCAGCACCCGCAGCGGGTTGGCCCCGGTGGGGAGCTTCGGGTTGGGCGGCACGGTCGTGGTGGTCGGGACCGCCGGGGCGTGCCCCGGCGCCGGCCCGGACCCCCGCCGCGATCCGGCCGCCGGCGGCGAGGGCCGTGGCCCCGACGTCGTGAGGCCCACGGTGCCGCCGGGCAGGCGGTTCTCCCGCCCGGTCGCCGACACGATGTGCGAGAGCTGGAGCCCGCGGCTCGAGCGCGGCCACCGGCCCCACCAGGTCGAGACTGAGGGTGCGGCGCGTGCCGACCGGCGACACCTGGGCGTTGTGCTGGAGGATCGGCGCGAAGAGCAGGAACCACAGTGCGAAGGCGGCCGCGCCCAGCGCCAGCACTCGTGTCCAGTGGGCCCGCACGCGGCCGTCGGGCGGCGGCGCGAGCTCACTGTGGGGGTGCGACTGCCACTCCTCGAGCGACTCCCAATCGACGGGATGCGGCGGTGTCCGGGCGTCGGTCATCAGAAGCGGTAGTAGATGAAGGGCGCGACGCCGACCGGACCGAAGGTGGTGATGCCGAGCAGGGCGAACCCGAGCAGGCCGACCTGCACGGCGGCGCGCTGGCGCGAGAACGCGGCCTGCAGGCGGCCCACGCTCATCGTCGGCACGTACTGGGCGGCGATGGTGCCCAGCACGATGACGACCAGCAGCGGGGTGACGAGCGGCGAGGGCTGCCCCCAGCCCTTGATGACGCGGCCGAGCACCGCCAGCGCCTGCGCCATGCCCGAGGCGTTGAAGAACACCCAGCCCAGGCACACGAACTGGAACGTCAAGAAGCGCTGCACCCACACCCGCACCGGGCCGTCCGCCACCGCCGGCAGTCCCCGGCGGATGCGGCTGGAGCGTCGCAGGTGCCCGAAGCTCTGCCCGGCCCCCTGCAGCGCGCCCCATACGACGAACGTCCAGGCGGCGCCGTGCCAGAGGCCTCCCAGCACCATGGTGATCATGATGTTGCGGACCGTCCGCGCCTGGCCGCCCTCGTTCCCCCCGAGCGGGATGTAGAGATAGTCACGCAGCCAGCGCGACAGCGTCATGTGCCAGCGTCGCCAGAAGTCCTGCAGGTTCCGCGACGTGTACGGCGCGTCGAAGTTCTGGGGGAACCGGAACCCGAGCAGGAGGGCGAGGCCGATGGCGATGTCGGTGTAGCCGCTGAAGTCGCAGTAGATCTGGACCGCGTACCCCCACGCCGCGAAGATCGCCTCCGGCGCGGAGTGCTGCGAGGGGGAGGTGAAGACCGGCGCCACGATCGCACTCGCCACGTACGAGGAGATGACGACCTTCTTGAACAGGCCGGCCAGGATCAGCCAGAAGGCCCGCGAGTAGTCCACGTTGCACGGGTCGCGCCGGCGGCGGATCTGGGGCAGCAGCTCGGTCCCCCGCACGATCGGGCCGGCCAGGAGGTGCGGGAAGAAGGAGAGGTAGAGCGCGAAGTCGAGCGGCTTGGCCGGCTCGAGCTCGCGACGGTAGATGTCGACGACGTAGCTGATGGCCATGAAGGTGAAGAACGAGATCGCGATGGGCAGCGCGACCTGCAGCAGCGGGATCGGCCCGACCCAGCCCGACGGCGTGGGTGACGTTGTCGACGTTCACCGAGACGAAGCCGTAGTACTTGAACCAGCCGAGGATCCCGAGCAGTGCCACGACCGCGACGACCATGGCGATGCGCCGGGAGCGCTCGGTCCGGGTGGCCGAGACCCAGGCCCCACCGCCGAAGGCGACGAGCGTCGTGGCGAGCAGCAGCAGGCAGTAGCTCCAACCGACCCAGCCGTAGAACACGTAGCTCAGCCCGATCATGGAGAGCTTCCACCAGCGCGCGTAGGGGTTGAGCAGCCAGTTCACCGTGTACGCGACGGCGAAGAAGAGGGCGAAGTCGATCGTGGGAAAGAGCATCGGCGGCGTTCAGGCGGGTGCGCCGAATGTACCGCCGGTCGCACGCTCCGCACGCGCACGCGCGGCGGGGGTGAGCACGGCGCGGCCCCGGCACAGCCGGCTCAACGTCTCACACTCTGGCGGCGCGGACGCCGGTTGCCCGATCGGGGTGGCCGGACCACGGGCCGGCCAGCGCTCAGCCCTTGGCCTTGAGCGCCTCGATGAGGGCCGGGAGCACCTTGTGCACGTCGCCCACGATCCCGAGGTCGGCCACGGAGAAGATGGGCGCCTCCTGGTCCTTGTTGATGGCGACGATGTTCTTGGAGCCCTTCATCCCGACCAGGTGCTGGGTGGCGCCCGAGATCCCGCAGGCCACGTACACGGTCGGCTTGACGGTCTTGCCCGTCTGGCCGACCTGGTGCGAGTAGGGCACCCAGCCGGCGTCGACGATGGCCCGGCTGGCGCCGGCAGCACCGTGGAGGAGCTTCGCCAGCTCCTCGATCAGGGCGTAGTTGGCGGCCTCGCCCAGCCCGCGCCCGCCCGAGACGACGACCGCGGCCTCGTCGAGCTTCGGCCCGCTGCGCTCCTCGACGTGGCGCTCGACGACCTTGGCCGTGTTGGTGGCCGCCACGTCGGGCACCGGCGCCGCGACGACCGCGGCGGCGCCACCGCCGGACGGCTCCGCCGCGAACGACTTGGCCCGGATGACGAAGATGCCCGGACCCTCGCCGGTGAAGCGTGCCGTGACGATGTGGCTCCCACCGAAGATCGGGTGCTGGCTGGACAGACCGCCGCCGCCCTCGACCAGGCCGGTCACGTTCGTCAGCACCGGGCGGTCGAGCTTGGCCGAGAGCCGCCCGGCCACGTCGCGGCCCTCGTAGGTCGCCGGCATGAGGATGGCGTCGGGTGCGTTGCCGCCCTGCACGAGCGCCGCCAGCGCGGCCGCCACCGGCACGCCCGGCAGCGCGCCACCGAGGTCGCCGACGTCGTAGAGCGTGGTCGCCCCGTACTCCCCGAGCGGACCGGCCAGCGAGGCTGCGTCCGGGCCCCAGGCCACGGCCTCGACGGTCGAGGCCACCGAGCGCGCCTCGGTCAACAGCTCGAGCGTGACCGGGGTCGGGCCGCCTTCGCCCGTCTCGGCCAGCACCCACACCTTGTCGATCGCCATCTCAGACCACCTTCAGCTGCTCGAGGAAGGCCACGACGCGCTGCGCGCCGTCGCCCTCGTCCACCACGATCTCCCCCGAGGAGCGCGCCTCGGCCTCCGAGACGTCGGTGATCTCCTGGCCCGCGCCCGCCGCGCCGACCTGCGCGGCGTCGAGGCCGAGATCGGCGACCGTCAGGTTGTCGACCGGCTTGGACTTGGCCGCCATGATCCCCTTGAACGAGGGGTAGCGCGGCTCGACGACGCCGGCTGTCACCGTGACGACCGCCGGCAGCGGGCAGACGACCTCGTCGTAGCCGGCCTCGGTCTGGCGCTCGACCTTCACCGAGCTGCCGTCGACGGAGATCGCCTTGGCGAAGGTGACCGACGGCAGTCCCATCAGCTCGGCCACCTGTACGGGCAGCGTGCCGGTGTACCCGTCGGTCGACTCGGTGGCCATCACGACGAGGTCGGGGTTGGCCCGCGCGATGGCGGCGGCCAGCACCTTGGCCGTCCCCAGGGCGTCGCTGCCCGCCAGCGCGTCGTCGCTGACCAGGATCGCCTTGGCGGCGCCCATGGCCAGGCCGGTGCGCAGCCCGGACGTCTCACCGCCCGGGGCCATGGAGACGAGGGTCACCTCGTCCCCCTCGCCCGAGGCCAGCTGGAGGGCCATCTCGACCCCGTAGTTGTCCGAGTCGTCCATGATGAGCTTGCCGGACCGGTCGAGGGTGTTGGTGTCCGGCTTCAGCACACCGGGGGCGGCCGGATCCGGGATCTGCTTGACGCACACGACGACGTTCATGGCCGACCATCTTTGTGGACCGGGGCCGTGTGCCGCCATTCGGCCCGGTGCCAGGCCCTTTCCCCGAGCCTCAGCCCCCGTGGCCGCCCGCCAGGGCGAGGGCGTCGCGGAGCCGGTCGGTGATCACCGTGTCCACCCCCAGCCCGACCATCGCCCGCAGGTCGTCCGGCGAGTTGACCGTCCACACGTTGACGGCGAGGCCGGCCGCGTGCGCCCGCTCCACCAGCTCGGGGGTGACCGACGTCACGAAGGGGTGCACGGCCCGGAACCCGGCCGCGGCGGCCTCGGCGAGGGCCGGCCCCGGCTCGGCGCCGAAACCCCAGAGCGCCCCGAGCGCCAGGCGCCCGTCGGCCGCCTGCACGGCACGCAGCGTCGTGACCTGGAACGACGACACGATGACCCGGTCGGTCCACCCGGCCTCGTCGATGGCCGCCGCGGTGAGGGCCGCCACGGCCTCGCCCGCGTCCCACCCCGGGTCCTGGGGGGCGTTCTTGATCTCGACGTTGACCACCATGCCGTCGCAGACGGCCAGGACGTCGGCCAGGAGCGGCACGTGCGCGGGCAGGTCGGCCACCCCCAGCTCGGCGACGGCGCCCAGCCCGGGGATGTCGGCGTCGTGGTGCACCGCCAGCGCCCCGTCGGCGGTGAGGCGCACGTCGAGCTCGACCCCGTCGGCGCCCACCCGCCGGGCTTCGGCGAACGCATCCAGGGTGTTCTCGGTGAACCCTTCGGTGCAACCCCTGTGTGCAAAGACCGCTGTCACGGTGCCGATGTCACCGGCGTGTCACGAATGCCGCGGATCGAGGCCAGAAAATTCACAAAAACTCCTTGCGGGGGCCAGGGTGGGCCGTTACCCTCTTGTCCCGTAAACCCGCTTTTCACTGACGGACACCTCTTGGGTCCGATCATGTGAAAAGGATCACAATGCTGGTGGAGGCTCATCCCGATGGCACTCATGTGGAACCGGACCGTCGATTGGGACGCGGACGACTGGCGGCGCGTGGCCGCCTGCCGCAACACCGAACCGGACCTCTTCTTCCCCGTCGGCACGACCGGGCCGGCCGTCGACCAGATCGAGGCCGCCAAGCGCGTCTGCCGGTCCTGCGAGGCGCTCGAACCCTGCCTCGACTTCGCGCTGGCCACCAACCAGGAGTCCGGCGTGTGGGGCGGCACCTCCGAGGAGGAGCGCCGCAAGCTGCGCAAGGCCTGGCTGGCCGGCGCGGCGCTCCCAGCGCGCCGCGTTCTGAGCCGGGACCCCGCTCGACCCGTCGGCCCCGCCCGCTCCGCTCACCGGGGCGCCCGCACCGGCACCGAGATCGCCACCCGCGTCCCGCCGCCCTCGGCCGGCGGCTGCGCCTCCATGGAGATGGTGCCCTCCAGCTGACTGACCACCAGGTCACGCACGATGGAGAGGCCGAGGCTGGTCGTGCGCTCGATGTCGAACCCCTCCGGCAGCCCCAGCCCGTCGTCGCGCACCTCGACGCACAACGCGGACTCCTCGTTGGACAGCGTCAGGTCGACGTGGCCCACGGGGGCTAGCCCGCCGCCCCACCCGCACCCTCCAAGCCCGCCGCGCCGTCGCTGCCGCCCACGTTCTCGGGGTCGAAGGCGTGCTCGACGGCGTTCTGCAGCAGCTCGGCCACCGTGACCGCGAGCGGCGTGGCCACGTCGGCGGCCACCTCGTCCAGGTCGCCGTGGACCGAGATCACGACGGGCTGCGACGACACCACCGAGTCCTCCGCCATCTGGACCAGCGAGCCGACGATCTCGGCGAAGGGGACCTGGTCGCTCGGGTCGCGCGACAGGATCTCGTGCACCAGTGCGATCGAGCGCACCCTGCGCTCGGCTTCGTGCAGGGCGACGCGTGCGGCACGGTCCCCCACCCGGCGCGCCTGCAGGCTGAGCAGTGACGAGATCGTCTGCAGGTTGTTCTTGACCCGGTGGTGCACCTCGCGGATGGCCGCGTCCTTGGACAGGAGCAGGCGGTCGAGGCGGCGCACGTCGGTCACGTCGCGCAGGAGGATCATGGCGCCGGTCACCACGCCGTGCGAGAGCAGCGGGATGACGTGCACGAGCACGATGACGTCGGGTCGCCGCTCGACCTCCTCGACCACGGGACGGCCCGTGGCCAGCGCCCATTCGACCGCGGACTCCTCGATGTCGAGGTCCCCGAAGCGCCGCCCCTCGGGTTGGGTGTAGATCCCCATGCGGTGGAACGCGTTCATGGCGTTGGGTGAGGCGAACTCGACCCGGCCGTCGGCGTCGACCACGACCACGCCGTCGCCCACGCGGGGTGCCTCCTCGGTGCCGACGTCCTCGTCGGGGAAGGGGAAGGCCGACTGGGCGACCATGTCCGCCAGTCGCTCGAACACGTCGAGGTAGGTGCGCTCGTACATGCTGGTCGGCCCCTTGAGCGGCGCCAGCGAGACGCGCAGCAGCGCGGCGATGATGCGGCCCTCGAAGCGGACGGGGATGTTCTCCACCGGCACCTGCTCGCCCAGGATCGGGTGGTGGATGCTGCCGCGCACGATCTCCCCCGAGTGCAGGCAGCCGGCGACGAGCGTCCACTGGGACTCGTTGACCGTCTGCCCGACGAGGTCCTGGTCGACGAGGGTGGGCCGGTTGTTGGGACGCATCTGGCCGAGGACCACGAGCTCGGGGTCCGTCTCGTCTGGCTCCTCGGGCATGGCGCCGGCGGCGTGCACCGGCACCAGCAGGAGGAGGTCGGAGAAGGAGAGGTCGGCCAGGACGCTCCAGCTCCCGAGCAGCCGCTGCAGGTGCTCGAGCTCCTCGGGCTTGAGGTCGGTGTGGCTCTGCGCCAGCTCGGCCGGGGTCGGCATCTACACCCCCGACCGTTCGGCGGCCCGGCTGCCCGTCCCCGCCGGCGGCGGCGCGACGGGCACCGCGTGCGGTGACCGGGCCCGGTAGGCCTGCAGCTCGTCGACCCCGACCGAGGCCAGCACGGCGCGCAGGTCGTCGGCCCGGTAGGCCACGTGGTCGAGATGGTGGGCGTCCGAGGCCGTGGTGAGCGGCACGCCGCGCGCCACGAAGCGCTCGAGCAGTCCCTGGGCCGGGTACCGCTCCGCCACCGGCTTGCGCCACCCCGAGGAGGACAGCTCGGCGGCCATCCCCGACGACGACGCCGCCTCCGCGATGCGGTCCCACCACTCGGCCGGCGCGTCCGGGAGGTGGCCCGCGACCTTGATCACGTCGGGATGGGCCAGCACGTCGCACGTGCCGGAGGCGGCCAGCTCCTCCATGGCGACGGTGTAGGCGGCCCAGCAGGCGTCGACCTGGCGCACCGACCACTCCGCCATCGACACCGGGTCGTCGAGGTCGTCGAAGCGCCAGCCGCCGATCCAGTGCACCGAGCCGAGCAGCACGTCGAAGGGGTACCCGTCGAGCAGCCGGGCCACCTGGTCCATGCGGCCCTCGTAGTAGTCGACCTCCAGCCCGATCACGACCGGCAGCCCCGCCTCCTTGGCCTCGAGGGCGCACTCCACGTAGGCGTCGAGGTCGGTCCTGGCGTGGAAGTCCCAGTACTCGGCCATGGACTCGGCCAAAGCGGGCGGGATGCCCCCGTCGTCCCAGAACCCGCCCAGCACGTCTTCGGCCTGGCGGAAGCGGAAGAGGTGCTCGGTCAGCGCGAGCTCCGTCACTCCCGCGGCCTCGGCCTGCTCGCAGTAGCGGGCCAGCTGCTCGACGCGCAGCGGCGTGTCGTGCTCGTGGTGGGGCCAGAGGTGGAGGTGGTAGTCGAGCACCGTCAGTCCACTCTCACGCCCGCTCCGTCAGTCCCGCACCGTCACGCCGGCGGCCGGCCACGGCAGCCTCAACCGCCCCGCGCGTGGCGGATCAGCGTCACGCCGTCGCGGACGGTGGTGAGGACGCACACGACGCGGGTGTCGTTGACCACCTTGTCGTTGAAGGCGCGCAGGGCCTGGGCCGCCTCGTGGGGGTGCTCGGTGCGGGCCAGCACGCTCCCGCCCTGCAGCGTGTTGTCGACCACGATCAGCCCGTGGGGCGCCAGCTTGGGCAGGGCCGCCTCGTAGTAGGCGTCGTAGGAGACCTTGTCGGCGTCGATGAAGACGATGTCGAAGGGTCCCTGGAGCTCCTCGAGGGAGCGCAGCGCCGGGCCCTCGATCACGCTGATCCGGCTCTCGAGGCCGGCGGCCGCGATGTTGCCGCGGGCCGTGACGGCGTGGTGGGGGTCGACCTCCAGCGAGATGATGGAGCCGCCCGGCGCCAGGCCGGCGGCCATGGCGATGGCCGAGTAGCCGGTGAAGGTCCCGATCTCGAGGACGCTGGTGGCCCGCGTGGCGAACACGAGCATCTCGAGGAAGCGACCCTCCAGGCGGCCCACCATCATCCCCCAGGCCTCGAAGTCGTCCCGGGTCGAGACCTCCACCGACTCGAGGAACGGCGGCGGGGTCGTCGTGTGGGCGGCGGCGTAGAGCTCGACCTCGGGATCCACCAGGCTGGCCATGGGACGCATGGTAGGCGCCGCGCCCGGGGCGGCCGCCGGCGGGACCGCCCCTGGCGGGCCTCAGCCCCAGACCTGTGCGCCCAGCTGCAGCAGCCCGGTCATGTCGTAGATGTCGGCGTCGTAGAACGGCACGGTCACGAGCACGTCGGGCGTGCCCCGCAGCTCCGCCTGCTGCTCGGCCTCGCGGCGGGCCACCACGCCGAAGTTGAGGAAGCTCTCGGCCACCTCCCCCACCACGCGGGCGGCGACCACGGGGTCGTCGGTGAGGCCCTCGGCCAGCTCCGTGGCCCGGCCCGCCATCGACTGGGCCAGCTTGTCCGCCCGGGGGTCGCGCAGGTACTCGGGCAGCACCTTGTTGAGCACGATCGCGCCGAGATGCAGCTTGCGCGCCGTGAGCTCGGCCGAGAAGAACTCCGCCTCCCGCATCGGCGTGGCCTCGAGCGTGGAGACGACCATGAACGTGGTGCGCCGGTCCGAGAGGAGCCGCGTCACCGCCTCGGCGCGCTCGACGAAGCCGGTGTACATCGACTGGAAGAGGATGAAGAACTCGGAGATGTCGGCCAGGAACTGCGTGCCGAGGATCCGGTCGGCCACCTGGTAGAAGGGTCTCGACGCGATGTTCACCAGCCGGGACCGGTAGGGCACGATGAGCCAGCGCAGCAGCCGGGACGAGAAGAAGTCGGCCATGCGCTGCGGCGCGTCGAGGAAGTCGAGCGCGTTGCGGGTCGGCGGGGTGTCCACCACGATGAGGTCGTACTTGCCCTCGGAGTGGATCTCGTAGAGGCGCTCCATGGCGATGTAGTCGTGCGACTGCACGAAGCGCCCCGAGATGTTCTGGTACAGCGGGTTGGCGAGGATCTGCTCGCGGGTCTCCTCGTCGGGCGCGTGGGTGCGGATCAGGTCGTCCCAGCTCTGCTTGGTGTCGAGCATCGCCGCCCACAGCTCCCCCCTGGGGTGGGCCGCCGCCTCGGTGAACACATCGTCGGTGATGCGGACCTCGTCGTTCCCGATCCCCTTCAACCCCAGCGCGTCGGCCAGCCGGCGGGCCGGGTCGACGGTGACGACCAGGACCCGGCCGCCCTGCTCCACCACCGCGGTGGCGGCCAGCGAGGCGGCCGTCGTGGTCTTGCCCACCCCGCCGGGGCCGCAGGCGATGACGATGTCCTTGGCCGCGAGCAGCTGCCCCACGGTCTTGGCCGCCTCGGCGCGGGCCGCCGTCACAGCCCGAGCTCCTCACCGAGCGCGTGGGCCACCTGGCGCGTGGTGCGGGCGCCGAAGCTGCGCGCGAACAGGTACGGGAGCAGGAGCACCGGCAGGTCCGCGGGGAGCCCGGCCTGGAGCCGCTGCAGGTGGGTCGAGCGGGTGCGCCGCAGGGTGACGGCGAGCCGCGCCGCCTCGAGCACGGGGGTGACGCTGCCGCCGGCCCGCTCCGAGAGCACGCGCTCGGCGGCGGGTTGGCGCAACTGCTCGAAGATCTCCTCCTCGCGCTGGCCGAAGAGCTCGGGGAGGACGCGGTTCACGATCACGGCGGACGTGCGGACCGTGGTCTCCTCGCGCACCCGGGTCACGAGCTCGAGGGTCTCGGACACCGGCATCTCCTCGGGCGTGCACACGGCCACGAGCCCGGTCTGGCGCTCGTCGGAGAGGATGTCGAGCAACCAGTCCGTCTGGCTGCGGATCAACCCGACCTTGACCAGGTCGTTGATGGCCTGGGGCGCGGCCAGTTGCCCGACGATGTGGCCGCTGGCGGGCGCGTCGACGACCACCAGGTCGTAGTGGGATTCGCGCACCTCCCAGCACAGCTTGCCCACGGTCAGGATCTCGCGCACGCCGGGCGCCGCCGTCGCCACGAAGTCGAACGCCTTGGCCAGCGGACCGATGCGCCCGACGACCGGGATGCGCAGGTGCAATTTGAGGTACTCGCGTAGCGAAGCCTCGGTGTCCATCGACATGGACCAGACGCCGGGTGCGATCTCACGGGGCGTGAAGTCCGTGGGGGGCGCCTCGAAGAGCGTCGTCACGTCGCCCTTGGCGTCGATCTCGCAGACGAGGACGCGTTTGCCGTGCTCGGCGGCCAGCTGGGCCAGCCCCGCCGCCACCGTCGTCTTGCCGACACCGCCCTTGCCGGTGACGAACAGGAGCCGCAGATCGAGGAGGTCCGGGGCCGCGCTCACCGCCTCCGTGCCTGCCCCGCCGCCACGGCAGTCCTCAGGGCGCGCCGAACCCGACGCGGCGGTCCGAGGAAGGCGCCCCGACCTCGACGTAGGCGACCTTGACCACCGGGATGCCGACCCGGCGTCCCTTGCGGTCCGTGAGCCAGAGGACCCCGTCACCGGTCTTGAGCAGCTTCTCGATGTCGGCGACGACCTCGTCGCGGTCGGCATCGTCGGGCATCTCCACCTCGAGCTCCTTGGGGGTGTGGGTGATGCCGATGCGCACGTCCACCTGGTCTCTCCTCTCACGGACCTCTGGATCCTTCCGGGGGCCACCAGGACGTTACAGCGACCGGGCAGACTGCATGACATGCGTGGGGTGCCGAAGTCCGGTGAGACGGAGCGCAGTGCCCGCTGGGCAGCGACGATGGCCGGCTACTCGGGTCCGGTCCGCCTGGCCCATGCCGACTCGCACGCACGCATCGCTCCGGCCCGAGAGCCCGTCCCCGCGGACCCGGACGCGTGTGCCGTGCCGCACGGGCGCGAGGAGCGCGAGGAGCTCGAGGACACGCTGCTGGCCCCCGGCGCCTCCCGTCCCACCGGCGCGGGCAACCGGCAGGAGCCCGAGCCGGCCGACGAGTGGCGGACCTGCTTCGAGCGCGACCGCGACCGCATCCTCCACGCCACCTCCTTCCGCCGGCTGGCGGGCAAGACGCAGGTCTTCGTGTTCCCCCAGGACCATCAGCGCACCCGCCTCACCCACGCGCTCGAGGTGGCGCAGGTCGCCACGGCGATCGCACGGGCCTGCCGCCTCAACGTGGCGCTCACCGAGGCCGTGGCGCTCGGTCACGACTGCGGCCACGGTCCCGGTGGCCACGCCAGCGAGGACGCGCTGGACCCCTACGTGCCGGGGGGGTTCGACCACGCGCCCTGGGGCGCACTGGTCTCCCTGGCGCCGCTCAACCTGTGTGCCGAGACGGTCGACGGCGTCGCCAACCACAGCTGGTCGCGCCCCGCGCCGTCGACCCCCGAGGGCGAGGTGGTCAGCTGGGCCGACCGCATCGCCTACGTCTGCCACGACTGGGAGGACGCCGTCCTGGCCGGCATCGTCGCGCCGCACCAGCTGCCCGCTGCGGTCCGGTCGCTGTGCGGCGAGCGCCGCAGCGCCCAGCTCGGCGCGTTCATCATGGGCGTCGTCTCGGCCACGCTCCGCACCGGCCAGGTCGGCATGGAGGAAGAGGGTGCCGAGGCGCTGGCGGCATTCAGGGCCTGCAATTACGAGCGCATCTACCTGCGCGATGCGTCGCTGCGTCAGGGCGAGGCCGTGGTCAGCGTGCTCCGCGCGCTCGTCGAGCACTTCTCGGACCGGCCGCACCTGATCACCGACCGCGCCGCCTCTGCCCGCGAAGCATCCGACGTCGTTGCCGGCAGCGCGGACGCCGTGCACGCCGCCGTCACCTACGTCGCCGGGATGACGGACCGTTTCGCCTTCCGCCAGGCCGTGGCGCTCCTCGGCTGGGATCCCGCCAAGCTGCCGGCCGGCGTCGACGGCTGAGGCCCGGGCGGCTCAGGCGGACGCGTCGGGAAAGTCCGGCGGGCGCTTCTCGGTCAGCGCGGCCACTCCCTCGGCGAAGTCGGCACCACGCATCATGTCGGCCAGGCGCGTCCCGGCGTCGTGCACCGACGCGGCCACGTCCGCGTGCAGGTCGCGGTAGAGCTGCAACTTCGTCACCGCCAACGACGATGGCGCGATCTCCGTGGCGAGCTGCCGGGCGTAGGCATAGGTGTGCGGCAGCAGGTCGGCCGCCGGGAGGGCACGGTTGACCAACCCGAGCTGCTCGGCCTCCTCGGCGAGCACGACCCGGCTCGAGAGCAGGAGGTCGGCGGCGCGGGTCACCCCGATCAGGCGGGGCAGCAGCCACGACAGCCCGTACTCGGCGGGCAATCCGAGCCGCCCGTGGGACGTGGTCAGCTTGGCGCCCCGGGCGGCGAACCGCAGGTCGCAGTAGCAGGCCAGCACGAGCCCCACGCCCGCCGCGGGGCCGTTGACGGCGGCGATGATGGGCTTGGGGATCCCGAAGTGGTAGGCGAAGTCGGCGTCGAACTCGGGGCGCACCCCGTAGCCCGGCGTGGCCACGTCGTCGCCCAGCCCGGCGTCGTAGGCGCCACGCGGCGACATGGCCCTCGAGGGCGCGGGCGTCCGCTCCGGCACAGAAGCCCCGGCCCGACCCCGTGACCACGATGACGCGGACGGCCGGATCCGAGCTTGCTCTCTCGAGCAGCGCGCGGTATTCGGCGTGCATGCGGCCCGTCCAGGCGTTGAGCCGCTCGGGGCGGTGCAGCGTCACGGTCGCCACGCGGTCACTGACCTCGTACCGGGTGACCTTGTGGTCGGTGAGCTCCACCTCAGTCGAGCGTCGTGTACCGGGTGAGGTGCAAGGTGCCCGCCTCCATGGCGTGCTGAAGCTCGGCTTGGAGCGGGTCGCCCTCCGCGGCGCGCTGGAAGGCCGCCGCATCGGCATCGGATGCCCAGAGCGTGACGACCAGCCAGTCCTCGCCGTGGCGTGCGGTCGTGCGGCGCAGGAACCCCGGTTGGTTCGGCACCAGCTCGGTCTGGATCCTCCGGTCGAGCGCGAGAAACGAGTCGTCGGTGACCCCCTCGGCCAACCGGAAGGTGGTGATCTCGACGATCGACACCGTCAGGCCTGGACCAGCATGAGCGGGTTGCCCTCGGGGTCGGTGATGCCGGCCAACGTCGGGCCGCCGGGGATGTCGAAGGGCTCGGCCACGACGGTGGCGCCGAGGGCGACCGACCGCTCCAACGAGGCGCCCAGGTCGGCCACCTGCACGTAGAGCGTCACCCCGGACCGCTCGCTGCCGCGGATGTGCCCGGCGGGGCCGGGCTCGGGGCCACCGATGCCGGCGGGGATCTCCATGATGAAGCCGTCACCGATCTGCCAATTGAACAGCTGGGCGTAGAACGCGCGCTCGCCGCTCCGGATCCTTGGCCTCGATCTCCCAGTGCACTACGGGCCGTGCCCAGTCCTGCGCCATGCCACCTCCCGTGCGGCCGCCGCGCCGCGCCACAGTAGCGAGGACAGCGCTGGGGGGGCCCAGAACGGGCTGGGAGACTGCGACCGGGCACGGTATCGTGTCAAACGTACGTTTGGGAAAGGGTCCGTATGAGGGCGTCGCGGCACGGGACGCGGCAGGCCCGCTCTGGGACCCGGTCCGAGCGCGACGCCGCGCCGGCCGGACGACCCGCCATCGATCGGCGCACCCCCTTGCCGGTTCGACCGGGGCGCACGTGAGCCGCGTCGCCGTCGTCGTCGCGTCCTTGTCGCATCGGCTTCGCGTCGTGTCGTCGTCACGTCGTCGTGACGTCGTCGTCGTTCGCTCGCCGCGTGACGGTCGGGACCGTGATCCCGGCAAAAGGTGAACGACGCGTGAAATGCCGCCGGCGCGGCACCCCCGGACGGTAGAGTTGGAACGGAGTTCAGGGTCTGGCTGACCTGGAGAGGGGACCGTTGTCGGCCTCGATGACCGTGGCGAGGCAGCGGAGGAGGGGCTCACAACGTGACACACTGGACTCAGGTCCTGTCGAACGTCTCCCTGGTGGAGTTCGTCCTGCTGGCCGCGCTCACCGCACTGCAGTGGGTACGCCACCGGATCGCCGGCGCGGGATGGGTCGCGCTCTCCTTCGCCATCCTCGGCGGGCTGTCCCTCACGGTCAAGATCGATCCGACCCTCGTCACCCACCAGTTCGTGGCCAAGTCCTTCGTCGCGCTGCTGCTCTTGATGCCGTACTGCCTCTTCCGCTTCGCGGCGTCGTTCCGTACGCCGAGCCTCGGAATGCGATCGCTCGCGGCCGCGGTGACCGTCGGCATCATCGCATTCACCTTCGCTCTCAGCTACCTGCCTGCCCCGGGAGCCCAACCACCGCCTCACTTCCTGGCCTACCGCGTCGCGTTCGCCGTCGCCTTCGGCTTCCTGTCTTCCTACGTCGTCATCCGCCTGTTCACGGCCGGACGGGGTGAGCCGCTCATCGCCTCGGTCCGGATGCGCCTCCTCGCCGTCGCCGTCGCCGGGCTCGAGGTGCAGGTCGTGGTGGTGGCATTCGGCCTGCAGGGACCGACGGTCGAACTCGTGACCCAGGCGGTCACCGTGGCGATGGGGATCCTGTTCCTCATGGCGCTCGTCCTCCCGTCCTCCGTCCGTGTCTTCCTGAGCCGCAAGGAGGACCTCGCGTTCCGCCGGGCCATCGATGAGCTGGTGTCGGCCGGCGACTCGCGGGACGTCGCAGAGCACCTCCTCCCCCCCGTCTGCGCACTCGTCGGTGCCAGCGAGGCCGCCCTCCTCACGAGGGACGGGACCGTGGTCGCCCGCTACCCGGTCTGGCTCGACAGCGAGGGCCTCGCCGCCTGGGACGCCGAGGGTGAAGTGGGTGGTGGCCGGGCCGGCGGCGGTGAGACCGCCGGTCAGATCACGGTGCGGACCACCAGCGGAGCCACGCATTCGCTGGCCGTCAAGATCAGCCCCTACATGCCCTACTTCGGTAGCGTCGAGCTCCACAAGCTCGACGAGCTGGCCAGCATGGTGGGGCTCGCCATCGAACGCTGCGAGATGGCCGAGCAAATGGCCTTCCAGGCCTCGCACGACGGCTTGACCGGCTTGGCCAACCGGAGCCTGTTCATGGACCGTCTCCACGAGTCCCTGCGCCACGTCGGGCGGCGCCGCGCTGCGCTTGCGGTGATGTTCATCGATCTCGACCGCTTCAAGCTCGTGAACGACCGGGCCGACCATTCGGCCGGCGACATGGTGCTGAACGAGATGGCGAACCGCCTCACCGCCATGACGCGGGGGGTCGACGTGGTGGCTCGCTTCGGTGGCGATGAGTTCGTCGCCATCGCCGAGGTGGACCATGAGGCGGACGCACTGGACATGGCGGAGCGCATCCGGAGAGGTCTGAGCGCGCCGGTGGCGATCGGCGACGCACACCTCGTCGTCACGGCGAGCGTCGGCGTCGTCGTCACCGAGGATGGTGCCGCCGCTCCGGCGATGCTGCTCCGCGATGCGGACAACGCCATGTACGAGGCCAAGCGCTTGGGCCGAGATCAGGTCGTGCTGTACCGCAGTAACGCACGCGATGTCGCCAACCTCAAGTGGGGGCTGAGCCCGACACGCGCCTCCCGACTCAGCGCAAGCTGAGGTCGTCAAGGCGGAGTCGTTCCGTCGCCCGGGATCGGGGGCGAACGGTTCAACGAGTCGATCTGGGCAGCCCTCTTGACCATCTGTGGCTGGTCTTGAGCGCACCGCGCTCAGCCCTCTGTGATCACAGATCCTCTGCGCGAGTCGGTCCGATCGAAGACCGGCACGCCTTGTGCGTCGGACAGCAGGCGTCTGTACGCACTGGGTTTCCGGTATGCGTCTCCCATCGTCTCACGCCCTCGGTACTCCCTGAGTGCGTCCAGACTGAGCGTGGCGAGGTAGACGTCCTCCCCATCGCCTGCCTCGAGAATGCACTGCTCACGCTGTTGGCCGTTCGGTTGGCCATTCTCTTCGTAGACCATTCCGTCAAAGACGCTGGAATGGCCGTCTTGGTCGGGAGCCGCATAGTTCACCGTTGCGATGGCGGTCATATTTTCGAAGGCTCGGGACCGAAGCTGAGAGGTCCGCTCGCCGGCCATGGGACACGCGTTCGGAACCAGAATGAGTTCAGCGCCGCCAAGCATCAGTTCACGCGTCGACTCGGGGAACTCGCGGTCAGCGCAGATCATGACGCCGACGTCGACGAACCCGCCTTCGATGTCGAGCCGAGCGACCTCGAAGGTGTCTCCGGGCGTGAGGGCCTTCTCCATTCCCCAGTCACACGTATGAACCTTGGCGTAGCAAAGAGCATCTTGACCATGCCGGTCGATGAGCAGGGCGGTGTTCCGAGGGGAACCAGGCCACCGCTCCAGGAATGTCACCACAATCGCCAAGTTCAGGTCGGACGCGGCCCTTCTGAATGCGCTCACCCATGGATCGTGACGGGCGATGGCCATCTCCTGCCACCTCGCCCGTCCAGCCTCGTCATCAGGGCAGGGGGCGTAACCGATTTGCCACATCTCCGGCAGGATTGCGATGTCCGCCCCCTCTTGGGCGGCCCTCGAACATACGGCCAATCCCTTCTCGAGGTTGGCCCGTGGATCGCCACTGGAGGCGGATTGACAGAGAGCCAGCCGAAGGTCGGTCACCGCTCCATTATGCGGCCCGAAGACCGGCACTGCTTTGCGGATCTTGTTCGGTCTCCCTCTGACTCAGATCAATGTGAATACCTGCCAGTCCGACGAGACCCCCTTCAGCGCCTGCATGCCGCGGTCCTCGAATCGAAGATCCGAGCCCTCCACGAGGTCGTGCACGGTGCGCGACGACGAGAATTTCCTCCGGTCCCGCCAATCCCGCGATACGGGCACCGATATGGACGCCAATACCGGCGATGTCGTCCCCTCGGCGCTCGATCTCCCCGGTATGAAGTCCTGCACGGATCGCGATTCCTTCCCTGCCGAGACCGTCGCGCAGGGCGCGTGCACAATGCACGGCGCGTGTGGGGCTGTCAAAAGTCGCAAGTGTGCCGTCGCCCGTGTGCTTCACAACACGACCCCCGAACTTGGCCACGATCCGACGAGTCTCAGAATCGTGACGATTGAGGATGTCATGCCACAAGTGGTCGCCGGCCTGTGTGGCCACTTGTGTCGACTCGACGATGTCCGTAAAGAGCACCGTTGCCAGTATCCGGTCGATGTCGCCATGACCAGCCGGCGTGCCTGTGAGGAATTCTTCCATCGCGTCGAGTGCAGGGGCCCACTCGCGGGCATCCCACCCACAATGCATGTCACCAGCAAGCTCAACGAACTGTGAGTTCCGGAGTCCGGAGGCCATGGCACGCCCACGGGCAACGCCGACGATCGGATCGTCAGCTCGGTGTATGACGAGCGCAGGCGTCGAAATCGCCGGCAGTATCGGTCGGGCGTCGATTGCCATATTCGATCGCATGACCTCGACAACGAGGCGTGGCGACGCACAGGCGCGTTCGTACCGTCCCAGTTGTTCGAGGATCGCAGGGTCAGGGGGTGCATGGACGAAGGCTCCGAGGAGCTGGCCCGTTCCCCAATTGCGTTCGATGTAGTCGAGAAATCGCGGCACGTCGAAATCGGCGCTCGCTGGGTCGTCCTCCGGTAGCAGGCACGCGAAGGACCCGTAGAGTACGAGGCTCTGGACGCGCTCCGGAAACGATGCTGCGAACAACAGGGAGAGCGGCCCACCCTCGGAGATCCCGACCAGATGCGCACGATCCCATCCCGCGGCGTCCATCACCACGCGGATGTCGTCGGCCCGCTCGGCCAGGCTGCCAAATCCGAGATCGCGGCCGGACAGGCCCGTGCCACGCTTGTCGAACGTCAACACCCGCCCGAGGCGACCGAGCCGCCCGATCACGGCGTCGAACACGGGAAGCTCCCGGGCCAGATCGAGGTGCGAGATGAAGCCCGGCACGTAGAGGATGTCAATCGGGCCGTTCCCCATCACTGACCAGGCGATATCGACATCGCCTGCGTGCGTGTACCGAACCTCGGATTCGCCCACGCTTCTCATTGTGCCCTGCGCATCGGACTACCGCTCGCTCGTCCGGATCATCCAGCTCTGTCCGCCTGGGACACGGGGTTGAGGGATCGGCGAGCGCTTGACGGAGGTGGTCAGTCCATCGTCAATGGCCCACCGAGAGGGCGCCCTCGTTCGCCGGGACGTGGGTGCCTCGTTTGCACGTCGAGGGAGCAGATCCGTGAGTTGGCTGTGGCTCGCGACTGCCGCAGGGCCGCCGGCGTGCACGGGCAGCCGCTACGGTGCGTGCGACGTACGAAGATGGCGTTTGAGAGATCGGAGACTGGCGATGACCTCGAAGTCTGATTTCACGGCTGAGGAATGGCAGCTGATTTTGGAAGCGCCTCCCAGTGCAGGAATGATCGTGGTCACCGCCCAACGAGGCGGCTCTTTTCGCGAGACCATCGCCATGGCGAAGGCCTATGTCGAGGCCCGCCAGCAGCACGGGAAGAGCGAACTTCTCGATGAGATCGTCGCGGCGAAACCTGAGCGGGATCACACGCACTATCACTTGCCCGAAGAGCTCAGGCAACACGGACTGCAACACCTGCGAGATTCGGTCGCTCTGCTTGCGAGCAAAGCAACGCCGGAAGAGGTCGAAGAATACCGCCGGTTCATCGTCACGTTGTCCCACAAGGTCGCAGCCGCTCACCGGGAGCATGGTCAGGAAGTGAGCGAGTCCGAGCAGACGGCGATAGACGACATCACGGAAGCGTTGAACACGGCCGTCGGGTAGGAAGTCTCGCCGCGGACCCGAAGTCGATCCGGGCCACAGGACGATGCAGGTCGGACCAGCCTGCACGTGCAGGAGTGGGCTGCCCGGTTGGCCGGGATGCTGGGACACCGTCGGTCCGTTCGCCCCCGGCTTCAGGCGACCGATGGCTCACCCATTTGCCGAACTCAGCGCAGGCTGAGCTCGCGCCGGTAGACCCGGGCCGGGCCGAGGGCGGCCAATTTCTCGGCGATCGCCTTGAACGTCCGTCCCGCCTCGCTCTCCGGGTCGACCGCCACGACCGGATGGCCCTCGTCCCCGCCCAGGCGCACGGCGTTCACCATCGGCACCGTGCCCAGCAAGGGAACGCCGAGGTCGGCGGCCAACGTCTCTCCCCCGCCGGATCCGAACAACTCGTAGCGGGTGCCGTCGTCGCCCGTGAACCAGCTCATGTTCTCAATGACGCCGCGTACGGACAACTTGAGCCGACGCGCCGCGAAGGCAGAGCGCTGCGCGACGCGCTGCGCCGCCGGCTGGGGCGTCGTCACGACCACGATCTCCGCTCGTGGCATCACCTCGGCCAGCGTCAACGCGACGTCACCGGTGCCGGGCGGCATGTCGACCAGCACGAAATCGGGGTCGCCCCAGTAGGCGTCGGTCAGGAACTGCTGGATGGCCTTGTGCAGCATCGGGCCACGCCAGATGACCGGCTGGTCGTCGGGTACGAAGTAGCCCATGGAAAGGCAGCGGACACCATGGGCCGAGGTCGGGATGACGATGTCGCCGATGATGACGGGGTCGTGGTCGGTGCCGAGCATCTTGGGGACGGAGAAGCCGTAGACGTCGGCATCGAGCAGACCGACACGATGCCCCGACTGCGCCAGGGCGATGGCCAGGTTCACCGTTACCGTGGACTTCCCCACGCCACCCTTCCCCGAGGACACACCGATGACGCGGGTCTTGGCGTCGGGACCCAGGAAGGCAGGCAACACTGCGGCGGGCGCATGGCCGTGTCCAGCGTGGCCGTGCCCATGCCCGTGGTCACTGAGGCCATCGCCTGCACTGTCGCCGTCGCCTGCACTGTCGCCGAGCATGCCGGCGCGCAGGCGGTGGCGCAGCCCGGTCCGCTCCTCGTCGGTCATCACCACGAACTCGAGCTCCACCTCGTCGACCCCGGGCACGCCGAGGGCGACACGGTGGATCTCCTCGGCCAGCTCTTCGGTGCCGGGCCACGCCGCCACTGGCAAGGCGACCTCAATCAGCACCCGGCGACGCCGGGGACGCACCGCGCGGACCAGGCCGAGGTCGCCGAGCGTGAGGCCGAGCTCCGGGTCCTCGATCGCGTTCAATGCAGCCTCGATCTGTGACTGGTCTGCTGCCATGCACTCCCTCGTCTCGGACAGGATCCGGATGTGGTGGCGCAGCGCCTGACGGCGGACAGTTCGCGTCACCCCAGCTCGAAGGGCGGATCCCTCGGTAGACTACCCAGCGTGAGCACCGCTCCGATCACCGTCGAGTCCGAGCACCCGGTCGGATCGGACGACGGCCGGTTCAGCGCCGCCGTCGCCGCGGTGGCGGCCGCGTTCGGCGACCCGACCCGGCGCGACATCTTCCTCAACGTCCGTGCCGTGCCCGGGGTGACCGCGACCGAGGTCGCCACCACCTTCTCCCTCCATCCCAACGTTGCGCGCCACCACCTCCAGCGGCTCGTCGACGGCGGCTACCTCCGGGTCGAGACGGGGCGCAACGCGGCCGGGGCCGGCCGCCCCTCCAAGCGCTACTTCTGCGTGGAGGAGGAATTGACGCTGGGCCTCATGCAGCGCCGGGACGACCTCCTCATGCGTCTGCTCGGGGAGGCCATGCGGCGCCTCGGCCCCGAGGAGGCGGAGGAGATGGCGGCCCATGTGGGCGAGGAGTACGGCCGCTCACTGGCGTCGCGGATGACGCCCACCGAGGGACAACGGACCGTCCGCGCCGCCATGCACGTCGTGGCCGAGACCCTGACCGCGCACGGCTTCGCCGCTCACGCCGAGGACCGGGGCGAGACCACGGCGGTCATCGCCGAGCAGTGCCCCTTCGGTGACGCCAGCAGTACCAACCCCGTCCTGTGCGCCGTGGACCGGGGCATGATCAAGGGACTGCTGTCCGGTCTGTGCGGCACCGCGTCGCAGCGCGCCCTGCCGGTGATCCTGTCGTCGCGGGCCCGCGGCGACGACGCCTGCACCGCGTCTGCTTGAGCCCTCGTGGCTCGCACCTACCTCGACCACGCCAGCACGACGCCCTCACGGCCCGAGGCAATCGCTGCACTGACCTGGTGGACCACCCTCTCCTCCGGCGACCCCGGCCGGCTGCACGAGGAGGGTCGCACCGTCCGCGACGCGCTCGGAGCGCGGCGCGCGAGCAGGTCGCCGGGTTGCTCGGTGTCGTCCCCCGACAGGTGGTCTTCACCTCCGGCGGTACGGAGGCCATCAACGCGGCGGTCTGGGGAGCGACCCGTGCCGCACCGGGCGCGCCCGTCCTGTGCGCCGCGGTCGAGCACTCCGCGGTCAGGGACGCCTCCGCGCGCGGCACCGGTCGAGGAACTGCGCGTCGACGGGTCCGGCCGCCTCGACGTGGACGCGCTGCGCCAGCGCCTCGCGTCGTCCTCGGCACCGCGTCCTGCACTCGTGCACTGCCAGTGGGGCAACCATGAGGTGGGGACCCTCCAACCGGTTGGAGAGGTCGTCGGGCTGTGCCGCGAGGCCGGCGTGCACGTGCACGTGGACGCCGCGGCCGCCTGTGGCCACGTGCCGACCGATCTGACCGCGCTCGACGCCGACCTGGTCAGCGTGAGCGCCCACAAGCTGGGGGGGGTGCCCGGAGCGGGCGCCCTGGTCGTCCGGCGTGGCAGCAGGTTCGAGCCGCTCCTGGTGGGCGGCGAACAGGAGCGCGGTCGGCGGGCGGGGCTCGAGCCGATCCCCGCGCTGATCGGCTTCGGGGCCGCGGCGGCGGCGCTGGACGCGGGGAGCCAGCAACTCATCGCGACGGAGGCCGAGACGGCCCGGCGGCAGATCGCGGCGGTCGTCGATGCGGCGCTGGCGGTCGACGGGGTCGACGTGGTCGGTGCCACCGTGCCTGAGCGGCTGCCCCATATGGTGTGCCTCGGCGTCCACGGCGTCGAGGCCGAGCCGGTGCTGATCGGCCTCGACCGCTCGGGCGTGGCCGTCCACTCGGGTTCCGCGTGCTCGTCGGAGAGCATCGAGCCCTCGCCCGTGCTCGAGGCGATGGGCGCCGACCCGAATCACTCGTTGCGGGTCAGCGTGGGCTGGAGCACGACCGACGCGGACTGTGCCACCTTCGCCGACGCCTTCGCCCGGGTCGTGGCCGACCTGCGGACGTTACGGAGCTGACGACCCCTTCGCCGCACTCGAGAAGGCGGCGGGGAGCGGGACACCTGCCCCCTGGTACGCCCCGGCGACCAGCGGCGCCGCTTGCGCCACCTCGCCGGCAGGCGGCCCGTCGGCGAGGAAGTCGTTGAACTGGGCCACCGCTGCCGCGTGGTTGTGGTCCTGGTTCTCGAGGACGAGTCCGTAGAAGAGGTGACCCTGGGAGAAGGTGGGCGAGTTCTTGACTGCGGTCTCGATCTCGGCCCGCCCGATCCGCACCAGCGCCGCCACATGGGCCGCCGACCCCACGTTCCACTGCAGATAGCCCGCGTCAGCCAACGCCACCGGGTTCGACGGATCCTCCGACAGCACCTTGTTGTACAGCTCGAGTGCGCCCTTGGTATCGCCCTTGTTGTTCTGCACCTGCGCCTGCTGCAACTGCTGCTCTATCAGCTGGGCCTCCGACAGGCTCACACTCCCCGACGACGACTGGCCGGGCTGGCGGGACTGCACGTAGTGCACCACGAGGACGCCGGCCCCGGCGGCGATCAGCAGGCAGGCCACGACGATCCCCACCCGGCGCCACACGGGCAGGGGCCGCCGCTCGGGCACCTGGTCCACCGGCGAGGGCGCCGCCGCGGCCGGCTCGGGTCCCAGGGCGGCGAGCTCGGCCTCCACCTCGGCCAGGCGCGCCGCGTCCCGCGTCACGAGGACGGCGTGGTCCGCGTCGGAGAGGTCGCCGGCGTCATGCTCGCGGTCCGCGTCGTCGAGGGAGCGCCGGAGGAACTCGCGCTCGTCGGCGAGGTACCAGCGGTCGTCGGGTGTCGACTCCCCCGCCCCCACCACCTTGGGCGACCCTTCGACCGTCATGCGACGGGTTCTCCCGCCTTGAGCGCGTCGAAGGCGCGGCTCCGCCGCCAGAAGACGACGCCGACGCCCACCAGTGCGGCGCCGCCCAGGACGAGCGGGACGAGCCAGATGAGCGGGACTCCGCCAGTGTCGGGTGGGACCAAGAGGATGGTCTGGCCGTACTCGGCCACGAGCACCTGGTCGATGGCGGAGGTGGTGCGGCCGGCAGCCACCATGCCCTCGATCTGGTGGCGCACGGCGATGGCCGTCGTCGCGTTGGACTGGGCGACCGAGAGGTCGGTGCAGGAGGGGCAGCGCACGTTCGCCTCAATGGCGGCGGCCCGCTGCGCCACGGTCTGCGAGCCCGGGTCGAAGGCACCACTCCCGATGACCAGCGCCAGTGTCAGGACGACGAGCGGGACCGCAACCCGCGCCCACAGGGGCAGCCGGGTGGTGCGCTCACCCACCGGTCGCACGCGCCGGCGCGCCGGCGGCCTTCAGGAACGACTCCAGGTTCTTCTGCGTTGCCGGCCCCTCGAGGACCGCCGCCACCCGGCCGGCGGGATCGACGACGAAGGTCGTCGGCGGCGCGGTCACCCCGTAGTGCTCGGCGATCAGGCCGCCGGGGTCGCTGACAGCCGGCCACAGGTCACCGTTGGACTGCAGGAAGGCTCGTGCGGTTCCCGTGGTGTCGTGGAACACGACGCTCACCATGGCTGCGCCACCTTGCGTATGGGCCTGCGTGTAGTGGAAGCGCGAGAGATCGGGTGCCTCCTCCTGGCAGGGGATGCACCAGCTGGCGAAGAAGTTGATGACGACGTAGCGGCCCCGCAGTGACGCAAGGGAGACCCGCGAGCGGTTGCTCAGGTCGGTCCCCGTGATCGTGGGTGCCGGGTGCCCCAACAGGGGGCTGGCGACCGCTGTCGCCTGCTGCGGTGTACGCGTCGCCAGGACCATGCCGACGACGACGAGGACCAGGAGGACGGCGCCCGCCACCCAGCGCACCGGGTGGCGGCGGTGGCCCGTCATGCCGGGCTGACCCCGCGGGCGACCAGGGCGCCCACCGGCTCGGGAGCCTGATCCCGCTCGTCGTGGTGCCCGTCGGTCTCGGCGCCGGTCACGAGCCCCGGCGGCGCGGACGCCGGTTCGGTCGCCTTCCGCCGGGACCCCGGCACGAGCGCGAGCACACCCCCGAGGCCGATCAGGAGGCCGCCGGCCCAGAGCCAGGCCACGAGCGGCTCGACCACCACGCCGATCGCCACCGACCCCCGCGGCAGGTTGTCGATCGCCTGGTTCCCCGAGGCCGCGCCCAGTCCCCCCACGGCGTCGAAGGTCATGTACACGTCGCCCCAGAGCCCCGAGTCGATGGCCGGCGTGCCCACGACCGACAGCGCGCTGCCGAAACTGGTCGTCGCCGGTGCGAACACCCTGCCGTCCACCTTGACCAGGGCCTGCTGGGCCGTGCGCGAGGGCGCGGAAACCGTGCGCAGTCCCTCGAACGTGAAGCTGTGCCCGTCGAAGGTGAACGGCGTGCCCCGGTGCAGCGGGAGCTCCGCCTGGTGGCGGTAGGAGGTGGCGGCGATGACCCCGACGGCGAGGAGCACGACGCCCAGGTGCACGATCATGCCGCCGTTGGCTCGCCCCACCAACCCGCGCCACCAGCCGACGTGCCGCGTGTGGGCCGCACGCACCGAGAGCACGAGCGCGCGGGCCGCCGTGGCGGCGGCCATCGCACCCAGCCCGAAACCGATCAGCGTCGCAGCGCCGCGCAGGCCCAGCGCCACGCACAGCACCACCGTGCCCACGCCGATCCACACCGGGATGACGAGGCGCTGCCACAGCACGGCGCCGCTCATCTTGCGCCAGCTGAGCACAGGCGCGACGGCCATCAGGAACAGCAGGGTCAGCCCGGCCGGCACGGCCACCGTGTTGAAGAACGGCGCGCCGACGGTCACCTGCTGCTGCGTCAGCGCCTCGTAGAGGAGCGGGTACACGGTGCCGAGCAACACGACGAAGGCGAAGCCGACGAACAGCACGTTGTTGAGGAGGAACGCCCCCTCCCGGCCGAGCGGGGCGTCGATGCCCCCGGGCGAGCGGAGGCGGTCGCCGCGCCAGGCGATCAGGCCGAACCCGACGATCACGACGGCGAAGAAGAAACCGATGAGGAGCGGGCCGATCGTCGACTGGGAGAAGGCGTGCACCGAGGTGATGACACCCGAGCGGGTGAGGAACGTGCCCAGGATGGTGAGCGCGAACGTGGCGATGGACAGCGACAGGTTCCAGACGCGCATCAGCCCGCGCCGCTCCTGGACGAGGACCGAATGCAGGTAGGCCGTCCCGCAGAGCCAGGGAAGCAGGGCGGCGTTCTCGACCGGGTCCCAGCCCCAGAAGCCACCCCATCCGAGGACCTGGTACGACCACCAGGCACCCAGCACGATGCCGACGGACAGGAACGTGAACGCCACCAGGGTCCAGCGACGGCACTCGATCTGCCAGCGATCGCCCACCCGGCCCGTCGCCAGCATGCCGATGGCGAACGCGAACGGCACCGTGAAGACGACGAACCCGACGTAGAGCAGTGGTGGGTGGATCGCCACCAGGGGGTTGTCCTGCAAGAGCGAGTTGGGCCCGAGGCCCTTCGTCACCCCGGACGCGGTGACGAAGGGGTTGGCCGGCCCGATCATCAGGCCGAAGAAGAAGGCGGACACGACGTAGAGGACGAAGGTGGCCCAGCGGATGACCGGGTCGGCGGCCTGGCGCCGGTAGCGCCAGACGAAGATGGACGAGACCACGGAGAGGATGAGGCCCCACAACAGGATGGAGCCGGCCAGCGCCGACCACATCCCGGTGATGGAGTACAGCAGGGGGGTGACCGTGCTGTTGTTCTCGGCCACGAAGGCGAGCGCGAAGTCGTGGGTGACGAGGGCGTGCTCCATCGCACCCACGGCGAGGAGGGCGCCCACCAGCAGGACGGGGGCCAGCAGCCTGCCGTCGCCCGCGGCCCGCACCGGCGACGCGGCGGCGTCACGGCGCGAGACCAGACCGGCGAGGAGCACGATCGCCCCGACGATGCTCGCCACGAAGGCGAGCCACACGCCGATCGTCCCGAGATGGGCGTCGATCATCAGCAGGCCGGCCCGGTCGCCTTGACCTTCACCCGGTTCGGATGCTGGTCGCTGTAGGTGGCGGAGTGCTTCACCAGGATGGAGTTGGATGCGAAGTCGTTCGACGTGTCCGACGTGAAGTGGCCGACGACGACGACGGGGATCCTGGCCTGGAACAGGTCGGGCGGGCTGCCGGCGTTCGCCACGTGCACGACGTGGGGCCCCTGGCAGATGTCGAAGTCCGAGCCGGTGGCGGTGGCACGGATGGTTCCGGGGACGACCGTCCCCTCCAGACGCAACGTCGTGGTGCCGAGCGCCTGCCGGTGCGCCAGCGCCTGGTCGACCGTGTCGAAGTAATTGAGCGAGCTGCCCAACCCCTCGACCAGGAGGAAGACGAAGGCGACGAGGAGCAGGGCGAAGACGACCAGGACGCGTCGGCTGGTCCGCCGACGACGGGCCGGCGGCAGCGCGGGCCCCTGAGGAACCTCGGTCGTCGGAGGGTTGGGCGGAGGGCTCGGCTCGGTGGTCGTGCCGCTCACGACCGCTCGCCGAGTGCCGGCGCGGCGTCGCTCTGGGTGGCCGGAGCCTCCACCATCCTCAGCGCGCGCTCCCAGCGGCGCCGGCGCAGGAGCAGGCCGACCGCATAGACGAGCAGGGACACGAGCGTCACGGCGTACCCGGCATCGACGTAGCTCACGGCGCGCCTCCGACCCGGTGCCGGCGCCTGGCCGACCAGGTCGCCGCCGCTGTGCTCTGTGTCCTCGTCCCAGCGCTCGGCCAGCGACACCTCGAGCTCCTGGTCGCCGACCGCGTCCTGCAGCACCTCGACCTGGTAGCGCACGCCGAGGAGCCAGACGAAGACCAGCGAGAGGGCGACGAACCCCAGCAGGAACGTCCACGACATGGAGGCCGAGGCGTGGATCTTGAAACCCGGGTCGATGAAGGTGCCCCCCTGGTGCAGCGTGTTCCACCAGTCCACCGAGAAGTGGACCAGCGGGATGTCGACGGCGATGAGCAGCGCGGCCACCGCGCAGCGCCGGGCCCGGACCGCGGGATCGGCCGGCACACGCCGGAGCGCGAGGTAGCCGATCTCGAGCAGCAGGAGCAGCGCGGTGGACGTGAGCCGGGCGTCCCAGGTCCACCAGGTGCCCCAGGCCGGCCGGCCCCACAGCGACCCGGTCACCAGTGTGAGGGCCGAGAACACGGCGCCCACCTCGACGGCGGACGCCGCGAGGCGGTCCCAGAAGAGCGAGCGCGTCCGGGGCCACAGGTAGAGAAGGCTGCCGCCGGCCGCCACTGCGCCCACCCAGTAGAGCGCCACCGTCGCGAGCGGCGGGTGGATGTAGAGCAAGCGGGCCAGGTTGCCCTGGACGACGTCGGGCGGGGTGATCCACAAGCCGAGCCACACGGTGAAGCCCAGCGCGACGATGCCCACGATGCCCACCACGTCGAGCCAGCGTGGCCGCGAGCGCAGGACCGTGGGCGCGCTCACGCCGCCTCCTGCAGCGGCCCGTACAGAACGATGCCCACCACGAGGTAGATGACCGCGAACGGGACCAGGATCTTGAGCCACTGGGTCCCTGACGCAGCGTTGCCGTCCAGCGCGGCCTCC
Source organism: uncultured Acidimicrobiaceae bacterium (assembly GCA_963742445.1). Taxonomy (GTDB): domain Bacteria; phylum Actinomycetota; class Acidimicrobiia; order Acidimicrobiales; family RAAP-2; genus Bog-473. The sequence continues at coordinate 32,118 of CAVULV010000016.1, forward strand.
CACACCTTCGATCCGGCGAGCAGGACGGGGGCGAGCACCGGCAGCACGAGGAGCGGCAGCAGCGTGTCCCGCACGCGCAGACCCGCCGAGAGGGCGCCGTAGAGGACCCCGGCACACGCCAGCCCGACCGTCGCCAGCAGGCTCGCCGTGACGGCGAGCCACACCACGTGGACCCGCACGTCGAAGAGGAAGGTGACGCCGGCCCACAGCACGAGCTGGAGCGCCAGGAGCTGGATCCCGACCGCGGCCGCCTTGCCCAAGAAGATGCCCGCCGGGTCGATGCCCGAGAGGCGCAGGCCGTCCCGGGTGCCCTCGCCGGACTCGACGGCCACGCTGCGCTGGATCGCCAGCACCGTCGAGAACAACAGGGCCACCCAGAAGATCCCCGGAGCGGCGCGGCGCAGCGCCGCCTGGTCCGGACCGATGGCGAACGCGAGGAGCACGAGGACGAGGAAGGCGAAGGGGACGACCTGCCACAGCGCGACGCGCGAGCGCGCCTCGATCCGGAGGTCCTTCCCGGCCACCAGCACGGCGTCATGCCACATGGGTGGCCCCCACGCCGCCGGCGGCGGCGCCGGGCGGGACGGCCGGAACTGCGGCAAGGACGATGCGACGCCCACCGGGTTCCTCGCCGGTCACACGTCCCCCACCCATCGACACGACGCGGTCGGCGAGCGGGATCGACAGCTGAGGTTCGTGGGAGGACAGCAAGACCGTCGCCCCGTCCGTCACGGCCTCGCCGATCAGCTGCCCGAGCAGGGTACGCGAGGCAGCATCGAGCCCGGCGTGGGGCTCGTCGAGCAGCCACAGCGCGGGGCGGCGGGCCAGGAGGGCCGCGAGCGCGACGCGGCGGCGCTGCCCGGCCGAGAGCCGACCGGCCGGGGTCGTGCGCAGGCGGCCGGTCAGGCCGAGCCGGTCGAGCGCCCCCTCCGCACTCCGAACGGGGAGACCGAGGGCGCGGACGGCGAAGCGGACGTTCTCCGCCGCACTGAGCTCGTCGTAGAGGGGGGCGGCGTGACCCAAGAGGCCGACGTAGCGGCGCACTGACGTGTGGTCCGTGGTCAGGTCGACCCCGAGGACGGATGCCTCGCCCGCGGCGACGGGCAAAAGCCCTGCACACGCCGCGCAGGAGGCTCGTCTTGCCCGCCCCGTTGGCACCCACCACGACGACGACCTCTCCCTGCTCGAGGCAGAGATCGACCCCGGCAAGGGCGGGGAAGCGGCCGGCGAGTGCGACAGCGGCGCGAAAGTGAACGACAGGGGCCATGGCCTTCCCCACCATGGTAGGGGGGGTCGGTCCCGGGGTTCCAAGCGGGTCCCGAGCCACCCGCTCAGGCCGTCGCCCAGACCCAGGCGGAGCTGAAGGGCCAGTCCCGGTAGGCCTCCCAGCCCGGCTTGCGGCGCACGAATTCGTCATCGACCAGGGCTTCGTGCATCTCGCGCAGGGCGAAGCCCGCAGCGGTGGCGGCGGCGACGTGCTCGGAGGGGAGGTGCACGAACGTCTCGATGGCCACCGGCGGGTCCCCGGGGAGGTCGAAGTGCGTCGGCATCCCCGCCGACATCACGAAGTAGGGATGGATTCCGACGACCACGAACCACCCGGCGCGGCCGAGCAGCCGCCGCGCCTCGGCGTAGAGGCCGGAGAGCTCGGGCAGGTGCTCGTCGACGAGGACACAGACGACGAGGTCATAGGCGGCGGCGGGCAGCCCGGTGTGGCGCACGTCTCCTTCGACGAGTCGGTCATGGACGCCGCGGGCCCGGGCGCGCTCGAGCATCGCCGGCGTCAGGTCGACGCCGTCGACGGGGAAGTCGCCTCGGGTGCGCAGCCAGGCGGCCGTGCGCCCCGAGCCGCACCCGAGGTCGGCCGCACGACGTACCCCGTCCCACCGGATGGAGCCGATGCGCTCCAAGAGCGCGAGGTCCATGACGTCCTCGACGGTCTGCTCGTACGTCGGCGCCCACGCGTCGTAGCCCTCACGGGCCGACACCGTCTCGTAGTGGCGGCGGTCGAACCGGGCGAAGTCGGGACCTCCCTGCACGCTTCAGCGCATGTGCGCCAAGGCGTGCACCGAGTTCAGCGACGTCGCCGTCTCACCGGTCAGCTCGGCGCGGGCGAAGTCGCCCAAGGCGATCTCGTGCGCGACGAGGAGCTCCGCCGTCTCACGCTCGGCGGGGCTCAGCTCGCCGATGCGCCTGTACAATTGGAGGTACTGGTCGGTGACGTTCACGACCGAGGTCATGAAGTCCTCCCACGTGCCATCCGCCGAGGAGGGAGCGAGCGCCTCGGCGACCTGCAGCATCTCGGGGTCGGGATCGGTGGAGATGCCGGCGCGCTCGAGCGCGGGCGCCACCGCGTCCTTCGTCCGGCGCTCCAGCGTGGCCAGCACCCGCATCTGGCGGACACGCTCGGCATCATGGAGTCGTTCGGCGACGCCGGAGAAAAAGGCCTCGCCCAGGACCTCGCCCTGGTACGCCTTCACCCAGAGGCCGTCGATCCCCTCGTCGGCACTGAAGAGCGGCGGGGGCGACGGTGTGGTCTCGGTGTCGGTCTCGGTCATGGGCCGACGCTATCCCCGGGGCGCCCGACGTGTGCCCGGGGAGCATCGGTAGTCTGCGTCGCATCCATGGCGACCGTGCTGATGCCGCTGCCGGCATGCGACTTCGACCCGACCGAGGTGGCCGTGAGCTGGCAGATCCTGTCCGAGGCCGGCCACGACGTCGTGTTCGCCACGCCCTCCGGGCAACCGGGGCAGGCCGACGACATCATGGTCAGCGGGCGAGGCCTCGACCCCTGGGGTGCCGTCCCGCTGCTGCGAAAAGTGACGGTGGTGGGCCGCGCCCTGCGCGCCGACGCCGCAGGGCGCCATGCCTACGCCGCCCTGCTCGACGACACCGAGTTCGGTGCGCCGCTCCACTGGGGCGCAGCCCGCCGCAGCGCCTACGACGCGCTCGTCCTGCCCGGGGGCCATCGCGCCCGCGGCATGCGCGACTACCTCGAGAGCATCGAGGTGCAGCAGATGGCGATCGATTCGTTCCGGGCCGGCAGGCCCGTCGGGGCGATCTGCCACGGCGTCCTCGTCGCGGCCCGCGCCGTCGACCCCGCCAGCGGGCACTCCGTGCTACACGGCCGACGCACCACGGCTCTGACCTGGCAGCTGGAGGGCCGGGCGTGGCAGCTCGCCAGCCGGACGCGCTTCTGGGACCCGGACTACTACCGGACCTACGTGGAGGAGCCCGGCCAGCCCGCGGGGTACATGTCCGTGCAGCAGGAGGTCACGCGCGCGCTCGCCGACCCCGGCGACTTCGTGTCCGTGCCCAGCGGCATCGCGAATTACCGGCGCAAGACCAGCGGGCGCTCGCGTGACAGCGTGACCGACGCGCGGCCGGCCTGGGTCGTGCGCGACCGGCGTGTACGTCTCAGCCCGCTGGCCGGGCGACGCCCACACGTTCGCCCGGACGTTCGCCGACGTCCTGGCGGAGGCTTCCGCGTGAGGACCGGCTAGCTCCTCGAGAGCCGGCCGAGGCCGATGTCGTTCAGGAAGTTCGAGAGCTGCGTCGACACCCAGCTCACGTTGTCGGTCAGCAACAGCACGCCGAAGACGACGAGGACGACGCCCGCCACGAGCTCGACGGCCCACAGCCAGTGCCGCGCCCGGGCCAGGGTGGCGGTGAGCCGGCCGAAGGCCAGCCCGACGATCACGAAGGGCACCGCCAGGCCCAGCGAGTAGCAGAACAGGAGGAGCGACGCCCCCCGGCAGCGACCCGTTGCGGGCAGCCAGGCTCAGCACGACGCCGAGGACCGGGCCGATACACGGCGTCCAGGCGAAGGCGAACGCCATCCCCATGACCGGGGCAGCCCACACGCCGAGCTTGGACGGCCGCACGTCGAAGCGATGCTCGCCGGTCACCCGTGAGACCACGCCGAGGGTGCCGGTGCCGGCATGGGCCCACACCCGGGACGGCAGCGCGCCCAGCAGCATGACGGCCCCGAGCAGGATGATCACCGCGCCGCTCAGGTGGGCGAGGGCAACCTGGTGAGCATCGAGCAGTCGCCCGATGCTCGAGGCCGTCGCCCCGAGCGCCACGAACACCAGGGTGAAACCGGCCACGAAGAGGGCGATGCCGCGCAGCACGGGCCGCAGGGCGGCCGACGGCGTGGCCCCGTCGCCGCCCGCCTCCAGCTCGGCCGCCGAGAGGCCGGACACCATGGAGATGTAGCCCGGGACCAGGGGCAGGACGCACGGGGACACGAACGAGAGGATCCCGGCTCCGAACGCGACGAGGGCGCCGGCGGGATTGGCCGCGATCGCGGCGGGTGCGCCAAACGGGAGGAGCGCGGCGGCCCCCCGGTTACCTGAGGCTCTTGCGGATCAGGTCCATGTCGGCCTCCACCATCATGGTGACGAGGCCGGGGAAGTCGACCTCGGGCTGCCAGCCCAGGACCTGGTGCGCCTTGGTGGGGTCGCCGACCAGCAGGTCGACCTCGGCCGGCCGCAGGAACCGCTCGTCGATGACGACGTGCTGCTCCCAGTCGAGGTCGGCCGCCTCGAACGCGAGCCGGCACAGCTCGCGCACCTCGTGGGTCTCGCCCGTCGACACGACGTAGTCGTCGGGCGCGTCCTGCTGGAGCATCAACCACATGGCCCGCACGTAGTCGGCGGCGTAGCCCCAGTCACGCTGGGCGTCGAGATTGCCGAGCGCCAGCTTGTCGTCCAGCTTGTTGGCGATGCGCGCGACCGCCGTGGGTGACCTTGCGGGTCACGAACTCGAGGCCGCGGCGGGGGGACTCGTGGTTGAACAGGATCCCCGAGGAGGCGTGCAGGCCGTAGCTCTCGCGGTAGTTGACCGTGATCCAGTGGCCGTAGACCTTCGCCACCCCGTAGGGGCTGCGCGGGTAGAGCGGCGTCGACTCGCGCTGGGGAACCTCCTGCACCTTGCCGAACATCTCCGAGGAGCTGGCCTGGTAGAAGCGGATCTCGGGGTCGACCAGCCGGATCGCGTCGAGCAGGCGGGTCACGCCGAGGGCCGTCGTCTCGCCGGTCAGCACCGGCTGGCTGAAGCTGGTCTGCACGAAGGACTGGGCGGCCAGGTTGTACACCTCGGTCGGGCCGGTGGTCACGCAGGATGTGGATGAGCGACACCTCGTCGAGGAGGTCGCCGGCGACGAGCTCGATCTGGTCCTGGATGTGGGCGATGCGCTCGAAGTTCAAGGTGCTCGAGCGCCGCACCATGCCGATCACCGTGTAGCCCTGCTCCAGCAGGAACTCGGCCAGGTACGACCCGTCCTGGCCGGTGACGCCGGTAATCAGTGCCCGTTTCGCCATCGGGGAAACGCTAGTCGACCCGCAAAAGGGCCGGTCCGCGGCCGCGTAGGGTGCCGAACGTGACGACGGCGTGCGTGGTGTCCTTCCGGCTGGGCGGCGAGCGACGGGGTGGCCGTGGAGGCCGCCAAGTGGGCCGCGGCGCTGGGTCGCCTGGGGTGGGACGTCCGCACGGTCGCCGGCGCGGGCCCCGTCGACACGCTGCTACCCGGGTTGGCCATCGACGCCCCCGAGCCGCCGAGCCGGGCCGAGGTGGAGGCCGCGCTGGCCCAGGCCGATCTGGTGGTCGTCGAGAACCTGTGCTCCCTGCCCCTCAACCCGGGCGCCGCGGCCGTGGTGGCGGCGGCCTGCGCCGGTCGACCCGCCGTCCTCCACCATCACGACCTCCCGTGGCAGCGTCCGCACCTGGCCCACCTGCCGCCACCACCGGACGACCCCGCCTGGGCGCACGTCACCATCAACGAGCTGAGCCGCGCGGAGCTGGCCGCCCGCGGCATCCGCGCCACGACGGTGTACAACACCTTCGATCCGGACCCACCTCCCGGCGAGCGGACATCGACCCGGGCGGCGCTCGGCGTGGACGACGAGATCGCCGCTCCTGCTCCAACCCACCCGCGCCCTGGCGCGCAAGAACATCGCCGGGGCGATCGCGCTGGCGGAGAGCGTCGGCGGCGTCTACTGGCTGCTCGGCCCGGCCGAGGACGGGTACGAGCCCGGAACTGGCGCGCCTCGTCGGGAGCGCAACCTGTCCGGTCCTCCTCGGCGAACCCGCGGGCGGCTGCGGCATCGCGGACGCCTACGCCGCCTGCGATGCCGTCCTGTTGCCGTCGACATGGGAGGGCTTCGGCAACCCCTCCGTCGAGTCGGCGACCCACCGGCGGCCGCTGGCGGTCGGCCCCTACCCCGTGGCGGCGGAGCTGGCTGCCTTCGGCTTCGAGTGGTTCGACGCGGCCGACCCTGCCCCGCTGGCGGCATGGCTGCGCGCACCCGACGAGCGGCTGCTGGAGCAGAACCGGCGCGTCGCCGCCGAGCACTTCAACCTGGCCGACCTCCCGCAGCGGCTGTCCCGGGTCCTGCGCGACGTCCCCGGCCTCCCCGTCACCCCCGATGACCGTTCGGTAACGTGAGCGGCGTGCCAGGTGCGATGCAGGCCGCCTCCAGGCGGCTCACGGCCGAACAGCGGCGCCAGCAGCTCTTCGCGGTGGCGCTCGAGCTCTTCGCCCAACGGGGCTACCGGGCCACCACCATGGACGACATCGCAGAGGCGGCCGGGGTCACCAAACCGCTGCTCTACCAGCACTTCTCGTCCAAGCGGGCCCTGTACCTCGAGCTGGTCGACTCCATCGCCCAGGACCTGCTCGTCGGCCATCCGGCGGGCCGTGATGCGGGCCGACGGGCCCCGCCAGCAGGTCGAGCTCGGCTTCGCCGCCTACTTCCGCCTGGTCGTGCGCCACGAGGCCGAGTTCCGCCTGCTGTACGGGAGAGACCACGCCGACGACCAGGAGCTGGGGCGGGCGTTGCGCACGGTGGAGGACGCGATCGCCGAGGCGATCGACCCCCTCATCGCCGCCGGCCTCGACGACGACCACCGGCGCCTGCTCGCCTATGGGATCGTCGGCATGGCCGAAGGCGCCAGCCGGCGCTTCATGGCGCAACGCCCGGACAGGGACGACGAGCTCGACGAGGAGGCGCAGAAGCTGGCGCGGCGCATGGCGGACCTCGCGTGGGCCGGGCTGCGGTCGGTCCACGCGGACTGAGCACCCGCCGACGCGACCCGAGCCGTCCGGTCTACAGCAGCGCCACCAGGGTCCGGCACAGGACCCACAGCTCGTCGACGCACGCGGCGTAGACGTCCGCCTCTCCCCCCGCCGGGTCGAGGACGTCCTCGGCGCCGGACACCTCCACCTCGCCGAGGCCGAGGGCCGCCACCCGCTCGCCCAGGAGCGGCGGTGCCGGCGGGAGGTCGCGGCACAGGCGGCGGATGGTCGCCGTCTTGGCGGCGGCGTCGGGGAAGCGGCGCCGCACGAAGCGCACGTGGTCGGCTTCCATGACGACGACCAGCTCGGCGTGCACCAGGTCGATCCCGTGGACCTGGCGGCTGCGGTGGCGGCGGAAGTCGGCGCCCGCCAGCTCGGGGAGGCGCGAGAGCGCGGCGCGTGTCCGCATCCCCATCGGTTGCCCGTCGATGGTATGGGTGCCCGCGGTGACGATGTGCAGCGGGTCTCCGGCACGGCCGTCGCGCAGATGCTCGAGCATGAAGCCCGCCATCACGGAGCGAGCTGCGTTACCCGTGCACAGGACCAACAGGTCCGTCATGCGGTCACGGCAGCAGCGCGGGCCCGTCGACATCGAGCGCGTGCTGTGCGTGGCGGGTCGTGCTCGTCAGGAACATGAGGTCCCCGCGCTCGGTCCGCTGCACGACCATGGCGGCGACGATGGCCATGAGGACGCCCCCGAAGCTGTCCCGCCGCACATCCGCCCGGAGCTGCTCGAAGTCGTAGTCCCGCACCCCCCGCCGGCACAGTGCGTCGTGGTAGTGCGCCAGCAAATCGGTCTCGTGCGCCCGGCGGTCCTCGGCGCTGAGGCAGCCGCCGAGGAAGTACGCCACGTCGTAGGACGCGCCGCCCAGGCGACGGTCTGCCAGTCGACGACGACGGGCCTCGGGTCACCCGGCTGGAACAAGAGGTTGTCCAAGCGGAAGTCGCCATGGCTCGCCGTGCGGGGACCACCGCGCAGCCGCAGCCACGCCGGGAGGTGCTCGGCGAAGACACGGCAGACCGCCTGGTGGTCGGGCGAGAGGGTGTCCTCGTAGCGCTCGAGGAAGCCCGGCAGCAGCGACGACACGAGCATGCAGAGGAGGCCGTCCGACTCGGGCGTGGCGCGGTTGAGCCACTCCAGCCCCGCCAGATCCGGAGCCTCCCAACACGGCGCATGCAGCCCCGCCATCTCTTCGAGGACGGCGGCCGCCACGTCAGCGCCGCAGGCGGCGATCTGGTCGCCCTGCGCGGCGCCGACGATGTCCTCGAGGAGAAGGGTGAACCACCCCGTCTCGGGCTCCACCTCGGCCACGTAGGCCACCGGCAGGCGAGCACCGACCCGGGCGGCGACCTCGCGGTAGAAGCGGACCTCTATCTCGTAGGCCCGGAGCGCCAGTCCCGTGCTGCGGCTCTGCTCGTCGGCCGAGGCGAACTTGCCCACCACGCTGCCGGGACCGGAGCCCGGCGGGTCGTACGCCAGCGAGAAGCGCGTCGTGTCCGCCATCTGGCCCGTGCCGACCGGCGCGGTCTCGAACGAGGTCACCCGGGCACCACGGGCCAGCACGCCAGCGGCGCCGAGTGCATCGGTCAGCCACTCGGGCATGACGTCGGCCGCGTGTCGCACGAGCGGAGGCGAGAGCGGCGGCATGGTGGGCCGACACTATTGGCTGGACCCGGGGAGAGGCTGGTCGAGGGCGACGGGGCGCCCCGCCGGGTCGCGGTCGTCGCCACCCGTGGCGGCGAACCTACGATGACCGGGTGCTCTGCATGCGTGCCCCGTGCTGACGGTGGGTTCGGGACCGAGCGGCCCCGGCAGGGACGAGCTGGCTCTCCTCGTTCCCGAGTACCTGCTGGCCGGCCACCTGATCGACCGGGCCGGGATGCCCCATCTCATCGGCGCCTTCGGGCGCGACGGCATGCGCGACATCGCCATCGCCGAGTGGATGGGGGCAAGCCCGGTCTACACCGGGCGCATGCAGCGCGCGCTGGGCATCGAGGGGGACTCGGTCGAGACCATCTTCAAGGGGATGCAGTTCGACGTCGGCGCGCCACCCCAGTTCATGGACTTCCGCTACCGCGTCATCGATCACGACCACGGAGAGTTCTGGCTCGACCACTGTGGGGCGCTGATGGACGTCGAGCCCATGGGTCCCGACTACGTCGTCGCCATGTGCCACGACATCGAGGATCCGACCTTCGAGGCCACGGCCATCGCCACCAACCCGCAGGCGCAGGTTCGCCCCCTCCACCGCCCGCCGCGGACACCGGCGGACCGCACGCCGCACTGCCTGTGGACGGTGACGATCGACGGCGGCAATCCCATCCTGCCCGTTCCGGCGGAGGCCCAGGCGCTGGCCGAGACCCGGGCGGCGACCTTGCGGCTGGCGCCGATCGACCCGGGCGATCCGGGCCAGCACGACTACCGGGGTCCTCTCGTGGCCGACCTCCGATTCTCGGATTGGTCCGGCTCGGCGCTGCGCCGGATCGTCGACGAGGTGTGCCTGCAGGGGCACCTGTTGGTCCTGTCGTTCGTCGCTGCGGTGCGGGAGCGGTCCGACGCGGCGACGGCGCTCGAGTTCGCCCGGCGGCAGTTCACCGGCGTGGCCGGCGTCGCGGCGGACCGGTTCCGCGATGCGCTCGATCTCCCACCGACGATGGACGGGGCGGCCCGGCTGCTGGCGTTGCACCCAGGCCTGCAGCCATACGACTATGTGCGCTGCGACGTCGAGCACCGCGAGCGGCTGCGCCTCCGGCTGCAACGCGACACGGGCGCCGGGGACCGACGGTGCCTGGCCCGCGATGCTCGACGGTGACCACCTGGCCCCCCTCGACGCCATCGTGCGGGCGATCGACCCCCACTTCCGCTGCGTCGCGGTGTCCGACGGCGACGCCCTCGTGGTCGAGGTCGTCCGGGGCGAGGAGGAGACACGGGTCCCCGACGACGTCGCCCTGACGCGCTTCAGCACCGGCACGACGTTCACCTTCGAGGATCGGGGGACGCCGATCGAGCTGCGGACGGCGAGCACAACGCTCTCCGTCAATCGACGATCAGCGTGAACGACTGCGTCGCATTCGGCGAGTGCCGTTGCTGGCCGTGAAGGTCAGTCGGTAGAAGCCTGACTTCTTCGCGTTACCGCTCAGCACGCCGGTGGTCCGATCGAAGCTGACTCCCGAGGGCAGCGATCCCGAGACCTTCAGCGAGGGCTGAGGCGAGCCTGACGCGGTCACCGTGAAGGAGCCGAAGACGCCGTGGCGGAAGGTGGTTCTATCGTCGCTGGTGAAGCCTCGGAGCCTGGTTGCGAGGCGCCGTGGTTGTGGTCGTCGTTGGGGCACGTCGTGGTCGTCGTTGGTGGCTCGGTGGTGGTCGTCGTCGTTGCGTGGCTCGGTGGTGGTCGTTGTCGTCGGTGGAGTGGTGGTCGTCGTTGTCGTCGGCGCCGCTGTCGTTGTAGTTGTGGCGGCGCCCCAGGCGAAACGCGCGCTGCAGTCCTTCGCGGTGTGCGTGGCGCCAGCGGGGACCTGGCCGGCCGCGTCGAGCACCTGGACGGTGCCGCTTCCATCGTTGGCGAGCCAGATGCGTGTAGCTGCCCGGGTTCTCCGGCGTCTCCTTGAGCCAAGGACCCTCGTTGCTGGTTCCGCCCAGGTTTGGCGACGTCGCACCAGAGACCAAGAGCTCGCCACCGTCGCGGGCGGCGTTTACTCCGCTTCGGTGCTGCTCCGGGAGTGAACCCGGGCGCGGTGCCCAGGTCCGAGTCGGTGACCGTGGACGATCCGGTACCCCCGGGGTAGCCGCCCATTTGGGCCTGGTAGGCGGTGCACCGCCTCGGTCGTGGTTGCGAAGTCCGACTGGCAGGCTGCCACCGTCGCAGAGCTGCCGACCCCTTGGAGACTGAAGACGACGATCGCGGCCAAAATCCCCAGAACGGCCAGCACGATGAGCAGTTCGAGAAGTGTGAACCCGCCATCGGCGGCGTACACCCATCCGCAACCCGAGGCGCACCTCGGTGCTGCGTTGCGATCCGATCTCGCCACCGAGCCATCTACGTGCCCAATCCCTTCATTCCCCGAGCACAGAGCTGCCGGAACCCTCAGCCAAGTGACAACAGGTGTTGTCACTGGTATGTCGGCCCGATCCATGCCGAAGTTGAGTTCAGATTCCTCTCAGCGGAAGCCGTAGGCTGAGGTGGCGATGGGCCGAGAGCGCCGGGCGTTGCAGTCGGCGCTCTCTGACCTCGAGCAGACGATGGAACGCACGCAACGGGTATTGGCCGATGCTGGATCGACCTACGAGACGCTGCGAACCAGGGTTGCAAAGAAGGTTCCCGTCGCCGAAGCATTCTCCGACATGGCAATGCCGTGGTCCGAGGTCGCTCGCCAACTCGACGAGCTCGAGCGGGCGCGTCACCGGGTACGCCAAGCGGTCTTCGCGCTCGGGCTCTCAGAGGGAATGACGATCGGCGACCTCGGTCGCATCTACGGCTTCTCTCGCCAGCTCGCGGCACGGATAGCACGCGAGGTCCGCGAAGACCAGTCCTGATCGCGACGGGCGATTCGTCGCCGCCCGATCCGGAGCCGCCGTCAAGACGGTAGAGATTTCTCTCAGATTCTTATGGCTGTCTTAGGGGCGGGGGAACTTGCATGGTGATCGACAATCTGCGATCGCCTCCGGGCTCAGCAGATTGACTCTGATCACGAACATGTGGAGCCGAGTTGCTCGCGGAGAGCAGGACGGGAGGGAGCGCCATGAAAGTGGCACACGCCGGAGATCAACAGCCGACGCTCGTCGGTCTTGGAGACACTCAGCAGATACGAGAGATCGGCCCTCCCACCGACGAACGCGACGCGGCAGCCAAGCAATCAAAGCTGGACTGGCTGATCCTCGGTGGGATCGCAATCGCAGTTGCGCTGGCTGCGGCCGCCCTCGGCATGGGAATCCTCTCGTACGTGTCGTCGCCCAACGCTGTCGCGGGTCCTCAGGGCGCCACAGGGCTCCAAGGCGTCAACAGGGCCTCAGGGAGTCCAAGGCGTGCCTGGACCTCAAGGGCCAGCCGGGGCAACGGGGCCGGCGGGAGCGAAGGGGGCAACAGGCCTTACAGGCCTGCAAGGTCCCGCGGGACGACGGCGCCCGGGAGGGTGGGCGCAGGAGCAACCGGAGCAAGCGGCACGATCGTCGCGAGCACAACGACTTCCGGAACGCCGGTGCTTTCGGCGATCGACCCACCGGTCGGTACGAGCGTCACCGCCACGGCGTCGTGTCCTCATGGTGAGTTTGCGCTCGGAGGTGGTGCGCAGGTCTCGGCGCCGGGCCTCTCGAACAAGAGCGTCACGCTGCGGTCGTCCTACCCGACGAGCACCAATGGTTGGCGTGCCGTGGGATCATTGATCGCTCCGCTGGGCACCGGGGAACAAATGACCGTACGGCCCTACGTCCTTTGCGGGAAGGCCTCTCACAACTGACCCCAATCAGGTCACACTGCTTCACAGCAAATCACTCTCGAGTTGTTGGCTCGGCTGGGGGCGACTTGGTCGAGCGTTGACCATGAGCACGGCGCTGGTCACGCTCTCTCCTGTCACCGCCTCCTACTGGGTCAAGCCCGGGTCCGAGTCACCGAGCCAGAAATCGAGTCACTAACCGAGGTTGCAAATCGGTACTCAACGCCCCAAGCGAGTGGCCGACAAGCCTCTTGTAGGCCGAGACCTAAGGGATTATCGTCCAGCTCAGGTGGTCAGTTGATGTGGATCCCCGAGATTGCCCGGCTGATCACGAGCCGCTGGATCTCCGACGTCCCCTCGAAGATGGTGTAGATCTTCGAGTCGCGGTGCCACTGCTCCACCGGGTTCTCCCGCACGTAGCCGTAGCCACCGAGGATCTGGATGGCCTGCTCGGTCACCCAGACGGCGTTCTCGCCGGCGTAGAGCTTGGACATGGAGCCCTCACCGTTCTCGAACTTCTTGCCCGTGCTCGCCATGTTGGCGGCGCGGTGTACGAGCAAGCGAGCGGCGTCGGTGTGCATCTTCATGTCAGCCAGCTTGAAGGCGATCGCCTGGTTCTCGATGATGGCCCGGCCGAACTGCTTGCGCTCCTTGGCGTACTCGAGCGAGTACTCGTAGGCGGCGCGGGCGATGCCCACGGCCTGCGCCCCGACGATGGGGCGGGAGGCCTCGAAGGTGGCCATGGCGGCCTGTGTCGAGGTCTTCTTGCCCTCCTTGGCCCGGGCCAGGCGCTCGTCGAGCTTCTCCTTGCCACCAAGCAGGCAGCGACCCGGGACGCGACAGTCCTCGAGCACCACTTCGGCGGTGTGCGAGGCCCGGATACCCATCTTCTTGAACTTCTGCCCCTGGGAGATCCCCGGTGTGCCCTCGGGGACCACGAAGCTGGCCTGGCCCCGGCTGCCGAGTGAGGGGTCGACCGACAGGACGAGCACGTGCGTGTTGGCAATGCCGCCGTTGGTGATCCAGGTCTTGGTGCCGTTGAGCACCCATTCGTCCCGGGCCTCGTCGTAGACGGCCCGCGACTTGAGGGAGGAGACGTCGGACCCGGCGTCGGGCTCCGAAACGCCGAACGCGGCCAGCTTCACGTCGTCGGCGGTGCCGAAGCACTGGGGGATCCATTCGCCGATCTGCTCGGGGGTGCCGTTGGCGAAGATCCCGGCCACGGCGAGCGTGGAGCCGAAGATGGCGAGCGCGATGCCAGCGTCACCCCAGCTCATCTCCTCGTTCACGAGGCACATGAGAAGGCCGGTCGGGTCCGAGAAGCACTGCGCGATGAAGTCGAACGAATACAAGCCGTTCTTGGCGGCTTCTTCGATGATCGGCCACGGCGTCTCCTCCCGCTCGTCCCATTCGGGGCCGGCGGGGCGAACGACGTTCTCCGCGAACTCGTGGACCCACTTCTGAATCTGGAGCTGGTCCTCGTTCAGCTCGAGCGAGTAATCGGACATGGTGCCTACGCCCTCCTTCGGGTTCCCGGTCGCGGCCGAACGGGTGCGCCGCCCCCGAACGGTTTCCTGGTTACCACAGAGTAACCTACGAACCGGTAACCAGTCCACCATGTGCCCTGTTTTGACGCTCTGACCTGGTGCTCTGCCCCCGATCAGCGCCTGATGGCCGTGCCCGACGGGGTGTCCTCCACGGTCCAGCCCCGCCCCACCAACTCGTCACGAATGGCGTCGGCCCGGGCGAAGTCCCGGGACGAGCGAGCCTCGTCCCGCTCCGCCACCAACCGGGCCGACTCCTCGTCGATCTCCCCGTGTTCGGCGCGCAGCGCCAACCCCAGCGCCGCCAGCAGCACGGCGGCCGTGTGGGCCAGGCGGCCCCCCTCCACCTCGTCGCCGGCGTCGGCCGCGGAGTGGGCCGCGGTCACCAGCTCGAAGATCGTGGCGAGGGCGCCCGGGGTGTCGAGGTCGTTGTCCATGCGCGACCGGAACGCCGCCACGGCACCGGCGTCGACGCCGGTGGCCGGGGGCGATCCCTCGATCACGAAGCCGTCCTCGGTCCGGGCCAGCAGCTCGGCCACCTCGGAGCTCGCAAAGCGCCTCGCCAGGCCGTCGAGGCGAGCCAGTGCCTTCTCGGCGTCGGCCAACGTCTCCGGCGTCACCTCGATCGGCGATCGGTAGTGGGCCCGCAGCACCAGGACCCGGTAGGCGCGGGCGTCGCTGCGGGACAGGAGGTCGGGCAGCGTCGAGAAGTTGCCGAGCGACTTGGACATCTTCGTGCCTTCCACCTCGACCCAGCCGTGATGCATCCAGTGCCGCGTGAAGATCTTGCCGTCGGCCACAGCCTGCGCCCGCTCGTTCTCGTGATGGGGGAACATCAGGTCCTGCCCGCCGCCGTGCAGGTCGAAACCCTCGCCCAGTAGGTCGAGCGACATGACCACGCACTCGGTGTGCCACCCGGGCCGGCCCGGGCCCCAGGGCGAGTCCCAACTGGGCTCGCCCTCCTTTGCCTTCTTCCAGAGGGCGAAGTCGAGCGGTGACCGCTTGTCCTCGTTGGCCTCGACCCTCGCACCGGCCTGCAACGACTCCAACGGCTGCTGCGCAAGGAGGCCGTACCCCTCGACCTTGGCCACCTCGAGGTAGACGCCATCGGGCGCCTCGTAGGCCATCCCCCGGTCCGTCAGCTCGGCCACCAGCGCGACCATCCGGTCGATGTACTCGGTTGCGTGCGGGGCGTCCTGGGGACGGAGGTCTCCCAACGCGTCCATGGACTCCCACCAGCTGGCTTCGAACTCCGCCGCCACGTCGGCCTCGGTGCGACCGAGTTCCAGGGCCCGTTTGATGATGTTGTCGTCGACGTCGGTGACGTTGGCCACATGGTGCACCTGCAGGCTGTTGAAGCTCAGGTAGCGACGCAGGATGTCGAAGGTCAGGTTGGCCCGCCCGTGCCCGATGTGGGGGAGGTCGTAGACGGTCGGGCCGCAGACGTACATCGACACCTCGCCGGCGGCCCGGAGCTCGAGCGGGCGGACGGTTCCCGTGGCGGTGTCGTAGAGGTTCAGCACCCCGGGTACGGTAACCCGATCATGTCGACCCCCAGGACCGGAGCACCCCTCGTCCCCGACAAGCCGACCCTCGACGGCCTCGAGGAGCGCTGGTCGGCCGAGTGGGAGGACACCGGCATCTACCGCTTCGCCGAGGGCGCCGGCCGGGCCGAGGTCTTCTCCATCGACACCCCTCCGCCGACAGTGTCGGGCTCGCTCCACATGGGGTCGGTCTTCGGCTACGTGCAGACCGACGCCATCGCGCGCTACCGGCGGATGCGCGGCTGGAAGCTCTTCTACCCGATGGGCTGGGACGACAACGGGCTGCCCACCGAGCGCCGCGTGCAGAACCACTTCGGCGTGACCTGTGACCCCTCACTGCCCTACGACCCCGACTTCACGCTGCCCCAGGAGCCCGGCAAGGACGACGTTCCCGTGAGCAGGCCGAACTTCATCGCGCTCTGTGCCGAACTCACCGCTGAGGACGAGCGGGCTTTCGAGGACCTGTGGCGGCACATCGGGCTCTCGGTCGACTGGGGCCGCACGTACGCGACGATCGACGACCGCAGCCGGCGCACGGGTCAGCGCATGTTCCTGCGCAACCTGGCCCGCGGCGAGGCCTACTCGTCGGAAGCGCCCACCCTTTGGGACGTCGACTTACCAAACGGCGGTGGCCCAGGCCGAGATGGAGGACCGCGAGCAGAAGGGCGCCTACCACCGGGTGCGCTTCAGCGACATCGAGATCGAGACGACCCGGCCCGAGCTGATCGCCGCCTGCGTGGCGCTGGTCGCCCACCCCGACGACGAGCGCTACGCGGTGCGGTTCGGCACGACCGTGCGCACCCCGCTCTTCGGGGTCGAGGTGCCCGTGCTGGCCCACCCGCTCGCCGAGCCGGACAAGGGGTCCGGCATCGCGATGATCTGCACGTTCGGCGACGTGACCGACGTGGTGTGGTGGCGCGAGCTCGACCTCGCGACGCGCAGCATCGTGACGAGGTCCGGCCGCATCACCGACACCCCGCCGCCCGGCGTCCCCGACGGCGAGGCGTGGCGCGCCATCGCCGGCAAGACGGTGAAGCAGGCCCAGAAGGCGACGGTCGAGATGCTGACGGCCTCGGGAGACCTGGTCGGCGACCCCAAACCCATCACGCACCCCGTGAAGTTCTACGAGAAGGGTGACCGGCCGCTCGAGATCGTCACCAGCCGGCAGTGGTTCATCCGCAACGGCGGGCGTGACGAGACGCTGCGCCACGACCTCCTCGAACGAGCGACGCAGCTCGACTGGCACCCGCCCTACATGAAGGTGCGCTACGACGACTGGGTCAACGGGCTCAACGGCGACTGGCTGGTCAGCCGCCAGCGCTTCTTCGGTGTCCCGATCCCCGTGTGGTACCCCCTCGACGCCGAGAGCCAACCGGACTACGACGCGCCGATCGTGCCCGACGAGGCCGACCTGCCGGTCGACCCGACGACCGACGTCCCCGCCGGCTACGAGGCCGCCCAACGCGGCGTGCCCGGCGGTTTCGCCGGCGACCCCGACGTCATGGACACCTGGGCCACCTCGTCAGTGACGCCCACAGATCGCCTGCGGCTGGGAGGACGACCCGGCGCTGTTCGGCGCGACGTTCCCGATGGACCTGCGCCCCCAGGGGCCCGAGATCATCCGCACCTGGCTCTTCGCCACCCTGCTGCGCTCGCACCAGGAGCACCACGCGCTGCCGTGGGCGCACACCACCATCAACGGCTGGATCCTCGACAAGGACCGCAAGAAGATGTCCAAGTCGAAGGGCAACGTCGTCACGCCCATGGCGACGCTCGAGGAGTTCGGCTCCGACGCGGTGCGCTACTGGGCCTGCAACGGGCGGCCCGGGACGGACACGGCGCTCGACACCGGCGTCATGAAGATCGGGCGCCGGCTGGCGATCAAGATCCTGAACGCGTCGAAGTTCGCGCTGGGCCGGCTCGGCGACGGCCCGGTGCCCGGGATTCAGGCGGTGCGCGACCCGATCGATGCGGCGCTGCTGACGCACCTGACCACGCTGGTCGAGGCCGCCACCGCGGCGCACGAGGACTTCGACTACGCCCGTGCTCTCGAGATCACCGAGACCTTCTTCTGGTCCTTCTGCGACGACTACGTCGAGCTGGTCAAGACGCGGGCATACGGAGAGGGCGACCAGGCCGGGGCGAACTCGGCCCGGGCGACGCTGGCCCTGGCGCTCTCCGCGCTGCACCGGCTGTTCGCACCGTTCCTTCCCTTCGTCACCGAGGAAGTGTGGAGCTGGTGGCAACAGGGGTCGGTGCACCTCGCACCCTGGCCCGACGCGGCCGAGACGGGGGTGGATGCGGGGGCCGACGCGACCGTGCTCCCGGTCGCGGCCGAGGTCCTCGGCGCGGTGCGCCGCGAGAAGACCGCCCACAAGCGCTCCATGCGGTCCCGGGTGGCGCGCCTTACGGTCAGCGGACCGGCAGCGACGCTGGCCGCGGTGGAGGCCGCCCGCGGCGACCTCGCCGACGCCGGTGGGGTGGACGAGCTGGTCCTGGCCGAGGGTGACGCGCTCTCGGTGGAGGTGGAGCTCGCCGACGAGGCCTGACCCACAGGGTCAGAGATAGGCGCCCTGGGCTGCGTCCGCCATCTCACGGGGCGTGCCCTCGTGGGCGATGCGGCCGTGCAGCATGATGGCCGCCCGGTCCGCGACGCCGAGGGCGGTCTCCGCGAACTGCTCGACCAGGACGACGGTCACCCCGGCGGCGGCCACTGCCGCCACGAGCTCGTAGAGATGGCCCACGACGATCGGCGCCAGGCCCATGGAGATCTCATCGAGGAGGAGGACCCTGGTCTCCCCCGCCAGCGCCCGCGAGATGGCGAGCATCTGCTGCTCGCCGCCCGAGAGCGTCCCGGCCAGTTGCTTGCGGCGCTCCTTGAGGCGGGGGAACTGCTCGTAGGCACGCGCCTCGACCTCTGCGCTGCTCACGCGGCCGCGATAGGTCCACATACGCAGGTTGTCCCGCACCGTCAGGTTGGGGAAGACGCCGCGACCCTCTGGGATCGCGATCACCCCGGACCGGGCCAGGACGTCGGGTGTCCGCCGCGAGGCCGTGATGCCGTCGAAGGTGACCGTGCCAGCTGTGGCGCGGAGTCGGCCACCCACCACCTTCAGCAGCGTGCTCTTCCCGGCCCCGTTGGGACCGAGGAGGGCGAAGACGGTGCCGCCGGCGACCGTGAGGTCCACACCGTGCAGCACCTCGATGCGCCCGTAGGCGGCATGGACGTCCTCGATCGTGAGGCCGACCCCGGCACCGGGGGTCATCGCCCGCGCCCTCCCCGGCAGGACCCGCTCGGCCGGTGTCGGGGGCGTGACCCAGGTAGGCCTGCTGAACAGCCGGGTTGCGACGGATGTCGTCGGGCGTGCCCGTCGCGATGACCTGCCCGAAATCGAGCACGTGCACGATCCCGCAGACGCGCAACACCAGGTTCGTGTCGTGCTCGACCAGGACGACGGCCCGGCCCTCGGCGGCGAGGGAACCGAGCAGACGACCGAGCACCTCGGTCTCGTGCTCGTCGAGCCCCGAGCACGGCTCGTCGAGGAGGAGGACCTTGGGGTCGGTGGACAGGGCGCGCGCCAGCTCGACGAGGCGGGCCGACCCGGTGGGGAGCGACGAGACCTGCGCCGAGGCCTCCTCCGCGACGCCCACCCGCTCGAGGAGGTCGACGGCGCTCGAGGGCGCGGCACGGCCGGAGGCTTCGAGGCCCACGCGGACGTTGTCGGTCGCGCTCAACGTCGAGAACAGCTCGAGGCGCTGGAAGGTGCGGGCCAGGCCGAGCCGGGCCCGCGTGTGCGTCCGCTTGTGGGTGACGTCGACGCCGCCGAGGTGCACCGATCCGCTGTCGGGACGCTGGAGGCCGCTGATGACGTTGAACAGGGTGGTCTTGCCCGCCCCGTTCGGCCCGATGAGTCCCGTGACGACCCCAGCGTCGGCGCGCAGCGTCACGCCGGCGAGCGCGGCAACACCGCCGAAGTGCACGCTGACGTGCTCGACCTGGAGGGCCGGTGCGCCGCCCGCAGCGGCGGGGCCGGTGCCGGGCTCAGGCGGCACGAGCCACCTCGCGGTCCAAGAGGAGCGTTGCGGGGTCGGCCGGCACGTCGCCGAAGGGCAGGTGCACCCGGCTCGTCAACCACTCCATGCCCAGGATGCCGTCGGGGTGGCGGGCGAGCAGCACGATCCCGATCCCGGCGGCCAATCCGGTGAGATCGGCCAGCGAGCGGGGCAGGTGGGTCTGCAAGACGGGGAGCGCGGCCGCCGTGACGCCGCCGAGCAGTGCGCCGGTCAGGGTGCGGATCCCCCAGATGGCGACGAACAGCAGGAGCGTCAGGCTGGCGAAGAACTGCACGTCGTTGGCGCCGATGCCGCCTTGCTCCCCCGCGTAGAAGACCCCACCCAGGCCCGCCATGCCCGCCGAGACGGTGAAGACGACCACCTTGGTCCGCACGGAGCTCAGACCGACAGTGGCGAAGGCCGCCGGCGAGTCGTTCATGGCGACCAGACGGCGGCCGAAGGCACTACGACGGACCAGCCCGACGAACAGCGCGCACAGCGCGGCCGCGACCGCCACCTCGATCAGCTCGGCCTGGTTGCCCACGCTGGGCATGAAGGGGAGCGGCAGGCGTCCCACCGGAACCGCGGTGCCGTCCGGGATCACGCTCGAATTGTTGAAGAACGCGGAGTACATGACCTCGCCGAAAGCGAAGGTCGCCAGCGCCAGGTAGAGGCCGCGCAAGCGGAGCGCCGGCAGCGCCACGAGCGCGCCCACCGCCCCCGACACGACGACCGCGAGCAGCAGGCCCCACCACGAGTCCCCCCGAACGCCTTTCCCATGGTGAAGGCGCCGATGCCCATGAACGTGAGCTGGCACAGCGAGACCTGCCCGGCGAACCCGGCCAGGAGTACGAGGGAGAGGCCGACGATACCGAGGGCCAGGCCCTGCGAGAGCGTCGCCAGTGCCGTGGCACCCACCACGGCGGCGAGCACGATCGCCCCCGCAACGAGGAGCAACGCGCCGGCCACCGACTGGCGGGCCGTGACGACCCTGGGTACAGGCCGGACGGCCAGGCGGCCGGCCGGGGCGAGCCGTGCCGCCGGGATCACCAATAGGGCGACGAAGAGGACGACGACCGGGATGACCTCGACGAGCACCGAGGCGAGGCCTGCGTTGATGTGACCGGGGAGGTAGCCCTGGGCGTAGTACGTCACCAGGCCGAGGAAGAGCGCACCCACGAACGTCATGGGCAGGCTGCGCAACCGGCCGATCACGGCAGCGGCGAAGCCGTTCAGGGCGAGCAGGGTCAGCTGGGTCGATGTCAGCCCCGTCTGCCCGAGGAGGGGCGCGACGAGCACCCCGGCCAGCGCGGCCAGCATGAAGCCGAGGATCCAGCCCATCTGCGACATCCGGTGCGGCTTGGCGCCGGCCATCGCCACCAGGTCGGGATCGTCGACCACGGCCCGCATGGCCACGCCGAGGCGGACACGGCGCAGGAAGAGAGCGAGGCCGACGCCGACCACCGCCGTGACGATCACGATCATGATCTGCTGGTACTGCAGGGTGACGCCGTCGGCGCCGAAGAGACGAACCGAGAGGACGGTTCCGTCAGCCTGCGTGAAGTAGGACGGCACGGAACGGACGACGTCCGGGCTGCTCCAGAAGATGGTGGCCACGCCGAGCAGGATCACCAAGAGGCCCAACGACACCATGAGGGACCGCTCCACCGTGGCCCCATGGATGCGCCGGAAGAGGACGAACTCGACCGCGACGGCGAGGAGCGGGGCCTCCACAAGGACGATGACCGCGATGGCAACGAGGAACGGCCAGTGCCAGTTCTGCCAGAGCTGCCAGTAGGAGAAGGCCGCCACCATGCCCACGGCGCCCTGTGCGAAGTTGAAGACCCCAGTGGTGTTGTACGTCACCACCAGGCCGATGGCCAGGATGCCGTAGACGGCTCCGAAGACGATTCCGAGGACCGTGAAGGAGAGGAAGACGCTCATCGCCTCATCCCTTTCCCACCCCCGTACTCATCCGTCCCCACCCCCCGTGCCGCACCGTCACCCGGGACGTTAGGGCGAAACCCCGGACGTGTTGAAGGTCTTGGCGTTGCAGTCGAAACCGGTGCCCTTGGGCAGCTCGCGGACGTAGGTGCCGTTCTTGATGACGGCCATGAGGAAGCAGGGTGACAGCGTCTTCGCCGGCGGGTCCGCCGTGGCCATCAGGCCGTTCGCCGAGAAGCTCGTGATCTTCTTGAGCTGCGCGATCACCGCGCCCCGCGTCGGGTTCGCCCCCGCCGCCTTCAACGCCTGCACGAACAGATCGGCCGAGGCCCATCCGAAGAGGGTGTAGAGATCGGGCACCCACGACGGGTTGACCTTCTTCACGTAGGTGAGGAACTGCTTCACCGCCGGCACCACCTTGGCGTCCTGGCCGAGGTACAGGGCGTAGACCTGACCGACCTGGATCCCGTTGGTCGCGGCGGGGCCACCGGCGTGGGAGATGAACTGGTCGGCGTAGGCGGGCCCGGTGGTGAAGATGAGGCCCGGGTGCCAGTTCTGTGTGGCCGCGTTCTGCACGAAGATGGCCGCGTCCTGCCAGTCGACGCCACCGAGATCGACCGCGTTCGACCCCTGCGTTCTTCATGTTGATGACGCTGGTGGTGAAGTCCGACTGCAGCGGGTTGACGTCCTCGACGTACCCGATCTTGTACCCCTCGCTCTTCATGGCGGCCAGCTGGCCCGCAATCTGCTGCTTGGCCGATGCCACGTCGGAGACGATGACGCCGACCGTCATGTCCTTGGGGAAGTGCTTCTTGTAGTAGTCGACCGGTCCGAGGGTCTCCTCGTCGCCAGGGGCTGGACGCTGAAGTCGTTGGGCAGCGCGTCCGTCCCGGCGTCGAGCGTGACCGAGACGTCGGGCACCGCGGTGTTGCTGGCCAGGGCGGCGCACCCGAAGCCGTCGAAGAGCGAGAAGCTTCCCACCAGGGCGAAGTCGCTGTTGATCGCCGCCTGGGTCTCGCTCTGGTTCTGCTGTCCGCTGAACGTGTCGTCCTTGGAGTCGACGATCAGCTTGCGGCCGTGCACCCGCCCTGCGCGTTGATCATGGCGAAGTACGCCTTCACCCCGATGGGTGCACCCTCGAACAGGCTCGGCACGGGTCCCGAGATGATGGAGACGTTGCCCACGGTGACCGACTTCGACGTCACGCCGGTCGTCGAGCCCTGTTGGGCGGGGGTCGGCGCCAGGGCCGGCGTGCAGATGCCCGACGACTTCGTGGCCGCCGCGACCGGGGCCGGCGTCAGCAGGGACGCGCCGGCGGCGGCGAGCGTCCCGGCGAGGAGCGACGCCCCAGCAGGCACCGGAGGGCCTGCGCCGCGGCTCGTCCAGGGCCGCGGTCGCGCCAGGTCGACTCGGACGTGCGGATGTTCCCCACTGCCACCCCTTCCACCCCTTCTCGTGCGCCGTCGTCCTCCCCCGGGGCGGGCCCGGAGGGGCGGTAGGTCAAGAACCGGCTTCTGACTCTATGTCAGAAACTTTCCGCGTCCCCGTCGCGCTGGAGACCTGGTTCGGGATGGCACCCGCACGCGCCGCTTCGAGGAAGTCGGCGACGGCAGAGGTGGAGGCCTGGCAGCGCAGTGAGGCCAAGACGTCGAATGCGTGCTGGGCCAGGGGGAACTCGGCGTAGGCCACCGGCCGGCGTGCCACGGCGCGCAGTCGCTGCACGAAGGTGCGCGCCGTCTCGACGGGCACGAGGGTGTCGTTGACACCGTGGAGGACGAAGAACGGCGGTGCCCCGGAATGGACACGGCAGGTGGGGACGCGTCGCGGAACACCTCGGGATGCACGGACTCCTCGGTCTTCATGACCCTGCGCTCGAGCAATTCGAGCAGGCCCGGCCCGAAGCGGGCCGAGCCCTCGGGTGAGCCGGTCAGGTCCATGACGCCGTAGAAGGGCACGCAGGCCTGCACGGAAGTGTCCGCACTCTCGAAACCTGGCTGGAACGCGGCGTCCCCGTCGCTGAGGGCAAGCAGCGCGCAGAGATGGCCGCCCGCCGACCCCCCGCTGACCGCGACGAAGGAGGGATCGCCCCCGTACGCCGCGATGTGCTCCTTGACCCACGCCACCGCCCGTTTGGCGTCGACGATGTGATCGGGCCAGGTGGCCTTCGGGCTCAACCGGTAGTTGATGGCCACGCAGACCCAGCCCCGAGCGACCAGCTCGTACATCATCGGCTTGCCCTGCTCCCTCTTGTCGCCGATGACCCAGCCGCCACCGTGGATGTACACCATGACGGGCGCGTTCTCGGGCGGGATGAGGCGCGAGCGGTAGATGTCCAGCTTGTGGCGGGTGAGCCCGTCGCCCCAGTAGTCGATGTTGCACGTGGCGTCCACCGCCCGCGACTTGAGCGGTACGGCGCGGGTGACGCGCCACCAGCGACCCCACGTCGGCGCCGTCGGCTCGGTCGGTACGGGGAAGTCGCTCGTGCGCACCTCGTCGACGGCCGCAGCGGCGACGCCAGAGGCCCGGCGCCCGGCGATGCCCAGTCCGAGGAGGCCGACCCAGTCGGCGATGGCGACGCCGAGCCCGAGCCACCCGACCCAACTGTCGAGGGCGCCGAACGAGATGAAGAGGGCGGTCGCCACCATCTGCCAGACGATGTTCTGGAAGGCCAACTCGCCGGCGATCCAGGCGAAGGCGAAGCTCAGCACGGTGAACGGCTCCCGCCGGATCGGGCGGTAGGCCAGCGCCACGGCGGCGGCCCCGATGAGGGTAACGATCAGGAAGGCGTAGGGCACCGGACCATTCTCGCCCGCGAACGCCCGGCGCAGGTCCGCCCTGGTCGGAGCGGTTCCCCGTTTGCCCCCGTCCGGCGTTGGTGCCAGGTTATGGAGGGAAAGCGCTGACCAAGGAGATCGATGACCCCCGAACGGCTGACCGGGCTCGATGCGAGTTTCCTCTACATGGAGACACCCACGCTGCACATGCACGTGGCCATGACAGCCGTCTTCGACCCTGCCACGGTGCCCGGCGGGTACTCGTTCCGGCGGATCCGCCAGCTGATCAGTGACCGGATCCCGCTGGCACCGGTGTTCCAACGCCGGCTCGTCGAGGTCCCGATGCGCCTGGGCCACCCGGTCTGGGTGGACGACCCCGAGTTCGACATCGACAACCACCTGCGGCGCGCCGCCCTCCCGGCGCCCGGCGGCATGCGCGAATTGGGGACTTCGCGGCCGACGTCATCAGCCGCCAGCTCCACCGCGACCGGCCACTGTGGGAGATGTGGATCGTCGAGGGGCTCGAGGACGGGAAGATCGCGTTGGTCACCAAGATGCACCACAGCACCATCGACGGCGTGTCGGGTGCGGAGCTCCTCGGCGTGCTCTTCGATCTCGAGTCGGAGCCACCCGAAGCGGCGGCGCTCACGCCGCGCCAGCTCGACTCGCGCATCCCCTCGGGGCTGGAGCTGGTGTCCCAGGCGATGATGGCCGGCCTCGTGGCCCCCTTCGACATCGGGCGGATGATGTTGCGGACGACGCGCAGCATCTTCGGGATCCGACGCATCCGGCAGGGCCAGTCGACCAACGCCGCCCTTCCGCTGACGGCGCCACGCACCTCCATCAACGTGGCCGTCCACGCCCGACGTCGCGTCGCGTTCGCAGCGGCCAGCCTGGCCGACGCCAAGAAGCTGAAGAACAAGATGCACACGACGGTCAACGACGTCGTGCTCGCCATGTGCGCCGGCGCTCTGCGAACCTACCTGCAAGCCGGCGACGAGCTGCCCGACATCCCGCTCGTCTCCGTCGTGCCGGTCTCGGTCACGCCGGACGTGGCCGAGCTGAAGGGCTCCAACAAGGTGTCGGCCATGTTCGTCCAGCTGCCCTGTCACATCGACGACCCGCTGGAACGGTTGCAGGCCATCCACGAGGGCACGAAAGGTGCCAAGGAGGAACACAAGGCGCTCGGCGCCACGACCCTGCAGAACTGGGCCGAGCACGCGACGCCCAACATGTTCGCGGCGGCCGCCCGTCTGTACACGGGGATGAAGCTGGCCGACCGCCATCGGCCGGTGGCCAACCTGGTCGTGTCCAACGTGCCGGGGCCGGACTTCCCCCTCTATCTGGGCGGCAGCCGGCTGCTCGGGATGTTCCCGCTCGGACCGGTCATGGACGGCATGGGCCTGAACATCACCATCATGAGCTACCAGGGCATCCTGTACTGGGGCCTGGCGTCCGACGCCCGGGCGGTGCCGCGCCTCTGGGACATCGCCGCCGCCGTCCCCCATGCGTTGACGGAGCTGATGGAGGCGGCCGGACTCGAGCCGGAACCTTTCGACGTGCCCATCCATCTCGGGCCGGGCATGCCGCCCACGGCGAATTGGATCCGCAGTGTGGTGGCGCCCGAGGCAAAGGCGACCGGTAGCGTGAGCGCATGACCGTTCGAGAGCTGGGCCACCTCGTCCTCTACGTGCGCGACGTCGGTCGCTCGGCCGCCTTCTACCGTGACGTCCTGGGCTGGCGCCAGATCTTGCCCGAGCCGGGCCAGGACCCGGTCGGGGCCGCTGCGTTCTCGTCGGGACGCACCCATCACGAGCTCCTGCTCATTGAGGTCGGCACGGACGCCGCACCCATCCCCCGGGGTCGACACGTCGGGCTCTACCACTTCGGCCTCAACGTCGGCGAGACGGACGACGATCTGCGCGAAGCCCTGGCCAAGGTGCGTGAGGCCGGCGCGACGATCGTCGGCTCCTCGGACCACACGGTGACGCACAGCCTCTACATCCTCGACCCCGACGGCAACGAGATCGAGCTCTACGTCGACGTGCCCGGGGTCGACTGGCGGTCCGACCCGGCGCTCATCGCGGCGCCGATCCGACCGCTGAAACTCTGATCCGGCGGGACGGCGCGGGCCGCCGGCCGTGAGCGTGCCGTGAGGATCGTACGCGCCGACGACGAGGGTGCCCTGGCCGCGTCCGAGGCGCTGCGCGCCGGGGTGTCGTCGTGGTGCCCACCGACACGGTGTACGGCCTGGCCGCCCGGCCAGGCGACCGCGACGCGGTGCAGGCGGTGTACCGGGCCAAGGGGCGGCCCGAGGGGATGCATCTCCCCGTGCTCGCGGCGACCCTCGAGCAGGTGCGCGCCCTCGGCGTCGCCTTCACCCCCGCCGCCGTGGAGCTGGCCCGGTGGTGGTGGCCCGGCCCGCTGACCCTGGCCTTCGGTTTCGACCCCGCCTCGGAACGACCGGCCTGGCTGGCGGGACGCGACGAGGTTGCGGTCCGCATCCCCGACCACGACTTCCTGCGGGCGCTGCTGGCGCGGACGGGGGTCCTCGTCGTCACGAGCGCCAACCCGCACGGAGCGCCGACGCCCCGGACCGCCCACGACGTGGCCGCCAGCCTGGGGCCCGCCGTCGACCTCGTGGTCGACGGCGGCTCTCTTCGTGACGTGCCGTCGACCCTGGTCAACGTGCGCGCCGCCGAGCCGGTCGTCGAGCGCGAGGGCGCCGTCTCACGCGCCGAGGTGGCGGGCGCAGTGGCCGAGGCGCCGTGAGCAGGCTGCTGCTGGCAATCGAGACGTCGTGCGACGAGACCGCGGCCGCCGTGGTCGACGACTCCCTCGCCGTGCGCTCGTCCGTGGTGGCGAGCCAGATCGACCTCCATGCCGCGTTCGGCGGCGTGGTCCCCGAGCTGGCCAGCCGGGCCCACGTCGAGACGATCACCCCGCTCGTCGCCCGGGCCCTGGACGAGGCCGGGATCGCAGGTTCCGACCTCACGGCGGTGGCGGTCACGTCCGGACCGGGCCTCGTCGGCGCCCTGCTGGTCGGGATCGCCACGGCCAAGGCGCTCGCCCTGGGGTGGGGCGTCCCCGTGGTGGGCGTCAACCACCTCGAAGGCCACCTGGCCAGCGTGTACCTCGCCGACGGCGAGGTACCGTTCCCGCAGACGGCACTGCTCGTCTCGGGCGGCCATTGCATGCTCACGCGCTCGAAGGCACCGGGCCACTACGAGTTGCTCGGCGAGACGGTCGACGACTCGGTCGGGGAGGCCTACGACAAGGTCGCCCGCTTCCTCGGCCTGGGCTACCCGGGCGGCCCCGTGCTCGACCGCCTGGCCGCGGCGGGCGAGGACGTGCTGGGCTTCCCCCGCCCGATGCTCGCCGACGGGTACGCGTTCTCGTTCTCGGGCCTGAAGACGGCAGTCGTGAACCACGTGCGCGCCGACCCCGGCTTCTCCGAGACCCAGGTGGCCGCCTCGTTCGTTGCGGCCTGCATGGACGTGCTGTGCGCCAAGCTCCGCCGGGCCCTCGAGGAGTTCGGTGATCCCGCCGTGGCAATCGTGGGCGGGGTGGCCGCCAGCCCCATCCTGCGCGCCCGGGCGCAGGAGCTCGCCGACGAATTCGGCACCCGCCTGCTGATCCCACCCCAGTCGATGGCCACCGACAACGCCGCCATGATCGGGGTCGCCGGCTGGCACAAGCTGACTGCCCTGGGCCCGAGCGGGTCGGGTTTCGGGCCGGAACCCGACCTTCGACTGCGCTTCGCCTGACTACTCCTGCGCTGCACGGGTCTGGCGCCGCCGGGCGCGGGCGCCGTTGGTCAGCGTCGACAGGTCGAGCAGCACGCCGAGGGCCACGATGACCCATCCGAACGTGTCGACCCCTTTCCCGGGCGTGTAGACCAGCGCGTAGAAGAGCGTCGCGTACGGGAGCACCAGGAAGCCGAGCAGCCCCTCCCACCCGGAGCGGAAGGCGATGGTGAGGCGGTCGGTGAAGATCCAGAGCAAGAAGATGACGAGCCGCGGAGAAATGGCGGCCAGGAGCGCAAGGAGGCAACCCATCGTGGCCTCAGAGAGGGAGGTCGCCGGTGGCCGACGACGTCGACCCGGTGTCCTTGTAGGCGGCGATCGTGCGCTCGGCGATCCGCATCTGGTGGATCTCGTCGGCCCC
Organism: uncultured Acidimicrobiaceae bacterium; assembly: GCA_963742445.1. Taxonomy (GTDB): domain Bacteria; phylum Actinomycetota; class Acidimicrobiia; order Acidimicrobiales; family RAAP-2; genus Bog-473. Next base: position 60,652 of record CAVULV010000016.1, read on the forward strand.
GTCGGCGAAGCGGGCCCACCGGGCGTGCTGGAGCATCCCTGCCAGCGGGGTGTCGGTGGAGTACCCAAGTGCGCCGTGGACCTGCATGGACCGGTCGATGATGCGGTTCAGGCTGTTGGCCACGAAGTGCTTGGCCATTGACACCTCCGTGCGGAAATCGTCGCCGCGGTCGACCTTGTACGCGGCGTGGAGCACCATCAGCTTGCACTGGTACAGCTCCATGGCGGAGTCGGCGATGAGCCACTGGACGCCCTGCTTCTCGGCCAGGAGCGAGCCGTGGGAGTAGCGATTGAGCGACCGGTCCACCATCATGTCGAGCGCGGTCTCGGCCTGGGCGATCCAGCGCATGCAGTGGGCGAGGCGGGCCGGCCCCAGGCGGTACTGCCCGAGGCGGTGCCCGTTGCCCCGCCCGCCAAGGACCTGCGAGTCGTGGACGCGCAGATCTTCGATGACGATCTCGGAGTGGCCGGTCGACCCGTGCATCGTCTCGACCTCGCGCACGTCGTTCCACCCCTCGGCCGGGAGGTCGACCAGGAAGGCGGTGTTGGCACCGCGTGAACCAGGCGGGACATCGGGCTCGCTCCGGGCGACGAGGATCGCGAACTGGGCTCGGCGTGCGTTCGAGATGAACCACTTGTGCCCGTTGATGATCCACTCGTCCCCGTCCTTCTCGGCCCGGGTCTGAATCAGCGTCGGGTCGGAGCCCGCCACCTCCGGCTCGGTCATGGCGAAGCACGACATGGCGGTTCCGTCGCACAGCCGCCGCAGGTAATTGTCCTTCTGCTCCTCGGTCCCCCAGTGCAGGAGGGTGTGCATGTTGCCCTCGTCCGGGGCCATGCAGTTGAGGATCCAGGGCCCGAGCCGCGTCTTGCCCGCCTCGGACTGCACCATGGCGAGCTCGACGTGCCCGAGCCCCATGCCGCCCCACTCTTCGGGCATGTGGGGCAGCCACAGATCGGCGCGCTTGGCCTCCTCCCGCAGCTCCAGGATGGTGACGAGGTACTCGTGGCGCGAAGCCACTCGTGTCTCGTCGTCGAACCCATGCACCCGCGGCTGCACCGTGTCCTGGATGAAGGACCGGACGCGGGACCTGATCTCCTCGTGCTCGGGGGCGAGTGTGAAGTCGATTGCCATGCACGCCTCCTCGGGCCTAGTAGAGGCCCACCACGTTGCCGCTGTCGTCGATGTCGATCCGCTCGGCGGCCGGGCTGTGGGAGAGCCCGGGCATGGTGCGCATGTCGCCGCTCACCGCGTAGACGAACCCGGCGCCGGCATTGGCCCGGGCCTCGCGGACCGGCAAGCGCCAGCCCCGGGGGGCGCCGAGGAGCTTGGGGTCCGAGGAGATGGAGAGGTGCGTCTTCGCGATGCACACGGGGAGAGCGCCGAAGCCTGCCCGCTCGTAGGTGTCCAGCTGGGTCGCCGCGGCCTGCTGGTAGTCCACCCCGTCGGCGCCGTAGATCTCGGTGGCGACGGCCTCGATCTTCTGTCGCAGCGTCGCGCTCGTCGTCATAGAGCATGTGGAACTGGCCCGGCTCCGCCGCGGCCTCGACCACCGCTTCGGCCAGCTCGACAGCTCCCTTGCCGCCGTTCTCGAAGTGGGTGCAGACCGCGGCGCGCACGCCCGCCGAGGCCGCGATCTCGCGGATGGCGGCGTGCTCGGAGGGGAAGTCGCCCTCGATGGCGTTGATGGCGACGACGGGCGTCACGCCGTGGCGGCGCACGATGGCGAGGTGAGCGAGGAGGTTGCCCGCACCCAGCTGCACCTCCTCGGGGCTCTCCTCCAGCATGGCGCCGGGCAGCGGGCGACCGGCGACGACGCGGTGCCGCCCGGAATGCAGCTTCATCGCCCGCACGGTCGTCACCACCACCGCGGCGTCAGGCACCAGGCCCGACGTCCGGCACTTGATGTTGAAGAACCGCTCCGCTCCCATGTCGGCGCCGAACCCGGCCTCGGTGACGAGGTACTCGCCGGCGTGGATCCCGATGAGGTCGGCCACCACAGACGAGTTGCCGTGCGCGATGTTGCCGAACGGTCCGGCGTGGACCAGGACCGGCGTGTGCTCGAGCGTCTGCAGGAGGTTCGGCTTGATGGCGTCGCGCATGATGACCGTCATGGCACCGGCGGCCCCCAGATGCTCCGCGGAGACGGGTTCCCCGTCGGAGGTGTAGCCCACGACGATCCGGCCCATGCGCTCCCGCAGGTCGCGCAGCGAGCGCGCCAGCGCCAGCACCGCCATCACCTCGGACGCGGCGGTGATGTCGAACCCGGTCTCCCGGGGGATGCCGTCCTGTTTCGTGCCGAGGCCGCTGACGATCCGGCGCAGCGAGCGGTCATTGACGTCGAGCACGCGCTTCCACGTGATGCTGAAGGGGTCGATCCCGAGCGCGTTCTGGTTGTAGAGGTGGTTGTCCACCATGGCCGCCAGCAAATTGTTGGCTGAGGTCACGGCGTGTAGGTCACCCGTCAGGTGAAGGTTGAGGTTCTCGAAGGGGAGCACCTGGCTGTACCCGCCGCCCGCGGCGCCGCCCTTGATCCCGAACGTGGGTCCCATCGACGACTGGCGGATCGCGATGGTAGCCTGGCGGCCGATGCAGGCGAGGGCCTGGCCGAGGCCGACAGTGGTCGTCGTCTTGCCCTCGCCGAGCGGCGTCGGCGTCACCGCTGTCACGACGACGTAGCGTGCCCGCGGTCGATCGGCCAGTCGCTCGACGGCGTCGAGGCTCACCTTGGCCACGTGCGGACCGTACGGCTCGAGCAGCTCGGGGCCGATGCCCATCTGCCCCGCGATGTCGCCGATGGGATGGAGTGTGGCGCGGCGCGCGATCTCGATGGCCGGAGGCACTGGCATCGGGAGGGATCATGCCAGACCCGGCCGGACGGCCGCTGCGGCCGGAAGGGGACCTCCGGCCACGAACGTCCCGCCCGTCGCCGGAATGTGGCACCCTACGATGCGGCGTGTCGCGCCCGCCGGGTGGCGGGCGTCGGGAAAGGAGCGTTGCCATGTCCAAGGCCGACGGCGTCTTCATCTACATCGGGACTTACGCGAGCGAGGTCGATGCACGCACCGACTACGACGTCGTGAAGGACCTCCATTCGCTCGGCGCCGTCGGGACCTACGACGCCGCGGTGCTCACCAAGGACGACAAGGGCAAGGTCCACGTCAACAAGGACGAGACGACGACACGACACGGGGCCTGGGGCGGTGCCGGGGTCGGCGCCCTGGTCGGCATCCTGTTCCCACCCTCCATCATCGGCTCCGCACTGGTCGGCGCCGCCATCGGGGGCGTCAGCGGCCACCTCTGGAAGGGGATGTCGAGGGCCGACGTGAAGGAGTTCGGTGACGTCATCGACGCCGGCGAGGCCGCCCTCGTCATCGTGGGAGAGACGACCATTGAGTCCTACGTGGAGAAGGCCGGGCTGAAGGCACAGCGGAAAGTGGCCAAGGAGTTGGAGGTCGACAAGAAGGACGTCGACAAGGCGGTCCAGGAAGCCGCTCAGGAGATCTCCTGAGCGTCCGGAGGCCGGGGCGGGCTCTCGCGGGCGGCGACGCAGAGCCATCCGCGGCGCGGCACCCGCTAGCGTTCCGGCGATCGCGCCCCCCGCCGGGCGCGCCGCTGACCATGACCGTCCTCCACATCCTGTCCCTGCTCCTCGGCATCGTCCTGGTGCTCTCGATCGTGGGCTCGGCGCTGAAGACGGTCGTCCTGCCCCAGGGGGGCTTCCCCCGCCTGTCCCAGGCCGTGTTCGCGCTCGTGTACCGGCTCCTCGTGCACCCGTATCCCAAACGGGCCCGAGCCCAGGCGTTGCAGGCGCTGTACGCCCCGGTCGCGCTGGTCAGCCTCCCGTTGGTCTGGATGCTGCTGATGGTGGTCTCCTTCACGTTGGTGTTCTGGGGCACGGGTTCCCTCACGGTCCAGAAGGCGTTCGAGATCAGCGGCTCCTCCCTGACGACGCTGGGATTCTCCAAGCCGAGCGGGACGGGCCGCATCTGGATCGCCATCATCGAGGCGACGATCGGTCTCGGGCTCGTCGCCCTCTTGATCAGCTATCTGCCGACCATCTTCTCGGCCTACAACGGGCGGGAAAAGGGCATCATCAGGCTCCGTCCCGTCGCCGGCGCGCCCCCCAGCGCCCAGGAGCTGCTGGCGACCCTGCACCGGACGGGCGCACTCGACACCCCCGAGTTCTGGAAGACGCAGGCCGACTGGATGCTCGACCTCGAGCAGACCCACACCGCCTTCCCCATCCTCTCCTACTTCCCCGAGACCCACCTCGACCACTCCTGGGTTGCCACCATCGGGTCCCTGCTCGATGCTGCGGCCCTCGTCGTCTCGGCGTCGGAGACGCAGGGGGCCGACGCCTTCGAGGACGTCGAGAAGGGTCCATTGCTGATCCTGGTGTACGGGCTGCCCCTCATCGTGCGCATCGCCCGGGCCGCTAACATCCCTCTCTCCGAACCCCAGCGGCTGGCGGAGATCACGGTGCACTTCGGCGAGCCGGCGCCGCCGGTCAGCATCGGGAGGGACGAGTACCTCACCACCATCGCGGCGCTTGCGCCCGTCCTGGTCCTCGACCCCGGCCGCCAGGAGGAGGGGTGGCGCCGGTTCGCGTGGATCCGTTCCGCCTACGATCCCGCGCTGCGGGCACTGGCGGGGCTCACGAACGCCTACCCGTCCCCGTGGACGACCGATCGCCCGGCCGACGTCGGCAAGCCGCGGTTCGTCAGCAGGCGGCCGCTGCACGTCGACTGGGGAGCGGGTCACCCGGTGCAGGCGCCCGCGGTCCCCTGAGGCCACCTACAGGTGGCTGAAGCCGCCCGACTCCTCCCTCGTCATGGAGACGGTGACGGGGTGACGGTCGAAATGCGCGACGGCGAGGTTCATGTCGTCGAGCAGCAGCCCGGCCAGGTCCCGGCTGACACCCTGGCGCACGAGGATGCGCTGGACCGAGATGTCCGAGACTGAGCCCGTCAACGGGTAGGCCGGCACCTGCCAGCCCCGCGTGCGCAGCCGGTCCGCGACGTCGTAGAGCGTGTACCCGGGGTCCTCGCCCTCGCGGATGCGCCAGGCCACCGAGGGAATCCCCTTTTGCGGGTCGGCGTCGCACAGGAGCTCGAAGGGCCCGAGCTTGACGACCTCGTCGGCCAGGAACTTGCCGGTGTCGTAGCAGGCGTCGTGCACGTGGCGATAGCCGTCCCGGCCGAGACGCACGAAGTTGTAGTACTGGGCCACGATCTGGCCGGCGGGCCGGGAGAAGTTGATCTGGAACACCGGCATGTCCCCGCCGAGGTAGGTCACGTGGAAGATGAGGTCGTCGGGCAGCTCAGCCGTGTCCCGCCACAGGACCCAGCCCACGCCGAGGGGGGCCAGCCCGAACTTGTGCCCCGAGGTGCTGATGGACTTCACCCGAGGCACCCGGAAGTCCCACAGGATGTCCGGAGCGCAGAAGGGGGCGAGGAAGGCGCCGCTGGCCCCGTCCACGTGAATGTCGACGTCGAGGCCGGTGTCCTCCTGCAGCTTGTCGAGGGCCTGGGACAGCTCGAGCACCGGCTCGTAGGCGCCCGTGTAGGTCACGCCGAAGGTCGGCACCACCATGATGGTGTTCTCGTCGATGCGCTCGAGCATCTGCTCCACGTCCATGCAGTAGCGACCCGGGGACATGGGGATCTCGCGCATCTCGACGTCCCAGTACTTGGCGAACTTGTGCCACACCACCTGGACGGGTCCGCACACCATGTTGGGGGCGTCGGTCGCCTTGCCGGCCGCCCGGCGCTTCGCCCGCCAACGCCACTTGGCCGCCATGCCGCCGAGCATGCAGGCCTCCGACGACCCGATGGCCGAACATCCGACGGGCTCCCCGGTCGTCGGCGCGTTCCACAGATCGGCCAGGATGTGGACGCAACGACGCTCCAGCTCGGCCGTCTGCGGGTACTCGTCCTTGTCGATGAGGTTCTTGTCGATGCAGAGGTCCATCAACTTGTGGATCTCCGGCTCTTCCCAGGTCTGGCAGAACGTGGCCAGGTTCTGGCGCGCGTTGCCGTCGAGGAGCAGCTCGTCCGCGATCGCCTGGTATGCCTCGACGGGCAGCATCTCGTCCGAGGGACACAGCTTCGACGGCAGGGTGGCCATCAGGTCCCGATTGGCGAAAATCGAGTCGAGCATCTCCTCCCGGACGGATTCCCTCTTGTGCAAGGGCATGGCGCGCCTCCTGTCGGCTCGGTGCGGCGGAGGACCCACCGTACCGGCCCAGGGAGCCGGAGGCGATCGTCGTCGTCGGCCCGGGGCCGCCACGCGGCCCCGCCGCGTCGCGGACGACGCGGACGTCAGCTGGCGAGCAGCTGCAGTCGCGCCTGCCCGTCGCGGCGGCGCGCCCGGACGCCTGGCGCGGTCCGATACGCCCACGCGGCCGGTGCTCTCGGGACGGTCGGCCAATTTCGAACGCAGCTGGCGGAGGGCCTTGGTGTGGATCTGGCACACCCGGCTCTCGGTCACGCCCAGCACGTCGCCGATCTCGGTCAGCGTCAGGCCGTCGTAGTAGTACATCATCAGGACGGTCCGCTCCCTCTCGGGCATGCCGTCGACGGCCTGGACCAGTGCCTCCTTGGCCTCCTTGGCCTCGAACGTGTCGACCGGGCCGCGCCCGCCGTCGGGAAGCGTCTCGCCCAGGGTCGAACGCTCCGACCGCTCGCCACCGCGCAGCACTTCGTCGAGCGCCATCATGCCGACCGAGGAGATCTTGCGCAGCGCCTTGTGGAACTCGCCGACGGTCATCTCGAGTTCTGCCGCGACCTCGGACTCGTTGGGCGTGCGCCGCAGCGTGCCCTCCAGGTGGGTGACGGCCTGCTCGACCGCGCGGGCCTTGGTGCGCACCGACCGCGGGACCCAGTCGATCGACCGCAGTTCGTCGATGATGGCACCCTTGATGCGTGGGATGGCATAGGTCTCGAAGCGCAGGTTGCGGTCGGGCTCGAAACGCTCGATGGCGTCGATGAGCCCGATGATGCCGTAGCTGACGAGATCCTCCTCGTCGAAGTGCCGAGGCAGTCCGGCCAGCACGCGGCCAGCGACGTACTTCACGAACGGCGAGTAGTAGATGATCAGCTGGTTGCGCAGCGTCTGTGCCCCGGTCTGCTTGAACTCGACCCACAGGGCGTCGATGCCCCTTTCAGTCGGCTCCAGCGCCGTGGAAACCTGACGAGTCGTCGATCCCACGTGTCCCCCTCCTTCATTCGGCATCTCCGACAGATGCCACGCCCCTCCCGAGGACATGCGTTTCGCCATGCGGCAACTGCGTGTTTCAGGAGTGGTGACACTCTAATCAGGCGCGTACGTGCAGGTCAGTTGCCTAAACGTTGCGTCCCGGTTGCGGAGCCACTGCAACCGTCGAGCAACAATTCCGCTGGGGTCGGCTCCGGCGACATCCGGGGGAGTCGCCGACGGCCAGGCGAGCGCCGTGACGCGCGGCTTCCCGGAGCACCGGTGACGCCGCATGCGGGGGCCTGGATGCCCGGCGCAGCGGCATCAGACGGAGCAGTCCGCGGCGTGCAGGACCCTTGCCGGCCGTGAGGCTTTCTTCCCATGCCAAGGACGGCAGAGTGGCCTTTCCCTCAAGGTTGGGGTCTTGCCGGCCGAAATTTCTGGATATGAGCGGGCGACGGGAACAGCAGGCGGGGACACGGTGCCGGAAATCGACTTGCCGCGCATGACCCCGGCGGTCGACGTGGCGAGCCGCGCCTCGGCGCACAGCCGCGGCCCGAGACCGGCCGGGTCCGCGCCGGTGGCGAACGGCGTGGCCGATGGCGGCGCGCAGCGGACCATCCTCGTGGCCGAGGACGACCACAGCTGCCGCAGCGCGCTGCACGCCTACTTCGAGCGAAACGGGTACCGGGTCACCGAAGCGGCCGACGGGCCGTCGACGTTGCGCGCCGTCTTCCAACACTCGGCCAACCTGGTCATCCTGGACCTGGGTCTCCCGGGCTTCGACGGCAGCGAGGTCCTCGCCAAGATCCGCCGCCACAGCTCTGTACCTGTGATCGTGTGCTCGGGCCGTGACTCCGAAGAGGAGAGGATCCGGACGCTCAACCTCGGCGCCGACGACTACGTCGTGAAACCCTTCTCCTTCGCCGAGCTCGAAGCCAGGGTGCGGGCGGTGCTCCGGCGCGGCAACGGCGAGCCGGCTGCGAAGTACTTCCACCACGGCGACCTCATGGTCGACCGCGACACGCGGACGGTCACAGTCCGCGACGAGATCGTCCCGATGACCCGGAAGGAATTCGACCTGCTGGCCTTCCTGGTCGCGTCACCTGGTCAGGTCTTCTCGCGCGAGGACCTGCTCGAGCGGGTCTGGGGTTCCACGGAGGAGTGGCAGGGCCGCTCGACCGTGACCGAGCATGTACGCCGGGTGCGACTCAAGATCGAGCCCGACCCGGACAAGCCCAAGTGGATCACCACCGTGCGCGGCGTCGGCTACCGGTTCTCCCTGCCCGACGCATAGAGCCGCCCGGGCGTCTCGCACCACGGCAGCAAAATTTTCGGTCCGAAAGGCCTATGGAGCAGGTCGGACCGCGTGCCGACACTTGAATGCGACCACAGGTCGGCCGAACGTAACGAGGGGAACGTCCCGATCGGCCGGACCGGCAATCGCAATCACCCGCCCCCGAAAGGGAGGGGTGGGACGGACGAGGGGAAATTGGCCATGAAGCTCGGCTCGCCTGACGTGCCTGGTCGATATCGACGAGGAGCGGGGCGGCACGCTGGGATTCCATCCCGCGGGGCCGTGTCGACGTCTCCTGTAACTGCGTCGCCACTTCCGCCGTCAAAGGATTCCATGCGTGTCGACCCGGGCCGTTCCGCCAGCACACGGGCAGGTGGCGCATGACTGCGCCGGTCGAGCTCCCAACGAGGCCCGCGCCCTATGTCGAGAAGCTCCAGGCCATGAACCCCGTGACCTTCATGCCGCCGGCGGCGGACGATGTGGCCACGAGGACGATCCTCGTGGCCACAGACGACGGCAACTGCCGCCGGGCGCTGCAGCACTACCTGGCGCGCTCCGGCTACCACGTCGACGAGGCCAGCAGCGTCGTGTCCTCGCTCGAAGCCGCCTTCGCTCATCCCTCCGACCTGGTGGTCCTCGACCTCGACCAGGTCGGCGGGACCTCGGAGGTACTGACCAAGATCCGCCGCCGCAGCACGGTACCGGTCATCGTGTGCTCGGGTCGGGCCACCGAACGTGACCGGGTCAGCCTGCTCAACCTGGGTGCCGACGACTTCATCACCAAGCCGTACTCCTTCGCAGAGCTCGAGGCACGCGTGCGGGCGGTGCTCCGGCGAGGCAGCGCGGCACCGACGACGACGCTCGAGCACGGTGATCTCCTGATCGACCAGGGCACCCGCACGGTGTCCGTCGGCCAGTCCGAAGTCACGATGACCCGCAAGGAGTTCGATCTTCTCGCCTTTCTCGCTGCTGCACCTGGCCGGGTCTTCTCGCGCGAGGACCTGCTCGAGCGGGTATGGGGCTCCAACGGTCGGTGGCAGGGCCGCTCGACCGTCACCGAGCACATCCGGCGCGTCCGGCTCAAGATCGAGTCCGACCCCGAGAACCCGCGCTTCATCATGACGATCCGGGGCATCGGGTACCGGTTCTCGGACACGGTCGCCTAGCGGGTCTCGCGGACCCAGGGGGCCGCGCTCAGGCGGCCGGGTGTTGGCCCTGCGAGCAGGTACCCCCCCGAGTCGGGTGACGGCACGATCGAGAAGAAGCGGTCCCGGGGGTCCAGGCCGGCGCGGGAACCGAAGAACGGTGCACCGAAGCCGAATATGCCGCCGTCGGACGCCACCTCCCAGTAGCCGTCGCCGTCGGCGCTCGGCGCCATGCCCACGATGGGCTCGTTGAGCGGCGTGCCGCCCATGGAGCCGTGGAACGCGGCATCGCCGAAGGAGAAGATCCCGCCGTCGGACGCCACCTCCCAGTAGCCGCCGCCGTCGGGCATGGCCGCCATGCCCACGATGGGCTCGTTGAGCGGTGTGCCGCCCATGGAGCCGTGGAACGCGGCATCGCCGAAGGAGAAGATCCCGCCGTCGGACGCCACCTCCCAGTAGCCGCCGCCGTCGGGCATGGCCGCCATGCCCACGATGGGCTCGTTGAGCGGTGTGCCGCCCATGGAGCCGTGGAACGCGGCATCGCCGAAGGAGAAGATCCCGCCGTCGGACGCCACCTCCCAGTAGCCGCCGCCGTCGGGCATGGCCGCCATGCCCACGATGGGCTCGTTGAGCGGTGTGCCGCCCATGGAGCCGTGGAACGCGGCATCGCCGAAGGAGAAGATCCCGCCGTCGGACGCCACCTCCCAGTAGCCGCCACCGTCGGGCAATGCCGCGGCGACGAGCGGCACGTTGGAGGTGACCGCCGGCCCAGGGACCGGCGCGTCCCCGAAGCCGTACGTGGCGGTGACCTGGGGACCAGCGGCGGGTGCCGAACCGCAGACGGACACGAACCGATACCCCATGGCCCTCAGCCGGGTGATGATCTGCGGCAGCGCCGCCACGGTCTGGGAGCGGTCGCCTCCTCCGTCGTGCATACCGACCACGGCGCCGGGGAAGGCAGCGGCGACCACCCGGTCCGCGATGGCCTGGGCGCCGGGGAGGGTGTAGTCCTTCGGATCGACGGAGTAGCTCATGGTCGCCAACCCGCGCGATGCGATGACACTCAAGGCGGTGCCGCTCCAGGCGTCATAGGGCGGGCGCACGCACAGCGGCGTCATGCCTGTCGCGCTGCGAATCACGGACTGGGTCATGTCGATCTGGGAACCCACTTGCTGAGCGGTGAGCTTGGAGAGGTCGGGATGGTTCCAGGTGTGGTTCCCGACGGGGAACCCCGCGGCCACCACCTGTGCGGCGTCGTGCGGGTACCGCGCCACCTCACTCCCGACCTCGAAGAACGTGGCGGGCACCTGATAGCGCTCGAGCACCGCAAGCACCTGCGGGGTGAACGGACCGGGACCGTCGTCGAAGGTCAGCGCCACCACCCGCTGGCCCGCGGTCGCCGCCCCACCGGGCGCCTGGTACGTGGTGAACGCCGGCTGCCCGCCGGGCACGGCATCGGCGCCGCCCGCCCCGAGGAGGCCGATCGTACCCAGGACGGCTGCCGCACTCAGAGCCGCCGCCACCATGCGTGCTCGCCCCGCCTTCATGCTTCCCTTCTATCGAATGGACGCCCGACGCACCAGGGCCGCAGGTCACGTCGGACCGGCACGGTCCTGGTCCACACGTCCGGACGACGTTCCGGACGTCTCTTCTCCCTCGATTCGGATCCGGGTCGAGAGGATCGACGCTCGATCCGATTGGGACCTTGTGCCCTACGAGTGGCCGGCCCGTTCAACGAATACTGAAGTATGATCGCCAGCCCGTTCCCTGCACCGATCTGGCGGCGCCCGACTGGCAACGTGATTTCGCGGGAGGCGCTGGGCGGTTTCGTCCTGGTGGAGGGCACGCCACGGGCCGTGATGCGCGTGCTGGGCTGGTTGGTGGTCTGCCAACCACGCGAGCAGACGGCGGCCGACATCCAGGAGGAGCTTGCGCTGTCCGCCGGCAGTGTCAGTGCGGCCGTGCGGACGCTCGGCGAGCTCGGCATGCTCGAGCACGTGACCCGGCCCGGGGACCGCCGGACCTTCCATCGACTGCGCCAGCAGGGTTGGGAGCAGGCGCTGACACTGCACTTCCGTGCGCTCGGCGAGCTGCGGCGGCTCGCCGATTCGACCATCGACGCGGCAGGCGGCGAGGCAGACGAGCGGCTGCTCGAGATGCGAGACACCTACGCCCTGCTGGAGGACGGGATCACGAAGCTTGCTGCGCGAGAGCCGCTGGCTCGGGTCGAAGAGGGCCGAGCCCGATGCCACGCGCCTGACGGCCGATGTCTGACGTACACGTCCCGATCTCCGAGAGCCACGATCACATCGAAAGCCTCTCGCTCGACGAATGCGTCCGGCGACTGACTGCGCACGGTGTCGGCCGCATCGGGGTGTCGAGTCACGGGAAGGTCGCGGTCTTCCCCGTGAACTACGTGGTGTACGGGGACGACGTGGTCGTGCGGGTGCGGCGCGGACGGTGCACTCGGCGAGGCGACCCATGGCACCTACGTGGCCATCGAGATCGACCATGCCGACAGCATCTACCACGAGGGCTGGAGCGTCCTGGTCCAGGGTCGTTGCACACACGTCAGCGACCCGCACGAGCTCGACGCGCTCCAACGCATGCCCCTCCTCCCCTGGGGAGGGATCGATCGCGACACGTACCTTCGGGTGACCATGGAGTCAATCAGCGGGCGCCACATCCACCACCGCGAGGGCTGATCCGGCAACTCGAGCGCGCCGCCGCCCACAAGGCCCAGCCGGCAAGCCCGATCAGGACGACGGCGGTCACGATCCGCACCGTGGCGATGTTGACCACTCGCAGCAGGCTCTGCCCGCTGACCACGGCGAGAGCGGCCACGACCCAGAGGGCGAGCAGCGCGCCGACGCCAACGGACAGGGCATCGTGGTAGTGCGCCGCCAAATTGGCCGTCAGCACCTGGGTGAGGTCGCCCCATTCGGCGATGAAGATGACCAGGAAAGCAGTCACTGCGATCCGCCTGTGCGACGCTGCTTCCCGCTCGACCAGCGCCTCCTCCCGGCGCTCCTTGGCCGCCTCCCGCAACGCCAATGCTGCGCCGACGAGGAACATCCCCGCCACGACCGCTTCGAGGGCCCGCTGAGGCAGGAGGTGGAACAGCGCGACGCCGATGGTGGTGGCGATCACCACATGGACGGAGAAGGCCGCCGCGGCTCCGATCCAGACGACGGCGGGCCGTCCCCGGGTGGACAGCACCAGCGAAGCAAACATCGTCTTGTCGGGCAGCTCGCCCAGAAAGATGATTGGGAACACGGCGACGACGACGGCGAGCTGCACAGAGACCTTTCTGTCGGAGCCGAACGTAGCGCGCGACGCGGACGCGGCCGCCATCGCGTAGCTTGGAGTCGCTGCCCGGGAGGGTGGCCGGCGCCGGCACAACCGGGTGGCCCGCGACGGAGTTGGGGAGGCGAGTGCATGCTGATCGAACTCACCGAAGCGCAGTGCGCAGAATTGCAACGTCTGCTCGAGAGCACCTTGAGCGACCTCAGCTCAGAGATCGCGGATGCAGACGATGCGGAGTACCGGGAGGGCCTGCGCGACCGGCGCACCGTCCTCGAATCGGTTCTCTTCCAGCTCGACAATCCGCCACGCGTCAGCGCATAGCCCACGCGGCCGCCGTCGCCGTCGCCGTCACACGGCGTCGGCCAACGGCTCCCCCGGTGTCTGCCCGGTCGATGATGTCGAGCACGTTCGTCATGACCTCACCGAACTCGTCGGGGTCCGCCAACATCCACGAATGCGTGCCGGCCACGGTCACGACGTCGGGGCCGCCGAGGGCGCGGCACATGTCCTCGAACGAGTCACGCGTGATGAGGTGATCCCGCTGGCCCCACAGGACCACGACTGGGAGACCGCGCCGGCGTAGCTGGTCGAGCTCTTCCATCAGATCAGCCCGGCGGGCGATCCCGGCCGCGCGCCAGAAGGACCTCGGGTCACGGATCAGGTTCCCGACGACCTCGGAGACGATGACCGGCAGGACGCGGTGGACCTGTCGGGCAGGAAACAGGTCGCCAGGGAAATGGATACCCCAGTCCCACAGCGGCCGTTCCGCCATGGAACGGATGGTCGAGCCGGAATGCGCCCAGGCCGAACCGCCCACCGAGTTGATGAGCACGAGGCCACGCACCTGCTGCGGGTGGTCGTGGGCCAGGGTGATGCCCACGCCGCCACCGAAGGAGTGCCCCATGACGAGCACCGGACCCTCGACACCGATCGTCTCGAGGAACGAGGCCGACCAGTCCCCGTAGCTGCTCAGCGAGGAGGGGTGATTCCGGAGGGCGGCCGTCCCGCCGAACCCGGGCAGGGCGGGTGCGTAGACGTGCAGACCCGCTCGCACGAGGCGCGACAGCGCGCGCTTGTAGGCCTTGTGATCGAGACCCCAGCCGTGCAGGAAGAGTGCCGGCGCGCCCGTTCCTGCCTCCCCGTACTCGGCCGGGCGTCCGTCGACCGTCGTCCGTTTCCATTCGAGCCGATACGAGGCATCGTCGCCGACGGTTCCCGGCCCTGCCGCGTCACCCGGGTCGTCCTCCGTTCCCATTCCTGTCACCATGGCCGCGGAGGCCGGGTCGTCCTAGGGCCGAATGGCCCATTGGCACGGGATCGCCTGGTCCACCGTCCGTGACCGGTACTTTCGGCCCGGTCCGCGGTGCGCGCCGACGACCCGTGCGGTTGTACGTCATCATGTCTCTCCGACCGCTTCGCCCCCGTCGCCGGCCGTGGCGGAGTCAAGGATCGACTGGCCGGTCATGGTGAAGACGGTCTCGTCGTCGCACTGACGCCACAAATCGAGCAGTTCGACGTGAAATGGGATCGCAGCCGTAGCGCATCGGGCCCGAACCATCGAGGATGGCGTCGACGACGGCGGACGCGGCAGCCGCCGGCTCGACGACACGTGGGTCGGCGTGTTCACGGCGCAGCATTGCGGCGACACCGGCCATGGCGCGGTAGTGCGCAAACCGTGCGGCATCCTGCTCACCCGTGCTCAGGCGGAACATATCGGTGTCCACCGGCCCCGGGAGGATCTCGACGACCCTGATGCCGAAGGGAGCGACCTCGACACGGAGGCTGTCCCCGAACGTGGAGACGGCGGCCTTCGACGCACGGTACGCCGAGTAGAAGGGCACGCCGGCGAGAATGGACGACGACGTGATGTTGCACACGACCGCCGGCTGATTGGCGCGAAGGGTCGGGATGGCCGCCGAAGTCAGGGCGACGAGGCCGAACACGTTGGTGCCGAACAGCCGCCTCCAGTCGTCGATGTTGGCGTGCTCGACGGGCAGGTAGTCGGTATCGATACCAGCGTTGTTCACCAGGACGCTCAGATCGCCCGGCACAGCGAACGTGGACGGGTCGGTCACGTCGAGTCGCCGGACGCTGAGCCGCCCCCGGGTCTCCTCCGCCATTGCAGATCCGGCTCCGGGGTCGCGCATGGTGGCCACCGTGTCGAATCCCCGGTTGGCCAGCTCGATGGCGATCGCCCTCCCTATGCCGCGGCTGGCGCCGGTGACCAGTGCACTCCCATGGATGTCCATGGGCCCGATTCTTCCCCAGCCTCGAGTCCGGCGGTAACGTCCCGCTCGTGGGTGTGTACCGGGAGCAGGTCGTGCCGCGCATGGTCGATCGGATGTGCGGCGCCGCCGGGTTCGACCACTGGCGGGCGCAGGCGGTCGACGGATTGTCGGGCCGGGTCGTCGAAGTCGGCTTCGGCTCAGGGCTCAATGTCCCTCACTACCCGCCCGAGGTCGATGAGGTGCTCGCCGTCGAGCCGGCCGCGCTGGCCCGCCGGCTGGCCGACGGCCGGATCCGGGCGACGCACGTGCGCATCGAGCACGTCGGGCTGGACGGTCAGGACATCCCACTGGAAGACGAGTCCTGTGACGCCGCTCTGTTCACCTTCACCCTCTGCACGGTGCCCGACCCGGGCCGAGCGCTGGCCGAGGTCGGGCGGGTGCTCCGCCCCGGTGGCGCGGTTCACTTCCTCGAGCACGGGCTCTCCCCCGATGCCCGGGTCGCGAACTGGCAGCGCCGCCTCGAACCGGTCCAGCGCCGCATCGCCGACGGTTGCCACCTCACCCGGGACGCGTCGACGCTGGTGCACGACGCCGGGTTCGCACTCCAGCGCAGCGAGCAGCGCTACGTGCGCGGACCCAAGCCGTGGTGCTGGCTGACGGTCGGGATGGCCACCAAGCCGGCACCATGATCCGGCCGTCGGCAACGCGGCCGCGGCGAACCGCAGTGGCCTCACACTTCGACAACAACGCGGGTGCAGAATGAACATCATGCGGTGGCGCCCGGGCCTCTGTGCGGCAGCCCTGGCGGTCGTTGCCGCGTCGTGCGGCAGCCCGTCGAGCCCGGCCGCGGTGGAGCACGTCAGCGGCGGCCCTACCGGCAGCTACATCGTCCCGGCGGGCATCCACAAGATCAAGCACATCATCGTGATCCAGCAGGAGAACCGGTCGTTCGACTCCTACTTCGGGACCTACCCAGGCGCAGACGGGATCCCCCGCAAGAACGGTGTACCCACCGTTTGTGTGAGCGACCCCAAGACAGGGCGATGTGTCCCGCCCTCTGTCGACCACGCCGACGTGAACGGCGGCGGGCCCCACTCGGCACCCAACGCCACGGCAGACATCAACGGGGGGAAGATGGACGGCTTCATCGCGCAGGCCGAGGCGGGCCGCAAGGGTTGCCTGGTGCCGACCGACCCGGCCTGCTCCAACTCTGCGACGCCCGACGTGATGGGCTACCACACGCAAAGCGACATCCCGAACTACTGGACCTATGCGAAGGACTTCGTCCTGCAGGACCACATGTTCGAGCCGAACGCCTCGTGGAGCTTGCCGGCCCACCTTTTCCTCGTGTCGGAATGGTCCGCCTTCTGCACCGAGGCGGACAACCCCTCGAGCTGCACGAACGCCTTGCAGACCAAGCCCGCGGAGCGCCCCCAGAACGCGCCGGCGGTCTACGGCGGCGAGGCGGGACCCAAGAACGGTGGCGGCAACCCCAAGCACGGTGACAAGAGCCGGAGGACGGGTCAGCCCATGTACGCCTGGACCGACCTGACCTACCTCCTCCACAAGCACAAGGTCAGCTGGGGCTACTACGTGGTGAGTGGCACTGAGCCTGATTGCGAGAACCCGGCCGCCGAGACCTGCGGTCCGGTTGGCCAGAGCGCCAACACACCGGGCATCTGGAACCCGCTTCCCTGGTTCGACACGGTGCGGGCGGACCACCAGCTCGGCAACATCCAGGACGTCGACAAATTCTATAGTGCAGCAAAGAAGGGTACGCTCCCCGCCGTGTCGTGGGTGGTGCCCTCCGGCGATGTCAGCGAGCACCCACCGGCGCCGGTCAGCTACGGACAGAGCTACGTCACCAGTTTGATCGATGCGGTCATGCACAGCCCCGACTGGAGCTCGACTGCGATCTTCCTGGCTTGGGACGACTGGGGCGGCTTCTACGACCACATCGTGCCGCCGGCGGTCGACCAGAACGGCTACGGGCTGCGGGTCCCCGGCATCGTGATCAGTCCCTACGCCAAGCAGGGGTACATCGACCACCAGACGCTGAGCTTCGACGCCTACGACAAATTCATCGAGGACGACTTCCTCGGCGGCCAACGCCTCAACCCCGCCACCGACGGCCGGCCTGACCCCAGACCCTCGGTACGCGAGAACGAGAAGATCCTCGGGAACCTGGTCGCGGACTTCGATTTCAACCAGAACCCACGCCCGCCGCTGATCCTTCCGGTGCACCCCACGACGACCCTCACCGGCACCCCCGCGCCGTCCCAGGTCTCCGCCGCCGCCCGGTCCCCCGACGGCGACGGGTGACCCTCAGAGGTCGAACGCCGTGGGGTGCCGTGGCTCGTAGAGGAACATCTGGCCGGCACCGGGGACCTCCAACGGGATCGTCCGACCGAACCCGCGGTCCTCGATGGCCCCCTCGAAACGTACGCCCTCGGCCCTGAGGTCGGCCACGGTCTGGTCGATGTCGTCGCACATGAGCGAGATCTCATGGTGCTGCCCCCCGCCGTTCGCCGGGTGCACCCCCATTTCCGACGGGCCGGTCCGAAAGATGAGCCAGCCCTCATGGGCATCCACGTGGGGCCAGCCGAGGACGTCGCGGAAGAACGCCCGCGCCGCATCGGCGTCGTCGGCATAGACGAGCGTGTGCACAGCGGTGATCATGTGACGCGACACTACGCGGACGCCGCACCGGTGTCCGCGTCACGGCCGGCCGGAGGCCGCGACACCGGGACGCGTGCCGGCCTGGCTACGTTGGGTCACCTGATGCGGGGCGTGGACGACCTCACCGACGACGCGCGGAGGCCGTTCCTGCCGAGGGTGGCGACACTGGGTGTCGCGCTCCTGCTCGCCGCATGTTCCCTCAGCACGGGGGTCAGCGCCGCCACCGCGAACCCGCCCCATTCGACTGCACCGACCCCGGACTATCTCAATGTGTGCGCTCCCGTCGGCGCGGACACCTCCCTGCCGTGCCTGCGCATCACACTCCAGGCCATCGACGCCGCCCGGGCGAAGGAAGGCATCCGCCCGATGCTGCTGCCGGCTGACTTCTCCCAGCTCACCGTTCCCGAGCAGCTCTTCGTCGCCGTCAACCGCGAACGGGTCGATCGTGGCCTTGCTCCGTTCACGGGGCTGGCGGCGACACTCGACGCCAAGGCCCAGAAGGGAGCCGACTCGTTGCGGTTGCCGCCCCGCCCCGGCCGGTCCTGGACTTCCGTCGGCACGGAATGGATCAATGCAGTCGACAACGGCCTCGACGCCGACTACCAGTGGATGTACAACGACGGCCCGGACAGCGGCGTCCCGGGCTGTTCGGGCCGCAAGACGTCAGGGTGTTGGGCCGACCGCGACATCGTCCTGCACCGGTTCGGATCGGGCCACCCGGCGATGGGAGCAGCCTTCAACCCGTCCGTCGACACCTCACCGGGTGACAAGGGTGGGTCTTCCCTGGCCGCCCTGTTCGCGGGGGACGCGACGTTGTCCGCTGACTACGTCTACACCTGGAAGAACGTCCTGGTGGACACAACGGCTGCCGCGCTGTCGCCTCTCCGCTCGATCCCATCCTCGGAGTCGGGTACCGGTATTCCCGACCCTGCGAACAACGTGCCTCCGGTGCCCGACTTCACGAGCATCTGTGCCGGCGGCCTCGACACCACACCTGCGTGCATCAGCGCCGTCCTGGGCGCGATCAACCGCGCCCACGCGATCGAGGGCGTCCGGCCCATGGTGCTGCCGACGGGCTTCGCCCAGCTCAGCGTGCCCGATCAGCTCTTCGTGGCCGTCAACCTCGAGCGGGTCGATCGGGGACTCTCGCCCTTCGGCGGACTCACGGCGGCCCTCGACAAGAACGCGCAACGTGGAGCCGACGACGCCAACGACCCGCCGGACGCCGGGCGGTCCTACGTGCTCGAAGACTCCGAGTGGGCCGGCGGATCCTCCAACGGGCTCGATGCCGTCTACGGCTGGATGTACTTCGATGGCTTCAACAGCGGCAACCTCGACTGCATGCGGCGGGCTGCCTCCGGTTGCTGGGGGCATCGCAAGGGCATCCTCGACGACTTCGGGTCAGGCGCCAACCTCGTCATGGGCGCGGCCCTCAACGCAAGGGGTGATACTCACAAGGGCGATTCGCGCGGCACATCCATGGCGGTCACCCTGGCGGTTGCCGACGCGCCGGTCCGAAATTTCACGTACAGCTGGGCGCAGGTGGTGGCGACCCTGCCGCCGGCTTCCCCCGACGTGTTCCGGCCGACTCAGGGAATGACCTGCTTGGCCAGCGTCTCGAGCTGCGCGGTCGTCGCCATCCCGCTGTTGTCGAGAAATTCGTAGACCTGCGAACCCACCTGCACGAGCAGGATGTCGGTCCCCGGGTTCCCACCTTTGAGTCCCTTGTCCCCCCCGACGGACGCCGACGCAAAGTGCGTCCCGGGATACGAGTCCTTCGCCAGCGTCTTCATCGCCGACCCGTCGAGCGCCTCATGAGAGACGAGGAAGGTGCTGCCACTCGTCGACTGGGTATAGGTGCAGAGCTTCTGACCCGGCGAGAGACCCGGAGTCACGTGCGGCCCCGACCACGACGCGCCGACGTCCGTGCTCAGCTTGGAGGCCGAGATGCACGTGGCCGAACCCGACTTCGGCTTCGAAGAGTGGTGGCTCGCTGCCGCCGGGGCGGCCAGCCCGAGGACAGTCGCAGCGGCACCGATACCGCACAACCACCATGGAGACGCCCCACGGGAACGGCATGCCCGCATGAAATGCTCCTCTCGGTCGGACCGTCGGTGTCGCGACCTCCCAGTGGCAGTGTGCGCCTCCGCAGCCCGGGTGGCAACAGGAGCCCGGAGACGCCTGCTCGGGGTCGCCCGTAGAGTTGAGGCGTGAGCCCGCAGATCTACGTCAACCCATCGTGCTCGAAGTGCCGATCGGCCCTTTCACTGCTCGAGGCGCACCACATCGACGCCGAGCCGGTCCGCTACCTGGACGACCCGCCCACACTGGCCGACCTGGAAAGGCTGATGCTTCTGCTGGGCATCGAGGACCCACGCAAGATGATGCGGACGGCTGAGCCGGTCTACGCGGAGCTGAGTCTCGGCGACCGCTCGCGGGGCGAGCTGCTCGAGGCGATCACGAGGCACCCGATCCTCCTGGAACGCCCGATCTTCGTCGCCGGGGACCGGGCGGTCATCGGCCGACCGCCCGAACTGGTGCTCGAGCTGCTCTGACCGTCCCGCACCTGCCCGGTGCGGCCCCTTAGCGTTGTCGCACATCGAGGGCACGGTCGCCCCGGTCCAACACGAGGAGGGTGGCCAGGACAGTGACGGCTTCTCTGGTGATCTTCGGGATCCTCGGCATTGCCAGCACCGCGGTGGCGTTCTCGGCCAACCGACGCCTCTTCGAGGGAAGGGTGGCCGGCCGTGTCGCGTTGCTCGAAGGGGCCTACTACGTGATCGGGCTGTGCTCGTTGATCCTGGGCTGGTACTTCAACGTCCGCTACACGCACCTGTACGGGCACCGCGCGAACTACGTCAACTACACGAAGATGCTGTTCACGAACTGGGCGGCCGACTCGGCGGCGCAGGACTACATCATCGTGAACGTGGTGCTCCTGCCCCTGTGGACCATCGTCGAGGGCGGCCGGCGCGGCCTGAAATGGGCCTGGATCTTCTTCGTCATGAGCCTCTTCACGAGCCTCGCCTTCGCCATGGCCATGTTCCTGGCCTTCATGGAGCGCCAGCTGCGTTACAACCGGTCGCTCGTTCCCTCCAACACGGCGTAGCCGCAGTTGTAGCCGGGGATGAAGGTCACACCTGGCCCTCCGTGGCACCCGGCGCCGCACAGGTACAGACCTTCGATAGGCACGGGGTTGTCCGGCCAGCCCCTCGGTCCGGGACGAAACGGCCCCATGAATTCGGGCTGCAGGAGTCCATGGCAGAAGTCCCCTCCGGTGCAACCGAACATGAGCTCGTAGGTGTAGGCCGGGTAATTGAGCTGGCGCTCGATGAGGTCGGGGAAGTTCGGTGCGACGGAGGCGATCTTGGCCACGATGCGGTCCGCCATCTCGTCGCGCAACCGTCCCTGGGACTCCCGGTCGGTACCGATGGGCAGGTAGAACGCGAAGCTGCTCGCCGCGTGCATGCCCTCGGGAGCCAGGCTGGGGTCGTCGAGCGACGGGATCTGCAGGTTGAAGGACGGAGACCCCGGCACCTGGCCACGCACACACCCCTCGAAATCGAGCTGCATCTGCTCCGCGGTGCCGAAGAAGGTGACGTTACGCCCGAGCTGGTTGCCGTTCAATGCCTCGTACGGGCCGCGGTACTCGGGGAGCCCGCGCAGCGCGAAGTGCGCCTGGAAGTAGGCAGCCCTGTGGTCGATGGCCGTGACGCGACGGGCGAAGGACTCGGGGAGGGAACCGGCGTCGACCAGCTGGGTGAATGTTGCTGTCGGATCGAGGTTCGAGACCACGACCGGAGCCGTCACCACTTCCCCGTTCCCGAATTCGACGCCTCGGACGGCTCCGTTGTCGACCACGATCCCAGTGACCTTCACGTGGCGACGCAGCTCGCCCTCATGCCGTTCGAACAGCGCCAGGAGGTGGTCCGCGATGGTACCCAGCCCACCTCGAACCTTGGACATCGTCGCCGTTCCGGGCGACGCCAGGGCGAACGCGAGGCACAGTGCGCTGCCGGGTGAGTACGGGCCCCGGAAGGTGGAGTTGACGGCGAGGAAGCTCAGCATGCTGCGGACGGGCGCGTGCTTGACCTTGTCCGGAAGGAAGCGATCGACGACGTCCATCACGCTGCCGAACATGGCCGTCCGGATCGCCTCACGCTCCGACTCGTTCGCCGCGCAGGCCCACATCTCGTCCAGCGACCGCGGCGGCCGGCGCACGTCGAAGCGGCCGATGGCCCGGGCGGGCGCCTCGGCCCAGGCCGCCACCTCCGCCATCCCCAGCACCGCCTCGATCCCGAGCGTGTCGCCGAGATGCTCGAGCAGGCGTTCGGGGTCCGAGTACAGCAGGATCGGCGGCTGCTCATCGGTCCCGATGCTGGCCGACTGCACCTCGGGCTCGTAGATGGGACACGACCCGAGCTCGAGGCCATCGAAGATCTCGTTCGGCACCGGGAATTGGATGGACCCGGCCAATTCGAAGCGGTAACCGCGGATCAGCTCGGTGGTCGAGGCCATACCGCCGATGAAGTGATTCTTCTCCAGGCAGAGCACGCGCAGGCCACCCCGCGCCATGACGGCGGCGGCCGTCAGGCCATTGTGACCGGCACCGATCACGATGACGTCGTAGTCCGGCATCGGACGGGACTGTAGCCCGCTGCCCCGTCGACTGATCGGGCTCGCCCGGTCACCCTGACCGGTCCACCTTCGGTTTCGTCGCGACAGGCAAGATTGCACGATGACCGAGCCTTCCGGGAGCCCGGTGCGCCAGGGTCAGCCGCGGACGGTCCGGGACGCCACCTTCCTCGAGCGGTTCGACTCGGCGATCCGTTTGCCGCTCATCATCTCGGCCATCCTGCCGCTGATCGTGGTCCCCCAGCAGGGGAACTGGGTGTCCATCGTCATCGGCGTCGTGACCTGGCTCGTGTTCCTGGTCGACTACGTCGTCCACGATCGCCACCTCCACCACTTCGGCCGGACGGCCTACGGCCGCTTCGACCTGGTCATCGTGATCGCCACCGCGCCGTGGTTCCTTCTTCCCGGGGCGCACGGCGGGAGCTTCGTGGTCCTCCTCCGCCTGGCCCGGCTCGGCCGGCTCGTCATGGCCAGCCAGAAGTCCCGCCAGCTCTTCGACCGACTGGGTCGGGTCGGAGCAGTGGCCCTCGGCGTGCTGATCACCGCTTCTCTCGTGGCGTATTTCGCAGAGCACCCGACCAACCCGGAGTTCGCCACCGTGGGTGACGCGCTGTGGTGGGGCATCGTGACGATGACGACCGTGGGATACGGCGACATCGTCCCCAAGACGCCGACGGGCCGATGGGCGGCAGTCGTCATCATGCTCACCGGCGTCGCCGTGCTGGGATTGCTGGCGGGGTCCCTGGCCAGCTTCTTCCGGCTGGAGAAGGCTGTCTCACCCGGCGCTGACCCCGCCGCCACCGGTGTGCCGGACCCGGCGGAGCGGGCGACCAGTCCCAGGCGCTCGGAGCACTGGTCACCGAGGTGGCGGCGCTGCGCGACCAGGTGGCGCTGTTGTCCGAGCGCATCTCCGGCCTCGCGGGCTCCCCGGGGCAGGCGGCCGCTGGTCAACCGCTGGACCACGACTGACCTCGGGGGCCGGGCCCTCCGTCAGTGCGTGCCCTTGATGTGCCCCGCAGCTTCACCGGCATTCTCCACGCTCGTCCAGAACCCATGGCCCGTCAGGACGACGGATGTCGCGCCGACCAGCCGCGTCGCCGGGTCGGATCAGCCGAGAGCGGTGACGACCCGGCGCATGCCCTCCTGCCAGGGGACCTGGGTCCGCCCGAGGGTCGCGTGCATCCGGGTGACGTCGGGCCACAGCGGCCAGGGGGCGTCCGCCTCGTAGCGGATCCGCACCGGACGCTGCACCAGCTCGCCCAGGTAGGCGCAGTAGTCCTCCGCGCTCACCGTCTCGCTCCCGGCGAAGTTGACGACCACGGGATCGGTCGCAGCCACCTCCAGCGCACGGATGCCCAGACGGACATAGTCGTCTTCGAAGATCGGGTTGTAGTTGTTCGGGGCGTCGGGATGCAGGACGACGTCCTCGCCGGCAAGGATCCGCCGGAGCCGGGTGACCGGCGCTCCCCCCTCGGGGCCATAGGTGGAGAAGATCCTGATGATCGTGAGTGGGGTCCCGCACTGGTCCGCGGCGTAGCGCACCACGGCCTCCCCGGCGATCTTGGACAGGCTGTAGACGCCGAGGTGCACGCCCGGCGGGTCGTCCTCGCGCAGCGGCCGCGGTCCTTGGTAGGCGTACGCCGAGCCGCTGGAGCAGTAGACGAAGGCCGCACCGGGGCAGGCCGCCACCAGGCGGCCCGACGCCTGGGCGTTGGTCTCGAAGACCCGCTGCCAGTCTGTCGGCACCTCGTGACCGAACCGGGCCGCCGCATGGAAGACGTGGGTGATCCCCGCGGGGAGCTCCTCAGGTCGAGTGACGCAAGGTCGCCCACGATCGGTTCGATCCCGGCGTCGATCAGGCGCTGCCGGTCGCCGTCGCCGCGGCAGCGAGCCAGGCCGAAGACCTCGTGGCGGTCGGCCAGCCCCCGGGCCACGGGGAAGCCGAGGCGGCCCGTCGCTCCGGTGACGAGCACGCGCCAATCGGAGCCCCGCTCTGTGCGCCGTCGGCCGTCACGTCCAGCAAGCCTCCTTGGTCCGCCGCCACGGCGATTATGACCGGGCAACCGAGGACCGCGCGCAGTGAGTCCGGGATCCGGCACGCATCGGTTCAGCCTCCGAGGATGCCGAGCCCCTCGTCCCGCAGCCCCTTGGCCCTCGCCTCGGCGAAGTTCTCCAACCAGTCCCGCATCTCCTGGCTCCCGGAGTCGTCGGCCCAGCGCCGGGGCATGGCGGGGAACGAGTAGTCCGCGGGGAGCGCAGGCGGTGGAGGCTCCTTCGCCCGGCGGTCCATGGCGGCATCGACCGCCGGTGCGAGGCGTGCGGCCTTCGCCCGGACCTGGACCTCGTCGCGCTCCTTGAAGGCAGGGAGGACCTCCCGACCGAAGAGCTCGAGCGACTCGCAGATGTGCTCGTGGCGGTTCCGGCCGGCCTGCAGGACGAAGATGACCTGGTCGACACCCGCCTCCTCGAACCGTTCGAGGTACTCGCGCACCTGCTCAGGCGTGCCCGTCGCGCCCCGCAGGCCGGTGCGGTCGCCGGCCGCCAACTTGGCGCCGAGCCGCTCCTGCTGCAGGGCGGTCTCGATCTCCGGGGAGTAGCCGTGCTGGCCCCGCCGGTCGAGGTACTCGCTCCAGACGTCCGTCGAGCCGGGGCGGTGCTCGCCGAACACGTAGTAGTGGCCGAGCGAGTAGCCGAAGAAGTTGCCGCCCTCGAGGCCGCGGTCGAGCGCCACCCGCTCGTCGGGGTGGCACATCATCTGGGTGACGCAGGCGATGTTCGGGTTGACCGTGAGGCCCACGGGCACGCAGCGCTCGGCGAGCGTCTGCTCGTAGTCCGACACCCACTTGGTGGCTTCCTCCGGGTCGATGAACGCGAAGGTCAAGCGCGCCGATGCCCTTCTCGGCCGCCAGGAGGATCGTGTCGCGCCGGGAGCAGGCCACCCACAGCGGAGGGTGCGGGCGCTGCATCGGCTTGGGGACGACGTTGCGCGGCGGCATCTGCACGAAGCGCCCGTCGACGCCGCTGAACGGCGTCTCGGTCATGCACCGGAGGGCGACCTCGAGCCCCTCCAGCCAGGCGTCGCGCTTGGTCACCGGGTCCACCAGGAACCCTCCGAGCTCCGCCTCCGATCCCGACTCCCCCGAGCCGAACTCGACCCGCCCGCCCGAGATGAGATCGAGCGTGGCGACGCGCTCCGCGGTCCGGGCGGGGTGGTTGTAGCCCGGTGCGGTCTGGATGATGCCGTGCCCGAGCCGGATGTCCTTCGTGCGCTGGCTGCACGCGGCCAGGAAGACCTCGGGCGCCGAGGAGTGGCTGTACTCCTCGAGGAAGTGGTGCTCGACCTCCCAGACGACGTCGAACCCCAGCCGGTCGGCCAGCTCGACCTGCTCGAGGGCGTCCTGCATGAGCCGGTACTCGCTGTCGTCCTGCCAGGGCCGTGGCAGCTGGTGCTCGTAGAAGATGCCGAACTTCATGCCGCACCGAGCGCGTCGAACTCGGCCAGCAGATCCGGTCCGTTGCGGTGCCGAGTACACCAGAACTCCACCTCGGCCAGGGCGGCGCGCCGGGTTTCGTCTCGACCGGGGCCGAGGCTGTGGGCGAGCAGGGGCTCCCAGATCCGCCCGATCATGTCGGAACCGGAATGGCGCTGCCCGCCTTCGCCGATCCACGTGCGATCCCGCATCTCCGAGAGGGCGGTGCGCAGGTAGTCGACATGGGGCGTCTCGTCGGCCCGGATGTAGGACACCAGGCGAGCGGCTTCGCCGTCGCCTGCGACGAGGTCGGCGTCGGACATCCACGCCTCGGCCCAGGCGAACGTATGGAAAGCGGAGATCTCGATGAACAGCACCCGGACCATGAGGGTGACCATCATCTCGAGCTCGTGCGCGATGTCGTCGGGGAGCAGGCGAGCGGCATCGGCGCCGGAGCGCCCGGGCCCGAAGCCCATGCGCTCGAGCATGGCGTCGACGTCGAGGTCATCACAGGACCGGTCGAAGGCGATGTCGCGCGCGGCGAACCACATGTCCCGGTGCCCCGCCTCCTCGTCCCAGCCGGCCTCGTCGCGGCCGTGGGCCTCGAACAGCCCGCCACCGAGGTGATCGATCGCCGTCCCGCTCACGTCCTCGACGAAGTGCCGCTGAAGGTCGCGCGGCTTCAGGAGCCGGATGTTGGCCCCGTACCCCTCGACGGTGCCGATCCGCGTCAACGTGGCCATGAGCGGTTCCGGGACACCGGCGCGCAACAGGAAGCGCGCTTGCGCGACGTTCGGAGACGACCGCTCCCACCGCTCCGTCGGCACGAAGATCAACTCGCTCGAGAAGCGCTCGCAATTCTGCGCGCCCCAGGCCTCGATGGCCGGGACCCGGAATTTCGTCCGGGGCGAGACGTAGGCGCCGTCCTCGTCGAAGCCGCCGTGGCACCGGACGCCGCCGGCCACGAGGGGTTCGGTCACCCGGACGTCCGCGAGGAGTTCCTTCTCCGTGAATTGCACCTGCGCCGTGCCCATGGCCGGCACCTCCCCGTCGCCCAACGTGTTGACTGCGGAGTATACACTGATCGGTATACAGATCGAGAGCAAACAGCTTCCCCGCGCGGAGCGGCGTGCCGCCATCATCCACGGTGCCGCCCGTGGGTTCGCATCGTCCGGCTTCGCCGACACCTCCATGGAGGACGTGGCCGCCGCGTGCGGGGTCACCAAGCTCATCGTCTACCGGCATTTCGGGTCGAAGGAGGAGCTCTACCGCGAGATCCTCCAGCAGGTGTTCGACCGCCTCGGTGAGGAGCTCCGCCGCGAACTGGCGCTGCCGTCGAGGAGCGGGCTGGGCGCACGCACGCTCCTCAGAGTGGCCCGCGAGGACCCGGCGGCCTTCACGCTCCTCTGGCGCCATGCCGCGCGCGAGCCTCAGTTCGCCGCGTACGCCGCCGAGCTCCGGTCGGTGTCGGTTGCCGTGGTCCGCGACCTGACGTCGCTCGACACCGGAGACGAGCTCCTCGATGCGTGGCGATCCGACGTGCTCTTCGACTGGCTCGTCGAGGCCACGCTGACGTGGCTGCAGCGGGGGGACCCCGCACGCGACGACGACTTCGTGCAGCAGACGTCGGCCGGCTTCCGGGCGCTGCGCACGTCCCTGACGAGCGGTTCCCCCACGCGAGGACCGGCTGCGGCCAACCGGGCCTGACGGCGGTCGGTCAGCCCCCCACCGTCGACGGCTCGACCCGGTCGTGGCGGGAGGAGGTGGCCTCGCGGATGCAGTTGCGACCGGCGGACTTGGCCTGGAACAGGGCTCCGTCCGCTTCCTGGACCACGTCCATGACCGACAACGGGCTCCCCGGGGACCATCTCGCGACACCGCCACTCAGCGTCACGAACGGTGGCAGCGTCTGCCGGGAGCCGTGGGGAATGGCCGCGTCCAGCACGGTCTGGCGGATCCGCTCGCCGATGGCGACAACGGAATCGGCCGACCGCAGGTCCGGCAGCAGGAGGAGGAACTCCTCTCCGCCGTAACGGTAGGCGCACTCACCCGCCCGGACGACGAAGTCGATGCACGACGCGACGTGCCGGAGGGTGTCGTCCCCGGCCACGTGCCCGTAGTGGTCGTTGTAGAGCTTGAAGTGGTCGACGTCGAAGAGCGCCAATCCGTAGGAACGCCCGACGCGGCACGCCCGCGCGTGGGTGCGGATGAGGTCTTCCTCCATCCGGCGGCGATTCCCGAGACCGGTCAGCTCGTCGGTGAGCGACCGCTCCAACAGATCGGTGTTTGCTCGCTCGAGCTCCGCCTGGGTCTGGGCCAGTGTCCCGTGGAGCTCCGTGACGCGTTCCGCGGCGATCAGGCGCGTCTGGACGGCGAACGAGTCGACGGGCTTGATCAGATAGTCGTCGGCGCCGGCCGTCATGCCCTCGAGGACACGCTCGGGGCGATCGAGTCCCGTCGTCAGGACGATGTACACGTAGCTGTCGCCCGTCCCCTCCCGCACGCGCCGGCACAGTTCGGGTCCGTCGACCCCCGGCATCATCCAGTCGGTGAGCAGGACGTCGATGCCACCCGACGCAAGGAGATCCCAGGCGCCGGCGCCCTCCTCGGCCACGATGCACTCGTGGCCGAGCTTCGCCACGATCGCCCTGAGGAGCAGGCGGCTCGTCGGCTCGTCGTCGGCGATCAGGATCCGCATCTCACGGCCTCGGGGCAGCCGCCCGCAGGGCCGACCGGGCACGCACGAACTCGGACTCGAATTGCTCCGTGAGGTCGGCGGCCCCCTGCGGCTGCCCCTGCCGGGCGCAGACCTCCATGGCGGCGCAGACGGCCGCCAACGTGGAGGCGCCGACGTTCGCGCTGGCGCCCTTCAGCGTGTGGGCCGCCCGTTCGGCACCCGGGGCGTCGCCCGACTGCAGGCAGGCGAGGAGCTCCGCCCGGCCGTCCTCGCTCATGGCAAGGAACTCGTCGACGATCTCGAGCAACGCAGCCCCTTCCCCGTCATCGAGACTCAGGAGCAGCTCGATCTGGGCGTGGTCCAGGGGGTCGCTCAGGACGTCGCTCATGCCGTACCCACCTGCTCGCGCTCGCACGCCGGCCTGACCCAGCGCGCGAGGACGGTTGACACCGCCTCGAGACGCACCGGCTTGGTGATGAAGTCGTCCATCCCCGCCGCCATGCAGCGCTCCCGGTCACCCTCCATGGCGGCGGCGGTCATGGCGATGATCGGAATGTGCCCGTCCGAGCCCTCGATCCGCCGGATGGCCGCGGTCGCCTCGTAGCCGTCCATCTCCGGCATCTGACAGTCCATCAGGACGGCGTCGTACGCACCTGATCGAAACGCGTCGACGGCCTCCACCCCGTTGTTGGCGATGGCGAACGTGAACCCGAGGTTCACGAGCACCTTCGAGCCCACGAGCTGGTTGACCTTGTTGTCCTCGACGAGGAGTACGCGTCCCGAGCTCTGCGCCGGTTCGGATCGCTCCTTCACCGGAGCCGCGGCGGGCTCGAGGCTCGTGCCCGAATTGAGGCTGGTGATGAGGCAGTCGAAGAGCTCCGACGAACGCACCGGCTTGGTGAGGCTGGCCGCGAACCCGGTGAGATGCGACTCGGCCGCTTCGAGGCGATGACCGGAGGAGCTCAGTAGGAAGAGCATGGTCTGCGCCGTCGCCGGATCCTCCTTGAGCGTGCGAGCCAGCTCGATCCCGTCCATGCCCGGCATGTTCAGATCGACCACGCCCAGGTCGAACGAACGACCGTCCTGCGCGGCGGTGAGCGCCAGGTCCAGCGCCTCGAAGCCGTCCGCCGCCTCGACGGCCTCAACGCCCCACGACAGCAATTGCTGGCGCAGGATCCGCCGGTTGGTGGCGTTGTCGTCCACCACCAACGCACGCTGGCCCGACAGGGTGCGCGGATCCTCGC
This sequence comes from uncultured Acidimicrobiaceae bacterium, assembly GCA_963742445.1. Classification (GTDB taxonomy): domain Bacteria; phylum Actinomycetota; class Acidimicrobiia; order Acidimicrobiales; family RAAP-2; genus Bog-473. Next base: position 90,530 of record CAVULV010000016.1, read on the forward strand.
TGCGCTCGTCGGTCGCGACCTCGTCCCCCCGGCGCAACGACAGCTCGAACCAGAACGTCGAGCCCTCACCCGGTGCACTGGTCAGACCGAGCCGTCCTCCCATGAGCTCCACCAGCTGACGGCTGATGGTCAAGCCGAGGCCCGTCCCACCGAACCGGCGCGTGGTGGACGAGTCCGCCTGCGCGAAGGCGCTGAACAGGCGCTCCTGGTCGTCCTTCGCGATGCCGATGCCCGTATCGACGACGTCGAAGTGCAAGGCCACCCGTTCGGAGTTCTGGTGCAGGACGCCCACGCGGATCACCACCTCCCCTGCGGAGGTGAACTTCACGGCGTTGGCGCCGAAGTTGAGCAGGACCTGCCGGATCCGGGTGCCGTCCCCGAGGAGTGACGTCGGAATGTTCGGCTGCACGTCGACCAGGCAGCTCGATCCCCTTGGCGTGGGCCGTGCTCGCCAGGATCCGTCCGACGTCGTCGACGACGCTGGGCAGGTCGAGGGCGGACTCCTCGATCTCGAGCTTGCCCGCCTCGATCTTCGAGAAGTCGAGGATGTCGTTGATGATCACCAACAAGCTCTCCGCCGACAGCTTGACGCCGGCGGCGAGCTCGGTCTGCTCCTCGTCGAGATCGGTCTCGAGCAGGAGATCGGTGAGCCCGATGACGCCGTTCATCGGTGTCCGGATCTCGTGGCTCATGGTGGAGACGAACTGGGACTTCGTCCGGGAGGCGACCAGGGCCGCATCTCGGGCCGCGACGAGGTCCTCGGCCGCCTGCCGTGCTTCGGTCACGTCGCCACCGTTGAGGACGTACCCATTGACCGACGGGTCGTCAAGGAGGTTGGCCGCCGTCCAGTCGACGATCCGCCAGTCCCCATTCGCCTGGCGCATGCGCACCTCGAAGACCGCGGTGTCGGAATGGTCGTCGGTCAGCCCGGTGAGATGCTCGATCACCGTGCGGGAGTCGTCGGGGTGCACGAGGTCGGTGAACGGCCGGCTCTCGAGTTCGTCTGGCGCGTACCCGAGCACGCGCTGCGCCGAGGGCGTGATGTAGGCGATGCGGAGATCCGCCTCGATCACGGTGATCAGGTCCCAGGTCTTGTCGATGAGCGACCGGAAACGGGCCGTCTTGAGCGAATGCGCCTCCCGGATGGTGAGCGCCAGACGCACTGACGCCACGAGGAGGGTGATCGTGGCCAGCGCGATGGCCGGACGGCCGATGTGCACGAAGCTCGCCACGACCAGGATCCCCATGCTGATGGCCACTCCGAAGGCGGGCAGGGCGAAACCGGCGACGCGGTCGATGCCGTGGTTCTCCACGTTGGGTGGCAGGATCCACACCGCAACCGCCAACAGGGTCAAGGAGATCGGCCATGCCACCCCGTTGGCGACGTACCCGAACGTGCTCGCGGGCTGGAGGAGGTTGAACGTGTCGCCGATGGCGTTCGTCCCCAGGGCGATGCAGGCAACCGCGAAGAACGGCCGGAACCCCCTGGGGAGCACCAACAGGCCACCGACACACAGGGCGAACAGCAGCAGGTCACCGAGGGGGTAGATCAGGTTCGTCGCCGCCGCCAACGGACCGCCGCCCGTGACACGGACCACGGCGGCGACCACGAACGCGGCGGACAGGGCGGCCACGCCGAGCCCGGCGATCAGTCCGTCGAGCGAGGTCACGAACAGCGAGCCCCGGTTGCCGCGCCGGATCAGAAGGGCAAGCGCCAGGAAGCACAGAAGGAAGAACCCCACGTAGAACGCGTCGGCCACCGAGGGGGTCGGCGGCGTGGCCCCACCGAGCGACTCGGCGGTCAAGGCAAGGTCGCCCACCGCCCACGAGATGCAGGCGACGCCCATGATGAGGGGGAACAGCCGCGCCACCGAGCTGCTCGTCCGCCAGGAGCCCTCGAAGTAGCGGGCCAGGCAGAGGTTGCCCACCGTGAATTCGAAGAGGACCACACCCCAACCGTCGACCGGGGTGTAGCTCGATCCCGTGCTCCGCGCGAGCAGGGAGATGAAGTAGGCGGCGACCAGCGCGGCGCAGATCCCGAGGACCCAGCGGACCCGCGTGGGGACCCGGTGGGCCTCCGGGGCCGGGGCCTCGGTCGGGCCCACGGCCGCGGTGCGCCGGTCGGCGAGCGGTTCGCGCGACTCGGCCGCCTCCGTGCCTGCAACAACTGTGACCGCCATCCCTTACAAGACGGCAGGTTGGCTCCCGGGGTTGAGCGTTTGCCGTCGCTCCGGGATCGTGACGCCAGGTACGGCGGATCAGTCGAGATGGCGGGTGACCTCGAGCTGATTCACAACAGCCGCTCTACGGTGTCTTCACGCGGACCGTGCGGCCTCTTGTCGGCGCTCCGTTGACCAAGGGTCCCGCCGGTCTATGGTGACGCCAGAGCCGTGTTCTACGTCCTGATCTTCAGCCTCCTGGCCGTCGTCCTCGTGGTGGCCTTCGTCTCCACCGTCACCCGGCGCCGGCGCGAGCTGGCGCGTGAAGAGGCCGAGATGGGCGACGAACCGGACCGGCCCGAGCAGCCCTGACCGCGATCGGGCCGTTCACCTAGGCCGGCGCGCCTCCAGTCTCGCCCTTGGCCAGCAGACGGTCGAGGTTGGCCCGCAACTCCGGAGAGACGAAGGACCTGTCCTCCGCGCCGAGGGCGAAGTCGATGGTCGCCAGGACCGCTCGCTCGAGATGCAGGTTGAGCACACGCTTGGTGTCCTCGACGGCGCGCCGCGGGAACCGGGCGATGCGGTGGGCGCAGGCGGTTGCCTGTGCCACGACCTCATCGTCGGGGCAGACGTGGTTCACGAGCCCGATTTCGGCTGCCCGCTTGGCGGGGATGCGATCACCGGTCAGAGCGTATTCCTTGGCCAGCTGCAGGCTGATCATGAGCGGCCAGGTCACCGGCCCGCCGTCGGCCGCGACCAGGCCGACGGCCACGTGGGGGTCGGCCAGGTGCGCGCTCTCGGCCATGAACACGATGTCGGAAAGCGCCACGAGGCTGCAGCCCAAGCCCACGGCGGGGCCGTTGACGGCCGCCACGATCGGCACTCGGCACGCCACCATGCCGGTGACGATCTGCCGCCCGTGCGCCAGGCTCTCCTTCCGGAGTGCTCCGTCGCGGGCCAGTTCGTCGAGGTAGGTGAAGTCGCCGCCGGCCGAGAAGGCGCGGCCGTTGCCGGTCAGTACGACCGCCCGGGCCTCGTCGTCGGCGTCGATCTGGGGGAACAGCCGTGCCAGACCGCCGTGGAGCTCGTGGTTCGTCGCATTCAGACGGTCCGGCCTGTTGAGACGGACGACGCGGACGGGACCGTCGCTCAGGACCTCGATCACGTCGGGGACATCGTACGAAGTCATCTCCCACCTCTCATGAGACCGGTCATGAGACCGGCAGGCCGAGGATACGGCGAGCCACCAGGTTCCTCTGGATCTGCGAGGTCCCGCCCATGACGCTCTGGGCGCGGCTGTACAGATAGGCGTTCAACCAGGTCTCGTCGCCCCCGTCGTGGGCGATGCCGCCGATGGCGAGCGCGGCGTGGCCGACGGCCTGCTCGACCCCCGTCATCAGCAACTTGTCCACCGATCCCTCGGGCCCGTGCGAGATGCCGCCGAGACGGTCGGACAAGCGCCGGCGGACGTGCAGCCGCAGCATCTCGACCTCCACCATGGCCCATCCGAGCTCGTTCCGCTGCTCGGGCCCATAGGCACCGGGATCGTCCCGGATGCGTCGACACAGCTCGTTGACCATCTTGGCGTACCGGGCCACGTAGCCGAGCTCACCGGGCTCCCGCTCGTGGCTCACCACGGTCATGGCCAGGGCCCACCCCTCTCCGGGCGCGCCGATCATGTTGGCGGCCGGGACCCGTGCACCGTCGAAGTGGACCTCTCCGAACTCCTTCGTCACCCCGTTGATCATGCGCAACGGCCGCTGTTCGATCCCCGGCTGGCGCATCGGGACGGCGAAGGCGGAGATGCCACGGTGCCTCGCCACGTCGGGGTCGGTGCGGGCGAGGAGCAGGCAGAACTCGGCCTCGTCGGAGTAGCTCGTCCAGATCTTCTGCCCCGAGAGGACATAGTCCTCGCCGTCGCGGTCGGCGCGCGTGCGCAGCGACGCGAGGTCGGAGCCCGCGTCCGGCTCGCTGAACCCCTGGCACCAGCGGTCGCGCCCGTTGACGATGCCGGGGAGGAAGCGGCGCCTGATCTCCTCGCTGCCGTGTTCGAGGAGGCCCTGGACCAGATAGCCGAGGCTGGGCCGCGGCGGAGCGCCGGCCACGGCAAGCTCCTCGTCGACGATGACCTCGAAGACACTCGACAGGCCGTGGCCACCGATCTCCGTGGGCCACGCCAGGCCGAAGAACCCCGCGTCGTAGAGCGCCCGGTGCCAGGCGGCCATGCCCGCCCAGTACTCGTCGTCCGTCGACGATGCCGGCAGCCCGGGATTGTGGTCCACCAGCCAACGCCGCAGGCGGAGACGAAACGCCGCTTCCTCCGGGGAGTCACCGAAGTCCATCAGGGCACCCGATCCCCCGGTGGGCAAGCACGCGCGCCAGGCTGGCCCGGGGATCACCGAGCAGGTCGGCCGACAGCAGGGCGCGTCGCAGATACACGTGCGCCAGGCATTCCCACGTGTGGCCGATGCCGCCGTGCACCTGGATCGCCGTCTCGCACACGGTGCGGGCGGCACGGCCGCAGTATGCCTTCGCCACGGCGGCTGCGGCCAGGGCCTCGCCGGCCGGGAGCGCGTCGACGGCCCACGCCGCGTGCAGGGTGACACCGCGAGACCCCTCCATGGCCACGAAGGCGTCGGCCAGCATGTGCTGGACGGCCTGGAAGGATCCGATGGCGGCACCGTACTGCCGGCGTTGCCCGGCATAGATACGGGCGAGCTCCACCGCTCCCCGCATGGTGCCGACCAGGTCGGCGCAGCTCACGGACAGCCCGAGGGCGGTCCAGCGGGTGACGTCATCACCCGTCAGGGCACGATCCGCACCCTCGAGCATGGAGACCGGTGCGCGCGGGTCGAGGACCTCGGAGGGGCGGGTGAGGTCGAGTCCGGACGGCACGGCGCGGAGCTCGACGCGGGCGACCCGGGAGCCCTCGCCGTCGCGGGTGAGCACCAGCGCCCGCGAGGAGCCCTGGGTGTCGATGGCCACCGCGGCCGGCCACTCGCCGTCGGCACCCCGTACGATCGACGAGAGACGCGCGTCGAGGGCAACGGTCTCGGCGGAGGCGCTCGGCGGCGCGCCCGCCAGCCGGCGCAGCTCGGTGGCCAGCGTCGGTCCGAGAAAGGAGACGTCGGCAACCCTCCTGCCGAGCTCTTCGGCGACGATGGCCACCTCGACGCCCGACGCCAAGGGGCCACCGCCCTCGGCGGCCACGCGCAGTTCACGCCACCCGGACCCGGTCACGGCGGCATCGAGCCTGGCGACCCGCTCGGGTTCGCCGATCTGCGCGACGGCCGTCGGGCCGACTCGGTCGACGACCTGGGCCGCGGCGTCGCGGAGCGTTCGCTGTTCCTCGGACAGCCGGACGTCCATCAGCAGTCCTGCGCCGGTACGACCGGCTGCTCCGACCACTGGTCGCGCAGCGTGCGGCGCAGCACCTTGCCGGAGGGCAGGCGGGGGATCTCGTCGACGATGACGACGCGACGAAGGTGCTTGTAGCTGGCCAGTGACTCCGCGACGAGTTGCTCCAGCTCGCCGTCGGCCGGCGGCCGGCCCGGATCGACTTTCACCGCCGCCACAGGCACTTCGCCGCGCTGTGGGTCGGCGACGCCGAACACGGCGCAGTCGAGCACTGCGGGGTGCCGGTAGAGCACGGCCTCCACCTCTGCGGGAGCCACCTGGAAGCCGCTCACCTTGATCATCTCCTTCGAGCGGTCGGTCAGGTGCACCCACCCGTCCGGCTCGAGCCACCCGACGTCGCCGGTGCGATACCAGCCGCCGACAAAGGCCTCGGCGGTGGCCTCGTCGGGGAGGTAGCCGGCCATGACCGACGGGCTGCGCACCTGGATCTCCCCCGTCTCGCCGGACTCGAGGACGTTTCCGCTCTCGAGGTCGGCAATGCGCAACTCGACGCCGGGCGGCGGCAGGCCCGCGGAGTCCAGCCGCCACGACTGGGGGCGGTCGACCGGGTTGGCGGCGATGACGGGCAGCTCGCTGGCCCCGTAGGCCGGCAGCCAGCGCACGCCGGTGCGCTCGGTCACGACGTGGGCGACACTCTCGGTGACCGGGGTGGCGCCCCACATGATGTAGCGCAGGGACGAGAGGTCGTACTCCTCGAGGCGAGGATGGTTGGCCATCGCCAAGGCGATGGGCGCCACCGCCATCTCGAGGGTCATCCGCTCGCCGGCGATCCTCTGCAGCACCTCGTCGAGATCGAAGCGCCGGTGCAGGCGCACGGTCGCCCCCGCCGCCACGGCCGTCAGCAGGTTGAGGAGGCCGAGGATGTGGGACGGCGGCGTCGCCACCTGGAAGCGGTCCTCGGGACCGAGGCCGAGGACGGCACGCCAGTGCTCCGTCGCATGGCCGATGGAGTCATGCGTGTGGCGCACCGCCTTCGGGAGCCCGGTCGTGCCCGAGCTGAAGACGAGGATGGCCTCGGCTGTCCCGCCGACGGCCTCCGCATCGGGCCGGTCACGGCTGTGCGCGAACGGGTCCTGCGCCGTGTCGTCAAGGTCCGTCACGCCGCCCGCTCCGAGTACCCCGGCGAGGAGCACCGCAGCCTCCGCGTCGGCCACCGCGTGCACCGGACCGGTCAGCTCTAGCGCGTGCCCGACCTCGGTCGACTTCCACGCCGGGCTCAGGAGCACCGAGGCCGCTCCCAGCTTGCTGACGGCGTAGACCGTGGTGATGAACTCGACCCGGTTGGCCATCATGACGGCCACGCGGTCGCCCGGGCCGACCCCGCGGCCCGACAGGTGCCGGGCGAAGGCGTTGCTGAGCTCGTCGAGGTCGCGGAAGGACCAGCCGGCCTCCCCCGCCCGCACCGCCTCGCGCGGCCCGAATCGGTCCGCGGCGACCGTCAGGTTGCCGTGCATGGTGGGCCCTGCCATCGGAAACATTCTTCTCCAATTTGAGATCGGCCGTCAACATACGGTGGATGTACACTTCTCCAATGCGAGCTGAGGTGTCCTTCGATGACCGTGGATGAGCACGAAGAGGTTCGGCGGGAGATCGTCGAGACCGTCCGGCGCTTCGTCGCACGGGAGGTCGTTCCCGTCGCTCCGCAGTTGGAACGCGAGGATCGCTACCCGACCGAGATCGTCGACCAGATGCGCGCGCTCGGACTCTTCGGCGTCACCATCCCCGAGGAATTCGGGGGCCTGGGCCTCGACCTGCTGACCTACGTGGGGGTGATCGAGGAGCTCGCCTACGGATGGATGAGCCTGACCGGTGTCGTCAACACCCACACGATGGCCGCCACGCTGATCCTCCAGCACGGCACCGACGAGCAGAAGCGGCGCTGGTTGCCGTCCATGGCGTCGGGCGAGCGGCGCGGCGCGCTCGTCGCTCTCCGAGCCGGACGCGGGCAGTGACACCCGCAACATCTCGTGCCGGGCCCAACAGGACGGTGACGAGTACCTCGTGAACGGCACCAAGGCGTGGGTCACCAACGGCGAACGCGCCGGGATCGTCGCCCTCGCGGCGCGGACAGACGAAGGGATCTCGGCCTTCATCGTCGAGAAAGAACCTGGCCCCGCCTTCGAGGGGATCTCCGTCGTCCGGCACGTGGACAAGCTCGGCTACCGGGGTGTGGAGACCGTCGAGATGGCCTACACGGACCAGCGCATCCCGGCCGGCAACCTGATCGGCGAGCCGGGCCGGGGCCTGGCCCAGATTCTCAGCGTGTTGGAGCTCGGCCGCATCAACATCGCCTCTCGCGCCGTGGGTGTCGCCCGGGCCGCCTTCGACGCTGCCTTCGCGTACGCGCAGCACCGGGTCACCTTCGGCAAGCCGATCGTCGAGCACCAGGCGATCCAGCTCAAGATCGCCGAGATGGCGACGCGGCTCGAGGCGGCCCGCCTCCTCACCACGAACGCAGCCGAGCGCAAGATGGCCGGCCTGCGCTGCGACGTGGAGGCCGGCATGGCCAAGCTCTTCGCCAGCGAGACCGCGCTCGAGCTGGCCACCGAGGCCATGCGGATCCACGGCGGCACCGGCTATACCACCGACACGCCAGTCGAGCGCTACTACCGCGACGCCCCGCTGATGGTCATCGGGGAGGGCACCAACGAGATCCAGAAGCTGGTCATCGCACGAGGCCTCCTGGCGCGCGCCGCCCGCTAGGGCGGTGTCGGCCGGCGGTCCGCGAGCTCCCCGAACACCTCGTCGGTGTGCTGGCCGAGGTGGGGCACCGGCGCCATCCGCCCCACCGCCACGCCGGAGAATCGCACCGGCCCGTTGACGGCGCGTTGCGTGACGCCCGAGCTGCCGGCGCCGATCTCGACGATGCCGTCGTTGGCCAGGAGTTGCGGGTCCTCGACCACCTCGGCCGGCGTCTGCGCCGGCGCCCACCACACTCCCTCGCGTTCGAAGCGCTCCGCCCAGACGGACAGGGGGTGCTCGGCGATGATCCCGTCGATGATCGCGATGATCTCCGCGCGGTGGCGGCGGATGGCCGACGCATCGGCGAACCGGGGGTCCTCGGCCAGGTCGGGACGCCCGAGGGACCGGCAGACCGCATCGATGTGCCGGGAGGCCTCGAGGCCCGTGAAGAAGAACCAGCGGCCGTCGGCGGCACGGTACGGGTTCATCAGCGGCGCCTGGTTGCGCTCCCTCGGTTCGGCGCGCGCAACCTTGCCCAGGGTCATCTGCAGGCCGAGGTCCCAGCCCAGGACGTAGGTGCCCGTCCGCAGCAGCGAGACCTCGACGACGCGGCCCCGGCCCGTGACCCGTTGCTCGAGCACCGCGGCGAGGATCCCGGACAGGGCCGCCAGGCCGGTGATGTGATCGCCGATGCCACCGCGGGCGTTGAGCGGCGTGCCCTCCCGGTCGGCCATCTGCATCGAGAGCCCGGAGCGGGCCCAGAACGCCCCGATGTCGTAGGTGGGACGGTTGCGCTCGTCGCCGCGCAGCCCGTATCCGCTGATGCTGCAGTAGACCAGACGCGGGTGGCGCTCGACCGTGGCCGCAGGCTCGAGGCCGAGCCCGTCGAGGGCGTCGGGGCGGAGGTTGCTGATGAAGACGTCGGCGCTGGCGAGCAGATCTTCGAGACGCTCCCGCCCGTCGGGCTCCCGCAGGTCGAGCACCACGCTGCGCTTGCCCCGGTTGTCGAGCGAGAACGCCGGGTTCGGCATGTCGCTGTCGATGCCCAACGACCCGAACACCCGCCGCATCGGATCACCGCGCGGTGCCTCGACCTTGATCACGTCGGCGCCCCAGTCGGCCAACAGGGCCGCGGCCGACGGAGCGGCGACCCAGACACCCATCTCGACGACCCGCAGGTCGGCGAGGGCGGAGAGCCCGGGCGCGGCGTCGGCGGTCACCCGTCCACCCCGGAGCGACGGGGCACGACCCGCTCCCGGAGCAGGTCCTTCACGACCTTCCCGGTGGCGTTGATCGGCAGCTCGTCGACCAGCTCCACGGACCGGGGGACCTTGTAATTGGCCATCTGGTCGCGGCACCAGTCGATGACGGCGGCGCTCGAGGTGCCGGGCGAGCGGAGAACGACGAAGGCCATGCCCACCTCACCGAGCCTCGCGTCCGGGACCCCGATCACGGCCGCCTGCGCGACGTCGGGGTGCCGCAGCAGGATGTTCTCGATCTCGGCGGGATAGGCGTTGAAGCCGCCCACGATGAACATGTCCTTGGAGCGGCCGACGATCCGCAGGCAGCCGGACGGGTCGACCGCGCCGATGTCGCCCGTGCGCAGCCACCCGTCCGCCGACAGGGCGGCCGCGGTCGCCTCGGGATCGTCGAGGTACCCGACCATCACGCTGCCGCCGCGGAGAAGGATCTCGCCCGGTTCCCCGGCCGGCACGTCGTGGTCGTCCCCGTCCACGATGCGGACCTCGAAGCCGGGCCGGGGCCGGCCGACGGTCGTGGCGATCGTCTCGACGCCGTCGCCCCCGGAGGTGGCCGCGGCCGTTCCCGCCTCGGTGAGCCCGTACCCGGTGATGACCGTCGAGAAGGGCAGCTCGTCGTCGACACGGCGGATCAGTTCGACCGGGATGTCGGCCGCACCGGTGACGGCCACCCGCAGGCTCGACAGGTCGCGGCGGCCCCGATCGGGATGGTCGAGGACGGCCTGGTAGATCGTGGGCGAGCCAGGGAGCACCGTGACCCTCTCGCGCTCGACGCGGGCGAGGACCCGGTCGACGTCGAAGACCGGCTCGGGCAGCATCGTCGCGCCGCTGGCGACGCAGGCCAGGATCCCCGCCTTCAGCCCGAACATGTGGAAGTACGGGTTGACCATCAGGTACCGGTCGTCCGCAGCCAGCCCGGTCATGTCCACCCAGTCGGTGGCGACACGCAGCGTCCCGCGGTGCGACATCACCACGCCCTTCGGCAGCCCCGTCGTCCCCGAGGTGAAGAGGATGTCCGAAGGGTCGTCGGGCCCCAGGCGCCCGCTCCGGCGGTCGACCTCGGCCCGCCCCTCATCGGTCGCCCGGTCGAGGAACGCGGCCCAGGGCTCGGTCCCGTCGGGTGACGGCCCGCTCGCGACCACGATCGTGCCGAGGTGCGGGAGCTCGACGTCACCGGCACGCAGCAGGGCGATGTAGTCCGTGTCGAGGAAGTCCGTGACGGTGACCAACACCCGGGCACGGCTCCGGGACAGGATGTCCGCCGCCTCGCCACCCTTGAACCGGGTGTTCACGGGGACCAGGACGGCGCCGGCCTGGAACAGGCCCAGCGCGGCCACGATCCAATCGGCACTGTTGAAGGCCCAGATCGCCACGCGGTCGCCCGGCTCGACGCCGGAGGCCACCAAGGCGGCGCCGAAGGTCCGGGCCGCGACGAGGAGCTCGGCGTAGCTCAGACGGGTCGGGCCGTCCTCGACGGCCGGGCGCCGGCCGAACCTGCTGGCGGCAGTCGCGAGGAGCGCCGGGATGGTCGGCGACGGGCCATCCCCGCGTGCGGTCATCGAGCGGCGACCTCGGCAATGTGATCGTCGGCATCGAGCAGGGGGATGCTCCGGGTTGCATTCGACATGACGACGGCCTTCCAGGTCGGTGCGGCGCGAGAATGATGATACTAACTCCCGAGAGTAGCGTTTCTGCAACGATTCTGCCAGCGCCCGACCCGTCGGTCCGGCCCGTCCGCCCCGGCCCGGGATCACGCACGTGCGCCCACGAGAACACACTTCTTCGATTTGTGTAATGCTCGTATTGCTCGCCCACCAGGGGCGAGGCGACGACACCGAGGAGAATCCACGAGGGCTGACGAACGCATGTTCGCCGATCGCACGCTCCGGTTGGGCCGCCCCACCGCTGCGCCGGTCCGCCCGACATGCGATGCCCGAGGCACGACCACCGGAGATGGGGGCTGACATGACCGTGATGGAATCCGACGTCTACTACGACCCCTACGACTTCGAGATCGACACGGACCCGTATCCGGTGTGGCAGCGACTGCGCGACGAACGGCCCCTCTACTACAACGACCGCTACGACTTCTATGCCGTCAGCCGCTTCGAAGACGTCGATCGCTGCTCGCTGGACTGGGAGACGTACGTCTCGAGCAAGGGCACCGTGCTCGAGCTGATCAAGAGCGGTATGGAGCTGCCTCCCGGCTCCATCATCTTCGAGGACCCACCCGCCCACCACATCCACCGTCGCCTGCTGGCGCGGGTCTTCACCCCGAGGAACATCAATGGCCTGGAGCCCAAGGTCCGCGAATTCTGCGCCCGCAGCCTCGACCCCCTCGTCGGAGCGGGCGGGTTCGACTTCATCGCAGACCTCGGCGCGCAGATGCCGATGCGCACCATCGGCATGCTGCTGGGCATCCCCGAGCAGGACCAGGAGGCCATCCGGGACCACATCGACGAGGGCCTTCGCCTGAGCGAGAGCGCCATGCCCGACGTCGACACCATGTACGGCGAGACCGATCCGGGGGGCGCGTTCGCGGAGTACGTCGAGTGGCGGGCGAGCCACCCGTCGGACGACCTGATGACGGAGCTGCTCCAGGCCGAGTACGAGGACGAGACGGGAGCCCTCCGCCGGCTGAGCCGACCCGAGGTCCTGTCCTACGTGAACCTCCTGGCGGCCGCGGGCAACGAGACCACGACGCGGCTGATCGGGTGGACGGGCAAGGTCCTCGCCGAACACCCCGACCAGCGCGCTGAGCTCGTCGAGCGACCCGACCTCGTCCCCAATGCCATTGAGGAGCTCCTCCGCTACGAGTCCCCGTCGCCCGTCCAGGCCCGCTACGTCACCCGCGACGTCGAACACCACGGCGGCGCCGTGCCGGCGGGGAGCGCGCTGCTGCTGCTCACCGCATCGGCGAACCGGGACGAGCGCAAGTTCCCTGACGCGGACCGCTTCGACATCCACCGCGCCATCGACCGCCAACTTGCCTTCGGCTATGGCATCCACTTCTGCCTCGGATCGGCGTTGGCACGCCTCGAGGGCCGCGTCGCCCTCGAAGAGGTCCTCAAGCGCTTCCCCTCGTGGGAGATCGACTGGGACACTGCGGTGCAGGCCAGGACGTCGACGGTGCGCGGCTGGGAGCGGTTGCCGGTCGTCACGGCCTGATGGAGGCGTCAATCGGAACGGGAAAGGAGTGCCCATGCGAGCGGTGATCGTCGGAGCGTCGAGCGGTCTCGGCCGGTCCATCGGAATCGGGCTCGGTCAGCGAGGTGCGTCGGTCGCGCTGCTGGCCCGGAGACACGACCGGCTGGTCGATGCCGCGAAGGAGGCCGGACCCGGGTCCCTCGCCATCGTCTGTGACGCCACCAACGCCGCCTCGTGCGAGGTCGCGATCGAAGAGGCGGCGCGCGGGCTCGGCGGGATCGACGCGCTCGTGTACGCCCCCGCCGTGGGGCCGCTGGGCCGGCTCGTCGACATGGACGCCGAGACCTGGCGCCGCACATTCGACACCAACGTGCTCGGCGCCGCGCTCGTCACGGCCGCCGCCATCCCTCACCTCACCGAGTCCCGTGGCGTCGCCGCCTACCTGACGTCCGTGAACGGCTCGCTCACCCCTCCGTGGCCCGGGCTCGGGGTGTACGCCGCGACCAAGGCGGCGCTCGAGACCATGGTCGAGGCCTGGCGCGCCGAGCATCCCGCCGTGGGCTTCACCCGGGTCATCGTCGGCGACTGCGCCGGCGGCGAGGGGCACTCCATGACCGAGTTCGCCAACGAATGGGACATGGGGCTGTTGACCGAGTTCCACCCGGTATGGGCGGAGCGCTACCTCCTGAGCGGCTCGCTCATGGAGGTCGAGGAGCTCATCCGGGTCGTCGACCTCGTGCTCCGCTGCGGTGCGAGCGCGAGCATCCCGTCGGTGGCGGTCACGCCGCGACGGCCCGGCTGATCGGCCCCGCTGATCGGCCGGCGGGGCGCCCTGCCTACATCCGGCCGAGGAGGAACCCCGCCGCGGCGGAGGCCGGCGGGAACGACTCGGTGATCCCGGAGCTGATGTAGCCGACGTCGCTGATCAGGGTGATCCCCGAGATCGCCGCCGCGGCGTCGCTGCAGAGGAACACCAGCGGGTAGGCCTGCTCCAGCGGTGTCGAGGCCTCGATGCCGGCCTCTGCCCGGAAGTCGGCGCCGAATCCGAGCCACATCTCGGCATTCGCCTGGGCCAGCGGGGTGTCGGTCGGCCCGGGGCAGATCGCATTGATGCGGATGCCCTGTTTGAGAAGCGGGAAGGCCTGTCGGGCCACGTAGGCGCACACCGCCTGCTTGGAGTGGAAGTAGTCGGCGTAGCCGTGCTCGACCGCCCAGGCCGAGCCCGACTCGAAGTCGGGCGTGTCGAGGTACTCCTGGATCTCGGCCAGATTCGGCTCCCAGCCCAGACCGGCGGCCGAGGAGATGAACCCGATCGCCGACCCGCGCGGCAGCATGCCGCCGGCCAGCATGCGGTCGATGAGGTGGCGGTGCCCGACGAAGTTGATCTTCTCGATCCCGGGGGTGCCGTCGGCCACTCCGGCGCACGACAACAGCGCGTGCACCGGGCCGCCGCACTCGTCCACCGCGGCGTCGATGGATTCCTTGTCGGCCAGGTTGACGTGAATCGCCTTGGCGCCCGGGAGCTTGACCTCGGCGAAGTCCATCACCACCACCTCCGCCCCGGCGTCTTGCGCCAGCTCGGCCGCGGCCGCGCCCATTCCCGTGGCGCCACCGACGACCAGGACCCGCTTCCCGTCGTAGCGAAATGCATCGAACAGTGTCATGTGTGTCTCCTCCTGACGGACGACGTCGTGTCTAGCCGACGACGGAGCGGACCTTGAGGTCCACGATGGTATCCCAGTCGATCCCGATCTCCCCGAGGATCGCGTCGCCGTGCTCGTTGAACCCGGGGGCCCGTCGCACCGGTGCCGGTTCCCCGCCGAATTGCACCGGAGCGGCAACGAGTTTGAACGGTGTCCCGCCCGCGGTCTCGCACTCCTGCATGTACCCGTTCGCGATGCTCTGCGGGTCGACCGCACATTCGAGCGTGTCCTGCACCACGCACCACTGGCCGCTGAAGTCCGCCAGCCGTTGCCGCCACTCCGCCACTGTGCGCTCGGCGAAGGCAGCCTCGAGGAGCGCCTGCGCCTCCAGACTGTTCTCGGTCAGCCCCGCGTGGTCGGCGAAGCGCGGATCGGTCCCGAGCTCCGGCCGGCCCACCGCGTCGACGAGCTCGACCCAGTACCGGCTGGCCTGGAGGCAGCAGAAGGAGAGGGAACGCTCGTCCTTGGTCTGGTAGTTGCGCACGAGGGGATTGAGCCGCGGTGCGCCGGCCGGTGGCCCGCCCCAGGGGGTGTTGCTCAGGAGCGAGAGCGCGAAGGCCTGCCCCATGGCCCACATTCCCGTGCCGAGCAGCGAGACGTCCACGGTCGTGGCCTCACCGGTGCGCTCCCGGTGGAACAGCGCCCCCATGATCCCCCCGGCGATGGTCATGGCCCCGATGGAGTCGCCGAAGCCCGGTGCCGGCGGGCCGACGAGCCGGTCGGAGTCGGCCGGCTTCGCCCCGAGGGAGACACCGGGCCGGAACCAGAACGACAGCGAGTCGTAGGACCCCTTGTCCGCGTCCGGGCCACGCTCGCCCTGCCCCGTGCCCGCGACGTAGATGATGTTGGGGTTGTGCGCCCTGACGTCCTCAGGCTCGATGCTGAGCTTCTTGCGCACCCGCGGCAGCTTGTTGGTGAGGAACACGTCTGCCGTGCCTGCCAGCTTGTAGAGGATGTCGAGGCCTTCGGGCGTCGTGAGGTCGAGGGCCAGGCTGCGCTTGCCGCGGTTCGAATGCTCGAGCAGCGCGTGGACATCCCCGGTGATCGAAACCACGCCGGTGGAGGCGAGACCGCGCATGGCGTCACCACGCTCGACCGGCT
Source organism: uncultured Acidimicrobiaceae bacterium (assembly GCA_963742445.1). Lineage (GTDB taxonomy): Bacteria > Actinomycetota > Acidimicrobiia > Acidimicrobiales > RAAP-2 > Bog-473. The sequence goes on from CAVULV010000016.1 coordinate 105,998, forward strand.
CGATCTTGATCACGTCGGCGCCCCAGTCGGCCAGCAGGGCCGAGGCCGCCGGCACGAACGTGTGCTCGGCCACTTCGAGGACGCGGACGCCCTCCATGACTGCGGTCACTCCGACCTCCCCTCGAGACTTCTCGGATTGCTACGGTATCTCCACTCGCGCAATTCAGCAACGCCGTATATCGTCAGGGGAAATACAGCTTTCGCCAGCACGAAGGAGCATCCGATGGCCCGCCCTCAGACGCCGCAGCGCATCCACCTGCGCAGCGCCAGCATGCTCGACGTGGACGCAGGCGAACTGGTGGCGCCGGGCAGCCTGCTCGTCGACGGCGACCGGATCCTCGAGGTGGCGCCGGCCCGCGTCCCCGACGACGCCGTCGTCGTCGACGTCGGTGACCTGACCCTCCTGCCCGGGCTGATGGACATGGAGGTGAACCTGCTCCTGGGCGGCCCCGACCATGCCAGCCCCCTCACCGCGGTGCAGGACGACCCCGCCGTGCGCACGCTGCGCGCCGTGGCCAACGCCCGCCGCACACTGCGAGCGGGATTCACCACCGTGCGCAACCTGGGCCTGTTCATCCAGACCGGTGGCATCCTGCTCGACGTCGCGCTGAAGAAGGCGATCGACCTCGGCTGGATCGACGGGCCGCGGGTCGTGCCGGCCGGGCACGCCATCACCCCGACCGGCGGGCACCTCGATCCGAGGATGTTCCAGGCGTTCGCCCCGCACATCATGCCCATGACCGTCGAGGAGGGCATCGCCGACGGGGTCGCCGAGGTGCGCAAGGCCGTCCGCTACCAGATCATGCACGGGGCGCAACTGATCAAGGTCTGCGCGTCGGGGGGTGTGATGTCACACACCGGGCCGGCCGGCGCGCAGCAGTACTCCGACGAGGAGCTGCGGGCCATCGTCGACGAGGCGCACCGGGCCGGTCTCAGGGTCGCCGCTCATGCCCACGGCGACGACGGCATCCGGGCGGCGATCGAGGCCGGCATCGACTGCATCGAGCACGGCTCCCTGATGACCGACGAGACGCTCGACCTGTTCATCGAGCGCGGGACCTTCCTGGTGCCGACGACCTATCTGGCCGACGGCATGGACGTGTCCCATGCGGCGCCGGAGCTCCAGGCCAAGGCGGCCGAGGTGTTCCCCCGGGCCAAGGAGACCGTCCGCAAGGCCATCGCGCGGGGGCGCGCGTCGCATGTGGGACCGACGCCCCCGCGATCCCGCACGGGCGCAACGCCAAGGAGCTGCTCGCGCTCGTCGACCGCGGCATGACGCCTCTCGGCGCCATCCGCGCCGCGACGACGGTGGCGGCGGAGCTCATCGACGTCAACGACCGGGGCCGCCTCGACGCGGGGCTCCTGGCCGACGTGATCGGGGTCCCCGGTGACCCCCTCGCCGACATCGGCGTCACCGAGGACGTCCGCTTCGTCATGAAGGGCGGCCGGGTCTACCGCCGACCGGACGGGACGTAGCCCGCAGTCGCTCCGGGCTCGTCCGCCTAGCGCGACGACGGCGTGCCGATGCCGTGCAGCACGAACCTCCACAGCTCCTCGGCCGACGCACCGTCGTCGAGCCGCACGGACGACCCGCCGATCGTCGAGGAGAACGCATTGAACATGATGACCTCGAGCACGGCACCGATGACCGGGCCTCGCTGGAGATCGTCACGGATGTCCCCCGCCGTGACCGCATCCTGGAGCACCTCCTCGAAGAGGACGACCAGCGGCGCGAACGCCCGGGCCGCTTCCTTCGGGTGCGTCGTGAGCAATTGCTGGGCGAACTCGGCCATGATCGGCGGCCCACCCTTCACGTAGGTGGACCCGTCCTCCGCCGGACGGCACATCCGGTAGTACTCCAGGACGAAGCGGTGCAGTCGTTCGAGCGGCGCGCCCCTCCCGGCCGACCTTCTGGCGCAGGATGTCCGCCGTGGCGCGGACGGACTCCTCGAACAGGGCCAGGAGGAGCTCGTGCTTGCCGCTGAAGTACTGGTAGAAGCTCCGCAGGGACTGCCCGGACCGCTCGACGACCTCCTGGACGGTGAAATCCTTGCCCGACCCCTCGTTCTGGAGCTCCATGGCCGCGTCGAGAAAGCGCTGGACCCGGCTCTCGGCCCGGAGCCGGGCGGAGTCGAGCGAGCGCGCCACGGCGAGGTCACGCCAACTCAGCGCATCCGGATCCGGGCTCTCTGCCGGCACTTCGCTCTCCATATCCGGAGAGCGTATCCCAACCTGAGGGAGACACGGGATCTCACCTGGGGGGTAACACACGGTTCATCCGCAAGAACCACGATTCCGAACTTCCCCCGGGCCCGTCACGGCGCCGGGGCTCAGACGGCCGGCTCGATCAGCATGTCCATGCTGGCGGCTCCGCTGTCGGGCACGCGGGGCTGGCGCCAGACCTCGACCGGGAACGAGGCGTTCACCAGCGAGTAGCAGAGCCAGAGCAGGCGCGCGGCGTCCTCGGGCAACGCGTCGAGGTCGAGGCCGTCGAGATGGGCCAAGACGTCGGGCAGGCGGGGGAAGGCGGCGTCGTAGAACGCCTGGAGCTCGTCCATCGTGCTCGAGAGCCGCTTGGCGTAGCGCTCGTTCTCGGTCTCGAGCGACCAGTCGGCGAACGGCTCCAGGTCGGCGAACTCGGTGGGCAGCAGCGGCATGCGGAGTCGTTCCTCTCAGGATGCGGCCGAGATCCGGACCGGCGTCGCCGTCGTCGTCTCGTAGCCGGCGACGTAGTCACGCGCGGTCTTGTGCAGGTGGCGGAGCAGGATCTCCTGGTCGTTGAGCGGGAACTCCGTCACCGCCCGCGACTCGAGCATCGTCTGCGTCGCCTCGAGCGTGTTGCCGTCCTGCAACGCGTACTCCTTGAACGTGACGGCGGCGAGCTCCTGGCGGAGCCGCTCCGTCGCGTTCTTCGGGGGGACGAAATAGAGCGCACCTTCGAAGATGTGCGTGTTGTAGGACGTCGGCCAGTAGTGGTACGTGAGGTACCAGCCCGGCGCCCAGATCAGGAGCATGAAGTTCGGGAAGAGAACGAACGAGTCGATGCCCCAGGCCTTGTGGCGCGCCGGGTTCAGGCCCGCTGGGAGCGGGTCGAGGCCCTCGATTTCGGGCCGGTCCCAGGGCCCGAACAGACCGCTGTGGAGCACCCGCTCGATCGGCTTGACCATGCCGAGATCCTTGGGTGGGGACATGCCGCCCCACGAGGACACCATGCCGTGCGGCCCCTCGATGGCGTAGGCCAGCGCCTCGAACCCGATGCCCGAGAGCTTGCGGGACTCCTCTGCGGTGGCCTGCTTCGCGTGCAGGATCGGCGCGTGGTAGAACTCGGCGAAGGCGTCGATGAACAGCTTCCAATTGCTGCCCACGTCGGCGCGGTACTTGTAGACCTGCGTCATCTTGTCGAAGGGATAGCCGGCGAGACCGGCGGCGAACCCGCCGAGGTAGTCCTGCACGGAGGTCGTGTTCCCGGGGTCGAGGTTCACGAAGACGAAGCCTTCCCACGTGTCGACCTGGACCGCGGCCAGCCCGTAGTCCTCCTTGTCGAGGTCGAAGAACTCGGACTCCTGCTGCACGAAGGTCAGCTCGCCCTCGGTGGAGTAGCGCCAGCCGTGGTACTTGCAGGTGAACTGGCGGCACGTGCCCTTCGTCTCCTGGCGCGGGAAGTCGTTCCAGACCAGCTTGTTGCCGCGGTGACGGCAGATGTTGTGGAAGGCGCGGACCTCGCCGTCCTTCCCGCGCACGACGACGATGGAGGTGCCGGCGGCCGCGATCTCCCTCGTGAAGTAGCTGCCCGGTCGCGGCAGCTGCTCGACGCGGCCGACGTTCAGCCAGGTGCGGGCGAAGATGGCCTTGCGCTCGAGCTCGTAGTGCTCCGGCGAGATCGAGTCCTCGTAGGACACGGGCCGGGTGCCGAGCTCGGGGTAGTTCTCGGTCCAGCTGCCCACGTCGGGCTTCGCGAAGTGCGCCATGCCTTCCTCCAGTTCAGATACGAGACCGCAGTTCAGGTTCGGGACGGGTTACGATATCAGAGATCTTCAAATAAGAGAAGATCATTTCCGCCGGAGGTCGTCGTCGAGCTCGATCCCGAAGGACCGGAAGGCCAGGGCCAGGATCTCGTAGGCGCCGACGGTGAAGACCAGGTCCATGATCTGCTGCTCGCCGAGCTCCCCCGCCAGGCGCTGCCAGGTGGCGTCGGTGATCTCCCCCTCGCCGATCAGCTCGTCGACCGCCGAGAGCATGGCCCGGTCGAGGGGGGACCATCCGGGCGCGCCCGGGCCTTCGGCGATCCGGGCCACCTCGTCGGGCCCGAGGCCCACGTCGCCCGCGAGCACGCGGTGCTGCTCCCACTCGTAGGCCGACTTCCGGAGCACGGCGACGCGGAGCACGAGCAGCTCGCGCTGGCGCGGGGTCAACGTCGACGAGAAGAGGATGTACCCGTTGAAGGTGTTGAAGGCCTTGGTCAGCTCGGGGTGCCGGGCCAGCGTCCCGAGCGCGTTCAGTGCCTTGGGCCGGCCCTCGGTCTCGAGGCGCGGGTGACGGGCGTCGGCCGGGCGCAGCGCCGCCAGGGCGGCGCGCATGGCCTCGGGCCATTCCCCGGGCGGGAGGGGTGTGAGCCGCGCCACGTCAGGTGTTCCGGCCACCGTTGACGCCGATGACCTGCCCCGTGACGTAGCCGGCCTCCTCCCGTACGAGGAACGCGCACGCAGCCGCGATGTCCTCGGGCCGCCCCACCCGGCGCACCGGCGTCAGCGATGCGTGGTGCTCGACGCCCTCGCCGAGGCGGCCCTTGCGCTCGGAGCCCCGGAGCATCGGGGTGTCGATGAACCCGGGTGGGATCGTGTTGACGGTGATCCCCTTGGGGCCGAGCTCGAGCGCGAGTGCCTTGGTGAAGCCGATGACGCCGGCCTTGGAGGCGACGTAGTGCGTCATGAGCGGCTGGCCGCCCTGCGCGCTCGACGACGAGATGTTGACGATGCGGCCCCAGCCCTCCTCGATCATGTCCGGCACGACCGCCTGGCAGCAGTCGAAGGTCCCGGTCAGGTTCACGGCGAGGATGCGGTTCCACTTCTCGGCGCTGATCTTGAGGAAGGGGTCGAATCCCTCCATACCTGCGCTGTTGACCAGGATGGTGGGCCGGCCGAGACCGGCGCGCACCGTGGCCACGCCGGCGTCGATCTGCGCCCGGTCGGTGACGTCGACCTCGACGCCGATCGCGGTGCCACCCGCCGCCACGATCCTGGCCGCCGCCGCCTCGGCGGCAGCGCCGTCGCGGTCGAAGATCGCCACGGCGTCGCTCTCCGCCGCGAGCCTCTCTGCGATGGCGAGCCCGATCCCCGACGCGCCTCCGGTCACGATTGCCGTTCGTGCTGTCGTCACTGGAATGGGCGTCACGTGATCGGCTCCTCTCCGTGCAGGGTCGTGCGGTGCATGTCACGCGGCGACGCCGTGTCGTAGGGGCACGCCCGGTGCAGCACGCCGCGGTTGTCCCAGATCACCAGGTCGCCGACGGCCCATCGATGGCGGTAGACGCGATCCGGTGTCGTCGATCGCGCCAGGAGATCGTCGAGCAGTGCCCGCCCCTCCTCCATGCCCATGCCCGCCACGTGCGACGTCGTCGCCCCGAGCACCAGCGAGCGGCGTCCCGACGCGTGCGTCCAGACCAACGGGTGTTCCTTCGACGGCCGCTTCCGCCACACGGCGAGCTCTTCGGGCGTCGGGTCGTGATTGATCATCCGCTGCGCGGCCTCGAAGGAGTGGACGACCCGCAGCGACAGGCAGCGCTCCTTCTCCTCGTCGCTCAAGTCGTCGAAGGCGGTGTACGTGCTGGCGAACTCGGTCTCTCCCCCGACTCGGCCACCGCGTGGGCGCTCAGGATGGTCGCCATGATGGGCACGTCGTCGGTGCACCCGTCGATGTGCCAGTCGAACGTCCCGCGCAGGTAGGCGGCCATGGGGTTCTTGGCCGGGTCGAGCGTGATGCGGAAGATCTCGGGGTGCACGCCCTTGCCGAAGACCTCCACCCGGCCCAGCCCCTTGCTGAACGCCACCTGCGCGGCGTCGTCGAGGTGCAGGTCGCGGAAGACCAGCACGCCGTGGGTGTCGAGCGTGTCGAGGAGCCGGGCCGGGAGCGTGGCGTCCCCGAGTAGCTGCGCCGGGCCCACACCGGTGATCTGCACCCCGACCGTGGCGCCGAGCCGTTCCGTGGTCACCGCAGTCATGGGGCCTCCTTCTGTCCGCCCTTACTCTGGCACGCCCCCACCAGCGCGGCCAGCCTCGTTGCCCGTGAGCGAGAACTACATTATCGTATAGAATTATGGCGGTTTCGCGGCCGATGGCAGGCGCAACGGAGACGGTGCACGACCACGGGTTCCACCCGCTGTCCGTCGCCCGGGTCATCCCCGAGACCGCCGACGCCAGCTCGTTCGTGCTCGACGTCCCCGACGAGCTCCGGCCGGCGTTCGCCTACCGGTCGGGCCAGTTCTGCACCTTCCGGGTGCGGGTGGACGGCCGCCCGCACCTGCGGTGCTACTCCATGTCCTCCTCGCCGGCGGTCGACCCCGATCTGAAGGTCACCGTCAAGCGCACCGACGGCGGCGTGGTGTCGAACTTCCTGCTCGACAGGCTGGCCGAGGGCGACACCGTCGAGGTGACCAGGCCGGCCGGGGTCTTCTGCCTCACCGGCGGCGACGACGACGTGATCGCCTTCAGCGCCGGGAGCGGGATCACGCCCGTGCACTCCCTGGTGAAGACCGCGCTCACGACGACGGCGCGCACGGTGCGCCTCTTCTACGCCAACCGCGATCGCGACGCCGTCATCTTCGCGGCGGAGCTCGACGACCTCGGGGCGGCCTACGGCGAGCGCCTCGTGGTGTCGCACCACCTCGACGCCGAGCACGGGCTCGCCACCGCCGAGTCGGTCCGCGACTTCGCGGGCGCCGACTGGGACGCGCAGTTCTACGTGTGCGGGCCCGGGCCGTTCATGGACGTCGTCGAGCAGGCGCTCCGCGACGGCGGCGTCCCCGAGGACCGGATCCACATCGAGCGGTTCACCCCGACCGGGCAGGTGCTCCATCCGCTCCCGCCCTTCTCGACGGCCGTGGCGTCCCGGGTCACGATCGAGCTGTCGGGCCGGACCGACTCGACCGAGCACCGCCCCGGCACCACGATCCTGCAGACGGCACGCCAGATGGGGATGGCCCCACCCTTCTCCTGCGAGGCGGGGAGCTGCGCCACCTGCATGGCGCGGCTCGTCGAGGGCACGGCCACCATGCACGTGAACAACGCGCTCACCGACGACGAGGTCGCCGAGGGCTGGGTCCTCACCTGCCAGGCCGTGCCGGACAGCCCGTCCGTGCACGTGGTCTACGAGGACAGCGTGATGACCGGCGCACCGGCCGACGACGTGCTCGAGATCCAGCAGCTGCTGGCCCGCTACGCCCTCTGCATGACCAAGGACGACATCGACGGCGTCGTGGAGGTCTTCACCCCCGACGGCACCTACAGCGCCTTCGGGGACACCTACCGCCTCGAGGACTTCCCCGCGCTGGTGGCGGCCGCGCCCAAGGGCCTGTTCCTGGTGGGGCCCGCCGTCGTGGCGATCGACGGCGACGCCGGGACCGGGCAGCAGCCCCTGTGCTTCGTCGAGCAGACGACCCACGACATGCGGATCGGCTGGTACACCGACACCTACCGTCGCACCGACGGGGGCTGGCGGCTGCGCACGCGGTCGATGACGTTCCTCCGCCGCAACGGTGCCCGTGACGCCGGGCGGCCCCACGACCCGACGCGGCCCCCGCCGACGACCGGCTGATGGAGCCCTGATGGAGCTCGACGAGTTCCGGCGCTCGCTCGACGACTGGCTCGACCAGAACGACCACCTGCTCAGGCCCGGGGGCGGGGCCGGGGCGACGCTCGACGAGCAGATGGCGCGGCTGGCCGCGGTCAAGCGCCTGACCTACGACGCCGGGTTCATGCGCCGGGGTTGGCCCGAGCGCGTCGGCGGCCTGGGTGGCTCGAGCCTGCTGCGCGCCTACCTCGGCGAGGCGCTGACGTTCCGGGGCCTGGTCGAACCCGGCATCTACTCCATGACCGAGGTCCTGGCGCCGACCATGATGGACTACGCCGCGCCCGAGCTCGCGGCCACCATGGTGCCGCGGCTCCTCCGGGGCGACGAGACGTGGTGCCAGGGCTTCTCGGAGCCCGGCACCGGGAGCAACCTGGCCTCGCTCTCGTGCCGGGCCACGCCGGACCGACGACGGATGGCGCGTCAGCGGCCAGAAGGTCTGGACGAGCCTGGCCCAGTACGCCCAGCGCTGCGTGCTCCTCACCCGCACCGGTGCGCCCGACTCGGCCCACCGGGGCATCACGGCGCTGTTCGTCGACATGGACAGCGCGGGCGTCGAGGTGCGGCCGATCGAGACGATGCACGGCGCGCCCGAGTTCTCCGAGGTGTTCTTCGACGAGGTCGCCGTCCCTTTCGACCGCACCCTGGGCGCCGAGGGACAGGGCTGGTCCGTGGCCATGGACCTGCTGCCCTACGAGCGCAGCACCGCCCTGTGGCACCGCGTCGCCTACCTCCAGCAGCGCCTGGCGGGACTGCTCGGGGCCGCCCCCGCCGGCGCGCTCGAGCCGGCCGAGGTGGGCGAGGTCGCGCAGCTTCTCTTCGCGTTGCGGGCCCGCTCACGCGCCACGCAGCGCCGGCTCGCCGCCGGGGAGCGGCTCGGGCCCGAGACGTCGGTCGACAAGGTGCTGGTGGCGACGGCCGAGCAGGCGGTGTTCGACCTGGTGGCCGACGGCCTGTCGACCGCCGTCGCCACCGGTGACGACCCGGACGGCGCGCGGTGGCGCCGGGAGTACCTGTACTCGCGCGCCGCCACGATCTACGGCGGGACGGCGGAGATCCAGCGGAACATCATCGCCCGCCGGCTGCTCGACCTCGGGAGCGATCGCTGATGGACCGGGCGGAGAGGGACGCGTTCGAGCGGGGCCTGCGCCACGCCGTGGAGGCGCACACCGGCGCCGCGCTCGATGCCGCCCTGCTCGAGCTCGGCTGGCCCGACGCCCTGGCCCACGACACGCGGGAGGCCGTCTCCGCCTTCTTCACCCTGCAGGGGTCCGCCCATGCCTCGTCCTCCGCGCTCGACCGGGTCCTCGCCTGCGCCATCGGGCTCGACGTCCCCCCGTCGTCGGGGTTCGTGCTGCCGGCGCTCGGCCGCCGGGACCCGCCGGGCGAGCTCGACCGCGACCGGCTGGTGGTCCGCGGGCTCGGGACCTCGTGCCTGGCCGCCGCTGCCACCGCCGTGGTCGTCGCCCGGGCGGTCAACACGGAGGTGGCCTTCTGCGTGCCGACGACCGGGCTGGCGCTGCGGCCCGTGCGCGGGATGGACCCCGAGCTCGGGCTCGTCGAGGTGCACGGGACGGTGCCGAAGGGCGCGTTGGCGCCGGAGGTCGTGGCCCCGTCCTGGCCGGCTTCGGTCGCGCTGGCCCAGCTGGCCGTCGGCTACGAGCTGGTCGGTGCCGCCCGGACGATGCTGGAACTGGCCCGGCAGCACGCGCTCGCACGCGTCCAGTTCGGGCAGCCCGTGGCCCGGTTCCAGGCGGTGCGGCACCGGCTGGCCGACACGCTGGTGGCCATCGAGGCGGCGGACGGGGTGCTGGACGCGGCGTGGGAGGACCGCGCGCCGGTCGCGGCGGCGGTGGCCAAGGCGCTCGCCGGGCGCGGCGCCCGGACGGCCTCCCGGCACTGCCAGCAGGTGCTGGCCGGGATCGGCTTCACCACCGAGCACGAATTCCACCGCCATGCGCGGCGTGTCGTGGTGCTCGACGGGCTGTTCGGCACGTCCCGCGCGCTGACCCGTGAGTTCGGCGCCGACCTGCTGGCGGCGCGGCAGCTGCCGGCCTTCGCGCCCCTGTAGCCAGGGGTCAGAGCGACGCCGCCAGGGCGCCGAGGAATTCCCGGGTCCGCTTCGACGAGCTGATCAGCTCGTCGCGGTTCTCGCCGATCGGCACCACCCGCACCGAGATGTCGGTCACCCCGGCGTCGGCGAAGCGCTGCAGGCGGCCCACGACGGCGGCCTCGCCGCCGGCGACCAGGATGTCGCCGACGGTGCGGGCATCGCCGTGGTCGAGGAGCTTCTGGTAGTTCGGCGAGACCTCGGCCTCGGCGAGGATGCGGTTGGTGCGGGCCACGGCGGCCTCGATCTCGTCGTCGGCGCACAGGCAGACCGGGATGCCGGCCACGACACGCGGTGCCGGCCGGCCGGCCGCCTCGGCGGCCCGGGTCAGGTTGGGGACGACGTGGGTGGCGATCGCCCGCTCGTCGGCCATCCACAGGATCGTCCCGTCGGCGCGCTCGCCGCACAACGCCAGCATGCGCGGGCCCAGCGCCGCGAGCAGGACGGGGGTCGGCGTGACGTCGGTGATGTCGAGGGGATTGTGCACACGGAAGAACTCGTTCTCGACGTCGACGGGCCCGGGGCCGGCGAGCGCCCGGCCGAGGACATCGAGATAGGCGCGCATCGTCGCCACGGGTCGCTCGTAGGGCAGGCCGAGCATCTCGTCGATCACCCAGTGGTGCGAGACGCCGAGACCGACGGCGAGGCGCCCCTCGCAGACGGCCTGCACGGACAGGACCTGCTGGGCCAGCGCGATCGGGTGCCGGGGCTGGACCGGCACCACGGCGGTGCCGACCTCGATGCGGCTGGTGACGGCACCCACCACGGTGGCGGCCGTCAGGGCGTCGAACTCGTCGGGGATCTGGGGGATCCACACGGTGGCCAGACCGGTCTCCTCGGCCCAGCGGGCGTCCGCCTGCAGCCGCTCGACCTTGGTGCGGTAGCGGCCCCGCTCCGGGCCGATCATCAAGCCGACGCGCATGGCCGGGTTCCTTCCGGTGGGGGGGATTGCGAAAATGAGAACTTACTTCTTCTGTTGGTGTAGGGCGAGTTCCACCCGGCAGGCGGGGACCGGGGACCGCGGGCGGCCCCCGGGGCGGCGCGACGGGCCGCGGACCGGCCTCTCCGGGGCACGGAAGGCGGGTTTCAAAAATGCCAGAACCTAGTTTTCGCAGAGCGCGGGACGGACTATCGTTCGCAGCGACCGAGGAGGCTGGTGGAGACGGTGACGGACTACGAGGCGCTCGACTTCTTCCGGGACGACGACCTGCTCGTCGACCCCTACCCGTACTTCGAGGCCATCCGCGCCCACGGCCCCGTGTGGCGGGAGCCCCACCACGAGGTGGTGATGGTCACCGGGTACGAGGAGGCGATGTCCGTCTACAGCGACGCCGCGACCTACTCGTCGTGCACGGCGGTGACGGGGCCGTTCCCCGGCTTCCCCGTCCCGCTCGAGGGCGACGACGTCAGCGAGCTCATCGCGCAGCATCGCGACGAGCTCCCGATGAGCGACCAGCTCCCGACGCTCGATCCCCCGGTCCACACCGACCACCGCTCCCTCCTCCTGCGCCTGATCACGCCGAAGCGCCTCAGCAGCAACGAGGAGTTCATGTGGCGCCTGGCCGACCGCCAGCTCGACACCTTCCTCCCGCAGGGCGAGTGCGAGTTCATCGCCGAGTTCGCCAGCCCGTTCGCCATGCTCGTCATCGCCGACCTGCTCGGCGTGCCCGAGGAGGACCACAAGGCGTTCGAGGAGGCGCTCCTGCGGGGGACGGCGCACCACGGGACCGTCGGCGGCCTCGGCGAGGACACCATGGCGCTCTCACCCCTCGAGTACCTGTACCAGCAGTTCACCTCGTACGTGGAGGACCGCCGGAGCGCCCCGCGGGCGGACGTGCTCACGGGGCTGGCCACCGCCACGTTCCCCGACGGCTCCGTGCCCGAGGTCCTCGACGTGGTCCGGGTCGCCTCCAACCTCTTCGCCGCCGGCCAGGAGACCACGGTCCGCCTCCTGAGCTCCGCCCTCATGCTCATCGCCGAGGACCCGGGTCTGCAGCAGCTGCTGCGCGAGGAGCGGCACCGGATCCCCAACTTCGTCGAGGAGACGCTCCGGATGGAGAGCCCGGTCAAGGGTGACTTCCGCCTGTCGCGAGTGCCGGCGACCATCGGGGACGTGCGGATCCCGGCGGGCACCACGGTCATGCTGCTCAACGCGGCCGCCAACCGCGACCCTCGCCGGTTCGAGGACCCCGCCACGTTCGACCCCGACCGGGAGAACGCCCGCCACCACGTCGCGTTCGGGCGCGGCATCCACACCTGCCCCGGCGCGCCGCTCGCGCGCGCCGAGGCGCGGGTGAGCCTGGAGCGCATCCTCGACCGGACGCGCGACATACGGATCGCCGAGGAGCACCACGGTCCAGCCGGTGCCCGCCGGTACCACTACGTGCCCACCTTCATCCTCCGCGGGCTGACCCGGCTGTACCTGGAGTTCACGCCGGAGTGAGGGAGCAGCGTCGCTCGCGTCGCCTCGCCATGACACCGGACGAACGCGACGCGTTTCTGGCACAGGAGCGGACGTGCCGGGTCGGCACCGTCGGCAGCGACGGCCCGCACGTCACAGCGCTGTGGTTCGTCTGGGACGGCTCGTCCATCTGGCTGAACTCCATCGTGAGGAGCCAGCGCTGGGTGGACCTCCAGAAGGACCCGCGGGTGACTGTGCTCGTCGACACGGGTGTGGGCTTCGGCGATCTGCGGGGCGTCGAGATCCGGGGCCGCGCCACCGTGGTCGGCGAGATCCCTCGCGCCGGCGAGGCGCACGCCGCGCTGGCGGAGCCCGAACGGCTCTTCGGCGCCAAGTACGCCGGGGGCGCGTTCAGCGCCGACGGCCGGCATGCCTGGCTCCGGGTGGTGCCCGAGAAGATCGTCAGCTGGGACTTCTCGAAGATGGGCGCCGGAACGACATCGGCGGTGAGCCCGCCGTGAGAGGGAAGTGAGAGCCGATCCATGGGCGTGACAGAGACGCCGAAGGTGAACCCGGAGCCGAGGATGCTGATCGACGGCAAGCTCGTCGAGTCGAGCACGGGCGCGACGTTCGCCAACGTCAACCCGGCCACCGAAGAGGTGCTCGGTCACGTCGCCGACACGTCCCGCGAGGACATGAGCCGCGCCATCACCGCGGCGCGCCGGGCCTTCGACGCCACCGGCTGGTCCACCGACCGGTCCTTCCGCCGGCGCTGCCTCGAGCAGCTCCACGCCGCGCTCGAGGGCGAGCGCGAGGAGCTGCGCGAACAGCTCATCCTCGAGGTCGGCTGCCCCCGCATGTTGACCTACGGACCGCAGCTCGATGCCCCGCTCGACGGTGCGCTGACCTATGTCGCCCGGCTCATCGACGAGTACGCCTGGGAGACCGACCTTCCCGACGCGGTCGACTTCCGGGGCAACACCAACGCGCGCCGCATGGTCAAGGAGCCGGTCGGCGTGGTCGGGGCGATCGTGCCGTGGAACTACCCGTTCGAGGTGACGGTGACGAAGCTGGCCCAGGCGCTCGCCACCGGGAACACGGTCGTGCTCAAGCCGGCGCCGGACACACCGTGGAACGCGACGTTGCTGGGCCGTCTCGCGGCGCAGCAGACCGACATCCCGCCCGGTGTGCTCAACGTCGTCACCTCGTCCGATCACCTGGTCGGCGAGGAGCTCACGCTCTCGCGCGAGGTCGACCTCATCTCCTTCACCGGCTCGACTGCGGTCGGGAAGCGGATCATGGAGAAGGGCGCCGCCACGATGAAGCGGCTCTTCCTCGAGCTCGGCGGCAAGTCCGCCACGATCGTCCTCGACGACGCCGACTTCACGACCGCCATGATGACGGGGCTGGCCGTGTGCTCCCACGCCGGCCAGGGGTGCGCCATCCCGACCCGGATGCTGCTGCCCCGCTCCCGCTACGACGAAGGCGTCGAGCTCCTCACCACCTACATGGGGGGAGCCCCCTACGGCGACCCGCAGCGCCCCGACGTGATGATGGGCCCGCTCATCTCCGAGAAACAGCGCACCCGCGTCCTGGGCTACATCGAGCGTGGGGTCGCGGAGGGAGCCACCCTGGCGCTCGGTGGGAAGCGACCGGGCGACCTGCCGCGCGGCTGGTACGTGGAGCCGACGCTGTTCACCGGGGTCGACAACGCCATGACCATCGCCCGCGAGGAGATCTTCGGGCCTGTCCTGGTGGCGATCCCGTTCGAGGACGACGACGACGCCGTCCGCATCGCCAACGACAGCACCTACGGCCTCGGCGGGGCGGTCGTCTCGGCGTCGCTCGACCGGGCGCTCGCGGTGGCCGGACGCGTCCGCACCGGCACCCTCAGCGTCAACGGGGGCATGACCTACAGCCCCGACCTGCCGTTCGGCGGCTACAAGGACAGCGGCATCGGACGACAGAACGGGATCGCCGGGTTCGACCAGTACGTCGAGACGAAGTCGCTGGCCTGGCCCGCCGGCTGACGGCCCGCCCGACCCGGGTCAGGCCCGGGAGGAGGCGGCGCCCCGTGGCACGTCGCGGAACGGCACGTCGCGGTCCATCGATCGCTCCCGCGGCATCCCGAGCACGCGCTCGCTGATGACGTTGCGGGCCATCTCGGTCGTGCCGCCGCCGATGCACGACACCTGCCGCATGAGGTAGTCGTTGGCGCTGAAGGCCAGCTCCCCCTCCTCCTCGGTCCATGCCGCGCCGGCCGGGCCCGAGATCTCGAAGGCGATGGTCCGGATGCGGGCCGAGGCGAGACCGGTGAACAGGCGGCCGATCGCCGCCGACTGGTCGGGCAGGGCGCCCGACGCGATCCCCTCGCCGATGTGCCGCTTGAGCTCGAGATCGACCAGGTCGAGGACCCGCGCCTGGCCGATCAGGTCGCGGACGTGGGGATCGGCCAGGTGGCCGGCAGCGCGGGCGACCACGTCCATGACCGAAGCGCCGACGCCGCCGTTCGTGAACCCCGCCGGGACGGTGACCAGCGGGGAGTTGGTCAGCATGCGCTCGTGGAACATCCACCGGGTGCCCACCGTCCACCCGTCGTCGACGTCGCCGATGCGATCGGAGTCTGGGACGCGGACGTCGCTCAGGAACTCCTGGCAGAACTCCTTGGACCCGTTCAGCATCTCGATGCGGTGGATCTCGAGGCCCTGCTGGCGGATGGGGAGCATGAACACCGTCAGGCCGCGGTGCTTCGGCACGTCCCAATTCGTCCGGGCCAGGCAGAGGCCCCAGTCGGACCACCACGCGCCGGTGGTCCAGATCTTGGACCCGTTGAGCACCCACTCGTCACCGTCGCGGACCGCGCTGGTCAGGGCTCCGGCCACGTCCGAACCCCCGCTGGGCTCGGAGAGGAACTGCATCCAGATCTCCTCGCCCTTCAAGATGGCCGGGATGTGCCGGCCCTTCTGCTCCTCGGTCCCGAAGTCGAGGAGCACGGCGGCGCAGGGCGCCAGCGTGGGGGCCTGCAGCCGGGTCGGGAACTCGTAGCCGGCCAGCTCCTCGTTCAACACCGCCTGGTGGGCGGGGGTGAGCCCCTGACCGCCGTAGGCACGGGGGAAGCAGATGCCGGCCAGCCCGGCCTCGAAGAGCATGCCCTGGATCTCCCGTTCCCGGGCGACCGCGGCCAGCTCCTCCTCGTCGTTGCGGTCGTTCCGGAGTGCCCCGACGGAGGCGTGGGCCGCGAAGGGAGCCAGGTTGGCGCGGGCGAACGCACGCGCCCGCTGCCGGAAGGACTCGAGGTCCTCCATCTCTCCGGCTCCGTCTCCGTTCACGTCGGCGCGTGCGTCCACGTCCGTCATGCCTCCTTGTTCTTCTCGGTCATGTCCGCCAGGCGTTGGCGGTGGTCGGCCGGCGTGCCGAAGAGCACGCGGTTGGCGGTGTGGCGGCGGAGGTAGAGGTGGAGGTCGTGGTCGAACGTCACGCCGATGCCGCCATGGATCTGCACGCAGTCCTGCATCAGCTCGCCGCCGTAGTCGCCGATGAACGCCTTGGCCGCGCTCAGCAGCTCTGCGGCCTCGTCGGAGCCGTCCGCGACCGCGGCGGTGGCGGCGGTGCTCACCGCGAGGCTCGCCTCGAGCCAGGTCTTCATGTCGGCGAAGCGGTGCTTGATCTCCTGGTACGACGCCAGGGGTCGCCCGAACGAATACCGGTCGAACGCCCAGCCGAGCGTCATCTCGAAGGCCGTCTGCATCGCGCCGACCGACTCGGCGTTGCTGATCGCCAGGGCCCGGTCCAGCTGGCGCTCGACCTGTTCGCCGGCCGCCCCGATCTCCCCGACGAGACCACCGAGCAGCGGCACGCGCACCTCGTCGAAGGAGACGACCGAGAACCGACGGGTCAGGTCGACGGACTGCATGGGCGCGACCGACACGCCGGCGGTCCCGGCCGGCACGAGCACCTGCGTGAGCCCGGCGCCGGTGCGGCCCGTGACCAGCAGGTGGTCGGCCCTGGCGCCCGATTCCACCGGGCGCTTGACGCCGTTGAGCACGATCTCGTCCCCCTCGACGCGGGCCTCGACGGTGACGGTTCCCAGGCGGTCGCCCGGCGCCGGTTCGCTCAGGCACCACGTCGCGATCGACGTCCCCGCCATGAGACCGGCGAGCACCGCCGCGTGCTCGTCGCCCCCGACTTCGGACAGGGTGGCGGCGACGACGTTGGTGACGGCCAGCGGTCCCGGCGCCGCATGACGGCCGAACTCGTGCGCGACCAGGGTCAGGTCGACGAGTCCGTGCTCGCTGATGGAGCCACCCCCGTGCTCGTGGGCGACCAGCAGCGAGGACCACCCCAGCTCGGCCCCCCGGCGCCAGTACGCCTCGTCGAATCCGACCGGATCGTCGCGCCGGCGGCGCAGCTCCTCCACCGGCACCAGCTCGTCCAGCAGCTTCGCCGTGGTCTCCCCGAAGAGCTCCTGATCGGGGCTCAGCGCCAGCATCATGGTTCGCCCTGTCCCTCCGTCGTCCGCGGCCTGGCCCAGCTCGCGGCGTAAAGGCCCATTTTACTGCGAGAAGGTAGTTTCGTCCAAGCGGATAGCTCGGTTTTCATTCCTGAGATGGCTGCTCTTTGCCCCCGGCCGCCTCAAGCGCCGTCACGCTGGAGGAGGAGCACCCCGGAGGGCGTGCCGCCGCCGGTGCTGACCACGGCGGTGGCGGCGTCGGGGACCTGCCGCTCCCCCGCGTCACCCCGCAGCTGCAGCACGGCCTCGTAGAGGAAGCCGAACCCGTGCAGGCGCCCCTCCGAGAGCTGACCCCCGTGCGGGTTGAGGGGCAGCTCGCCCCCGGGGGCGATGCGCCGCCCCCCGTCGAGCCAGTCGTTGGCCTCCCCGAGGCCGCAGAAGCCGAGGGCCTCGAGCCACGAGATGGCGTTGAAGGTGAACCCGTCGTAGAGCAGGGCGACGTCGACGTCCGCCGGCCCGAGGGCGGACCGGGACCACAGGTGCGCGGCCTGCCCCAGCACCTGTGGCTCGTGGGTGAGGGTCCCCTGGTCCCACGAGATCCGCTCGATGATCTGGGTGCCGACGGACTCGATGCGGACCGCCGGGCTCGGGAGGTCCCCCGCCACCGACGCGTCCGACACCACGAGGGCGACCGATCCGTCACAGGGCACGTCGCAGTCGTACAGCCCGAAGGGGGTCGTGATCGGCCGCGCCGCCAGGTAGTCGTCCATCGTCATGGGGTCGCGGTAGATGGCAGCCGGGTTGCGCGCCGCGTTGGCCCGCCCGTTCAGCGCGACCAGCCCGAGCATCTCCCGTGGCGCGCCGTAGCGGTGCAGGTACTGGTTGGCGTTCATGCCGATCCAGTTCGCGGCGGAGAACGCGCCGTAGGGGGTGCGCCAGGCCGCCGGGCCGGCGGCACGCCCGCCGGCCCCTGCCGCGCCGTGCCCCAGCGCGGCGAACGTCGACTCCCACACCGTGCGGAAGCACAGGACGTGGCGACACAGGCCCGACGCCACCGCCAGCATGGCGGCGATCAGCGCGCCGCCCTGGCCGGGGATCTCCATGCCGCCGTTGATCCAGGTCGGGTGGAGCCGCAGCGCCTCCTCCACCGCCGTGACGCCCCCTTCGCTCATGCCCATGCCCACGGATCCGGGGTACGTCGACAGGCCGTCGATGTCGTCGAGCTGCAGCCCCGCGTCGGCGACCGCCTTCAGGCAGGCGTCGACCGTGAGCGACAGCGGGTCGACCATCAGCCGGCGTCCCAGGGCCGACCGCCCGACGCCGCTGATCGCGGCGCGGTGCTCGAAGCGGTCGCTGTGCAGCGGCGGCCGCGGCAGCGGTCGCGTGGGCGCGCCGAGCGGGTCGGCGACGTCGGGCCCACCGCTCGGCGCGAAGACAGGCAGCCACACGTCCTCGACGTGCTCGAAGCGGACCTCGACGTCCTGCCCGACGTGCACGTCGGCGGCGTCACAGCCCACGATGGACGTGGTGAGCCGGACCGTCGCGTCCTCGGCCACGGCGACGACGGCGATGACGTAGGGCGGGTCGAAGGCGGGGTGCCAGCGATGCTCGTTGACCGTGAAACCGACGACCGAGCCCCGGCCCGACACGACCGTCGGCCGCCACCCGGTGCTGCGGCAGTTCGGGCAGATCGGGACCGGGGGGTGGACGAGGGATCCGCACGCCGTGCAGCCCTGGATGCGCAGCCGCCCGTCCGCCCCCGAGGTCCAGAACCACTCGGTGGCGGCCGTCAGCTCGGGCAGCGGCCTCATCGGCCGGCCCGGCCCGGGCTCACGTCACCGAGCGCGGCGATGATCTGCGGCAGGTCCACCGAGGTGCGGATGCCGGGCGCGGCGGCGCGGACGAACGGGACCACGTTGACGGCGCGGTTGGCGGTGTAGCCCGGCGACCGCTCGGCCATCTCCTCGAGGGGGAAGGCGAAGCGCAACTCGACGTCGAGCGGCGCGTCGCCCTCGACGGTGACCCGCCAGCCCGTCTCGCGCAGGTCCCACGACGGCTCGAGGTCCGTCGTGCAGTACCACGTGGCGACGAAGCTGAGCAGGGGGGTCCCGCCCCGCAGGCCCTGGACCCGCATCTGCTGCGCGGCCACGGTGCCGGCCTCGATCGTCCCGGCCGCGATCTCCGTCGTGGTGCGCGCGACGGCCACCCGGCCACTGGCCTCGACCGAGTCCAGCGGGAGCCCGACGGCGTCGGCCAGGACGCGGAGCGACGGGCCGAAGCTCTGCGCGCCGTGGGCCCACCGGCCGGGGTCGAAGCTGCCGGGGTCCCGGCCGTAGCCCATGAGCTCGAACAACAGCACGGGCGAGTCCCGCCGCGACAGGTCGGCGTACTCGTAGATGGTGAGCGAGTCGAGCCGCCGCTGAATCGACGTCAGCACGAGGGGCACCGCCTCGGAGATGAAGCCGGGGCTGCTGCCGGTGCTGTGGATGGAGGTGCCGCCGCGCGCGACAGGAGGCCTCGACCCTCGCACGCAGCGCGGGGTCCATGGACGCCGGGTGGTGGAACTCACCGCGCGTCGTCACGATGTCCGCCCCGGACTCCAGCAGGCGGCACACGTCGTCGACGTCGCACTCCTGGGGCATGTACAGGACGCAGTCGGCGCCGAGAGCGAGGATCTCGTCGACGTCCCGGGTGGCGAGGACCCCGGTCGGGCCGAGCCCGCACAGCTCGCCCGCATCGCGCCCGGCCTTGTCCGCGGCGTACACGTAGAGCCCGACCAGCGTCAGGCCCGGGTGCTCGATGACGCCGCGCAGCGAGCGCGTGCCGATGTTGCCGGTCGCCCACTGGACCACGCGGACCGGCGGCTCGGTGCTCTCGGGCACGCCGTGGCGCGGCCCCGGCCCGTCAGCCATGGAGCTCGGCGGGGGGCGGGCGAGGCCCAGGGTGTCGCGCAGCGTCGCACCGGTGTAGCGGTCCCGGAACACGCCGCGGCGCTGCAGCTCGGGGACGACCATCCTGACCATGTCCTCGTAGGCACCGGGGGTGTGGGTCGCGGCCACGACGAACCCGTCACAGGCCTCGGTCTCGATCCACTCCTCCATCTGATCGGCGACCTCGGTACCGGTGCCGACGAAGCGGGGGCCCTGCAGCAGGGTGGCCCGATGCCCCGCCAGGTCGGCGAGCGTGACCGTGTCCCCTCCGATGTGGGTGCGCAGGTTCTGCACCAGGCCGCGGATCCCCGACACCGAACCGATGAGCTCGTCGGTGATCGGGTCGTCCAGCTCCATCCCGGAGAAGTCGTAGTTCATGAGCTCCGAGAGCAAGGTCAGCGACGCCTTCGGATCGACGAGCGAGTGCAAGAAGAGATCCTCGCGCTCCTCCGCATGAGCGCGGGACTCACCGACGACCGTGTAGACCATCGGCAACATCTTCACCGACTGCGGGTCACGCCCCGCCCCGGCGATCGACTCCTTCTGGTCCTGGTAGTGCGCTCGGGCGATGTCCATGTCGGGGTCGCCGGTGAAGATCAGCTCGGCCCAGCGGGCGGCGAACGCACGCCCCCGGCCCGACGAACCCGCCTGCAGCAGCACCGGCCGGCCCTGCGGGCTCCTGGGGACCGTGAGCGGACCGCGGGAGCTGAACCACTTGCCGTCGTGGTCGAGCTCGTGGACCTTGCCCGGATCGGCGAAGTACCCGTTCACCCTGTCGAGCACGAGCGCATCGTCCTCCCACGTGTCCCACAGCCCCGTGGTCACCTCGAGGAATTCGTCGGCGCGGTCGTAGCGCACGTCGTGGCCCAGGTGCTCCGTGAAGCCGTAGTTCTGCGCCTCGCTGTCGTTGACCGACGTCACGATGTTCCAGGCCGCCCGTCCACCCGAGAGGTGGTCGAGCGTCGCGAACGTGCGGGCGACGTGGTACGGCGAGTAGTAGGTGGTCGAGTACGTCGCACCGAGGCCGATGCGGTCCGTGACCGCCGCGATCACGCCCAGCACGATGCTCAGGTCCAGCTTCACCGGGCGCGCCCCGAGACGGACGGCCTCGGCGACCGACCCGCCGTAGATACCCGGCATGGCCAGGCGGTCGTCGAAGAACATCATGTCGAAGCAGCCCTCTTCGAGCGTCCGGCCCAGCTTGGCGTAGTAGCCGGCGTCGAGGAATCCGTGCTCGGTGTCGGGGTGCCGCCAGGACCCGGCGTAGACCGTCGTGCTCCCCGCCTGCATGAAGCCGACCAGGGACATCTGCCGTTTGGCCATGGCTACCACTCGCTCCTCACGTTGGAGTGCCCAGCCGCTCCGGGCCGGCTCAGTTCCCCGCCGCCGCGACGGCGCGCCGGGCGCGGGCCCGGAACCCCTCCAGCTTCTCGTCGGGGGTCCGGACCCGGGTGCTGCGCGACATGGTCGCCACGTCGTGACCGGCGGCCCGGCGGCGGAGCGCCCCGACCGTGGCCTCCTCCCTCGGCATGTGCGCGAAGGGATCGAAGGAGTACCAGCGCATGGCGTTCTCGTGGGTCATCTTGGCGACGTGCCCCGCCGGGACGGCGTAGGCGGCGAAGGCGCGGCCGAGCTCCTCCGGCGCGCCGGGCCACAGGGAGTCGCTGTGCGGGTAGTCGGCCTCCCAGGCGATGTTGTCGACGCCGATCCGTTCCCGCAGCTCGATCCCCACCGGGTCGCTGATGAAGCAGGTGAGGAAGTGCTCCCGGAACACCTCGCTCGGGAGCCGGCCCCCGAAGTCCTGCAGGGTCCAGGCGCGGTGCATCTCGAAGGTGCGGTCCACCCGCTCGAGGAAGTAGGGGATCCACCCGGTACCGCCCTCGGACAACGCCACCCGCAGGTCGGGGAATTGCTTGAGGACGCGCGACCACAGGAGGTCGGCGGCGGCCGACTGGATGTTCATGGGCTGCAGCGTGATCATCACGTCCGGTGGCGAGTCGACGGCGGGGATGGAGAGCCGCCCGGACGACCCGAGGTGGATGGAGAGCACGGTGCCCGTGTCGCAGCAGGCGCGCCACACCGGGTCCCAGTACGCGTCGTGGAAGCTCGGGTATCCCAGCGCCGCCGGGTTCTCGGTGAAGCTGAGCGAGTGGCACCCCTTGGCGGCCGTCCGCCTGATCTCGGTGGCGGTCTGCTCGGCGTCCCAGATGATCGGGACCGCCATGGGGATGAAACGCGCCGGGTAGGCGGCGCACCACTCGTCGATGTGCCAGTCGTTGTACGCCCGGACCAGCGCCGAAGACAGCTCGAGGTCGTCGCACACGAAGGTCCGTGCCGTGAAGGTGGGGAAGGAGGGGAAGTTCATGGAGGCGAGCACGCCGCCGGCATCCATGTCCTTGACCCGCTCGTGCACGTCGTAGCAGCCGGGCCGCACCTCGTCGAGACTCTGCGGCTCGAGCCCGTACTCCTCCTTGGGGCGCCCCGCGACCGCATTGAGCGCTGCCGTCTCCATGACCACGTCGCCGAAGGTCCAGACGTCGTTCCCCTCGTCGTTGCGCACGAGCTTGGGCGCCCGGTCCAGGTACGTCGGGGGCAGGTGGTGCACGAACAGATCGGGCGGCTCGATGATGTGGTCGTCGACGCTGATCAGGATGAGATCGTCAATCCCGCGCAAGGTGTCCTCCCGAGAACGTCACTCTCTGCTCAATATAACCTCCCTATACTAGGCCGGTCTCCGGTGGCCTGCCCATGGCCCGGCCACCGGCGCGGCCCCGCGGCGGGGGTGCGGCGGGGCTCCATCATCCCGGCGCAGGTCACGCCCCGCCCGGGGTCGTCCCGACCGCCGGGCGGCCGGCGTCGATTATTCGGTTCTCGCCCGTCCCTCAGGCGTTGCCGACGAGGTGCTCGATGTACTCGGCCAGCTTCTGGCGCGCCTCGGCGCGCTTGGCCGGCAGGTGGGCGGACGGCCACAGGCCCGGCGCCGCCTCGTAGTCCTTGAGGACCTCGCGGGCGACGGTGACCTTGTGGACCTCGGTCGGCCCGTCGACCACGCTCATGATGGGCGCCATCATCCACATGCCGCCGAAGGGCATCTCGTTCGACACGCCGAGCGCGCCGTGGGCGTGCATGGAACGCCAGACCGCGTCGTGCACGACCTTGGGCGTCAGGGCCTTGATGGCGGCGATGTTCTTGCGGGTGCGCCGGTAGTCCTTGACCTGGTCGATCTCCCAGGCGGTGTAGAGCACCAGGAGCCGGAACTGCTGCAGCTCCACGTAGGAGTCGGCGATGTCCCCCTGGATGAACTGCTTCTTGGCCAGCAGGCTGCCCTGCGTCTCGCGGCTGAGTACCCGCTCGCACAGCAGGTCGAGGGCACGCTGGCAGGTTGCCACCGTGCGCATGGCGTGGTGGACGCGGCCGCCGCCCAGGCGGGTCTGGGCGATGGCGAACGCCTCGCCCTCCCCGCCCAGCAGGCTCTCCGCCGGGACGCGCACGTCCTCGTAGTGGATGAGGGCGTGCATGCCTTCGTCCTCCGACTCGCCTGCGAGCCCGACGTGACGGGTCAGGTTGACGCCCGGGGTGTCCGTCGGCACCAGGAACATGGACGCGCCCTTGTACACGTTGACGTCGGGATCGGTGATGGCCATCACGATGAGGAACGCCGACGTGCGGGCGTTGGACGAGAAGAACTTCCAGCCGTTGATGACCCACTCGTCGCCGTCGCGCACCGCGACGGTGGTGAACTGCTGGGGGTCCGAGCCCGCCTGGGGCTCGGTCATGGAGTAGGAGGAGAACACCTCGCCGTCGAGCAGCGGCTGCAGGTACCTCTGCTTCTGCTCCTCGGTGCCGTAGTGGGCGATGATCTCCGCGTTCCCGGTGTCGGGCGCCTGGGTGCCGAACACGATCGGGGCCCATCCCGAGACCCCGAGGATCTCGTTCAGCAGCGCGAGCTTGAGCTGCCCGTACCCCTTGCCGCCGAGCTCGGGCCCGAGGTGGGCGGCCCACAGGTCCTGGTCCCGCACCTCCTGCTTCATGGGGTCGACGATCGGCCGCAATTCGTCGTCCAGCGGGTGGAACTGCCGGTGGGGGTAGAGCAGGTCGAGCGGTTCGACCTTGTCCCGCACGAAGGCGCGCGCCCAGTCGAGCCTCTCCTGGAACTCCGGCTCGGTCGAGAAATCCCAGGCCATGGCCTCCCCTTGTCGATGGTCCGGCCGCCGCCCCGGCGACGGCGTGACGGGATCCCGGCGGTGCGCATCGGATCCCCTCGGGCATCACCCTACGGTCCGTGCCGCACGACGACAAAGGAGTCGACGGCGCCTTGCGCTCCCGTGACGCCGACGAATAGAACAGGGAAAACAGAATCTACGCACGCGAGAATGCTGCTACCGCCCGGGAGGGACCAATGAAGGACTTCGAATTCGTCAAGTACGAGCCCCAGGACGACGGGTCGATCGTGCGCATCGTCCTGAACCGGCCCGAGGCCCGGAACGCGCAGAACCGCGGTCTGCTGGTCGAGCTCAACGAGGCCTTCCTGACCGCCGAGGCGGACGACGACGTGCGCGTGGTGATCCTCAGCGGCGAGGGGAAGATGTTCTCGTCCGGCCACGACCTCGGCTCCAAGGTCGCCATGGCGGAGCGGCGCGGCGGGGAGAACGCTCACCCGACGAGCGAGATCAACGGTGGCACCCGCATCGGCGCGGAGAACCTCATGCTGCAGGAGTGGCACTACTTCTTCGAGAACACGCGGCGCTGGCGCAACCTGCGCAAGATCACCATCGCCCAGGTGCACGGCGACGTCTACTCGGCCGGCCTGATGCTGATGTGGGCGTGTGACCTCATCGTCGCCGCCGACGACGTGCGCTTCGCCGACGTGGTCGGGACCCGGCTGGGCATGTGCGGCATGGAGTACTTCGCCCACCCGTGGGAGTTCGGGCCCCGCAAGACCAAGGAGCTGATGCTCACGGGCGACTCGATCGACGTGCACGAGGCCCACGCGCTCGGCATGGTCAGCAAGGTCTTCCCGGAGGCCGAGCTCGGCGAGCGGACCCTGGAGTTCGCCCGCCGCATCGCCCAGGTGCCGACGATGGCCGCGCTGCATGATCAAGGAGTCGGTCAACCAGACCCAGGACAACATGGGCTTCTACAACTCGCTCAACGCGTGCTTCACCCTGCACGAGCTGAACCACGCGCACTGGGCCTGGGTCAACGACGATCACTACCCCATCGCCAAGGAGGACGCGGGCGTCCCCAACTGGAAGAACGCGCCCCCATCGTCCCGTCGCTCAAGGACCGGGTGATCGCCGAATCGCCGAACTGAGCACCCGCCGCGGAACCTCCGCCTCTCCGGGGGCGGCTCAGCGCACCCGGTACTGCGTGCGCTCTCCCTTGAACGTCGCCTGGCCCTCGTGGATGGTGTCGTTCCGGGTGCCGTGGCGCACGACCAGGGGCGCCATGGTGAGGCGCGACGTCCCGGGGCATGTTGAGCCCCATCCACAAGGCCCGCACGGTGCCCTGCACCGCGGCCGGCGGCAGGGAGGCGATCGTCTCGGCGACCCAGGTGACGGCCTCGATCAGCTGGTCGGCGGGCACCACCTCGGACACGAGGCCGATCTCGTAGGCCCGCCGGGCCGACATGCGCTCGTTGGTCCCCATGAGCGCCATGCGCATGACCTCGTGGAACGGGGCCTTCTGCATCAGGTGGATGGACTCGTACCCGGCCACCATCCCGTAGGACACGTGGGGGTCGAAGAAGGTCGCCGTCTCGGACGCGATGATGAATTCGGACTCCCCGAGGAAGTAGAAGGCCCCGGCGCAGGCGATGCCGTTGACCGCCGCGATGACCGGGGTCCACAGATGGTTCGTCTTCGGCCCGACGTCCTCCCCGATCTCGTCCACGAAGCTCCACGGGTTCTTCGGGAGCCCCCGCCACTCCTCGATGATGACGCGGTCGATGCCGGTGCAGAACGCATGCTCCCCGGCGCCCGTCAGCACGGCGCAGCGGACGTCGTCGTTCCGGCGCAGCGACGTCCAGACGTTCTTGAGCTCGGCCCGCATGCGCGGGTTGAAGGCGTTGTTGACTTCGGGCCGGTTCAGCGTGACCCACGCCACACCGTTCCGCTCGTCGTAGAGCAACGTCTCGTACTCAGCCATGGCGCCAACGTAGTGGGTTGCCGCAACACGGCCAAGGCCGGCTCCGGCCCGCGTGGCGCCCCTCAGCTCTTGGGGAAGGACCGCACCATGTTGTCCTGGACGAAGGAGGCGACGAGGCTGCCGTCCTCGCTGAAGATGTGGGCGCGGCCGTAGGTGCGACCGTGGCCGGCGTACGGGCTCTCCTGGGCGAGCAGGTGCCACGCCCGCGCATCGACCGGTTCGTGGAACGTCAGCGTGTGGCTCAGCACGCTGGTCGAGATGGAGACGTGCGCCATCGACTGACCGATGCCGGCGTGGGGGCGCATGGCCGTGCCGATGAGGAAGCCGTCCGTGGCGTAGGCCAGCAAGGCCTGCCCGGCCACCCCGGTCGCCCCGGGCCCGGGGAAGCGGACCCACACGTGCAGCTCGGGCGGTCCGACCAGATCGGGATCCGAGATGTCCACCCCGCCGACGACCCGCAGCTCCCAGAACTCACCGCCGCTCCCGAGCGGTGGGGCGTCGTCGGGCCCGCCGACGTCGGGGACCGGCGTGCTGTGTCGGATCAGGTCCGGCTCCGGCGCGCTGAGCAGGGCCAGCGACCGGGTGCACAGGCGATCGCCCTGCCGGGCGGTGACCGTGGCGCTGGCCAGCGCCCGACCGACGTGCATGGCCTCGACCTCGAGGTCCAGCGGCTGATCACGATCGGCGCCACGGGCGAAGATCGTGTGCACCGACTTCAGCGCCTTGTCCGGATCGATGGTGCTCGCCGCCACGATCGTCTGCGCCAGGATCTGCCCACCGAACACGACGTTGCCCGCCCCCTCGGCGAAGTTCTGTGCCACGAACCTGCCCGGGCCGGTCTCCTCGAGGTCGAGCACCTCCAAGAGCCGTGACGAGTCCGACATGGCAACCTTCTTTCTCTCCGCGTGGTCGTTCGGTCGGGACGGGACCTGCGGGGCCGCGCTCGACCGGCGCACACTAGCGAGGCCACCCGGCCGTTGGGAACCCGCGATCAGGCTCGGCCCGACGCCGCCTCCCTCACGGTGGCCACGACCTCCTCGTTGGAGGCACCCGGCCCGAGCACGGCGGCGATACCGCCGTCGAGCAGCCGCGGCACGTCCGTCGGCGGGACGATGCCGCCGATGACGACCGGCGTGTCGAGGCCCGCGGCCCGCAGCGCGGCGACCACGGCGGGGGCGAGCGTGAGGTGCGCCCCGTTGTGCATGGACACGCCCACGACGTCGGCGTCCTCCTGGGCCGTCATCGCCGCGATCGTCTCGGGTGACTGGCGCAGCCCGGCATAGACGACCTCGCAGCCCGCATCACGCAGGATGCGCGCGACGACGCGCAGCCCACGGTCGTGGCCGTCGAGACCGACCTTGGCCACGAGGACCCGCAGGGGCCGGCTGCTGCCCCCCGACGTCATGGTCAGGCGACGTTGCGCTCGAAGAAGAGCCCGAAGACCGTCTCCAGGGCCCGCATCGCCTCGCCCACGGTGACGAAGTGCCGCGCCGCCTCGATCAACGCCGGCATGAGGTTGACCCCGGGGTCCGATGCCTCCGCGGTCAGGCGCGCCAGCGAGCGGCGCACGGCGTCGTCGTCGCGTGACTGCTTGATCGCGGCGAGGCGTTCCAGCTGCGCGGTCTCGACCGCCGGGTCGATGGAGAGCGTCGAGGGGGCGACCCCGTCGTCCTCGACGTAGCCGTTGACGCCCACCTGCACCCACTCCGCCCGGGCGATCTTGGACTGGAAGGTGTAGGCGGCGTCGGCGATCTCGGCGACGAACCAGCCGTCGTCGATGCAGGCGAAGACGCCCTCGAGCATGGAGCCCGACCCCGCATCCCGCAGATGGGCGAAGACGTCCTCGGCCTGTCGCTCCAGCTCGTCGGTGAGCTCCTCGAGGAACCAGGACCCCCCGAGGGGGTCGGCCACGTGCACGACGCCGGACTCCTCGGCGATGACCTGCTGGGTGCGCAGGGCCAGCCGGGCGGCGTGCTCGGTCGGTAGGGCGAGCGCCTCGTCGAAGGCATCGGTGTGGAGGCTCTGGGTGCCCCCGAGCACGCCGGCGAGGGCCTCGATCGCCACGCGGACGAGATTGACCTCGGGTTGCTGGGCCGTCAGCGAGACGCCGGCCGTCTGGGTGTGGAACCGCAGCTGGCACGAGCGCCCGTCGGCGGCCCCGTAGCGCTCGCGCATGGTGCGGGCCCAGATGCGGCGCGCGGCGCGGTACTTGGCGATCTCCTCGAAGAAGTCGCTGTGCGCGTTGAAGAAGAAACTCAGGCGCGGGGCGAACTCGTCGACCGCGAGGCCCGCCGCCGTGGCCGCCTCGACGTAGGCGAACCCGTTGGCCAACGTGAAAGCGAGCTCCTGTGCGGCCGTCGATCCGGCCTCGCGGATGTGGTAGCCCGACACCGAGACGGGGTGCCAGCGCGGCAGCTCGGCGCTGCAGAAGCGCATGACGTCGGTGACCAGGCGCACCGAGGGACGGGGAGGGAAGACGTACTCCTTCTGCGCCTGGTACTCCTTCAAGATGTCGTTCTGGAGGGTGCCCGAGAGTGCGGCCCGGTCGACACCCGTGCGATCCGCCACCCCGATGTACATGGCGAGCACGGGCGCCGCGGGCGAGTTGATCGTCATGGACGTCGAGACCCGGCCCAGGTCGATGCCCGAGAACAGCGTCTCCATGTCGGCCAGGGTGTCCACGGCGACGCCGGCGCGCCCTACCTCGCCCTTGGCCAGGGGGTCGTCGGAGTCACGCCCGAGCAGCGTGGGCATGTCGAAGGCGGTGGACAGGCCGTCGCCGCCGGCGCGCAGGAGCTCCTTGAAGCGCCCGTTCGTGTCCTCGGCCGTGCCGAACCCGGCGAATTGGCGCATCGTCCAGAGGCGGGACCGGTACATGGACGCGTAGGGGCCACGGGTGTACGGGTACTGGCCGGGGAGCTCGGCGCCGTCGGGACCGTACACCGGTTCGAGGGGCACGCCGGACATGGTCTCGAAGCGCGCCGGGCGGGGCGGGGAGCGATCGAATGCCTCCTGCCAGGTTGCCCGGTCGGCCATGGGTCCCATGTTACTTAAATGTCAAAGTATCTTGCCACCGGCTCAGGAGAAGTCACCGGCGGCGCGGCGCAGGTCGGCCAGGAGCGCGAAGAGCCGGCCGAGCGCCGAATCGCTCACGCCGAGGTCCGCGAACACCGACTCGTTCATCGCCTTCGTCGCCTCGACCGCCGTGCGCCGACCCGACTCGGTCAACCAGGCCAACGTGCCCCGGCCGTCCTCGGGATTCGACCGCCTCGTCACGAGCCCCCGCGCCTCGAGGCGGTCGACGGCGTTGGTCACGCTGGCGGCGTTCACCTGCAGGCGCTCACCGATCTTCCCGAGCGGCAACGCGCCCTGCCGGGCGAAGGAGAGGAGCATGAGCACCTCGTAGCGCGGCGAACGTGAGGTCGAAGGCGCGCAGGGTGGCGTCGGCGCGGGTCAGGAAGATCTGCTGCAGTCGCATGATGGAGGTGACGAGGGCCATCGCCGCCGCCTCCTCGGGCCACCCGTGCACCTCCCACTGCCGCCGGGCCTCGGCGATCGGATCGAAGCTGAGTCGTCTGCTCTCGACCACGCCGGCAACGCTAACGGCCGGCCTGCCGCCGGCTCACGACGGGAGGTCGGGCGGGATCCAGCTGGGCTGGCGCTTCTCCATGAACGCCGCCATGCCCTCGCGCTGGCTCGGGCGAGGTCTCGAGCGCGCCGAACATCGTCTGGTAGTCGACGATCCCGTAGCGCTCGTTGAGCATGCGCTTGACCTGGGCGCGGGCCATCGGCGCGGTGCGGAGCACCTGGCGGGCCGCGTCGAGCGCGGCAGCCCGCAACTCGTCGTGCGGCACGACGCGTGAGATGACGCCGATCCGCTGGGCCTCGGCCGCGTCGAACACCCGCGCCGAGAGCAGCAGATCACGAGCGACCGCGAGTCCGACGTGCGCCGGCAGCGCGGCGGCGTACGTCGCGTCAGGGATGCCTCGCAGGAGCTCGGGCACCCGGAAGGTCGCCCGGTCGCTGGCCACGGCGATGTCCGCCATCATGGCGATGAGGAGCCCGCCGGCCTGGCAGATCCCGTTGACCGCCGCGATCACCGGTGCCCGGCTCTCGCGGACGGCCGTGAAGGGCAAGATGTCGTACCCGAGGTCGCTGGGCGACGTGTCCCCCGGCTCCGCACGACCGCCGAGATCGCCTCCCGGAGCGAACACGTCCCCGGTGCCCGTGATGATGAGCGCCGCCAGCTCCGGATCGGTGTTGACCAGTCGCACTGCTCGCTTGATGCCGTAGTACATCGCGGGCGTGAGCGCGTTCCGGGCCGACGGCCGGTCGATCACGCACCAGGCGATCGGGCCCTCCCGCTCGAGGCGGAGTCCGGCGGCGCCCAGCTCGTTGTCCATCGTGCCCTGCTCCCTCCGGTCGCGCCCCACGCGGTCGTCGGTCTCCACGCCGATCGGCTCGCCCGGCCCTACGATTTCACGATTGCCCGGACGGAGCCAGACCGCCGGCCGCGCCCGCCGGCGTGGCGGGGCGGGCCCGGCGCAGGACGTACCGCTCGACGGCGTGGGCGAAACCCCCGTCGGCATTGGTCCTGGTGACCATCCGGGCCGCCCGCTGCACGTCGCTCGACGCGTTCCCCATGGCGATGCTGAGCCCGGAATGGGCGAACATCAGCACGTCGTTCGGCATGTCGCCCATGGTGGCGATCTGCGCCGCCGGGACGCCGTAGCGGGAGGAGAGGAACTGCACGACGGCGCCCTTGTTCGCCGCCGGGTGGGTGACGTCGAGGTAGTAGGGCTGCGATTGGGCCGCGGTGACGGAGTGGGAGAACGCCTCACGTGCCGCCTCCGTCGCCCGCGCCATGGCGTCCCGGTCGTCGCTCACCCCGACGACCTTCACCACCTGGCCGAGGAGGTCGTCGTACGTGTCGGCCACGGTCGGCTGGAACCCGACGGTGGCCGCCTCCCGGTCGACGTGCGGGGCGCCGGGGTCGCGCACGTACCACTCGGGGCCCCGGTAGATCCAGGTGTCGAGACCGTGCGATGCCAGGAGGGTCAGGATCGGCTGCACGAGCGGCTCGGGCACCAGCTTCTGGCCGATCACCGTCAGGTCGGGCTCGACGATGAGGCCACCGTTGAAGGCAGCCACCGGCGTGGAGATCCCGAGGGGTTCGATCAACATCGCCATGCCCCGGGGCGGGCGGCCGCTCGTGATGGCGAAGAGGACGCCCGCGTCGCCCAGCGCACGGACCGCGTCGATGGTTCGCCGGGTCAGTTCCTTGTCCGGCGTGACGAGGGTGCCGTCGACGTCGGCCAGGACGAGCCGGATGGCGGGGTCGGCTGGGCCGGCGGGGTCGGCGGGGTCGGTCATGCCCACGCTCCGCCCGCCGCGCCGGGTGTCAGGTCGCGCACGCCCCGGCCGCCAGGACGTTGCGGACGAACGAGCCGGCCCGGTCGTAGACGTCCCGGCTCTCTCTCGCCCAGGGGAGCAGGAAGGGGAAGACGTGGAACATCCCCTTCACCTCCGAGGCCTCGTGTGGCACCCCGGCGCTCCGGAGCTTGTGAACGAGCTGACGGATGGCGTCGCGGAACATCTCGTCGCCTCCGTACACCAGGAAGGTCGGGGGCCAGCCCGCGACGTCGTCGAGCAGGACGTCGACCCGGTCGTCGTCGGGGTCGATGCCGTGCAGGTAGGAGTTCACCGGGATGTTCCACGGGAGCACGTCCAGGGGAGCGTTGTCCGTGATCGAGTCCTCGCTGAGCGTGAGGCTGACCTCCGGGGAGAACAACAGCGCGCCGGCGGGTCGTCCCAGGTCGTCGTTGCGCATCCGGTGGAGGACGGTCCCGAGGAGGCCGCCGCCACCGGAATCCCCCGCGATGAGCAGCTGCTCGCAGGTGATGCCGTCCTTCTTCAGATGGGCGATCACCGAGATCACGTCGTCGACGGCGGCGGGAAACGGGAACTCCGGCGCCAGGCGGTAGTCGGCGGCGAACACAGCGCAGCCGGTGACCCGGGCCAGATGCGCCATGAAGAGGGAGTACATGCGCGGCGAGGTGCCGATGTACCCCCCTCCGTGCAGGTAGAGGATGGTCCCGGCGGGCCGGCCGCCCCGTTCGTGGCCGTCGTCCGCGGAGGCCGCATTCCCCGGGGGAGGGCGGAACCAGACTCCCGGCACGTCACCGATCTCGTCCCGTTCGCTCGCCACGCCTTGCAGCGCGACGAAGGGAGGGAGCACCCCGCCGGCGACCCCGTCGAGGACCCGCTCCAGGGCGCGGAATTCGTCGATGGGCAGCGACGATACATACCCCAGCAGGGTCCGGACGAGCTCCCGGGTGGTCGACACCGCCAGGTTCCGGGGCGGGTGGCTCGGGCCCCGCCAGGGGTCTCGGAACGGGAGCCGGCCGAGCGCCCCGACGAAGCTCGAGGCGAGGGTGGCGACGTCGACGACCGTGATGGGCCACGACGCCGTCTGCACCTCGGGCCGGTCCGACATCACCATGCCCAGAGCGTACCCAGGCGGACGTCGGGTATTGCTCCCGGGAGCGAACGTTCATTCGGAGCTCGCAGCCACCCGACCCGGTGGCTGCACCGTGCACCGGCTGCACCGTGCACCGGCTGCGGTAGGAATGCTTCACTGTGGAGGGACCGACCTCGTGGACCGGCGGTCCGGATCGGGACGCGAAGAAGGAGAGGCACGTGGCAAGCGAAGGATTCCATGAACCGCTCGAGCTGCTCGACGAAGCCACCGTCGATCACCACCGGGCCATGACGTCGCTGTGCGAGGAGCTCGAGGCGATCGACTGGTACGACCAGCGGGTGAAGGCGACCTCGGACGAGACCCTGGCCGCCGTGCTCGCGTACAACCGGGACGACGAGAAGGAGCATGCAGCCATGGCCCTGGAGTGGCTGCGCCGCCGCGACCCCGCCCTCGACGCCAACCTGCGGAAGTTCCTCTTCACATCCGGGCCGATCACCGGGCTCGGTGCCGATGGGTCGGGCGGCGGCGCGGACGGCGTGCCGGATCCGGCGGCGGGCTCGCTCGGGATCGGCGGCTTGAAGGGAGCGGTCCGATGAACCACCTCTACCGCGATCTGGCGCCCATCTCCGCGGAGGCATGGGCAGTGATCGACCAGGAGGCCACGTCCCGCCTCCCCACCTACCTGGCTGCGCGCAAGCTGGTGGACTTCGCAGGTCCCCACGGGTGGTCGCACTCGGCGACCAATCTCGGACGAAGCTCCGCCATCACGGGTCCGGCGCAGGGCGTGGCGGCGGCCCAGCGGAAGGTCCTCCCGCTGATGGAGCTGCGGGCCGAGTTCAAGGTCTCCCGGGTGGAGCTGGACGACGTGGAACGCGGAGCGGAGGACCCCGACCTGCCCGAACTCGACGAAGCGGTGCGGGAGATCGCGCTGGGCGAGAACGTCACCGTCTTCCACGGCCACCAGGCCGCAGGGCTGCGCGGCATCACCGAGAGCACCTCCCACGAGCCCGTCACGATCGCCGGGGTCGGGGCCTCCCCCGACGGTGTCGCACGCGCCGTGAACGTCCTCCGTCAGGCGGGGATCGACGGGCCCTACGGCTTGGCGATCTGCCCGGACACGTACACCAGGATCGTCGAGACCACGGAGTACGGGGGGCACCTGCTCTTCGACCACCTGCGCGCGATCCTCGGTGGGCCTCTCGTGTGGGCGCCCGGCATGGACGGAGGCGTCGTGCTCAGCCAGCGCGGCGGGGACTTCGAGTTCGATTGCGGGCAGGACCTGTCGATCGGCTATCTCGACCACGACGCCGACGTGGTCCGGCTCTACATCGAGGAGACCTTCAGCTTCCGGGTGCTCGAACCGGATGCGGCGGTCACCCTTCGCTTCGACAGCTGACCGCGCCGGGCGGCGCCGGCGTTACCCGACGCTCTCCCGCTCGCCGGCGACCGACTGGTTCCGACGGGGCAGCACCCACCCGGGGCGCGGGAAGTGGCAGGTGTACCCGTTCGGGTAGTGCTCGAGATAGTCCTGGTGCTCCGGCTCGGCCTCCCAGAACGGCCCCGCCGGCGCGACCTCGGTGACCACCGTGCCGGGCCACAGGCCCGATGCCTCGACATCCGCGATGGTGTCCTCCGCCACCCGGCGCTGCTCGTCGTCGAGGTAGAAGATCGCCGAGCGGTAGCTGGTGCCGACGTCGTTGCCCTGGCGGTTCCGCGTCGTGGGATCGTGGATCTGGAAGAAGAACTCCAGCAGGTCGCGGTATGACGTCAGTGCCGGGTCGAACGTGATCTCGATCGCCTCGGCATGTGTCCCGTGGTTCCGGTAGGTCGCGTTGGGAACGTCCCCACCGGTGTAGCCCACCCTCGTCGAGATCACGCCCGGGCGCTTGCGGATGAGGTCCTGCATCCCCCAGAAGCACCCGCCGGCGAGGATCGCCTTTTCTGTCGTGGCACTCATCGGGCCACCTCCTGCCCCTTGACGGGGCCGTCGAAGAGCTTCTTGTACTCACCGTAGCCCTCGGCCTCGAGGTCCTCGTAGGGGACGAAGCGCAGGGCGGCGGAGTTGATGCAGTAGCGCAGCCCTCCCTCTTCCGCGGGGCCGTCGTCGAAGACGTGGCCCAGGTGGCTGTCCCCATGGGTCGAGCGGACCTCCGTCCTGACCATGCCGTGGGTCCGGTCCTCGTCCTCGACCACGTTGGCCGGCTCGAGGGGCCTCGTGAAGCTAGGCCATCCGCACCCGCTGTCGAACTTCCTGGTCGAGGCAAACAGTGGCTCGCCCGAGACCACGTCGACATAGATGCCGGCCTCCTTGTGATCCCAGAACTCGTTCTCGAAGGCCGGCTCGGTGGCACTCTCCTGGGTGACCGCGAACTGGCGGGGGGTCAGCTGGGAAACGGTTCCCGGGTCCTTGCGGTAGTTCTCCGTCACGTCGACTCCTTTGCCACTGAGGTGGCCTTGCCCAAATCCAACGAATTCAACACCGCGAGGGCTCGTTTCATTTCTGCCGTCCCGGGTCCCGGCGGCTCATTTCGCCGACCGGCTCCCACCGGGGTTGCCCGATCCGCGTCCTCCGGCCGGGCAAGGATCCCTACGGGCCCCGCTCCTCTGCGGAGCCCCGTTCGTCCCGCTCCTCGGTCAGGGCCGCCCGGTTGAATTTCATGACGTCGTTCCGCGGGATCGCCTCCACCACCTCCACCGTCTTCGGCACCTTGTACGCCGCCAGCCGCTCCTTGGCGAAGGCGATGATCTCGGCGGGACAGGGTGCACGGGCAGGGTCGGCGGGCTGGACGATGGCGTGCACCCGCCTTCCCCATTCGGGATCCCGCAGGCCGACGACGATGACGTCGGCGACCGCCGGGTGCTCGCTCAGCGCGGCCTCGACCTCGGCGGGGAACACGTTCGCTCCTCCCGTCACGATCATGTCGACCCGGCGGTCAGCCACGAAGAGATACCCGTCGTGATCCACCCAGCCCAGGTCGCCGACGGTGAAGAACCCGTCGTCGGTCGACCGCATCGGGTCGACGCCCTCACCCATGTACACCGCTTCGGGACCGGGCGGCCGGCGCATGTAGATCCCGCCGATCTCCCCGGCCGGGAGCACCTCGCCGCCGTCACCGATGATCCGGATGTCGGTACCCATATAGCCCCGGCCGACGGTTCCCGGGTGCTCGAGCCATTCGTCGCCGCGGCAGCACACGTAGCCATGCCGCTCCGAGGCGCCGTAGGTCACGAAGAAGTGCTCGGGACCGACGAGCTCGCACCAGCGGCGCCCGAGCCAGACCGGGAGCAACGCCGCTCCCTGCTGCACCCAGTCGAGTGACGACAGGTCCCGCCCGTCGATGTCGGGCACCTGGGCCAGTCGCTGCAGCATGGGGGTCGCCCCGACGAACCCGGTCACGTGGTGCCGTTCGATCAGGTCGAGCACGCGCCGGGCGTCGAACCGCTCGAGGAGGACGACTTCGACGCCCGACATGAGGTTCCTCGTGACCGTGAAGCCGTTGGCGTGGTAGAGCGGCGCCGGTATCAGGACCCGCTGCGGTTGGGGCAGCGGCCCGTACGACTCCACGGCTGCAGCCGTCGCCGCGCCCTGCACGTAGAGCCCGGGGTTCTTCATCACGATGACCTTCGGGGCACCCGTCGACCCCGAGCTGCAGATCCCCCACCCCCGCGGGGGTGTCGCCTCGGGAAGCGGACTGGTCGAGGCCGACGCCGCCTCCTCGAAGAGGTCGGCATGCTCGGCGTCGACGGTCAGGCGGGGACCGATGACCGCCAGCACCCGGTCGCGCTCCATGCGGGGAGGTTCCACCGCATCGGGACGACGACCGCTCCGACCTTCCATCCTGCGAAGGTCGCGACGAGGTGCTCGGGCGAGTTCCGCAGGCAGACGGCCATGAAGTCCCCGACCGTGAGCCCCCGCGACACCAGCACCCGGGCCAGTTGGGTCGACCGCCGGTCGAGCTCGCCGAACGTGACGCTGCGCTCGCTGCCGTCCTCGGCCGCGAAGATGATGGCCGGACCGCCGGGGTTCGCCTCGGCGACCTGATGGAGCTTGGTCCCGAAGGGAAGGCCGGAGGGCGTGGCCTTCACGAGGACCGGGGAAGCCCGAGGCCGCGCTGGGCGATGATGTTCCGCTGGATCTCGCTCGTGCCCCCATAGGTCGTTGTTCCCAACGCGTAGCGGTACAGGTACTCCGCGATCCCGCCCTCGATGGCGGTGGGATCACCATCGCCCCGGATGCCGTCCCGCCCCAACATGTCCATGAAGTCGGCCGACTGCCTGGTCAACGCCTCGGTGGCGAACAGCTTGGCCATCGATCCCTCGACTCCGGGGAGCACCCCGGAGCTCTGCACCCAGGCGCACTTTCGAGCCAACAGGGTGCTGACCTCGACCTCCGCGGCGGCCCGACCGAGCCGGGCCTGCACGTCGCCGTCCTCCGCTCTCGAACGCCCGGCGTCGTCGGCCGAGCGCAGCGCCCAACGCTCCATGGCACGGAGCAGGCGACGCGAATCACCACCCTGCGGCAAGGCCCGTTCGAACGTGAGGCCGACCGTCATGACGTCCCAGCCCCCGTCGACCTCCCCGATCCTCAGCGCGTCGTCCACCCGGGCGTCGGAGTAGAAGGTCAGGTTCGTCCTCTCACCGGACACCGTCGACACCGGTTGGATCTCGACCCCCGGTTGGCGCAACGGCACCAGGAATGTCGTGAGACCCTTGTGCTTCGCGACCTCGGAATTCGTCCGCGCCAGGAGGAACACGTAGTCAGCCACCTGGGCATTGGTCGTGAACATCTTCTGCCCGTTGATCACCCACTCGTCGCCGTCGCGCGTGGCGCGGGTCTGGGCCGCAGCAACGTCCGATCCCGATTCGGGCTCGGTGAAGCCGAGCACGATGATGATCTCTCCCCCCAGGGCCCGGGGCAGGATCTCGCGCTTCTGTTCCTCGGTCCCCATGTGCCGGATGACGTTGGCCACCATCAGCGTCGTGCTGCCACCGTACGTGGGCGCCCCCGCGGTCTGGAATTCCTCGGCCATGGCCAACACCTCGAGGGGGTCTCGCCCCTGGCCGCCGTACTCCTCGGGCCACCCGGGGGCGAGCATCCCGTGGGCCACCCGGGCCCGGTGAAAATCCCGATCGTGATGGACCCCGGTGGCGTGCATCTGGCCGCGCACGTCGTCCGTGAAGTGCTCGTCCAGGAATCGCCTGGCCTCGTCTCGCAGCTCGTCGCTGCCCTCACTCAAACGGAAATCCATCGTCATGCACCCGATCCGGCCAGCGCGAGCCGCGTCGCTGCACCCCGTGCGTACATCCGGGCCGGGTCACCGAACACCGCGGGCCACGCCTGCGCCCGCCGGAAGTACAGCTGAATGTCGAACTCGACCATGAAGCCATACCCCCCGTGGTAGTGCAGGCTGCGATAGCTGGCGTCGCGAGCCGCCGCCGCCGAGAACCCGCACGCGAGGCAGGCCAACTCAGTGGCACGCGCCGTGTCCTCGTCGGCCGCCCACGCGGCCTCCCGGGCTATCAGCTTGCTTCCCTCCACTGCGGTCGCCGCGTCGGCGAGTCCGTGTCCGAGGGCCTGGAACGACCCGATGGGAACCCCGAACTGGTGCCGCTCCTTGGCGTAGGCGACACCGAGCTCGAGTGAACGGGCCCCGATCCCGACCAACGAATTGGCGGTGAGCGCCAGCCATTCGTCCCGGGCTCTCTCGAAGAGCCGCCTCGCCGGCTCCCCCGACAGCAGTCCCACCGCCGCCGGATCGAGGCGGACGTCGGCGAGCGGCATCGATCCGAAATTCGAGATCGGTCGGCCATGGTCACCGATCCGCATGCACCGGAGCTGATCGTCGTGGAAGTAGACCACTTCGTCCGCGACCGCTCCTGCGGGGGCCAGCGCGAGCACGCCGTTCACCGGAGGGTGGAGCGCGATGGTGGTGAGGTGATCGTCCGTGCGGGCTTGTGCGAGTGCCTCCCCCGCGGCGTCCGTTCCGGCGCGCGCCAGGACGCGGGCGGCGACCTGCGCCTCGACGAGGGGCGCCGGTCCGAGGTGCCGACCGTGCAGCTCCGCCACGAGCGCAAGGTCGAGCAACGACGCACCCCAGCCACCCGACACCTCGTCGACGGCCATGTCCACGGCGCCCATGTCCCGCAGCCGCGCCCACAGCTCGGCATCGTGACCGGCGGGCTCGGCGGCACGCACCCGCCCGGTCGGGCACTCCTTGGCGTAGAAGGCTGCGAACGCATCGATGAGCTGCTGCTGCTCGACCGATGGGTTCAGATCCATGTTCGCGAGCTCCGCGCCGATCAGCGGTAGTCGGCGGGCGCGCCCTCGAGGATCACGGTCTTGCTCTCGAGGAAGGGCAGAAGACCTTCGGTGCCGCCCTCCCGGCCGATGCCGGACTGCTTGAAGCCGCCGAAGGCGACGCCGAAGTCGGTGCGGAAGGCGTTGTGGCCGACGGTGCCCGAGCGCAGACGGCGGGCGACGTCGCGGGCCCGGTCCACGTCGTGCGTGAACACCGACGCGTTGAGCCCGTAGATGGTGTCGTTGGCGGTCGACACGATCTCGTTCTCGTCCGCGACCGGGATCACGCTGAGCACCGGGCCGAAGATCTCCTCCTGCGCGATCGTCGAGGAGTTGTCGACACCGGCGAAGACGGTCGGTTCGACGTAGTACCCGCGATCGAGGTTCTTGGGCCGCCCACCGCCGGTGACCAGCCTGGCTCCCTGCTCGATCCCGGTGGCGATGTACCCCTCGACCCGGTCCCGCTGACGGCTGGACACGAGCGGCCCCATCTGGGTCGCCGCGTCGAAGGGGTCACCGACGCGCACCTGGGAGAAGGAGCTCGCCAATGCGTCGACCAGCTCGTCGTGCCGAGAGCGGCTGACGACGATCCGGGTCAGCGACGAGCACACCTGGCCGGCGAGCATGCATTCCGCACGGGCCAGGGTCGCGGCGGCCTCGTTCAGGTCCATGTCGTCGAGGATGAGGGCCGCCGACTTCCCACCCAGTTCGAGGGTGCAACGCGCGATCCGCTCACCGCAGAGGGAGGCGATGCGCCGGCCGGCGGCGGTCGAACCCGTGAACGTGATCTTGTCCACTCGGGGATCCCGGACGAGCAGTTCGGAGACCTCTCTGTCGGCCGTCACGACGTTCAGTACCCCGGCCGGCAGGCCGATGGACTCTGCGATCTCCGCCACGACGTAGGCGTCGCCGGGAGCCTCGGGCGAGCACTTGAGCACCACCGTGCACCCGGCCAGGAGGGCCGGGGCGAGCTTGTAGGTGATGAGACCGATCGGTGCGTTCCAGGGGATGATGGCGCCGACGACCCCGACCGGCTCCCGCACGAGGAGCCCGAATTCGCCCATGGACGGCTGCACCTTCTCCTCGAAGGGGAACGTCCCGGCCAAACCCGCGTAGTAGTCGAAGGCACCGGCGATCCCGGCCGCACCGTGCTTGGCGATGACGTGGAGCGCGCCCGACTCCCGGGGCCAGATCTGCCCGATGTCCTCGGCCCTGTCCCGCAGGCCGGCGGCGATGCCCGTGAGGTATTCGGCCCGGTCGGCGTGCGACATCCTGGGCCAGGGCCCTTCGTCGAAGGCCCGCCGGGCAGCCGTCACGGCGCGATCGATGTCGGCCGGCTGCGCCTCGGGAACACGGAAGTAGACCCGCTCCGTGCTCGAGTCGATCACGTCGATGGTGGCGCCCGAAGAAGGAGTCGCCCACGCGCCGTCGATGAAGAAGCGATCGGCGTGGCGGAGGGGAACCGCAGTCTCATCGGTCACGGTCATGGGCACGCTCCTCGGGTCGGTTGACGCAGCCGGTTTCGAACGAGGTCAGCGTAGCCACCCGCACCGCACGGCATCGGGGTCACGGCTTGGGCGGGAGGTGGTCGCGGTAGGTCACCGGCAACAGCTCGATCAGTTGCCCGTCCGGGTCACGGACGAAGAGTGCAGCACCGATATCGCTCTCCTCGAGGATCTGCCCGCCGCATTCGACGGCGCGGGCGGCCGTGGCCCGCACGTCGCCGACGGAGATGGAGAGGTGGGTCAGCCCCGGTTCGCCCATCGTGCGCTCCCGGTAGGGCGCCGTCGCGCCGGGCGCGGCGTAGTGCATCAGCTCCAGCACGAAACCATCGAGTGTCAGGTAGGAGGCGGTGACGCCGAGGGGAGGCGTGAGGCCGGTGAGCTTTCCCGTCGGTTGGTCGGGGGAGAGATCTCGTACCAAGGCTTGAAGCCGAACACCTCCTGGTAGAACCGCTTCGATCGCTCGAGGTCGGTGACGACCTGCCCGGTGTGGTTGTAGGTGCTCATCGGTTTCCTTCTGTTCTTGGTGGCTGACCGCCTGTCGGGGCAACTCAGCCGACGGGGGTGAACTCGAGATGGAGCCTGTCGAGACCACGGAGCATCCACGTCGGCGTGTAGTCCCAACGGCGGGCGCCAGCCGGGCCGTGGTGGGACTCCGAGATCCGGATGTCCCGAGTGCGATCGAGCAGGCGCTGGAGGGACACGTTCGATTCGGCACGCGCCAATGGTGCACCCGCGCAGGTGTGGATGCCATGCCCGAAGGCGATGTGCTGGCGACCATTCTCACGGTCGAGGCGCAATTGGTCGGGCTGTTCGAACTCGCGCGGGTCCCGGTTGGCCGCGCTGGGGAGCACCATGACCGTGGCGCCCGCCGGGATCTCGGTGCCATGCACGGTCGTCGGGGTTCGGGACAGGCGGAAGGTGCCCTTGATCGGGGGCTCCATGCGCAAGGTTTCCTCAATGAACCCGGGGACCAGGCTGCGATCGTCGCGCAGCTGCTGTTGGAGCTCGGGGTGAGCACCCAGAGTCTGCAGCGCGGTGCCGAGCAGCCGGGCCGTCGTCTCCTGACCGGCAGCGAACAGATTGGAGGCGATCTTCATCACCTCGTTCACCGGCGGAAGCGTCCCGTCGGGAAAGGTGGCGGTCGCCAGTCCGGTCATGACGTCATCGCGCGGCTCGCGCCGGCGGTCCTCGATGTAGGTCGTGAACTGGGCATACAGGTACTCGAGCGGGCTGTGGGTCATCTCGAGGGCGTCGTGGTGCGTGAGCTTCTCGAGGAACTCCTCGTGATCCTCTTCGGGCACGCCAAGGAGGTCGGCGATGACCAGCATCGTGTAGGGCTGGGCGTACTCGCCGATGAACTCGCACTCGCCCCGGGCGTGGAACCGGTCGATCTGGTCGTCGGCCAACTGCAACAGGGACGCCTCGTTCTCCTTCAGGCGCTTGGGTGTGATCAGTCGCATCAGGAGACCCCTCTGAGCCGTATGTTTGGGGGGGTCGAAGGTGGGGAGCTGGTCGCCGAAGGGAAGCTCGTCCCGGTACGCCTCGATGATCTCGGTGACATCGTCCCCTTCGAGCGGGACGGGGAACCTGGCGAATGGCCCGATCGCCGAGATGCAGGCCGAGAAGGTTGCTTGGTCGTGGTAGACGGCGATCGCCTCGTCGTACCCCGTCACCATGTAGACGTCGTGGAACGGCTCCTTCGTGATCGGGCATTGCTCGCGCAGGTGGTCGAAGTAGGGGTAAGGGTCCTCGAAGAGGTCCTTGGTGCGGAAGAAATCAATCGAATCGAACTGTTCGTCGTTGCTCATTGGCGCTCCATCTTGGTGCAGGGCAGGTAGGGCGATCGGACGGGTACGAATGTCGGTCGGGGACGTCGGACGTCCGTCACGCGGGGTATGTTCCGGTGCCGCGCCGGACTCCGAGGATACGGTCCGGGGAGGGGTTCGGGAGTCGTTTCTCCGTGCCGGAGCCGAGTCGAAGGGAGCCGCTTGCGATGGGGCAGGAGCTGGCGGGAAAGGTTGCGATCGTCACGGGCGGTGCGAGCGGAATCGGCCGCGCGACCGCCGAGCTGTTCGCACAGGAGGGAGCCCAGGTCGTCATCGCCGACGTCGCCGTGGAGGAGGGCGAGGCGCTGGCCACCGGACTCGGTGCCGCCGTGGCGTTCAAGCAGGCCGACGTGTCCGACGCCGACGAGGTCCAGGCGTTGGTTGATTTCGCCGTGGACAGGTTCGGTGGACTTCACGTCATGTTCAACAACGCCGGCATTGCGAGCTCGTTCCGGCGGTTCTTGCGCGACGACCTGCGCGACTTCAACCGTGTCATGGCCGTCAATTTGTTCGGGGTGATCACCGGGACCCAGCGCGCCGGTCGGCACATGGCGGCGCACGGGGGTGGGTCCATCATCAACACCTCGTCGATCGGCGGCCTGACAGGAGGCGGGCCCCCGATCTCCTATCGCACGTCGAAGGCGGCGGTGGCCCAGTTCACCCGGATGGTCGCCACCGATGTGGCCGAATACGGCATCCGCGTCAATTGCATCGCGCCCGGGCACATCGCGACGGGGATCACCAACTATGACCTTGGTCCCACCATTGAGCTCGACCAGCCACTGCAGCGCCGAGGGACGTCGCACGACGTCGCCGAGGCCGTGCTCTTCCTGGCCAGTGAGCGCTCGGCCCAGATCACCGGCATCGTCGTCCCGGTGGACGGGGGAACGGTGGCCGGCCGG
This sequence comes from uncultured Acidimicrobiaceae bacterium, assembly GCA_963742445.1. GTDB lineage: Bacteria > Actinomycetota > Acidimicrobiia > Acidimicrobiales > RAAP-2 > Bog-473. Next base: position 148,890 of record CAVULV010000016.1, read on the forward strand.
CCGGTGCGCCAGATGACGGCCGTCCGGGCGAGCACCGAGGAGGCCGGCTCCGGGTGACGGCAACGAGTTGGCGGGGACGTTCATCTCCTAGGCCAACTTCGCGGACCAACCTCCGTCGACCGGGATCACCGCTCCCGTCACGAACGAGGCTCGATCGGAGGCCAGGAACGCACCGACCTCGGCCACCTCGTGGGGTAGCCCGGCACGGTTGAGCGCGGCCTTGGCGGCAATGTCGGGGATGAAGTCCTCCGCCCCCACGGCCATGATCTCGGTGAGGATGAACCCGGGGCAGATGGTGTTCACCCTGACCCCCTGCGTGCCGAACTCGATGGCAGCCGACTTGCTGGCACCGATGATCCCGTGCTTGGCCGCCTGGTACACGCTGGTGTACGCGGAGCCGTTGAGGCCGCCGACAGAGGACCAATTGACGATGGCGCCGCCGCCCGTCTTGACCATGGCGCGGATGCCGTGCTTCATCCCCAGCATCACCCCACGCAGATCGACGTCCATCAGCCGGTCGTAGAACTCCATGGTCAGATCGGTGAGCAGGCAACCGTCTGCGATGCCGGCCACGTTGAGAACAACGTCGACCCGTCCGAACTCCTCGACCGCAGCCGCCATCAACGCCTCGACGTCGGCCTCCTTCGTGACGTCGCAGTGCAGGGGCAGGACGCCGGCTCCCACCTCGGCCGCCGTGTCCTGCTCCGCACCGCTGATGTCGGCGGCAACGACCTTGGCGCCCTCGCGGACGAAGACCTTGACCGATGCCTTGGCCATACCCGACCCGGCGCCGGTGATGACGGCCACCTTCCCGTCCAGGAGCCGGCCTCCGGCGCCACTCGTTCCATCCGGTCGGGTGGACGCGTCGGCAGCACTCATGTCCTCGCCTTCCCTCTATTTTCGTGTCGTACTGTGACACTAAACTGTGGGGAGGTCAATCGGCATCGGCCGCGTGACGAGTCATGGGGTGACTCCTTCAGGGCATCGACCGGGAGAACCGTCGTCGGAAACCACCGCATGCCGGATCATGAGCCCCGGACAGAGAGAGGTCGACATGGACGACTCGAGCATCTACTCCTGCGACGATCACCTCGACCTGCGCTCCGTCCCGCGCCGGTTGTGGCTGGACCGGCTTCCCAAGGCACTCGTCGAGCGGGGACCACGGGTCGTCACGGGAGACGGCGATCCCATGTGGGTCTGCAACGACCGGGTCCTCGGCCGGAGCGGGTTGCCCCGGGGGGACAAGCTCCAGGTTCTCAGCGCCCTCAGCCGGGCGGGCATCGAGGACGACGGGTTTCGGGTCAGCAACCCGAAACTGCGGCTGGAGGACATGGACCTCGACGGCGTGTGGGCATCGGTGATCTACGGGCCAATCCCGCTCACCCTTTCCATCCCTGAGCCGGACCTGCAGACCGCCTGCTACTCGGCATGGAACGACTGGGCCATGCAGGAGTTCAATGCCTTCGCCCCGGATCGCCTCTGCGCCCTCCCCTTCCTCCCCAGCCACTCGCCGGAGGCAGCCGTCGCCGAACTCGAACGGGTCGCCGAAATAGGTCACCGGGGCGCGATCATCGATGTGTTCGACTTCGACGCCGGCGATCCGGCCTGGAACCGCCTGTGGGCGGCCGCGGAGCAGACCGGGCTTCCGCTCAGCTTCCACATCAAGGCGGGCGCGTCGCCGAGGCTGAGCTACCAGGTGGGGAAGTGGCAGTCGGCAGCGTTCGCCACCCTGTTGCCGTTGCAGCTCGATGAGGCGCTGGCCATCATGGTCTTCTCCGGCGCCCTCGAGCGGCACCCCGGGCTCACGCTGGTCCTCGCCGAGGCCGGTGTCGGCTGGCTGCCCTACTTCCTGAGCCGGATGGACATGGAATGGGAGAACCTCCGTGACAAGATCGACTATGCGCCGAGCGTGGCGCCGAGTGAGCTGTTCCGGCGGCAGGTGATCGCCACCTTCGAGGAGGAGGTGTTGGCCTCCCAGTACATTCCGCACCTCGGTGCGGACTCGTGCATGTGGGCCGCCGACTTCCCCCACACCGACAGTACGTTCCCCGAGTCGCGGCGCTGCATCGAAGACACGCTCGGCGAGCTGTCGGCGGAGGATCGCCGCAAGGTCACGGCACTCAACTGCGCCAACCTGTACGGCTTCGAACATGTCGACTGAGCACAGCGGCCGCTGACCACCTGCTCACCCGGGATCCGACGCCTCACCGGTCATGTCGGTGGTGATCAGCCGATCGAGCGGAGGCGGGCGTCCGAGTGCACCAGTGCCACGATCTGGTCGGTGTGTGGCATGTCGCTCTCCCGGCGGACCCAGCCCGAATCGATCCCGCGCCCCGTGTCCCGCTGATTGTGCGCCGCGGGGCGTCGATGTGATGGCGAGGGGGTCATGTCGGCCTCCGACCCTCCCGGACGGCCTCGACGACCAGGTCGATGACCCACGTGATGCCGCGGATGGCGCGATCCGGCTCGATCCGCCAATCGGTGAGGAGGCGCTCGTACGATGCGACGCTCCAGAGCACGTCGAACATCGCCGCCGCAATCTCCCGATCCGCCTCGGGCCAGTGCTCCGTCCGGGCACCGACCGCGCCGAGAAGCGCATCGCGCTGCCGTTGGCTGGCCTCGGCGAGCGTCGGATCGAGGGGTGGGCGCGGATCGAGGGGGAAGGACGACACGTAGTCGAAGATCCGTGCCGCGATGTCGGCGACGTCGTCGAGTTGCATTCCTGCCAGGTCGATGCCGGCCTCCTCCTCGTGGCGGTGGATGACGGCATCGCGCAGCCCCCGCTCGTTCCCGAAGTACCGGTACACGGTCCGTTCGTTGACCCCGGCGAGCTCCGCCACGGCGCGGATCGTGAGGCCCTGCCAATCCCGGATGGACGACTGGTGCAACAGCTCGGTGCCCGCAGTGACAATCCGCTCACGCGTCTCCGCCGCCCGCTCGCGGCGCAGCGCGCCGTTGTAGGGCCGACGGGGCTGCGGCAGTTCGCCGGTGGCAGGTTCTGTCGAAGCGCTCACGCTCTCCATTCTTCTCTCCGGCCTTCGCGTTGGGCTGCTCCGCCCGGCCTCCTGCACCCTGCCGGATTTCGTGTCATACTCTGACATCAAGGATATATTGGCTCAAGCGCCACCGCGATGCATGAGTGGTGGAATGTCTCGGGAGCGACCCGCCCGTGGCCGCCGACCGCTCGAGAGGTGTGGACCATGAAGACGCATGCAGCCGTGCTCTGGGGCCGGGGGGAGGACTGGAAGATCGAGGAGATCGACCTCGATCCACCCAAGAGCCAGGAGGTTCTCGTCAAATGGGGGGCCGCCGGCTTGTGCCACTCCGACGAGCATCTGCGGTCGAGCGACATGGGCTCACCCGAGCCACCTCCCGGTGCGCCGCCGAAGCCGGCGCTCTTTCCCATGGTGGGAGGTCACGAGGGAGGCGGCGTCGTCCTCGAGGTCGGTCCGGACGTCCGCAGCGTCCAACCCGGGGACCATGTCGCCGCGAGCTTCTTTCCGATCTGTGGCCGCTGCAAGATGTGCGTCACGGGGCACTCGAACCTCTGTGACCTCGGCGCGGCGACCTTCGCGCCGGGTCAGATCTCCGACGGCACCTCTCGCTATCACCTCGACGGCCAGGACCTCAACGTCATGGCCAAGCTCGGGACCTTCGCCGAGCACAGCGTCACCCACGAGGCGTCGCTGGTGCCGGTGGACCCCGATGTGCCGTTGGGCGTCGTCGCCCTCGTGTCGTGCGGGGTGACCACCGGCTGGGGATCGGCCGTGTACCGGGCCGAGGTCATGCCCGGCGACACCGTCGTCGTCGTCGGGGTCGGAGGGGTCGGGATCAACGCGGTGCAAGGTGCCCACATGGTCGGCGCAAAGAACATCGTCGCCGTCGATCCTCTCGAGTTCAAGCAGAAGGCAGCCCTCGACTTCGGCGCCACGCATGTCGCCGGGTCAATGGAGGAGGCGCTGCCCATCGTGACGGAGCTGACACGGGGGCAGATGGCCGATGCGGTGATCCTGGTTCCGAGCGTGATGTACGGGAACCTCATGGCGAATGCCCTCACCCTCACGGGCAAGGGCGGGACCTGCGTCGTCACTGGCGTCGCGCCCCAGGCGCAGACCGAGAGCAGCGTCAACCTGTTCGAGCTCGCCATGTTCCAAAAGGAGATCAAGGGGGTCGTCTTCGGTGCCGCCAACCCTCGGTTCGACATTCCGAACCTCCTGGCCCTCTACAAGACGGGGCAGCTCAAGCTGGACGAGCTGATCACGAGGACGTACCCACTCAGTCAGATCAACCAGGGCTATCAGGACATGCTCGACGGCGTGAACCTCCGTGGCGTCATCGCCTTCGAATAGTCACACGGCTCGACCGGACGATCGGCGTTGAGCGTGCCCCGTCGTGGAGGAGGACGTCCGCCATGCCGCTGAACGGCATCGATCCGCTCGACCTCGTCGACCCCGTTCGGTTCGCTCGCAACGGCTATCCGCATCACGTGTGGACGAAACTGCGGGCCGAGGCACCGGTGGCCTACATCGAACCGCCGGGCTATCCGCCGTTCTGGGCGGTCACCAGGCACGCCGACATCGTCCAAGTGGCCTCACAGCCCCAGCTCTTCTCGAGTGCGGGAGGGATCACGCTGGACATGGATCTGAGCGGCTTGGAGGCCGTGCCGGAGATGATCGTGTATCTCGATCCTCCGCGCCACGGTCCGATGCGCCAGATCGTCAACAAGAAGTTCGTGAAGAGCGCCGTCCGGGACCGGACCGAGGAGATCGAACGGATCGCCGTGGGGATCGTCGACGCTGCGGCCACGGCCGGTGCAGTGGGAGAGTGCGACTTCGTCGACACGTTCGCTGCGCCGTTCCCGGTGGCGGTCATCTCCTGGGTTCTGGGCGTGCCCCAATCCGACTGGGAACTCCACTTCCGCTGGACCAACGAGATCATCGGCAAGGACGATCCGGAGTACCGACGCCCCGGTGAGAGTCCCGAGCAGACCTCCATGCGGGCCCGCGGGGAGCTCCATCGCTATTTCAAGCACATGATCGAGCAACGTCGCGAGCATCCGCAGGACGACCTGGTCACCATGCTGGTGCGGAGTGAGATCGACGGCGTGCCCCTGACCCGGCCCCAACTGGTCTCGTACTGCGAGCTGCTGGTCGAGGCGGGCAACCAGACGACCCGTGATGCGATCGCGGGTGGCATGCAGGCGTTCTGTGAGCACCCGGACCAGTGGGAGAAGCTCCGGTCCCAGCCCGAGTTGCTGCCCGATGCCGTCGAGGAGATCCTTCGCTGGGTCACTCCCATCGCCTACTTCTCCCGCACCGCCACGGAGGACTGCGAACTGCACGGGCAGAAGATCCGTGCCGGGGACAAGGTCGCGCTGTACTGGGCTTCGGCGAACCGGGACGAGGAGGTCTTCGAGGATCCCTTCGAGTTCCGCATCGACCGTCCACCGGTCCAACAACTCGTCTTCGGCTTCGGCCCCCACCTCTGCATGGGTGCCCACGTGGCACGGGCCGAGCTCCAGTCGATGTTCGGTCTCTTGATCGACCGGATGGAGTGGTTCGAGCAGTCGGGACCGGTGGAACGCCTCAACTCATCGGTCAACGGAGCCGTCAAGCACCTGCCGATTCGCTACCGGCTGACATAGCGGTCTCGCAGGATGCACCAGTGGGAGGAGCACACGAATGCCGGCTGATGTGGTGATCCGTGGGGGAATCGTCTACGACGGGACCGGAGAGCCAGGCCGGGTCGCGGACGTGGCGATCACCGGTCACGCGATTGAGGAGATCGGCCGGGATCTCGAGGGCCGGGTCGAGCTCGATGCCTCGGGATGCGCCGTGACGCCCGGCTTCATCGACATCCACACGCACTTCGACGCCCAGGTCTTCTGGGACCCCCAACTCAAGCCGTCGTCGTATCACGGGATCACCACCGTCGTGGCGGGCAATTGCGGGTTCTCCATCGCCCCCTGCCGTCCCGAGCACCATGACGTGATCGTGCACACCCTCGAGAACGTCGAAGGCATGGATGCGAACTCGCTCGCCGCCGGCATCGTCTGGGACTTCGAGACCTTCCCGGACTACCTCGACCTGGTGCGCCGCCGGGGAACGACGCTCAACTTCACTGCATACATTGGGCATACGGCCCTGCGCCTCTTCGTCATGGGGGACGCAGCCTATGAGCGTGCCGCCAGCGCCGAGGAGATCGAGCGGATGTGCCAGCTCCTGACGGAGGCGATCGACGCGGGCGCCGCCGGGTTCTCGACGAGCTTTTCGTTCGCGCACCGTGGCGCCGAGGGCAAGCCGGTTCCGAGCCGCTTCGCCGAGATGGACGAGGTCGAGGCGCTGTTCATGACCGCTGGGAGATCGGGGAAGGGGGTCGTGCTCGCGACCCCGGGCTGGCAGTGCGAGTACCCCGATGTCTTCACGTGGCAACAACGTGTCGGCCGGCCGTTCACGTGCCCGTTGTTCGCGCTCTCGAGTGGGAAGCATCTCGAGGTCGTCAAGCTGCACGAGGAGGCGCTGGCGCAGGGTGCGAACGTCTGGCCGCAGGTCACCCCGAGGCCGCTGACCATGCAGTTCACGCTGGCCGACGCCTACAACCTCAACGTCGGCGAGGTGTTCGGCGAGCTGATGAAGGTGGGGCGAGACGTCCGGAAGGCAGCGTTCCGTGATCAGGAGTGGCGGACCCGGGCGTTCGACGATCTCGAGAACAATGCGACCGCTATGAAGCCCCGCTGGGAGACCTACGAGGTGTCGGAATCGGAGCGGTTCCCCGAGTTGCTGGGGCGGCGGGTGACCGACATCGCCCGCGACCGGAACTGCACCCCGCTCGACGTCATGTGCGAGCTCGCACTCGCCGAGGACCTCGAGACGCGGTTCCGTGCCTACATCGCCAACGACGATCCCGAGGAGGTGGCGGCCCTGCTCATGGAGGAGCATGTGGTGCTCGGCCTCACGGACGCCGGCGCCCACGTGGACCAGCTGTGCGATGCACCGCTCCCGACCGACCTGCTCGGCAACTGGGTGCGGGATCGTCAGCTGATGCCTCTCGAACGGGCGGTCCGGAAGTTGACGGGAGAGGCCGCCGACATGTTCGGCTTCACGCAGCGCGGCTATCTGCCGCGAGGGGTATTTCGCCGACGTGACGGTCTTCGATCCCTCCACCGTCGGCCCGGGCCCGCAGCGGCGCCTGCAAGACCTTCCCGCCGACGGCGAACGGTTGACCGCCGAGGAGCCGACCGGGATGCGGCACGTCCTCGTCAACGGGTCACCGATCCGCATGGACGAGACCCAGCTCAGCCTCGAGGAGCTGCCGGGGATGCGGCCCGAGCTCTCCTGACGGTGTCGCTCAGGGTCGCCCGGTCAGCGCACCCCGCGGAAGAACGTCCGCAGATCCTCGACGAAGAGATCCGGCTGCTCCATGGCCGCGAAGTGGCCGCCGCGTTCCATCGGGGCCCAATGCACCACGTTGTACTGGGACTCGACCCATGATCGCGGCCAGCGCAACGGCTCCCCGGGGTAGCGGGCGACACCGGTCGGCACGTCGACGAAGGGGAGGGTTTGGGCCGACACCGCGCTGTGCCGGCTCTCCCAGTACAGGCGCGCCGAGGATGCGCTCGTCTGCGTCGCCCAGTACAGCATGACGTTCGTGAGCATCTGATCGCGGGTGAAGCAGTTCTCGGGGTGGCCGTCGCAGTCGCTCCAGGCGCGGAACTTCTCCACGATCCACGCCAGCAGACCGGCGGGCGAGTCGTTGAGGCCCACGCCGAGCGTCTGGGGCTTGGTCCCCTGCTCGTTCGCGTAGCCCGACTCCTCTCTTCACGAAAAGCCGCATCGCCCGCAGATCGGCCTGCTCCTCGTCGGTGAGGGCCGCATCACCCTCGGGGGGCACCCCGAGCGCCATGTTGAGATGGATGGCTGCGCAGTGCTCCGGATCGAGCGCCCCCGATCCTGGTGGTCACCTGTGCCCCCCAGTCCCCACCCTGGGCGCCGTAGCGCGTGTAGCCGAGGCGGCTCATCAGAGCGATGAACGCAATGGCGATGCGGTGCTCGTCCCAGCCGGGCGTGCGGGGAGGTTCCGAGAATCCGTAGCCCGGCAGGGACGGCGCGACCACGTGGAATGCGTCCGACGCCTGGCCTCCGAAGCTCTCGGGGTCCGTGAGGCGTGGGATGACGTCGAGGAATTCGACGATGGAGCCCGGCCAACCGTGGGTGATGAGGAGCGGAAGCGCCTCCGCATGATCCGATCTCGCGTGGAGGAAGTGGATCGACTGGTCGTCGATCCGGGTTCGGAAGTGAGAGAACGAGTTCAGCCGCGCCTCCTGACTGCGCCAGTCGTAGCCGTCACGCCAGTACCCGACCAGCTCGCGGAGGTAGTCGATCGGGACCCCGTACTCCCAACCGGTCCCGTCGATCTGGTCTGGGAAGCGGGTCCGCTCCAGCCGGCCGCGCAGGTCCTCGAGGACCGAGTCCTCGAGATGGACGTCGAACTGGTCGATCGGTTCGTTCATCGCCACGGCACTCAGACCCGGTCGATGACGTCCGCGCCGTACCGCGTGAGCGACTCCGCGAGGTGGTCCCTGAACATGACGGCCGGAACGATGACCCGGGTCACCCCCAGCTGCTGCAGGGCGGTCGCCTCGGCCACGGCCTCGTCCGCCGCGGTGACGTTGCTCTGCACCGTGACCTCGATGGACGCCGGGTCCCTGCCGGCCTCTTCTGCACTCTGCCGCATGACCTCCACCAACGAGATCATCTCCTCTCGGGTGACACCGAACGGGAAGAACCCGTCGCCGATGCGGCCGGCCCGCCGGGCGGCCGCCTTGCTGTGGCCCCCGACGTGCACCGGGATCGACCCGCCGGGGGGTTGGGGTCGCAGGAAGCAGTCGCGGAAGCTCGTCGTCGTGCCCTCGTAACTCGCCTGTTCGTGGGACCACAGGGCTCGCATGGCGGCGATGGCCTCCTCGGTGCGCTGGGCCCGTCCGGCGAACGGGACTCCCAGCGCCTCGAACTCCTCCTCCAGCCAGCCGATGCCCGCACCGAGGATCATCCGGCCGCCCGAGAGGTGGTCGAGCGTCGCCAGCTCCTTCGCCAGCACGAGCGGATTGCGCTGCGGCACGATGAGGATCCCCGTGCCCAGGCGCACCGTCGAGGTCCCGGCAGCCACGTAGGCCAACCAGATGAGCGGGTCGGGGAACACCGTCGCCTCCCCGGAGGGGAGCTTCCCCGATGGGTCGTAGGGGTAGGTGGACCGGTACCCGGCCGGGACGACCACGTGGTCAACGGCCCAGATCGACTCGAAGCCGGCAGCCTCGGCCGCCCGCGCGAGACCGACGGCCGCGCCGGGCTCGACGAACGGTCCGATGTTGGCGAAGGCGAGGCCGAACTTCATCCTCGAGGGCGCGCCGTGACGCTGTCCTGGCCGCGACCCGCGGGGACCCGCCGCGACCCGTGCGGAACGTTCCCGCACGGGTCGAGTGGACTCAGGTCCGCTGATTGACCGGCCAACCATTTGATGGCATATTCTGACATGAAATCGTGAAGGGTGGGTCCTCGAGTGGTGCACAGCATGACTGACGTCTATTACGACCCCTACAACGTCGAGATCAACGCCGACCCGTACCCCGTCTACCGGCGGCTGCGGGAAGAGGCGCCGCTCTACTACAACGACCACCACGACTTCTACGCCGTGAGCCGGTACGAGGACGTCGAGCGCGGGCTGCTCGACGCCCAGACGTACATATCGGGAAAGGGCGGGATCATCGAGCTCATCAGGGCGAACATCGAGATGCCGCCCGGCGTCCTCATCTTCGAGGACCCACCGACGCACACGATCCACCGGCGCCTGCTGTCCCGGGCCTTCACCCCCAGACGGGTCGCAGACCTGGAGCCCAAGATCCGGGAGTTCTGTGCCCGCAGCCTCGATCCGCTGGTCGGCGCCGATCGATTCGACTTCATCGCCGATCTCGGCGCGCCAGATGCCGATGCGCACGATCGGGATGCTCCTGGGCATCCCTGAGGCGGACCAGGAAGCGGTTCGCGACCACGTGGACGCCAACCTCCGCACCAAGGAAGGTCAGCCGATGGAGGTCAAGGAGAACTTCGTCACCGGGGAGATGTTCGCCGACTACATCGACTGGCGGGCCGACCATCCCTCGGACGACATCATGACCGAGCTCCTGAACGCGGAGTTCGAGGACGAGACCGGGACGCGGCGGCACCTCACGCGGAGCGAGCTTCTGACCTACCTGGAGGTCGTCGCCGGTGCCGGCAACGAGACCACGACCGCGCCTCATCGGCTGGACCGGCAAGGTGCTGGCCGAGCATCCGGATCAACGGTCGCAGCTGGTCGAGGACCCTTCCCTGATCCCCAATGCCATCGAGGAGGTGCTGCGCTACGAGTCGCCCGCACCGCACGTCGGCCGCTACGTCGTCCGGGACGAGGTGACGGTGCACGGCCAGACCGTGCCCGCGGGGAGCATCATGCTCTTCCTCCTCGGCTCGGCCAACCGGGACGACCGGCGCTACCCCGACGGTGATCAGTTCGACATCCACCGGACCATCGACCGCACCCTCACCTTCGGGAACGGCATCCATCTCTGCCTGGGATCGGCCTTGGCGCGCCTGGAGGGTCGCGTTGCCCTGGAGGAGGTGTTGGCGCGCTTCCCGACGTGGGACATCGACACGGCGAACGCACGGCTGTCCCCCACCTCGACGGTCCGCGGCTGGGAAACCCTCCCGGCCTTCCTCAGCTGACGGAGGCCCGGCGCGCCGGGGCGGCGCCCGGGCGAACCGGCGCGGGTCCGCGGCAGCTCCGGCTCACCGACCGTCACCCAGCTTGAACACCCGCAGGGCGTTGTCCCGCAGGAACTTGGGCCACACGTCGTCCCGGAACGGGACCTGGGGCAGTTCGGTGAAGATCCGATCGAGACTGAGCCCCATGGGGTAGTAGCCGGCGTACATGATCTTCTCCGCACCGCGTGTGTTGGCGTACTCCACGATCGCCTTCGGGTAGTACTTCGGAGCGAAGGCCGATGTCATGTAGTGGAGCCCCGGCCACTTGAGCATCAGCTTGACCGCGAGGTCCTCCCACGGCTCGGCTCCGTGGCGCATGACCACCCGCAGTTCCGGGAAGTCGTAGCAGACCTGATCGAAGAGCATGACGTGCTGACATTCCGATGGCACGCGCGGTCCTGCGATGCCCGCGTTCACGATGATCGGAACGTCGAGGTCGACGCACGTCTGGTAGATCGGGTAGTAGCGCCTGTCGTTGACCGGCACCTGGGGATTGCACCCGGCGGGAAAGGTCGACACCGCGGCGATGCCCTGGTCGGCGTGCGCCCGGCGAATTGCGTTCACGGTGGTCCCGATGTTGTTCGGATCGACTTCGAGGCTGGCCGCGAATCGACCGGGATGGCGTGCCAGGGCGTCCAGCGCCGACTTGTTGCCGAGGCCGATCAGGCCGATGGAGATGCCGTGGCGATCCATCGCCGCCAGGGTGACCTCGACGGGGTCCTGCCCGCTGGCCAACTGGTCCGGGACGTCCTTGAACATGTACTCGGCCGGGAACTTCATGTCCTGACTGGCCGGATCCTTCGCCAGGTCACGCAGGCCTTCGTACTTGCGGCGCGGATCCCTGCTGGGGAACCCGATCATCAGGTCGACGATTCCGACGTCGGTGGGCATCATGGCCGGGCCATCCGTTCTGCGGTACCGGGACGGTTCATCTCTTCACCTGTTCGCCCCGGTGAGCGAACAGCCGGGACGGTGAGAGCCACCGTCGACCACGGCGCCGCATTCGGGGCAGACCAAGCCGGCCCAGCACGCCGGATCGCCGACCGGTACCGGCCCGGCCCCCTCGGCCCCTTCGGTCCGGGCGCCGCCGGGGCGGTCGACGGCGAAGAACCCGACCGAGAAGCGAACGGCGCCCAACGGATGCACTTCGTGCATGACCTCGGGCGGGATGCCTTGCGCCGAGTCCGCGTCGAGCTCGACCTCGATCACCGGGTTGGTTGCCGCGGCGAAGCGCAACCGTCCGGCCTGCACGAAGATCCGTCCCCAGGTGCCCGCCGCGACACGGTGGGCCCGGCGCAGCCCGGCGGGCATGGTCCGCTCGTCCCATACTGCGCTCGTGCGTACCCGACGCAACCCCTCGGGCCATTCACATCGATCGCAGAGCGGGCAGTCCAAGGGGGTCCCGAGCCGCCCGCGCCGGTCGTCGGCGTCGAGCACCCAGGCACGGGTCTGGAACGGAGGTCGGTGGCGGACGTGCTGGTTGTGTCCACACGCCAACTCGGCCACCCAGTCGCCGGCATCGTCGAGGTGGTAGCCGGTGATCGATCGCTCCACGTCCTGAGCGTAGTGACTCCCGGGCCGCTCGTCCTCCGGCTGAGAAGCAGCACGCAACGTCGCGTTGGAGTGGATTCGAGCTCGGCACGCAGCATCATTACGGGCCGCGGGAGGCCGCAGCGCTTGCTCGGCGACGTCGACGAGCCCCCCGATTCTGCCAGCCGGCCGGCCGCCCAAGCGATCCGAGCTCCTATGCACCTGGGTGCGCCGACGACGGCTGCAATCAGTCGCTGAATCCGCGGGCGGCGTTCAGGCGAGCGGCCAGCCGTTCCAGCTCGTCGGGCATTTCCTCCGGGATGTCCCTGGAAGCTGCACTCTCGTCCGCGATCGCATCGATGGCGCGCAACAGTCCGCTCATCGCGTCGGTCAGCCTTGCAGCCGCGGCCTTGATGTTGTCGACTTCATCGCTCATGAATATGTCTCCCAGTGTTCATCTTCGGGTCTTGGCTGACCGGTCATTGGTGGATCGCCAGCGATGTCGGGGTTCGTCATGGTCCCCGTCAACTCAAGATGTCCTGCCAGTCAGCCGGAACGCGGCCGGCTGGTCCCGGCACCGGTTGATCGACGGGATGGTGCCGGGGCGGCGCGAGAGGCGGACCTTCGATGTATTCGTTGCTGCGATAGTCCCAGAACCAATCTTCGCCTGGTTCGAAACTGCAGATGACGGGGTGTCCAGATGAATGTGCATGGGCCGTTGCATGTCGCTCGGGCGAATTGTCACAGCATCCGATGTGCCCGCACTCCGCACACCGGCGGAGGTGGAGCCACCAACCCCCGGATTCGAGACACTCGACGCATCCGGTTCCACTCGGTGATGCGCTGGGATCTACGGGTGCAGGTGACATTCGCGCATCTCCTGAGGGTCGGAGGTTGGGTCTCTTGGCGCACCTAGAAACTAGCGGTCTCGGCTCGCCGAGCCACACGGTGTTCGCCCACGGCACCTATGACGACATCGACGTCCCGGTGAACTCCGCGAACAGAGAGCGACATCCTGAGCGGCAAGTGATCGGCCCGACGCCATGGCTGGCACCGGCACGCCGGCGGCCGCATTCTCCGGCGCACACCCACGGGAGAAGCGCGACAATCAAGGCCGAGAGAGCAAGGGAGGCCGCAGTGAGCACGACGAAGGAACGGGTGCGCAACGCCAGTAGCGACACGGAGCTCGACAGCGTCGATCTGAAGTTCGAGGTGATCGTGATCCCGGTCGCGGACGCCGACCGCGCCAAGGAGAGACGGTCGATGTCGAGGCCGACCCCCATGGAATCCGGGTTGACGAGTACCTACGCGCCGGCGAACGACTCTGGGCCATCGGTGACGTGAACGGAATTTGGCCGTTGACCCACGTCGGCGAATACGAGGGTGACGTTGTGGCGGCGAACATCGCCGGCGAGGCCAGGCGGGCCAATTACGACGCTGTTCCCCGCGTGACCTACACGGACCCACAGGCCGCGGCGGTCTGCGCCGCAGAGGCGGAATACAGCGCCACGGCCCTCGTGTCGGAGGTGCCGAAGACCGCTACCTGCACCCACGCCTACGCCGAATCGAACGAGTTCCTCACACTGCTCAGCGACGGCGAACGACTGACGGGTGCCTTTGCTCTCGGACCGGAAGCCGGTGAGTGGCTGCAACAGGCAACGCTGGCCATTCGCGCCCGTGTGCCACTCGAAGTGCTGAGCGACACCATCCAGCCTTTCCCGAGTTTCTCGGGGATCTATGACACCGCAATGAAGTCACTCCGCATGAACGTCGCCAGCATGCCGCCGCCGTTCAGACCCATGGATGCGCAGATGGCGAGCCTGTGATGCAGATGACAGACGCGTCTCCGGGCCACTCGCTGATCCGAGTCAGTCGGACCTGATCATCGGCCGGCAACCTCCAACAGGAGACCGGCCGTCCCATTCGGGTCTTGCAGCATCATGTCGTGACCACACGCGACGTCGAACGTCTTCCAGCCCCGTTGAAGCGCCCGCCGATAGGAATGATCCAAGCTGTCGAGCGGTGGGTCGGTATGGCGCACATACGCATAACGGACATGATCGTGGGAGGTGCCGTCGTATCTGACTTCGTCGGTGGCGCATCGCAACGGAAAGTCCGTGAGGCGAGCCCCCACGAATGGCCGAAGGCGATCGGGCACTCCCCATTGGGAAAGAAACGCGTCGTCGGCAGGAATTCGCCAACCACCACCCGACCCGTCCGCCAGGTGCCGATACCGGTTCCCGACCTGCACGGGCTCGACGTCGAGTAGGGACTGGCCACTGTCGACGATGAATGCACCCAGGAAAGTGACGGAGTTGACGCGATCTGCAACGCGGTCGACGAGGGGACCCGCCAAGATTCCTGCGTAGCTGTGGAGGACCACATGGACCTGTCGGAGGTCCTCGAAGTAGAGGAGCTCGGCGATATCGGCGACGTGAGTCTCGACGCAGACGTCCCGGGTCAGGGAATTTCGTCGTTCCCCCATTCCCGTGAGAGTCGGCGTGAAGACTTCATGGCCGAGTCGAGCCAGCTCACGGCGAACATCGCGCCAACACCAGCCGCCGTGCATTGCCCCGTGGACGAGCACGAAGGTCGCCATCGTCCGATGATATGCAGCACCTCCCTTCCGGGTGGCTGGGGAGGATTGAAAGTTCCGCTGGTAAGCGAACACATGTTCGTCTACATTGCCACCTGTGGAGCTTGCGTCAGCCAGGCGAGCGACGATCCTGCACGCCGATCTCGATGCCTTCTACGCGTCGGTTGAGCAACTGTTGGACCCAACACTCCGGAACCGGCCCATCGCCGTGGGGGGCAGCGTGGTGCTGGCGGCATCGTATGAAGCCAGGAGCTACGGCGTCCGCGGCGGCATGCCCGGTTGGCGGGCCCGCCGGCTTTGCGGTGATCTCCTCTTCGTCGGCGGTCACTTCGACCGCTATCAACAGTTCGGTGACGATGTCGTATCTGTCTTTCACGACTTCACCCCTCGAGTCGAGCGGGTGTCGATAGATGAGGCATTCCTCGATGTTGCCGGCGCCGTCCATCTCTTCGGAGCACCGACCGAGATAGCCGCTGCCATCCGCCGACGCGTCCGCGACGAGATCGGTCTCCCCCTCTCGGTTGGCGTGGCCCGCACGAAGCACCTCGCCAAGGTGGCGTCGCAGGTGGCCAAGCCTGACGGCCTCGTCGCCGTGGACCCGGACGATGAGCGCGACTTTCTCGACCCCCTTCCCATCGGGCTGATATGGGGCGTCGGACCCACGACAGAACGCCGCCTCCAGCAGGCCGGGATCTCCACCATCGGGCAACTGGCCAAGGCCGGCAGCCCGATCCTTGGCAGCCTTCTCGGCCAGGCGGCGGGGGCAAAACTCGCCGCCCTCTCGGCCAACGTCGACGAGCGGGCAGTGGCGGCACCGGCCCGGTCGAAGTCCATGGGTGCCCAGGCCGCCCTCGGAAGGCGGGAGGCAACTCCAGAGCTGATCCGAGAGACGCTCGGCTATCTCGCCGACAGAGTCGCCGGCCGTCTGCGAAAAGCAACCCTGGCGGGTCGGACAGTGACCGTACGGGTCCGCTTCTCTCACCTTCGCTCCGTGACCCGGTCTGTCACGTTGACCGTTGCGATCTCGAGCACGCTGACGCTCACCGAGGTGGCCGAAAGGCTCGCCACCTCAGCCATCCTCGACAACGATCGAGAACGCGAAATCACGCTCATCGCCGTTTCGGTCTCGAGCTTGCGCCCGGAACATTCCTTGCAGCTCGAGCTACCTCTCGATTCCCCCAATTCGCGGCGAAACGCGGGCCTCCAACCAGAATCTGTCGTCGAGGCCTCGAGGTGGGGAGTGGACCGGTCGATCGACGCAATCCGGGACAAGTTCGGCCGGACTGCCGTTGGTTACGCCGCTGTCGCCCTTTCGGCCGCCGAGCGAGTTCCCGAGGAGTTCCGCGAACTGGCCGAGCGGAGCCAAGATGGCGGCCACGCGTCAAGCCGATGAGCCCGATCGATAGCTCCGGCTCGCCCCGTCCGGCCAGGCTGAGCACCGGCAGTTCGTTCGCGATGCTCCGTACGTCGACACGAAGACCGGCACGCTGCAGTGCGATGGGGTTTCCCCGTGCACGACCTCTGGATTGGTACGGGGCGTCGGTCGCGACAGTCCGAGCCCGGCGTTGAATACGCTCGTACCCATGCCTCCGCTCGATGGCCGCGCAGTGGGCCAGTGAACAACGTCGCGACGATCGTCGGCTTGGTCGTGGTGATGATGACCGTGGCCGATGTCGTCTTGACCATGATCCTCCCGCGGCGACCGTCGGGTATCGAGCGGTTGAGTCTTCACGTCAACCGCAGTGTTCGCCTGTGTTTCGTCCTCGCGTCCCACCTGGCAAAGACGTACGAGCGCCAGGACGCCATCCTGGCGCCGGCCGGCCCGGTCGCCCTTGTCGTGCAGCTGCTGTTGTGGGCGGTCTGCCTCGTACTCGGGTTCGCGCTCATCCTCGTCGGGGCCGGCGTATCGTTCGCCGATGGGCTGCTCCAAGCCCTGACCGCACTCTTCACGGTCGGAGCAGTCCACAGCGGCGGCGCTGCCGACACGAGCGTGGACATCTCCGTTGGGGCCATCTGGGTCGTGATTGTCGCCCTACAGATCGCGTACCTGCCCGCTCTCTACAGCTCGTTCAACCGACGCGAGAGTCTCGTTGCCCTGCTCGAGAGCCGGGCCGGCGTCCCGGCCTGGGGTCCCGAGCTCCTGGCCCGGCACCAGCTGGTCGGAATCACCGACACCCTCCCGGACCTCTATGCCGCGTGGGAGGAGTGGGCGGCTGACGTGGCCGAAACCCACACCACTTACCCCGTGCTGCTCCTCTTTCGGTCTCCAGAGCCGTGGTACTCGTGGCTGCTCGGGCTCATCGCCGTTCTCGATGCCGCTGCCATGCATCTGGCGCTCGCACCGAGCGGCACGTCATCCCAGGCCCGTCTGTGTCTTCGGATGGGATTCACATTGCTCAACCGGATCGCGACCACGCTCGGATGGGAGGTCGACCCTGATCCGAATCCCGAGGGCCCGATCGACCTGACGTTCGCAGAGTTCGAGCGCGCGGTGGCCATGCTCGTGAGCGTGCACTTCGCCACCGAGCGAAGTGCGGAGGAGGCGTGGGTTGACTTTCGCGGCTGGCGCGTCAACTACGAGAGTGTCGCGTATCGCCTGGCCGACCGTCTGACCGTACCGCCGGCCCCTTGGTCCGGTCAACGGCGTCACATGCGATCGGGTACCGTCGAACCGCGGCGCCCGCCCCAGCGCCGCCCCGACGGTGGCCAACCGTTCGTCTACGACCGACCGCCAGTCGTCATCGAGCCCCGACCCGGACTCCTCCGCCGCGGTCGGACTCGATCGTGAGATTCCTTTCCCTGCCCTGAACTGCACTGTCCTTGGTGGCGGGGGTTCACGCCCATCGTGCGACCTTCGGGTTACTGACCCGACGTAGTGGCTGCTCACGGCGTTCCGCCTACCCACTGCATAGGGCACGCGCCCGGTCAATGTCGGCCGCCGAGCGAGAGCGCCCCGAGAAACCGGCACTCATCTGTCAACCTCGACGCATTTCGGGCCTCCGGTGCCCTCCCCGGCGTGCTCATCGCAGAATGCTCCGGGCGCTACGAACTCGGCCCGTCCGCCAGCCACCCCGTCACCACATGCGCAATCATCGTCCCTTGGGCTCGGGATGAATCACGTGGCCCTGAGCGAGCGAGTCGACCAGCCGCTCGATTCGCCGCGCGCGGGTATCGGGACGCCGGGCGGTTGTGACCCGGTAGAGGACGGAGTAACGGTTCGCCTTGTCGAGCCGTGCAAAGGCTTTCAAGGCCCGGGAGTTGGCGGAGAGCGCCCTTTTCAGGTCGTCGGGGACCTCGATGCTCGCGGCACCGCCATAGGCGGCGTCCCAGGTCCCATCCGCCTTTGCGCGCTCCACCGCACGAAGCCCGGCTGGACGCATGCGACCTTCAGCGGTCAGTCGTTCGATGATCGCGATGTTGCGGTTTGACCAGGCGCTGCCTGTACGACGAGGGGTGAATCGTCGCCGGAAGGTGCCATCATCGCGGCGGGCGAGCTGCCCGTCGACCCAGCCGCAGCAGAGGGCTTCCTCCAGGGCCTGGTCGTAGGTGAGCGAGGTTGGGCGCGTTGTGCCCTTCTTGGCGAGAACCAGCCAGACACCCTCTGAGTCCGAACGGCGCTTTGCCAACCATCGCCGCCAGGCAGCGACGTTCGAGACGATCAGCTCCGCTGAGTCGAGTGTCATGAGAGAGATGCCAGCCGCGTCGTGCCTTGGCCGATCATTTGCATGTCTGCGCCTGGGCGGTCTTGGACCCTTCAAGCTGACGCTCCACAGCCAGCTCGCTGAGGTTAGCGACCGGACAGGCGCCCTCGTCACGACCGCACGCGGAGAAGTCGCAGAGCCTGCAGAGCCATCCGCCCGGCGGAGTCTTGGAGCTTGCCCGTTCGCCGAGCCGTGCTGCGGTTAATGCGTGGAGGAGGCGTTCCAGTAGTGGCGTGAGTCTCTCGCGCTCACTGGTGCTCAGCCCCGCCAAGAGTGTTTCGGTCACTGCTCGGCGGGCGGCCAAGACCCGCCGTGCTGCGTCGCTGCCACGACGGGTGAGCGTCACTCCGCGAGATCGCCCGTCGGATCCAGGGCCACGCTTGACGAGACCAGATTCGCTGAGCTTGTCGATCAGACGTACCGCACCTGACGGGGTGAGCCCGACGACTTGTCGGAGCTGGTCGATCGAAGCGCCACCCAGGAACTCGTGCAGCGCCACCAACGCCGCCGGGGCGGCTGATCCGTGACCGGCCGCCGTCTCCTCGGCGTCGCGGATGCGGTCGTTGAGCCCCACCGCCAGAGTGGCGAGCAGATTGGCCTGTCGCGCCCCGGTTGACTCGTCCATAGAGGACAGTCTACATTAATATGTGTGACTCACTCAATAATCGGCCTACGAGGGAAGATGTGGGCCTCGGGAGGTGCGCGATGAGCTCCGAGCGGTTGGCGAGCCTGTATATGGTCAATCTGGACTGCGCTGATCCCCGGGCGATGGCCCACTTCTACTCGGCGCTCCTGGGCTGGGAGATGCCCTACTGCGAGGACGAATACTCGATGGTCTCGGATGGAACGACCTCCATCGGGTTCGGCCGGATCGACGGCTACACCCCGCCGAGATGGCCCGACGACGAACACGCCAAGCAGTACCACCTCGATTTGCGAGTGCCCGATGTCGCAATGGCGGAGGTCGCGTCTAGGGAGCTGGGAGCAACGGTGCCCGAGTTCCAGCCTGGAGGAGATCGCTGGCGCGTGATCCTGGATCCCGAAGGCCGCCCCTTCTGCCTGGTGCCCGATGCTGCTGGGTCTTGAGCACCGTTTGGGAACGTGACCGAGAGAGACACGGCGCGCGAACGCAGAGTTGATAAGGCTAAGGCCCGACTGACGTGTTCACTCCGGACCGAACCGGTAGAGGTGCCGATAGACACCGTCTTGTACCACGATAAATGTTCCCCATGACCGGGATCGACGTTCTCCGATAAGACCGCACACGCTCGTCAGGTTCGATCCAATGTGGATAGCGGGCGTGGCTGTCCGGCTCCGAACACCGGTGCTTAGATCGTTCGCAACGCTTCCGTTGGCGACAGGCGAGTTGCTCGCATCGCCGGATACAGACCCGCAATCACTCCGACAGCAAGAGCGAGCGCTACCGCCCCGACGAGCGCGTCGCCAGGTACGACCGTGCTCAAATGGCGCGCCTCCGAATAGATGGTGGTCGTGAATCCACCGAGCACCGCACCGATCGTCCCGCCCATCAGGGCGAGCAATCCGGCTTCGGCAACGAACTGCAGTGCTATCTGGCGGCGAGTCGCCCCGAGAGCGCGGCGGAGTCCGATCTCGCCTCGCCGCTCGAGCACCGCGATGACCATCACGTTCGCGATTCCGACTCCACCGACGAGCAACGCCACGCCACCTAGCGCGAGAAACAGGCTTTGGAACGCGGCCGAGGCGTCAGCCCGAGCAACGAGCGTGTCGGAGGGATTGGCAACGTTGACATCCTGCGGCGCCGCAGGGTCGGCCGTAGCCGGAAGGACCGTAGCGACTGCCGCGACACTTGTAGGGTCCGTTCGCACATAAATCTCGACTGGCGAAGAGTTCGCTCGAAGGAGGCTGTCGGCGACTGGAAATCCTATCAAGGCCGACCGATCGAGCTCTGGTGCAAGCGCGACGGGGTTGAGACTTCCAACAACGGCGAACTCATGACCGCCGAGCCACACCGCGACGGAACCGTCCGCTCGGTCGATACCGAGTACTGTCGCGGTGGTGGCGCCGAGCACGACAGCCGGGAGCATGCGCGGTCGCCCGGTTGAGAAATCGACCCCGAGCAAGACCTCCCTCGACCGTTTGCAGAAGCTTGGTATCCGCGGTGTACACGGAGATCGCGTTCGTATTGACCGACGGGATGCGCGGGTTTCGATAGACGGAGGCATTCGCACTCCCGATGGCGGCGGCGGAAAGGACCGGACCGATGCGGCCAATCATCGAGGGCGCTGTGTTCGGAAGGGTGACGGTCTGTCCCGAAAACGACTGGCCGGGCGTGACCGTGAGGAGATGGGTGCCGAGGGCGTCGATCTCCGCGACAAGCTGCGCTCGACTCGACGTCGAGATACCAAGCACGGCGACCAAAGTCGCAACGCCCAGCGCGACGCCGAGCGCTGAGAGGATGCGGCGGGCGGGTCGTCCGCGAAGGCCCTCTGCGCCCAGGAGAGCGACATCGCCGGCACGCAACCTACTCTTCGCGCGTTCGGATGACGACCCGTCCCGTCGGTCCCAACCGCTCATCGGGGCACCGAGACATCCGACTCGATCGCACCGTCGCGGACCCGGATGGTGCGATGGGCGGAATCTGCGATATCGAGGCTATGCGTCACGATGATGACCGTGGTGCCTGCGCGGTTGACACCCCGCAGGAGCTCCAGAATCTCTCCTCCGGTCGTGGTATCGAGATTGCCCGTCGGTTCGTCCGCGAAGACGATCGCCGGAGCCCCGACGAGGGCGCGGCGATCGCCACCCGCTGGCACTCTCCACCTGACAGCTGGCTCGGAAGGTGCGATTCGCGGTTCGCCAGCCCTACCCCCTCGAGCGCATCTGCCGCCGCCAGCCTGCGCTCCCGTCTGGGCAAACCTCGATAGAGGAGGCCGGTGGCCACGTTGTCAAGCGCCGACAGCGTCGGGAGGAGAAAGAACTGCTGGAAGACGAAGCCAATGTGGCGAGAGCGGAACGCAGAGAGTTCGCTGTCGTCGAGGTCGATCACTGCCTCCCCGGCGACCCGAACGGCGCCATGTGTTGGTCGCTCCAGCGTGCTACCGACAGAAAGCATCGTGGTTTTCCCCGACCCTGAGGGCCCGGCGATGGCGACGAATCTCCCCGTTCAATGCGGAGCGAGACGTCGTCGAGGGCGACGACTGGCGTCGATGCCGGGTACAACTTCGTCACGTCGACGAGTTCGAGGGCGGCGCTCATTGAGAGACGACGACCTTCGTTCCCGCCACGATCCCGCTCCCGCGTACCCCCACCAAGGTGTTCGAGTAGAGGCCGGTCGTTACGCCGACGAGCCGATGCGTCCCCGACGGTTCGACGATTTCGACGCCGTAGCCGCCCCCCGAGAGCGCGAGGAGCGCCGAGATCGGGCGCAGCGAGGACATTCGGGGCCTCCTGAGTCGTGAGCGAGACCTGCACCGCCACTCCGGTCGCGGTGCTCGTCGCCGACGGATCGGACGGTGTCACTGTGAGCTGCTCGGACGGCGTGGCTGCCGACGAGGAGGTTCCCTGGCTGCTCGACGAGGAGGAGCTGGCGGAAGGTGGGACCGGGCCGATCGCGGTGATCGTGCCTGGCGTCGTCGAGTTCGACGGGAGGGTGATCGTCACCGGCTCACCGACGCTCACCGTTGGGGCGTTGGTGGGATCGAGTGGGACGGTCACCGTCCTGGCCGTCGTGGTGACCTGATAGGGAAGGTCGCCAGGCGCCGCCGCGTGGCCGAGGGCGACATTCTCGGCACCGACGAGGACCGCCGACGGGAGAAAGACAACCTGCCCCAGTGGGATCTGGCCGGTTGCGGGTTGGCCTTCTGCCCGCTGCCAGCGCTCGATGGCGTCGACGGTGAGCGAGGTCGAACTCGCCGCTCGCGGTGGAGAAGAGTCCGGTGGCGTCACCAAGGCCGATCGAGACTGGACTGCAACTCGGTCACGTCGGGGCCGTCGGTCATGCCGGCGGCGAACGGACGCCACGCGGGCGTACCGCCGGTCATGAGCACCACAGGTAGGTTGTCAACCCGATAGAGGACCTGACCGGCGCGGACGACAGTACCTACGGAGGGCAGTTGGGTGTAGGTCCCCGTGAGCCGGTTGACGACCGGATCAGTGGGCGCATAGCCGAGAGTTCCTGCCATGAGCACCGAGTCGGTCAGCGTGGTACGGACCACCGTCGCCGTGGTGACGGGAGGCGGCTTCGGCGCCGCCGGGGCCGAAGATCCTCCCGCACCGCGATCGTCGTGACCGACCCGACGATCGCCGCGGCGAGCACCCCGCAGGTCATGATGATCGAACGCCTCACGGGCCGTTCCCCTGGTCGTGGCTGCCCGCAGGCAGCAGGTGCCGGCAGGCGGTTGCCGCCGCCCGGAACTGGGGCGAGTAGCGGCCGAAGCGATTGTTGATCCCTGGCACGTTCCCCAGGCTCAGATTGCCGTACTGGTCGGGGTCGAGTATGGCGATGTCGTGGCTGCGCATGCAGCGGGCATAGCTGGTTGCCCGGCTCGCGGCTAGCTGTGCCGCGGAGATCGTGGGACCACCAGGTCCCCCATTCCCCGCCCCCGATGTCTGAAGGAAGTGAATGCAGGCATCGAAAGCAGCGCCGTTGGAGGCCGTTCGAGAGGGCACTTGCATTGTTAAGCCCGCGTGGCCTGCTATCGGATCGGGCACCGGATCAGACTGGTTGACTCCATGGCTCCGCATGCATCGCGCGAAGTTGACCATGTGCTGGAATTGAGCGCGATCTGCTGCGCCTTGCTGAGTGTAGGTGGAGTCGTCGTCGTCGATCCCCCGCGGCTGGGCAGGCTGGCGATCGATCGACTTGGCGACGGTGAAGAGCACGCCGCCGAGAGCACTGCGATCAGCGTGGTAGGACGGCGAGCACGCCGGGTCCGCCCCAACGCCATCGCGCCCGAACTGCGGTTTATCCATTTCACAATCGGGTTTATCCACTTCACAATCGCTCTCCTCGCTTCGGAACCAATGACCAAGAACGTGGTAGGTCTACGCCGGGTCGGATAACAACAGCCCTACACAGACCGTCCTACTGACGGCGTGGGTGAAGGCCCAACCGCAGGTCGCAAAGCACCGTCATAAGGACGATAAGCGCGGTTTGTTACCTCGTTGTAAGGCTCGTTGCGGCAATATGGTGCGATGCGCTTGCTCGTCGTCGAAGACCAGGTGGCGCTCGCCGACTACATCGCCGACGGGCTGCGGGACCATCGGTTCGCGGCCGACGTCGCCTACGACGGTTCCGTAGGCTCGAGAAAGCGCTCCATGAATCAGTACGACGTGATTGTGTTGGACCGAGATCTGCCAAAGGTCCACGGCGACGCCCTCTGTGCAACCTTGGTCGCCGGCCCGACGCCGGCTCGAATCCTGATGCTGACGGCTGCCGCGGAGATCGATGCACGCGTGGAAGGCCTCAATCTCGGTGCCGACGATTACCTGACGAAACCCTTCGCCTTTGCTGAGCTCGTTCGCGCATCAAGACGCCCTCACGAGGCGCGCGCCGGCGACGCCACCCCTCGTCGTTCGCGGCGATGTACTGCTGGACCGCGCGACGTCGGGTCAGTCGAGGCGGAAGGCCGATCTCGTTGAACAAGAAGGAGACGTCTGTTCTCGAGGTGTTGCTCGTCGCCGAGGGTGTGGTCGTCAGTGCGGAGCAACTTCTCGAGACCGTCTGGGACGAGCACACCGATCCGTTCACGAACACCGTGTCGGTGACCGTTGCCCGCCTCCGCAAGAAACTCGGTGAGCCCGAGATCATCGAGACCATCGTCGGTAGCGGCTATCGGATCGCATGATGCGCCGCACCGTGCGATTTCGCCTCGCCGTCCGCTACGCGGCGCTCTTCTTGGTCGCCAGTTCCGTGGTTCTTGTCGTCTCGTTTGGGCTCGTCTCCCACACCCTGTCGACATTGTCAACCAGGCACAGGCCTGCGGGGTACCAAATCAACCACACGCTCACCCAAGTGCTGCTGTTTTCGTTGCTCGGACTCGGCGGAATGGCGGTCATCTCGGGCGGCCTCGGTTGGCTCATGGCCGGCCGGTTCCTTCGACCGGTTCGGGAGATCACCAATACCGCTCGACGGGCGTCGGAGGAGAGTCTGGCCGAACGGGTCGGGCTCGAAGGTCCACCCGACGAGCTGAAAGAGCTCGCCGACACGTTCGACGCGATGCTCGATCGCCTCGAGGCAGCTTTCGCGAGTCAACGGGTCTTCATCGCCAATGCCTCACACGAGCTTCGGACGCCGCTCACCTCGATGCTCACAGCGATCGAGGTCACGCTCGCAAAGCCCGACCGCACGCCGGCACAGCTTGAAGCTATGGCCGAGCTCGTGCGGATCGAGGTCGAGCGCTCCAACGGCTTGATCGACGCACTCCTCACCCTGGCGAGAAGCGAGCGCGGCACTGCAACGAACGAGTTCGTTGAATGTCGCGACGGCGTGCGAGGACTGACTTGATGCAGCCAAGAATCAATTGAGGGTCGCGATCTCAAAGTGACGTGGGCACTTGAACCAGCGGAGATGGACGGAGATCGACTTCTCATCGAACGAATGGTCGGCAATCTCATCGACAACGCGACGCCGCGACTGCGACCGGGAGGGCTGGATTCGTGTGAGTTCAGGCCGTCGAGACAACATCGTGTTCATGGAAGTCGTCAACAGCGGCGAGCCGATTCCCAACGATGTAGTTCCTTCTCTTCTTGAGCCCTTTCGCCGAGCGAGCTCACGCGTCGGCGATGCCGAGGGGGCCGGACTCGGACTTGCGATCGTGAATGCAGTCGCAACGGCGCATAGCGGCACGGTGGCGCCGCTTGGTCGCGTCGGCGGCGGACTTGAGGTTCTCGTGCAGCTGCCAATCCAAAGCAGGGTCCGTGGACCGGTCCTCTAGCTAGAACCGGAAGTGAGGCGATTGCGTGGTACACGCAGGTGCGGGCCGTTCGATGGCAGTACTCTCTGGGGGCTCGACTTCGTTCCGTCGGATGGCAGCGACGCCTCTGCGGATCATCGGAGCCCGGATCGTAACGGCGCTCCCTTTCCATGAGTAGGGCAACTGCACAGGGCACGGCTGAAGTCCCGAGAAACCGAATCTTCGATCTCGACCCGAATCCGAAAATCCCGGTCGTGCGCCTGTGCCCTCTGCACGAGGCGCGCCGACCAGCGTTTCAAT
>CAVULV010000017.1:0-240990 GCA_963742445.1 uncultured Acidimicrobiaceae bacterium
GCGGCCGCCATGACCCGAGCCGTCCCGATGATGGGAGCGACGGCCACCAGGACGTCTTGCACCTGTTCGAGCGTGACTCCGGCTTCGACCGATGGTCCAATGTGCGCCAGGTAGGACACGGGGCGGGCATCGACGGCAGCCAGGGCGGCGAGTCGCACCAGGATCAGCTGGTCGGCATCCAGCCCGCACCGAGCGATCGATGCCGCAGTCATATCGGCGATGGTGTCCAGGACGGGGGTGTCGTCGGGCATGGGAGAACTCCTTGGGTCGTGTCTTTGGGACTTTGCTATCGACGTGGAGGGTGTGACGGTCGGTCCGTCATATGGAAGGTTCACACTCATGTAGGCGAAGTGTCATCACCTGCAAGCCGGATTCACCTAGGGGAATGCCGCCCGCTTCAGGGTTGGTCGAAGTGCGGACAGCGATGGCAGTGCACGCGGCCCGGCCGCCGACAGCACCGTTGTGTTCGATCGGGTACCGCACCGTCTACCGGGGGACAGCCCTCGGGCTGACGTGCCTGGCAGGCACCATCAGGGGTCTGACGTCGCCCAGGAGGCCAGGCTCAGAGCGAGCGACGGAGTGCCGCATCAAGCAGGGACTTTGGTCCATAGACCAAGGAAATCTGAACTGGCAAGCTAGCGGCATGTCCACCGCGAGTGAGCCCCTGAGTGGTACGCGGGGGCCGGGTCGGTCACTCCGTGAGGTATTGCAGGAGGCCCGTCACGACACCTCTGAACTGCTGGATTCCGCCGCGGACGGCGGGGGGCACGAGCGTGTCGGGCAGGCGACCCTGGTGGCCACGAAGCTGCGGCCGCCGCCCGTCCGCGAACAGTCGATCCCGCGCGATCGCCTTCTGGAACGTCTCCGAAGCGGGTCGGACCGCAGGCTCACTCTCATCGCCTGCCCGGCGGGCTTCGGGAAGACCAGTCTTCTCTCGGCCTGGTACGGGGCAGAGGCCGCCCGGAGGCGCGTTGCGTGGCTCACGCTGGACGAGGGCGATAACGATCCTGTGGTCCTGTGGTCGCATGCGATCGGGGCGCTACGCCGCGCGAACCCCGACGTCGCCAGGTCGGCGTCAGTGTCCTCGGTCGTGGCACCGGTAATTGATCTGGTCCTGCCTCGTCTGGTCAACGAGCTAGACGGCCAGGACGAGATCACGCTCATTGTGGACGACTTCCACCGCGTTTCTAGCGAACCGGCCCGCGCCAGTGTGCGGTGGTTCATTGAACATGCACCACCGGGTTTCCATCTTGTGCTCGCCAGCAGGACCGAACCAAGCCTGCCGGTGGCCAGTCTGCCGCGCGCACGGCGAGCTCCTCGAGCTACGGGCCGCCGATCTGCGATTCAGCGACGAGGAAGCGGACGTATTCCTGAACGGTCGCCTCGGGCTCGACCTCACAGCCGAAGACATCGACAGTTTGGTGAGGAAGACGGAGGGATGGCCGGCGGGGCTCTATCTGGCGGCGCTCTCGCTGCAGCCCACCGCCGACCGCCAGGCGTTTGTGCGGACATTCGGCGGGTCGAACCGTCACGTGGTGGATTTCCTCGTGACGGAGGTGCTCGAGGCGCATGACCCTTCGGCGCAGGTGCTGATGCTCCGCACCTCGATTCTCGACAGGTTGACGGGCCCACTCTGCGATGCCGTGATGGAGCATGAGGGCTCGGCGGCAATGCTCGATGCGCTGTCACGGACCAACCTGTTCCTCGTCCCGCTCGACGACGAAGCCGGGTCGTACCGCTTCCACCCTGTCTTCGCGCAGCTGCTCCGGGTGGAGCTCGAGCGGCGTGAACCGGGCCTGGCCCGTGGGCTGCACCGCCGCGCCTATTGCTGGCATCGTGATCACGGGACGCCCGACGAGGCGATCCAGCACGCCGTGGCGGCCGAGGCCTACGCCGAAGCAGTCGAGCTGATCGAAACCGTCTGGATCAGATACGCCAACACGTGGAGGTACGACACCGTCCTGGCCTGGCTTCGGCAGCTCCCCGACGAGGTACTGAGGAGCGAGGTGCATCTGCTCCTGATTCAGGCGTGGGTGCTCTCACTGTCTGCAAGGCAGGAGGAGGCGGGGCGGGCCCTGATGGCGATCGACCGGCTGGGCGATCTGGACGCGGGGCCGCTGCGCGACGGTTTCAGCTCCGCTCGGGCGAGCCTGACCATGCTGCAGGCCGCATTTCCTTGGGGAGATGCCGGCGCCCAGCTGGAACATGCCCGCCAAGTGGTCGAGCTCGAGGGCCCGGGGTCGCCGTGGCGATCGTTGGCGTGCTGGGCGGTTGGCGTGGGCCTGTACTTCGAGGGTGAGCGTGACGAGGCCGACGAGTGGTTTGCGGAGGCGGCGGCGCTGGCGCCCGCGAGCGCCCAGTGGCTGTCTGGTACGTCGTCGCTCGCTTATCGATCGCTGATCGCCGGCGAGCGGGGCCGTGGAGACGAGCAACGCACCCTGGCCGAGTCGGCGGCCCAATTCGGACGGGAGCATGGCACGGAGGAGGCCGTCGGCACGGTCCCTCTGGCGGTGGGGGCATCGCTGGCGGCGCGTGGCAGGCCCGAGGAGGCGCTGCCGCTGATCGAGCACGGGATCTCACTGGCGCGGATCTTTGGCCAGCCCCTCCAGGTGGCCCATGCGCTGCTCGGCCAGGCGCCGGTGCTTCGGGCCCTGGGTGAGCACAAGGCGGCCACGGCCGCGATAGCCGATGCGAGGTCCGTTCTCGAGCACTGCCCTGATCCGGGGATCCTGGCCGACACACTGTCTGCCCTTGAGCGGCCAGCGCAGATCCGCCGCGCCCTCTCCGAGGATGACGAGCTGACGCCGCGGGAGCTCGGGGTGCTCAAGCTCCTGCGCAGCGATTTGTCGGAGCGAGACATCGGTCGTGAACTGTATGTGTCGCACTACACGGTCCATAGCCATGTTCGGTCGATCTACCGCAAGCTCGCCGTGCGCTCGCGGGCCGACGCGCTCGAACGCAGCCGCGAACTGGGCATTCTCTAGCGAGCGTCCAGGCGAACGCAACAGACGCCGCCGGTCGGCAGCGCCGGCCACGTCTTTGTTCCATCTTCTGTCAACATTGGTCGGTGTCCGGCCGGCTGTGAGGTCCGTGCACTGGTTCAACCGGCCAACAGCCTCCCCTAGGTGAATCCGGCCGGAAGGTGATGTCGAGTCGCCTCGCGGAATGTAAAGCTGCGTCGAAATGGACAACAACTGGGCGCAACCTCGCAGCTACGGCCTTGTTCTTCGCGGGGAGCTCGGCGATTCGTTCGGAGTCCTGTTTGACGGCATGCAGTTGCAGCGGCTCGCGGGCACGACCGTGCTCACCGGCGACGTCACAGATCAGGCGCACCTTCTCGGGCTCATCGAGCGAGTCCAGGAACTTGGCGTCGAGCTCGTGTCCGTCAATCCAGACCACGGAACGGACGGGTGAAGGCCCGAGTACACCTAGCACTCCGAGCCAGAACCAGAGCACGCTGCTGTCCGGGTAACGGGTGATTTTGACTCCGTAGCCTGCTGTCGCCCAGCGAATCGAAGGGATCCGTCATGAAGGTTGTGATCGTGGGGGGAGTGGCCGCGGGGGCGTCCACCGGTGCCCGGGTGCGACGGCTCGACGACTCGGCCGAGATCGTCATCCTCGAGCGGGGCCGCTACGTCTCCTTCGCCAATTGCGGCCTTCCGTACCACATCGGCGGTGAGATTCCCGACCGCAACAGCCTGCTGCTGCAGACCCCCGAGAGCCTGGCCGCCTCGCTGGCGCTCGACGTGCGCACCGGTCACGAAGTGGTCGGCATCGACCCGGCGGCAAAGGAGGTCGAGGTACGCGAAGTCGAGGGAGGGCGAACCTACCGCGAGGCCTACGACAAGCTGGTGCTGTGCCCCGGGGCCGAGCCCATCCGACCACCCATTCCCGGGGCCGACCACCCTCGAGTCGATGTCCTGCGCAACATTCCCGACATGGATCGCATCATCGAGGAACTCGATGCCAATGCGACCCGGGCCGTCGTCATCGGAGGCAGCTACATCGGCCTGGAGATGGCAGAGGCCTTCCGCACCCGAGGCCTGGACACCGCGATCGTCGAGCGGACAGACCGTCTGATGCCGTGGCTGGACCCGGAGATGACCAGGATCCTCGACTTCCACGTCACGACCCACGGCGTCGACATCCGACTCGGCAGTTCGGCCAAGGCGATCCGCGAGAGGGGCGCGGAGCTCCTGGTCGAGCTCTCGGACGGCTCTGAGCTGATCGCCGACGTCGTCGTGCTCGCCGTCGGCGTGCGACCCAACGCCGAGTTGGCGCAGATGGCCGGGGTGGCGATCGGGCCACTCGGGGGCATCGGCGTCGACGCCCAGATGCGGACCTCGGTCCCCGACATCCTCGCTGCCGGTGACGCCGTGGAAACGGCGCACCTGCTGACGGGGGAGCCGGTCCTGTCCATGCTGGCCGGCCCGGCCAACCGGGAGGGGCGCATCGCGGCCGAGACGATCTGCAATCACGAGAGTGCCTATCGGGGCAGCCAAGGGACGGCCATCGTGAAGGCGTTCGATATGGCCGCCGGCGGGACGGGACTGACCGAGGCCCAGTTGCGCGAGCGAGGGATCGAGCACCGCAAGGTGTACACCCACCAGAACGACCACGCCGCGTATTACCCGGGCAGCTCGCCCATGTTCATCAAGGTGCTCTTCGCCCCGTCGGACGGGAAGCTGCTGGGCGCCCAGGTGCTGGGCTGGGACGGCGTCGACAAGCGGATCGACGTGTTCGCGATCGCTCTGCGCGCCGGCATGACCGTCTACGACCTCGAGCACGTCGAGCTGTCCTATGCGCCTCCGTACGGATCGGCGAAGGATCCCGTCAACATGATCGGGTTCCAGGCCTCCAACCTGCTGCAGAGGCGACATCGACCTCTGGTATGCGGAGGACTACCCGGACTGCGCCGAGGCGACGACGATCCTCGACGTGCGCACGGTGGCCGAGTACGAGTACTGGCACATCCCCGAGGCGATCAACATCCCCTACACCGAGCTCCGCGCCCGGCTCGGCGAGGTGTCCAAGGACCGCCCGGTGTACACCTACTGCCGATCTGGCTTCCGCAGCTACATCGCCTACTGCATCCTCAGGCAACACGACTTCGCCGACACGGCATTTCTCTCCGGCGGCCTGATCACGTTCCACGGGTTTCACCGCACCCCGCTCGAGGTGGGTCAGGGCGGCTTCCCGATCGTCGCCCACGCCGAGGACGAGATGGCGACTCGTCCGGGCGCCCTCGAGCACGTCTGATGGCGAAGGCGGGGCCGAAGAGCCAGATAGAGAAGGTGTTCAGGAGCGACGGCGAGAAACTGAACGTCAAGGGCGGCGCAGCCGTGGCGGCCCTCCTGTTCGTGCTGTGGTTCGCCATCGTCCAGACGAACCAACAGAAGTACTTCGTCACGGTCGTCTTCGCGGTCCTCTTGGTGGCACAGAGCGACCCAGGAGGAGCTATCCGCAAGCGGGTGGAGGGGATGTCGGCCTTCGCTGCGCTTGGTGCCCTGGTGACGGCCTTCGGCTTCTACGTGGGAGATAAAGCCTGGGGCTTCGTGGTCCTCGCCGTCTTCGCCGTCACGCTGGCGTGCGGCCTGGCCGTCAAGCTCGGGGTCCACCGATTCGCTGCGGGTCTGCTGCTCAACGTCTGGTTCCTCGTCGTGCTCTCACTCGCCACGCATGACACTGGCCACCTCAAGATCAGCGCATGGGACCAGGCCCTGGCCTGGCTGATCGGTGCAGCCGCGTGGATTGCGCCTCATGGTCCTCGTGTGGGCGGCGAGTCGGGGCAGATGGCGGCCCGCACCGGTCATGGACCTCCCGGGGAGCCAAACCCCGGTGCAGCTGACCCGACCGGTCGTCCTCTTCGCGTTGATACGGTCCCTCGCTCTGGCCGCCTCCGCCGCCATCGCCTTCGGAGGGCACCTGCCCAGCGCCGACTGGATGCCCATCGCCACCATCGTCGCGATGAAACCGAGCCTCGAGCAATCCAAGCTGTTCGGCGAGCAGCGTGTGGTGGGTGCGGCCATGGGTGCTGTCGCGGCCATCCCGATCCTGATCCTGGTCGGCAACAAGCACGCGCTCGAGGTCATCATCATCCTCCTGGCTGGAATCGGAATAGCGATCCGGGGCGTGAACTACGCCTACTACGCCGCCGCGATTGCCTGCGCCGCGCTCATCGCTGCCGACCTGCCCCAGCCGACGGACTACGCCGCCGAGGGGCGGCGGGTCCTCTTCACCATGATTGGCGTCGGCATCGGTGTGCTGGTGATGTTCGTGGCTGACCGGCTCCAGAAGCACTCTGCCAAGACGGCCTGACGCATGGTTTCAGAACAAGAGGGAACCACCGTGTCCACGACAGAGACGCCGGCACAACCAGCGCAAATTAGGGACCTCGTTCTCCGAGGTCGCAGACGACTCGCCATCGTCGCAGTTGTGCGGACGATTCTCACGATCGCCTTGGTCGTGGCCATCTACTTCCTGCTCCCGTTGGACCACGGCTCAAATGCAGGGGCGGTGGCGGAGCTCGCACTGGGAGTCCTCGTGCTCGTGGCAATCATCGTCTGGCAAATCCGAAGGATCGTCGGGTCCGACCACCCCATCAGCCGTGCCGTCGAAGCGCTCGCTCTCAGCGTTCCCCTCTACGTGCTGCTGTTCGCCACCACGTACTTCCTCATGGCTCGCGCGAATCAGACTTCGTTCGGCGCACCCCTCACCCGCACCGATGCCATGTACTTCTCCTCCACCATCTTCACGACCGTCGGCTTCGGGGACATCACCGCAAAGAGCGAGGCCGCTCGTCTGGTGGTCACACTGCAGATGTGGCTGAATCTGGTGTTCCTGGGCCTGGTGGTGCGCCTAGTGGTGAACGCGGTCAAGTTCAATCAACAGCGCCGAGCTGTCGAAGCAAGCGATTGAGCTCCCCGGCGGCGGACGAATGACCTAGCAGCCGGTCTGGTGGTACGCCACGGACCGGAGGTTTCGGTCTCGCGTCAGGTCTGTGCCAGCCGGTCGAGCAACTCTTTGTCTCGTTCCAGGAGTTTCTTCATCCGTGCCATGAAGTCCTTGTCTGCCTTCACCCGGGCGATCTCGGCGGAGAGGGACTCGGTGATGAGTGCATTGACGCTCACTCCCTTGACCCGTGCAACCGCCTCAGCCGTTTCCGCCAGCTCCTCGGGGAGCCGCACAGTGGTCTGCTTCGCCATGACATCATGATATCAAGATCCCACGGGCGAGTGTCTAGGTCGCGTCCTTTGACAGCAGGCGCCGCACGGCGAGATCGAGCTCCGGGATGTCGTTGTCAATGGTGGCCTGGACGATGGCGTGCGACGTGTCGAAGTAACGATGGGCGAGTCGATCGCGCATGCCGGCGATCTCCTCCCATGGAAGGTCCGGTTCAGACTCCAGCAGCTCTGGACCCAGTCGCTTCACCGCCTCGCCGATCTCGATCAACCGAAGACGAACAGCATCGAAGACCAATCCGTCGCTGAGATCGCCTCGCTCCTGGTAGGCGCGAATGGCTTGGATGGCGTCGATGATGTCGGTCAGCCACTCTTGGTCGTGACGACTCACAGCGGAATTGCTTCTTGCTCTGCCTCGGCACGCACTGCAGGTCGCAGGCTGTCAGCCGGGACGACGTCAACGGGCGCACCCAGGACCTCGCTCAGTTCCCGTTCCAATCGTCCTAATGTGACCAGGCTCGATCGTGGCGAAAGGTCAACGAGGATGTCGACATCGCTTTCGAGTGTGTCCTGTCCGCGGGCAACGCTTCCGAACACCCTTACGTTGGACGCGCCGTACTTCTCGGCGGTCGCAAGCACTTGCCGGCGCCGTTGCCTGAGGCGGCGACCCAGAGGCGAGTCGGGCAAACCGGGACGTGCATCTGGTGCTGGCTCGAGCCGGATCTCCAGCCGATGCCCGGTGGCGGCGATCAGTCGCTCGAGTGTGCCGAATGCCGGCTCTCGACGTCCGGACTCGTACGAACTGACGACGCTCTGGGCAACATGTGCTCGGCGAGCGACATCGGTTTGCGACAGGTTGGCGCGGGTTCGCGCCTCGCGGAGCAGTGAACCTGGAGAGTGGGGTGCGGACTCATCCATGAGTTACAGCCTATAGCGGATTGTCTATGACCATAGTCGTCACTTGGCGAGGCGTTCGAGCAGCTCTCGGTCCTCCTCGATGATCTTGGCCAAGCGGGCCTTGAACTTGGGGTTCTTGCGTCTCCGCTCGACCGCCTCGATCAAAGACTGCTTGACCGTTTCGTTGAGACTGGTGCCCTCGACCCTTGCCAGTGCCTCAGCGTCGGCCGCCAATTCATCCGGGAGCCGCACCGTCAGGTTCTTCGTCATGGTGTCATGCTACCAAGACGCCATTTTCGTGCGCGCTACGTGCGCGAACGAGCGGAAAACAGGGCGTACCAGCGCGTAACAGCGGAAGTCTCAAATGCTCTCTGCGCTGGGTCTTCCCTGGTATCCCCAGGTGACGGAAACCACCCAGGACGGATTCACACAGCTGAGGTCGTGGGTTCGAGTCCCGCAGCGCCCACCAAGTTCATCCTGGTCAGCGTGTTGCGTGACCGCGTCATCGTTGAGTGATTCAACCTTCGCGCGCCCTGAAGGACCCAGGGATCCAGGCCGGCCATGTGAAATTCCGGTTCATGCTTGACGGCGTGGCTCCGGTTCCTGCCTGACACTTTCGGACGCGGCTCCGGTACCTGGGCGACACTGGCTCCGGTACCTGCTTGACACTTCGTGCCTGGAGGGTCCACCGCGTGGCGGTGCCACCTTCTTCGCTGTTGACGCAGCTGTCGACGGATGCGAAGGAGGCCGACCGTGTTGGTGGAGCTCAAGCTGGTGGAACAGCGCTATCGAGCGGTGATCGACGTCCTCGACGGGATGAGCGTGACCGACGTGGCCCAGCGCAACGGGGTGAGCCGCCAGAGCGTCCACACGTGGCTGCGCCGCTATGCCAACGGCGGCATGGCCGCCCTGGCCGACAAGAGCTCGAGGCCCGAGCGCTGTCCGCACCAGATGGCCCCGGTCATCGAGGCCAGGGTGGTCGAGCTGCGCCGGGCGCACCCGCGCTGGGGACCACGCTCCATCCGCACCGAACTCGCCAAAGACGGCTTCACTCCGGTGCCCGGACGCTCGTCCATCTATCGCACCTTGGTTCGTCACCACCTGCTCGAGCCCACCCCACGCAAGCGCGCCCGCTCTGACTACAAGCGATGGGAGCGGTCTCGCTCCATGGAGCTGTGGCAGATGGACATCGTCGGCCGCTTCCATCTTGCCGACGGCACCGAGGTCAAAGTCGTCACCGGTGTCGATGACCACTCACGGTTCTGCGTCTGCGCTCGGGTGGTTGCCCGGGCGACAGCCAGACCGGTGTGCGAGGCCCTCCAGTGGGCGCTGCGCACCCATGGCGTGCCCGACCAGATCCTCACCGACAATGGCAAGGTCTTCACTGCTCGCTTCGGCCAAGGGCCCGGACCGGTGCTCTTCGACCGGATCTGCACCAACAACGGGATCCGCCATTTGCTCACCGCCCCGTATTCGCCGACCACGACAGGCAAGGTCGAGAGATTCCACAAGACCATGCGCTCGGACTTCTTGGTCGACCACGACTGGGTGCATCCGAGCATCGAGGCGCTCCAGCGCGCCCTCGACGAGTGGGTGAGCGAGTACAACACGAAGCGTCCGCACCAGTCATTGGGTGATCGCCCGCCCGCCGAGCGCTTCGCACTGGCCCCAGCCCGACCCGCCGACCCCGAGATGCCAGAAGTCATCGAGGAGGTTCCTCTGAGTGAACGACCACCCGGCGTGAACCGCTGGGTCGACCAGCGCGGCTCGATCGGCCTCGGGAGTTTCCGTTATCGGGTGGGGGCGACCTTCGCGGGGGAATCCGTCGAGGTCGTGGTGCGCGCAGGGCTCGTCGAGATCCTCCATGCCGGCGTCCTCGTCGCCACCCACGCCGAGCGACGCCGAGCGGACAAAGGATCTCGGCCCCAACGTGCCCCACGCTCGGGGCGCTCCCGACCACCCACCTCAGGCATGACCGTCACCCGCCGGGTGGACCAGGGCGGCTCGGTCTCCTTCGCCGGGACCGGCTATCGGGTCGGACGCAGCTGGGCCCGCCAGGTCGT
Organism: uncultured Acidimicrobiaceae bacterium; assembly: GCA_963742445.1. Lineage (GTDB taxonomy): Bacteria > Actinomycetota > Acidimicrobiia > Acidimicrobiales > RAAP-2 > Bog-473. The sequence goes on from CAVULV010000017.1 coordinate 10,142, forward strand.
CGAAGTGGCCATCGTGGCCGGCTCGGTCCAGATCTCGGCCAAGGGCAAGGTCCTCAGGGTCCACGCCATCCATCACGACCGCTCCAAGGAGCACGGCGCCTTCGCTACTCCCCAGGGTCGGCCCCGTAAGGCCAATGTGGCCTGAGGGTTTGGGTGTCAAGCAGGTACCGGAGTCAAAACGTCAAGCGGGTACCGGGTCTTGACAATCCAGGCCGGCCAGGCCGGCCGGGTCTTGACAATCCAGGCCGGCCGGTCTTGACAATCCAGGCCGGCCGTGACAATCCAGGCCGGCCGCAGGGCGCCCTGCCACGTCCATGGTGGACCCCTTCGCCGAGTTCCGGACGCCGCCGTCGAGGGTTCGCTCCGCCGGCATCCGGCATCGAGGGCGACAGTCCCAGTACAGTCGGTCGTGCGCAAGATCACCTCGGAGGCTCGGAGAATTCGCCTCGAACTCCACGCTGGCCGACGTTGAGTTGCGAGAGATCCCTGCCGGTAGTTGCGAGAGATCCCTGCCGGAACTGTGTCCGGCGTTTCGTCGGCCTGGAACACCGACCTCACCGCGATGCTCATTCGACCGAGCGCAACAGCTAGCGGCCCGCGTGCGGTACGAACCCGACTGAGTCATGAGCCTCCTCACTCTGCTCGTTCTGGCGGCACTCGCATACGGGGTGTTTCGCCTCGTCACACGGCGAGGCAAGAACAAGAGCTCCGGATCGGGGCCTCGAGAAGTTGAGTCGCCGGCAAAGCCGACCGACACAGATCGGGGCCTGCCACCTGGGGAATCCATTGGGAAGAGGCCGGGTCGCCGTGACAATGGAGCAGCGCTGAGTCCGCCGAGTGCTCCTTCGATCGTCCCGCTCGGCAATCCCAGCGATGGATGGGCGGTCGAGACGCACGGGCTCACCAAGCACTTTGGTCCGAACATTGCCGTCAACAATGTGGAGCTCCGCGTGCCGCGTGGATGTGCGTTCGGATGCCTCGGGCCCAATGGCGCTGGTAAGACCACCCTTATCCGGGTCCTCCTCGGACTGACGCACGCGGACGCCGGCACGATGTCGCTCCTCGGCTACCCCGTGCCGAAGCATCGCGACAAGGCCCTGGCGCGGATCGGCGCGATCGTCGATGAACCGCGGTTCCACGCTCACCTGACGGGTCGGCAGAACCTCCAAATCCTTGCAGCAGCCCGAGAGCCGGCGGCGGGGGATCGCATCGACGCCTCGCTCGAGCGGGTCGGCATGCTTCACCGTGCAGGGGACAAGGTGTCGAAGTACTCGATGGGTATGCGCCAGCGTCTCGGCGTCGCCGCATGCCTTCTCGGAGATCCGCAGCTCCTCATCCTGGACGAGCCGATGAACGGGCTCGATCCCGCCGGCATACTCGAGATGCGCGAGATGATCCAGTCTCTCGCGGCCGAGGGCAGGACCGTCTTCCTGTCGTCGCATCTGCTCGACGAGGTCGAACGGACCTGCGACGCCGTCGCCATCGTCGACAAGGGCAGTGTGATCCGTCAGGGGTCCATTGACGAGTTGCTTGCCGGGGCCGCCGTGGAGATCGAGATCGACTGCTCATCGCCGGATCGAGCAAAGTCGCTCCTCGCGACCACGCCGTTCGGTGCCCACGTGGAAGCGCGCGTGGAGGGCTTGGACATCGCGCTCCCCGCCCGGACGGATCGCGCGGCGACGGCGGAGATCAATCGTCTCCTCGTCGAGAGCGGGATCTCCGTCTATCGGCTCCAAGAGATCCACGCCTCGCTCGAGGCGTGGTTCCTCGAGGTCACAAACCGACTGGGGGCCGACGAGTGACGATGTCCTCGGCTTCAGGCGCCGAGATCGACTCATCGCAGGCCGAGCACATCTCGCTCACTCACGACCACCGGGGCTCGTGGATCCCAACGTGGGGCATGGTCAGCACGCGCTTCATGGAGCTGCGCAAGCGACGGGGGCTGATGATCGCCCTGGTCGCCGTCAACATCGGCATCCCGGTCATCATCCTCGCCGTGCGGCTCATCGGCCACGCCGTGGGCCCCAAGTCCTTCGGACCAGCCGGTGGCTACAGCATCTTCACCGGTCTGGTGCTGGGCTTCATGTACGTCTTCGGGTTCATCGTGGCGGCCGTCGTCGGCTGCACGGCCGGGTCGGACGACCTCAGCGACGGCATGTTCCGCCACCTGGTGATCACCGGCCGTTCCCGCTTGGCGCTCTACCTGGCCCGGATCCCGGCCGGGCTGGCCATCGTCATCGCCATGGTGGCGATCGGCTACACGATCGTCTGCGCGGTGTGCGTGTTCGCCGCCCCGACGCAGTTCAGCTACGACGGGATCAACGTGCCCCAGGGGCTGTCGCGCTCTGCCCTGGACTCCTGGGCCGCCGAACATGCCGACGAGGTCATCTGTAACTTCAACTACAACGGGCCGAACGTCTCACCGAGTGTGCCCTGCGGCAACGGCCAGACCAGCGGTCCCCCGCCGGGTGCCACCGTCGAGACGCCGCACGGCGTGGTCACTGTGCCCGCCTCCACTCAGGCGCAGATCAGGGCGTTCGCCGTCACGATGGCCAATCAGGACTACGCCGACTACCGCGCCACCTTCTTGGTCCCGTCGACCTCGCTGATGGTCGAGGTCGGCCTGTGGATCGCGCTCGAAGCGACCATCGGATTCATCGTCGGCCTCGGACTGGGCTCGCTGATGGGACAGCGGACGGTCCCGGTGATCCTCCTCGTCGTGTTGGAACTGATCCTGACGCCGATCTTCAGCCGGCATGTCATCACCTACCTGCTCAACGTCGAACGGGCCATCGTGGGCATCGCCATGATCCATATCGAGCCCGGCGGGCTGCCGACGCCGTCGGGAGGCGGTGGGCCGGGGGTGGCGGCGCGTTCAACCCGAACATGCTGATTCCGGAGTCGACCCTGGTGGCGTCCCTTGTGATCGTGGGCTGGATCGTGTTCTGGACGGCCATCGGGGCCTGGCGGATGATGACCAGGGACGCGTGAACTCTCTCCGGTCTCAAGTGCCCCCGTCCTCGCTGCCGGGACGGTGTGCCACTCTCCGAAGCAGGCACATCGGGGATGCGCCCAAGAGTTGGCAGAGGCGGCGCAGTTCGCGCATTTGACACACACGACTATATAGGTAGAGTTATTGCCGTGGCCCGATCACGCACTCCGTCTCCGCAGGTGATCAGGGTCCTGCAGGCACTGGCCGCCGACCCGGCGCGTTGGCGCTATGGCTACGATCTCGCCACAGAGGTCCACCTGAAATCGGGCTCGCTCTATCCGATCCTGATCCGGCTCGCGGATCGTGAAGTGCTCGAAACGTCCTGGGAGCCAGGACCGGCCGGCCGGCCGCCCCGCCACCTCTATCGGCTCACTCCGACGGGGCGGGAATACGTGGCGGCTCTCGACGTCGTTCGGGTTGAACGGTCCGCGCCGCGCCCGCGCCTGGGCTTGAACGGGGCGTAGTGCCATCGGTCCTCGCGATCTTGCTGCTCGGGAGCGCAGGGGCGGTGCTGTGGCGTCGCGAGCACGCACCTCCGGACACGCTGCCGCACGACGACGTGCCGGTCCGGCTGCTGCAGTGGGCGGTCGGACTGCTACCCGCCGATCGGGTCGATTGGGGCCAGGCGATGCTTGGCGAATTGGACCGAATCGAAGGTTGGCCGCAGCGGTGGCACTTCGCTCTCGGCTGCCTCGGTGGTCTGCTCGTGCTCCGACCTCGGGGTGGTGCCGGCGCGACGGCCGGGGCGCTGGTTGCGGTTGCGCTCGGCGGCGCTGCGCTGTTCGTTTTTGCGTTCGTCCACTACGGACTGGATACCAACCTCTGGAACTGGGTGATGGTGGTGATCCTGCTGGTCCTCCTGGTCGGCTCTGTCCTCGCCGGGAGCGCATTGGTGCGCCGGCCGGGAGTGGCCGCTGCCGGTTTGGCGGGCGGTCTCGTCGTCCTGGCGACCTGGTTGGCTTTCTCGGAGTTCACGTTCGCGGGGGTCCTCGACCCGATCCCGCCGGTTGGGGAATGGGCCTACCTGGTCTCGCTGATCGTGGTGCCAGTGGTCGTGGGGGCGGCCAGCGCCTTACGCAGCGGGAGTGCCCTCGTCGGTCGTCGCACGGCCCGGTTGGCCGGCGTCGTCGCCGGCTTCGGCATGTTCTTGTTCACGACCATCGCGATCGTGGCGACCCACGGCGGACCCCCCGTCCAGGGCCAGTCGGTCGCCTACAACGTCAGCGACGGGCTCGCCAACCTGATATCGCTCGACCTGATGCTCATCCCTCTGGCTACGGCAACAATCGGTTGGGCTGCGGCGACTGCGACGTTCCGCATCCGCAGTGTGAACCTGGCCCCGCGGAACGGCGGCTCGATCGGAACGCAGAATGCGGCAGGACGCACTGACGAAGGAGGTGGGAGCCGAACCATTGGGCATGTGCCACTCCGCGCCGCAGTCGCAGTGGCGGTCGTCATGGCAGTCGCACTCCTCTTCCTCGCCGGTTAGATGAGCCACTCGTAGACGGGCAGGTAAGCCAGAGCCAACGAGAGATCACGGAGCGGGTCAGGCGCTCCTGGTTACGGGACGAGCGCACGCCCCAGTACCCCGTTTCGGAGCGGCCCCACGGGGCAACCGGCCGGCTCCACGGGCCGACCAACCCCATTGTGATGTGGCGTAGGTCTTCGGCTCGTCGAGGGCACGCTCCGGGACTCGCTTCGCTTGTGTCCTCGCTCGCCTTCGGCGGCGGAGCAGTAGACGGCCGATGCCGATGCCGGTGCCCCTCGCTGACGGCATGACGTACCCGTTGACGATGTATCCCTCCTCGCTCCTGTCATCCTCCATCACTGGCGGGACGTCATCAACGACCGTGGAAGACGCTCCGTGTGTATCGAAATGGACTGGGGGGCGAGAAGTGCCGTTACCACCGGGAAATGCGCCCATTGCGGTCGCCGCAGCGGTCGTCATTTCGACGGGGCCGCAGGGTGGGGTGGATCGTTAGGGTCTGATGTCTCCCACGAGCTCGGTGTACAGCCTGACGTACTCGGCGGCAACCGTGTCCATCCCACAGAACGCGCGGAGCGCGGTGAAATTTTCGTCTGTCCACCGCCTCTCGAGGTCATGATCCATGAGCACCGTGATCGCCCTCTCTACAGCTGAGCCCAAGATGTCGTGGCGAAGTTGATGCAGCCCTCCGAACTCCTCCATCCGTTCAAGCTGTTCCGTGTCCCCCAGCGAGATGTAGTGCGGAACATGATCGCGGACGAATCGTTTGAACACTGGGTATTCAAGGACGACCAGGGGTCGTTTCGCCCAGACCGTCTCGATCGCCTGGTTGCCGAACCCTTCGTGCTCAGGCGGATAGCAGACAAGGTCGACGGCGCGATACGTGCCATAGAAGGGGTAATGGTCGGGGTCGCCATGCTGGAATCGTCGGTCAGGGACGACGATATTGCCTCCGTAGGCGAGCTTGATTCCTACCTCCTGAGCGTACGACAGCAGTCTTTCGAAGTAGGGCCGGTTGTCGTCGAGATCTTCGCCCTGCGGTAGTAACAGAACGATGCTGCTGGTTGTGCCGAACCGCCGCCGATTCAGCCCGAGGCCGTCGGGCGCGCCCTCGAGAGCCTCGCGCTTGAGATTGAGTGCCGCCACAAACTGAATGGCCAGTTCGATCGCTTTGTTGATGGCGATTCTGGCCGGCATTGCCACCACCAAGTCATCAGCACCGACGTTTCTGGGACCACCGACCAGCACCTGAAGCTGGTTGCGGAAGGCCTGCTCGTCTATGACCGGTACGTCTCGATCGAAGTCGAAGCCATCGGGAACGACGGTGCCAACGATGCCCTTCCTGGCACGCAAGGCCTCAGCAGCGAGAGGGTTGATGAGCACGTGGTGTGCATTGGGCAACGACGGACACATGATGCGATCCATCATCTCGTCGACTTGTGTGTATGGCGTCAGGAAGTTCTTGGCATTCGGACCTTCCCAGTAGATGTCGTGGTGCTGCATGAGAAAGCCGATGTCGGGCCGTTCGGTCGCCAGGTTGTACAAGGCCAGAGAGGCAGGAAGGTTGTACGGCAGAGACATGATGTTGCGAACATGCAGCAGCGGGATCTCCCACGCATCCACGTAGTCCTCAATTTGTCGCCGAATGCGCTCCGCACGCTCGGTGATCTCGATGACGAGGCTGTCCCCGTCCGACGCCGGCGGATGACTCTCGGAGGTCGCGAAGACCCTCTTGCGCAGCTCGACGGCATCGGGCGACTGGTAGGAGAGTTCCGGCAACGTCAAGCCTTCAGCATGCGGCGGCACGTCAGAGGCGCAGGAAAAAGCCTGCCAGCCCCTCGCGCCAAGCGCTTTCGAAAGCTCTTGGGACTGAAGGGACACCCCATCGGTGCCAAACAACTTGAAGTGGACCTCGAGCGTCCTCCTCGGGGCCCCTACACTGTCCACAGCAGGTTCGTCGCTCTGTTCCATGTACACCTCAGCCTCGCGCGCGACAAGGACGCTCCAGGAGTGACATCCGAGATCGCCGTGGGTTCGAGTCCCGCCGGGCCCACCCGGTCAGCGCCCCGTCCACACGGGGGGCCGCTTCTCGAGGAACGCGGCGACACCCTCGCGGGCGTCGGCCGAATGCGAAGCCGCGTGCAGCGCCTCGCCGGTCTGCTGCCAGCCCAGCTCGTCGTCGGAGGAGACGATCTCGTGCACGGCGGCGAGGCAGGCCTGCACGGAGACGGGTGCGTTGGCGCAGATGTCCCGGGCCAGTCGCACCGCCTCCGCCAGCGCGTCACCCGGCTCGCTCAGCACGTTGACGAACCCCACCTCGTGGGCGCGCGGCGCCTCGATCGGACGGCCGGTCAGGATCAGCTGGCGGGCCACGTTGAGGGGGAGGGCGCGCGGCGCGCGGAACAGGCCGGCGCACGTCGGCACCACGCCGATGGTGACCTCCGGCAGGCCGAAGCGCGCCGTGCGCGACGCCACGACGAGGTCGCAGGCCAGCACGATCTCGAGGCCGCCCCCCAGTGCCGGTCCTTCGACCGCCGCGATCAGCGGCTTGCGGCGCCGGCGCCGGATGATGCCGTACTCGCCCCCGCGGCGGGTGACGTAGTCGCCGCCCGCGGTGAGGTCGCTGCCGGCGCTGAAGACGTCGGTGGTACCCGTCAGGACGCCGGCCCAGAGGTCCTCGGCGTCGTCCAGCTCGTTCAACGCCGCGTCGAGCGCATCGGCCATGGCCCGGTCGATGGCGTTGCGCTTGGCCTGACGCTGCATGGAGATGACGAGGACATGCGCGTCGCGTCGAAGGGCGACGAGCTCGTCCGCCCGGTCATCCGTCCCGTTCACACGCACCCCCGATCGACTCCGACCGCACGAAAGAGAGCCAGGATAGGCATGACCGCCAGCGCGACACGCCGCCGGCGCTCCCACCGGACGGCTCAGGAGCTCGGCGGGGGCTCCTCGTCCGGAGCGTCCCAGGACTCGACGTCACCGTCACGTACCCGCGGCGTGGGCGTGCCGTCGGACATCCAGCGGGACTCGTGGCGGCCGAGCGGATCCGCCTGCCAGCCCTCTTCGTGCCCGACCGCCCCGCCGCGGCCTCGTCGTGTGAGGATCGATCGCAATGCCGCCGCCGGGGCCAGGTCGGCGCGGATGTACGGGGAGGGCGTCAACTTCCCGCCATGTCGACGACCGGTTTGTTCAATGGCTTGCCGCCCATGGAGCCGTAGAACGGCGCGTTATAGGTGAAGATGCCGCCGTCGGTCGCCACGAAGCGGTACCCCGAACCGTTCTTGTTGGCCTCCATGCCCACGATGGGGGCGTTGAGGCGCAGGCTGCCCGTCGATCCGTAGAAGGGCGCGCCGAACGAGAAGATGCCCCCGTCGGTGGCCACCTCCCAGTAGCCGCCCGTCTGCGCGTTGGTCGCCATGCCCACGATCGGGGAGTTGAGCGGTTTGCCGCCCATGGAGCCGAGGAAGCCCGCGTCGCCGTAGTTGAAGATGCCGCCGTCGGAGGCCACCAGCCAGTAGCCGTGGCCCGAGGGCGTGGGCGCCATGCCGACGATGGGCCGGTTCAGATGGATGGCCACCCGTGCTGCCGTAGAAGTTCGCGTCGCCGAAGGTGAAGATGCCGCCGTCGGAGGCCACCTCCCAGTAGCCGCCGCCGTCGGGCGTCGCCGCCATGCCGACGATCGGCGCGTTCAGGGGCTTGCCGCCCATGGAGCCGAAGAAGCCGGCGTTGCCGAAGTTGAAGATCCCGCCGTCGGAGGCCACCTCCCAGTAGCCGCCGCCGTCGGTGGTGAGCGCCGAGGCCACCACCGGCCGGTTGAGGTGGATGCTCCCGGTCGATCCGCAGAACGGGATGTTGCCGTAGTCGAACACGCCCCCGTCGGACGCCGAGAGCAGGTAGCCGTTGGGACCGCCGCTCGGCGCGTTGCACGGCACCTGAAGCGACGGCGCCGGGGTGCCGGCGTCACCGGTCAGCTGGGGGTCGTGGTGGAACTGCGGCCACGCGCCCGTGCTCGTACACACTGGCGCCCGAGCCGTTGGTGTTGTCGATCTCCCAGTGGGTGATCAGCCGTGTTGCCGGCGCCCGTGATGCCGATGTGGCCGTCGGGGTCGGCGGTCACCAGCGGCGAGCTCTGGAACGGGTGGCCCGAGCCGAGCGTCGCCACCTGCACACCCGAGCGGCCGTCGAAGACGTCGATCCCGTTGCTCGTCGGCACGATGACGTCCTGGTAGCCACCGCCGGTGAGGTCGGCCGTGACCGGCGACCCGATGACCGCCCCGCTCGCGGTCGCCGTCCACACGGGTGCACCGTTCGTGCCGTTGAGGACGTAGACGGTCCCGGCGGTGTGCGTGTCCGCAATATCCGTCCCTCGATCACGTCGAGCTGCCCGGTGCCCTGCACGTCGGCGAGGGCGGGCGAGTCGGCGGTGACGCCGTTCAGCGTGGTGCTCCAGGCCAGGCCGCAGTTCGTGTTGAGGGCGAAGACCTTGTTCGAGTCCGAGGCGTCCGTAGTAGCTCCCGTCCCCGATGGCGATGCCGACGCCTCCGCCGGCGAGGAACTGGCCGACGGCCGGTGACGAGCGGTCGATGTTCTGGTTCGTGTCGAACTGGCAGATCAGCCCGCCGGCCGGGTTCCCGGTCCCGGCGTTGCCCGCGCTCGACAGGATGCGGATGTGGCCGCCGTTGGCGTAGGTCTGGCCGTAGGCGACGCCGGCGCTGGAGTCGCCGCCGCTGATGATCTCGTTGTTACCGTCGGCGTAGAGGTCGGCCACGGCGGCGGTCGAGAAGACGGAGTCGGCCGAGAACCACGGGAAACCGCCGAGCATGGCGCCGTTCCCCGCCCCCAGCGCGTCGGTGTTCTGGCCGAGGGATCCGGCCTCGACGCCGTAGCCGTCGGCGTAGGCGCCGACAGTCATGGACGGCCTGGACGCCGCGAGTGGGCGACCGGGTCGGACCCGGGGTTGGTCTCCTGCACGTACCACTGGATGCCCCCGTTGGGGCCGATGGCGAAGTAGCCGCCCGACGTCGGGCTGGCGGCGTTGCCCCCGCCGACGTAGACGGTGTCGGTCCCGTTGGCGTTGATGGGCGCGACCGACGGCGACGAGTCGATCGGCGCGCCGGTGTAGTACGGCCAGCCGCCCACCGGCCCTCCGCCGTTGACGTGGTAGGCGTACACCCATCCGGCGCGGTCGCCGACGACGACGGCGGGCTGCCCGTCGAGGTTGGCCACGTTGGGTGAGGACAGTGCGATCGGGTTGCCGGCGTCGCCGAGCGTCTGGCTCCACGTCTGCGTTGCGGTGAAGCCCGCCGCGTGGGGGAGGGAGGTGGCACCGACAGGTGCCGGGCATGGACGGTGGCGGTCAAGGCCAGGGCGGCGGCCGCAGCCGCCATGGATGCCGTGAGGCAGAGCCTCGGCGCACGACTTCTCACGTCACTCCTCTCACGTCGGGGGGCAGGAGCCGACGCGGTCCCACTGGCAGTCCATCGGCATCGCCGCACCGGATCTTGAACGGCGGGCCGCGTCGGGTCCACCCCATGAGCCTCCCAGGTGTCGGGTCGGTCGCAGTGCCGTTGCGAACCGCCTGGGACCAACGGGAGATGCAGGCCGGCGCCGGTTGCACGGGGGTTGTGCGCCCCGGTGCGCGGCCCCGCCGGTCCGGGGCCCCATGAAGCCATTTCCGGGGTCGCCGCCGCCTACCATGCTGGCCGTGATCGGCTGGTCGACGACGCGGTTGGCGCGCTGATGGGCCGGCGCATCCGCTGGCTCGGGGTCCTGCTCGTCGCCTGCCTCGGGCTGGTGCTCATCCAGCTGGTGAACATCCAGCTGGTGAGGGCGAAGCAGCTCCAGACCTCGCCGTTCAACCCCCGGATCGCGGTGCAGAAGGACAACAACGCCCGGGGCAACATCTACGCCGCCGACGGGACGATCTTGGCGACGTCGGTGCCCAGGCCGGCCGGGACGAACAAGGTCGACTACCCCTACGACTACGTCCGCCAGTACCCCCAGGGCCCGCTCTATGCGGGCATCACCGGCTACGACTCGGTGGCGTACTACGGCACGACGGGGATCGAGGAGCAGTACGACTCCTTCCTGACCGCCCACCAGCAGCCGCCCCAGACGCTGAGCCAGCTGCTCTTCCGCGAGAAGTTGCCGACCGTGACCAACAACGTGACGCTGACCGTCCAGCCGAACCTGCAGCAGGCGGCCATGAACGCGCTGACCACCCTTCCGCCGGGCGCCAACAAGGACGGCGCGGTGGTGGTGCTCGATCCGAAGACCGGCGCCGTGCTGGCCATGGTCTCCAACCCGACCTTCGACCCTAACCCGCTGGTGAGCACATCCGTCCACGCCGAGAACCTGGCCTACTTCAGCTACGTCCAGAAGGACCACGAGGGCTACTTCCCGCTGCGCCCGATCGCCACCCGGGAGTTCTTCTTCCCCGGATCCACGATGAAGGTGGTGACGTCGACCGCGGCCTACAACCTCAAGCCGTCCCTGGCGGGCTTCAACTACCCGGTGCAGCAGTGCCAGACGTTCCCCGACTCGAACAAGCAGCTGTGCGACCAGAGCGGGCCCTGCGGCGGGACGATGGTCCAGATGCTCCCGTTCTCCTGTGACCCCGGGTACGGCGAGCTGGGGGTCCAGGAAGGGGTGGCGACGCTGCGCCAGCAGGCCCAGCTGTTCGGCTTCAACGCGGTGCCGCCCATCGACCTGCCCGGCGTGATCGCGTCACCGCTGGTCTCGCTGCCCGCCAACTCGCAGGCCTTCCAGGCCTACACGGCCATCGGGCAGTTCGGCGTGCAGGACACTGCGCTGCAGAACGCCATGGTGGCGGCGGGCATCGCCAACGGGGGCCAGCTCGATGACGCCGCACCTGATGTCGAACATCCGCGACTCGCAGGGGCAGAACGTGCAGTCCTACACCCCCAAGGCGATGGGCACGGTCGCGACGTCGCAGGCGGCGCAGCAGGTCATCTCGCTCATGGAGGGCGTGGTCGCGAGCGGCACGGCGTCGGGCGTCGGCTTCCCCGGGTACCTGTGCGCCGCGGTCAAGACCGGCACCGCGCAGACGAGCGCGGGGCAGTCGGTCAACCACGACTGGATGATCGGGCTCGCCCCCGCCAACGACCCCAAGGTCGCGGTGGCGGTCGTCGTGCCGGACCAGAACATCAGCTCGGACGGCGCCGGGGTGGCGGGCCCGATCATGAAGGCCGTCCTCGAGGCGGCGCTGCCCCAGGGATCGGTCAGCCAGCCCTGCAGCGTGCCGGGGCTGCCCGACTCGGCCTTCGCCTCCGGGCACTGAGGCCGCCCGCACGCACCACCGGGGCCGCGAGTCCGGCCCGGCCCGCCGTGTAGCATTACCTGCGTGCCTACGCAGATAGTTGAGAGCCCGGCCCGGGAGGAGTTCCGCTCAGCCGTCGGGATGCTGAAGCTCCTCGGCGACGAGACCAGGCTGCGGGTCATCTGGGCCCTTCTCGAGGGCGAGCACCCGGTCAACGAGCTGGCCGAGCTGGTGGGTGCGCAGCCCGCCGCCGTCTCCCAGCACCTGGCCAAGCTCCGCCTCGCCCGCCTCGTGCGCAGCAGGCGGGAGGGCAACCGGATCTTCTACGTGGTCGACGACGCCCATGTGCGCCGGCTCGTCGAGGAAGTGCTCTCCCACGCCGACCACGTGACCGCCCGTGGGTGACGGCCACCCCCATCCGCACGGACCCTCCTCGGTGGGGACCGACCGGCGCGCCCTGATCCTCGCCCTCGTGCTGCTGGTCGGCTTCATGGCCTTCGAGGTGGGGGCGGCGATCGCCTCGAACTCGCTGGTCCTCCTGGCCGACGCCGGCCACATGCTCGTCGACGTTGGTGCGATCGCCGGTTCGCTGATCGCGATCCGTCTCGCCGCCCGCCCCGAGACCGGCTCGCACACCTACGGCATGAAGCGGGCGGAGATCCTGGCCGCCGCGGCCAACGGGGTCGCCCTCCTCATCGTCTCCGCGCTCGTCACCTACGATGCCGTCGTTCGCCTGGTCCACCCGTCGTCCGTCGACGGCGCGGTGCTCATCGTGGTGGCGGCGGTCGGCGTCGTGGTCAACCTGGCCGCCACGCTGTCGGTGTCCCGGGCGGACCGGCGGTCGCTGAACATCGAGGGCGCCTACCGCCACATCCTGACGGACCTCTACGCGTTCGTGGGCACCCTGATCGCCGGCATCGTGATCGTGGTGGCCGGCTACGACCGCGCCGACGCCATCGCATCGCTGGTGGTGGTCGCACTCATGCTGAAGGCGGCGGTGCAGCTGCTGCGGCCGGCGCTGCACATCCTGCTCGAGGCGACCCCCGAGGACATCGACCTCGAGGAGGTGCGCCGCCACATCCTCGAGCTGCCCGAGGTGCAGTCGGTTCACGACCTGCACGCCTGGACCCTGACCTCGTCGCTGCCGATCCTCACGGCCCACGTCGTGGTCACCGACGACTGCTTCACGACGGGGGAGGCCGGCCGCGTCCTCGACCATCTACAGGACTGCCTGTCGGGCCACTTCGACGTCGCGCACTCGACGTTGCAGTTCGAATCGGCCGGGCACATCGAGCACGAGCTCGGGGGGCACGCCTGACCATGCGGGTCAGGTGCTCGTCCAACCTCCGTCGACCACCAAGGTATGGCCGGTCACGTAGCTCGACGCGTCCGACGCCAGGAACAAGAGCGGGCCGTCCAGCTCGCCGAGGGAAGGGATCCGACCAGCAACGACCGGGCTTCGATGCTCTCGACGAAGGCGGGATCGCCGAGCCCTCCGGTCAGCTCGGTGGGGAAGTAACCGGGGGCCGGTGCGTTCACCAGCACGCCCCGTGCGCCCCATTGCGCGGCAAGATGCCGGGTCAGGTTGACCAACGCGCCCTTCGACGCGTTGTACGCCGCCATCGGGCCGCGGGACGCGACGAGCCCGAAGATGGAAGCCCCGCGCCGGGTCTCGGCGAAGCGCTCGCCCAGACCGGATGAGGCTCCGGTCGACGAGAGCGATCCGACCCGACAGAATCGCCATCCGGTCATCATCGAACGGGACCGATGCTCCGCCCGCACGCTCGTCCCTCCGGAATGCGCGAGAGGAGGACCGTCACCGGAACGGGAGGGCGTCAGCGGCTCGGCGGTTCGATGGCCGCCACCAGCTCCACGTGCTCGGTCATGGGGAAGATGTCGAAGGCGCGCAGCTCGGCGAGGCGCCAGTCCTCGTCGAGCAGGACACGCAGGTCGCGGGCGAACGAGGCCGGGTCGCAGGCGACGTAGACGATCCTGCGCAGGGTCGTCGCGCCCGTGGCGAGGGCCCGGGTGACGTCCTTGCCGGCGCCCTCGCGGGAGGGGTCGAGCACGACGATGTCGGGGTCGCCCAGTCCGCTCGCCACCAGCCCGGGCGTCACCTCGGCCCGCGTGACCCGCAGGTTGGCGAGGCCGGCCGCGTTGTGCTGCGCGTCGGCACACGCTCGTGCATCGCGTTCGACCGCGAGGACCGAGCCCCGGGGGCCCGCTGCCTCGGCCAGCGCGACCGCGAAGAGCCCGGCGCCCGCGTAGAGATCGGCGATCCGCGCGCCGCTGCAGTCGCCGACCATGGAGAGGACCGCCCGGAGCAGCGCCGCCGCGGCGCCGGTGTGAACCTGCCAGAAGACACCCGCCGAGACCCGGTAGGTGCGCCCGCGCACCTCGGCGTGCACGGCACCGGGCGGACGCACAACCCGGCGGCGGACGACGATGCCGGTGTTGCCCACCTCGGGCAGACGCGGCGCGGCGCGGCCGCCGGACGTCACCGAGACGAAGGCCTCCCCGGGCGTGTCGCCCGTGACCACCTCGAGTTCCGTGGCGCCCGGCCACCGGGCGCCCAGCGCGCCGGTGGCGGCCACCGCAGGGGCGGCGATGGGGCAGTCGTCCACGAGCTCGAGCTCGTGCGAGCGGTGCCGCCGGAAGCCGACTGCGCCGTTCCCGTCCACCGCCACGCGTACCCGGCTGCGCCAGCGCAGCCCGGCGTCGTCGCCCTCGACGGGTTCGACCTCGACCGCCTGCTCGATGCCGGCGACACGTGCCAGCTGCTCGACGACGCGGAACGACTTGAGCCGGCGCTGCGCGCGGGGCTCCACGTGCTGGAAGTCGCACCCCCCGCAGCCCCCGGCCCGGCGTGCGGGCACGGTGGCGGGACGCGGTCGGGTGAAGGTGCCAGGATCTCCACAGCGTCGGCCCGCAGGTACTTCGATGTCGTGGCGGTGACCCGGGCGACGACCCGCTCACCTGGGAGGGAGTGGCGCACGAAGACGACCCGCCCGTCGGGTGCCCGCCCCACGCAGCCGCCCCCGGCAGCGATCGCGCCGACCTCGAGCTCCAGAAGTGTGCCGTCGCCCGGGGCAGCCATGAGGGGCAGCGTACGGTGGGCCACCGGGAAGATGGGAGCAGAAGGGCGTGGCGCCCCGGCCCCGGCACGCGCCGGGCGGCAGGCGGGTCAAGATTTTCCCGGTGGGGTGTCGATCCGGACCGATCCCGATCGTCGTAGGAGCGAACCCAACCCGAACCAGGAGGACCGATGCGATACCTGTTGCTGATTGCCGGAGACGAGACCCAGATCCAGGGCGGCACGCCCGAACAGGGCGAGGCGATGATGAACGAGTACGCCGAATTCGGCAAGACGATGGCTGAGCGGGGCGTGCTGCAGGGCGGCGAGCGGCTGCGCTTCTCGAGCGACGCCACCACCGTGCGGGTGCGCAACGGCGAGGTGCTCGCCACCGACGGGCCGTTTCGCCGAGACCAAGGAGCAGCTGGGCGGCTACTACGTCGTCGACTGCAAGGACCTCGACGAGGCCATCGAGGTGGCGTCGAAGATCCCCGGTGCGCCGCCTGGGCAGTATCGAGGTGAGGCCGATCTGGGAGATGTGACGGCCGAGGTCGAGGCCGCCGCCGCCGATGCGTTCCACGCCGAGTGGGGCCGGGTCGTCGCGACCCTGGTCCGCCTGACCGGCGACTGGGACCTGGCCGAGGAGTGCGCGCGAGGATGCCTTCGCCACCGCCCTGGAGCGCTGGCCCCGCGACGGCATCCCGCGCCGCCCCGGCGCCTGGCTCACGACCGTGGCGCGGAACCGCGCCGTCGACCGGGCGCGGCGCGCCAAGCTGGGCGCCGCCAAGGCGCGGGAGGCCGCCGTCGGCGTGTCGGGGGAGCCGGGGCCGGGAGATGTGGGGGAGCCGGTGGACCTCGAACTGAACGACGAGGACGTCCCCGACGACCGCCTGCGCCTGATGTTCACGTGCTGCCACCCGGCGCTCTCCTTCGAGGCCCAGGTGGCGTTGACCCTCCGCACGCTGGCCGGCATGACCACCGCCGAGATCGCCCGGGCCTTCCTCGTGCCCGAGCCGACCATGGCGCAGCGGCTCGTGCGGGCGAAACGCAAGATCCGCCATGCGGGCATCCCATTCGCCGTTCCACCGGCGCACCAGCTCGTCGAGCGGACGTCCGCCGTGCTGGCGGTCCTCTACCTCCTCTTCAACGAGGGCTACTCCGCCAGCGCGGGCGGCGACCTGGTCCGGCGCAGCCTGACGCGCCGAGGCCATCCGGCTTGCCCGGGTGCTCTGCACGCTGATGCCCGACGAGCCCGAGGCTCTGGGGCTGCTCGCCCTGATGCTGTTCCACGACGCCCGGAGCGCGGCTCGGGTCGACGCCAGCGGCGACCTGGTCGTGCTGGACGAGCAGGACCGTTCCCTGTTCGACGCCGCTGCCATCGCCGAGGGGCACGAGCGGCTCGAGGCCGCCCTGCGGCTGCGGCGGCCCGGGCCCTTCCAGATCCAGGCTGCCATCGCGGCCTGCCACGTCGGCGACGCCGGCGAGACGGACTGGGCCGAGATCGCCGCCTTGTACGACCGGCTGTACGTGATGTCGCCCTCGGCCGTGATCGCCCTCAACCGCGCCGTCGCCGTGTCCATGGCGGAGGGACCGGACGCGGGGCTCGCCCTGATCGAGCTGATCGCGCCGGACGGGCTGCCCGCCTACCACCTCCTGCCGGCGGCTCGCGGCGACATGCTGCGGCGCCTCGGCCGCCGTCGCGAGGCCGCCGAGGCCTACCGCGCGGCCCGCGACCTTGCGGGCACCGACGCGGAGCGGCGATACCTCGAGCGGCGCTGCCGGGACGTCTCGGCCTGACCGGGGGGCCGAGCGGGGAAGCCGGACGCCGCCGGGCCGGCGCGGGCCGGCCGGGCGCCGGTTTGACAGGCCGGAGCGCCGTTGTAATCGTCTCGCCCGGACCGCCGCCGGCCTGGTGGCAGGACCCACGGGACCGAGAGGACGGCTGACCATGTTGCAGGACAGAGTGGCGATCATCACCGGAGGCGGGCGGGGTATCGGCCGTGAGCACGCCCTCCTGTTCGCGTCGTTGGGCGCCAAGGTCGTCGTCAACGATCTCGGCGGCGCCGTGGACGGCTCGGGAGCAGACGTCTCGGCGGCACAGTCCGTGGTGGACGAGATCACCGCGGCCGGCGGCCAGGCGGTGGCCAATACCGACAGCGTGAGCTCGTTCGACGGGGCGAAGGCGATGGTCGACCAGGCGGTCGAGACCTTCGGGGACCTCCACGCCGTCGTGAACAACGCCGGGATCCTGCGCGACCGCATGCTCGTCTCCATGAGCGAACAGGACTTCGACGACGTCATCGGCGTGCACCTCAAGGGCACCTTCAACGTCACCCGTCACGCGGCGGGCTACTGGCGCGAGGCCGCCAAGAGCGGCACCGTCATGGACCGGGCGATCGTCAACACGAGCTCGGGCGCCGGCCTGCACGGCAACGTCGGCCAGACCAACTACTCGGCCGCCAAGGCGGCCATCGCCGCGATGACGGTGGTCAACGGCATGGAGCTGCACCGCTACGGCGTCCGGGCCAACTGCATCGCCCCCGTCGCCGCGCACCCGTCTCACGCTGCAGACACCGGGGATGAGCGAGTCCATGGAGCAGCACGTGTTCGATCCCGAATGCGTCTCGCCGCTCGTCGCCGTGTTGGCCTCGGAGACCTGCCCGTTCAACGGCCAGGTCTTCAGCGTGTACGGCGGGTCGGTGGGCATTTACGCGGGCTGGTCCATCGCCGACTCGGTGCAGACCGACGACCGCTGGACCCCCGACACCCTGGCCGTCGCCATGGACAAGCTGCCGCGCACCGTGGAGGTCAACAGCCAGATGTCCGAGCTCGTCAAGCTCATGGCCCGCTGACGACCCTGCCGGTGACCGTCCGGGGGTGGCTGCCGGGCCGGCGGCGCCTCCGTAGGCTTCGGCTCCATGGGTGCAGATGAGCGGTCCGGGTTGAGCGGTCGCAGGGACGCAGCCCGGGTCGCCGCCGCCTGCGCCGCCGCCGAGGTGCATCCCCTCCTGTGCACGGTGGCGCAGGTCACGGGCGACCTCACGCTGCTGCGGGCGGACTTCGCACCCGACCAGGAGCAGCTTCTCGTCCCGGGCCGGGGCCTCGACGCCGAGCAGGAGGATGCGGCGCGCCGGCTGGCCGGCGCAGCGCTCCTGGCGCATGCGGCGTCGGGTGCGCCCGACCACGTGCTCTCCGACGAGGAGCGGCGCCAGGTCTTCGACTTCCTCGTCGGTGCGGGGGCAACCGACCGGTGGGAGGCCTTCCTGACCGAGGAGCTGGCGCTGCCCGGGACGCGATCCCCGGCGGCCGTCCTGGCGGCTCAGCGAGGTGGGCGGCGGCGCCACGTTCCGCTGCGCGGTCATCGGCGCGGGCGCGTCGGGACTGGCGGCGGCACACCGACTGCGCCAGGCCGGTGTCGACGTCACGGTCTTCGAGAAGAACCGCGCTGTCGGGGGAACGTGGCTCGAGAACGTCTATCCGGGCTGCCGGGTGGACGTGCCCAACCAGCTGTACAGCTTCTCCTTCGCGCAGACCAACGATTGGGTCTCGCGGTATTCGGCGCAGCCCGACCTGCTCGCCTACCTCCAGGGCACGGCGAAGGAGCTCGGCCTGGGGGAGTGCATCCGCTTCGCCAGCGAGGTGACGGAGGCCCGCTACGACGGCGGGGCCCGGACGTGGTCGCTGCGCGTGCGTTCCGGCGACTGCACGGAGCGGACCGAGGCCTTCGACGGCATCGTGTGCGCGGTGGGGCAGCTCAACCGCCCGTCATTCCCGGACATCCCCGGCCGGGAGCGCTTCCGCGGGCCGTCGTTCCACTCGGCCGCCTGGGACGACGACGTCGACCTGGCCGGCCGGCGCGTGGCCGTCATCGGGACCGGTGCCAGTGCGGCGCAGTTCGTGCCCTGCCTGGTCGACGAGGTGGCACGGCTCGACGTGTACCAGCGCACCCCACCCTGGCTGCTGCCGACGGAGAACTACGGCGACCCCTTCTCGCCCGAGTTCCACGACCTGTTGCGGTTGCTGCCCACCTACGGCCGTTGGGACCGCCTCTGGCAGTTCTGGCTCATGCACGAGGGTCTGCTCGCGGCCGCACGCGTCGATCCCGAGTGGGACGAGCACACCGAGGCCGTCAGCGCGGGCAACGACTTCGTGCGCTCCATGCTCGTCGACGTCCTGCGGGCCCAGGTGCAGGACGACGAGCTCTTCGAGAAGATGGTGCCCCACTTCCCGCCCTTCGCCAAGCGCGCGCTCCGCGACGACGGGCGGTGGGCGGCCGCCATGGGCCGGCCCCACGTCGATCTCGTGACGACACCGATCGACGAGATCACCTCCGACGGGGTGCGCACCGTCGACGGCGAGGAGCACCCGGCCGACGTGCTCATCTACGGCACCGGCTTCAGCGCCTCGGCGTTCGTCGCGCCCATGCGGGTGTTCGGATCGGGTGGCGTCGAGCTGAACGAGGAGTGGGGAGGGGACGCTCGCGCCTACCTCGGCATCACGGTGCCGGGGTTCCCGAACTTCTTCATGCTCTACGGGCCGAACACCAACCTCGTCATCAACGGCAGCATCCTGGTGATGGTGGAGTGCCAGGTGCGTTACGCCGTCGAGGCGATCGGCCGGCTGCTGCGCTCGGGCCACCGGTCCATGTCGTGCCGCCGCGAGGTGCACGGGCGCTACGGGGACGAGATGGAGCAGGGCAACGCGACCATGGTGTGGGGCGTGGCCGACGTGCCGACCTGGTACCGCAACGCGCACGGGCGGGTGACCCAGAACTGGCCTTTCGACCTGCACACGTACTGGTCGCGCACGCTCGAGCCCGACCTGGCCGACTACGAACTGGCCTGACCGGTCGCCGCCTGCCGTGCCGGCCGCCGCACCCGCCGCACCCGCCGGGCCCAGCCGCGAGCTGACCGAGATCCTCGCCCTCGTCCCGCCGGACTTCGCCGATCCCCGAGCCGACTACCGCGCCGTGCGGGCCACGATGGCAGGGTTCCACGGTCATCCCGTGCCGGCGCACGTGACCGTGACCGAGGCGATGCTGGGCGGGGTGCGGTGCGCGTGGTACGACGACACCCGGGCGCCGCCGCGCCGGCGGGTGCTCTTCCACTGCCACGGCGGCGGGCTCGTCTCCTGCCCGCTCGACGACTATCACTTCTACGGTGCCATGCTGGCCGAGCAGCTCGAGGCCCGCGTCGTGATGGCGGACTACCGCCTGGCGCCCGAGCACCCGTTCCCCGCTGCGCACGACGACTGCCTGGACGCCTATCGCGCGCTGGTGGAGGGAGGAGAAACAGAGGCGGCGCCCGTCGTGGTCAGCGGGGACTCCTGCGGCGGGCTGCTCGGGCTGGGCACGCTGCTGCGCGCCCGCGACGAAGGGCTGCCCCCGGCCGCGGGCTTCGTGTCCATCTCGGGCTGGTTCGACCTCTCGGTCGCCGTTCCTGCGGGCGGGGGGCCCGACCCGTTCCTCACGGCCGAGTGGGTGCGCAACCGGGGCCGCGAGTACGCCGGCGGGTTGGTGGCGCTCGACGACCCGCGCGTCTCCCCGCTCTTCGCCGAGCTCGAGGGGCTGCCGCCTCTCTACCTGCCCGTCGGGCAGCTCGACACGCTACGCGCCGGCGTCGTGGCGCTGGCAGAGACGGCGGCGCAGGCGGGGGTGAAGGTCACGCTCGAGGAGTGGCCGGGCATGGTGCACGGGTGGCAGGGCCTGGTCGGCGCCGGCGTGCCCGAGGCGAAAGCCTGGTTCGCGCGGGCGCGCCGGTACCTCGACGATCTCGACGGCGGCGCTCCGGACGGCTAGGTGATGACGTCGATCGGCGTGCCCGCCGGGATCACGGCGAGCTCGGCGAGGTCGGCGTCGTGCAGCCGGATGCAGCCGTGGGAGATCGCGGCGCCCGTGGTGCCGATGAGCGAATCGTCATACGGGTCGATCGGCCCGTGGATGCCGATGATGGCGTCGCCCGAGTTCTCCCAGTCGGTGATGGAGTCGGAGTGGTCCGACGTCACGAGCACGAACGGGCCGTAACCGGGTCCGGGGGACGGGTACTGCATCGGCATGAAGTAGTGGCCGGTCGGCGTGGGGTCGTTGGGCGCACCGACACCGGCGGGGAAGTCGAAGACCTGGGTGCCGCTGTCGAACACGTAGAGGTGCGTGGTGGTCAGGTCGACCACCACGGAGTAGGGGGTGCTGGACAGCGTGACATCGCTCTGGCGCACCCAGATCGTCGAGCCGTTCGGGCGCTGGGCCAGGCGCACGTAGAGCCAGCCGGGCTCGGTGGTGATCACGGGCAGAACCGAGGGGTAGCCGTACCAGGAGCCCGGCACGGTCATGCTCGGGGCGGGCGCACCGGGTGCCGCGTAGCCGGGGATGGAGCCGTTGGTCGTGGCGACCAGCGTGCTGGCCGCCGGGGCGGTGACGCCCGGCGCGGCGGGGGCCGCGGTGGCCGTGGTCGGAGCCGCGGGGCGCGGTGCGCCGGTGGCGGTGCGGCGGAGGGCTGGCTGGTCACCAGGCTGAACGTGCCGAACGCCAGAGCGCCGGCCCCCAGCGCCAGGGCGACCGCCCCCGCCGACACTGCGATCCTCCGCCTCGTCAGACCCATCCGACCTCCGATGGTGGCCCATGGTACCGGCGGGCACGGGACCGACCCTCGCGGGTGCGAGGATGCAGTGAATGGTCGATCGTGTGCGCATCTCGTCGGGCTCCCCGTTCGAACCCACCATCGGGTTCAGCCGGGCGCTCCGGGTGGGGGACCGCGTGTTCGTGTCGGGCACGGGACCGGTCGTGCCGGCGGGCGCCTGTCCCGACGACGCCGGTGCGCAGGCGCGCCGCTGCTTCGAGATCATTCAGGACGCGCTGGCCGAGGCCGGCGCCGCGCTGTCCGACGTCGTCCGCACGCGCATGTACATCACGGCGGCCACCGACGCCCCCGCCGTCGGCGCGGTGCACGGCGAGCTGCTCGGGCACGTGCGGCCGGCCGCCACCATGGTGGTGGTGGCCGCGCTGCTGGACCCCGCCTGGAAGGTGGAGATCGAAGCCGAGGCGGTGCTGCCCACGGCGGCGGAGCCCGTTTGAGGGTGCAGTAATCTCGGCCGCCATGCCGCCTGAGGACGTACGGGTGCTGCGGGTGCTCGATCCGGCGGAACGCTATTTCTGGCTTCTCGGCCACTTCACGAGCGTGAACACCGTCCTCATCGCAGAGCTCGAACGCCGGATCGACCCCGACGCCGTGGTCCGTGCGCTGCGCGCGCTCCAACGCCGCCACCCGCTGCTGCGGGCGCGGGTCGAGGTGGTCGACTCCGAACCGGCCTTCGTCGAGGTCGCGGGCGCCGTCCCGTTCACGGTGCTGACCGTGGGCGATGGCGAGTCGCCGCCGATCCCAAACCTGATGGAGTGCGCGTTCGAGCCCGCGCCGAGCCCGGTGGCGCGGTCTGCGTGTACCTGCCCGTCGAGGGCGAGGACCGCTCGGCCCTCGTGCTCGTCGTGCACCACGCGATGATGGACGGCAGCGCGGCGATGAGCCTGCTGCAACAGCTGACGCGCCTGGTCGACGCCGGGGGGACGGGGACGAGCTCGGCCCCGGCGCGCTGCCGCCACCGCTGCACGAACATTTCCCGGCGGCGCTGCAGTCGCCACGCGCCGTGGTCGACGTGCTGTCCCGGGTGCGGGCCGAGCGTGCGGGCCAGGCGGCGCCCAGCCAGTTCCCGTTCCACCTGCGAGAGGTGACAGACCTGATGCCCCGGCACGACAAGCTCGTGCTGGACGCCGACGCGACGCGTGACCTGGTGGCCCGGGCGCGGGCCGCCGGGGCGTCGGTGACGGGGACGATCGACGCCGCGCTCCTCGAGGCGACGGCGGCGCTCTTCGACGGACCGGAGCCACGCGTGCTCTTCCTGGCCAGCCCGACCGACTTGCGCCCGCGAGTGGAGCCTCCGCTCCCGGCGGACGACGTCATGCTCGCCATCGGGATGCTGTGCACGCCGTATCTCGTCTCGGAGGCGAACCGTGACACCCTCGCCGGGGACATCGGGCGCCAGATCACCCGCGAGGTCGCCCGGGGCGAGAGCCATCTCTTCTACCGCTTCGCACGCATCGGCGCGTACCCCGCCACGGACGCCGGGATCGAGTCCTTCAGGACGTCGGTGGCGGAGTCGCCGCAGAACGTCACGCTGAGCAATCTCGGCAAGGTCGGCGACGCGGGCGACCCGGGCTGGGTGGCCAGCCTGTCCGCCCTCATGGTCCCCGGCCCCAACCAGGTGGCCTTCGCCTGCGCCACCACCTACCGGGGACGGATCGTGCTGCACGTGTCGACGGACGCCGCCAAGTTGCCATCTGCCTTCGCCGACCGGCTGGTGTCGGGCTTCGCCGAGCGCCTGGGCGCCCAACACGTGGAGTCGTCGGTCGCCGAGCCGGCCGTGGGGTCGGGGTGGCCGCGCCCGGGTGTCACCGCGCCGGCCGACTGCGCCTCGACCTAGTCGGAGGCCAGTCCGGCGACCGTCGCCGCCACGATGTTGGTGCCGCGCAGGTCACCGACGAGGCCGGACTCCATGCGGTTCATCACGTAGCAGACCGTGAGCTCGGCGTCCTGGTCGTTGATGATCACCGAGCCGCCGTAGCCGCCCCAGTAACAGGCGCGGGGGCCGAGCGGCATGTCGGGCGGGTTGCTGAGCCCGTAGCCCATTCCGATGCGCTGCTGGACGCCGAGCACCTTGTCGATCCCGTCCGCCTGCACCTCGAAGATGGGCTCGGTGCCCTCGGCGGAGAGGAGGCGCACGCCGCGGGCCTCGCCCCGGCCGGCGATGACGGACTGGACGGCCGCCACCGAGCGTGCGTTGCCCTGGCCGTTGGCGGCGGGGATCTCGGCGCGGCGCCACCACTCCTGATGGGCCATGGACGCATCGACCGGCGGGTTCATGAACGTCTTGAGCATGAGCTCGGAGACCTGGCCCTCCATGGCGTCGATGTCGATCGGGGGCGGCGGGATCACGTTGGACACGCGGTGGTCCTCGCTGGCCGGCAGCCCGATGTGGAAGTCCGCATCGAGCGGCTTGGCCACCTCGCGGTCGAACCACTGCCCGATGGTCTCACCGGTGATGCGCCGGACGATCTCGCCGATGAGGTAGCCCTGCGTCACCGCGTGGTACCCCGAGCCGGTGGCGGGCTCCCACCAGGGCGCCTGCGCCGCGAGCCGGGACGTGCACAGGTCCCAGTCGGCCAGCTGCTCGGTCTGCAGGGGCTCCTCCCACCCCGAGAGCCCGGCGGTGTGCCCCATGACGTGGCGCACCTCGATGCGCTCCTTGCCGTTGGCCGCGAACTCGGGCCAGTAGGTGGCCACGGGGGCATGGAAGTCCAGCTCACCGCGGTCGTGCAGCATGAGCGCCACCAGGAAGGTCATGGTCTTGGTGGTCGACCAGACGTTGGTGACGGTGTCGCGCTCCCAGGGCTTGGTCCGCTCCGCGTCGGCCCAGCCCCCCCAGATGTCGACGACGGGCTCCCCGTGCACGAAGACGGCGACCGACGCGCCCAGGTCGGCCCCCGTCTCGAGCTGGTCGGCCAGCGTGGAACGCACGGCGTCGAAACGTGGGTCGCAGGTTCCCTGGACCTCTGCCATGTGAGCCCCCCTTGCGTCGGAGCGATCCGGTGATCGCGGATCCGGTGTCTCCCGGTCAACGCAACCTATTGAGCATGCGGACCGCGCGCCAGCCGGGCCGGCGCAGCCTGGGATGGCGGTCGGTAACGTCGGTGTGTGGAGCGGACGGACGCCGTCGTGGTCGGCTCGGGGCCCAACGGCCTCGCCGCAGCGATCACCCTGGCCCGGGCGGGGCATGGCGTCGAGGTGTACGAGGGTGCGCCGACCGTCGGCGGCGGGACGCGCACCGAGGCCCTCACGCTGGCCGGGTTCCGCCACGACGTCTGCTCGTCGGTGCATCCGACGTTGGTGGCCTCGCCCTTCTTCCGTACCCTGGACCTCGCCGGCCTGGGCGTGGTCCTGCGCCAGCCGGAGGTGGCCTTCGCACATCCGCTGGGCGGTCCGCGGGCCGCCGCACTGCACCGGAGCCTCGAGGAGACGGCGTCGCATCTCGGCGGGGACGCCGCGGCGTACCGAGAGCTGGTGGGGCCCCTGGTGGACTGGCTCGACCGGATCGTCCCCTACGTGCTGGGCCCGATGCGGAGCATCCCCCGTGACCCCCTGGCGCTGGCCCGGTTCGCCCTCGTCGGCGGCCCGTCGGTCCGCCATGCCACGCGACGCTTCACCACCGACGCCGGGCGGGCGCTGCTGGCCGGCGCGGCGGCGCACTCCATGGAACCGCTGACGGCGCCGCTGACGTCGGCCTTCGGGCTCCTGCTCACCGCGCTGGGCCACGGGGTCGGCTGGCCCGTCGTCGAGGGGGGCAGCGCCGCCATCACCCAGGGGCTGGCCGCCGAGCTGCGCCGTCACGGCGGCGTCGTGCACACGGACCGCTGGGTCGGCTCCCTCTCCGAGCTCCCCCCGGCGCGTGCAGTGCTGCTCGACGTGTCACCCCGCCAGTTCGTAGCACTGGCCGGCCCGCGCCTCTCGCGGCGGGCGGCCCGGCCGTGGGCGCGCTTCCGGCCCGGCCCCGGGGCCTGCAAGGTGGATTGGGCCCTCGACGGCCCGGTGCCCTGGAGCGCCGACGCCTGCCGCCGCACCGTCACCGTCCATGTGGGCGGCACCTTCGACGAGGTGGCGCGCTCCGAGGCCGCCGTGCGCGCCGGGCGCCATGCCGAGCACCCCTTCGTCCTCGTGGTCCAGCCCGGGGTGGTCGATCCGACCCGGGCGCCGGTGGGGCGGCAGACGCTCTGGGGGTACTGCCATGTGCCGAACGGTTCCGACGTCGACATGAGCGAGCGCATGGAAGCGCAGATCGAGCGGTTCGCACCCGGCTTCCGCGACCGCGTGCTGGCCCGGGCCGTGCGGACGGCGGCCGAGGCGGAAGCGCACAACCCGAACCTCCTGGGCGGCGACGTCAGCGGCGGTGCGTCGACCCTGCGCCAGACGCTGTTCCGGCCCGTGCCACGCTGGAACCCCTATCGGACGCCGCTCGACGGCGTGTATCTCTGCTCGGCCTCCACGCCGCCGGGAGGGGGCGTCCACGGCATGTGCGGGATGTCGGCCGCCGCGGCGGCGCTGCGGGACCGGTTCGCCTGAGCGAGGGCGAGACCGGAGCGTCCCGAGGGGCTCCGGATCGATGGACTCCTCAGACGGTGGTTCTCGCCTCGCCGGTCAGTCGTGAGAGGAGGTACCAGGCCACGATCTCGTCGGCCACGCAGGACTTGAAGTCACCCTGCGACACGACGTAATGCAGCCAGCACGGGTGGATGCGCAGCGTGTGGATGTCGGTGTCCCCCTGGCGTCCGGCGATGACCTCGATGTTGTCGACCTCGCTGGTGAGCTCGTAGCGCCAGGTGGCTCCGGCACATGATCGGTTGGTCACCGCGATCAACTGCACGACCATCTGCTCCGCGATCTTGAGGCTGTCCGTCATCGTCAACTCCCCGTGTCTGCGACCCGGTCTCCACCCTGGTCTTGGTCGCCCTCCTCGTGGGCACGTCTCTCCGGTGCCCGCTGCGCAGGACTGACTACCTCTGCACAACAGAGTGACGTTCCGCGGTGGACGCGGCGGCGCAACCGAGTTGCGATCGCGGTGCTGTCCCGCCGAGGGGATCCGTGCATCCGCGTACCCGTGCTCGCCCGTCGCGAACGTGCCACGGGGATTGCGCCGGCCCTCGCCCATGACCCGGGACCTATCGGCCGTCGGGCAGGACCCGGAGCCCCTGGTCGGGTGGTGGGAGGGGGAGTTCCACGCGGCGGGTCAGGGGGACGGCCTCGAGGAGGCGACGGTCGTGCGAGACGAGCAACAGCGTGCCCCCGTAGCCGTGCAGCGCGGACTCCAGCTGCTCGATGGCGGGGAGGTCGAGATGGTTCGTGGGCTCATCGAGGACGAGGAAGTTCACTCCCGTCGCGGCGAACGCGGCCAGCTCGGCGCGGGTGCGCTCGCCGGGAGAGAGCGAGTCCGGTGGCCGCAGCGCCGCGTCCGGGCCCAGCCCGAACTTGGCCAGTTGCGACCGGGCCCGATCGCGCGGGAGCCCGGTCGCGGCGGTGAACGCCTCGACCACGCTCGACGCGCTGCGCAGGACACGCCGGTCCTGGGCGAGCTCGCCGACGACGACGCTCGGACCCATGCGTCGCGTTCCTCGCGTCAGCGACAGGCGCCCGAGCACGGCCTCGACCAACGTGGTCTTGCCCGATCCGTTGGGACCCACCAGTGCGATCCGGTCCGCCCATGCGATGTCCAGGTCGAGCGGGCCGAGCGTGAAGCCACCGCGTTCGACGACCGCGTCGACGAGGCTGACGACGACGGCACCCGAGCGGCGCGTCTCGTTGATGGTGAACTGGAGGTTCCAGCCCTCCCATGGCTTCTCGACCGCCTCGAGCGACTCGAGGGCGCGTTCGGTGCGCCGGGCACGCGAGGCGAGCTTCTCCGTCCGGTTGATCCGGAAGTCCCTCTGGGCCTTGTCGTTGTCGCGCGGGTGCCTCTTCTCGCGGCTGACGCCGGACGTGGCCCACTGACGCTCACGCTGGGCCCGCCGGCGCAGTTCCGCCCGCTGCTCCTCGTAGACGGCGTAGGCCTCGGCGGCATGGGCCCGATCTGCCTCGCGCTCGGCCTGGTATCCCGCCCAGCCACCACCGTACGTACGCCCGGTGCGGGAGTGCTCGTCCAGTTCGAGGACGTCCGTCACGGCGCGATCGAGGAAGGCTCGGTCGTGCGAGACGATGACCATGCCGCCCCGGCGGCGGGCCACCAGATCTTCCAGCCGGGCCAGGCCGTCGAAGTCGAGGTCGTTGGTGGGCTCGTCGAGGAGCGTCACGTCGAAGCGGGCCAGCAGGACGGCGGCCAGGGCCACGCGCGCTTCCTGCCCACCCGACAGCGTCGCGACCCCCTGTCCGGCCAGGGCCGGCGGAAGGCCGACCTGCTCGAGGGTGGATGTGAGGCGGGCCTCGAAGTCGCCGGCGGAGATGGATTCGAAGCGCGCCAGGGCCGTGGCGTAGCGGTCGTCCGCCCCGGCGTCGCCCGCCCCGAGGGCGGTTGCGGCCGTGGCGAGATCGGCTTCCGCCGCCGCGACACCGGTGCGGCGGTACAGCGCGGCGCGGCACGGTCTCGCCGGTCGTGCGCAGGTGCTCCTGAGCGAGGTAGCCGACGGTCGCCGTGGGCGGGTCGATCCGGACCTGACCCGCTGCGGGCACCAACAGCCCAGCGAGGATCTGCAGCAGCGTCGACTTGCCGACGCCGTTGGGGCCGACCACGCCCAGGCAGACGTCCGGCCCGACGGTCAGGGACACGCGGTCGAGGACGGCGTGACCGCTGCGCTCGTAGCTGAGGCGGTGGGCGACGAGGGTCGCGGCGGGGGTGGCGAGAAGAGGCACGAGAGACTCCGGGATGGTCGGACGAAGACTGCGGCACGGGCCGCCGGGCAACGTCTTGCTCTACCTCACGAAGCGAGGCTAGCAAACGCACCGGGCTCCCCCGTGGCGGCGTCCGCACCTCACCTGGTCTTTTGCGCCAGGGGGTTGGCGGAGCACCACGGACTGAGTTGGCGGAGCACGTCGGACTGACAGCCAACCCCAATGTCGGTTCGAACGTTGGCTCGGTCGGCCGGCGACCGATCTCGGCAAGTTTTCGGTGCGCCGGGCGTTTCCGTCGGAGGCAAACGCATTTGCCAACTCGGAGGGAGACTGGTGGCGGAACCAAAGATTCGGTGGCGGCCAGGCGCCCGAGCGGTCGCGTGCTCGCTGTGCGGCGTTGCGATCGTTGTGTGCGTGGTGACGGCGGTGGTGGGCGTTCCGTTCTCCGCAGGCAGGTCATCTCCGGCGCAGGTCGCGTTCTCCGATGCACACCCCTCGATGCCGGCTGCGAACTGCCCCGTCAAGCACGGTCCGGCAAAGGTGCGCAGTGCGTGCGGTGCGGGTTTGCATGCGGGGAAGCCCCGGACGTGCCGCGCGCGCTTTGCGCGGGCGGGTACGTGTACGGCACCGGCGCCCGCGGCGGCATCGGGTCCCCTGACCACGACGACCGGGCAGCCCCAGCCGCCGCCGCTGCCGCCGACGCCGACGACGCCACCACCGACGACGTCGGCGCTCGCCACGACCCCTCAGTCGCCCACGACGTCGGAGGGCGCATCGGCGATTCGGAGATCGGGCCCGTGCGACGGGGCCCCGGCTTCGATCGCGCCGCCGAGTGGTTCCTGGCGGTGCACGTTCGACGACGAGTTCAACGGGTCCTCGCTCGACACCACCAAATGGCAACCGCAACTCACGAGCACGAGCGGCTACTCCACGGGCATGGGGGCGCAGGTGTGCTACGTCAACAGTCCCGAGACGATCTCCGAGTCGGACGGGTACCTGAACCTCTCGGTGGTGCAGGGCCCATTGACGTACTGCCATCGTCTCGACGGCGTCGGCTCCTTCACCCAGTACCAAGGCGGCATGGTGTCCTCGTATCAGTTGTTCAGCCAGAGGTACGGCTACTTCGAAGCTCGGGCCGCGTTGCCGCCGACATCGGTACCGGGCCTTCAGGAGTCCCTCTGGCTCTACCCGGAGAACGAAAAGCTCTACGGGCCCTGGCCCGACAGCGGGGAGATCGACTACGCCGAGTTCTATTCCGATCTTCCCGACGCCGACGTCCCGGTCACGCACTATCCGGGGTCGGGCAACGATCCCAACGCCGGCATCGGGGCCTGCACCATCCCCGGTGTCGCCACCGCCGGGCAGATCAACACGTACGCCGTCTCGTGGACACCGACCACCATCACCACCTACTTCAACGGCGTCGCCTGCATGACGGACGCCTACGGGCCGTACGTGACGAGTCCCGATGTGGCGCCGGAGCCGTTCGATCAACCCTTCTTCCTGGCCTTCACCTCTGCGCTGGGCATCGGGAGCAACAAGTTCATTCCCGGGACGACCCCACTCCCTGCGACGATGCACATCGACTGGGTCAGGGTCTGGCAGTCGCCCTAGGAGCGGCGACCAGGACTTTCGCCAAGGATCTAGTCTCGCTGCCTCCGGGAGCGGCACCCGCTCCCGTTGGAGCGCGACCCACGAGGGAGCAAGCCGATGCCCATCGCCATCACCGACGAACATCAGCAACTGGGGACCACCGTGCGGGCCGTCCTGGCTGCACACGGCGCGCTCGGCGGCGAACCGGGCCCTGCTGGAGGCGTCCGACGAGCCGCGCCCGCCCTACTGGGGGGAGATGGCGGAGCTCGGCTGGCTCGGCGTCCACCTGCCCGAGCGCTACGGCGGCAGCGGCGCAGGGCTCAGCGAACTGGTCACCGTGCTCGAGGAGTCCGGGCGCCAGGTGGCGCCCGGACCGTTCCTGCCGACCGTCCTCGCCTCTGCTGTCGTCGCGCAGTGCGGCAACGAGGAGCAGCGCGCGGCGTTGCTCCCCGGCCTGGCGGACGGGAGCACGGCTGGGGCACTGGGGCTCGGCGGGTCACTGCGCCTCAGCGACGGGATCCTCGACGGTGACGGTGGGGTCGTCCTCGGCGGAGCGAGTGCGGATCTCCTCTTGTTACGGGCGGGTGACGACGTCGTGGTGGTGCGACCGGGCGGAAACGGTGTCGCCCGCGGGGGGGCGAACGATCTCGATCCGGCACGCCGTTCGGCCTTTGTGGCGGTGTCCTCCTTCCCCGTGGGTGCGGACGACGTCCTCGTTGGCGCGGCGCGCCGCTCGCGGGCGCTGGCCCGCACGCTCGGTGCTGCGGAGGCGGTCGGCCTCATGGCCGCCTGCACGGACGCGGCTGTGGCCTACGCCAAGGAGCGCGTGCAGTTCGGGCGCACGATCGGCACCTTTCAGGCGGTGAAGCACCACTGCGCGGACATGCTCGTTGCCACGGAGCTCGCGACCGCCGCCGTCTGGGACGCCGCGCGGGCGTCGTCGCACGCGGTGGACGAGTTCAGTCTGGCCGCGGCCATGGCGGCACAGTTGGCCTTCGCTCCCGCCGTGCAGAACGCCCAGATGAACATCCAGGTGCACGGCGGCATCGGCTTCACCTGGGAGCACGACGCCCACCTGTTCCTGCGCCGGGCGCTGGTGCTCAACGCGAACTCTGGGATCGCCCGCCGACGCCGAGGACGTGACCGAGCAGGCGGCCACCGGGGCGACCAGGGAGGTCTCACTGGAACTCCCGCCGGAGGCCGATGCCGTCCGTGCGGCGGTGCGGGCCGAGGCAGAGCGCATCGTAACGTTGCGGGGCGCCGAGCAACGCAGGGCGCTGGTGGAGTCGGGGCTCATGGTGCCCCACTGGCCGAAGCCCTGGGGGCGCGGTGCGGGGGCGGTCGAGCAGATCGTGATCGACGAGGAGCTCCGCAGCGCCGGCATACGGGTGCCCGGACTCGGCATCACGGGCTGGAACATCATGACGGTCAACCAGTACGCCACGCCCGACCAGGTGGAGCGGTGGGTCTTCAAGACGCTCATGGGTGAGTACGTCTGGTGCCAGCTCTTCAGTGAGCCCGACGCCGGATCCGACGCAGCGGCAGTGACGACGCGCGGGACACGGGTGGAAGGGGGTTGGCGGGTCAGCGGCCAGAAGGTGTGGACGAGCGGCGCCCAGCACTGCCATCTCGGGCTGGCGACCGTCCGGACCGATCCCGACGCGCCGAAACACCGAGGCATCACCACCATGGTCATCGACATGCATGCGCCCGGAGTCGAGGTCCGGCCGCTGCGGCAGATCACCGGGAACGCCGACTTCAACGAGGTCTTCTTCGACGATGTCTTCGTTGCCGACGACGACGTCGTGGGGACACCGAACGACGGGTGGACCGTCGCCCGCTCCACGCTGGGCAACGAGCGGGTCTCCATCGGGAGCGGGACCGGAGGGATCTATCCCCCCATGGACCTTCTCGCGCTCCTGAAGAGCGGCGGTGATCGGGTGCCCGGAGCGTCGGCGCGCATCGGCGCGATCCTGGCCAAGGAGCACGTCCTGAAGGTCCTGAACCTGCGCCGGGCGCAGCGGGCGGTGAGCGGTTCGGGACCGGGACCCGAGGGCAACGTGACCAAGCTCGTGCTCGCCGAGCACGGGCACGACCGCGCTCGGCTGCAGGCGGACCTCGTGGGCGCGTCCACGACATTCCTCGACGGCGAAGGAGGGCGTGCCGGGTACTCGCAGCTGGCGACGCGTGCGATGTCGATCGCCGGTGGGACCTCGGAGATCACCCGCAACCAGATCGCGGAGCGGATACTGGGCCTGCCGCGGGACCCGCTCATCCGCTAGTGGTCGTCGGGGACCGGGCTGCGCCGGCACGGAATGAGGACGAGGTCCCCGCCGTGCAACGCGGTGCCGGGGCCCCGCGGCGTCCGCGGTTTCTCGGGTCGGGGCGGGCCTGGGTCCCGGCAACGGCGCCGCTCGTCCTCTTCGTCGTCTTCTGCGGCCTGACCGCAGTCCTCTTCGTCTATCCCGATCTCAACGCCCCCGAGCGGTCGGATGCCATCGTCGTCCTCGGTGGGCACGGCCTCCTGGCCGTCGACAAGGGCGAGCAGCTCGCCCGCGAGGGGTACGCCCCGACGATCGCGTTCTCCCTGCAGCCATGGGTGCCGTGCGAGCCCTTGAGGGTCGCCGTCCCGCATGTCCGCGTGCTGTGCTTCCGCGCCGACCCGCAGTCGACCCAGGGAGAAGCCCGATCCATCGCGCGCCTGGCCGCGCGCGACGACTGGAAGCGCATCATCGTCGTCCTTCCCACGACGCAGGCCTCACGGGCCCGGCTCCGGATCGGACGGTGCTACCCGGGCCAGATCCTCGAGGTCGGTTTCCCCCCACAGGGGATCTCGGAATGGCTGTACCAGTTCGCGTACGAGTGGGCGGCCCTGGCGAAGGCCCTCGTTCTGCAACCCAGCTGCTGAGGCAAGCCACGCGATGGCAACCGTCCTGCGACGGCCAAGTGACGGTGGCCGTTGTACCGTGCCCCAGGGGCGCCGGTTGGGGGACCGGCACGAGGGGGGAGCAGGTGCAGGCGAGCGTCCGGGCCGTCGAGACACGCAATGTGCCGACGGCCGGCGCCGCCCCTGTGCGTCCGGGGCGGTCCGAGGCACCGCGCCGCATGTCGCAACGTTCGATCGAGCTGATCGGCCTCGCCATCGGCATCGGTTACATCACGGCTGTCGCGCTCGGGCGGGAACTTTCCAATGACGCCTTCTGGTCCCTGGCCGCGGGCCAGTGGATGCTCGGCCACCACGCCATCATGGGCCTGGATCCCTTCAGCTACACGGAGTCGCATCGTCGTTGGGTGACCGACGAGTGGGGCTCCGAGGTCGCTCTGGCCGGGCTCTCCCGGGCATTCGGTGCGGCTGCCTACAACCTCTACCCCGTCGTCCTGGGTGCGGCCAGCCTTGTGGCGACGGCGTCCTACGCGCGCGCCCTGGGGGCGCGGGGTGGACGGGTCGTCGCCATCGTCCTGCTCTTCGCGCTGGGCATCGCAGGCGTGCTGGTGAGCGACAGGGGACTGGACTTCTCGCTCGTCTGGCTGCCGGTGGAGCTGCTGATGCTGACCAAGGGGCGGGCCGATCGGCGCTGGCTGCTCGCGCTCCCGCTGTTGTGCGTGGCATGGGTGAACACCCACGGATCGATCCTGATCGGGCTGCTCGTGCTCGGCGTCGAGCTGGGGTGGTCGCTGGCGCCGGCCCGCCTGGTGGCACGGATCGGCGGCGTGCGGCAGTCCCCGTACCCCGGTTCGCTCGCCCTCGCGCTGCTGGGCAGTCTGCTGGCCTCGTGCTTCACGCCCTACGGCCCGGGGCTGTTGGCCTACGACGTCAGGGTGGCGGGCAACTCGCAGATCGCGCGGTACATCGACGAGTGGAACTCGCCCAATTTCCACTCGTTCACGGTCGTTCTCGTGTACTGCGTGCCCCTGCTCGTGCTCGTCGCGTGCGTGCGTACGCGGCGGATCCCCGTGCTCGAGGGCTCACTGGCCACAGTGCTCTTCGTCGAAGCCCTCAGGACGCAGCGCCTGGTGGTGTACCTCATGGTCGTCGCGGCCGGGTTGGCGGCCGCCCTCCCCGCCAGGCCCGCGTGGGGGACCGTGGCGCGTCGATGGGCGGGTGGCGGGCTCGTCGTCTGCGCGATCCTCATCCTCGCGGCCCCCTCGGTACCGGCGGGGACGGTGTCGTCGACACTGCCGGTGCAGGCCTTCGACTACCTCGCCCCGCATCAAGGGCGGATCTTCACGGAGTACACCTGGGGCGACTACTCGATCGCGCGTCACCGGGCGACCTTCGCCGACGGCCGCACCGACCTGTTCGAGGGGGACGTGCTCACCGAATTCTTCGCGGTGACCAACCTGACCACGAATCCCGATCCGTTGCTCTCCCGCGCCGACGTCTCGTATGTCGTCTGGGCGCCTCACACCGCGCTCTCCGAGTACCTGTCCCGGGACCCGCGCTGGCGCGTCGTCGACCGCACCGCCGTCGCCACTGTGTTCGCCCGACGCTAGGCCCCGCCCCGCACGACGGCCAGCACCCCACGAGGGTCGTCGTCCTCGTCCGACCAGGTCTCGATCGACCGGTAGCCGAGACGTCCCATCAGGGGTCGCAGGAGGTCGGCCTGGTCCCCCCCGACCTCCAGCAGCACGGCACCCCCCGGACGGAGGAAGCGGGGCGCTTCGGTGAGGACCCGGCACAAGACGTCGGTGCCATCGGGACCGCCGTCGTAGTGGGCGGCATCCTCGAAGCGCAGCGTGTCTCGTGGGAGCAGGTGGAGCAGGGGGCGGGGGACGTAGGGCACCACGGCGACCACCACGTCGGTCGCGCCCCTCAGCTCCGGGGGCACGGCGGCGAAGAGGTCACCGCGATAGGCCTCGACGCCGTTGGCCCGGGCGCAGGCCACGGCGCGGGGGTCGAGGTCGGTCGCGACGACGCGGGCGCCCGGTCGTGCCATGCCGAGCGCGGCGGCGATCGCCCCCGACCCGGTGCAGAGGTCGATGGCAGTGCCGCCCTCGGGCAGCCTCCCCGCCGCACGCCGGGCCAGCGGGAGGCTCTGCCACCGGGGGACGTACACGCCGTGGTCGACCCGGACGCTGAGATCGCCGAAGGCGCTCCGGCCGGTGATCCAGGCCAGCGGTTCTCCGCCGAGGCGGCGCTCAGCCAGTGAGTGCAGCACCGCGGGGTCGCCGTTCGCCGCCGCCGCCAGTTCAGCGGCCTCGTCGTCGGCGGCCACGCACCCGGCCCGCCCGAGCAAGGACGCGATCTCGTCCACGATTGGGGGTGGGACGGACGCGCTCAGTCGGGGATCGCCCCCGCCCCCGCGACACGAGGTCCCAGGGTCGCTCCGTCGTCGGCACTCTCGGTCGATGCCACTGTCGCTGCGGGGGCAGGGCGGTTCGGGAGGAAGAGCGTCGGGATAAAGGCCAGCAAGATGGCGCCCACCGACCACCAGAACGTGTGGGCGAAGGCGGCGGCCACGGAGTCGGCGACCTGCGGGGGGAGCTTCGCCGTGGAGGAGATGACGCCGGCACTGCCACCCGCCTTGGCTGCGGCCGGTCCGAGCTGCGAGACGATCTGTCGCTCCAGCACGACGGCGAAAAGGGCCGTGGCCACCGAGCCGCCCACCTGGCGGACGATGTTCATCGTCGTGGTGGCCTTGGGTATCTCCGCGTGGTTGAGGTTGTAATAGGCCGCGGCGGTGACCGGCATCATTGTGAGGCCCAGGCCGAGGCCGCGCACGAAGAGCGAGACGGCCAGGAGCACTTCGTTGGTCGACGTGGTCACGAAGGCGAACGGGACCGTGGCCGCCGCCATGAGCAAGATGCCGGACGGGACGATCCGGCGCGGGCCGAACCGGTCGGTGAAGCTGCCCGCCCAGCGCATGATGCAGGCGGCGCCGATGCCCTGTGGCGCCATCAGCAGTCCGGCCACCCACGCCTCCTGGCCGCGCGCGACCTGGTAGTACAAGGGCAGCAGGAACATCGACCCGAACAGCGTCGCGCCCAGGACGAAGATGCAGATGTTGGCGATGGAGTACGTGCGGTCCTTGAACAGATGCAGCTCCAAGAGGGGGTTCTTGATGCGCAGCGCGTGCAAGGCGAACCCGGTCATCAGCACGAGGCCGAGGACGAAGCTGAAGACGACCGAGAAGCTGGTGAAGCTGCCGGTGGTGCCCACCTCCGAAAGGGAGTAGACGAGCGCCGCCAGCCCGGGGGAGAGCAGGCAGAACCCGAGCGTGTCGAAGGCGGATGCGAAACGCTCGTCGGTGTCCCACTTGGGCAGCCAACGGCTGGAGAGCAGGAGCGTCACGATGCCGATGGGCAGGTTGATGTAGAAGATCCAGCGCCAGCTGTAGTTCGACACGATGAGGCCGCCGATGATCGGTCCCATGATGGGGCCCAGCACCATGGGCACTCCGATGATGCTCATGACGCGGCCCATGCGCTGCGGTCCCGCGGCGCGGGCGAGGATCGACTGTCCGACGGGGAGCAGCATCCCGCCGCCGATCCCTTGGAGCACCCGGAAGGCGATCAACGAATTGGCCGACCAGGCGACGCCACAGAGGCACGAGCCGACGATGAAGAGGCTCAGCGACGTCATCCAGATGAGCTTCGCCCCGAAGCGGTCGACCGCCCATCCGGTGACCGGGATCACCATGGCCAGCGCCAGCAGGTAGCCCGTCGAGACCCACTGGATGGTGGTGACCGAGACGTGGAAGTCGCGGCCCAGGGTGGCCAGGGCCACCGCCACGATCGTGGTGTCGAGGATCGACATGATCGATCCCAGGACGACGACGGTGGAGGTCCGCTTGACTTCGGGGGTCAGGGTGAAGGGGTCGGCGGGGGCAGTGGTGCGGGCCATGGAATACTTAAGATTACTCAAAGATCTGGTGTTGTCAAAGAGTTTGGTCGGTGGGACAATCGGGTCATGGGAATGGCCGAGGACGCCTTCGAGCGCCTGCGCCGCATCGCCTTCGAGGGCGAGCACGTGGAGCGTCTGGCGGCGCTGGGCGTCCGTACGAAGCTCTCACCGGGGGTGATCAAGACCCTGATGCGCCTGTCCAAGGGCGACGGGGTGTCGATGGGTGAGATGGCCCGTGGCATCGGCGTGGATCCCTCGTACATCACGGCTCTCGTGGACGACCTCGACGAGCGCGGTCTGGCCCGGAGGGAGCCCGCGCCGGACGACCGACGGGTGAAGATCATCGTGCTGACCGACGCCGGCCGCCTCCTGGCGGCGGAGATCGACGCCGTCCTGTCGGTGCCGCCGGCGGCGTTCGCAGCGCTGTCGCACACAGAATTGCGCCAGCTGCGTGACCTGCTGGACAAGGTGCTGGTGGCGACCGAGGCCGGTTCCCCGGGGGCCCGAGGGACGGGCCTCGAGGTGGGGGCAACGGCAACGTCGTAGCAGCCTGTTGCCGCAGGATCCTCCGCTAGCGTCGGGCGTCATGGTGACGGGGAAGGCATGTCGGCACGGGCGCGGCCGCGTGCACGGGACGTTTGCGGGGTCGACGTGCCGGCCGTGAGCGTGGAGCATCTCGCCAAGTCCTACGGTGACAACGTCGCAGTGCGCGACGTCAGCTTCGAAGTGCAGCGGGGCGAGGTGTTCGCGTTGCTCGGACCGAACGGTGCGGGCAAGACGACCACGGTCGAGATCCTCGAGGGCTTTCGGGAGCGCAGCGCCGGGCGGGTCCAGACGCTCGGAGTCGATCCCGCCGACCACGCCACCCAGCGCTGGCTGCGCACGCGCATCGGCGTCGTGCTGCAGGAGCTGGCGGTCGAGCCCTTTTACTCGGTACGCCAGGTGCTCAGTCGCAACGCCGGCTACTACCCCAACCCGCGGCCGGTCGACGAGGTGATAGAGCTGATCGGGCTGGAGGAGAAGGCGGACGCCCGTGTCAAACGGCTGTCGGGCGGTCAGCAGCGGAGGCTCGACGTGGGTCTCGGGATCATCGGCAACCCGGACCTCCTGTTCCTCGACGAGCCTACGACCGGTCTCGACCCCTCGGGCCGACGCGACACCTGGGAGCTCATCCGGCGTCTGGCCGCCGGGGGTACCACGGTGCTTCTGACGACGCACTACATGGACGAGGTGGAGGCGCTGGCCGACCGGGTGGCGGTCCTCTTCGGCCAGGAGGTCGTGGCCAGCGGCACGCCGTCGTCCATCGGTGGACGCGACCTGGGTGCGGTGACGATCCGCTTCCGCCTGCCCGAGGGGGTGTCGGCTGCGTCGCTCCCGGTCCGGGCGGAGCCGTCGGACGACGGCCATGTCGAGATCCACACCGAGGACGAAGTCCGGGTCCTGCACGAGCTGACGGGGTGGGCGCTCGAGGGCGGCCACCCGCTGCAGGGGCTGTCGGTCCTGCGCGTCTCGTTGGAGGACATCTACCTCGGACTCACCCAGGAGCGGGCCGTGCGGCGCAACGAGAGCTCCGAGCAGGGGGGGTCGGTGTGATGACGAGTGCCGACACGCCGGTCAAGGGATCGTTCCGGGGCGTGAGCGACATCCCCCTGGTGGCGCGCCAGGTGCGGTTCGAACAGCTCTCCTTCTGGCTCAATCCGATCGGCGCGCTGATCACCATCGGTTTCTCGGTGGTCTTCATCGTCATCTTCTTGTCCACGTCCCGGCACTCGACGGTCAACTACCTGCCTATCAACCTGGGCCAGTACTACGTGCCGGCGTTCGCGGCGTACGGGATCATGGCCGCCTGCTTCAACGTCCTGGCCATCACCATGGTCAACCGGCGCGAGATGGGGCTGCTCAAGCGGCTTCGGCTGAGCCCGCTCCCCACCTGGATGCTGCTGGCCGCCATCTTCGTCAACTGGATGATCATCGCCCTCATCCAGGTCGTCTTGCTGCTGGCGGTCGGGCGTTTCGGGTATGCGGTGCACGGCCCGCAGGATGTCGGGGCGTTCCTCCTCGTCCTCTTCGTGGGCCTGCTGAGCTTCACGGCCCTGGGGGTGGGCATCAGCACGGTGGTGCCCAACGCCGACGCCGCCGGGCCGGTCGTGAGCCTCGTCTTCTTCATCCTGGTGGCGCTGTCGGGTCTCTACTTCCCGGTCCGGCCCGGCTCGGGCCTGGCGACGTTCACCGGCGTCTTCCCCATCCGCCATCTCATCCTGGCGATGGTCGACTCGTTCAACGGAATCCCGGGCACGTCGGTGTGGAACGACCTGCTCGTGGTCGCGATCTGGGGGGCGGTCGGTGTGTTCGTCAGCCTGCGGCGCTGGGACTGGTCGCCCAAGCGGGGGTGAGTGCGGGAGCGGGCGACGTTGTGCGCCGCCGACGTCGTGGGCTCGTCAGGACGTCAGCCCACCGTCGACCACGATCACCTGGCCGGTGATGTACGTGTTGGCGGGGTCGGTCAGGAACAGCACGGCACGCGCCACGTCCTCGGGCTCACCGAGCCGTCCCGCCGGGGTGCGCCGGGTGATCTGCCCGAGCTGGCCCGCGTCGAGGCCGTGGCTCATCTCGGTGCGCAGGTAGCCCGGGGCCA
Source organism: uncultured Acidimicrobiaceae bacterium (assembly GCA_963742445.1). GTDB lineage: Bacteria > Actinomycetota > Acidimicrobiia > Acidimicrobiales > RAAP-2 > Bog-473. The sequence goes on from CAVULV010000017.1 coordinate 49,462, forward strand.
CGCTGTTGACCGTGATGCCCCTCGAGCCGAGCTCGCGGGCGAGGCCCCTGGTGAACCCGTCGAGGGCGGCCTTGGTGGCGCCGTAGACGGACAGGCCGCGGTACCCCGACAGCCCGACCACCGAGGAGATGTTGACGATCGAGCCGGACCGGCGCGCGAGCATCACCCGGCTGGCCGCCCTGGTCACGTACACGGTCCCCTTGAGGTTGAGGTCCACCACCTGGTCCAGCGCATCGTCGTCGAAGAGACCGATCACACCCTCCCGCGCCACTCCGGCGTTATTGACGAGCACGTCGATGCGGCCCCAGCGCGCCGCCGCGTCCTTCACGAATCGCTCGGCCCCGGCGGGGTCCGAGATGTCGGCGGTGGTGAAGTGGAACTGCTCCTTGAGCTGCGGGTCGTCCTCCCAGGCCCGGACGGCGTCGGTGGTGGAGCGAGCGCAGGTCTCCACGCAGTAGCCGGCCTCGAGGAAGGCATCGACCAGTCCGGCACCCAATCCCTTGCTGCCACCGGTGATCAGCGCCAGACGGGGCTCGTCGGTCGGCGTCACGCGTGCGTCCCTCGCACCGTCTTGCCGCCGCGGGTCTCGATGGCGTCGACGAACGAGACACTGCGCGGCTGCCAGGCGCGGCGGCAGGTCGGCGACGGCGGCCGTGACTTCGGAGCGCAACGTCGCGACGTCCGCTCCTGCCACGCCGCCCGCCGGCACGACCTCGGCAGCGACGATGGAGCCGGTCAGCGGATTGGGGCGTCCGAAGACCCGGGCGAGGACGACGCTCTCCAGCGAGGCGATCCTTTCCTCCACCGGCAGGGGATGGACCTTCACGCCCCCGACGTTGATCACCTCCGACTTCCGCCCGTGGAACAGGACCCGGTCGCCCACGATCTGCACCAGGTCACCGGTCGGTCGCCAGTCGTCCGGCGCCGTCGAGGCAGGCGCCGGATCGCCACCTTCGTCCCCGGCGTAGCCGAGCATGCCGGTGCCGGCGCGCACCCACAACTCGCCGTCGGCGACCCGCACGCAGGACGCTGGGTTCGACTCACTGAAGAGGGAGTCGACCGCGATGCCCGGCTTGCCGTCCCGCACCGAGGTGATGGACCCCAGCTCAGTCGTCGCGTAGACCTGGGACACCTTCGCAGCGGGGAACGTCGCCCGGAGATCCTCGAGGAGGCCGCCCGGGGACGCCTCGCCCCCAAGGGTGATCTGTTCGAGCGCCGGCAGCGTGGTCATGCGGCTCCGGGCCTCGGCCAGCAGGAAGCGCCAGAACGTGGGCGTCGCGCTCACGCACGTGACGCCGTCGTCGAGGAGCGCCCGCAGCCCGTCCTTCGGTTGACGCGGGAAGGGAGCCACCAGCGTGGCCCGGCTCGCCAACACGTGCAGCAGCACCTGGATCCCGGCGAACTGGTGCGGGCCGTACGCCAAGAGCCAGCGCCGGTGGGGCATGGGACGGACCGACGCAACCGTCTTCTCCAGGACGCGCCAGTCGTGACGTGCGGCCTTCGGGAGTCCTGTCGTCCCGGTCGTGCGGATCATGATCGGCTGCGCACCGTCCGGCGCCCCGGCGGCGGGCGGCTCGGAGGCCGCGGTGAGCTCGTCGGGACGGATCAGCTCGAAGCAGCCTTCGAGGTCCCGCCGCTGCGTCACGACCACTCCATGGCCGAGGGCGTGCGCCTGCTCGGCGAACTCGCCCGGAGCGGTGTCCGGCTGGTACTGGCACGGCTCGGCGCCGGCGATGGCCGCGCCCGCCAGCAGGCGGATGACCCAAGCGGCATCGCTCTCGACCACGGCGAACCGCGTGACGCTGCGGCGCTGCAGCTCGGCGGCGACGCGGCGCGCGTCGTCGAGCAGTGCCCCGTATGAGAGTGAGCCCTCGGGGGTGACGACGGCGGCATGGTCCGTGGGTGCCGCCGCGGCCGCCTCCTCGAGGAGAAGGATCATCTAGGTCGAGACCGGGGTGTAGAAGCCGACGACGTCGCCGACGGTCTCGGGCAGGTCCGCGCTGGTCGAGAACGGGTCGGATCCGAACGCGTCTTCGAGCAGGGCGGACAGCTCGGCCGCCTCGAGCGAGTCGAGCCCGAGACCCTCGCCCCACAGGCCGGTCTCGTCACTCCACCCGTCCGCCCCCTTGTCCGTTCGCTCGAGGAAGTCGCGGATGATCGCTCGCACCTGGTCATTGTCTGTGCCCACTCGGTCGGTTCCTTTCGGCTCGGTGACGGGGAGGGTGCATCGAGGCCACGGCCACCGGCAAGCGACACGTCGTCGTCCTCCATCCAACCAACGGAGCAACAGGGCGAGGCTTGCGGCCGACGGTCATCAGCACGCGGCGGCGTGGGGAAGTCAGCTCTGTGACCAGGGAGGACGCGGGATCGGCCAACGGATTTTTGGATCGTCACGGCCCCGCCGGCGGCGACGTGTCTGGCGGGAAGCCTGGCCAAGGGGAGGGCGCGGATCGCAGGCGACTGCTGCCTTCCAGCGCGCGTTTGGGCGGCCCGGGACGGCCGACACTGCGTCGGCTGAGAACTGTTCGCCAGTTTCGCGATCTCCGGATGTTCCACAGCATCAAGGTGGACGTTCGCTCCTGCGACGGCAGGGCACGAGGGAGATGATCATGACGGAGGGCAGCACCACGAAGCAGGGGGCCTTCGGGGCGACGATGCCCGTCGAGCAAACCACCGATGCCGCATCCCTCTACCTCGATCTGCTCAAGCGCAGCCTGACCGGCGCGCTCGCCGAGGACAACGACAGCATTCTGGGGGGCGTCCGCACGGGCGGCTCCACCTCTACGAAGCGGCGACTGGGCAACTTCGCGGGACAGATGGCTTCGCGCGTCAACGTCGAGATCGTGTACAAGAAGCCCTACGATCCGGCGTTGCGCGAGGTCGGGCGCGACTGGCCCTCGCGGGCGGAGTCGATGATCGGACTGCGCCGGATGGAGAACATCCAGCACTGCGTCCAGACCGTGCTCGACGACGACGTTCCCGGCGACCTCATTGAGGCCGGCGTGTGGCGCGGAGGCGCCTGCATCTTCATGAAGGCGAACCTCATGTCCCGCGGTGACACCAGCCGCGTCGTATGGGTGGCGGACTCGTTCCAGGGCCTTCCCCCGCCCAACGCCACGCTGTACCCCGCCGACACGGACGACGACCTCCACACCCGCAGCGGTCTCAGCGTCGGCGCCGACCAGGTCCGCCACAACTTCGAGCGGTACGGCGTGCTCGACGACCGGGTCAAGTTCCTGGTGGGCTGGTTCAAGGACACGTTGCCCAGTGCCCCCATCGAGTCCCTGTCCGTCATGCGCCTCGACGGCGACATGTACGAGTCGACCTGGCAGGCGATCGAGGCCCTCTACCCGAAACTCTCGCCCGGCGGGTTCTGCATCATCGACGACTTCGGGAGCCACGCGTCCCAGGCCGGCCAGGCCATCCTCGACTACCGCAAGGCGCACGGGATCGACGAGGAGATCGTCGACGTCGACGGGTTCGGCGCCTATTGGCGTAAGGGGGGGTAACAACCGTGCGCCGCGTATGGGTGCTCCTGCTGCCCTTCCTTCCAGCGTCCCTGCGGCGCCTCGTGGGCATCAGGGTCTTCGGGTGGGACATCCACCCGACCGCGCGGATCGGGCGCAGCCTCATCGCCGTCCGGCACGTGTCGATGGGACCGGAGGCGAACATCGGCCCGTTCAACGTGTTCCGCAATCTCGACGAGTTGCGATTGGCCGAGGGAGCGAGCATCGGCGGTCGCAACTGGATCTCGGCGCACCCGCTCACCGAGAAGGTCCTCACCCCCCCGGACCACAGTTCCAGTCTCACGATGGGGGAGTGGTCCAAGATCACGGTGGGTCATGTCATCGACTGCACCGAACGGGTGGACATCGGCGACCATGCCGGTATCATCGGGTTCCGCTGCCAGGTGCTCACCCACAGCATGGACCTGATGCGAGACGTGCCGGTGTTGTCCCCGGTCGAGATCGGTCACCGCAGCGTGGTGATGTCCGGCTGCATCCTGCTGTCGGGTACCCGGGTCCCTGCTCGTTCGATCGTGTCCGCCGGCTCCGTCGTGACGACCAAGTTGACCAAGGAGCAGACCTTCTACCGCGGCAACCCGGCCGAGGCGGTACGCGAGCTGCCTGACCTGCGTCTGTTCCGCCGGGACGCCGACGGGGCCCGCCGGTACACGGTCTAGGTCTTGTTCCCGACCGGGTCGGGGGGCCCGTCCCCATCGACAGGTGGGGCGCCTCCTGTCGTTACTCAGGCTCAGGCAGATCCTCGCCGAGGGCCGATGCCGAGCAGGGAGCGCACGTGACGACGACTGTTGCCGACGACCGGGCCCGGATCCGGTCCCGCCTCACCCATGCCGTCCAGTGGGGACCGGCACGCAACTCGCTGAAGTACGGCGCACACTTCGCCGCCCGGGCGAGGGCCCATGTGCTCGAGGCGCGGGGCACCATGCCCGCGATGGCCAACATCTACGCGGGGTCATGCCCCAAGGCGGGGAGCCAGTGGGCCAAGGCGCTCTTCCACCACCCCATCGTGCGGGCGCACTCGGGCCTGTTCACGCTCCCGCAGCTCGACTACTACCAGCGCACGGTCGAATCGTTTCCTGCCGGGACCTTCGTGCCGGGGCTCTACGTCTCCTACGACGTCTACCGGCAGCTCCGCCACCCCTTGCCGCACCGGATGGTCTACGTCTTCCGGGACCCGCGGGACATCGTCGTGTCGGCGTACTTCTCCGGGTTCACCCATCGCACCGTGCTCGACCTCAAGAAGAACCGCCCGCTCCTCGACGTGCTGTCGATCGACGAAGCCATGCTCCTGATCATCGAGAACGGGGAGCACCATCTGCGCGACATGGCGTCATGGGTCGGGGTCGACGAGACCGACGAGACCGTGGCCACCTGGCGCCTCGAGGACATCGGCGCCGACCCGGCCGGCGCCGTGAAGGGCATGTTGGCGCATTGCGGGATCGGGCTCTCGCAAGCCGAGCTCGCCACGGTCCTGGCCGAGACGTCACGCGAGGCCCTGCAGAAGCAGGACCTGGCGGAGCGCACGTCCGGCTCGGAGTCCCACTACCGCGTGAACCGTCAGAGTTACCGCGCGCTCTTCAAGCCGGAGCACTACGAGGCGCTCGAGGCAGTCCTGCCCGGGTTCATCGAGCGGATGGGCTACCCGCCGTCGGAGGAGTAGGCGCCGGGACGCCCTATCCCGTCCGCGGCCACCTCGTCGGGCAGGCGGCGGGTGATATGGGCGTCCCGTGCCCTCGGGGCTTCTCGTAGCCCTTCGCCTCGGGGTTCACCACTCCCGCCATCGGGTCTTCCCACCCGGGCTCGCGCTTCAGGGCGTACTCGATGAAGGCGTTGACGTCGCGGCTCGTCAGGTCGGGGCGCGGCCAGCTTGATCTCCTCTTCGGGCCAGTCCCACCAGCGGATCTCGAGCAGCGCGGCGATCTGTTCCGCAGAGAAGCGGTAGCGAATGAGCCGAGCCGGGTTCCCTCCCACGATGGCGTAGGCCGGGACGTCCTTGGTCACCACACCGGCGATGCCGACGATGGCCCCGCCGCCGATGGTGCAGCCGCTCAGCACGACGGTCTGGTGGGTGGCGTAGACGTCGGACCCGATGATGGTGTCTTTGCTCGGCGCCGGAAAGCCGTCGTCGCCGATGCTGTCCAATCCGAGGTTGACCGCGATCGGGTACGTGGTGACCCGGTCCGGCGGGTGACCTCCGCCGAGGTAGCACAGGGACCCCACCGACGAGTAGTTGCCGATGCGCAGCTTGGTTTCGTCGAGGATGGTCGTGTGGAAGCCGGGCACGCCATAGGTACCCCGACCGCGGATGACGCGGCCCTCACGCTTCATGCGGTACAAGAGTGCAAGGTCTCGTGGGATGAATCCCTGTCCCTTGCGGCGATGCGGGATATTGAGTCCCCACTCGTAGGCGAACCGCAGTCGTTCCTTGGCGCCCATTCTGCTCGTCACCTCCCCGAGCGACCTCACGACCGAGCCGCCCACTCGTCACCGGTGCCGGTCACAGCGCAGGAGCCCGGCACGTCGACGGCGTGACCGGTCAACCCCAGCTCCCCGCCCCGCCCGAGAAGCGCTCGTGGAGGCGCTCGGCGAGCCCCGGGAAACGCTTCTTCACGGTGTCGTACTCCTCGGGGAGCACGATCCGGATGCATTTGGCCGCCTCGCCCAGGAGCCCCCTGGCGATGGGACGCCAGGCCCGGCGGCGCCAGCGTTCGTACCCCTGAGCCTCTGCCGGCACGAAGGGCGAGGGGAGGGCCACGCCGCCGGCCAGGGCCTCCCGGCCGTAGGCCCGGCGAAGCTGCCGCGAGATCGGACGCCCCCGCGTGTCCGTCGCGTAGGGATACGGCGGGGGCGCCGGCAGGCACTCCTCGTACCCGGACAGGACGGTGGCGTACTCCTTGCACAGCTGGAGCACGACGCTGTCGTCCTGCACGCTGTGCTCGTTCGAGTGTCGGAACCGCACTGAGACCTTCTCAGGCGTGTTCGAGTCGAACGCGTGGAAGTGGAAGAGACGCAGTCGCTCTCCGGTCGAGGCGATGGAGTAGCCATCGGCGTCCTCGGCCAGCGGCCGTTCGGACAGGTTGGCGACTCCGACGTTGTAGCCGGCGTGGCGGAACGACCCGGCCTGGAACAGCGTGGCCCCGATGTCCATCCACTTCTGATCAACGAAGAGTCCGGACAAGGGGTCGTAGAGACATTCGCGGCGGAGGTGGCCCCACCACCAGTCGAGCATGTCGAAGGACCGGCGGTCGAAACCCCCGAAGCCGAGGTTGTTGACTCCCACGAGGAGCATGTGCCCGTCCGAGATTTCCGCATCGAGCGGCGGCGGGCGCAGGAAGTGCGGCGTCAGCAGGATACCGCCGGCCGACGTCTCGAGGGCGGGGGACAGCTCCAGCATGGGCGAGAGGACGTACGTATCGGGGTCGAGGTAGAAGACCTGGTCGGCATCGTCGAGCAACCGCCTGAAGAGCAGCGGCTTGATCGCCGTGGCGAACTCGACGAGGTCGTAGGACATGGTCAGCTCCAGCACCGTCCGCTCCGGCAGGCCGAGCACCCCCGTGCTCAGGCAGACCACGCCGTCGAGCTGGGGCAGTCCGCCGTCGTGGGCCACGTCGATGAAGAGGATGTGGAGGAGCGCCCCGTCCTCGTGCTGGCGCAGGCTCTCGGCCAGCGCGAGCGCCTTGGGGAGGTAGTTGGCCGAGAGAATCGTGCAGAAGGTGCGTGTCGTCACGAGGATGTGGTGTGGTCGGGACCGTGCCGGCGCGCCTGGCCTGCGTCGGGCCGGGCCCGTTGGTCGTCTACTCCGACAACGCCCCGCCGGGCGCCGTCATACGCCGGTGCTGAGCGCGGCCCGCCCCAGCTGGGCTAGAAGAGGGCCGTGAGCCCAGGACCGCCCCCGACGCACTTCCGCCCCGCCACCTATGCGGCGACGGATCCCGACCGCCCGGCCGTCATCACACCCTCCGGGGACGTGGTCACGTTCGCCGAGCTGGAAGAGCGCTCGTGCCGCCTCGCCCAGGCGCTCTTCGGGTACGGGCTCCGTCCCGGGGACCACGTGGCGGTCCTGCTGCCGAACGACCACCGTGCGCACGAGGTCGCATTCGGTCTGCAGCGCTCGGGCCTCTACTACACGATGGTCAACACGCACCTGGCCCCGGAGGAGGCGGCCTACATCGTGGAGGACTGCGGGGCCCGCACGCTCATCACCTCCGCCGCGCTGGCCCGGCTGGTGTCGGACCTCGTGCCCCTCACGCCCGGCGTCCACCTCCGCCTCGTGCTCGGCCCCTCCGGCGCCGGTGCGGGGATCCCGTCCCGGCCATACGTCCTACGACGACTTCGTCGCCCCCTTCCCCGGCGAGCCCCTGGCCCAGGAGCTCGAGGGCTTCGCGATGCTGTACTCGTCGGGGACGACGGGACACCCCAAGGGGGTGCGCCGCCCCCTGAGCGGGCTGCCGTTCGGCACCTCCGCCATACTCGCCCCGATGCTGGGCGGGGTCATGGGCTTCGGCGCGGGCGACGTCTACCTGAACCCGGCACCCCTCTACCACTCGGCCCCGCTGGTCTGGTCGATGACCGCGCTGCGGATGGGTGGGTCGGTGGTGCTCATGGAGCGATTCGACCCCGAGGCCTGCCTGTCCCTGATCGCAGCGCACGGGGTGACCCACGCCCAGTTCGTGCCGACCATGTTCGTCCGCATGTTGAAGCTGCCCGACGAGGTGCGGACCGGGTACGACATGTCCTCCCTCCGGACGGTCGTCCACGCGGCCGCCCCGTGCGCACCCGAGGTCAAGCGCCGGATGATCGAGTGGTGGGGACCGATCATTCACGAGTACTACTCGGGCACCGAGGGCATGGGCATGACCTGGATCAGTTCGCCCGAGGCCCTGTCGCACCCCGGCTCGGTCGGCCGCGCCGTCTGGGGCGAGGTGCACGTCTGCGACGACGGCGGCAATGACGCTCCCGCCGGTCAGGACGGGGTCGTCTACTTCGCCCCTCCACCCGGCACCCCGGCGTTCGAGTACAACCACGACCCGGAGAAGACGGCCCAGACCTTCAACGACCGGGGCTGGTCCACGCTGTGGGACGTGGGCCACCTGGACGAGGAGGGATATCTCTACCTCACCGACCGCAAGCTGTTCATGATCGTCTCGGGCGGGGTGAACATCTACCCCCAGGAGGTCGAGGACGTCCTGGTGCTGCACCCCGCCGTCGCCGACGTCGCCGTGTTCGGCATCCCCGAGCCCGAGATGGGCGAGGAGGTCAAGGCCGTGGTGCAGCCGGCGCCGGGCGTGGTCCCCGGACCGGAGCTCGAGGCCGAGATCCTCGACTTCTGTCGTGCCCACCTCTCGCACTACAAGTGCCCGCGCTCGGCGGACTTCACGGATGCACTGCCGCGGGGCGAGAACGGGAAGCTCTACAAGCGAGCGCTGCGCGACGCCTACTGGGCCAGCTCGGCCCCCAGCACGACCTGAACCTCCGGGGGCGGGCGCACGTCCGCGTACCAGGCCAGGGCCAGGGCGACGGCGGCGCCGAAGAGCAGGACGTCGGTGATGCCGACGGCGGCGACGACCGGTCCGATCAGGAGGTTGCCCACGCCGACGGTGCCACCGAAGCCCATCATCCACAGCGCCATGACCCGGCCCCGCACGTTCTCGTGCAATCGGGCCTGCAGCGTCGTGTTCAAGGCCGTGATGAACGCGAAATAGAACGCGCCCGTGACGGCCACGTTGACGTAGGCGGGCACGGTGCTGCGCTGGAGCGCGAAGGCGCACAGCGACAGCGAGTAGCCGACGAGGCACAGGCGCACGAGCAACGGTTTCGACGTGGCGGCGAAGAGGGTGCCGATGGAGATGGCGCCGATCAGCGCGCCGGTGCCGAAGCAGGCGTAGAGGATGCCGTAGTCCGGTGACTTCGAGAGGTCGATCCCGAGGTTGTGCGCCGCCACCACCGGCATCTGCCCGATGAAGGCGAGCGCCAGCAGGGAGAACAGGAACACGGTGACGAGGCAACGGCCCACCACCTTGTCGTTGTGGGCCACCGTGATGCCCGCCGTCAGCTGGCGCCAGCGGCTGGCCTGGGTCGGCTGCTGGCGCACGGCGGGGAGCGTCACCATGAGCAGCGCGCCCACCACGAAGAGGTACGTCACCGCGTTGCCGGCGAAGATCCAGGCCGGGCCGACGAGGGGGTACAGGATGCCGCCGATGATCGGCCCGATGACCCGGGACGCGTTCATCTGGGCGGAGTTGAGCGAGATGGCGCCCGCCAGGTCCTCCTTGCCGACGAGGCCCGGGAGGATGGCCGAGTACGTCGGCCCGAACATGGCGCTGCCGGCTCCCACCATGAGCACCATCACCACGAGCAGGACCTTCGACGGGTGGGGCGACAGCACGACGAGCGCCACCCCGAGAGAGAAGACGAGTTGTTCGAGCGACAGGACGATCAGCAGGCGGCGGCGGTCGACCTTGTCGGCGAGCAACCCTCCCACCATGGGCAGGATCAGCGTCGGGCCGAGCTGGGCGAAGATGATGATGCCGACGAACGTGGCCGAGTGCGTCAGGTCATAGGCGTATGCACCCAGGACCACGTTCTGCATCCAGGTGCCGATGTTCGAGGCGAAGGCACCCAGATAGACGATCCGGAAGGTCCGGTGCGACAGGGCGGCGCGGGCGGTCCCACGCCGGGGCGGGAGCGGGGTGTCCCCGTCGACCAGGGCATCCTCGATCTCCTCCAGCGAGATGGCGCCCTCATCCCCGCCCTCCCCGAGTTCGGGTCCGGTGTCTGAAGGGCGCCCCACGGGCCCATGGTAGGGGAGCCGCTGGCGCCCCCGTCCTGGTCAGGGACCGGCCGGAGAGCAGAGGCTCCCGCAGGGGACGGCGAACGCCGAGGCCGGCGCCAGGGGGACGGTGAGCGCCGACGCCGCCGCTGCGCTGCGTTCCACCTGATAGGTGCCGCCGAGCAGATGGGGCAGCTGGGCGGCGGTGGGGAAGAGGTGGGGCGAGTCGCCCGTGGTGATGGTGACCCGCAGGCGCCAGCCGGCCGGCAGCTCGGTCATCGTCGGGAAGATGGCGATGTCCTCGCGGGTGACCTGGCCGGGGACGACGGGTTGCTGGGACGCCTGGGTGAGGGGGTGGACCGGGAGGAGCAGCGTCCCGCCCGGGCCGGTCCAGGTCCGCCCCGTGTCGAGGGCGCGCTCGGAGCCGGCCAGAGCACCCGACGAGAGGGGGACGCTGTCGCCGCCCGGGGAGACCGCCTCGATCGTCGCGGCCAGCTCGGTCTCGGCGGTGGTCGAGGTCAGGTACACGGTGGCGTCGACGGGCCCGCCCAGGACCCGGGGGGAGTCGAACGGCGCCGTGGTGTACGTCAGGGCGCCCGGCCCGCCGCCCAGCATGAAGTCGTTGAGGTCGCAGGCGTTGGCGGTGCTGACGGACCGGAAGCCCAGGGCGAGCGCTCCGGCGCCCCACTGGTCGGTCTGGATGTCGCACGGGCTGGAGACGCCGCTCCACAGGATCGTGTCCGCCCCCGTCCCGCCCCACGCCGGGTCCGTCGGCGGCTGCGTCGTCAGGCCGCCGTCGTTCTGGGAGATCACGTCGGTGCCGCTCCGCCCCGCCGCGAAGTAGTACTGGGTCGGCGTGGCGGCCGTCAGCGGCCAGTGCGCCGTGTCGACCCAGGTGTCGCCGGCGTTGCGGACGTTGAGGTGCAGCGGCGTGGTCGTCGAGCCCATCGCCGTGTGCTCGCCGAGCAGCCACGTGTCGAACCATTCGAGTTCGAGGGCGGACATGTTGACGCCGGTCCCGGTCGTGACGTGCTGCCAGGGCCCCATCAACAGCTGATAGCGCGGTGTCACGGTCTGGCCCGGCGTCATGGCGTCGTACTGCGAGCGGCCGTCGTAGAGGTTCTGCAGGCCGACGTAGTTCATCGGCTCGCCGGCTTCGAAGAGGTCGTTCCAGCCACCGACCAGGAAGGCGGGGATCTTGTCCGCCACCACCGCAGGCAGGTCGTGCGCCGGGCTGCGCGCCGCCCAGTAGCCGTCGTCGAACGCGCCGGTGCCCTGCCCGGTCTCGACGGCGAGGACGAGGTGCAGGAACGAGACGAGCACCTGGCTGTGCGCGACGTCCGTCGGCGCCAGGTTGGCCAGCCCGGCCGCCAGCGGCGTCGGGTTGCCGCTCCGCACCGCGGCCACCAGCGGCTGGAGCGCGGGGTTGGAGAGGTTCAGGCCCGAGAGGAGCGCGACGTAGGTCGCGGCGAATTCGACGTCGGGGATGCCACCCTGGGTGACCGTGTCGGAGTAGATGTCGTTGCCCGCGATGATCGGGAACATGGCCTTGATCGGCGAGTGCGGGCCGGCCGCCTCGCACCGTCTGGAACTGGTTGACGCCCATGTAGGACTCGCCGAAGAGGCCGACCTCGCCGTTGGACTGGGGGAGGTGCGCCGCCCACTGCGCCAGGGTCACGCCGTCGGTCGACTGCACGGGGTCGAAGAGGTCGAAGGTGCCGCCCGAGTCGCCCGTCCCGCGCACGTCGGCGATGACGACGATGAAGCCACGGTCGACGAGATAGTCGACGTTGGTGTTGGCAATGGCGGACGCGTACACGATGAAGCCCTTGCCGTACGGGGTCTGTTGCAGGAGCACGGGGTGGAGCCCGCCGGCCGCCGTGGTCGTCCCCGGCTTCGTCGGGAAGTACACGTCGGCCCGCAGGACCGTGCCGTCGGACATCGTGACGGGTTGGTCGAGGAGCGTGCCGGTCCCGTAGACAGCCGGCTGGGGCGACCAGGACGACAGGTCCGCCTGCCGCACCGTGTCCGCTGCGGCCGTGGCCGCCCCGAGGGTCTGCGACGACCGCGGTGCGGGGGCCGGACCGTGTTGGCCCGGGACCAGGGGGGCGACGACGAAGGCGGAGAGCAGGACCACCATCGCCAGCGAGCCCATGGCGAGGCGCCACGGCACGGTGCCCATCCAATGCCGTTCCCCTCTGTGCTTCCGGTGTCGTCCCGGCATTCCCAACGGCCCCCCGGCCTCGTCTCCCCGTGCCCGTATGGGCCCGTTCCTGCAAGGAGAACGGCCGTGGCGGTCCTGACCTGCGGTGTCTCGACGCTGATCTGCGGCGTGCGCTACGGTGCGGCTGCCCCGGCCTCGTGCGGGGGTGGCCCCAGTTCAGCGAAGTCCGGTCGGAATCCGGCGCTGTCCCGCAATGGTGAGGCTCCCGCAGGGGAGCGAGCCCAGCCGCCTGACTTGGGTCGACGCAACCAGTCCCTCGGAGGAAGGGCGGTTCGTTCGATGCCCGTCGGGTGTCGGAGCGGGCGCACTTCGTCCTCCGTACACCGATGGAGGATGACGATGTTCAAGAGGCACCGGGGGAGACCCCTGCTGCTGTCCACGCTGCCACTGCTCGGCGCCGTCGCGTTGCTCGCCCCGGCGGCGCCGGCGTCTGCGGCGCCGGCGTTTCCCGTCACGGTCCACGCCGCCGACGGCACCGTCCGGATCACTGCCCGTCCGACCGCGATCGTGTCGTTGTCGCCGAGTGCCACCGAGATGCTGTACGCCATCGGCGCCGGCAGCCAGGTCAAGGCGGTGGACCTGAATTCCGACTACCCGCTGGGCCTGCCGCGCACGCAGCTCGACGGCAACAACCCGAACGTGGAGGCGATCGCCGCCTACAAGCCGGATCTGGTCGTGGCGTCGAACGAGGCGACGAACGTCGACCGGCAGCTGCACGCGCTCGGCATCCCGGTGGTGAGTGACCCCGCCGCCGCGAACCTTGTCACAGGAGTACGCGGAATTCGACCAGCTGGGTCGGGTGACCGGGCACGAGGCACAGGCCCGCGCCGAGGTGGCGGAGGATCAAGCGGCAGATCGCGCGCATCGTGGCGTCCGTGCACGAGCCGTCACGTCCCGCCACCTACTATTACGAGCTCGATCAGACCCGCTACTCGGCTGCGTCGAGCACGTTCATCGGACAGCTGCTCGGCCTGCTCGGGCTGCGCAGCATCGCGGACGCCGCCAAGGGCAGCGCCGCCAACGGCGGCTACCCGCAGCTCAGCGGCGAGTTCATCCTCAAGGCCAACCCGGACTACATCCTGCTGGCGGACACCATCTGCTGTGGCCAGTCGGTGGCCACCGTCGCGGCGCGCCCCGGTTGGTCGGGCCTCGCCGCGGTCAAGGGCGGGCCGGGTGCTCGGGCTGAACGACGACGTCGCGTCGCGATGGGGTCCGCGCGTCGTGGACCTGCTCTCGGAGGTGGCGGCCGAGCTGCAGGCGCATCCGTCGTGACCACGACCGCGCCCGCCCGGCCCATCGGGACGCCACTGCTGCCCGCCGTGCGCGGGCCGGGCGTGCGGCACACCTGGGTCCCGATGGCGGTGGCGGCCGTGCTCATGGTGGCCGTGTCGCTCGTCGCGCTGTGCACGGGACCGGTCGCGGTGTCTCCGGCGCAGGTGCTCGGGACGCTGCTCGCCCACGTGCCGCTGTTGCACTTCCACACGAGCACGCCCGCCATCGACCAGGCCATCGTCTGGCAGCTGCGCGCCCCCCGGGTCGTCCTGGCCGGCATCGTCGGGGCCATGCTGGCGGCCGGCGGGGCCGCGTACCAGGGGCTCTTCCGCAACCCGCTGGCCGACCCGTACCTGCTGGGCGTCGCAGCCGGCGCCGGGCTCGGGGCGACGGTGGAGATCGTCTACGGCGGCGACTCGTCGGCGTTCCTGCCCGTCTTCGCCTTCGTGGGCGGCTCGCTCGCCGTCGCCGCCACCTACCTGATCGGGGTGGCGGGTGGGACGGCGCGCCTGGGGCCGTTCGATCGTGCTGGCCGGCGTCGCCGTGGCTGCCCTGTTGACCGCCATCCAGACCTATCTCCAGCAGCGTGACCAGGAGCAGATCCGCCAGATCTACAACTGGATCCTCGGGAGCTTCTCCGTGGCATCGTGGTCGGACGTGACCCTGATCCTTCCCTACGTCGTCGTGAGCGGCGCGGTGCTCCTGGCGCACCGGCGCATGCTCGACGTGCTCCGGGTCGGTGAGGACGAGGCGGGGACGCTCGGGATCCACCCGGCGCGCACGCGGGTGATCGTGGTGGCCGCAGCCACCCTGGGCACGGCCGCGGCCGTGTCGGTGAGCGGCCTCATCGGGTTCGTGGGGATCATCGTGGCGCACACCGTACGGCTCACGGCGGGGGCCAGCTACCGCATCATCCTGCCGGTCGCGATGGTCGGGGGGGCGGCGTTCCTGATCGGCGCCGATCTGATCGCGCGGACGGCGCAGTCGCCGGCCGAGGTTCCGATCGGCGTCGTCACGGCCTGCATCGGGGCACCCTTCTTCCTCGTCGTGCTCGTCTCACGCCGGGCCGGCCGCGGCATGGAGTCCTGATGGCGCGCCTCGGGACGGTGATCCGCCTGGCGGAACGCCGGGGGCGACGCGGCACCGGCCTTCCCGGCGACGGCGCCATGGTGGAGCTCGATTCGGTGTCGGTGCGCTTCGACGGCCGCTGCCGCCGTCGACCGGGTGACGGCGGCGGTCGGGCGGGGGGAGTGGGTGGGCCTCATCGGGGCGAACGGGGCCGGGAAGACCACGTTGCTGCGGGCGCTGGTGGGCCTGGTCGAGCACGAGGGTGAGGTGCGCATCGGGGGGAAGCCGACGCGTCCATGGGCCGGCGCCAGCGTGCCCGCTCGGTCGCCTACGTGCCGCAGGCCCCGGAGCTGCCGGCGGACATGTCGGTGTTCGACTACTGCCTGCTCGGGCGGACGCCGCACATCGGCTACCTCGCGGTCGAGTCGGATACCGACCTGGCGCACTGCAGCCGCCTCCTCGAGCGCCTCGAGTTGGCGGCACTCGTCGCCGCGGCACCTGTCGACGCTCTCGGGAGGCGAGCGCCAGCGGGTGGTGCTGGCGCGGGCGCTGGCCCAGGAGGCGCCGGTCCTCCTGATGGACGAGCCCACGAGCGCACTCGACCTGGCGCACCGGGTGGAGGCCCTCGAGATCGTCGACGAGTTGCGCCGGGAATGGGGCTTGACCGTGGTGAGCGCCATGCACGACCTCACGCTGGCCGGGCAGTTCGCCGACCGGCTGCTGCTGCTCTCGGGCGGCGCGGTGGCGGCCTTCGGCGCCCCCGCCGAGGTGCTCGACGAAGCGCGTCCTCGGTGACGCCTTCGCGCTGCCGGTCCGCATCATCCGCACCGACGACGGCGAGCTCGTCGGTCGCGCCGCGCCGGACGTCGCCCGCGTCACGGATCTGGGGACGAGGAGACGCAATGAGCACGGATGAACCGGTGCCACGGGTGCCACTGCCCGAGCCCGATCCGCCGCCGGCGCGTCGGCGTGTCGACTCCGTCGTCGTCGTCAACACGGGTGACGGCAAGGGGAAGTCGACGGCGGCCTTCGGGGTCATGGGACGCGGCTGGGCCAGAGGCTGGCGCGTCGGCGTCGTGCAGTTCATGAAGAGCGGCGACTGGAAGGTGGGCGAGCAGAAGCTGGCCCGTCATCTCGGCGTGGACTGGTGGACCCTGGGGGACGGGTTCACCTGGGAGTCCACCGACCTCGACGAGTCGGCGGCGAAGAACGTCCATGCCTGGGGTGTGGCCCGGGACAAGCTGGCTTCGGGCGACTACGACCTGCTCATCCTCGACGAGCTGACCTACGTGGTCAACTACGGCTGGGTCCCGGCCACCGAGGTGGTGGAGGCGATCCTCGGCCGGTCGCCCAAGACGAACGTCGTCGTCACCGGGCGCGACGCCCCACCGGAGCTGGTCGAGCTCGCGGACACCGTCACCGAGATGCGGATGGTCAAGCACGCCTACGAGCGTGGCGTCCGCGCCATGAAGGGCATCGAGTATTGATCCCGTCTGAATTCCGCTCCTTCGGCGGGGTACCCGCCGTCGCCGCATTGGCGTGGCGCCTCCGGACCCCGCTGCAGTCCGCGTCGACGGCAACGGTGGGCGGCGGCCTCGGGCTGCGGCAGTGGGTCGTCAACGCGCAGGTGCCACACGACTACGCCGCGCCAGGACGTCGCGGCCCACATCGCCGAGGTGGCCGACGCGCTCGGTCTCTCGGGCCTCGGGGTCGGGATGCTGACGGCGGCCGACGTGGCCGCCGTGGCGCGGGCCCGGGAGTCCGGCGTGCAGGTCGAAGCCACCGTCGGGCTCGACCGGCCGCTGTGGGCGGCCGCACCGGCGGGGGCGCCCGTCGCGGCGTCGCCCGGGACGGTCAACGTGGTGGCCTTCCTGCCGGTCCGGCATACCGATGCCGCCCTGGCCAACATCCTGTGCACCGTCACCGAGGCCAAGGTCCAGGCGCTCCTCGACGGCGGCGTGCCCGGAACCGGCACCGCGTCGGACGCCGTCACCGTGCTCTGCCCGGCGTCGGGGCCGGCGGAGCCCTTCGGGGGACCTCGCTCCGAGCACGGGTCCCGGGTCGCCCGTGCCGTGCACGCCGCCCTGCGGTTCGCGATGGAGGCACGGTGATCACGCTCGTCCTCGGCGGCACGCGCTCGGGGAAGTCCGCGGTCGCCGAGGCATTGGCGGCGCGCCACGGCCCGACCGTGACCTACGTCGCCACCATGGTGCCCGCGGGCGATGCCGACCTCGAAGCGCGCGTGGCGGCACACCGTCGCCGGCGGGACCCGGCCTGGACGACCGTCGACGCGGGGGCGGACCTGGCCGGCCTGTTGGTGACGCTGCAGGGGACGGTCCTGGTGGACTCGCTCGGACCATGGGTGGCCCACGCACTGGCGGGGCCGGACGGGACAGCCGACCCCGCGGCGCTCTGCGGCGCCCTCGGCCGCCGCCCGGGCGACACGGTGGTGGTGTCCGACGAGGTGGGGATGGCGGTGCATCCGAGCACCGAGGACGGGCGGCGCTTCCAAGATGCGCTCGGCGCCGTCAACCACGCCGTGTCCGCGGCGGCCGATCGCGCCTTCCTCGTCGTTGCCGGGCGCGCCCTGGCGCTGCCGGGGCCGGGGTCGCCGCCGTGAGGCGTGCCCTGTCCTTCCTGACCGTGCTCGGTCGGGCGGCCGAGCCGAACGAGCGAACGTTGTCGTGGTTCCCCCTCGTGGGAATCGCCGTCGGCGCGGTCGTGGGCATGTCGTGGTGGGTGGCGGGTCGGGTCTGGCCGGCCGCCCTCGCGGCCGTGGTCGCCGTGGCCGTGGACGCGGCGGTCACGGGCTGCCTGCACCTCGACGGCCTGGCCGACGCCGCAGACGGGCTCCTCCCCGCCGTCGGCCGGGCCCGGCGGCTCGAGATCATGGCCGACCCCAGGGTCGGGGCATTCGGCGCCGTCGCCCTCGTGCTCGTGCTGTCGCTCCGGGCAACGGCGCTCGCCGTCACCGTCGCCCGCCCCCTGGTGATCGTCGGCCTGTGGTGCGGGTCCCGCACCATGATGGGCGTCGTGGCGCGCACCGTGCCCTACGCCCACGCGGACGGGGGCACTGCGTCGGCCTTCACGGGCGCCGACGGCCATTCCGCCGCATCGCGCTACGGCGTGGCGACCTACGGCATGGGCGCCGCCGCCGCCCTCGCCACGGTCGGTGCCGGGGCCCGTGGCCTCGTGGTGGTCGGCGCCGAGGTGGTGGCGATGCTCGGCGTCGTCTGGTTCGCGCGTCGCCGGATCGGTGGCTACACCGGCGACGTGCTCGGCGCCATGGGTGTCATCGGCGAGACGGTCGGCCTGCTGGCCCTGGTGGCGCGGTGACCCGCCGGCGGGGCGGTGTCCCGCGCCCGCTCGCCGCGGCGGCCGGCCTCGCGCTGGACCGGTTGCTGCCCGAGCCGCCGGCCACGGTCCATCCCGTCGCCCTCTTGGGGATCGTGATGACCGGGCTCGAGCGGCGCATCCACCGCGACGACAGGGGGGCCGGGATCCTGTACGCGCTCGCCGGCCTCGCTCTCGGGCTGGGCGCGGGCGCGGTGGTCCGGTCCACGGCGTTGGCCACGTCGTCCGCCGTCGCCGGGCGGGCCCTGGCCGGCACCGCCGGCGAGGTGGCCGACGCGCTCGGGACCGGCGACGTCGAGCGGGCGCGGGAGCTGCTGCCGTCGCTGGTCGGCCGCGACCCGAGCGGCCTCGGGTCCGCCGAGATCGCCCGTGCGGTCGTGGAGTCCGTCGCCGAGAACACGGTGGACGCGGTCGTCGCGCCCGCGTTCTGGGGCGCGCTGGCCGGCTCGCCCGGAGCCCTCGGCTACCGCGCCGTCAACACCCTCGACTCCATGGTCGGCCACCGCTCGCCGCGCTACGCCAAGTTCGGCTGGGCCAGTGCGCGCCTCGACGACGCGTTGGCCTGGGTGCCGGCCCGGCTCACCGCCGTGCTCGTCGCCGCGGTGCGGCCGCAGGCGGCGCGGGCCGTGTGGGGCGCGGTGCGGCGCCAGGCCCCGGCGCATCCCTCGCCGAACGTGGGCGTGGCGGAGGCCGCGTTCGCCGCCGCGCTCGGGCTGCGCCTCGGGGGGACCAACACCTATGGCGACCGCACGGAGGAGCGCCCGGCCCTGGGGGCGGGCCCGCCCCCCGGCGTCGCGGACATCGGTGCCGCCCTCCGGCTCTCGGGCGACGTGACGGCTGCGCTGGCCGGCGCCCTGGCACTGATCGGGTGTGCGCAATGGTGGGCGGCCCGGTGACGCTGCCTCCCCCGGGCCCGCACGGTGGCGACGGGCAGGCCGTGGCCCGCGCGCTCGGGTTGGCGCCCGGCTCGGTGCTCGACCTCTCGCTGTCGCTGAACCCGCTGGCACCCGACCCGGCGCCCGTCCTGGCCCGCCACCTGGCCGCGGTGCGCGCCTACCCCGACGCGCGCGCCGCCACGGAGGCGTTGGCCCGGGCCATCGGCGTCGAGCCGGGACGGCTGCTCCTGACCAACGGCGGGGCGGAGGCCATCGCCCTGGTCGCCGCCGAGATCGGCGGGCGCGTCGACGAGCCCGAGTTCGGGCTGCACCCGCGCCGGGGCGGACCGTTCTGGCGCTCCAACCCGCACAGCCCGAGTGGCCTCCTGGCCCGGGCCCGACGACACGGCGGACGTCTGGGACGAGGCCTTCTTCCCCCTCGCCACCGGCCGGTGGACGAGGGGCGACGACACCGTGGTGGTGGGGTCGCTCACGAAGCTGCTGGCGTGCCCCGGACTCCGGCTCGGCTACGTGCTGGCCGACGCGGACCTGGTGGGGCGCTGCCGCGCCCGCCAGCCGGCGTGGGCGGTGGGCGGCCTGGCCGCGGCCGCGCTGCCCGAACTGCTGGCGGCGGCCGACCTCCCCGGCTGGTGCGCGGGCGTGGCCCGGCTGCGGGGCGCGCTGACCGACGTGCTGGCGTCGCACGGATTGGCGGTGCGCCCGTCCGACGCCAACTGGGTCCTGGTCGAACGGGGCGGGCTGCGCGAGGCACTGGCGCCCCACGGGGTCGTCGTCCGTGACTGCGCCAGCTTCGGGCTGCCCGGCGTGACGCGCCTCGCGGTGCCGTCGGAGGAGGGTCTCGCGCGCTCTGGACGCCGCCCTGGCGGCGGCCGTCATCCCGGAGCCCGTCGCATGACCTGGCGGCGGCCGGTCCCGCTCGTGGGCGACACCTCCTCGGCGCGCCAGCGCCGGGAGGCGCCGCGTGCGTGGGCCTTCGAGGAGCACGAGAGGAACGCCTTCTACGCCGCGGTGCGGAGCCGCCGGGACATCCGCCGGTTCCGGCCCGACGACATCGAGCCGGACGTCTTGGAGCGCATCCTCGGGGCTGCGCACGCCGCCCCGTCGGTCGGGCACTCGCAGCCCTGGCGTTTCGTGGTCGTGCGCGATCGCGCGACGCGCGACCGGGCCGCGCTGATGGCGGACCGGGAGTGGCACGCGCAGGCGGACAGCTTCGCCGAGCGGTCGGGGGGACAGATGCGTGACCTCCAGCTGCACGGGATCCGGGAGGCGCCCGTCGGCGTCGTGGTCTGCTGCGACCGCCGGACGGCCGCGCCGGGCGTGCTCGGCCGGGCCACCTACGTCGATGCCGACCTGTGGTCGTGCGCCTGTGCCATCGAGAACCTGTGGCTGTCCGCACGGGTGGAGGGCGTCGGCGTCGGATGGGTCACCCTGTTCCGTCCCGGGGAGCTCGCCGCGCTCATCGGGCTCCCCGACGGCGTCGAGACGCTGGGCTGGCTGTGCCTGGGGTGGCCGGACGAGCGGCCGCCGGAGCCCGGGCTCGAACGTGCCGGCTGGTCGGCCCGCCAGCCGCTCTCCGACGTCGTGCTGTGGGAGCGCTGGCACGAAGGCGGCGGGAGCCCGTCGCCTCCGCCCTCGCACCTTCATGCCCCCGAGCCCGCCTCCGTGGTGGGCGCCCGCGACGCGGCGGACGTGCTGTTGACGCCCCCGGGCTCCCTCGGCACCCTCGACCGGGCCGTCGACCGGCTGACCGCGCTCGGCCTCGGCGCCGGGACGCCCGTCACCGCGATCCTGGCCGCGGCGAGCCACCCCGTCACCCGCCACGGCGTGTCGACCTACGACGACTCGGTGACGCGCGAGGTGCTCGCGGCGACGGTCGCCGGCGAGTCGCTGGGCGCCGTGACGGCCCGCCTCGTCGGCGCCGCGGTCGTCGCGGTCGACGCGGGCGTGCTCGGTGATCCCGTCGAGGGCGCGGAGGCGTGCCGCCCGGTGGGGCGCGCGGCGACCTCGTCGCCCGGGACGCCCTGACGGCGGCGGATGCGGAGGGTGCGGTCGAGGCGGGACGGGTGATGGGCCGCAGCCTGGCCGGGCACGTCGTGACGCTGGGGGAGGCGGGCATCGGGAACACGACGGTCGCCGCCGCCCTGGTGGCAGACCGCCTGGGCCTGGACGTCGACGACGCGGTCGGCCTCGGCGCCGGCGGCGACTCGGCCACCCTCGCGCGCAAGCGTGCCGCCGTGGCCGCCGGCCTGGCCCGGGCCTCGGCGGGCCACGCCGACCTCGGCGAGCCCATGGTGGCCCTGGCGGCGCTCGGCGGCCCCGAGATCGCCTACCTCGTCGGCGTGGCGCTCGGGGCTGCGGAGGCGGGGTCGTTGGTGGTGGTCGACGGCCTGGTCACCGCCGCCGCCGCCCTGGTGGCGGTCGCGCTCGAGCCTGCCGTGGCGTCGCACCTCGTGGCGGGCCAGGAGAGCCGCGAACGGGCTCACCGTGCGGTCAACGCCCACCTGGGGCTGGAGCCGCTGCTCACGCTGCGCCTGCGGGCAGGCGAGGGCGTCGGCGCCCTCCTGGCGGCACAGATGCTGCTGACGGCGGCCGCCGTGCGGACGCAGTCCGGACGCGTCACCGAGCGCTGACCACGGCCACGTCGCGACCGGGCCGGGCGCTACTTCCGGTTGGTCGCGACGGCGTTGACCAGCAGCGCCACGCCGATGCCGGCGACGAGCCCGAAGATCAAGGCGAGGATCGTGTACTCGATCGTCTTGGGGGATGAGGGTGAGCCCGGCACGTCGGCCGTCGAGAGCACCTTGCCGAACTGCGTGTTGGTGCCCTGGGTGGCGTAGAACTCGTACTGCTGGAGCTGGTTCTGCAGCCCGTCGAACTCGTTCTGCAGCTGACCGAGCTGCCCCTCCTCGAGTGCCAGCGAGCTCCCCGGCGCAGCGCCCTTGATCTGGTTCTGGACGTTCGTGATCGCCAGTTGGACCGTGTCGACCTTGTTCTGGATCTGCTTGGTGGCCGACGAGAACGTCTGGTTGGTCAGGTTGCGCTCGTACTTGATGTAGGAGGCGGCGTAGGCGTTCGCCGCGGCGGCGGCCAGGTGGGGGTCGCCGGAACTGACCGAGAGCGTCACCACGTCGGTATTCGTGCCCACCTCGGTCGCGGTGACGCCCGGTGCGTTCGGGACGGTCTGGGCCGCCAGCTGGGCGACGGCACCGCTTTCGATCTCCTGGATCTTGTCCGAGACGTTGATGATGCCCGCCAGGCTGGACGGGGCGCCGACGTCGAGCAGGGTCTGGGAGACGGGCGGCTCCAGCAGCATGGTGGTGCTGGCCGTGTACGTCTTCGGCGCGATGAAGCAGTACGCCAGCATGCCGCCCACCGCGAGGGCGGCGACGAGGAGGACGGTGACCTTCGTGCGCCAGAGGAGTTGGGCGTACTCGCGCAGCCCCGACTGCTCGGTGGCCCCGGCGTCCTCCACCCGGGGTGCGAATTCGTGCAACCCGGGGTGCATTGACTCGTCCGCTCGTCTCATCGTTCGTCCACCTGACTCGTCCGACCTCTCCTGTGCCACGCCTCGGATAACGGGCCAGGTCCGTCCGACTTGTTGCGGCGCGGCCGCGATTTCATCCCGAGGGAGGAAGATGGCCCCGCCTGTACGAACACGGCCGTGATCGCCGTACCGCCGCCACGTTCACACTCTGTGGAGGCGAAAGTCACCGTGTGTCCAGAAGTTGACGATCCGGGTGTCCCGAGGCGCCGGCGTGCCGGCGGTGGTGCGGGCTCGTGAGGCCGGGCCGGCTCGTGCGGGCGGGTGAACGGCAGCGAGAGGACCTGTTCGTCGCGGTCTCGCTGCGGCTGATGTACCTCGGGCTGTTCCTGCTGCCCTGGGTCCGGCTCAAGGCCACCAAGGGCCTCAACATCAGCGACATGGTGTTCGTGATCGCGGCCATCCTCCTCATCGCCAGCCGCCGTCCGCCGAAGAAGGCGCCACGGGCGCCCGCCTGGTACCTCGGCGCCTTCATGGTCGTCCTCGCGGGCATCGTGGCGTCGGCGCACGCCGTGTCCAAGGCGAGCTCGCTGCTCGTTGTGGGCAACGCGATCTTCGTCTTCTTCGTGCTGCAGTGGCTCCTGCGCCAGCAATTCTCCACGCCGTTGCGCATCCGCATCGCCATGGGCGCCTACGTCATCGGCGCGTCCGTGTCGGCGTTCGTCGCGGTGCTCCAGTCGCAGCTGCACATCCTCCTGCCGAGCATCGCCACCGTCAGTGGCAGCCTGGGAGGCAGCTCCCGCGCCGTCGGGCTGGCCAACCAACCCAACATCGCGGGCGTCACCTTCTCCCTCGGACTGGTCTTCGCCGTCGGCCTCATGGTGGACCTCGGTGCCCGCAGGCACTGGTATCTCGGGTGCTGCATCGCGGTGCTGGCGGCCGGGCTGCTCCTGACCGCCAGCGTCTCGGGCATCAGCGCGGCCATCGTCGGCCTGTTCGTCCTGTTCATCTCGCGCGGCTCCAAGATCCAGACCGTCGTGTCGGTCTGCGCCGCCGTCGCCGTCGTCTACTTCCTGATCTTCGGCGTGCTCGACAAGGGCTCCAAGCTCGATCCACTGACCCGCCTGCACGTCACCACCACCGCCAATTCGGGCCACGACACGCTCTCGGTCCGCATCGACACCATCAAGCATTCCTGGGACCTCATCGTCCAGAGCCCGATCATCGGGCACGGCCTCGACCAGACGACGATCGCCAACTACTACGACCGGTACGTCCACGCGTTCTACCCGGCGCACGACGTGCTCGTGCTCTTCTGGTTCGCCGGGGGCATCTTCTTCCTCCTCGGCGCGTTGATGATGATGGGCTCGTCGCTGAACCGGTTGCTGCAGGGGCGGCTCAAGTACTCGATGCGCCCCCGTGACCCCATGCGCGACGTCCTCCTCGCCGGCTGCACCGGGGTGTTCTTCTATGCGCTGCAGGGGCCGGAGCTGGTCGACCGCTGGATGTGGCTGCCCTTCATGCTGGCGCTGTGCTTCCGGAACCCCACGTCCCCGCCCGTCGGCGACGACCGGGAGACGGTCGTGGCCGCGGACCCCGTGCCGGCGTTCGCGCCGCGGCACGTCAGCGGCCGGGTGGGCCGCCACGCGGCGCCCGAGCCCGTCGGCCCGGCCGCCATCGGTGAGACCCCGCAGGTCGTCGGGCCGCGCCCGTGACGTCGGACGCCTCCCTCGGCCTGGGCGAGATGTTCGACGACCGCATCCTCGGTCTCGACAGCGCCCACGTGTTCATGGTCAGCGCCCAGGCCGTGGCGGCCCGGTCCAAGGTCGTGGCCGAGGTCGGGTGCGGACGCGGCGTCCTCGTGGACGAGGACCATCCCGGGGGGCCCTGGCAGGACCTCCGGGGCGAGGGCCGCACGGTCATCGGCATCGACGTCGAGGACACCGGCACCGAGAACCCGGTCATCGACGAGTTCCGGCTCATCGGTCCCGACGGGCGCTGGCCCCTCCGTGACGCCTCGGTCGACCTGGCGGTCAGCGACTTCGTCCTCGAGCACGTGACGAACCCCGAGCAGTTCGTCGGCGAGCTCGCCCGCGTGCTGCGCCCCGGCGGGATGTTCCTCGCCCGCACCGTCAGCCGCAGCTCGGTCCTCGCCACGGTGGCACGCGCCGTGCCCAACCGCCACCACGCCAGGGCCGTGGAGAGGCTCCAACCCGGACGCGAGGCGCTGGACGTCTTCGACACCGCCTACAAGATGAACTCCCGCAAGGACCTCGCGCGCCTGCTCGACGCGGACTTCGACTGGGCCCTGGCGCGCCGCACCGGCCTCGAGCAGTACTGCAAGCCCTGGCCGCGCCTGCGCCGCACCGTCGCCCGGGTCGAGCGCCATCTCCCCATCTCCATGTGGATGGCACTCGTCGTCTTCGCCCGGCGCCGGGCCTGACGGCCGGCCGCCGCCCCGTCTCCGCCTCAGCCCGTACAGGCGGCCACCGTCGCCCGCACCGCCGCGGCGGTCCGCCGCCAGGTGAAGCCCGACGCATGGGCGACGCCCGCTTCGAGTTCCGCGCCGGTCGTGCGGCGGGCGCACCCGACGGCGCGGGCCAGCGCCGCGGCGTCCCAGCCGTCCATGGTGGTGGCGCGACCCCCGGTCACCTCGAGCAGCGCCGGGTCCGGCGTGACCACCACCGGGATCCCGAGGCGCATGGCCTCGACGGCCGGGAGCCCGAAGCCCTCGTAGTCGGAGGGGAAGACGACCAGGGAGGCGCCGGTGAAGCGGCGCTGGAAGTCCTCCGCGCGCAGCCACGGCAGCACCGTGACGAGACCGGCCAGGCCTCGCCGCGCCACGTCGGCCTCGACGGACGCCCGCGCCGCCGCGGGCAACCCGACGACGACGAGCGGCATCGGGTCGTCGATTTCCGACCAGGCCTGGACGACCAGCCCGACGTTCTTGTTACCCCACTGCCCGAAGGCCAGGGCGTAGGTGCCGGCGCCGTCCGCTCGGGCCCAGCCGAGGACGTGGTCCGCGCCCAGCTGCGCCACCGTGACCGCACGCCGCTTCACGGAGGGATGGGCAGCGACGAGGTCGTCGCGCGTCCGCTGCGAGATGCACGCGATCGCATCCGCCCGGCGGTACCCGAGGCCGTAGCTCACCTTGCGCAACAGGCGCGTCGTGGCGCTGAACTGTTCGGGCCGCACCTCGTGGCGGAGGTCGAGCGCGATGACGGCCCGCGGGCAGGGGAGCGGGCCCAAGGTGGTGGCGGGCGTGATGCCGAGCATGGCGTCGGCACGCACCCGCCGGCACAGTGCGGGCACGGTCCGCTCCATGGCGGAGAAACGGCTGCCGGAGACCTCGTGGACGGAGATGCCCTCGGGCACGTCGAGGCCGACACCGGGCCGCAGCACGACGTGCAGCTCGTCGTCGGTCTCCAGCTCCGCCCAGCCCTTGAACGAAATTCTCCGCCACGACGCCGAGGCTCGTGCCGGCGACCGGCACCGCGTTGACGACGACGCGCACCGGGGCAACGGTAGCGCGCACGCTTGCGGGCGCCGCCACGTTATGGGGTCAGTGATACGCCACGTCCACCCGCACGGGCGGGACTGCGGGGGCGCCCCCGGGGGAGCCGAGCCGCGCCCGCACCGCCCCCACGTCCCGGCAGGCGATCACGTTAGGCGTGGGGGGAAGCTCGTCCGACGTCCAAGGGGTCAGGTGGCCGTCGAGCAGGTGGATGGAGTACCCGAGGTCACCCAGGAACGCGCGGACCTGCGCCGGCGTGATCCCGAAGTGCTCCGAGTGCCCGGCGTGCTCGAACAGCAGCACGGGCGCCGCCTCGGAGAGCAGCCGGCGCGCTCCCTGCATGACGCGGAGCTCGGACCCCTCCACGTCGATCTTGATCAGCGCCGGCGGGTCGTCCCCGACCAGCTCGTCGAGCGTGGTGACGGGCACGCTGATGCCCCGCCGCCCGCCGGCACCGCCGTGCGCCAGTCGGTTGAGCACGTCGCGGTCGAGCACCTCGAAGGTCGCCTCGCCCGCGGTGTCGCTGACGGCGGAGTCGACGACCGTGATCTTCAGGTCGTTGAGCGCGAGGTTGGCCTCGAGGTCCTCCCGCACGGGCGGGAAGGGCTCGATCGCCGTGATGCGCACGCCCGGGAGCCGCGTTCCGACAAGCGTGGAGAAGACGCCGACGTTGGCGCCCACGTCGACGAAGTGGTCGCCGGGGCGCAGGTAGCGCAGGCAGAACTGGAGCTCCTCCCACTCGTGCACACCGTCGTAGATCGTCCAGACCACGCTGAATTGCTTGGGCCGGGCCGTGATCCGGGTGCGGCCGTCCACCGTCACCACGGCCTCGACGCTGCGCCCACCGCGGGTGCGCCAGTGCCAGGCGACGGCCCGCCGCTCCGCGGCCCAGCGGCTGCCCCGGTTGGCGGGGTGGCGTGCGATCTCGAGGACCCAGTGCACGGATCGCTTCGCCTTATGCACGATCACGCGAGGTGTCTAGCAGAACCGATGCGGGCCGATCGAATATGACGAGGCTGCCGAGCGCGCTGCGCCCGCTGTTCCCCTTGGTCAAGGCGGGCGTCCTGGGCGCCACCCGGGTCGTGAGCCCGCTGACGAGGCGCCTGCCCTCGCGCGTGCCGCGCGATACTGCGGACGACACCGCCGGCTACGCGCGCGCACACGCCGACGGCGGCGTGGTCGTGACGGAGGTGGCCGCCGCCCTCGACCTCGGCCGGCCCCTCCCGGCGGGCCTCCCGCCCGACCACCCCCAGTTCGCCGCCCACCGGCGTGCGCACATGGACGCCAACGTCGTGGCCCGCGTCCGCAACGGCCGCGTCCTTGGTCACTACGCCGCCGTGATCACCGAGGACGACACGCTGCTCTTCGATCTCTCCCCGTACTACGGCGTCCGCCGGGCCTCGCAGCACCCCGTCTTCTTGCGCGTCCGCCTGCCCGAGGTGCGCAGCGTCGCGGGCTCGGTCGGCGTGCTCAACACGCGCGGGACGGACAACTACTACCACTGGCTCACCGACGTCCTGCCCCGGCTGGAACTGCTGCGCCGGGCGGGCGCCGAGCCCGAGGCCTACCTGGTCGACCGCAGCACACGGTTCCAGCGCGAGATGCTCGACCATCTCGGCATCACGGCCGACCGCTGCCTCGCATCCCCACACCTGCGGGCCGACGAACTGATCGTCCCGTCGCTCCCCGACGCCAACCTCAAGACGCCCCCCTGGATCGTCCCCTGGCTGCGCGCGCAGTTCCTCCCCGACGACATCGGGGCTCCCCACCGGCGCCTGTTCGTCGGCCGCGGCCGGCACAAGCACACCCGCCGGCTCGAGAACGAGGCCGAGCTGCTCCATGCGCTGGGCCCGCTCGGCTTCGAGGCCATCGACCCCGGCGCGATGGCGCCGGCCGATCAGGTCCGGTGGTTCGCCGAGGCGGAGTGCGTCGTCGGCGTCCACGGCGCGGGCCTGACGAACCTCGCCTTCGCGCCGCCGGGGGCGGGTGTCGTCGAGCTCTTCGCGCCCGACTACGTCAACGAGTGCTTCTGGGCGCTGGCCTCCACGGTGGAGGGTCTGCGCTACCGCTACCTCGTCGGCGACGGGAGGCCGGCCCCATCGGCCGCGGCCCGGCGGAACCGCGGGGTGGCCTCCGACGTCACGGTCGACCCCCGGCAGGTCCTGCGCCTCCTCGGCGAACTCCTCTGACTCTGCAATCAGGATTGCAGAACAAGTTTCGGTCGGCGGTGCCGTTACTGCTCTGAGCGGTGAACGGGACCGAGGAAAGGGGTGACCCGCGTGATGTCTCGCATCGTGGTGCACGACTACTCCGGCCACCCGGGGCAGGCACAGCTGAGCCGGGCCCTGGCCCGGCGCGGCTACGAGGTCACCCACCAGCACTGTCCCTCCTACACCACGGGCAAGGGCTCACTCGAGCGCGCACCGGGCGACCCGCCGACGCTCCGGTTCGAGGCCTGCGCCATGGAGGGCACCTTCGCCAGGTACTCGGCCTTCACCCGGCTGCGCCAGGAGCTCGCCTACGGGCGCGCCGCCGGCCGGGCGATCGCGGCGAAGGAGCCGGCGGTCGCCGTCGTGCAGTAACGTGCCCCTCGTCGCCCATGCCGTCCTCGCCCGGTACCTGGCGCGGCGGAGGATCCCCATGGTCTTCTGGCATCAGGACATCTACTCGGAGGCCATCGAGAACGCCGCCCGGGCGCGGCTCCCGGTCCTCGGCCCTCTCATCGCCCGCTGGGCCAACCACCTCGAGCGCACCATCGCCCGCCGCAGCCACGCCGTCGTGGCGATCTCGCCCACCTTCTTGCAGCGGCTCGGGGCCTGGGGCGTCGCCGGCAAGACGACCGTGATCCCGAACTGGGCCCCCATCGACGAGCTCCCGGTCCGGGAGCCCGAGAACGCCTGGAGCGACCGCACGGGTCTGGCCGGCCACCCCGTCGTGCTGTATTCGGGGACGCTCGGTCTCAAACACGACCCGAGCATCCTCGCCCTCATCGCCAGCCAGCTCCGCACGTCGCATCCCGACACCAAGGTCGTCGTCGTCTCGGAGGGCAAGGGCCGCGACTGGCTCGAGGCGTGGAAGCGCGAGCAGCGCGCCGACAACCTCGTCCTGCTGGACTTCCAACCGTACGCGGACCTGCCCGAGGTCATGGCGAGCGCGGACGTGCTCGTCGCCATCCTCGAGGCCGACGCCTCGCGCTTCTCCGTTCCGTCCAAGGTGCTCACCTACCTGTGTTCGGGCCGGCCCGTCGTCGGGGTCCTGCCCGCCGACAACTCCGCGGCCGAGATCCTGAGCACCCACGGCGCGGGCCGCGTCGTCGACCCGGCCGCACGCGACGAGGTCGCGGGTGCCGTGGCCGGGTTGCTCGACCAGGAGGAGCTCTGCCGCGCCATGGGCCGAGCGGGCCGCCTCTACGCCGAACGAACGTTCAGCCCCGAGACGGCGGCGGACGGGTTCATCGATGTCTTCGGGTCGCTCGTGACGCCGGCGGGGGTCCCGCCGGGCGAGCGGGCGTATCCACCGGTGGCCTCGGGCCGCCGGCGGGCCAGTTGAACAGGACAGCAAGGTCGTCGTGAGCCGGTCGTTCCTCGTTTGCCCGCACCGCAGGCGGTCGGGCCGCCGAGTTCCAAGGGAGAGATGATCCGATGACGAGTGTGTTGGTGACCGGCGCTGGTGGCTTCATCGGGGGGCACCTGGTGGCCCGCCTCCGGGAACAGGGCGTCGAGGACATCCGCGGGGTGGACCGGGTGCCCCTGGACGAGTGGCACCAGCTCTTCGACGACGTCGACAACCACAGTGCCGACCTGCAGGACTTCGCGGCGTGCCGGAACGCTTGTGACGGTGCAGACACCGTCTACAACCTGGCCGCCGACATGGGCGGCATGGGCTTCATCGAGAACAACAAGGCCCTGTGCATGCTCTCGGTCCTCATCTCGACCCACATGCTCGAGGCGGCCCGACAGGCCGGCGTGCAGCGTTTCTTCTACTCGTCGTCGGCCTGCGTCTACGCCGCCGGCAAGCAGGAGTCGCCCGACGGTCGAGCCGCTGCGCGAGTCCGACGCCTATCCGGCCATGCCCGAGGACGGCTACGGCTGGGAGAAGCTGTTCAGCGAGCGGATGGCCCGGCACTTCCACGAGGACTTCGGCATGGAGACCCGCGTCGCCCGCTACCACAACGTCTACGGCGCCTCACGGCACCTACGACGGTGGTCGCGAGAAGGCGCCTGCGGCGATCTGCCGCAAGGTGGCCTCCGCCGTCCTGAGCGGCAGCCACGAGATAGAGATCTGGGGCGACGGCAAGCAGACGCGGAGCTTCACGTACATCGACGACTGCGTGGAGGGCACGCTGCTCGCTGACGGCCAGCGACGTCGCGCGAGCCGCTCAACATCGGGTCCGAGCGAGCTGGTCACGATCAACGAGCTGGTCGACATCGTCGAGGGCATCGCCGGGGTGTCGCTCAGACGGCACTACGACCTGTCGGCGCCCCAGGGCGTCCGGGGCCGCAACAGCGACAACACGCTCATCCGTGAGCGTCTCGACTGGGCTCCGTCCATCGCCCTCGAGGACGGGCTGCAGAACACCTACAAGTGGATCGTCGACCGGATGAGCGAGGGCGCCGCCCCCATCACCCGCTGATGCCGACCCCGCCGGCTGACGCATGCAGAGCGTGACCACGGCGCAAGGTCCGGTCGCGGTGCCGGCGGTGCCGCTCGCGTGCCCGCCGAATTGGCGTGGTGAGCACGCCCGCTCCATTCCCGCCTCGAAGCGCACCACGGCCTCGCAGCAACGCGTGATGGTCCTGACCGTCGTCGACCAGGGTGCGTCGAGCGTGTCGAACTTCGCCCTGGCCTTCCTGGTGGCGCACTACAGCGATGCGCACGTGCTCGGGGTGTTCGCCATCCTCACGACGACCTACATCCTGTCCCAGGGACTGGTGCGGAGCCTCACGAGCGACTGCCTGCTCACGCGTCACGAGACCGACGACGCGGAGATGTCCAGGTTCGAGCGGTCCGGGTTCCTGAGCGCCATCGTGGGCGCGCTCACCATGGCGGTCGTGCTGCTCGCCGCCAGCACGCTGGTGAGCTCCGAGCTGCGGATCGCGTTCGTGATCTTTGCGCTGTCCTTCCCGTTGCTGGCGTGCCAGGACTTCGCCCGCTACATCGGGATCAACCGGTTCAACCCGTCCTACGCCATCTGGCTCGACGTCGCCTGGCTCGTACTCTTCCTGGTGGCGTACGGGGTGCTGCGCCACCAGGGCCTGGTCTCCCTCCCCTGGGTCTACGGCGCCTGGGCCGCCACCGGCTCGGCCGTCGGTGTCTACGCGCTGTGGAACCACCTGTCGCTCCGCCACCCCCGGCAGCTGGTGTCCTTCTGGTTCACGAGCGAGCGCTCCGTCGGGTTCCGCTTCGCCGGGCAATTCCTCCTCTCGAGCTCGTGGGCCTACGTGGTCATCTATCTCTTCGTCCTCATCTTCTCCATCGCCGTGATCGGCCAGTTCAAGCTCGCCCAGCTCGCCTTCGGGCCGATCGCCGTCATGGTCGCCGGAGTCCTGACCGCGCTCGTCGCCGTGGCGTCGAAGTCGTTCCAGGCCGATGTGAGCCGTGCCCTGCGTTTCGTCCTGCTCGGCGGCGTGGTGACCGCCGGCATCCAGCTGCTCTGGATGGTGGGCGTCTACTTCGCCCCGGTGGGCACGATGACGAGGCTCCTGGGCCCGGCCTGGCCCCAGGCCCGGCATCTCGTGCCCCTGGTCGGCGTCGTCTTCGCACTCGTCGCTCTGTCGGGCTCCGCCGCGGCGGGCCTGCGCTCCCTACGGGCCGCACGCGAGAACCTGCATCTCGCCGTGGTGATGGTCCCGATCCTCTTCGCCTGCTGCATGGTCGGCGGCGTGGTCTGGGGGGTCGAGGCGGCCGTCGCCGGCCTCTGCATCGGATACGGCGTCTACGCGATCGTCGGGTGGGTCCTGCTCGTCCGGGCCGCCCATCGGTACACCCGCCCGGCGCCCGGTGACGAGCTCGACCTCGTCATGGAGGTGGCGGAGCCGTAGGCCGCCGTCAGAGCAGCACTCAAGGGCCCGGCTCACCCTCTTGGTTCCCTGACGCTCGTGTCAGGTTTCCGCTAATCTGGAGGTCATGGCATTGCCCCGGATCATCAGTGTCGACGACCACGTCGTCGAGCCGCCGCACGTGTGGCAGACCTGGCTTCCCGAGAAGTGGCGGGCACGAGGACCGCGGGTTGAGCGCAAGAAATGGGGTTCGTTCAAGCACCTCTCCGGCGCCAAATACGACATGCACGAGGACCCTGACGGCGAATGGGGCGACGCCTGGTACTACGACGACGAGCTCATCTATGTCCAGAAGAAGTTCGTTGCCATCCCCAGGGCGGCGGTGTCAGAGGACGAGAAGGGCGACCTCGTCTTCGACCGCACCCTGATGACCATGACGGCGACCACATATGACGAGATGCGCAAGGGCTGCTGGGACCGCGACGAGCGGATCAAGGACATGGCCCTCAATTACACGGACGGCTCACTGCCCTTCCCGACGTTCCCCCGCTTCTGCGGCCAGACCTTCTACGAGGGCAAGGACAAGGAGCTCGGCCTCGCCTGCGTGAAGGCCAACAACGACTGGATGGTCGAGGAGTGGTGCGCCCCCTCCGGCGGCTACAACATCCCGCTCTGCCTCATCCCGCTCTGGGACGTCGAGCTGGCCGCGGCCGAGACCAAGCGCAACGCCGAGCGGGGGGTCCGCGCCATTGCGTTCAGCGAGATCCCCACCCGCCTGAAGCTCCCGAGCATCAACAGCGGATACTGGGACCCTCTCTGGCAGGTCTGCAACGACTACGGCGTCACCATCTGCATGCATGTCGGCTCGTCGTCGTCCAATCCCGTCGCCTCCCCGGATTCGCACCCGGCCGTCGGGGTGACGCTCGGCTTCAACAACGCCATCGCGTCGCTCGCCGACTGGCTCTTCTCGGGCAACCTGATCCGCTTCCCCAAGCTGAAGCTCGCCTACTCGGAGGGCCAGATCGGCTGGATCCCCTACGTCCTCGAGCGGGCCGACACCGTCTGGGAGATGCACGACTCGTGGACGGGCGCCAAGGAGCGGATCCCCGTCCCGCCCTCGACCCAGTACTACGGCCGCATCTTCGGCTGCTTCACGGCCGACCGCCACGGTCTGCGCTCTCTCGAGGAGGTCGGCGAGGACAACATCTGCTTCGAGACCGACTACCCGCACACCGACACGACGTGGCCCTACTCCGAGGCCTACATCGAGAAGCTGTGCGTGGGCCTCACGGACGAGCAGGCGTACAAGATCCTGCGCGGCAACGCCATCAAGATGCTGGAGCTCGACCGGGTCTAGCCGCCGCCCGAGGGTCGACCCGGCCGAGGGTCGGCCCGGCGCCGCCGATCCGCCACGTCGGCGACGGCCGCGACGTGATCGTTCGGCCGGTCGGCCCGACGAAGGTCAACACCCCGTTCGCGTTCCCCGTCATCCGCCAGCCGCCACTGTGCACCCGCCGATGGTGGTGGAGGCACAAGAGGGCCAAATTCTCGATGTCCGTCTTCCCGCCCGCCCGCCAGGGTTTGACGTGATGGGCGTTCGTGAAGGTCGCGTTCGTGCAGCCCGGGAACCGGCAGTGCCGGTCCCGTCTCCTGATCTCGCGCCGCTGGGCGTCGGTCGGTTCACGCCGGGCCCGGCCCTCGAACATCGTGTGGCCGACGTCGTCGTCGACGGCGATGGCGATCGTCGCGTCACAGGCGATCCGACGGACTGTCTCGGAGCTGATCAGGTCGTGGGTCTCCAGCTCGCCGGCGAGGTCGCTGGTCTCGCCCGACTCGTCGATCGAGCGCGTCCAGCGGCACGTGGGCGACGACGAGGTACGGGCTGGCCGACGCCGAGCCACCGCCGGACGACCGGACGGTCTCCAGGAGGGCGTCGCAGACCCGCTGGTCCCAGGGCGTCTCCCCGTCGGAGGGAACCTTGCGGGCCCGGCTCTCGAGGCACGACCGGACCTCGGCGTAGGAGTCGGCAGGCAGCTGTGCGGTCACCGTGCGGTGGCGGTCGTTGAAGCGGACGAACCGCCGGTCGTGATGAGCGTCGCTCGGGCCCGGCGCCGGGCGGGTCAGCTCGCCCAACTGGCGCACGGAGCACTCCCGGGCCTGCGCCCGGACGTCGCGGTCCGTCTCGGGCGTTGCCGTGTCCGCCACCGCCCGCAGCTTGTCGAAGGAGAGATCCCCGGCGCACACGCCGGCCAGCAGGTGGGGGAGATCGAAACTGCGCCGGCCAACGCGGACGTACGCCCGCGCCGTCGGCTGGGAGACCCCGAAGCGCTCGGCGACCCAGGGCTCGGTGGACGTCGCGCCATCGTCGCGGAACGACTCGCGGCGGTCGACCTCGCCCAGGAGCTCGAGGATGCCCCCGTCGATCGCCGCCCGCAGTCTGAACAGGCCGTCGAGCCGGCTGGCCAGCTCCTCGTTGGAGAGAGCCGACACGAAGGCGGCTCCGAGAGGGGAGCCCACGACCGGCACCTCGAGCATCGTCATCACATACTGAACTGTTGCGCCCCGATCGCAGATGTGCGTCCTACTCCAGCGACGACAGCGTCGCGTCGGCCAGCGGCCCGTTCGAGCGCAGCGCGGACACGACCCCCGCTGCCGCCGCGATCGCCGCGAGCACATATGACGTCACGGTGAAGGCGTGCTCGGCGCCGGACGTGCTCCCCGTGTCGCCGCCGGCGACCACGAAGACCGTCCCCGTCAGGGCCAGGCCCAGCGCCGTCCCGAACCCACGCGTCATGTTCAGGACCCCCGAGGCCATCCCGGCCTGCTGGCCGGGTGCGGCGCCCATGATGGAGGCGTTGTTGGGCGAGGTGAACAGGCCCATCCCCACCCCCACGCCGGCGAGCAGCAGCAAGAACGCATCGGTCGGGGGTCGCAGGGCGCCCAGGGTCGCCAGCCCCCCGGCGACCAGCCCCATCCCGGCGACCGTCAGCGGCCGGGCGCCCAACCGATCGGCGAGGCGTCCGGCGAACGGCGCCACCACACCGAAGGCCAGCGGCATCGCCATCAGCTCCAGACCCGAGCGGGCCGTCCCCAGACCCTCGCCCCGCTCCAGGTAGAAGGGCACCAACAACAAGACGCCGAACATCACGAGGTACGAGCCGATGCCGCTCGCGATCCCGGTCGAGAACTGCGTGTTGCGGAACAGCCCCAGGTCGAGCATCGGGTCCGTGTCCCGTCGCTCGTGCCAGATGAACAGCCCCATCAGCAGTGCGGCCACGACGAACAACCCCACGATCAGCGCCGAGCCCCAGCCCGCCTCCGCCCCGAAGGAGATCGCGGAGAGCAGGGCCACCACCGCCGGGAAGAAGATCGCCAGCCCGTTCCAGTCGAACCGCACGCGGGCGAGGAGGTGGCGGCTCCGGGGGACCAACAGGACCGCGGCCAGCGCGCCGAGGAGCCCGAAGGGGATGTTGACGAAGAAGATCAGCCGCCAGCCCCCGGCCGCGAGCAGCAGCCCGCCGATGGAGGGACCCAGCGCAAGCCCCAGCGCCTGGGCCGCCCCCTGGAGCCCGATGGCCTTCCCGAGGGCGCGCCCGGGCACGACCAACACGATGATGGCGAGGCTGTTCGCCTGCAACATCGCCGCGCCGACGGCCTGCAGGGCACGGAAGCCGCACAGGGCCCCCAGCGTCGGGGCGAGGCCGCAGAGCGCCGAGGCGAGCGTGAAGATCACGAACCCGTAGACGTAGAGGAGCTTGTGCCCCCACATGTCGGCGAACCGCCCGACGGCGGTCACGGTGGCGACCAGCACCAGCAGGTACGACAGCCCGACCCAGGTGACCGCGCCCACCGAGGCGTCGAAGGTTCGCTGCAGCGTGGGCAGGGCGACGGTGACGATGGACGCATCGAGCTGGCCCATGAAGGCGCCGACGCACACGGCGGCCACCGCGAACCACGGCGCGTTGGGCTGCTCCCGGATCGCCCGCGGGCGGCGGGGCTCGACCAGCAGCCGGTCCCAGGTCAACGTCCACGGTCGGGACGGTCCGGGTTCGCCGCCCGTCACGTCATATCGAGACGACCGCACTCGACGTGATGTCACGCGACGACGACCCCACCAGCACCTCGTAACGACCAGGGTCGGTCCGCCACCCGTGCGTGTCCTCGTCCCAGTAGCGGAAGGCGGCAGCGCCGAGCTCCACCTCCACCGTCTCCCGCTGGCCGGCCTCCAGCCCGACTTTCACGAAACCCACCAGCTCCCGGTCGGGTCGTGGCACGCGGGGCTCGAGCGCCCGCACGTAGACCTGCACCACATCGGTGCCGCGTCGCGCGCCCTGGTTGACCAGCCGGACCCGCACCCGGTCCGGCGTCACGGTGACCTCGTCGTGGACGATGTCGCCGTAGGAGAGGCCGTGCCCGAACGGGAAGAGGGGAGCCAGGCGAGCGGTCTCGAAGAAGCGGTAGCCGACGAAGACCCCCTCGCCGTAGACGACCCGGCCCTCCACTCCCGGGTACCGGTCACCTTCTATGCCGAGACCCGCCGGCCCGTCCTCCACCCGGGCCGGAAAGGTGACGGGGAGGCGCCCCGTGGGCTCGGAGGCGCCGGTGATGACGTCGGCCAGGGCGTCAGCCCCCTCCTCGCCCGGGTACCAGGCCATGAGGACGGCCGCCGGCGCGCCCGGCCCACGGCATGTCGACGGGCGAACCGGCGTTGACCACCACGATCGTGCGGGGGTTGGCGTCGAGGACGGCCTCGACGAGCTCGCGCTGTCGTCCCGGCAGCGTCAGGTCGGGCCGGTCGTGCCCCTCCGACTCCCACTCGCCGTTGGACCCGACGACCACCACCGAGACGTCGGCCTCCGCGGCGGCGCGGACGGCCCGATCGAACTCGTCACCCGTGTCGGGCGGCGACGCACCGATCTTCGCACCGAGGATGAGGGAGGACGCCGACCGGGGCCAGACCTCGACGGCGAGCTCGTAGGTGTGGCCGGCTGCGAGGTCGACGGTGAGCTCCACCGGCTCGCTCCCGGCGCCGTAGAAGCCGGTGCCACGCGACGGGTCCGTGTTGTCGATGAGCACGTCGCCGTCGAGGCGCAGCACCGAGCGCCCGGCGCTCTCCAACCCGAGCCGCCACGCGCCCGAGACGTCCGGCGTGAAGCTGCCGCGGATGCGCACCGCGCAGTCGCCCGCCGCCAGTCCCGGTCGCGGCGGACCGATCCACATGATCCGGGCCGCGTGCGCCAGCCCCGCCTCGACGGGCGCGGACGACGTCGTCGGCGGCTCGGCGCCGTCGAAGTACTCCACCATGAACCCCGCTCCGACGAGGCGCATGTCGATCGGGGGCAGCCCGCGTCCGATGCGGCAGCCCACCTCCGAGGTGACGACGGCGCCGGGCAGCCGTTCGGCCAGCGCGTCGGCCATGCTGCGACGCCGGTGGGGCGTCACCTCGGAGCTGCCCCCGCCCATCGCCAGCTGGTCCGCGTTCGGCCCGATCACCGCGACGCTCGGGACGGCGGCCGGGTCGAGGGGCAGGAGTCCGTCGTTGACGAGGAGCACCGTCCCCTCTGCGGCCACCTGGCGGGCGACGGCCCGCCGGCCCGGGTCGTCCTCCTCGAGCTCGTCCGGGGAGGTCGGCCTTCCGAGGATGCCGACCCGTTCCATCAGCCCGAGGACATGACGCACCTGCCCGTCCAGGACGGACTCGTCGACGAGGCCGTCGCGGACGGAGGCGGCGAGGGTGGGGCCGAACCAGGCGGAGGGTCCGGGCATCTCGAGGTCGAGGCCGGCCAGGGCGGCCGGTGCGGTCGAGTGCGTGCCGAACCAGTCCGACATGACGAGCCCGTCGAAGCCCCATTCTTGACGGAGGATGCCGTCGAGGAGGTCGGGCTGCTCGCAGCAGTAGGTCCCGTTGACCTTGTTGTAGGCGGTCATGACCGCCCAGACGCCGGCCTCCTTGACGGCCGCTTCGAAGGCGACGAGGTGGATCTCCCGCAGGGCGCGCTCGGAGACCTCGGCGCTGATGGTCATCCGCTCGTGCTCCTGGTCGTTGCAGGCGAAGTGCTTGATACAGCACCCGACCCCGCCCCCCTGCACCCCCCGCACGTAGGCGACGGCGAGGCGGGCCGTCAGCAGCGGGTCCTCGGAGAAGGACTCGAAGGTGCGCCCGGCCAGGGGGGTGCGCACGATGCACACCGTCGGGCCCAGCAGGACGTGGACGTTCTTGGAGCGGGCCTCGGCGGCCAGGACCGCGCCGAGGCGGCCCACCAGTTCGGGGTTCCAGGTCGAGCCCACGGCCATGCCGCACGGCAGCGAGAGCGAGCGGCGGCCGATGAGGCTGTCGCCCCGCACGCCAGACGGGCCGTCGGACACCTTGAGGGCGGGGACGCCCAGGCGCTCCACGGGCGGGAGGTACCAGAGGTTGGCGCCGGCGGTGAGGGACGCCTTCTCCTCGAGCGTCATGCGCTGCACCAGGTCGTCCACCGTCACCACGTGTCGACGAAGGGACGGCGGGGCCGTCCCGCGGACCAGTGCTCCACCGGTCCGGCCGCATTCAGGGCGTGCACGAAGCGGGCCCGGGTCAGCGCCGGGTCGATCACGTCGTCGATCTCGAGGTGCGCCGCGACGTTCAGCGCCTTGCCGTGCTCATAGGCGCGGAACACCATCGCCGCATATGCCGCCTCGCGCTCGTCGGGGTCATCGATGAGGTCGAGCTCGCGGCGGAAGCCCAGGCGCACCGCCCCCTCGAGCCCCATGCCCCCGAGCTCGCCCGTCGGCCAGGCCACCGTGAAGAGCGGGCGGCGGAACGACCCGCCGGCCATGGCCTGTGCGCCCAGGCCGTAACCCTTGCGCAGGACCACGCAGGCGAAGGGCACGGTGAGCGACGCGCCCACGACGAACATGCGGCTCACGTGACGCACCAGCGCGGTCTCCTCGGCCTCGGGCCCGACCATGAACCCGGGTGTGTCGCACAGGGACAGCAGCGGCAGCCCGAAGGCCTCGCACAGCTGCATGAAGCGGGCCGCCTTGTCGGCGCAGCCGGCGTCGATCGCACCCGCCAGGTGCACCGGGTTGTTGGCGATCAGCCCGACCGGCCGCCCTTCCATGCGCACGAGCGCCGTCACCATGCCCGGGGCGAACGACGGGCGCAGCTCGAGCACCGAACCCTCGTCGGCCAGGAGCTCGACCGCCCGCCGGATGTCGTAGACGCGCCGGCGGTCCGGCGGCACGACCTCCCGCACGAGGGCCTGGTCCGCGCCCGACCAGTCGCGCACCTCGCCCTGGAAGTACGACAGGTACCGGCGGGCCGCCTCGACGGCCTCCTTCTCGTCGGCACAGAGGACGTCGACCACCCCGTTCGGCACCTGCACCGAGACCGGCCCGACGTCCTCGGGGGCGAACACGCCGAGACCGCCGCCCTCGATCATGGCGGGGCCACCCATGCCCACGTTGGCGTCGGGTGTGGCGATGATGACGTGGCAGCAACCGAGCAGCGCGGCGTTGCCGGCGAAGCAGCGTCCCGACACGACGCCGACCAGGGGGACGAGGCCGCTGAGCGCGCCGAACAGCGCGAAGGCCTCCGTGTCGAGACCCGTCACGACGGCCATGTCGGTGTCGCCGGGACGCCCGCCGCCGCCCTCGGCGAAGAGCACCACGGGCAGCCGCAGCCGCTCGGCCAGCTCGAAGAGGCGGTCCTTCTTGCGGTGGTTCATCTGGCCCTGGGTGCCGGCCAGGACGGAGTAGTCGTACGACAGCACGGCGCACCTGCCGCCGTTGACCCGCCCGATGCCCGCGATCAGCCCGTCGGCGGGCGTGTTGGCGATGAGGTCCTCGGTGCTGCGGCGCGCCCGCTGGGCCGCGATGGCGAGCCGGCCGTACTCCTCGAAGCTGTCCGGGTCGCACAGGTCCTCGACGTTCTCCCGCGCCGTCCGGCGGCCGGCGGCGTGCCGGCGCTCGGTGGCGGCGGGACGTCCCGCGTCGAGCGTGGCGTCGACCCGCGCCCGCAGCTCTGCCAGCTCGGGCCGGACGCCCGTCGCGGGCAGGTCGACGACGTCGGCCCGTCGGTACCACCACGTCGACCTCCGTCTCGGTCATCCGGAGGATCACCTCCCCGGTCTGCACGGCATCGCCGGGGGCCACCAGGATGGAGTCGATGACGCCCGGCGTGGCGGCCTCCACCACGTGCTCCATCTTCATGGACTCGAGCACGACGAGGACGGCGCCGGTGGGCACGGTGTCGCCCGCCGCGACGTGCACCCGGAGCACGGTGCCGGCGAACGGCACCGACATGTCGGTCAGGCCGGCCACAGGGGCTGGGGGACCTCGAAGCCGACCGGGCTGCCCCACGTGTTGCGGTGCGAGACCTCGTGGACGGGCCGGCGAGGACCGACGCCCCAGGTGCCGGTGGGGTAGCCGAAGCTCACGGTGCCCGAGAGGATCCAGCCCTCGTCGGTCGGGACGCCGAGGATCTCGAACGTCTCGGCCGGGTGGAAGAACTGCAGCAGCGCGGTGAGGCAGCTCCCGACGCCCTCGGCCCGGGCGGCGAGCATGGCGTTCCACACGGCGGGGTAGATGGAGCCGCCGGTGGGGTCGTGCTGGCAGAACGGGAAGAGGAAGAGCGGGACCTGCTCGAAGTGGTCGGCCAGCCACTGGGCCGAGCGCTGGACCTTGAACATCTGGACCGACTCTGGTGCGTCGGGGTCGGCGCGGGCGGCGTCGAGCTGGTCCTTGTAGACGCTCTTCCACAGCTCGCCCATGGCGTGCTGGTACAGGGGGGCCAGGGCGGCCTTCTTGTCCGGGTCGTCGAGGAGGAGGAAGCGCCAGTTCTGCTGGTTGCCGCCCGAGGGGGCCCGGACCGCCGCATCGAGGATGCGGGCCTGCACGTCGAGGGGGATGGGGTCCGGCTTGACCCGGCGCATGGCGCGGGTCGTGTAGAGGGCCTCGTGGATTTCCATGCGGCCGACCTTACGCTGCCTGCGGCGCTACAGGCCGAAGCCCACCGACCCGATAGAAACGGGAGCACAATTCGCGTGGGAGGCCCTGGGAGATGCCGAACACATCGGTGGCCGACGTGGCCGTCGACGAGGACTCGATCGCCCATCTGGACCTCGAGCCGCACGTCGCCCGGCCGCCGCTGCTGGACGCCGCGCTGTTCTTGTACCTGCCGTTCCTGGCGTCGGTCAGCCGGACCTTCGCGAGCTCATCGGACGACCCGTTCATCACGCTGCGCTATGCGGCCAACCTCCTCCACGGGTACGGGCCGGTCTTCAACCCCGGACAGCACGTCCAGGGCTTCACCAGCCCGCTGCATCTGGTCGTGGCCGTGCTCGCCTATCTGGTGCCGGGCGGGGACGATCTCCTCAAGCTGAAGTTGGCCTCACTGCTCTTCGGGGTGCTCGCCATCCGTGAGGCGGGGATCCTGCTCTACGGCATCGACATCCCGCGGTGGGCCCGCCGGACCGGTGCGCTGGCGGTGAGCACGTCGTGGATCGTGGCCTTCGCCTCGGGCAACGGCC
This sequence comes from uncultured Acidimicrobiaceae bacterium, assembly GCA_963742445.1. GTDB lineage: Bacteria > Actinomycetota > Acidimicrobiia > Acidimicrobiales > RAAP-2 > Bog-473. The sequence continues at coordinate 91,072 of CAVULV010000017.1, forward strand.
TCGAGACGACGCTGGCCATGTGGTTGCTCCTGGCGCTGACGCGCCGGCTGGTGTTGAACGGACCACGGCGGTCCCCGCTGGTGCTGGCCCTCATCGCTTTCGCGGCGGTGCTGGCCCGTCCCGATGCGCTGCTCGTCCTGGCCGGCATGGCCGTCGTCGGGCTGGTCATCGAGCGCCCCCTCGCCCTCCGCCAACGGGTCTCCTGGGCGGTCGGCGCGCTCACCGCGGTCGTCGGGACCGCCGTCGGGGGGCTCCTCTACTTCGGCGACGCGCTCCCCAACACCTATTACGCCAAGGACATGGGGCTGGGGCAGGCCATCCCCGCCGGCGCCCACTACCTGGTCTCGGCGCTGGTCCCGGGGGGTGGAGCACCCGGCGGCGCGGCGCTGCTGATCCTGCAGGTCGCGCTCTTGTGTGCCGGTATCCGTGCCGTGGTGACGCGTTTCCCCCGCTGCGGCTATCTGGTGGCCATCGTCGGCGCGCAGGCGCTGTTCATCTTGAAGTCCGGTGGTGACTGGATGAACGGCGCCCGGTTTGCCGCCCCCGCCGTCATCCCGCTGATCCTGGTCGAGCTCCTCGGCCTGGTGGACGTCATCGCCCACCTGCGACGCCACTCCCGACGCGCGGTCGTGCGCGCCGCGGGCATCGCCACCGCCGCCGGGCTCGTGGCGTCCTCGTCGATCTCCCTCTACCCGCTCCCGGCTCCGGCATGGCACATCACCGGCGCCGACGACCGTTCGCTCATCGCCTCGGGGGGGTACCCGGAGTCGCAGACATGGTCTGCCTTACCGGGGTACCTCCAGTGCGTCCGCTCGGGCCAGCTCGTCGCGTCGAGCGAGGTCGGCTATCTCGGCTTCTCCCGTCAGGATCTGCACATCCTCGACGTCCGCGGCCTGACCGACCGCTCCATCGCGAAGGGCTCTCCGGCCTCGGTGAAGTTGCCGTGGGGAGTGGACGACCCCTCCATGCTGCAGCCGACCTCCGCGGTCGGACGGGTGCTCGCCCGGGCGCATCCCGTCGTCATCGCCACGTTTGACCCCTTGACGCAGGCGTCGGCCTTCGGCGGTGCCTACCGGCTCGTCAAGGTGCCGGCGTCGTGGCACACCGCGGTCTACGTCCGGACCTCGCAGCGCTGGTCTTGTCCGGGCTGATCGTCGTCACCTGACGGCAGCCAGGCACACGTCGGTGCTGGCGTCGATGCTCTGTGCCGGGTTGAACGTCGCCCCATATGACCCCGGTGGTGCGACCCACACGTGACCGGACGAGTCGAACTCGATCACGTAGGACTTGGTGTCCGGGGGCCTCGGCTGGTACGGGCCTCCGCCGCCGGCGGCCGTCAGCGGTTCGAAGTTGGCGGCATAGCTGGCCGCGCTCCACGGTGCCGGGGAGGGAAAGCTGCCCTTCTCGGCCATGTAGGCCTCGAGCGCGACCTCGAGAGTCTTGGCGTCGGCCTGGCAGGCCGCGACCTCGGCGGCCGACCCCTCCGGGAAGACGACGGACGACGTCGTGGACGTCGAGGTCGCCGCCGGACGCGTTGTGGACGTCGGAGCCGATGTGGGAGTCGTGGACGAGCTGCAGGCCGGGACCACGGCGAGCAGCACGACGGTGCCCATCACGAGCGCAGCGGTTGCGACGGACAGGCCTGTGCGCTGCATCCGTCCGTGCTCCGACCCGAGCTTGAGGGCTTGGCCCGCTTCCCCCACTTGCGCCTCCTTGTCAAAGATCATGGCACCGTCAATGAAGGAAGCGCTCACGCGTTGTACCTCCTTTCGGGAACAGGGCGCAAACGAGTCGGCTTCTCGGTGGCAGTCGAACGCTCAACCTACGGGAGAAGGTGCAAGCTCGACGCCTTGTGCGCTCGTCGTGCGAGGTTCACGAATTTTGCCGAGCAAAGGGTGCGCGGCCAGGAGGATCCCGGGAACGACGAGGGCCAGTTGCCAGAACCAGACGAGATGCCCGGCACTCAGCTCGTTGTCGACCGGCCACAACGTGACGAGATCAACAGCCGCGACCGCGAGCCAGGGCCACAGGTGCCGACGATCTCCGCCTCGCGGCAAGTTGGATGAGGACTGCCAGCAGGGCTGCGCCGCCAATGAAGAGCGGAATGAGGTCGTTCTGCAGATAGTTTCCCCAAGGGACAGCACCGAAGGGCATGATGGAAATGCGACACACCACCAAGGTCAAAGCTGCCAGCCACGCAACCAGTGCCCGGCGTATGGACCCGCGGGTCACCTCGAGCAGGACCAATGTCACCGCAAGGGCCATGAAGTAGTAGGTGAACAAGTTGGCCTCGAAGACGAGTCGCAGACCGAGCGAGATCGCCACGAGAGACATCAGTGCCACGGGTTCGAGAGCGCCTGGACCGAGGCGCCGCCAGACCCACCACGACAGCAACACAGATACCGCGATTGGCGCCACTCGATAGAGCAACACACCCGCGACACCGTAGGCGTGTGTCTCCCAGAGCACCGTCCCACCTGCGGCGGGATTGTCCCCCGTGCCCAGCGCGATGGCGCGCAAGGCATGCCCCGATGTCATCACGGCGAGGGGCACGACCACGATCGCCCCGGTCAGGGTGCCCGCCGCCACAAATGAGACCTTCCGGCGTGCCGGAGCGAGCACGAGCAGGGGCACCACCACGAGGAGCGCGAACTGCTGAGAGAGGACCGCCAGGGCGCAGAGGACTCCGGCCGCCAACCATCGTCCGCGGCACGCGCAGGCCATGGCCGACAACGCGAGACCGAGTGCCAGCAGATCTTGGGGGTGAAATACGGTCTGCACGCACATCCACACGGGCAGGAGTCCCGAAATGAACATGAGTGTGACCGGCTCCCAGCCACGTCTTCCCCGCCCAGCTGTTCGCAGCCATGCGACCACCCCGGCCAAGAGCGCGAGCCACGTCACGCATCCGATCCAGGTGGTCGGGACGACCGCCGCGGATCGCGCCAGCCAGTGATTCATGGCGATGAATGCTTTGTCACATCCTGGCCCCAAGGCGGCGGCCGAAGGGAAGGGCACGCCGTGCCCGATCCGGGTGATGGCGGCGATGCCACCGGAGATCAAGGGATAGAGCGGCGCAACCGGGGGTTCATTGGGCAGGCTCACAGACGGGTAAGCGCACGCGATCTGTCCATGAGCGATTGCCCACGTGCTGTAGACGGACTCCTGGTTGTCAACCAGGGACGGCCCGGAGAAGACGGCAATGAGGACCACAAAGAGCCCCGTCGCTGCGCACCATCCGAGTACACAGGACCATGCGGACAGCGGCTGGTTCAGCCTGTCAGTGAGAAATGAGAGCCACCTGTCGTCGTTCTCGGCACGCGGTCGTTCGGTTGCGATCGACTCGCCGGTGGTCGACCGAGTCATCGCGCTCGGCCAATCTCGCTCGACATGGTGAAACCGTAACGCAGCGGGTGTCCGCCTTTGAGCGATATGAGGGCCGCTCGACCGGCCTTGCGGTCAGGCCGTTGTGCCCTCGTTGACGAGCTGCAGCCGCTCCACCGCGTCGATGTACTCCTCGACCATCCCGAGCACCACGTCCTTGGTGCGCCGCACCGACGTGGCCCGGCCGATGACCTGCCCGGCCGGGTTGAAGTTCACGTCCCGGGCCTCCTCGGGGTAGGCGTGGCCCCGGGACACGCAGTCGATGGCGACCATCATCTGCAGCGGCATGCCGAGCGGCTTCGGGTTGCCGGGGGCCTCCCAGGCGTCGGTCCAGTCGTTCTTCAGCATCCGGCACGGCTTGCCCGGTGAACGAGCGCGAGCGGACCGTGTCGCCGCTGACGTCGCCTTCAGGTACGACTCCATCTGCTTGGGCGGCACGTCGGCCTCCTCGACGGTCAGCCACAGCGAGCCGGTCCACACGCCTGCGGCGCCCATGACCATGGCGGCCGCCATCTGGCGCCCGGACCCGACGCCGCCCGCCGCCAGCACCGGCAGGGGAGCGACCGCGTCGATGACCTCGGGCCACAGGACGATGGAGCCGACGTCGCCGGTGTGGCCGCCGCCCTCGGAGCCCTGGCAGATGACGATGTCGACGCCGGCGGCCTTGTGGTTGAGCGCGTGCTTGACCGACCCCGCCAGGGCGGCGATCAGCATCCCGTGGTCGTGGACCTGGGCGATCACGTCGTCGGGCGGCGTCCCGAGCGCGTTGGCCACCAGCTTGACCTTGTCGTGGCGCAGGATCACCTCGACCAGCGGTGCGGCGGTGGCCGCCGTCCACCCGAGCAGCTCGCGCCGGGGGCCGCCCTCGAGCTCGGGCACGCCGTGGTCGGCCAGGATCTTCTTGGCGAACGTGCGGTGCTCGTCGGGGATCATGGCCCGGAGCTCCTCCTCGAGCTTGACCGGGTCCAGCTCGCCCATCCCCTCGTACTTGCCGGGGATGACGATGTCGACGCCGTAGGGGCGGTCGCCCACGTGCTCGTCGAGCCACGTCAGCTCCACCTCGAGCTCGTCGGCGCTGAAGCCCACGGCGCCGAGCACCCCGAGGCCGCCGGCGTTGCGCACGGCGGCGGCGACGTCGCGGCAGTGGGTGAAGGCGAAGATGGGGAACTCGATCCCGAGGCGTTCGCAGAGCTCGTTGTGCACGGGGGAGACCTCCTGATTGGGTACCGTCGATGCTGCCGTCGGGTGGCGACGCGGTTGCCCCTGCCCTCCACGGCAACTAGAACAGATTCTACTTTTATCCGGCGCACCCTGCAGATCCGTCCTCCGCGGGACGGTCGGGGCGGCGCCGGCACCGACCGCGAAGGGGAGGGAGCAGGCCGCCATGCCGATCCGCACCGAGCCGGTGCTGCCCGAGGACGACTGGCAACTCCGCCTCGAAGCTCCCGAGGACGGCTCGGGCATCGGCACCCTCACGCTCGACTACCCCGAGAAGCTGAACATGTGGTCCTGGGAGGCGACGCGGCAGCTGGGCGTCCTCGCCGACCGCGCCCGCTTCGACGACCGCATCCGCGTCCTCGTCGTCAAGGCCGAGGGCCGGGCCTTCTGCGCCGGCGTCGACCTCGGCATGCCCGAGGACCGGGTGACCGGTCGCTCGCCGGCCGAGAAGGTGCGCAACTACTACGAGGGCATCCGCTGGGTGCACGAGCGCTTCCGCGTCTTCCACGAGCTGCCGCAGCCGATCGTCTGCGCCGTCCAGGGCTACTGCCTCGGCTTCGGGTTCGAGCTGGCGCTCATGTGCGACATCCGGGTGGCGGCCGACGACGCCCTCTTCGCGCTCCCCGAGGCGCAGGTGGGCGTGTCCATCGATGCGGGCGGCGATCTCCGGCTGGCCCACGAGGTCGGTGCCGGCCACGCCAAGCTGCTCGCGCTCACCGGCCGGCGCATCGACGCCGCCACGGCCGAGCGCCTCGGCATCGTCCAGCAGGTCACCACGCGTGACGAGCTCGTCCCGGCCGCCATGGCGATCGCCGCCGACATCGCGGCCAACGCGCCCCTGGCCGTCCAGTCGATCAAGCGCACGATCGACGCCTTCGCCTGGCGGGGGCTGTCCGAGGCGCTCAAGTTCGAGGCCCTCGAGCGCGTCGGTGGAGTTCGTGAGCGACGACATGCCGGCCGGGCTACGCCGCCAAGGCCAAGAAGCAGCAGGCCGAATTCGAGGGGAAGTAGCCGCCGTGGGACTGCCCGAGCCGCCGCCGGCGGGGTCACCGTTCCTCCCCGCCGGCACCTTCGACGGCACGACGGCGATCGTGACCGGCGGAGGCACCGGCCTCGGGCGCGCCATCGCCGTCGAGCTGGCCCGCGCCGGTGCGGCCATCGGCATCATCTCGCGCTCGGAGGAGCACCGGCTCGCCGGCGTGGCCGCGGTCGAGGCGGTCGGCGGCCGGGCGGCGCACGCCGCGCGCCGACATCCGCGAGCCCGAGCAGATCTCTGACGCGTTCGACGCCCTCGAGGCGGCACTCGGGCACGCCCACGCTCCTCGTCAACAACGCGGCGGCCAACTTCCCGGTCCTCGCCGCCGCCATGCGCCCCAACGCGTTCCGCTCGGTGACCAACATCGTGCTCGACGGCACGTTCTTCTGCAGCCAGGAGCTGCGCCGGCGGCATCACGGGGCGGGACCTTCCGGGCGGGGCGATCGTCAACATCCTGGCGACGCAGTCCTTCACCGGCGGCCCGGGCATGGCCCACACCGCAGCCGCCAAGGCGGGCGTGGGCAACCTGACCAAGTCGTTGGCCGTCGAGTGGGCCCCCGACGGCATCAGGGTCAACGCGCTGGCGCCCGGGCTGTTCCCGCACGAGGACATGCGCGAGGACCTCAAGGCACTGCGGCCCGAGGGCGAGTCCGTCGACGCCCGCCGCTCGCCGGCGGGACGCCTCGGCCGCCTGCACGAGCTCGGCTGGGCCGTGACCTGGCTGTGCTCGCCCTACGCCGCCTTCGTGACCGGCCACACGCTGGTCGTCGACGGGGCGAACTGGCTGCGGCGCGACTTCGTGATGCCCGAGTTCACCCCGGTGGCGGACCAGTTGGCCGAGGTGCTCCGCCCGCCGGACTAGGTGCCCGCGGGCTCCTCCTCCTGGTCGGCGAACTGGGTGCGGTACAGCTCGGCGTAGAGGCCGTTGTCGGCGAGGAGGCTGGCGTGCGTGCCGCGCTCGACGATGCGGCCGCCGTCGACGACGAGCAGCTCGTCGGCTTCGCGGACCGTGGAGAGCCGGTGGGCGATCACGAGGGACGTGCGCCCCGCCAGCGTCTCGCGCAGGGCGCGCTTGCACGGCGGCCTCGGACTCCGAGTCGAGGTGCGCGGTGGCCTCGTCGAGGACGACGATGTCGGGCGCCTTGAGCATGAGGCGGGCCAGGGCCACGCGCTGCTTCTCCCCGCCCGAGAGCCGGTAGCCCCGTTCGCCGATCACGGTGTCGAGGCCGTCGGGGAGCTCGCCGACCAGGTGGCCGATCTGGGCCTGGGCGAGTGCCTCGAGGACCTCGGCCTCGCTGGCATCGGGCCGGGCGTACATGAGGTTGGCCCGCAGCGTGTCGTGGAAGAGGTGGGGGTCCTGGGTCACCACGCCGACGACGTCGCGCACCGAGGCCATGGTGGCGTGCCGCACGTCGACGCCGCTCAGCCGCACGGACCCGCCGGTGACGTCGTAGAGGCGGGGGACCAGGTTCGAGATGGTCGTCTTGCCGGCGCCGGAGGGCCCCACCAGGGCGACCATCTGCCCCGGGCTGCACCGTGAAGGAGACCCCGTGCAGGACCTCGTTGCGCGGGCCCGTCTCGAGGACCGCCACCGACTCGAGCGAGGCGAGCGACACCTCGCCGGCGCTCGGATAGGTGAAGCTCACGTGATCGAACTCGATGGAGGCGTCGCCCCGGGGGATGGCGGCGGCGTCGGGGTCCTCGTCGATCATGGGGACGATGTCGAGCACCTCGAAGAGCCGCTCGAAGGAGACGAGCGCCGTCATCACGTCGAGGTTCAGGTTCGAGAGCTGGGTCAGCGGCTGGTACAGCCGGGTCAGGTAGCTGGTCAGCGCGACGACGGTGCCGACCTGGAGCTCACCGTTGACCGCGGCGACCCCGCCGACGCCGTAGACGATGGCCGTGGCCAGGGCCGCGGTCAGTGACAGCGCGATGAAGAAGACCCGGGCGTAGGTGGCCTGGGTGATCCCGATGTCGCGCACCCGGCCCGCCTTGGCCTCGAACGCCGTCGCCTCCGCCTCGGGCCGACCCATCAGCTTGACCAGCATGGCGCCGCCCACCTGGAAGCGCTCCTGCATGACCATGTTCATCTCGCTGTTGAGGTCGTAGCCCTCCTTGGTCAACGACCCGATGTGCCGGCCGACGATGCGGGCGGGGACGAGGAACAGGGGGACGAGGATCAGGGCGGCCAGGGTGATCTGCCAGCTGAGGAAGAACATCGCCGCGATGACGATGACGACGGTGACGAGGTTGCCGACCACGTTGGACAGGAGGTCCGTGAAGGCCTGCTGGGCGCCGATCACGTCGTTGTTCAGGCGGCTGACGAGCGCACCGGTCTGGGTGCGGGTGAAGAAGGCCAACGGCATCCGCTGGATGTGGCGGAACACCTTCGCCCGCATGTCGTAGATCAGGCTCTCGCCGATGTAGGCGGAGATCCGGCGCTCGGTGAGGCCGAGCCCGGCGTCGAAGAGGGCCAGGACCGCCACCAGGACCGCCAGCTCGATCACGAGGGTGGAGTTCTTCTTCAGGATGCCGTTGTCGATCAGTGCCCGCAGGATCAGGGGGTTCACCGCCGCGATGACGGCGCCGAGGATGACGACGGGGATGAAGACGGCCAGGATCTTCCGGTAGGGGACGGCGAAGGTGAGCATGCGCCGCGCCGTGCCCTTCTTGACCCGGTGCCGGAGGACGCTGCGGTCCTGGCGCATGGAGCGCATCCCGGCCCAGCCGCCACCCCCCATGCCGTGGCCCCGCATACTCATGCGTGCAACCTACCGTCGGCGGTGCGACGACCTGGTCAGGGATGTCCTCGGCCGGGGGACGACGGCAGGTCCGCCCTGGTGGTGGCGCTCGCCCGGCTTCCGGCGTCGGGCGCCGGCGTTCCTAGGCGGTCGGTCGGGGCGAGGGCGCGGTGACCCTGCGGCGGATCAGGGTCACGACGAGGAAGGCCAGGGCCAGGACGGCCAGGCTGCCCACGATCCCGGCCATCACGCCGGAACCGAGGAGGTGGGACGACGACGTGGTGCCCGCCGGAGTGACGCGGCTGACCAGTTGCGCGTGCAGGCTGCCCGAACGGAGCCTCGTCGCCGCCGACGCGGCGACGTCCGACGGCGACCGACCACGCCAGGGTCGCGGTGCCGCCACGCCGACGGTTGCTGCGAGGAACCGAACGTGCTGCACGATGGAACGCCTCCCTGGCCGAAGATCGGAGGGTGCCATTCCGCCCGCTCACCGATCGCGTACAGAGGTGGAACGGTGGCTGCGCCGGCCTCTTACGCCGGACCATTGCTGCAACCCCCATGGAGTGTCGGATTTCTCACGGTCGCTCGACGGGGGGACACGCGTCCGGTCAGTAGGCGCCGGTGCCCCGGGCCATGGTCTTGGGCGTCTCGAACATGATCTTGAGATCCCACCACAGCGACCACGACGCCACGTAGAGGTAGTCGAGTTGCACGAGGTCGCTGCGGGTCAGGTCGTTGCGGCCGGACACCTGCCACAGGCCCGTGATGCCCGGGCGCACCTCGAAGCGGCGCGTGGCCCAGCCCTCGACGTCCGACTCGCTCGGGATGAAGGGACGGGGGCCCACCACCGACATGTCACCCTTGAACACGTTGATGAACTGCGGGATCTCGTCGATGCCGGTCCGGCGCAGGAACGCCCCGAAGCGCGTGATCCGGTATGTCTCGTCCCTCTTCTTGCGCACCTCGTGAAGGGGCCGGTCGGTGTCGCCGGTCCCGTCGTCCGCCCCGCCGGCGCGCCCGGCCCCGGTCTCGACCGTCATGGAGCGGAACTTGATGACCGTGAACGGTTGCGCGTGACGGCCCAGCCGGATCTGGTGGAAGAACACCGGGCCCGGTGAGCTCAGCTTCACCCCCACCGCCACCACGAGCAGGAGCGGCGACGTGACCAACAGCACGGCCGAGCTGATGCACAGGTCGAACGCACGCTTCATGAAGCCGTCCCACGCGCTCAGGTGCGGCTGGGCGATCTCGAGGAAGGGCAACCCGGACAAGTCGGTCAGCCGTGAGCGCCAGCTGATCAACTCGTAGTAGCTCGGGACCATGGCGATGTGCACGAAGTCCTGCAGCTGGCGATAGATGTCGAGCGACTGGGCGGTGAACGAGTCGCGGGGTGCCACCAGGATGCGGTGCACATTGAGCTGGCCGCACAGCTCGGGGAGATCCTCCACCCTGCCGATGGCGCCGGCGTCGAGTGCGTCCCCGTCGACCGCCCGTCCGACCAGGGTCATGCCGGAGTCCTGGCGCACGCTCAGCATGATGCGGTCCGCGGTCGTGCCCGCCCCGACGACGAGCACCCGCGTCGTCGTCAGCGCGTGGAGGAAGAGACGGAGAGCCATGCGACCCAAGGTGACGATCCCGATGGTGACGATGACCGCCGCGACGAGCTGGGTCGCAGAGGGCTCGGCGGTCCCGAAGGCCGCGTGGAGGAACGAGCCGATCGCGAGGGCGAGGACGCAGCCGCCGCCGACGCCGAAGGAGAGCTCGCGCATCTCGAGGAAGGCGCTGGGCTGCAGGCGCCGGTGGGTGACGCGGTACACCCCACCCAGGGCCAGCGCGACGACCACCGTGACGGGGAACAGGGAGTCGACCTGCAGGTTGGTGACGAGCTGGCCGGGGGCGTTCACCGGCACGGCGGAGAGCTGCCCCAGCAGGATCAGCGAGAGGGGCAGGGCGATGCAGGCGCAGACGAAGTCGCACGACAGCTGCACCAGGGTGAGCTCGCTGTCGCCGATGGCGTGGGTGGGGCGCCGGTCCTGCTTCCGGCGCGGGGTGGGCGGATGGGGCGCCCCGGTGACGCCGTGCGGCGCCGTGCGCTCGACCACCTTGACCTTTGGATCCGAGATGCTCATCGCCTGCCCCTCACCGAGACTGCCGGGTGCACGAGCAAGCTCGCGACGCCCTGGTTGGGGAACAGTGAAGAGCGCACCGACTGTCGGAGCGGCCCGATCCCGCCGAACGAACGCTCGGCAACGGTCGCGGGTGGCGTCAGGCGGAGCCGCCGACCGCGTGGACACCGCCGTCGACGTGGACGATCTCGCCGGTCGTCATGGGGAAGAGATCGCTGAACAGCGCCACGCAGGCCTTGGCGACCGCTCCCGAGTCGTGCACGTCCCAACCCAGGGGGGCGCGCTCGGCCCAGGTGTCCTCGAACGCGCTGAACCCAGGGATCGACTTGGCCGCCATGGTCCGGACGGGACCGGCCGCCACGAGGTTGACCCGGATGCCACGGGGACCGAGCTCCTTGGCGAGGTAGCGCGCCAGGGACTCGAGCGCCGCCTTGGCCACGCCCATCCAGTCGTAGACGGGCCAGGCCACCGTGGCGTCGAAGTCGAGGCCGACGACCGAGGCGCCGCCCTCCCGGCCGGCCGCCGACAGGAGGGGCAAGAAGGCGTCGACGAGGGCCTTGAGGGAGTAGGTGGAGATGTTGAGGGCCACGGAGACGTCGTCCCAGTCCGCCGCGAACATGCCGCTGCCGAGGCAGTCCGGGGGGGCGAACCCGATGGCGTGCAGCAGCCCGTCGAGGCGGTCCCAGCGCCCGGCCAGCGTCTCGCCGGCCGCCGCGAGCTGCTCGGGTGACGTGACGTCGATCTCGAGGACGTCGGGTTCGCTCGGCAGCTTGCGCGCCGTCCGCCGGGTCAGCGAGAGGGCTCGCCCCGCCCCGGAGAGGACGATCTCGGCGCCCTCCTCCTGTGCCGTCCGGGCCACGGCGAACGCCAGCGAGGCGTCCGTGAGCACACCGGTGACCAGGAGCCGCTTGCCGTCGAGGAGTCCCACTGCGTCAGCGAGGTTATGCGAAGGTAGGGGCGTGCACGTGGGAATCCTCGGTGGAACAGGCCCGGCCGGGCGCGGCGTCGCGCTCCGGTTGGCGCAGGCGGGCGCCCACGTGACGATCGGCTCACGCGACGCCGAGCGGGCGGCGAGTGTGGTCGGTGAGGTCCTGGCCCGCTGGCCCGGGCTCGACCTGCCCCTCGACGGGGCGGACAACGCCGGCGCCGCGGCGGCCGAGCTCGTCGTCGTGGCCACGCCCTGGGACGGCGCCGTGGCGACCGTCCGGGCGTTGCGGGAGCCGCTCGCCGGCAAGGTCGTGGTCTCCATGGCCAATGCCCTGGTCAAGGAGGGCCGGGAGATGCTGGCGCTGGTGCCCCCGCGGGGCTCGGTGGCCGCCGCCGTCCAGGCCGCCCTGCCGGACAGCCTCGTGGCGGCCGCCTTTCACCACCTGCCCGCCTCGGAAATGGAAGACCTCGAATCGGGGTTGGAAGCAGACGTGCTCGTGTGTTCGGACCACCCGGAGGCGACCGCGGCCACGGTCGCGCTGGTCGAGCGCCTGCGCGGGCTGCGGCCGCTCGACGCGGGCAGCCTGAACCAGGCGGCGGCGATCGAGGCGTTCACCGCCGTCTGTATCACCCTCAACATCCGGCACAAGGCGCACTCGACGCTCAGGATGGCCGGGATCTAGCTCGTGCGGCTGTACGACACGGCTCGCAAGGAAGTGGTGGACTTCGAGCCGGGACCGCTGGTGACGATGTACTCCTGCGGCATCACGCCCTACGACGCCGCGCACCTCGGCCACGCCGCGGTGTACCTCTACTTCGACATGCTGCAGCGGCGCCTGCAGGACGCCGGCCACGAGACGAAGTGCGTCCGCAACGTCACCGACGTCGACGACGACATCCTGCGCAAGGCGCGCGAGCTCGGCGTGCACTACCTGGACCTGGCCGCCGAGGAGATGGCCCGCTTCGATGCCGAGATGGGCCTGTTGAACCTCCTGCCCGTTTACTCCGAGCCGCGCGCCACGTCGGCGATTTCGGAGATCTTGTCGCTCATCGGCGACGCGCTCGAGGGAGGCCACGCCTACCAGTCGGGCGGATCGGTCTACTTCGGCGTCGCCAGCTTCCCCGAGTTCGGCCGGATCAGCGGGTATGGCCGGGCCCGGATGCTCGAGCTCGCGGCGGAGCACGGCGGCCGGCCGGACGATCCCAACAAGCGCGACCCGCTCGACTTCGTGCTGTGGCAGCCGTCGCTCCCCGACGAGCCCGCCTGGGAGTCGCGCTGGGGGCCGGGCCGGCCGGGATGGCACATCGAGTGCTCGGCCCTCGTCCTGCGGGAGCTGGGCGAGACGATCGACATCCACGGCGGCGGGCGGGACCTCGTGTTCCCGCACCACGAGTGCGAGACCGCCCAGTCCGAGTCCGTGACGGGCAAGCGGTTCGTGCGCCTCTGGTTCCACGTCGGACTCGTCGGGCTGGACGGGACGAAGATGTCGAAGTCGCTCGGCAATCTCGTCTTCGTGGGGGACCTGTGCAAGGAGTGGGACCCGGCCGCCGTGCGGTTGGCCCTGCTCGGCCACCACTACCGCGAGGACTGGGACTGGCGCACCGACGAGGACATGACTGCGGCGGCGGCCCGGCTGGCGCTGTGGCGGAGCGCCCCCGCCGACGATCCGCGGGGCGCCACCAGCGGAGCGCAGGCGTTGTCGGCGGTGCGGGCCGCGCTCGACGACGACCTCGACACGCCCGGCGCGCTGCGCGCCGTCGACGAGGAGGCCACGGCGGGGCGAACGGTCATCGCCGCCGCCCGCCTGCTCGGCATCGCGCTCTGAGCGAACGATGGGTCGGGACCGCAAGGGCGGTCCACTACCCTTGGGGCACCACGAACGGTGTCCGGACCAGGAGAGATCCGCCGGCTGAGCAGGAAAGGGTGCACGATGCCAGGCGTCATCTCGGTTGGCCTTCCCGACGGCTCGACGCGGGAGCTGGCCGAGGGCACGACGGCGGCCGGGCTCGCCCAGGCGATCGGCTCCCGACTGGCCAAGGCGGCCGTGGTCGCCACCGTCGACGGCCGGGAGGTGGACCTCGACACACCGCTGCCCGACGGCTCCACCGTGTCGATCATCACCGGGGACACCGAGGCCGGGCGCGAGGTCCTGCGCCACTCCACGGCCCATGTCATGGCACAGGCGGTGCGCCGGCTGTGGCCCGGCGCCAAGTACGCCATCGGGCCGGTGATCGAGAACGGCTTCTACTACGACTTCGAGCTGCCCGACGGCGCCCACTTCAGCGACGACGACCTGGGGCGGATCGAGGAGGAGATGCGGGTCATCGTCAAGGAGGACCAGCCCTTCGTCCGTCACGAGCACGATCTCGAGGAGGGACTGGAGATCTTCGCCGACCAGCCCTTCAAGGAGGAGATCATCCGGGCGGTCGGCTCGGGGGCCGACGAGGTGGACGCGGCCGGGACGGTCGTGAGCACCTATCGCAACTCCGACGCCTTCATCGACCTCTGCCGGGGACCGCACGTGCCCTCGACGGGTCGGCTGGGCCATTTCAAGCTGATGCGGGTCGCCGGCGCCTACTGGCGGGGCGACGAGAAGCGCGAGCAGCTGCAGCGCATCTACGGGACGGCGTGGGAGTCCGAGAAGGCGCTCGCCGCCCACCTGCATCAGCTCGAGGAGGCCGAGCGGCGCGACCACCGCAAGCTGGGCGCCGAGCTCGACCTGTACAGCTTCCCCGAGGAGATCGGCTCGGGGCTGGCCGTGTTCCATCCGAAGGGTGGCACCATCCGGCGCCTCATGGAGGACTACTCGCGCCAACGCCACGTCGAGGCGGGCTACGACTTCGTCAACTCGCCTCACATCACCAAGAGCGCCCTCTTCGAGGAGTCCGGCCATCTCGACTGGTTCGCCGACGGGATGTACCCGCCGATCGAGCTCGACGGGGGGACGCAGTACTACCTCAAGCCGATGAACTGCCCCTTCCACATCCTCGTGTACCGGAGCCACCAACGCTCCTACCGCGAGCTGCCGATGCGGCTGTTCGAGTTCGGCTCGGTGTACCGCTACGAGAAGTCGGGGGTGTTGCAGGGCCTCACCCGCGTGCGGGGCATGACCCAGGACGACGCGCACATCTTCTGCACGCGCGAGCAGATGGACGCCGAGCTCGTCCGCACGCTGCACTTCGTGCTCGACCTGCTGCGCGACTACGGCCTCAACGACTTCTACCTCGAACTCTCGACCAAACCTCCCGGCAAGGCGGTGGGGTCCGACGAGGAGTGGGAGGTGGCGACCGAGGCGCTGCGCAGCACCGCGCTCGAGATGGGCCTCGATCTGGTCATGGACGAGGGGGGCGGTGCCTTCTACGGCCCCAAGATCTCGGTCCAGGCCCGTGACGCCATCGGCCGCACCTGGCAGATGTCGACCGTGCAGCTCGACTTCCAGCTGCCCCAGCGATTCGGGCTGGAGTATGTGGGGGCGGACAACGCCCGCCACCGCCCGATCATGATCCACCGCGCCCTGTTCGGGTCCGTGGAGCGGTTCATGGCCGTGTTGATCGAGCACTACGCCGGGGCGCTGCCGACCTGGTTGTGCCCCGAGGAGGTCCGGGTGATCCCGGTGACCGACGCCCACGCCGATTACGCCCGGTCGGTCGTGGACGCCTGCACGGCGGCCGGCCTCCGGGCCACGCTGGAGACCAGCGGCGAGAAGATGGGCGCGCTCATCCGCAAGGCCAGGGTGGCCAAGGTCCCCTACGTCCTCGTGGTGGGTGACGAGGACGTCGCCGCCGGTACGGTCGGCGTGAACCGGCGGGGCTGGGACACCAAGCCCGAACACGGCGTCGCCCTCGACGGGCTCCTGGCGGAGGTCACTGGGGAGGTCGCTCGTCGAGGCCTGCCGGAGGACCGGGCCCCGGCCGCCGCACCGGCGTGAGCGGAGGCGCACCGCGGTGACCCTGGAGCACCTGTGGGCCGGATGGAGGCGCGACTACATCGTCGAGGCGACGGCACGCGGGCGATCGGGTGACCAGGCGCACGACGCCGCCGGCTGTGTGTTCTGCCGGCTGGCGGCGAGTGGCCCGCCATCGGAGGACAATCTCGTCGTCTGGCGGGGCGAGCTGACCTTCGTGGTCATGAACGCCTATCCCTACGCCAGCGGCCACGTGCTCGTGTTACCGCTGCGCCATGTGGAACCGCTGTCCGGGCTCACACCGGCCGAGTCCGCCGAGCTGTGGTCGGTGACGCAGGATGCGGTGGCCACCATCGCGGCCGCCTACGGACCCGACGGGTTGAACATGGGCGCCAACCTCGGCCGGGCGGCCGGCGCTGGGCTGCCACGGCATCTCCACCTCCACGTGGTGCCGCGCTGGTCGGGCGACACCAACTTCATGACGTCGGTCGCCGACACGCGGGTCATGCCCGAGACGCTGCAGCTGTCGTGGAAGAGGCTCCGCGACGCCTGGCCCCGCTAACGACCCGCCGGACGGCACCGGCGACGACATCGGCGCAGGCGGCGGTGTCGCGGCAGTGGGCACACGTCCCGCGGTGGCGTCGCCGTCCGCGGGCAGGGCCCGGCTGGGGCGGTACATCCGGCGCGCCTGGCCGGCCGTCCGGATCGCCATCGGCTTCGGCCTGGTGGTGATCGCGATCTGGGTGGTCTCGTCCAAGAGGACCGAGCTCTCGGGCTTCTCGACCATCTGGCGGACCTTCGACTGGTGGTGGGTGGCACCGGCGATCGTCGCCGAGATCGGCTCCTACGCAGCCTTCACTGCGATGCAGTACGAGCTGCTCAAGGCGGGGCACCTGCGGCCCCCGGTCAGCCCCCTGTTCAAGCTGTCGTTCGCGTCGCAGGCGATCACCAACTCGCTCCCGGTCGGGAACGCCGTGGCGTCGGTCTACGGCTTCCGCTGGTTCCGGCGCTTCGGCGCCGACAACACGCTCGCCGTGTGGGCCCTGGCCGGCACCCTGGTCGCGGCCACGGTGAGCCTGTCGCTGGTGGCCATCTTGGGGCTGGGCATCGCGGCCAACGAGGGCGCGTCGCTCGACCTGGTGCCGGTGCTCATCGGGACGTTCGTGGTCATGCTGGGCATCGGCTCCCTGTTCGTCTACGAGCGGCCGCTGCACGCGGTGGTGGCCGGCATCCTGCGACTCTCGGTCATGCTCACGCACCGGCCGCGGGGGGACACGACGAAACAGATCGATCGGATCATGGCCTGGATGACCGCGGTCCGGCTCAGCTGGACGCAGATCGGCTGGATCGTCTTCTGGGGCGCGCTCAATTGGCTGCTCGACTGCGCCTGCTTCGCCATGATGTTCGTCGCCATCGACGCGCCGATCCCCTGGAAGGGGCTCCTCCTGGCCTACGGCGCCGGGCAGCTGGCGGCGACGCTGCCGATCACCCCCGGAGGGCTCGGCGTCGTCGAGGGCTCCATCACCGTGGCCCTGGTCGCCTTCGGCGGTGCGGAGAGCAGTACCGCCTACGCGGTGCTGCTCTACCGCGTCATCAGCTTCTGGATGATCCTGGTGATCGGCTGGGCCCTCATCGGGCAGCTCGCCCTCCAGGTGCGGGGCGGGCGCTGGCCGCGCCAGGCCATGACGAGCGAGGTGGAGGCCGGGCCGGTGGCCTACGAGCCCGCGATGGGCCCGGTGCCGAGCGTGGAGATGGCCGAATGATGGGCGGGCCCGTCCTGCGCCGGCGATTGGCGGGCCTCCTGGTCGCGGCGTCGTTGCTGGCGGCCTGCTCCGCGGCCCGGACCGGGCAGGGCACGACCGCAGAGTCGTGTTACCTGGCGCTGCCGACGGCGTCGAAGGCGGTCGGGGGCCACGGCCATCTGGCGGGAGTCAGGAAATTCACGTTGTCGGGGCTGCACGGTGTGGCGCCGCGCCTCTACGACCACCTGGCCGACGAGGTGCCCAGGGGCCAGGCCGTCTGCGTGGTCGGCTACACGGGGACGTTCGACGCCGCGATGGTGGCGAAGCCCCTCGGTCGCCCCACCGGCACGCTGGCCGTGGTGGTGGTGACCACGCCGGCGAACCGCCTGCTGGGCACGCTGATCCTGACCAAGATCCCGGTGCGCTTCCAGCACCTGTTCTGATCGGGTGACGGCGTCGGGCGGCGTCAGCCCTCGAGCTTGGGGATCGACGCCATCAGGTGGTCGGGCACGGCGTCGTAGTGGTCGTAGGCGACGCTGAAGGACCCGCGGCCACCGGTCAACGCGCGCAGGTCCACGGCGTAGCGGGTGAGCTCCGCCGTGGGTGCGGTGGCGGTCACGGTCTGGTAGCCCTTGTCCTCGGCGGCGTCCGTCCCGACGATGCGGGCCCGCCGCGAGTGCAGGTCGCCCAGCACGTCGCCCTGGCACTCGGCGGGGATCGTGACCTCCAGGCGGGAGATCGGCTCGAGCACGATCGGCCCCGCCTCGGCCATCGCCGCCTTGATCGCCAGTGCCGCCGCCATCTTGAAGCTGACTTCGTTGGAGTCGACCGAGTGGGCCTTCCCGTCGTCGACGGTCACCGCGATGTCGACGACGGGGTAGCCGTACATGCCCCCGGTGCCGAACGTCTCGAGCACGCCCTTCTCCACCGCCGGTATGTACTGGCGGGGGATCGCCCCCCCGACCACCTCGTCGTGGAACACGAAGCCCTCGCCGCGGGGGAGCGGCTCGAGGCGCAGGTGGCAGACCCCGAACTGGCCGTGGCCGCCGGACTGCTTCTTGTGCTTGCCCTCGGCGTGGGCCGGCCGCGTGATGGTCTCGCGGTAGGGGATGCGCAGATCCTCGCGCTCGACGTGCACGTTGCACTTGCGATCGAGCCGCTCGAGGGTGACAGCGAGGTGCACCTCGCCGCTCACGCCGAGAATGGTCTGGTGCGTCTCGTCGTTGCGGGTGACCGCGAGCGAAGGATCCTCGTCGCACAGTCGCTGCAGGCCCGACATGAGCTTGTCGTCGTCGGCCCGCGTCGCCGGCTTCACCGCGACCTGCAACGCCGGCGGCGGCAGCGCGGGCGGCGGCACGACGACGGGCTGGCCCTTCGGGGCGAGCGTGTCACCGGTGCGCGTCCCGTTCAGCCGGGGCACGGCGACGAAGTCCCCCGCCGCGATGCTCGTGGCCGGGGCGGTGGCGTGGCCGGCGATGCTCTGGAGCGCGTGCAGCCGCTCCTCCTCCTTGGTGCGCGAGTTGACGAGGACGGCGTCGGGCTGGAGCGTGCCCGAGACGACCTTGCAGAGCGACACCTTGCCCGTGTGGCTGTCGTTGATCGTCTTGGTGACCGTCAGGACGGTCTGGCCCGCGGGGTCGGACGGGATCTCGACCGTCTCGGTCCCCGCGGTGGCGAGCACCGGGGGGCGCGAGGTGGGACTAGGGCACAGCTCCTCAATGAGGCGCGCCAGCCGGTCTACCCCGACCCCGCTCGTGGCGGAGCAGCACAGAACGGGGAACACGCTGGCCGAGGCGACGCCCCCCGCCAGGCTCTTCTCGAGCTCGGCGTAGTCGAGCGTCTCCCCGTTGAGGTAGCGCTCCATCAGGTCGTCGTCACCGACCACGATGCCCTCGACGAGCTGCTCGTGCACCGTGTGCTCCTCGTCGACGAGGTCGTCGGGGATCGGCCCCTCGTGCCCGGAGGGCGGGACGGTCCCGTCGACGGCCGAGGTCGAGGCGGGGGTGTCGTAGTGCGTCGCCGTGTCGTCGAGGAGGTCGATGACGCCGTGGAAGTCGGCCTCGTGCCCGATGGGGAGCTCCACCGGCGCCACGCCGGCGCCGAAGCTCGCCCTGATCTCGGCCAGGGTGCGGTCGAAGTCCGCCCGCTCGCGGTCCAGCTTGTTGATGACGATGACGCGGGGCACGCCGAGACGGCCGGCGGCGCGCCAGGCGTCCTCGGTCTGGGCCTGGACGCCGTCGGTGGCGCTGACGACCACGACGGCCAGATCGACGTTGGTCAGGGCGGTGATCATCTCGCCGGCGAAGTCGGCGTACCCCGGCGTGTCGAGCAGGTTCACCTTGACCCCGTTGACCGTGAACGGGGCCATGCTGGTCGAGATCGACAGCTGGCGCGAGACCTCCTCGGGCTCGAAGTCCATGACCGTGGTGCCCTTCTCCACCGACCCCCGTCGGGCAATGGACCCCGTGGCGGCCAGCAGGGCCTCGGCCAGGGTGGTCTTGCCGGCACCGTGGTGCCCGACGAGGGCGACGTTACGAATTGCGGTCGGGTCGTGTGGCACCTGGTCCCTCCGTCCGTACAGCCGGCTCAGAACTAGCTCGGGACGCAGAGTGTACGACCGCTGGTCGGCACATGCTCGGGTGCGGCCGTGTCAGGGCCCGGCCGCCGGCGCCGGGGCCGGGCCCGTCCCGCACGCCGGACCCCAGCTCAGGACCGCTCCCCGCCGGGCCTCCCGGGGCCGCCCCGGGGTCGGGCGGCACCGCCTCCCGACTGCGCCGCGATGGCAGCGTCGTACTCGTGGCGGACGGAGAAGCGGACGAAGAGGCCGAGCGTGTCGATCAGGAGCAGCCACACGGCCTTCAGGGAGATCGTGCTGCCGAACCTCTCCTCGATCGCCACCGGCGCCTCCACGATCTGCGTGTAGCCCAGGCTCCGGGCCAGGACGAGGAGCTCGAGGTCCAGCGCGAAACGGCTCTCACGCAACAACGGCAGGACGGCCGCGATCACCTTGCGGTCCACCATCTTGATCCCGACCTGGGTGTCCTTGACGTTCAAGCGGAACAGCAGGTGGATGAGGCGCTGGTAGCCCCATGAGTACAGCCGTCGCAGCGGGGGATAGTGCACCGAGGACTCGGGGTGCCGCTTGCTGCCGATGATGATGTCGGGCTCCATGGACCGCATCACCGAGACGAACGGGGCCAGGAATTCCGGCGATATGTCGCCGTCGGCGTCGATGAAGCCGAGATAGCGGCCCCGGCCCATCGCGAGCCCGGCCCTGAGCGCGCGGCCCTTGCCCACGTTCCGGTCGAACGAGATGCGCCGCACGACGCTCTCGGGGAAGCCCTCCAACGTGAAGGGGCTGCCGTCGGTCGAGCCGTCCGACACGGCGATGATCTCGAAGGTCATGCCGGACGCATCGAGCACCCGCACCATCTGGGCGACGGTCCTGCGCAGTCGCGCGCCGGGGTTGTAGTAGGGGACGACGATGGAGACGTCGAGCGTTGGGTCGGGGAGCACGGTGACGTGCGGCTCGGGGGTCTCCGTCCCCTCCGGCCCGGGCGTCGGGGCCGCCACGTCAGCGGCCTGCCGTGTGCCCTGCTCGCGGTGAAGGAGACCGGGCGTCCGCTCCGCAGCGTGGCATCTCGACGGGTGAGGCTACCCGAGGACCCGTCCGATCCGGCACGCGTGGGGGAGGACGGGTCCGCGCCGGCCCGCCACCGGGAGGGCGTGGACCAGGGACTCCGCAGGCGATCCGGCCCACAAGGCGCGCCCGGCAGCGCCGACGAAGGGTCGCTGCGGCCGGGGGTTTCGGGGGCCGGATGGTAAACTTGGCCCACAGCGCCCCCCTGCTCCGGGGCGGCGTACGACGAGGAGTTTCATGTTCGACGGTCGTTGGCGCACCGCCGTCGACCGGACCACCGGTCCGGTCGGCCAGGCCCTCCACCGCCATGGCATCACCGCTGACGTGCTCACCGCCACCGGGCTGGTCTCCGCGACCGCGACGGCGGTCCTGGTGGCGACCGGCCACCTCTACCTCGCCGTCGTCTTCCTGATCATCACGGGCCTGCACGACCTCCTCGACGGGCCAGTGGCCAAGGCGGCCGGCACGGCCTCGGTCCGGGGCGCCTTCTTCGATTCGGTGACCGACCGTGTCGCCGACGCCGTCCTCATGATCGGGTGCGCGTGGTATCTCCTCGACCGCGGGGAGGGCCACCTCGCGCTTCTGCCCATGGCCATCCTGGCGGTGACCGCCCTCGTCTCCTACGAGAGGGCGAAGGCCGAGTCGCTCGGGCTCTCGGCCAAGGGTGGCCTCATGGAACGGGGCGAGCGGATGTTCCTGCTGGGCGTCGCCTTCCTCAGCACGGCGATCTTCGTCCCCGTGCTCTGGGTCCTCTTCGTCCTCGTCACCATCACCGCCGTGGCCCGCTTCGTGAAGGTCTGGAACGCGGCGTCGGGCCGGGACCGGGTCATCGCCCGCCGCATCGAGGCCTGGCGGGACGGTCGGGTGGATTCGCGCTGGCGGGCCTGGCGCGAGGGTCGCCAGAGCGACGGCGTGCCCCGCCGGGAGGTCGCCCGGTCCCGGACGTCGGGAGCGCCCGTCGGGCGGTGGCGGGCCCGGCGCCAGGAGGCGCTGAGCAGCCGCTCCGGGCGGACGCTGCGCGAGCGCCGCCGCGTCGACAGGGGGCATGCCGACGGCACCGCGACCCCGCGCCGCATCACGGGCCGCCGCACCCCTCCGGCATCCTGAGCCGGCGCTCGTACGTGGCGTGAGCTGGCGCGACACCAGCCGCTACCTCACGTACCGGGGTCTCGGCGCGGCCATGGGTCACATGCCGGAGCCCCTGGCGGACGGAGTGGCGCGCGGGGTCGCCCGTGTAATGGCGCTGCGAGGCGGGAGCGCGCTCGCGATGAACGAGCGCCACATGCGCCGCGTCCTGGGTAGCGAGTGCAGCGACGGTGTGGAGCCGGACCCCACGCTCGTGCGGCGTTGGAGCCGGCGCACCTTCGACTCCTACGCGCGCGCTACTGGGCCGACGGCGCGCGCCTCCCGTACGAGAACGAGGCGGGCGTGCGGGCCCGCTTCCGCCTCGAGGAGGGCGAGGATCACCTCCGGGCCGCCTTCGCGCTCGGTCGCGGCATCGTCATGGCACTGCCGCACGTGGGCAGCTGGGAGTGGGGTGGCTATTGGCTGGCCCTCGAGGGCATGCCGATGACCGCCGTGGTGGAGCGGCTCGAGCCCGAACAGCTCTTCGAGTGGTTCGTGGCGCAGCGCGAGGCGATGGGGCTCACGGCGGTGCCGCTGGGGGACGGGTCGGGCGCGGCGGTGCTGCGGGCACTCAAGGACGGGAAGATCGCCGGGCTGGTCAGCGACCGTGACCTCGCCGGCAACGGGGTCGAGGTCGAGTTCTTCGGCGAGCGCACGACGCTTCCGGGCGGCGCCGCGACGCTCGCGCTGCGCACGGGCGCGCCGCTCGTGCCGGTCGTCGTCTACTCGGGCCCGGGGAATTGGCACACTGGCGTCGTGCACGCGCCGATCGACGCCACCCGCAGCGGCTCCCTGCGCGACGACGTCGCCCGGGTGACCCAGGACCTGGCCCATGTCTTCGAGTACGACATCCGCGCCCGTCCCGAGCAATGGCATCTCTACCAAGCGAACTGGCCGAGTGACCCCCGGTGAAGGTCGCCATGCTCTCGCCGTACTCGCTGACCCGCCCTGGCGGGGTGCAGGGGCAGGCGATGGGTCTGTCGCGCGCCCTACGGGCCCTGGGGCACGACGTCACGGTGCTCGGTCCGGCCGACGCCGGCGAGACGGTCCCGGAGGGTGCCTACGTGATCGGTCGGCCGACGGGCCTGCGCTCCAACGGGTCGGTGGCCCCGGTCGCGCTGTGGCCGGCCGCGTCGGCCCGGGCGGAGCGATTCGTGCGCTCGGGCGGCTTCGACGTGGTGCACCTCCACGAGCCCCTGGCGCCCATGGCGGCCTACGGCCTGGTGCTGACGGCCCCGCTCCCGATGGTCGGCACGTACCACCGCGCCGGCGTGAGCCGCTGGTTGCCCCTGCTCAAACCGCTCGCCGGGCTGGTGGGGCGCCGGCTCCAGATCCGCGTGGCGGTCTCGGAGGCGGCGCGTGAGACGGGCCTCCGGTCTGGAGGCGGCGATTTCGAGGTGCTCTTCAACGGTGTCGACATGGCGCGCTTCGAGACGGCAGCGCCGGTGCGCGACGAGCAGGGCCGGCCGGTCGTGCTCTTCCTCGGCCGCCACGAGGCCCGCAAGGGCCTCAACGTCCTCCTCGATGCGTTCGCCACGCTGGACCGGCCGGCCGTGCTCTGGGTGGCGGGCGACGGGCCGGGGGGCGAGATGCAGCGGCGCCGGCACCCGGGTTCGGACCGGGTGCACTGGCTCGGCATGCTGAGTGAGGACGAGGTGGCGTCGCGCCTCGCCGGCGCCGACGTGCTCTGCGCCCCGTCGCTGCGCGGCGAGTCCTTCGGGATGGTGCTCCTCGAGGGCATGGCGGCGGGGTGTGCGGTCGTGGCCTCGGACATCGAGGGCTACCGGGCGGCCGCAGGCGGGCACGCCGAGCTCGTGCCTCCCGACGACGCCCGCGCACTGGCCCGCGCGCTCGGGGCCACGCTGGCCGACGCCGTCGAGGGCGGCGGGCGCTCGGCGCCCGAGGCGCGCAAGGAGGCGACCGAGTACGCCCGGGGCTGGTCCATGGACACGCTGGCCGAGCGCTACGTCGACGTGTACAGGCGGGCCATCGTCGCCTACGGGACTCGTCGGGGCTGAGAACAGCCCACCCCCTCAGGCCCATCCCCGCTTCGACCGGGTCAGATGAAATATGTGTGAGCCCCTGGGAATTCGTCTCGGACACTGCCTACTATTCCCGTTGCTTCTTGTCGGCCCTCTTGGCGGATCGAGCGTGTCCCATGCTGTTCAGACTCAACCTCTACAGTTTTACTCGTCGTCGGGTTCATGCAGCTGTTCCTGGCGACGGCCCTCCTCTTGAGTCCAGCGCGGCGATTCAGTCGGCGCTGGAGCGGGTCGAAGTTCACAGAGGTCCTCTTCAGCTCCAGCGGCGCGCTGGCCGTCGCGGTGCCGTCGTGCTGGCTCGTGTCACTGATCTGGGGGATCCCGTTGAGCACGCTGGAGCTTCCCGGGACCGCGGTCATGTTGATCGCCGTCATCGTGGTTGTCGCCCGGCCGGACTGCAACCCCGTCGGGCAGATCTTCTCGGCCGCTTTCATCGCCGCTGGACTGGGCCTGATCCTGTTCACGGTCAAACTCACCACCAACGATGCCAACGGCGGGTTCGAGCTGTTGGTGTCGGGCTTGTTCGTCCTGCTCACCTTCTTCGCGGTGACGCTGTGGAACTCCTACGTCAACGCGACAAGTGACGTGCTGGGCCGGTTCCGGCACTCGCGCCCGTTGCCCGAGGCCGATCCGTCGTATCAGCCGTTCGTCTCCTTGCACATCGCCGCGTACAACGAGCCGCCGGACATGCTGATCGAGACCATCCGGAGGGCCGAGGCGATCGACTACCCCCATTTCGAGATCGTCGTGATCGACAACAACACCAAGGACCCGGCGGTCTGGCGGCCCGTCGAGGAATACTGCCTTGATCGCCCACGCGTCACCTTCGTGCACGTCGACCCGTGGCCAGGATTCAAGGCGGGTGCTCTCAACCTTGCCTTGCGCCGGTACACCGACCCACGCGCTGAGATCATTGGGTTGATCGACGCAGACGATTTCGTCGTGCCCCACTATCTGAAAGAAACCGCGCCCTACTTCTCCGATGAGCGCATCGGGTTCCTGCAGAGCTTCGAGGGCAACCGCGACTTCGAGGGAAGTCCGTACTACTCGGCCTGTGTCGACTCGTATCAGGCCTTCTACCTGACGAATATGTCGTCGCGCAACGAGCGCAACTCCATACCCTTCGTGGGGACGATGGGTCTCTTTCGCCGCAGCGCCCTCAATCAGGCGGGCGGCTGGAACGAGTGGTGCATCTGCGAGGACACCGAGGCGTCCGTCCGCGTGCTCAAGATGGGCTGGTCCGGGCTGTACGTCCCACGCTGCTTCGGCCGCGGGGTCGTCCCGCCCTCCTACGCGGGTCTCTGCACGCAGCGCTACCGGTGGTGCTTCGGGGGCATGCAGATCCTTCGACTGCACTGGCGCAGCCTGATGCCGTGGGACCTCTCTCCCGACAACCGCTTGTCGAGCCAACAACGGCGCGACTATCTCATGGCGAGCCTCGGTTGGATGCGAGACCTCCTGATGGTGCTGTTCACCATTGCGCTGTTCGCCACGACCGCGCTGTTGTTATCCGGCTCGCACTTCTGGATCATGCCGATCGCAGGTGGGGTCAGTCTGTTGGGGATAAGCCTGATCGCCATCGCCCTTGTGAGCATGCTGTTGGTGTTACGGCAATGGACGAACATGTCGCGCCGCCGCGCCTTTTTGAGCCTGATGGTCAGTCTGGCGTCCAGTTGGACCATTGCGCTCGCCTGTATCCAAGGTTTGGCGCGGCGAGAGGGCGTCTTCCTCCGCACTCCCAAGAACGACCGGAACCAGAAGGTGGTACGACGGCTGCGGGATGCCCTCTGGTTGGCGCGCTGGGAGATGGTTCTGGCCGCGGGGCTGTTCCTCTGCGCGGGCCTGCTGGCGGCCTCGTCGTCCAAACACATCCTGCTCGTCGTCATGATCTCCGTTCAGGCCTGCGTGTTCCTGTGCGCCCCCGTCACAGCCATCTGGAATGTGCGGGCGCAGATGGTGCCGGCCGCCGAACGTACGCGCCAGTTTGCTGCGGAACAGGCACGCCGGTCGGTCCGCGGGCGGCGATCCTTCGTCGGGGCGGGTGTGGCGCTGGCGATGGTGGCGCTCGTCGGAGCCGTCGTCGCCGCGTCAGTCACCGCCCCAGGGGAGTTGCTCGCGGGTGGTACGGCGCTCCGCGTCAAGACGGCGGCGCAGGTCTATGCCCTGCCGGCCGGCGCCCCGGCGGTCGCTCCACCGTTCGTCGAGGTCACGGGCGCCCCCAATGGCGGGTGGCTGGAGGTCACCGCCAACGGGGTGGTCTGGGCAGGTGGCGGCGCGAACTATTTCGGCGACCTTCAGCGTCGGCCGGACGCGCCGCCGGTTGCAGTGTCGAACATCGTGCAGGTTCGGCCGACCCCGGACGGCTTCGGGTACTGGCTCGTGGGGAGCGACGGGTCGGTCTACTCCTTTGGCGGGGCGCAGAGTTTCGGTTCGCTTCCCGGGCTGGGCGTCCACGTGGGCGATGTCGTCGGCCTCATCCCGTTCTCCTCGGGAGACGGGTACGAGCTCGTGAGCGCCCTGGAGCAGGTCTGGAAGTTCGGTCACGGCAAGCCCTGATCTGCCTCAGCACTTCGGGTGGGCAACCGTCGTGTTCAGCCCGAAGCAGTACGACGCCAGCCGGAGTGTGAAGTCCGTCGCGCCGTGTCCCCACGGTTGCGCGTTGGCGGGTCCGACCTCCATGCCGAACGGGATGGTGTCCAGCCAGTAGTGGCCCGCGAAGTCGCTCCATCCGTAGTCTCGCTCCAGCAAGGTGCCGACCGCCGACAGCGCCTTGGTCACGTCGACACTGACCGTGCCCGCGGGGACCACGTCCCCGGCGTTGAGCACGAGGAAGATGGTCCCGCCGTACGGTGATGTCTTTCCGGACCGGTGGACGTTGAGGACATAGGTCGACCAGGCATTGGTTCCGTCATGGGCGACGCCGCCCACGGCGTAGGGGATGCTCGAGGATGCGACCGGGGTCGAGGGGAGCAGCGCCTGACGGTCGTAATCGGTCCACAGCATCACCTCGACGGTCCCCTGCGTGCGGCAGGGCTGCTGCGTGCCGGAAGGGTTGAGCCACATGTCGTAGGCAATGTCGTAGGTGGTCTGCGACGCCTGCGAGGAATACGAGGTCGTGCCGACCAGGTCGGTCGGGAGCGCGCTGACCTTGACGGGGAGGCGCAGGGCCGGGTCACCGGCCGGCGAGGTGGCGGCCCGGCACGGGTTCTTGCCGTACGAGACGTTGGTGTACCGCGCGGACCCAGGTGTTGGCACTCGGCGCCAGGCACGTCGCCGCGGTGCAGGGCGGCGCCACCGGGAGCTCGCCCCGGACCGTCAGCCCGCCCGTGCGCGTCATGGACATCCGCACGTCTCCCTCGGCCGGTGTGGTCACGCCGAGGTTCCACTCGTCCCCATTGAGCTGGGCGTGCCCCAGAACGGGGCCGGCTCCTTCGCAGCGCCCACCCCTTTGAGGCCCGAGCGGGCAGGCCGCCGACCAGTCCCAGACCCGGCCGCCCGCCGAAGGGACGGGAAGCAGCCGGATGGCATCAGGCTGAGTGGCCGCCACGGCGGAGGTCGGGTTGCCGGGTGTGAGCAGGCCGGTCGAGACGGCCAGGACAACCACCAGTGCAGCCGACGCCAACGCACGGCTCGGGTGGCGCATCCTCAGAAGAGATGCAGGTAAGGGGTCCCGTTGCGAGCCATGACGGCAACGACCTTGCCGAGGGCCGAGGACTCGCGGATGACGCCGAATGACCGCGAGTCGCACGAATTGTTGCGGTTGTCCGCCAGAACGAAGTAGTCGCCCTTGGGGATGGTCGTCTTCGTGATCTGGACAGAGCTCACTGCGCCGTGCCGAGTGTCATACCACCCGCGTTCGGCCATCCGCTTTCCGTCGATGTAGATGGTCTGGCGATTGGACCAGATGGTCTCTCCGGGCATGCCGATCACCCGTTGCACGAGGTATTGCCCAGAGCCTGAGGCCTGGCAGGGGAAGTACGCGGGACGGTGGAACACGATGATGTCTCCGCGGCCGATGGGGCCCGTGAGGAAGCTCGACCGGAGGACGAGGATCCTGTCACCCGCCTGCAGTGTCGGCGCCATCGCGGACGAGGGCACCGTGAAGGGCGCTATGAGTGTGAGCCGCAGCAGAACGCCAACGAGGACCACGGTCGTGATGGCCGCGGCCACCATGATCAGCCAGCGCCGGCGCCGCTGACGAGCTCGAGCCCGACGGCGCTTCGCCACGGAGCGAGCCGCCGCCACCGCCGACTCCGCCGACGGCGGCTGTGGCGAACCGAGGTCGAGTCCCCGCAGACGGTAGTCATTGCCCAGATGCGGGGTCGAGGGCGGTGGCACGTCCCCACCCCCGGGGGGCCGCGTCCTCGGGGGGTCGTTCTCTCGGCGCGCGTGTTTCGGTCGGTGGTGCCGTTGCCCTCCTGCGTCGTCCGGCCGCGTCAGCCTGGTGTCGGTCATTCCCGGGTGGGCCTCCCATGGCCGTTGGAGGACACCGCCGCATCGGGCGACGCCACCATGGTGACGTGCTCGAGGGACCACGATCGCTTCTCCACGGGCACCATCTCGGACCATGTGGGCGGGATCCGCCGGAGCCGTGGCTGCGTGAGCCCGGTGCTCGAGGGGAGGGGGAGTCGTGCTCCCCACTCGGCGGCGATCTGGGCGGCCCGGCTGCGGCTGACGATCTCGCTGGCCGGCTCGTAGGGTAGGTCGAAGAGACCGGGATCATCGAGCCATTCGGGGCAGTCCTCGCTGATGGCCTGCGCCACGTCGGGCCATCGCACGCGGGCGAGCAGGTAGGGCTGGGTGCCGCCCCCGAGGACCAGGTACTCCGCCTCAGCCATGACGAGACAATAGGTCTTGCGGGCGGAGAAACACTAGGGCCGGTCGCGGTGGGTCACCGCGACTCAGGGGGCCGGGGGCGGGGGCGGGGGGAGGCCCCACGGGCCGACGAATGCCAGCACGGTCCTCAACGAGGGGACGATGAGCAGGCCGTCCGCCACGGAGGGTGTCGGGAAGTGGTTGGCCATGACCCCGACGGGCTCTTCGACTTCGGGCTGTCCGCTGGCCTGGCTGAGCCCGACCAGCACGTGCCCGTCGAGCAGGATCGTCCAGACCATGCCGCCGGCGACGATCGGCGGCCCAGCAAAGCGCACCGTGGTCGAGCGCCACACGACATGAAGATACGGGGGCCTCTCCGTCACTTGGACCGCGGTGATGTGGGAGAAGTGCGCGTTGCCCGGCTCGCCGTCGGCGCAGTTGACGTAGAGCACGGAGCCGTCGACCGCGGTGCCGCCCCAGGCAGAGCCACCATTCCGCGCCGGCCGACAGAGCGCCAGGCTGGCCACCTGGCCGCCGATCCCGCCGAGGTGCCGCTGGCGCGCCAGGTACGCGGTGCCCGCCTTTCCGACGGTGAACGCGAAGCGGTTCACCAGCACCGGGTTGGTCGATCCGAGGTCGAAGTCCACGACGTTGTCGGCTCGCCACAGCGGGTCGCCGAACCGCTGGAGCACCCGGAATCCCGGCGACAGCTCGACGACCGAATTGCTCCCGTCGTAACGTCGCGAGGGAGCCGTCACCGTGCCATTGGCCACGGTGAACCAGATGTCGCCTGCCGGATCGACAACCGGTGCGGCACCGCCCATCCAGATGCCGCCTTCGTATTCGCCGCGCGCGGAATCGGTCTCGAACGTCCGCATGGGGCCGCCCGCCTCGGGGATGCCGACCACCCAGCCGTGGTATCGCCCGCAGTCGTTGAAACCGGTGTAGGAGACGACGATCCGGCCCTGCGACAGCGGTGAGCGCGCTGCGTTGGAACTGCACGAGCGCCTGCGAGCCCGGGGGGTCGGCACTCTGGTCGAGCTCGATGCTCCCGTCGAAGAGGTTGAGGCCGTAGAGGCGGTGCTGGGCATTGAACGAGGTCTGCTCCATGGCCACGACGAAGATCTCGTTCCGGGCCGGATCGATGTAGGGCGTCCCGGTGATGCCGACGACGGGCTGCACGAGGCTGGGGCACGGCAGGTTCGTAGCCGGGACCGGTGTGCCGAGGTGGATGCTCCACAAGACGCTCCCCGTTTGGGCCGAAAGCGAGTAGACGGTGTCGTTCGCGGTGGCGACCACGACGCGTCCATCGTCGACGAGCGGCTCGCCGAAGATCCCGCCGTCGAGCTTGGGAGAGGACCACCCGGGCTTCAGCGGGCTCAAGTCGGTGTTCACGGGGTCCACACCCGACGACATCAGGTTCTGGTGGTAGACGGTCCAGTTCGTTCCGAAGGGCGGGCTGAGGGCTGGTTGCACGGTGGCGCCGCACACGGCCGCTCCATGTCCGAGCAAGATGGCGGCGGCCAGCATCGCACTGGCAAGCAGCCGCAGGCAGCCGCCGCGCATCGAGACAGTCTAGAGGGAGTCTCGGCACGCCCGCAGATGGGAAGCGATCGACGAGGACGTCGCCCCGCCTGTGAACCGCACCACGTATCGATCACGCGGAGCGACCCGGCGGCGTGGCGTCCCACCGAGCTTGTCCATCGGGCCGGGTAGGCTGGCGCACTCATGGCCGAGCAGAACGACACGTCGGGAGCGGCCGGTGCGGCCGGAGACGGGGGAGCCGGCGGTGGGTCCTCGGGCCGCGGAAGCCAGGGAGGTGGCGGCGCCAACTCCAACCGGAACCGCAACAGGAACCGCAACCGAAACCGGGGCGGCGGGGGCAGCACGGCCAGTACCGGCGCCGGCCGTGGCGGCGGAAGCGGTGGCGGCAGGAGCGCCAGCGTGCAGAAGAAGGGCCAGGGCAGTGGTGGCGGCAGTTCCGGTGGCGGGGGCCAGCGCCCGCCGGGCCAGCGCTCGGGAAAGGGCGGCAACCGGTCCCGGCCTCGTTCGGGGTCGGGATCCAGACCGCATGGCAACGAGCCGCGCCGCGCCGTCGCCCTCGCACCGCCCCCACCGCTCGAGCCGCTCGAGGTGCTGCCGAGCCTGGGCGCCCCGCAGGTCTACCCCGGCGAGGTGGCGGCCAACCGTCGCCGGGCCGTCGTGCTGTGCACCTGGACGGCACTCATTCCCGCTCTCCTCTTCGGCGCGCTGCTGTGGGCCGCCGTCTCGCCGATCGCTGGCATCGCCGCGTTCGTGGTGGCCGGGGCGGCGGCCATGTACGGGACGTGGAGGCTCGCCCCGGCCGTGGCGCTGCGGCGGATCGGGGCGGTTCCCATCGCCGAGCACGACGACCCCCGGCTCTACAACGTCACCGAGGGATTGTGCGCCACCTTCGGGCTGAGCATGCCGTCGTTCCACGTTGTCGACGACGACGTCCCCAACGCCTGTGCACTCGGCCGCGACGCACGGCGGTCGGACCTGGTCGTCACGACCGGCCTGCTGCGCCGGGTGGACCCGATTGAGCTCGAGGGCGTGATCGCGCACGAGCTGGCACACGTGAAGCGGGGCGACAACGGCGTCTCGTGCGTGGGGATCACCATCGCCACCCTGTTCGGCGGTGAGACGATGCTGCGCCGCTGTGTCGGGGTGAACAGGGAGTACCGGGCCGACGTCGTCGGTGCCTCAGCGGTCCGGTATCCCCGGGGCCTGCTCGATGCGCTCCGCGCCATGACGGACGCCCCGCCGCCGGCCGAGGGGTCCTTCTTCGCCACTTCGTCCCGGTTCGGGCCCACTCGCTGGGTCTGGATCGACCCCTTCGTCGGGCACCGTGACGACCCCCCGGCGCCTGGCGACATGGATGCCACGTCGGTGAGGGCCGCCGCGCTGAGCGAGTGGTGAGACGGGGCGGCCCACCCTCGTAGACTGGATCCATGACCACCGGGACCTTCACCGTCAAGCGGGGGTTGGCGGACATGCTGCGGGGCGGCGTCATCATGGACGTCGTCAACGCCGAGCAGGCCAAGATCGCCGAGGATGCCGGTGCCGTCTCCGTCATGGCCCTCGAGCGGGTGCCGGCCGACATCCGCCGTGACGGCGGCGTGGCGCGCATGAGCGACCCGGCCCTGATCGAGGGGATCATCGAGGCCGTCACGATCCCGGTCATGGCCAAGGCCCGCATCGGGCACTTCGCCGAGGCGCAAGTGCTGCAGTCCCTCGGGGTCGACTTCATCGACGAGTCCGAGGTGCTCACACCGGCCGACGAGGCGTACCACATCGACAAGTGGCCCTTCACCGTGCCGTTCGTGTGCGGCGCCACGAACCTGGGCGAGGCCCTGCGCCGGATCTCGGAAGGCGCCGCCATGATCCGCTCCAAGGGCGAGGCGGGCACGGGCAACATCGTCGAGGCCGTGCGCCACCTGCGGTCGATCCTCGGCGCCATCCGCTCCATCACGCAGGCCGACCCGGCCGAGCTCTACGGCTGGGCCAAGGAGCTGGCGGCGCCGATCGGGCTGGTGCACGAGATCCACGGAGCGGGGAAGCTCCCGGTACCGCTGTTCTGCGCCGGCGGCATCGCGACGCCGTCCGATGCGGCGCTCGTGCTGCAACTCGGCGCGGAGGCCGTGTTCGTCGGCTCGGGCATCTTCAAGTCGTACGACCCGGCCCGCATGGCGTCGGCCATCGTGGAGGCGACGGCGCACTTCGAGGACGCCGAGCACGTGGCGAAGGTGTCACGGGGGCTCGGCGAGGCGATGCGGGGGCTCGACGAGTCGCAGCTCACCGAGCATCTCGCCGACCGGGGGTGGTAGCGGGCTCGTCACGTGGGCCGTCGGATCCGCTGATCGGCGTGCTCGACCTGCAGGGAGACGTGCGTGAGCATCTCGCCGCGCTCGCCGACGTGGGGAGCACTGCCCGACTGGTCAAACGCCCCGCCGACCTCGAGGGCCTCGACGGTCTGATCCTGCCCGGTGGGGAGTCGACGACGCTCTCCATGCTCCTGGAGTCGACCGGGTTGTTCGAGGCGGTGCGCGAGCGGCTGACGCCCGATCCCGATGCGCTGCCGATCCTGGGGACCTGCGCCGGTCTCGTCCTCGTGGCCCGGGAGGTGCTCGACGGGCGACCCGACCAGCGCACCTTCGGCGTGCTGAACGCGGTGGTGCGCCGCAACGGCTACGGGCGCCAGGTTCAGTCCTTCGAGAGCGAGGTGCGGTTCGGCTCCGGTGAGGGCCCGCCGCTGCCGGCCGTCTTCATCCGGGCGCCCCTCGTGGTGTCGGTGGGGGAGGAGGTCGACGTCCTGGCCACCCTGGACGGCATCCCGGTGCTGGTGCGCCAGGGGCACGTCCTCGCTTCGTCCTTCCACCCCGAGCTGACGCCCGACCGGCGGGTGCACCAGATGATGGCCGACATGTGCCGAGATCGGCCCCGGGCAGGCCGATGATGAAACCACTTGTGCAACCCGTATTCGCTTCCTAGGATCTCCCTCGGGTCTCACCGGGGAGACGCTCGACCGGGCGGTGGAGAGTGCGTATGGGGTCTGGGGGGCGACGATCGGGTCGCGGCACCGGCCGCCGACGGTGCGCGCCGTGCCTGTTGGCCTCCGTGCTCAGCGTCGGAACCATGATCGTCGTCTCGGCCACCACCTCGGTGGCGGCAGCGGCCGCGACGGTGACTTCGTGCACCGAGACGGCGCTCGACGCGGCGGTCGCGGCGGGGGGAACCGTGTCGTTCTCGTGCGCCGGTGTGATCACGCTCACGCAGCCGTTGCCGATCACGCCGGGTGAGAACCTGACCATCGACGGCGGGAACGCCGTCACGATCTCGGGCAACCAGGAAGTGCAGATCGCGCAGATCGCGGGCGGGAACGTCACCTTCCGGAACATCACATTGGCGGGGGGATTCGTGCAGGGGGCGACCGGGGCTGCCGGCGATTCGGGATCGGCAGGCGCAGCGGGCTCGCCGGGTGACGGCGACACGGGTGGCGCGGCTGCGGGTGACAACGGTGCGCCGGGCCAGAGCGGGACCGACGGCACCGACGGCACCGCGGGCGCCGCCGGCACGGATGGCCACGCCGCCAAGGGTGGGACGCTTGCCATCGCTCCGGGCAGCGTCGTCGCGTTGCAGCACGTCACGATCGACGACAGCGTGGCCCTCGGCGGCAGCGGGGGCCCCGGCGGCACCGGTGGCCTCGGTGGGTTCGGCGGCGGCGGCGGAGGAGGCGGGAGCAGCAGCTGCACCGGACCCGGAGGCGCGGGTGGCTCGGGGGGGTCGGCTCCGTGACCATCGTGGACGACAAGGTGACGGCCTCGACGCCGAGTGTGGGCGGGATTCCCGGACTCTACGAGTGCTACGCCCTGATCAACGAAGCCCAGCCGATTGGCGACGGCGGGGCGGGCGGCGACGGCGGGGCGGGCGGCGGCGGCGGGGATGGTGGCGCCGGCGGCAAGGGCGGGGATGCTGCCGGGGGAGCCGTCTACAACGAAGGCACGCTTTCCATCACCGACTCACAGTTTTCCAACGACCAGGCGATCGGAGGCGTCGGCGGCTCCGGCGGTCCGGGTGGGGTCGCCGGGGCAGGCGGCGAGGGGGGGGCGGGCGGTCATTCGGGGTTCGATTTCATTCCCGGCACCCCCGACGGCAGCCCCACGCCTGGAGGCAACGCAGGGGCCAACGGGTCTCCGGGTGCCGGCGGCGACGGCGGCGACGGCGGGACGGCGAGTGGCGGGGCGATCGACAATCTGGGCACGCTCACCGCCAACGGCTCCACGTTTGCCAGCGATGCGGCGGACGCGGGAGCCGGGGTTCCCGGCGGAACCGGCGGGGTTGCGGCCTCGGCGTTCGGCGGGGTGCCCGGAGGCATCGCGGGCGACGGTTCGTCCACGCCCGGACAGGTGGGTTCCGGCAGCCCGGCCACCGCAGCCGCGACCTCCGGCGCCGGGGGCGCCGGAGGTGATGCTATGGGGGGGGGGATCGCCAACGAGTCCGGTTCCATGCTGGCGCTGGAATTCGTGCGCAATTCACCACGGCGGTCCCGGCCAACCCCGCAAATGCCGGTGACGCCGCTCTGGGCGGGCTGGGCGGGCCCGGTGGCGGTCCCACCGTGGGTCTCGACGGGTTCGCTGGAGCGGCCGGAATACAGATGACGGGCGTCGACCTCGGTGGTGGGACTGGCTCGGGCTCGAACACCACGCTGGCCTCCAACGGATCCCCCGGGGGGGCCGGCGCCCCGGGCGCCGCGGGTGGCACCGGTGGCGCCGGAGGGAATGCACTCGGTGGCGCTCTGTTCGTCGATCCGGGGTCGACCGCCTCCGTGTTCAGCGTGAACATCGATGCGGCCAAGGCCGGGGGCGGCGACGGCGGGGACGGCGGGGACGGCGGGGACGGCGGCGCGGGTGGCGCCGGCGGGGCCGGGGGGTCGGTGCAATTCCTGCCCGACGTGACCCCGGGCAACGGCGGCGACGGCGGTGACGGCGGCAACGGCGGTGACGGCGGCAACGGCGGGCACGGAGGGGATGCCCTCGGTGGTGGGGTGAACGGGAACGCCACGATCTTCGGCACCGGGTTCACGTTCGGCACCGACTCGGTGACCGCCGGCGACGGCGGGGCGGGCAGCACATCACCCGGCACCGGTGGTGGCGCCGGGGACGGTGGTGCGGCGGGGGTGAGCCACGACGCCAATCCGGGCGTGGGGCCGGCGCGTGCGGGGCAGGCCGGGACCGCGGGAGGCGACGGTATACCCGGAGGCGACGGGCTGAAGGGGAGCGAGAGCAACAACCAGGATCTCTTCGGCACCTTGACCGCCGCCGCCATCCCTCTCACGCTGACCCTCAATCCGTTCGTGCCGTCGACCTACGGCAGTGCCGTCACCGCGGCGGTGACGGCGTCCGCGGCGGCGCCGTTCACGAACCCCCCGAGCGGCGACAAGGTGCTGGTGCAAATCAGCCAGTCCGGCACGGTGAAGGGCTCGTGCACCGCCACGCTGCCGGGCGGCACGGGCGACGGCGCCACCTGTCAGCTGCCGGGCAGCCTCGCCGCCGGGAGCTACACCGTGCAGGCCACCTTCCAGGGGTCAGGCACGGTGTCGGGTGACCCGGCCTTCGCCTCGGCGCTGAGCGGCCTCCAGAACCTGGTCGTCAACCCGGCGACGACCACCGCCAGCATCAGCCCGCTCGCTCCGGAGTCGGTCGGGCAGGCGACACCGGTGACCGTCACGGTCGACACGACTTCCCCGACGGTGAGCCCGCCCACGGGCTCGGTCTCGATCACCGCATCGCAGGGCGGCACGACCGACGCGTCGTGCAGCGCGACCCTAGGGGGCGGGAACCCCGACACCGGCACCTGCGACCTCGGGACGGGGCTGGCGCTGGGGACCTATACCGTGACCGCGACCTACCTCGGCGACGGCAACTTCACGACGTCCACGGCCACCGCCACGCTCAAGGTCTTCTTCCCCTCCACCACGGCGCCGTCGGTGGGCGTGTCGAGCACCACGTTCGGCACCGTGCTCACCTTCAGCGCCACCGTCACCTCCCCTGACGGGACGCCGAGCGGCACCGTCGCTTTCAGCGCCGGCGGCGTGCCCCTGTGCACCACGGGGACCCTGGTCGGGGGCTCGGGGAGCTGCACGTCGGGCGCCAGCCCCGTCGGCTCGGACACGATCAAGGCGTCTTACGCCGGTGACGGCACGTTCGGCTCGTCGTCGGGCACCACCGGCCTGACCGTCAACGTGGTGGTCCCGCCCGCTCCCGGCGGTGCGACCGCGTCGCAGAGCGGCACCGTCGTCCCACCCGCCGGTTCGTTGACTCTGAACACGGTGCCGGGGATCTCGGTGAGCGCGTCGGGCGCCGGCTCGGTCACCGTCGCCGGCTACGGCGGCAACCCGACGGCCGCGAGCGTGACGGGGGGAACGGGCGCCTTCTACGACGTCGCGGTGGGGCACGGCAGCAACTGGAGCTCCATGGCCGTCACTGTGTGCGGCCTCGGTCCCGGCGGGAATTCCCTGAGCTGGTTCAACGGGGTCGCTTGGCAGGCGTTCTCGTCCCAGTCCTTCAACGCGGTGACGGACTGCGTCACGGCGTCGGTCACCAACACGACCTCGCCCAGCCTCGCTGCCCTGACCGGCACCGTCATCGCCGCGGTGAACGTCGGCGTCGGCGACTTCTCCGTCGCGGTCGGCCCGTCCAGCCAGGTGCTCAACGCCGACACCAGCGTCGACTACTCGGTGACGCTGACCTCCTCGGGGGGGTTCGCCGCCCCCGTGAACGTCAGCGTCTCGGGGCTGCCGGCGGGCATCACGGGGCAGTTGACCAACACGACGGTCACGCCCACCGGGACCACGTTCTTGATCCTCACGTCGGGGACGAGCTATCCGACCGGCCCGGTGACCTTCACCATCACCGCGACCGGCGGCGGCATCACCCACACCGTGGGCGGTTCGGTCGACCTCGAGTTCGGCCTGGTGCCCGAGTGCTTCGGCCAGTTGAGCGGGACGGTGACCAGCGCGTTGACCGGGCTTCCGATCCCCGGCGCGCGGGTGGTCTACGGCGGCACGACGGGCTTCGCCATGACGGCGAGCGACGGGACGTACTCCGCCGCCGACGTCAACCTCGGGCACAACTCGGGGGCCACGCAGACCCAGGTCACTGCCAGTGCCCCGGGGTTCAACTCGGTGAGCTCGTTCGTGACCGTCGCCTGCGACCAGGTGTCGGCCTTCAGCCCCGCACTCGTCCCGACCGAGTTCGGCTCCGTGAGCGGGCACGTGTTCGTCGGCACGCCCGACCCCAACAACCACACCGGGACGCGGACCGTCATACCCACGACGACGCCGATACCGGGCGCCGCCGTCCTGTTCCGTCAGGGGTTCTTCCAGGACGTCGCCACCGCGGCCGGCGACGGCTCCTACACGGACAGCAGCCTTGTCCCTGGGCACGAACAACACACCGGCGCTGTACCAGATCACCGCGTCGGCCACCGGCTACTGGGGCTCGCCGACGGTGGCGACCCCGACGGTGAGCGCCGGGAACCCCGTCTCGCTGGACCTGGCCCTGGTGCCCATCTGCACGGGCACCATAACGGCCAACGTGTTCTCACAGGACACCGGCGAGCCGCTCGCCAACGCACAGGTGGAGTACACCGACGACATGGGGGCCTTCCACATCTTCACCACCGACGCCAACGGGAACGTCACGCTCGACGACGTTCCTCTGGGTTTCGATAATTCCAGCGTCACCTACGTCGTTCAGGCCGCCAACGCGGCCGGCACCGGGGGTGCGCCCAACGCGTCGGTGACGATCCCGGACTGCGGGGACACGTCGTCGGCGTCCTTCGCCGTCCACGTCCCGGTGCGCAACTTCGGGGAGGTCGACGCGACCGTGGTGGACGCCACCACCGGCCTTCCGATCGAGAACGCGACCGGGAGTCTCGTGCCGAGCTTCCAGGCCTGCTTCCCGCAGTCGGTCAGCGGGCCGACAGACGGGAACGGCCGGACCTCCTACCTGCAGGTGTCCACCGGGCTCGACGACACGACCAGCGCAAGTGCGAGATGAACATGACGGCCGCGGCTACTACACCCTCCCGCCCGGGTTCTTCGTCCAGGTGAACGCCGGCCAGGTCACCGACGCCACCATCCCCCTCCAACCCATGCTCACCGGCACCGTCACCGGCACGGTGACCGATGCGGTCAGCGGTCAGCCGATCACCGGGGTGCACGTCCACTCCACCGCGGGGGACATCACGACCGACGCTCTCGGTCACTACACGTTCACGTCGAACCAGCTGCTCGGCGACCTGAACACGCCCCAACTCGATTCGCTGGCGACCACGACGAGCGGCTACCTCGATGCCCAGGGGTCCGTGACCGTCACGGCGGGCCAGATCGCGACCCTGAACTTCTCCCTCACGCCCCAGTGCGGGTCGGCGATCGTGACGGGGACCGTCCGCAACGCGGTCAACCAGCAACCGATCCCCGATGCGACGGTCGAGGAGCTCCAGGGCAACAACACGACACTCACGGACGCCAACGGGCACTTCCGCCTGACCGCACCGGTCTTCAACAACGCCGCCTTCGTGGACGAGCTGTTCGCCTCGGCCGCCGGCTTCAATCAGCGCGACGGAGTTCGTCCATTTGTTCTGCGGGGCCCGTGTCGTGGCCGACTTCGGCTCCAACAACAGCGAGACGGGTGCCCTGTCCGGCACGGTGACGGCGGCCGGCACGGGACTGCCGGTCAGCGGCGCGTTCGTGGGCACGAGTTTCGGGGCGACGACGACGACCGATGCGTCCGGGTTCTACAGCTTCAGCAACGTGCCACTCGGGAATGGCAACACCCCCGAGAGCTGGACCGTCTCGGTCGACCCCCCGGGCGGCTCGCCGCTCCAGCCCGAGGTCCTGCCGGTGACAGTGCCGGCCAGCCCGCCGCGCCACCCTCGACTTCCAGCTCGGGACCACGCCGCCCCCCAGGCCACATGCCGCCGACGACGCCGTGTCGACCCCGACGGGACAGGCCGTTACCGTCGCCGGCGCCCGGTGTGCTGGCCAACGACACCGGCGACAACGTGGTGATCACCGGGAATACCATCCCCAACCACGGGACCCTGTCTCTTCAACCCCGACGGCAGCTTCACCTACACACCCTCGCCGGGCATCACGGATCCCCAGACGTTCACCTACACCATCACCGACGAGTTCGGGGTGACGTCGACCGCGACGGTCACGATCACTCAGGGCGGCACGGGCCCTTCACCGCCGGTCGCGGCCGACGACACCGGGACGACGGCGTTCCAGACCCCGCTCGTCGTGCCCGCACCCGGCGTGCTGGCCAACGACACCGGGACGGGCCTCTCGGTGACGGGCCACAGCTCCCCGACGCACGGCACGGTCGCCATCAACGCCGACGGGAGCTACACCTACACCCCGGCGTCGGGCTACAGCGGCGCCGACTCGTTCACCTACACGGTGACCGACGCCGCGGCCCAGACGGCGACGGCGACCGTGCACCTGACCGTCTCGCCGCCGGCGGCCCCTGTGGCGACCGACGACAGCGGGACGACGGCGTTCCAGACCCCGCTCGTCGTGCCCGCACCCGGCGTGCTGGCCAACGACACCGGGACGGGCCTCTCGGTGACGGGCCACAGCTCCCCGACGCACGGCACGGTCGCCATCAACGCCGACGGGAGCTACACCTACACCCCGGCGTCGGGCTACAGCGGCGCCGACTCGTTCACCTACACGGTGACCGACGCCGCGGCCCAGACGGCGACGGCGACCGTGCACCTGACCGTCTCGCCGCCGGCGGCCCCGGTGGCGGCCGACGACACCGGGACGACGGCGTTCCAGACCCCGCTCGTCGTGCCCGCACCCGGCGTGCTGGCCAACGACACCGGGACGGGCCTCTCGGTGACGGGCCACAGCTCCCCGACGCACGGCACGGTCGCCATCAACGCCGACGGGAGCTACACCTACACCCCGGCGTCGGGCTACAGCGGCGCCGACTCGTTCACCTACACGGTGACCGACGCCGCGGCCCAGACGGCGACGGCGACCGTGCACCTGACCGTCTCGCCGCCGGCGGCCCCGGTGGCGGCCGACGACACCGGGACGACGGCGTTCCAGACCCCGCTCGTCGTGCCCGCACCCGGCGTGCTGGCCAACGACACCGGGACGGGCCTCTCGGTGACGGGCCACAGCTCCCCGACGCACGGCACGGTCGCCATCAACGCCGATGGGAGCTACACCTACACCCCGGCGTCGGGCTACAGCGGCGCCGACTCGTTCACCTACACGGTGACCGACGCCGCGGCCCAGACGGCGACGGCGACCGTGCACCTGACCATCTCGCCGCCGGCGCCACCACCACGCACCCCCTCTGTGATCGCCATCTTCCCGACCACCGGTCCACCCTCCGGCGGCGAGTCAGTGCTCGTCTTCGGGAGGAATCTCTGCGGTGCCACCTCGGTCACCTTCGGAGCGGTACCCGCCCACATTCGGAGCAATCGGCCGTGACTGCACGACGATCGTGGTCACCGAGCCGCCGGGGCACGGCTCCGTACGCGTGGTCGTCACCACGCCGGGTGGCAGCGCGGCCTCGCCCGTGCCTTTCACCTACGTCGAGCACGCGCTGCGTGAAGGAGGCGTGCGATGACGACGGATTCTTCTGTGACGACGCCTTGTTCTTCGGTTCGACGTCCGATCGGCTCAATCCGGGACTCCTGCTGAACGGTTCAATCGTGTCGATGGTCACCTCGACCGATCACGTCGGCGATGGGTTCTGCCAGTCCTGGTGGCCCAATCGCCTTCGCTGACACGCAATTCCCTGTCTGAGCCGAGTCCTTATGCTGGTCACTCGATCATGCGCCGCTACGTCCTCACCGTCACCTGCCCCGACCGTGTCGGCATCGTCGCCGCGGTCACGGGCCTGATCGCCGGCCACGGCGGGTCGGTCCTCGAGGCCGCCCAGCACGGCGACCTGCAGACCGGCCGGTTCTTCCTGCGCATCGAGATCGTCGCCGACAGCCTCCCGCCTGGGTTCGGCCGCGAGGAGCTGGCGGGTGCGCTCGAGCCGGTGGCGGAGGAGTTCGCCATGGAGTGGCACCTGAGCGACACGGACGAGCGCAAGCGGGTCGTGCTGCTCGCCAGCCGGGAGGACCACTGCGTCGCCGACCTCCTGTACCGCTGGCGGGCCGACGAGCTCGAGTGCGACATCCCCTGCGTGATCTCGAACCACGAGGACCTCCGCGGCATGGTCGAGTGGCACGGCGTCCACTTCCGGTGCGTGCCGGTCGGGCCCGGGCCCGCGGCCAAACAGGCCGCCTTCGAGGAGATCGACGGCGTCGTGGAGCACGAGCGCGCCGACGTCATCGTCCTCGCTCGCTACATGCAGATCCTCCCGCCCGCCTTCTGCGCCGCTCGTCCCGGCCGCATCATCAACATCCACCATTCGTTCCTGCCGTCATTCGCCGGCGCGAAGCCGTACCACCAGGCGTTCGAACGGGGCGTGAAGCTGATCGGCGCCACCTGCCACTACGTGACAGCGGAGCTCGACGAGGGACCGATCATCGAGCAGGACACCCGGCGCATCGACCATGCCGACTCCGTCGAGGAGCTCCAGCGCGTGGGTCGCGACGTCGAGCGCACGGTGCTGGCCCGCGGCCTGCGTTGGCACCTCGAGGACCGCGTGCTGCTCAACGGCAAGACGACGGTGGTCTTCCCGTAGCGCTCAGCGCCGGTCGATGTCGGCAGCTCTCGGCGGCGCGCAGGATCTCGTCGGCCACGGCGTCGGGGTCCTCGAGCGGCAGCATGTGCCCCCGGTCGGGCAGTGTGACGAGACGCGCCCCCGGGATCGTCGCTGCGATGGCGTCGGCGCGGGCGGGGACGGTCAGCGTGTCGCGGCTCCCGACCATCACGGTGGTCGGCACCTCCATGCCTGCAATGCCCTCCAGCAGGTTCATCTCGGTCATGGCGGCGAGCCAGCCGCCACGGACGGAGGGGTCGCAGCCGGCGAAGAGATCCCGGGTCAGCACGAGATGCGAGTGGAGCGGATCGACCCCGAAGGCGCCCCGGACGAACCGGTGGCCGTTGGCCGAGCGCATGCTCCTGGTCACGACGGGGGAGGCGATGAAGGCCGCCGCCAGGCGCGCCGCCTGCGGGAAGGACCCTCCTCGGGGGTCGTGAGCCGAGGTGGCCACCAGCACCGCGGCGCGGGCCCGTTCCTTCATGACCTCGGGCCGGTGCGTCGCCAGGGACATGATGGTCATGCCGCCCATGGAGTGCCCGGCGAGGATGGCCTCGCTCACGTCCTGGTTCTCGAGGACGCGCGCCAGGTCGTGCCCCAGGGTCTCGATCGCCAGGGGCGCCGTTCCACGCGTGCTGGCGCCGTGGCCCCGCTGGTCGTACAGCACGACCCTGTGCCCGCGGTCGCGCAGGCGGCGGGCGACGGGGAGCCAGATCTCGTGGCTGCAGCCCCAGCAGTGCGGCAGCACGACGACCGCGGCATGGGGACCGTCGCCGTCGAGGTCCCAGACGGCGAGCTGCGCCCCGTCGGGGGTCCGGACGACCCGATGGTCCGGCCGGCTGACGTCGGCGCCCCACCCGAGGGAGCGCCGCTCGTCCTCTGGCACGAGGCGGCCCGACGCGGCGGGCCCGCCGGACCGGCGCCGGTAGGCGGCACCGGCCGCTGCGCCCACGGCCAGGGCCCCACCCAGCACCAGCAGTCGTCGGGAGCGGGACCGGGAACGAGGCGTCATGACCCCGGAGCGTAGGTGCGACGACGACGTCGCG
This sequence comes from uncultured Acidimicrobiaceae bacterium, assembly GCA_963742445.1. Classification (GTDB taxonomy): domain Bacteria; phylum Actinomycetota; class Acidimicrobiia; order Acidimicrobiales; family RAAP-2; genus Bog-473. The sequence continues at coordinate 134,081 of CAVULV010000017.1, forward strand.
GGCCTGATCGGCGACGCGGTCTCGCCGCGGCCCTCTGACCTGGGGCGGCCCCGCGTCGATACAATCGGGTCCACGATGTCGGGTCATTCCAAGTGGGCGACCACCAAATACCGCAAGGGCGCCCAGGACAAGGCCCGGGCCAAGATCTTCGCCAAGTGCATCCGCCTCGTCGAGGTCGCGGCGCGCGACGGGGGAGGTGACCTCGACGCCAACGCCACCCTGCGGACCGCCTACCAGAAGGCCCGCGCGGCCAGCGTGCCGCTGGACACGATCGAGAAGGCCATCAAGCGGGGGACCGGCGACCTCGAGGGCGTCCGCTACGAGGCCATCAACTACGAGGGCTACGGCCCGGGCGGCGTCGCCATCATGGTCGAGACCCTGTCGGACAACCGCAACCGGACCGGCTCCGAGATGCGCAACCTCTTCAGCCGCAACGGCGGCAACATGGCCGAGCCGGGCGCCGTGGGCTGGCAGTTCGAGCGCAAGGGCATCGTGACCGTCGGCCTCGACAACGACGAGGACAAGGTCATGGAGATCGCCATGGAGGGCGGCGCCGAGGACATGTCGAGCAACGGGGCCGCCTGGGTCGTGACCTGCGCGCCGGCCGATCTCGAGTCCGTGCGCCGGGCCCTCGACGACGCCGGCATCACGCCCGAGTCGGTGGACCTCTCGCTCGAGCCCACCACGCTCGTCCCGGTCCCCGACGAGTCCGAGGCCAAGAAGGTCCTGCGCCTGCTCGAGGCGATCGACGACCACGACGACGTCCAGGCCGTCCACTCCAACGCGGACATCGCCGACGAGGTGCTCGCCTCCTTCGAGGGCTGAGCCGCCGGCCGGCCCGGCCCGCCCGCCCGGTCCGCCCCCCGACCAGCGGGCCCGACTATCCTACGAACGCATGTTCGCATTGGGGATCGACCCCGGGCTGTCCCGCTGCGGGTACGGCATGGTGGGCCGCGGCGAGGGCGAGAGCGCGCTGCGGGCGCGGGCGGCCGGCGTGGTCGAGACCGACCCGGCGCTCGCGCTGGCCGAGCGCCTGCTCATCCTGCACACCGAGCTGCAGGCCCTGCTGGCCGAGCTGCAGCCCGACGTGGTCGTCGTCGAGCGGGTCTTCTTCCAGGTCAACGCCAAGACCGCCATGTCGGTCGGCCAGGCGAGCGGGCTGGCCCTCCTGGCGGCCGCCGCCGCCGGCTGCGAGGTGGCGCAGTACACCTCGAACGAGGTCAAGCTCGGGCTGGTCGGCTACGGGGCCGCCTCCAAGCAACAGGTGCAGCACATGGTCGCCCGGGTGCTCGGGCTGGGGGTCGTCGACGGCCCACCCGACGTCGCCGACGCGCTGGCGCTGGCCATCTGCCACCTGACCACGGTCCCCCTGCGCCGCGCCGTCGCCGCCGCCACGGGGTCGCCCGACCCGCTCGTACGGAAGGGAAGCGAGACATGATCGGACTGTTGCGAGGGCCCGTCGTGCTGCGGACGGGCGAGTGCGAGGTGATCGTCGACGTGGCCGGCGTCGGCTACCGGGTGACCGTCACGCCGGCGACGGCGGCCACGTTGGTCGCAGCGGGTGCGGGCACCGAGGCGAACCTGTTCGTGCACACCCACGTCCGCGAGGACGCCATCGTCCTCTACGGCTTCGTCCACGACGACGAGCGCCGGTGCTTCGAGGTGCTGCTCGGCTCGCACGGGGTCGGCCCGGCCCTGGCGCTGGCCATCCTGGCCATCCTCTCGCCGGCCGCGCTGTCGACGGCCGTCCTCGAGGACGATCTCGACACGCTGTGCACGGTGCCCGGCGTGGGTCGCAAGACGGCGGCCCGCCTGCTGATCGAGCTGAAGAGCCGGCTCGACCTGCCCGACCTCTCGCTGGACCACTCCGGTGCGGCCCTGGCGCGGCGGTGACGGGGCGACGCGGGGCAGCCGCACCTCGCGGGCCGAGGCGCGGGCCGCGCTCAGCGAGCTCGGGTACGCGCCCGACGAGATCCGCGGCGCGCTCGACGGCCTACGCGACGATGTCGGTGTGGAAGAGATGCTCCGCCTGGCGCTGCGCGAGCTGGCCAGCCGGTGAGCCCACGGGCGCGCCGCGAGGTGCTGGCCGTGGCCGCCGAGGACGGTGAAGACGGCGACGCTCCGTGACCGACGGCGCCCGGGTGGTGGACCCCGTCACGTCCGATCGCGCCGAGGAGCTCGAGGAGGTGGGGTTGCGGCCCCGATCCCTCGAGGAGTTCGTCGGCCAGTCCCAGCTGGTCGAGCATCTGAGCATCGTGCTGCAGGCGGCCCGGCAGCGCCGCCAGGCGGTGGACCACATCCTCTTCGCCGGGCCGCCGGGACTGGGCAAGACCTCGCTGGCCGGGATCGTGGCCGCCGAAATGGGTGCCAGCCTGCGCATCACCGCCGGCCCCGTCCTCACCCGGGCCGGCGATCTCGCCGCGCTCCTGACCGATCTCCAGGACGGCGACGTGCTCTTCATCGACGAGATCCACCGGCTGCACCGCTCGGTCGAGGAGATGCTCTACTCCGCGATGGAGGACGGCCGGCTGGACATCCTCATCGGCAAGGGGCCCACCGCCCGCTCCATCCGACTGGAGCTGCCGAAGTTCACGCTCGTCGGCGCGACGACCCGCACGGGTCTCGTCTCGGGGCCGCTGCGCGACCGTTTCGGTTTCGTGGGCCGGCTCGATCTCTACGATCCCGCCGACCTCCGGTCGATCGTCGAGCGCTCGGCCCGGATCCTCAAGGTGCGCATCGACACGGAGGGTGCAATCCGGATCGCGGAGCGTTCGCGCGGCACGCCGCGCGTGGCCAACCGGCTCCTGCGCCGCGTGCGGGACTTCGCGGAGGTGCGGGGCGAGGGTTTCATCGACGGTGCGACCGCCAGCGAGGGGCTCGAGCTCTTCGGGGTCGACGAGCTGGGCCTCGACAAGGTCGACCGGGCCATCCTGACCACGTTGTGCACCCGTTTCGGCGGACAACCGGTCGGGCTGACGACGCTGTCGCAGTGCGTCGGCGAGGAGACGGACACGATCGAGGACGCCTACGAGCCGTACCTGGTGCAGACCGGCCTGATCCAGCGCACGGCACGGGGACGGGTGGCGACCGCGCGCGCCTGGGCGCATCTCGGCCAGGAAGGCCCGCCGGGGAGCGGACCCGACACACCGCCGCTGTTCTGAACCGGCGGCGCCCGTGTGCTCGCCGCGAGGTGTGCGGTTTGCTACCGTTGAAGGATCGCACGACGAGACAGAAGCGAGGTGACCCGATGGCAGGCTTGACGACACGTCCGCAGCCGATCGCGCGCGCCACCGTGGTCCTGCCGCCTGTCTTTGCTGCGACTGCCGGGAGGTCCCGCATGGCCGGGTACGTCCCGGCGTTCGCCGGCCACTGACGCCGGCCTCGCGACCCGCCCCGGCCTGAGCGCCCGACGGCCTCGCCGGACCCTGCTCGCAGCGCACCACCGGTGCGCCCCTTTCCGATCGATTCGACCACTCCCACTTGGAGATTCCCATGGGTGAACGCACCCTCTTCCCAAATGCATCGAACAAGGCGACCTTGGCGTACTGCTGGCGCCAGATGCAGCCTGACCGCGCCGCCTTCGCCGGCAGCTGCGTGGCGATCGTGCTCGGCACGCTGGCCAATGCCGTCGCGGCCCCGTTGATCTTCGCGGCCTTGCTGGCGCGGCTCGCGGCCAGCGGGGGACACCACCAGGACCTGTGGAGCTCGTTCGGGCCGCTCATCGTGGCCTACGCCGTCGTGTTGGTCGCCGCCACGGCCTTCGGCCGGATCGGTGGCTGGCTCAACTGGGGCGCCACGCTGCGCTCCTTCGGGCGCGCCATCACCAACGGCTACGACCATCTGATCGGGCTCAGCCACGGTTGGCACACCGATCGCCCGTCGGGCGAGGTCATCGCCACGCTCGAGACGTCGACGTGGGCCTTCGTCGAGCTGATCGACGCCATGGTGTGGGGCATCCTGCGCATCAGCGTCACCACGCTCGGCGCCATCGTCGTCCTCGGCATCGTCGCCTGGCCGGTTGCCGTCGTCATGGCCGGCCTGGTCGCGGTCTTCGCGGCCGTGCTGCATCACCGCATGGGCCGGGTCGTGGCCGCGGAGAAGGAATTCTCCGACGCGCACTCGCGGGCCACCGGCGTCATCGCCGACACCATCGCCAACCTGACGACGGTGCGGTCGCAGGCCGCCGAGGGGCGCGAGAAGGACAACGTCGGGATGCTCGTCGGCGACTCGCTGAGCGCCGACCTGCGGGCCAGGCGGGTGTTCACGGCGACGCGGCTGCAGATGGAGTCCGCCATGGCCTTCTTCAACTGGGCGGCGGTCGCCGTCGGCGTCGTGCTGGCGCTGCACCACGTTGCCGCCGCCGGCGTGGTCTACCTGATCCTGTTCTACGCCACCTTCGTCGGGACGAGCTTGGAGGAGTCCTTCGAGTTCATCCGCCTGATGTCCCGCGCCATCGGCCGGTGCGCCAAGTTCGCCGGCATCGCCGCCACCGAGCCCGAGATCGTCGACGCGCCCGGCGCGCCGGAGCTCCTGGTGCCCCGGGGCCTCGTCGAGTTCCGGGATCTGTGGTTCTCGTACCGTTCCGGCGCGCCCCTGTTCGAGGGGCTGGACCTGCGCATCGAGGCGGGCGAGCACGTCGGGCTCGTCGGACCCTCGGGTTCGGGCAAGACCACGCTGACGAAGCTGCTGCTCCGCTTCGCCGACCGCGACGGCGGTGTCATCGCCATCGACGGGCAGGACATCGCGCGGGTGACGCAGCAGTCGCTGCGGCGTCACATCGCCTATGTCCCCCAGGATCCGCAGATGCTGCACCGGACCATCGCCGAGAACATCTGCTACGGGCTGGAGTCCCCGCACGGGGTCGACATGGAGCTGGTGCGCACGGTCGGGCGCGCCGCCTACGTCGACGAGTTCGTGGAGCGCCTGCCCGACGGCTACGACACCGTGGTCGGCGAGCGGGGCCTGAAGCTCTCCGGCGGCCAGCGCCAGCGGGTCGCCATCGCCCAGGCGATGGCGAAGGGCGCCCGCGTCCTCGTGCTCGACGAGGCGACCTCGGCGCTCGACTCGGAGTCGGAGTCACTGGTGCAGGAGGCCCTGTGGCATCTCATGGAGGGCACCACCGCGCTGGTGGTGGCGCACCGTCTGGCCACCATCGCCCGGTTGGACCGGATCGTGGTCCTCGACCAGGGCCGGGTCGTCGAGCAGGGCACGCACGGCGAGCTGCTCTCGAAGGGCCGGGCGGGTGTCTACGGCCGCCTCTGGGCGCACCAGTCGGGAGGCTTCCTGGCCGCGTAGCCGGGGCGGGTGGCGGACCGGCGGGGTCCGCCGCCCGCGCCCTCAGGCCGACCGGCTGGAGGCGGCGACCGAGGTGCGCAACGGCAGGAAGACCCGGAAGGTGGTCGACCAGCCCGGCGTGTCGACGATGTCGACGAAGCCCTCGTGGGCCTCGGCGACCGACTTGGCGATGGCCAGCCCCAGCCCCGTGCCGGGCACGCCCATCTCGGTCGAGGAGGCCAGGCGGTAGAAGCGCTCGAAGAGCTGGTCGCGCTCGCCCTCGGGGATGCCCGGGCCCTCGTCGAGCACCTGGACCCGGGCGTAGGAGTCGACGTTGTCGACGATGACGTGCACCCGGCCGCCCGCGCGGCGAGAACTTGATCGCGTTGGACAAGAGGTTGCCCAGGAGCTGGTGGAGGCGGGTGGGGTCACCGAAGACCGGCACGTCGGTTCCGGGCTCGATGGTGAGCTTGATGCCGGCCACGGTGGCCGAGGTCTGGATCGCGTGGACCGCCTCCTCGGCGAGGCGGTAGAGGTCCAGCTCGGTGAACGCCACCCGCAGGCCGCGACCGGCGCCGGGGTCGGCCAGGAGGTCCTCGGCCACCCGCTGGAGCTGTTCCGCGTTGCGCTCGATCGTCTGGAGCATGCGCATCTGGCTCTCGGTGAGGTCCGTCGAGGCATCGAGGAGCAGCTCGATGAAGCCCCGGATGGAGGTGATCGGTGTGCGCAGCTCGTGCGACACCGTCGCCACGACGTCGTCCTTCATCTGGGTCAGCTCGCGCAGGCGGTTGTTCTGCTCGATGAGCGACTGCGTCACCTCCTTCTGAATGGCGAAGAGCCGCTCGCGGTCCGCCGCCAGCTCCTCGCGCTCGGTCACGTCGATGGCGACCACGACGTAGCCCCCGGTGGGCGGGGCCAGCGCGTCCTCGAAGTCGCCGTCCGCCTCGCCGTCCGCCGCCGGGTGATCCGGCGGCGACTCGCCGTCCTCGGCCCACTCCTCGTCGAGCCCCGTGTCGGGCGACGGCAGCGGGAGCGCCCGCACCCGCACGACGCAGCGGCGCTGCTCGCCGTCCTTGCGTGTGGCCGTCCAGGGCACTTCGGCTGCGGTCTCGGCGTCGACCGGTTCCAGCGCCGTCCGCATGGCGTCGATGGTCTGGCGCCGCTCGTCGATCTGGGCCGGGTCGATGAAGTCGGCGATGGAGCGGATGCCGACCACCTCTGCCGCCCGGTAGCCGAGCATCTGCTCCGCCCCGGCCGAGAAGAACGTGACGGTCCCGGCGGGGTCGACGCCCATGATGGCGCTCCCGGTGGCGGCCCGGAGCAGGGTCTCGAGGCGGTCGCGGGCGTAGTCGGCCTCGCGGGCGTTCCGGCGGGCGATCCTCGACTGCTGGGCCAGGTCGCCCAGGAAGGCCCGGTCCCGCGAGACCATGGTGTAGACGGTCGACGCCACCAGGGTGGTGACGGTTGCCATCACGGCCACCTGGCGCCATTCGATCGTCGGGTACTTGGGTGCGCCGAGGATCAGGACCGGGACGAGCAGGGCCAGATCGAGACAGAAGAGTCCGACCAGCAGGTGGAGCCGCCGGCCGTAGAGCGACAGCCACACGATGGGCAGGAGGTACACGACCACCAGTCCCGAATGCGTGCCGCCCTGGGCGTCACGGATGATGGCGATGACGGCGATGTAGCCGATCGGGATGATCAGCCAGGCCCAGTCGGGCAGGCGCTCCCAGGGCAGCAGGAAGGCGGCGGCGACGAGAGCGAAGAACAGGACGCCGGCGATCGAGATCTCGCGGCGGGCGTCGTGGGGGAAGGGGATGACGGCGATCAGCACCGTGCCGATGGCGACCAGAGCGAAGACGGGCAGGCGGACCCGCATGGAGCCGGAGAAGCCGATGGGGAGCGCATTTCCGGGCATCTGCTGCACGCGACGCCCCGGGGGGTCGGTTCGGGTCTGGAGCGACTCGGTCACCGGGTTCGAGACCGGTAGCGGTAGCCGAAGCCCCGCACCGTCTCAATCGGCGTGTCGTCCCCGTCGTCCCAACCCAGTTTGCGCCGGAGCCGCAGCACGGCGTACTTGACCCGTGAGGGGGCCAACCCGCTCGGGTCGTCCCAGGCCAGCTCGATGAGCTGGTCCGACGAGAGGACCTGACCCTGGTGGCGGGCCAGGGTGGCCAAGAGGCGGTACTCGGTCGGGGTGAGGACGACGGGGTCGCCGTCGATCGTCACCTCCTGGTGGGCGAAGTCGACATGGAGGGTCCCGTCGTCGAAGGCGGTGACCGGCTCGCTGCGTGGACCGCTGGCGCCGGCTGATGGCCTGGAGCCGGGCCATCAGCTCGACCCGGCTGAAGGGCTTGGTCAGGTAGTCGTCGGCGCCGGCATTGAGCCCCCTGACCTTGTCCCGCTCGGTACCGAGCGCGGTGAGCATCAGGACCGGCACGTCGCTCATGTCCCGGATCCGCTCCAGGACCTGCCAACCGTCCAGGTCGGGGAGGCCGACGTCGAGGATGACGATGTCGGGGTGGCTCTGGTGGAACTGGCGCACCCCGTCGCGGCCCTCGGTCGCCTCCGAGACCGCGAAGCCGTCCCGCTCGAGCATGGTCCTCAGGAGCTGGCGGATGTCCGCCTCGTCCTCGATGACCAACACGGAGATATGACCATCTCGCATCAGGGTGCAACTGTACTGGGGAAACGGCCAATCTACTGGAATGAGGGACACCCAGGTCGATTTGCGAACGACCTGATCAACGCCGGAATTGTCCCTCAGATCGACAAGAGGGCGACCTCCGGCGGGCCGACGCCCCGGTCGGACGGCCGCTCGGCGGTCCCGGCGGAGCGGCCTTCCCGGCTCTGACCAGGGGCGCCGCGGCGGCACCGGCACCCGCGGACGCTGCCACCGGGTCAGAGCGAGACGTACAGGGAGCGAAAGGTGCGCCGGCCCGGGTCGTCGGCTCCCCCCGGATCTCTCCGACCGACAGCGGCGCAAGGCCGGCGCACCTCTTCGCTTCTCCTTCCCCCCCGGTGTTCCCCCTGTGAGAATCCGTTCCCCTTCATCGGACTCTCACGTGGTCGCCCCCCTCCGAACGACCACACCGTGAGGTTGCTGTACTGATGCGGGTACTTTGCACACCACCTGTCGCAACGCGGGCCGTTTTGGGTTGCAATTCGGTTGCGCCGTGCCTCGATCCGCCATACGGGGGGACATCGGTCGTTATTCCCGCCGGGAGGCGAGTGCCGTCCGTGCCCCCGCCGGCGCAACGAGCCCCGGCCCCGCCCTCCGGGCCCCGCCCGCACGGCGACCCCCTCCGGGCCCCGCCCGCCGGGAGCGCCGGATGCCCGGCCACCGGTGCCGGTGGTGCCGCCCCCGGCGTGCCCGGGAGAGCGAGAACGCAGGCACTAGGGTGGCGCTTCGCAATCGTTTCAGGTCCAAGGGATCCCCATGACACCAACCCCGGCGCTGCTCCACCTCGTGGTCGCCGCCACCTCCTCGAAGTCGAATCCGCTGATCACGCTCCTGCCGCTCGTGGCGATCGGGGTCCTCGGCTACTTCTTCTTCATCCGGCCCCAGCAGCGAAAGGCCCAGGCGGCGAGACAGGCCCAGGGTTCGGGCTACGAGGTCGGGGACGAGGTGCAGACCGTCGGGGGCGTCATCGGCACCATCCTCGAGATCCACGGGGACCGCTACACGCTCCTGACCGGGGCCCTGGGGGACGACGGCAACCTGGACGGCCCCCAGCCGACGAGAATCGTCTTCGTCCGCCAGGCCATCGCCCGGAAGATCGACCCGATCGAGGACGTGCGGGTCGACGACGAGCCGGTCGACGACGACGTGCACGACGTGCAGCGCTCCGCCGACGTCGGCGACATCGACGACGCCGGTGGCGACGGTGCCACCGGCAAGGGTGACGGTGTTCCCCGCAAGGGTGATCACGGCGAGGAGGCTGAGGAGGCGTGAGCCCCAAGTCGGGGGGCCGGGCCCAACGACGCCAGCGACGCAACCTCCTGATCAGCGTCCTGGTTGTCGTTGCCATCGCGGTGGGGTCCTTCGCCGCCGTGTTCGCGGCGAAGTGGTCGCCGCGCCTGGGGCTCGACCTCGCCGGCGGCGTCGCGGTCGTCTACACGGCCGAGGGCCAGCACGTCAGCCAGGCCGACCTCAACGAGACGGTCAACATCTTGAACCTCCGGGTCAACGGGCTCGGCGTCTCGGGCGCGCAGGTGCAGGCCACGGGGAAGAACCAGATCTCGGTCTCCATTCCCGGCGTCACCAACGCCCAGCAGGTCCTCAACCAGATCGGGCAGACGGCACGCATGTACTTCCGTCCCGTCGCTGTGCTTCGCCTATCCGCAAGCGGTCCCGAAGTCGCAGAAGAACAAGGTCCAGCCGAGGGGGATCGAGACCCTGCCGACCTGCACCGCGTCGTCCGCCCTGACGGCGGCCAACCTGAACGTCACGCCGAACAATTCCCCCAGGGCTACTCGTCGAACAACGTGCCGCCCGACACCCAGTACGCCGTCTACCCGTCCACCAGCGTCCTGAAGCCCGGCTACGCGCAACAGCACGGTCCTGCTGCCCGGGCTCGCGGGCGCCTGCGACGGCTCGTCCGCCATCCGCTGCGTGCTCGGTCCGTCCCAGATGACCGGGCACTCCATCGCCAGCGCCACGGCGACGCAGAACCAGACCGGCGCCTGGGTCGTCGACTACACGCTCGCCGGCTCCGCCGGCTCCGCGCTCTGGGACAAGGTGGCCCAAGCGAACTTCCACCAGCTGCTCGGCATCGAGCTCGACGGCCAGGTGTACTCGGCGCCGATCATCCAGCCCACCCAGGGCAGCTTCACGTCCTTCCAGGGCCGGGGCGAGATCTCCGGGAGCCTGACCCAGCAGGACGCCCAGAACCTGGCCCAGGCCATGAACTTCGGTGCGCTGCCCGTCACCCTGAAGGCGGCCACCTCCGAGACGGTCTCGGCCACCCTCGGCCATTCGGCGCTCGTGGCCGGACTCGGTGCCGGGCATCGCCGGGCTCATCCTCGTGCTGCTCTACGTGCTGCTGTACTACCGGGCCCTGGGCCTCGTGGTGATCTCCGGGCTCGTGCTCACGGCGATGTTGCTGTGGGCGATCATCTCGGGCCTCGGACACACCTCGGTGGCGCCGAGCTTCGACCTGGCCGGCATCACCGGGCTCATCGTCTCCATCGGCATCACCGTGGACTCGTACATCGTCTACTTCGAGCGGCTGAAGGACGAGGCCAGATCGGGTCGATCCATCCGGACATCGGTCGACCGCGGCTTCAAGAGCGCGTGGCGGACGGTGTGGGCGGCCGACTTCGTGTCGCTGCTCGCGGCCATCGTCCTGTACCTCGTCGCCGTCGGGAACGTGAAGGGCTTCGCCTTCTTCCTCGGCCTCTCGACCATCATGGACATGGCGGTGACGTGGTTCTACACCAGGCCGCTCGTCATCCTCCTCGGCCAGAGCCCCCGCCTGCAGGGTGAGGGGGCGTTCAGCATCGCCACCGGGCTGGGGGCGGGACCGCAGACCCAGAGCCTGCCGGTCGGCGCCGGGGGAGGTGGCTCGTGAGCGACGACGGCCGCCGCCGCGACGACCGGGACGGCAGCTCCCTCGACGACGTCAGCGAGGAGGACGTCGAGCGCCTCGAGGAGAGCGTCGACACCGAGGACCTCGACGAGGAGGAGCTCGTCAGCCTCGACGATGCCGCCCGCGCCCTGCTGGCCAAGCCCCGGCGCGGCCACGGCCCCATCGCCCGCCTCTACCGCGGCGAGACCCGCTTCGACTTCGTCGGCAAGCGGAAGATCTGGTTCAGCATCTCGACCGCCATCATCGTCTTGGGGATCGTCTCGATCGTCCTGCGGGGCGGGCTGAACCTGGGCATCGAGTTCAAGGGCGGGACGGAGTGGACGATCGCCGCACCCGGCGTGACCCAGACCCAGGCCGTCGATGCGCTGAAGGGCACGGGGCTGATCAACCCGACGGTGCAGCTGCTCGGGTCGGGGAGCAAGCAGACGCTCAACGTGCAGTCGGACATCAACAGGCTCTCGCAGGCCCAGCAGCAGGCGGTGAGCAAGGACGTGCAGAAGGCGCTGCTGACGCTGACCCATTCCGCCGCCCCGGCGACGCCGCCCACGACCACCACGACGGCGGCGCCCACGACCACCACGACGGCCAAGGCGGGCGCGGCGGCCGGGTCCACCACGACCTCGGCGCCCACCACCACGACGACGCTCCCGGCCGGCGCCGTCCCCAAGACGGTCACCGACAAGATCAGCATCACCACCGTCGGCCCCACCTGGGGCTCCTCCATCACCAACAAGGCGATCGAGGCCCTGATCATCTTCTTCATCGTGGTGGGCATCTACATCAGCATCCGCTTCGAGCCGAAGATGGCCCTCGCCGCCTTCATCGCCATGGTCCACGACGTCCTCGTGACCGTCGGCATCTACTCGATCTTCAATTTCCAGGTCACGCCCGACACGGTCGTCGCCATCCTGACGATCCTGGGGTACTCGCTCTACGACACGGTGGTGGTGTTCGACCGGGTGCGCGACAACACCAAGGGCATCGGCAGCAGCGGGCGCCTGACCTACCCGCAGCTCATCAACCTGTCCATGAACCAGACGCTGGCCCGGTCGATCAACACGTCGATGGTCGCCATCATCCCGGTGCTGGCGATCCTGCTCATCGGCGCCCAGTTCCTGGGGGCGACCACGCTGCAGTCCTACGGCCTGGCCCTCTTCGTCGGCCTGCTCTCGGGCGCGTACTCGTCCATCTTCATCGCCGCCCCCGTGCTGTCCATGATGAAGGAGCGCGAGGAGCGCTGGGTCGCCATCGCCAAGCGCCTGGCGCAACGGGGCGAGTCCCAGGGGTCGTACTCGGCCCTCGACGCCGCCACCATGAGCACCCAGATGAGCATGGCCGCGTCCGGCCAGGTGAGCCGGGGCGCTGCCGCGCAGAAGTCCGGCAGCACCAAACGCAGCGGGCCGATCCGGCCGGGCTCGGGGAGCGGCACGGGCGCCGGCAGCGGGTCGAGCGGGAGCGGCACGGGGACGGCGGTGATGGACCGGCCGGGCGGCGCGTCGTCGGGCGGGCGAGTCAGGGTCAGGCGGCGCCGCGGCCGCGCCAGACCAGGCGCAAGAAGCGCCGCCGCTGAGCGCTGCGGGGCGCCGGGTGACGGTTGTGTGACGTTCCCGGTGTTTCCCCAGGCGGGTAGCCTGAGTGGATGGTGGCCCTGACACGGGTGACTCCCACGGAAGCTGCGGCGCTCGAGGTCGAGCAGGCTCAGGAGCAGGTGCTCCGCGACCTGTTGGCGCCGCTGCTGGCCGAGTTCGCCAACCACCGCCCCGACGACGACACGGCGCTGATCGTCGAGGCGGGGAGGACCGCCCTGAGGGCCCACGAGGGCCAATTCCGGCGCTCGGGCGAGCCCTACATCACGCACCCGGTGGCGGTGGCGACCATCGTGGCCGAGCTCGGCCTCGACGAGCAGACCGTGGCGGCGGCGCTCCTGCACGACGCCGTGGAGGACACCGGGCTGACGCTCGAGGCGATTCGGGACCGCTTCGGCGCCGGCGTGGCCAAGGTGGTCGACGGGGTGACCAAGCTCGACCGCCTCCAGTTCGACTCCAAGGAGGCCCAACAGGCGGCGACGATCCGCAAGATGCTCGTCGCCATGGCCGACGACTGGCGCGTCCTGCTGATCAAGCTGGCCGACCGGCTGCACAACATGCGCACGCTCGCCGTCATGCCCGAGTGGAAGCAGCGCCGCACGGCCCAGGAGACCTTCGACGTCTACGCGCCCCTGGCGCACCGCCTCGGTGTCCAACAGGTGCGCTGGCAGCTCGAGGACCTCGCCTTCGCGACGCTGCACCCGAAGCGCTACGCAGAGATCGAGCAGATGGTGGCGGCCCGGGCGCCCCAACGCGAGGAGTACCTCGAGCGCGTCCTCGTCCACGTGCGCCAGCGGCTCGACGACATGGGCGTCGCCGCCGACGTGACCGGCCGGCCCAAGCACCTGTGGTCGATCTACGAGAAGATGGTGGTGCGGGGCAAGGAGTTCGACGACATCAACGACCTGGTCGCCATCCGGGTCGTCGTGGACTCGGAGAAGGACTGCTGGGCGGCGCTGGGCGCCATCCACGCCATCTGGGCCCCCGTGCACGGGCGCTTCAAGGACTACATCAACACGCCCAAGTTCAACATGTACCAGTCGCTGCACACGACGGTGATCGGGCTCGACGGCAAGCCGGTGGAGGTGCAGATCCGCACGTTCGAGATGCACCACCGGGCCGAGTACGGCATCGCGGCGCACTGGGGGTACAAGTCCAAGGAGGACCACTCCTCCGAGATGGCGTGGCTGCAGCGCATCGCCGACGTGGACCGCCAGACGGACGACCCGATCGAGTTCCTCGAGGCCCTCAAGCTCGACCTCGAGCAGGACGAGGTCTACGTCTTCACGCCCAAGGGCAAGGTCATCGCGCTGCCGGCCCGCTCCACGCCCGTCGACTTCGCCTACGCCATCCACACCGAGGTCGGGCACCGCTGCATCGGCGCCCGGGTCAACGGCCGGCTCGTGCCGCTCGAGACGCAGCTCTCGAGCGCCGACACCGTGGAGATCATCACGTCCAAGTCCGCGACGCCGGCGCCGTCACGCGACTGGCTCCAGATCGTCGCCTCGACCCGGGCCCGCAACAAGATCCGCCAGTGGTTCTCGCGGGAGCGCCGGGAGGACGCCATTGAGAACGGGCGGGAGGAGCTGGCGCGTGCCCTGCGGCGCGAGGGCCTGCCGCTGCACAAGATCCTCGGCTCGAGCGCGCTCGGTGAGGTGGCCGACCAGATGAACCTGGCCGACATGGACGCGCTGTACGCGTCCATCGGCGAGGGCCAGGTCTCGGCCCAGTCCATCGTCCAGCGCCTCACCAAGGCGCTGCGGGGCGGCGGCGGCGCCGACGAGCAGCTGCCGACCATCGCGCTGCCGGGGACCGGCCGGCCCCGGCAGGGCCGCCGCACCGGCACCGGTGTCTACGTCGAGGGCCTCGACGACGTCATGATCCATCTCGCCCGTTGCTGCACGCCGGTGCCGGGCGACCAGATCGTGGGCTTCGTGACCCAGGGCCGGGGCGTCTCGGTGCACCGGGCCGACTGCGCCAACGCCGCCGCGCTGGCCGACCGCTCCCGGGAGCGCCTCATGGAGGTCGAGTGGGACCGGGGCAACGACGGGGTGTTCGTGGCCACGATCGAGGTCCAGGCCTTCGACCGGTCGCGCCTGCTGGCCGACGTGTCGCGGGTCGTCTCCGAACACCACCTCAACATCGTCGCCGCCCGGACGGCCACCACGCCGGACCGGGTGAGCCGGATGGCCTTCGACGTCGAGCTCGCCGATCCCACCCACCTGCACTCACTGATCAACGCGTTGAAGCACCTCGACGGGGTCTTCGACGCCTATCGTCAGCTTCCTGGCAAGAAAGCCTGATCATGGGGAGCACGGAGTGACCGAAGAGGTGGTCCGCGCGCCCCGACACGGCCGCGCGGACGCCCAAGGGCATGCACGACGTGGTGTGGCCGGAGTCCGCCCGCTGGGAGGAGACCGTGTCCCGGTTCTCCGCACTGGTCGAGCGCGCCGGCTACGGCCTGACCCTCACGCCGGTCCTCGAGCACGCGGGCGTCTTCCTGCGCGGCATCGGCGAGGGGAGCGAGGTCGTCGGCAAGGAGATGTACGTCTTCGAGGACCGCGACGGCCAGATGATGGCGTTGCGGCCCGAGGGGACGGCGCCCATCGCACGCGCCTTCGTGCAGCACCACCCCGTCCCGCCCTGGAAGGCCTGGTACGTGGCGCCGTCGTTCCGCCACGAGAACCCCCAGCAGGGCCGGTACCGGCAGCACTACCAGCTCGGGGTCGAGGCGCTCGGTCCCTCCGACGCCGACCTCGACGTCGAGGTCGTCTCCCTGGCCCACGACTTCTTCGCCGGTCTCGGGCTGCGCGAGGTCACGCTCAAGCTGCACTCCATGGGCGACGGCGTCTGCAAGCCCGGCTACGTGGCGCTGCTCGGCGCCTTCCTGGCGGAGCGGGTCGACCAGCTGTCCGCGCCGCACCGGGCCCGCCACCTCGAGAACCCGCTGCGGGTGCTCGACTGCAAGACAGCCGAGTGCCGGGCCGCCACGGCCGACGCCCCCCACTTCCTCGACCACCTCTGCGACCCCTGTGCCGAGCACTTCGCCCGGGTCCGCTCGGGCCTCGACGCGCTGGGCATCGAGTACACGATCGACCACCGCCTGGTGCGCGGCTTCGACTACTACACGCGCACGACGTTCGAGTTCGCCGCCGACGCCCTCGATGCGGCACAGAACGGCGTCGGCGGCGGCGGCCGCTACGACGGCCTGGTGGAGCTGCTCGGCGGTGAGCCGACACCGGGCATCGGGTTCGGCATCGGCGTCGAACGCGTCCTCCTGGCCTGCGACGCCGAAGGGGTGTTCTCCACCACCGCCGTGGTCGCGGCCCGGCCGCTGCACGCCTACGTCATCGACACCGCGGGCGGGGAGACGGCGACGACCCTCACGGCCGAGCTGCGCCGGGCCGGCCTGCGGGCCGACCGGGCCTTCGACGGCCGGTCCATGAAGTCCCAGATCAAGTCGGCCGACCGCTCGGGTGCGCTGGTGGCGCTGGTGGTCGGGCCCCAGGAGCTGGCCGAGGGAACCGTCGGGCTGCGGCCGCTGCGCAGCGACGACGAGCAGCGCACCGTGCCCCGGGCTGCCATTGTGGACGAGCTCAAGAGCTTCGTCGCCAACGCCGCGTTCGCCGAGGACTCCGAGACGGGTTCGGTCGCCGATGTCGACCGGCACCTGCATCCCCACCTGCGCCAGACCGACGAGAACGAGTCAGGGACCGACACGCCATGACGACCAGCGACGAGGACCACGCCGAGGACGGGAGCGGCGCCAACCGTCCGACGGCCATGCGGACGCATCTGTGCGGGGTGCTGCGCACGGCCGACGTGGGCACGAAGGTGCGGCTCTGTGGCTGGGTCGCCCGGCGCCGCGAGCACGGGGAGCACCTGGCCTTCGTCGACCTGCGCGACCACACGGGCATCGTGCAGTGCGTGATCGACCACGCCACCGACGTGCGCAACGAGTGGGTCATCTCGGTCACGGGCACCGTGCGCGAGCGCCCGGAGGGCACGGTCAACCCCGGCATCGGCACCGGGGAGATCGAGATCGGCGACTGCACGGTCGAGGTCCTGAACGAGGCCGAGCCGCCGCCGTTCTCCGTCGACGACCGGATGGAGTCCGACGAGCCGGTGCGCCTGCGCTACCGCTACGTCGACCTGCGCCGGCCGCGCCTGCAGCGCAACCTCCGGCTGCGCGCCCGGGTGAACGCCGCCATCCGCGCCGCCATGGACCGGCAGGGCTTCGTCGAGATCGAGACGCCGCTGCTGTGGGCGCCCACGCCGGAGGGGTCTCGGGAGTTCTCGGTGCCGTCGCGCCTGCACCACGGCTCGTTCTACGCGCTGCCGCAGAGCCCGCAGCTCGCCAAGCAGCTGCTCATGGTGGGCGGGTTCGACCGCTACTTCCAGATCGCCCGCTGCCTGCGCGACGAGGACCTCGCGCGCCGACCGACAGTTCGAGTTCATGCAGCTCGACATGGAGTGCTCCTTCGCCAGCCAGGACGACGTCATGGGCTACGTGTCCGAGGCCGTGCTCGATGCCGCCGAGGCCGCCACGGGCGAGCGCCCCCCACCGATCGAGCGCATGACGTGGGCCGACGCCCGCGATCGCTACGGCACCGACAAGCCGGACCTGCGCTTCGGCATGGAGCTGGTCGACCTGACGCCGGTGTTCGAGCACACCGAGGTCAAGGCCTTCTCGTCGCCGATCCGTCAAGGCCCTCGTCGTCCCCGACGGCGCGACCTACCCGCGCTCGCGGCTCGACGAGCTCACCGAGCAGGCCAAGGCGGCGGGCGCAGCCGGCCTGGCCTGGTTCCGTGTGGTCGAGAACGGCCCGTCGCTCGACGGACCCCTGGCGCGCCACCTGTCCGAGCAGGAAGGGGTGCGCGTCCTGCAGGAGACGAAGGCGGAGCCCGGGGACCTCATCCTCGCCGTCTCGGACGAGTACGCCACCGCCTGCGCGGTGCTGGGCACGCTGCGCACGGCCATCGGGGCGCCACCGGTGGGCCAGGGCCCGCATCGCTACGTCTGGGTCGTCGACTTCCCGATGTTCGAGGGCATCGGTGCCGACGGCAATCCGCAGGCCGCCCACCACCCGTTCACCATGCCGTATGCCGAGGACCTGCCGCTGCTGGAGACCGACCCGCTCGCCGTGCGCTCCCAGGCCTACGACCTCGTGCTCAACGGGTGGGAGCTCGGGTCGGGGAGCGTGCGTATCCACCGCCGGGAGACCCAGGAGCAGGTGTTCGCCGCGCTCGGCATCGCGCCCGCCGAGGCCGAGGCCCGCTTCGGGTTCCTGCTGGGCGCCTTCCGCTACGGGGCGCCGCCGCACGCGGGGTTCGCCTTCGGCGTCGACCGTCTGGCGGCGATCCTGGCGGGGGAGGAGAACATCCGCGAGGTCATCGCGTACCCCAAGACCCAGTCGGGCACCGACCTCCTCACCGGTGCGCCGACGCCGCTGCCGCCCGCCGCCCTGGCCGAGCTCGGGATCCGCGTCGTCGGGCCGCCCCCGGCGCCGGGCGGCGCGGCGAGCCAGCCCGGCGAGGCCGCCAACCCGTCCCCGAGCTAGGGAGGAGCGGCCGGCCCGTGAGCCTCTTCGCCGACGCGGCCGACCGCCAGCTGAAGCGCCAGGCCCCGCTCGCCGCCCGCCTCCGGCCCCGCACCCTCGACGAGGTCGTGGGCCAGGAGCACCTCGTCGGCCCCGGCGCCCCGTTGCGGGTGCTGGCCGAGTCCGACCGGGTGGGCTCGGCGATCCTGTGGGGCCCGGCCGGCACGGGGAAGACGACGCTGGCGCACTCTGCTGGCCGACACCACGGCCAAGCACCTCGTCACCCTGTCGGCCACGGCCGCCGGCGTGAAGGACGTGCGGGAGGCGCTGGCCGAGGCCGGGCGCCGCCTGGGCGAGCACGGGCAGGGCACCATGCTCTTCATCGACGAGGTGCACCGGTTCTCCAAGTCCCAGCAGGACGTGCTGCTGCCCGCCGTCGAGGACGGGCTGGTGGTGCTCATCGGGGCGACCACGGAGAACCCCTTCTTCGAGGTGAACCCGCCCCTGTTGAGCCGGGCCTCGCTGTGGCGGCTGCACCCCCTCAGCCCCGACAACCTGCGCACGCTGGTGCGGCGCGGGCTCGACACGGAGGGGGCGGACGCGGAGGAGGACGCCGTCGACGCCGTCGTGGCGGCGTGCGAGGGCGATGCGCGGGCGGCGCTGACGACGGTGGAGGTCGCGGTCGCGCTGGCCCGGGCCGCCGCCGGCGACCCCGACGCCCGCGTGGTGCTGACCATGGACGACATGTCCCGGGCGCGGGACGGCCGGCTGTTCCACCAGGGCGCCGACGAGCACTACGACCAGATCAGCGCGCTCATCAAGAGCGTGCGCGGCTCGGACCCCGACGCCGGCCTGTACTGGATGGCCCGCATGATCGAGGCAGGGGAGGACCCCCGTTTCCTGGCCCGCCGCATGGTGATCCTGGCCAGCGAGGACATCGGTCTGGCCGACCCCCAGGCGCTCCTCGTGGCCGAGGCGGCCGCCCGGGCCGTCGAGTACGTGGGCCTCCCCGAGGCCGCGCTCAACCTGGCCGAGGCCGTCATCTACCTGGCCCGGGCGCCCAAGTCGAACGCCGTGGTGGTGGCCCTCGGGCGGGCCCAGGCCGACGTGCGCTCGAGCGTCAGCCAGGAGGTCCCGGCGCACCTGCGGGACGCCCACTACAAGGGCGCCGCCGCGCTCGGGCACGGGGCGGGCTACGTGTACCCCCATGACGACCCCTCGGGGGCGGTTCTCCAGCAGTATCGTCCTGACGCGCTCGAGGGTCGGGTGTACTACGAGCCGTCGCCCCACGGTGCGGAAGGCGGAGGCTCCCGTGGCGGGTCAGGTCCAGCCGTGGACATGGAGGGCGATACGTGAAGCCGGGACGTCGCAGAGGCGTGCTGCTGGCGGCGACCGTGGGCGCCGTCACGCTCGGGGCCGGGGCCCTCGCCCCCGCCGGGGTGGCGGGTGCGGACGCGTCGCCGTCGGCCCTGCAGGGGAAGGTCGTGCTGCCCCAGGGCGCGCCGCACGTCCCCGCCGACGCCGCACGCCTGGGGTCGGCGCCGCCCGATCAGGTCCTCGACCTCGACGTCGCGCTGGCCGGCCAGGACCCCACCGGACTGGCGCAGGCGGTGGCCGCGGTCTCGACACCCGGGTCGCCCGACTACCGGCACTACCTCACCCCGGCCCAGTACGCGGCGCGGTTCGGACCGACGGCGACCGAGGTCGCACAGGTGTCCGCGGCACTGCGCGCGGAAGGGCTGACCGTGGGCACGCCCGACCCGGGGAGCAACCTGCTGCCGGTGCGCGGCACGGCCGCCGCGGTGTCGGCGGCGTTCGGCACGCCGCTCGAATCGGTCCAGCCCCCGCACCAGGCGCCGGCGATCGTGAACACGGCGTCCCCGCAGGTCCCGGCCTCCCTCGCCGGCGCCGTGACGGCGGTGGTCGGCCTCGACGGCCTGTTCCACGAACACGCCATGGTGCGGCCCAAGTCGGGCCTGCCGACGACGCCGAACCCGGGCGCCACCGGTTCCCCCGGCGCAGGGAGCTCGGGCCCGGCGAGCGGTCCGCTGAGCCACGCCGTCGCCCAGGCCTCGACCCCGCAGGCCTGCCCGGCGGCCCAGGCCAGCGCCTTCGGGGGCACGTACACGTCGACGCAGATGTCCTCGATCTTCGGGCTGGACCAGCTGTTCGGCCAGGGCCGCGTCGGGCTGGGCCAGACGATCGCCATCGTGGAGTTCGAGCAGTACTCGCTGAACGACTTCAACGCGTTCGAATCCTGCTACGGGCTGTCCAGCCCCATCCGCAACGTGCTCGTCGACGGCGGGCCGGGCGGGGCGCCGGGAGGCCAGGGGGAGGCCGCGCTCGACACGGAGCTCGCGTCCTTCAACGCGCCGGCCGCCTCCCTCGTGGTCTACGAGACGCCGAACGACAACGACGTCCAGGCCCTCGACATGTTCAACCGATCGCCGGCGACGACAGCGCCCAGGTCGTGACCACCAGCTGGGGCAACTGCGAAGCCGTGACCGCCGGCGCCACGCTCCAGGCGGAGAACACGATCTTCTCCCGCATGGCCCTGCAGGGGCAGACGATGATCGCGGCGTCGGGCGACTCGGGCTCGGAGGACTGCCCCGGCTCCAACGCCCTCGGCGTGGACGACCCCGGGTCGCAGCCCACCGTGGTCAGCGCAGGCGGCACGACCCTGAGCAGCGGGTCGGCCTCCTCCCAGAGGGTGTGGAACTGCTCGTTCCTCTGCCACGGCTCACCGGGCGCGGGCGGCGGCGGCTATTCGCAGGAGTGGCTGCTCGACCCCGGGCAGACCAGGCCCGTCGGTTTTCCGGCCGGGGACACCAATCCGTGCAACAACGCCGCCGGGTGCCGGTCCGTGCCCGACATCTCCTACCCCGCCGACCCGGGGAACGGGTCGGTGGCCGCCTACTTCGACGGATCGTGGGGCGGGTTCGGCGGCACCAGCGTGGCCGCGCCGACCAACGCCGGCCTCTTCGCCGACACCAACCAGGGCTGCTTCAACCGCCTCGGCCGGGTGGGGCCCGCCCTCTACGGGGCGGAGTCGGGCGCCAACTACACCGACATCACCACGGGGAACAACGACTTCACGGGGATCCACGGCGGTGAGTTCGCAGGCCGGTCCCGGCTACGACGCCGCCAGCGGGCTGGGCACGCCGGTCGACCAGAACCTGGCCATCGCGCTGCAGGGCGCCAGCGGGTGCCCCTCGGTGGCGTCGGTGAGCCCCAACACGGGCCCGCACACGGGCGGCGGCGCCGTCACGATCTCGGGCGGCGGCTTCCTCAACGCGAGCGCGGTGACGTTCGGTGCCGCCGGCACCGGCCAGATCGTCAACCAGTCCGAGAATTCCATCACCGTCATCCCCCCCAACGCCCCGGGCCCCCTGTGCGTCGACGTCACCGTGCGGAACTCGCAGGGGATCTCGGCCACCTCGGCTGGCCGACCACTACGGCTTCGACGGCAATCTCAACTGCGGCCAGGGCTACCGCTTCGTTGCGTCCGACGGTGGCATCTTCGACTACGGCGACGCCACGTTCTGGGGCAGCACGGGCAGCCTCCACCTCAATGCACCGGTCGTGGGCATGGGGGTCACGCCCAGCACCAACGGCTACTGGATGGTCGCCTCCGACGGCGGGATCTTCAACTACGGCGACGCGAGGTTCTTCGGCTCCATGGGCGGGCAGCACCTGAACAAGCCCATCGTGGGCATGGCGTCGACCGCCGACGGGAACGGCTACTGGATGGTTGCGGCCGACGGCGGCATCTTCAATTTCGGCGACGCGCCGTTCTTCGGGTCGACCGGCAGCATGCGGCTCAACAAACCGATCGTCGGCATGGCCGCCACCCCCGACGGCGGCGGCTACTGGCTGGTCGCCTCCGACGGCGGCATCTTCAGCTACGGCGACGCGCAGTTCCGGGGCTCGACCGGCTCGCTGATCCTGAATTCACCGGTCGTGGGCATGGCGACCGGGCCCGGCGGCAACGGCTACTGGCTGGTGGCGGCCGACGGCGGGATCTTCGACTACGGCAGCGCGGGCTTCTTCGGCTCGGCCGGCTCCATCCGCCTGAACCAGCCGGTCGTCGGCATGGCAGCCACTTCGGACAGCAACGGCTACTGGCTGGTGGCCGCCGACGGCGGCATCTTCACCTACGGCGACGCGGACGTTCTTCGGGTCGACCGGCAGCATCCGGCTGAACAAGCCCATCGTGGGGATGTCGTCGACCTGAGCGGGGCCACGCCGGGTGGTCCGGGGTCCCGGGGTGGGCCCCGACGCCGTTTTTGCCCCCGGTAAGCTGGAGCGATGGACGCCAACGGACTCAGGGCGGCCTTCACGCGCTTCTTCGCCGACCGGGGCCACGCGGTCGTCCCGTCGGCCAGCCTGATCCCGCACGACCCCTCGGTGCTCTTCACCATCGCGGGGATGGTGCCCTTCAAGCCGTACTTCGTGGGCGAGGAGCCGGCGCCGTGGGCCCGGGCCACCTCCATTCAGAAGTGCTTCCGCACACCCGACATCGAGATCATCGGCACCGACACGTACCACTGCACCTTCTTCGAGATGCTCGGCAACTTCAGCTTCGGCGACTACTTCAAGGAGGAGGCCATCCCGATGGCCTGGGAGCTCCTCACGGGCGTCTTCGGGCTCGACGGCGACCGCCTCTGGGTGACCGTGCACGACAGCGACGACGAGGCCGAGCAGATCTGGATCGACAGCGTCGGCGTGCGGCCGGAGCGGGTCCAGCGCATGGGCGACGAGGACAACTTCTGGGCCATGGGCGACACCGGGCCCTGCGGGCCCGACTCGGAGATCTTCGTCGACAAGGGCGAGTCCTACGGCCACGACGGCGGCCCCAAGCACGGCGGCAGCGAGCGCTTCGTCGAGATCTGGAACCTCGTCTTCATGCAGTTCAACCGCGACGCCGACGGGGTGCTCAGCGAGCTGCCCCGCAAGAACATCGACACGGGGGCGGGCTTCGAGCGCATCCTGCCCGTCCTCCAGGGCCACGACTCCGTCTTCGACACCGACCTGTTCCGGCCGATCATCGACGCGGCGGCCTCGGTCCTGGGCACCGCCTACGGGACCGACGAGCGGACCGATGTCTCGCTGCGGGTGCTGGCCGACCACGGCCGGGCCATGTCCATGCTGGTGGCCGACGGCGTGCAGCCGGCCAACGAGGGCCGCGGCTACGTCCTGCGCCGGGTCGTGCGCCGTGCCGTCATGGCGGCCCGGCGTCTGGGGGTCGAGAAGCCGATCGGCCCGACGCTCGTCCAGGCGACGACCGACGTGCTCGGTGAGGCCTACCCGTCGCTGCGAGAGCAGCACGACCTGATCGTCAACGTCGTGGCGCGGGAGGAGGCCGGGTTCGACCGCACGCTGCGCGCCGGGCTCAGCCGGTTGGAGGAGGCGTTGGCCACCGGGACGAAGGTGCTCGGAGGGGACGTGGCCTTCACCCTGCACGACACCCACGGCTTCCCGGTCGAGCTCACCGAGGAGCTGGCCCGCGATGCGGGGGTCGAGGTCGACCGGGCCGGTTTCGACGCCGCCATGGCCGAGCAGCGCGAACGCGCCCGGGCCGCGGCCAAGAGCTCGCGGGCGGGGGACGAGGCCGCCTACCGGGCGCTGCTGGACGCGGAGGGGCAGACCGCCTTCGTCGGGCGGGGCCTGCAGAACTACGAGGTGCCGGCCCGGGTGGTGGCGGTGCTCGAGGGCAGGGGCGACCACCGGGACGGGTCTGACGGCGAGGCGAGCGTTGCCGGCCGCACGGTCGAGATCTTCCTGGACCGGACGCCCTTCTACGCCGAGGCCGGTGGGCAGATCGGCGACACCGGGACGATCGTGACCGAGTCGGGCATCGCCGACGTCTACGACACCCAGTACGCCGTGCCCGGGCTCGTGGCGCACAAGGCGCGCCTGACCGGCGACATGGTGGCCGGGCAGGATGCGCTGGCCACGATCGACGGCGAGCGCCGCGAGGCCATCCGGCGCAACCACACCGCGACGCACCTCCTGCACTCGGCGCTGCGGTCGGTGCTCGGCGACCACGTGCGCCAGCAGGGGTCGCTGGTGGCGCCCGACTACCTGCGCTTCGACTTCTCGCATCACGCCCAGCCGACGCGCCAGGAGCTCGACGAGGTGTTCGCGCTGGCCAACGACGCCGTGCTGGCGGACGTCGACGTGGAGACGACCGAGACCTCGCGCCAGGAGGCCGAGCAGATGGGCGCCATCGCCTTCTTCGGCGACAAGTACGGCGAGTCCGTGCGGGTGGTCCAGGCGGGACCCTCCTCGCTCGAGTTCTGCGGTGGGACCCACGTCGACTCGCTGGGCCAGATCGGGCCGATCACGCTCCTGTCGGAGGGCTCGATCGGCGCCGAACACCCGGCGGATCTTCGCGCTGTCGGGACACGCGTCCATCGACCGTGCCCTGGAGCGCGAGCGGTTGGTGCAGTCGGCGGCCGAGCTGCTGCGCACGGAGCCCGACGAGCTGCTGGCGGCCATCGGCCGGGTGATGGAGCGCTCGCGCGAGGCCGAGAAGGAGCTGGGGCGGCTGCGCCAGCAGTCGAGCGAGGCCGAGGCCAAGACCTTGGCCGAGCGGGCCGCGGCCGACAGCGGGGTCGTGGTGGCGCGGCGCGACAACGTCGAGGGCAAGGACCTGCAGTCGCTGGCCGAGGCCGTGCTGCGCCACGACGGGGTGCGGGCGGTGGTGCTCGGTGGCTCGCCCGACGGCACCAAGGTGGCCATCGCGGCGGCGACCGGCGGGTCGCCCGATGCGGTGCAGCTGGTGAAGACGCTGGGCGCCATCGTGGGCGGCGGCGGCGGGGGCCGTCCCGAGGTGGCGCTGGCGGGCGGGAAGGATCCCGGGCAGATCGACGCCGCGCTGGCCGAGGCGCAGCGACTCCTGTCCGCGTGAGCGCCGGGGGAGCGGGCCGCGTGGCCGCCCTCGACCTCGGGGCGAAGCGCATCGGGGTGGCGTACAGCGACAGCGGGCGCACGCTGGCGAGCCCGTGGGGCACGATCGAGCGCAGTGGCGACGCCGACCGGGACCGCCGGGCGGTGGTCGAGGCCGTCCGCGAGGTCGAGGCGTCCACCGTCGTCGTCGGCCTCCCCCTGAGCCTCTCGGGAGAGGCCGGCCCGGCGGCCCGGGCGGCGCTGGACGAGGCCACCGCGCTGCGCGCGCTCCTCGAGCCGCTGGGCGTGCGGGTGGAGACGGCTGACGAGCGCTTCACGACGGTGGAGGCCGAGCGCTCCCTGGCCGCCGCCGGCCGGCGGGGCAAGGCGGCGCGCCGGGTGGTCGACAGCGCGGCGGCGATGGTGCTGCTGCAGGCGTGGCTGGACCGGGCGTGAGCGGTCCCGACGACGAGGAGGAGCTGCCCTGGCCGTCGCCCGACCGGCCGGCCGCCACGGCCGGCGGTGACGAGCCCGAGGCGGCCGAGGACGGCGAGACGACGAGCCGGACGGAGCGGCGGGCGGAACGAGCGGCCCGTGCCCGGCGCACCCGGCGGATCGCCGCCGTCGTCGGCGGCGCGCTGCTCGTCATCGTCCTCGGCTTCACCCTCTGGTACGAGCTCGAGTCCCACGCCCTGGGTCCGGAGGGCAAGCAGGTCGTCGTCACCGTCGGGCAGGGCGAGGCGGCCGGACTCGGTCATCGACTCGCTGAGCGAGAAGGGCGTGATCGGGAGCTCCTTGGCCTTCCGGATTTCGGACGTCTTCCACGGCACGCCCACGCGTCCTGCCGGGGAGCTATGCCCTGCACCAGAACCAGACCTTCTCCGAAGTGCGGGCCATCCTCGCCGCCGGGCCCAACATCTATCCGGTCGACGTCCATCCCGGGTTCACGCTCTCCGAGGTGGCCGCGCGGGTGGACAGCATCCCGGGCCATGCGCAAGGGGCGTTCGTGGCGGCGGCCCGGAGCGGTGTGGTGCACTCGGTCTTCTCGCCGCCGGGTTCGAACAACCTCGAGGGGATGCTCGGGACCGGCTCGTACCTGATCCTCCCGGGGGAGAGCGACACCACGATCCTGCGGGACATGGTGCAGCGGTTCGACCGCGACGCCCAGGCGACGGGGCTGAGCACGGCGTCGGCCGCGGCGCTCGGCTTCACCCCCTACCAGGTGATCACGACGGCCTCGGTCGTCGAGAAGGAGGGCTACATCGCGGTCAACATGCCGGACGTGGCCCGGGTGATCGACAACCGCCTGGCCCGGGACATGCCGCTGCAGATGGACTCGACCGTCCTCTACGCCATCGGTCAGGACGGTGGACCCGTGACGTCGGCGGACCTCAAGATCCAGTCGCCCTACAACACCTACCTGAACAAGGGCCTGCCACCGACCCCCATCTGCATGCCGTCGACGACGGCGCTGGCCGCCGCCCTGCATCCGCCGCCGGGCGGCGTGGCTGTACTTCGTGCTGGTCAAGAAGGACGGGACGATGGCGTTCTCGGACACCTACGCCGGGCAGCTGGCCAACGAGAAGCTGGCGCAATCCCGCGGGCTCCCGTGAGGCGGCGGTGCCGGTGACGATGGACAGCGTGCGCCAGGCGCTCGGTCCCGCCGTCACGGTCGTCGGCGTCATCGGGAGCCCGGTGGCGCATTCCCTGTCGCCGCTCCTGCACGCCAGCGCGTTCTCGGCGCTCGGACTCGGGGACGAGTGGCGTTCCTTCGCCTTCGAGGTGCTCCCGGGCGGCGCGCCCGGCGCGCTCGAGGCGATGCGCCGGGCCGGCATCCGCGGGGTGTCGGTCACCATGCCGCACAAGGCCGACGTCGTGGCCGGCGTCGACGAGTGCAGCGAAGTGGCGCGGCGGCTCGGAGCGGTCAACTGCATCGTGAACCGCGACGGCTCGCTGTGGGGGACCAACACCGACGGCGAGGGCTTCGTGTCCTCGCTGCGCCGTGGCGCCGGCTTCGATCCCGCGGGCCGGCGCTGCGTCGTCGTCGGCGCCGGCGGGGCGGCCCGGGCGGTGGTGCTGTCCCTGGCCCAGGCCGGGGCGGCCGAGGTGGCCATCGTGAACCGGACGCCCGAGCGGGCCTACGAGGCGGCCGCCCTGGCGGACCCGGTCGGAGCCGTCGTGCCCCTGACGGACCGGTCCGTGGCCGAGGCCGTGGTCGCCGCGGACCTGGTGGTCAACGCGACCCCGGTGGGGATGGCCGGGGTGGGCCGGGACGCCGGCGGGGGCCCCGGGCGAGTGGCTCGTCCCGCCGGAGCTGCTCGCGTCCGGGCAGGTGGCGGCGGACCTGGTCTACGCACCCCGCCCGACGCGCTGGCTGGCGGTGGCGGCCGAGGGCGGCGCCACCGTGCTGGACGGGCTCGGCATGCTCGTGCACCAGGCGGCGGCGCAGCTCGTGCTGTGGACGGGCCGGGAACCTCCGGTGGAGGCCATGTGGGAGGCCGCCGTGGCCGCCAGCCCGAGCGGCGCCTGAGCAGCCGCCGGCCCCGGGCCGATCGGTCAGCGCGGGGGTGCCGCCGGTGCGGCCGGTGGTGCGACGTCGGCGGGCCACAGGTGCGCCTGGGCCAGCGCGGCGATCGCCTCCTCGCGCAGCGTGCGGGTGAGCGGGTCGCGCAGCGACGGCACGGTGAGGAGGGTGACGCGCATCGTGATGGTCGAAGAGTCGGCGGCGAGGAGCCCGACGAGGTTGGGCGGCTCGGTGCAGTGCGCGGCGAACTCGGGTCGTTGGGCGACACGGTGTGCCGCGTCGCCGATGACGCGCCGGACCGAAGTCGAGGTCGGTGGCGGTGGCGCCGGGGAGGGTGAGGTCGACGACGGCGCGGGCCCACCCGCGCGAGAGGTTGCCGACGAGTCGGATGTCGCCGTTGGGGATGACGTACACGGTGCCGTCGACGCCGCGGAAGCGGGTGAGGCGCATCGTCACGTCCTCGATGACGCCGGTGACTCCGCCGACCGTCACCGAGTCGCCGACGTTGTACTGGTCCTCCATGGTCATGAGGATGCCCGAGAAGTAGTCGCGCACGATCTGCTGCGCCCCGAAACCGAGCGTGGCGCCGATGATCGTGGCGCTGGCGAGGAGCGGGGTCAGGTTGATGCCGAGCATGCCGAGGACGATGGCGCCCGCCACGACGAAGACGAAGAAGCGCCAGACGTTGGCCATGACGCCCGACATGGTGGTGACGCGTGCCCCCGCTCTCGGTGAGCCCGACCGGGTCGCGGCCTGGTTGGCGACGCGCTCGAAGAGGCGGCGGATCACCTTGGCGCCGTAGCGGGCCGCGATGAGCGCCACGATGACGACGAAGAGGATGCTGAGCGGGCGGATGACGAGGTCGGTGACCGTCGAGGCGGTGTCGGGGCTCACGCCGGCCTTCGTCAGCAGGTGGTAGAGCCAGCCGCCGCCCTGGTCGACCTGATTGGCGCTGCCGAGGATGCCGACGGTGTGCACCGTGCCCACCAGGGCGTGGGGTGCCGCCAGGGGGGCTGTGGTCACGGCCGGTATTCTGTCCCCGAATCCGCGTTATGACCACACTCGCCCGAACACACGTTGACGCCCGGCGCAACGTGCCCCCGTTCGATTGGATCCTGGTCCTGGCCACGATGATCGTGTCCACCATCGGTGTGGTGATGGTCTACACCGCCACCCGCGGCTCGCTCCTGGCCCAGGGTGAGGACCCGAGGACCTTCCTGAAGAAGCAGGGGCTCTTCGTCGTCCTGGGGTTCGTCACGATGGTGGTGGTGGCCGTGGTCGACTACCGCCGTCTCGAGCAGCTGGCCACGCTCGCCTACTGGTTGATCGTCCTCGCCCTCCTGGGTGTCTTCGTGGTGGGCAGCAGCGCCCAGGGGGCGGCACGCTGGTTCAGCATCGGGCCCCTGCAGTTGCAGCCTTCGGAGTTCGCCGTCCTCGCACTGATCCTGGCGGTGGCGGCGTACTGCGCGCGGCGCGACGCGGACGGCCTGGCCTGGCGCGACGTCTTCCGCCTGCTGATCATGGCCGGGATCCCCATCGTGCTGGTGCTCCTCCAGCCCGACCTCGGGACCGCCATCATCATGGTGATCGTCCTGCTGGTCATGCTGGCCGTGGCGGGCCTGCCGATCCGGATCCTCGTGATGCTGCTCGTCGCGACCGCCCTGGTCGCGCTGGTGGCCATTGAGGGCGGCTTCCTGCACCACTACCAGATCGCGCGCCTGACCACCTTCTTGAACCCGAGCGCGCACAGCAACAACCCCTACGTGCAGTCGACGATCTACAACACGCAGCAGGCGAAGATCGCCATCGGCTCGGGGGGGCTGTTCGGTTCGGGCATCGGCCACGGGGCGCAGACGAACCTCGGCTACGTACCCGAGCAGCAGACCGACTTCATCTTCACGGCGGTGGCCGAGCAGCTCGGATTCGTCGGGTCGGTGGGGGTGCTCTCCCTGCTCGGCGTGATCGCCTGGCGGGTGCTGCACGCCGCCGTGGTCTCCCGGGACACCTTCGGCCGCCTGATCTGCGCCGGGCTGTTCGCCTTCATCGCCTTCAGCGTCTTCCAGAACGCGGGGATGACCATGGGCATCATGCCGATCACCGGGATCCCGCTGCCGTTCGTGAGCTACGGCGGGACGGCCGTGCTCGTGTTCTTCGGTGCCGTGGGCCTGGCCCTCAGCGTGGGCGCCCGCCGGAAATTCAGGTGACCGACGTGGAACCGCAGACGGAGGCGGATGCGGCGGCGCCGCCGGGCCGGGGCCGCCCGAGGCCGGCCGCCGGCCGCGCGCCGAGGGCGGGGCGCCGCGGTACGCCACCTTCCGGGTCATGGACGTCGAGGACGTGTCGCTCGATCTGCCCTCCCAGTTCCCCGCCGTGACGCTCGTGGAGTCGGAGCCCCCGATGCGCACGCTCGTCTTCCCGGTCGGCCTGCCCGAGGGGACGGCGATCGCCCAGGCCCTGCGGCGGATGGAGGGCCGGCGGCCCATGACCCACGAGCTCTTCGTGCAGGTGATCCAGCGGGCCCGGATCGACGTCATCGCCCTGCGGGTGGTGGGCCGCGAGGAGGGGACCCTCCTGGCCGAGCTCGACCTGATGACGCCCGGCGGTCGAGAGCGTGTCGACTGCCGCCCCTCGGACGGGATCGTGCTGGCCCTTCGCATGCCGGTGCCGGCGCCGATCCTGGTCGACGAGCGTCTGCTCGAGGACCTCGGCGACGTCGCCCCCGTTGAGAACGCCTGACCGCGGCCGGTGCGGCATCGGGTCGGCGGATCTGATCAGATCGAGCCATGACCCTGATCAAGATCAACGCCATCACCGTGCCGGAGGACGCCGGCGACGAACTGGCACGCCGGTTTGCCGCCCGTGCCGGCGCCGTGGACGACCAGGAGGGCTTCGAGGGATTCGAGCTGTTGCGTCCGACCGACGACCGCCGGCAGTGGCTCGTCGTCACCCGGTGGCGAGACGAGGAGTCGTTCCAGCGGTGGGTCTCCTCGCCGGCCTTCGCCCACGGGCACGCCGGTGCCGACCGCCCCTCGCCCCACGGTGGGCCCGTGTCGGTGGCGTCGGAACTGTGGTCCTACGAGGTGGCCGGCGGCTCGGACCCCCACGGGTCCTGACCCGGGCCCTCCTCAGGGGGTGACCACGGCGAAGTCGGGGTCGGGGGTGTCGATGAGCCCGATCAGCGTCGTCAGGACGCCGGGATCGCCCGACATCTCGACGCCCTCGGTCCGGCCGGCGAGGAGCAGCCCGATCAGCTGGGGCTTGGTGAGCGTGACCGTCAGGTCGGCCTCCTCGGGCGCGGTGGTGGGGAAGTGGATCAGGGCACCGTTGCTGAGCTCCATCCGGTAGCGGCCCGAGCCCGTCGTACCCGTCCGCCTCACCGTCCCCCGTCACGGTCCAGTCGATGCTCAGGTGCTCGCTCCACGCCTTGGGGCCGTCGATGCGGATGGCGACGGAGTCGAAGAGCTGGGTCACCGTGAGCGCCGGCGCCATGCCGGCGGCGCTCACCTCCGTGTGCTCGATCTCGTGGAACAGCTCGTTGGCGCCCACCAGGAAGCAGTTGCGCCAGGTGGCGCACTCTGCGCCGTACCCCAGCTCGGTCAGCGCCGTGGCCAGCACCTGGCGCGCCGTCTCGCTGTCGGGGGCGGCGAAGACGGCGTGGCTGGCCAGCTCGGCGGCGAAGCGCAGGTCGCCCTTCTCCAAGAAGGTGATGGCCTTGGCCACCGTGGCGTCCACCCCGCCGATGACCTTCACGTAGCGCTCCGCCGCGGCCACGGGCGGGTGCTGCCACAGGTGCGCCGGGTTGCCGTCGTACCAACCCAGATAGCGCTGGTAGATCGCCTTGACGTTGTGGCTGACCGACCCGTAGTACCCGTGGGTGTGCCAGGCCTCGTCGAGACCCGGCGGGGTCTCGACCATCTCGGCGATCTCGGTGCCCACGTACCCCTGGTTCATCAGGCGCAGCGTCTGGTCGTGCAGGTAGGCATAGAGGTCCCGCTGCTCCTTGAGGTACGTGACGATGTTGGCGGAACCCCAGGTCGGCCAGTGATGCGACGCAAAGGCGACGTCGGCGCCGCGGGCGAAGAGCTCGATCGCCTCCGAGAGGTACCGCGACCAGATGCGCGGGTCGCGTACCTGCGCGCCCCGCAGGGTCAAGAGGTTGTGCAGGTTGTGGGTGGCGTTCTCGGCCAGGCAGAGCGCACGGTGATCGGGGAAGTAGAAGTTCATCTCCGCCGGACACTCGGTCCCAGGGGTGCTCTGGAACACGATGCGAACCCCGTCGAGCACCTCCTCCTGGCCGGTGCGGGTGATGTCGAGCGTCGGGGCGATCAGACCCACCGCACCCGTCGAGGGCGCCGGGCCGAGCCCCATGCCCAGCGTGCCCTTGACGCCCCTGGCGAGCGCGATCCCGCCGTAGTAGTAGCCCCGTCGCAGCATCGCCGTGCCGGCGTACACGTTCTCGGACACGGCGTGCTCCAAGAAGTGCTCGGGTGCCACGATGGGCACCCCGGTGTCGGCGTCGACCACGCCGAGCACGCCCCCGAAGTGGTCGATGTGCGCGTGCGTGTAGACGACGGCCGTCACGGCGCGGTCCCCCCGGTGGGCCCGGTAGAGGGCCAGCGCGGCCGCCGCCGTCTCCTGGGAGACGAGCGGGTCGATCACGATGACGCCGTGGTCGCTCTCCACGAGGGTCATGTTCGACAGGTCGAACCCGCGCACCTGGTAGATGCCGTCGGTCACCTCGTAGAGGCCGTGGCGACAATTGAGCTGGCCCTGACGCCAGAGGCTCGGGTTCGCCGTATCGGGGCACGGGCCCTCGAGGAACGCCCACCCGTCCATGTCCCACACCCGGCGGCCGCCGGCGTCACTGATCGTCATCGGCTCGATGCTCGCGATGAATCCCCGGTCGGCGTTCTCGAAGTCCGTCCGGTCGTTGAAGTCGGCTGGCATGGTGGCGCACTCCTCTGGTCGGGCTGTCCCGCCCCTCAATGGTCCGTGAAGCCGGGAGGCCGCACAAGGGGACGTCGCCTCCGGCGAGACGTGATCTCGCGTGCGTTTTCGACTGACGTTCGGCCCTAGGACCGGCGACGCCGGTTGCCGGAGACTCGTGGGAGACCTCCGCACCCCGATCCCGAGGCGACACCGAGGAAGGGGGCGGAGCGGAAAGGAACGATTGCGATGACCGGTCCCGCCGCCGCACCTGCCGCCCCAGCCGGCCTCGCCCAGAGCTCGCTCGGACCCCTGGCGCACTACGAGCAGGGCATCCTCGACCGCATCGCGGACTTCAAGGATCCACGGCAGGAATGGCGCCGCATCTTCTCCGAGGTGCTCGGGACCTTCTTCCTGGTGCTGGTGGCCGCCGGTGGCGGCATGATGGGCCACGCGTTCCCTGGGGTGATCAGCCGCACCGCAGCGGTGGTGGCGCCGGGTCTGATGGTGATGGCCATCATCCTCTTCATGGGCAAGATCTCCGGTGCCCATCTCAACCCGGCGGTGTCGATCGCCTTCGCCCTGCGCCGGGACTTCCCGTGGCGGCGGGTGCCCGGCTACGTCGTGGCCCAGCTCGCCGGCGCCACCCTGGCGGCACTGTTCCTGCGTGCGGTCATCAACGTGTCGGCGTCCTACGGCTCCAACTACGTGGCGCACGGGTACTCGAACATGGCGGGCTTCTGGATGGAGCTCATCCTGACCGTGGGGCTCGTCAGCGTGATCCTGGGCACGGCGTCGGGGGCGCAGAACGTCGGCATCATCGGCGCCCTCGGGGTCGGCTCGTACATCGCCCTGGCGGGCCTCTGGGGCAGCCCCATCTCGGGCGCATCGATGAACCCGGCGCGCACCTTCGGGCCCGGACCTGGTCTCCACGACGTTCACCGACTACTGGGTGTACGTCGCCGGTCCCATCGCCGGCGCCGTCCTGGCCGTGGGCATCGCCTTCGTCCTGCGCGGCCCCGGGGGCGGCATGTCAGGATCGGGCGCGGCCCAAGGGGCGCTCTTCACGGAGGTGGAGAACGTCGCCGAGCGGAAGGCGTAGATCTGGAGCTGCATTCCCGCCGCGCCGTCTGCCTCGCCGCCTCTCCGCGGACCCTGACGTGGAACCCGGAACTCAGCCCGCCGGGACCATCGGGCGCTCACCCGGCGTTCCGGCCGAGCCGGCGGCGAGCATCTGCGACTGGGTCTTGGCGCCCTCGTCGGAGATGCGCAGCAACAGCGCGATGAGCACGAAGTTCGACAGCAGCGACGACCCGCCGTAGGCGACGAAGGGGAGCGTGATCCCCGTGAAGGGAAGCAGTCGGACCACGCCGGCCATGATGAAGAAGGCCTGGAACCCGATGATCAGGGTCAGGCCGGTCGCCAGGAGCCGCGAGAAGTCCGAACGGGCCGCCTGGGCGATGCGGAAGTCCCGCCCCGATGAGCAGGACGAAGGCGACCACGATCGCCACCGATCCGACGAGGCCCATCTCGGTCCCGATGGCGGCGAAGATCATGTCGGTGGTGAGATAGGGGATGTTGCCGGCCTGCAGGTCGAACCCGAGCCCGGTGCCGCCGACCCCCCCGGTGCCGAACCCGTACCACCCCAGGCGAATTGGGCCCCGCCGGCGTTCACGTTGGTCGAGGTCGCCCACGGATCGAGCCACTCGGAGACCCGCGTGTGCACCTGCCCGAAGTAGCGGGCCGAGATGTACGCCCCCGCGGCGAAGAGCAGGGCGCCGAGGACCAGATAGCCGAAACGGCCCGTGGTGATCCACAGCATGGCGATGAAGAGCGTGAACAGCAGGGCCGCGAAGCCGATGTCGCCCTCGAGGCCGATCACCGCCATGGCGGCGCCCCAGGCCACGAGCAGGGGGACGAGCGGGCGGGGGTCGAGAATCAGCCGGTTCCCGACGCGCGCCGTGGGGATGGACAGCATCTCCTTGTTCTCGGCGAAGTACGAGGCGAAGAAGATGCACAGGAGCAGC
This sequence comes from uncultured Acidimicrobiaceae bacterium, assembly GCA_963742445.1. Classification (GTDB taxonomy): domain Bacteria; phylum Actinomycetota; class Acidimicrobiia; order Acidimicrobiales; family RAAP-2; genus Bog-473. Next base: position 168,440 of record CAVULV010000017.1, read on the forward strand.
TTGGAGAACTCGATGGGCTGGAACTCGAGGCCGCCGAAGTGGACCCAGAGGCGGGCGCCGTTGATCGGAGCTGAAGAACAGGGGCGCCACCAACAGGATGCCGGCCAGCAGCAGCAGCAGATAGCGGTAGCGCTCGAGGTCCCGTGAGTAGCGGACGACCAGCAGGGTCACGATGTACAGGACGACGCCCACGGTGGTCCACGCGGCCTGCTCCCGGGCGTGCGGCGGGTTCCACCGCGCGATCACCACGTAGCCGATGCCGTTGAGGAGGGCGGCCAGGGGCAGAATGACCGCGTTGGCGTCGGGGACGAGCCACGCGGTTGGTCATGTGGGCCACCAGCGCCAGCCCGAGGACCACGCCCAGGAAGGGCCCGATGTTGGCCGGGATCTTCGACTTGGCCCCGAGCTCGGCGATGACGTACAACGCGACCACCAGGCCGGAGCCGTACATCAGGAGCCCCAACTCGGTGCGTCGCTTCGGTTTGGGACCCCAGACGTAGCGCGGGAACGACGTGCGACTGGTCCGTGGCGGCACGGGCGAATCGTAGTGGTGGGGGGTAGGATCGAGGGTGACAGCCCGAGGTCCCGCGCTCGGTGTCATCCGCCCCACATGACCCAGACCCAGCCTCAGCACCAACCCCCGGCGCAGCCCGAACCGTCAGCGGAGGCCCAGGCAGACCGGGCACCGCCACCCACCCGGGCTGATCCTGGTGGAGTGGAGGCGACGGGGAGCGCGCCCACCCCACGCCGCCCACCTACCAGCAGATCGAGGCGTTCGGGTACCAGCGCTTCACCAACCGGGAGCAGTCGCGGCTCGAGTTCGGGGCACGGCTCCTGGACCTGGCCGAGGACGACGGCGTGCCGCTGCTCGAGCGGGTGAAGTTCCTGGCCATCTTCTCCGAGCTGCTCGACGAGTTCTACCAGATCCGGGTGGCCGGGCTGAAGGACCAGGTCGCCGCCGGGGTGCGGACCCGCTCGGTCGACGGGCTGCGACCGGGGGAGCAGCTGACGATGATCCGCGGCCGGGTCGAGGAGCTGGTGCGCCGCCAGGATCACATCTTCTTGGACCTCATCGTCCCGGCCCTGGCCGAGGCCGGCATCCGCCTCTCGGACTGGTCCTCCCTCGACGACGACGACCGCGCCCACCTCGTCGAGGTCTTCCAGCGCGAGATCTTCCCGGTCCTCACGCCCGCTCTCCGTGGACCCCGGCCACCCCTTCCCCTACATCTCGAACCTGTCGCTCAACCTGGTGGTCGAGGTGCAGGACCCGGCCTCGGGGCGAACGCCGAATCGCGCGGGTCAAGGTCCCGCCCGACGCTGCCGCGTTTCGTGGTCATGCCCGACGGCGAGCGCTTCGTGCCGCTCGAGCAGGTCATCGCCGCCCACCTCGGCGACGCTGTTCCCGGACATGATGATCGGGGAGCACTACGCCTTCCGGGTGACGCGCAACGCCGACCTCGCCCTCGAGGAGGACGAGGCCGACGACCTGTTGGTCGCCGTCGAGATGGAGCTGCGCCGGCGCCGGTTCGGGCAAGGCCGCTCCGCCTCGAGATCGAGGCCGACATGCACCGAGGACATGCGCGACCTCCTGGCCCACGAGCTCGAGGTCGGGCCCGACGGCGTCTTCCGGTCGAGCGCGCCGCTCGACCTCGGCGGCGCTGTGGGGCGTCTACGCGCTCGACCGTCCGGACCTGCACGGCGAGACGTGGACGCCGATGACGCCGCCGCGGCTCGCCAACGCGTGGCGAACGAGCCCGTCGGACCTCTTCTCGGTGCTGCGCGAGCGCGACGTGCTCGTCCACCACCCCTACGACTCCTTCGCCACGTCGGTCGAGGCCTTCGTCGCGCAGGCGGCGGAGGACCCGGCCGTGCTCGCGATCAAGCAGACGCTGTACCGGACGTCGCGGCGACAGCCCCATCGTCGACCTCGCTCATCCAGGCGGCCGAGAACGGGCAAGCAGGTCGCCGCCATGGTCGAGCTCAAGGCGCGCTTCGACGAGCAGGCCAACATCGGGTGGGCCCGGGCCCTCGAAGAGGCGGGCGTCCACGTCGTCTACGGCATCGTGGGCCTCAAGACGCACTCGAAGACCGCGCTCGTGCTGCGCCGCGAGGAGGACGGGGTCCGCCGCTACTGCCACGTCGGCACCGGCAACTACAACTCGAAGACGGCCCGGCATGTACGAGGACCTCGGTCTGCTCACCGCCGACCCCGACATCGGTGCCGACGTCGGCGAGCTCTTCAACTACCTGACCGGCTACTCGCCGCCACGCCGACTACCGCCAGATCCTGGTGTCGCCGGTCACGGCGCTGCGCAAGCGGATCATGGCGATGATCGAGGAGCAGGCGGAGGCCGGGCCCGGCGGGCCGCATCGTCATGAAGGTCAACGGACTCACCGACCCCGACATGATCGACGCGCTCTACCGCGCCTCGGGGGCCGGCGTGCCGATCGATCTCGTCGTGCGCGGCCTGTGCAGCCTGCGTCCCGGTGTCCCGGAGCTGTCGGAGCGCATCCGGGTCCGGTCCATCGTCGGCAGCTTCCTCGAGCATTCGCGCATCTACCGCTTCGGTGGCCCTCCCGCCGACCCGGCGGCCGGACCCGCCTGCCCTTGAAGATCTACATCGGCTCTGCCGACCTCATGGAGCGCAACCTCGACCGCCGCATCGAGGTGGTCGTCCCCGGTGCACGACCCCGAGCTCCAGGCGCGCCTGTTCGAGGTGCTCGACCTCGTGTTCGCCGACGACACCAACGCCTGGGAACTGGGGCCGGACCGGCGCTGGCGCCGGGTGCCCAACCGTCACGGGGTGAGCTCCCAGGAGCGGCTCAAGGAACTGGCGCGGGAGCGGGCCCGCCGCCGGCTCGATTCGGACCTCCGCCTCGGAGAGGGTGACGAGGCCAAGCCTCCTGCGTAGGCACACCGGCGCCAAACCCAGGTGCGGTCCGGGCGCGAGAACCGCGCCGTCGTCGCCCGGCCGCCGGTACCATCGAGCCCTATGGCGAGTGATGCATTGGCGCTGCGCATGCGCGCCATCGCGTCGGGCCGGGGGTGGGGCTGGCCCGCCCTGTCGGGCGCGGTGGCCGTGGTGGGGGCGACGATTCTCGCCGCCGTCCACCAGCAGATCGACCTGAGCACCTACCTGCTCGGTGGCGCGCACGCGCCGACGAACGACCTGTTCACGGTGACGTTGCCGAAGGACGGTCTCGGGTTCACCTACCCGCCGTTCTCGGCGCTCCTGTTCGCTCCGTTCGCGCACTTCCCGCTCCGGGTCTGCGAGGTGGCGTTCTCACTGCTCAACCTCGCCGCTGTCTTCGCGCTGATCGTCGTGAGCCTGCGCGCCGTGTGCGCGCGCTCTCGACCGGCGGACGATCCTGTGGTGGGCCCTGGCCCTCGTGCTGCCGGTCGTGCTGTTCGACCCGGTGCGCCAGACCTTCCTGCTCGGCCAGGTCAACATCATCCTCGCCCTCATGGTGGTGGCGGACATGACGCTCGACCTGCCGCTGCCGCGGGGCATCCTGGTCGGCTCTGGCGGCGGCCATCAAGGTGACACCGGCCATCCTCATCCCCTACCTCTTCCTGACCAAGCAGGGGCGAGCCGGCACGCGGGCCGTCGCCTCCTTCTGCGCCGCCGCCGTCCTGGCGACCGCGGTCAACGCCTCGACTTCGTGGTCGTACTGGACGCACTACATCCGGGACCCCCAGCGGGCCGGCATGCTCTCGTGGATCGGGAACCAGGGCGTGCTCGGCGCGCTGGAGCGCATGTTGGGACGCACGTTCACCACGCCGACCACCTTCGTGATCGTGGTGACGGTGGCCTGCGTCGGACTGGCCGTCGCCGCGTGTGGCCTACCGACGCTCCTCGCCCGTGCTGGGGCTGCTCGTCGTGGCGGCAACCGAGTCCCTGGCCAGCCCCGTGTCGTGGTCCCACCACTTCATCTGGGTGATCCTGCTCGTGGCCTGGCTCGCGCTGGCGCAGGACCGCCCCCGCTACGGCGAGTGGTACGCGCTGGCCGTCGCCGTGCTGTTCTGGGCCGCCCCGACCTGGTGGGTGCCGCACGGGCCGGATGTGGCGTTCGCCGGCCGGGGCTGGCTGATCCCGCTGTCGGACGCCGACGGGCTGCTCTTCATCGCGCTGGTGGTCGGAGCCGGAATCCGGGTGTGGCGTGCACCGATCGCGCGGCCGCTCATCCGGCGGCGGACAATGGCGCCGACGGGCGCCGGCAGCTGACCGGTCAGCGCTCCCGATCGCGGCTCGCACACGAGGATGTGCGTGTGCGAGCCCCGGTCGACCCTGCTCTCGGCCGACGACTCCGCATGGGTCACGCGCGCCAGCCGGTGACGACCATGAGCTTCTCGGGGTCCCCGGGGCGGTAGTCGGTGGCGCCGGGGTTCGCCGACCACGCGCAGGAGTGCGTCGGCCGCCGCCCGCAGGGCCCGGGCCGGTGTGCCCGGCTCGGGGGACACCAAGAAGGTGGCCACCAGCGCGCTCCCGTACGGCGCCCGGGCGCGCAGGGTCTCGCAGAGGGACGCCGCCGACTCGAGCGTCAGGTAGGCCAGCAGGCCCTCGCAGACGAAGAGCGACGGTGCGACGCGATCGTGTCCGGCGGCGTCCAGCGCGCGCGTCCAGGTCCCCCGTCACGAGGTCGATGCCCACGTAGGAGACGGCGCCGGGCCGGATGCCGAGGGCATCGAGACGGCGCCGCTTGTCGGCCTGGGTCGCCGGGCAGGTCCACCTCGAACCAACGCACCGCACCGCCCCCGAAGCGCAGCGCCCGCCCGTCGTAGCCCGCGCCGAGGAGCACCACCTGCGTGGTGCCCCGGCCGATGGCGCCGCGCCACCTCGGCGTCGACGACCCTGGTCCGCTCCGCCATCCCGGAGGGGCGCCCGCGGGCAGCGGCGAACATCCCGCTGACGTCGCGGTAGAGGCGGCGCTCCGCCGCCACGTCGGCGCCGGGGGTCGAGGGCCGCGTGCGCTCGATCCGGGCCCGGTGCGCCGCGACCCAGCGCGCGGTGACCGAGGGCCGCGCCGACGCCATCATTCGGACCCGCTCAGGAGGGGATCGCCTTGGCCGCGGCCGCTGCACCCGGCCGTCCGAGGCGCAGCGACAGGTAGGCCGCGCCCCCGAAAGGGATGGGCAGCCAGAAGTTCACCAGGCGCCAGCTCAGGACGCCCGCCGCCGCCACGCCCGCGGGGACGCCGAAGCTCTTCAGCACGGCGACGATGGTCAGCTCGATGACGCCGAGCCCACTGGGGGTCACGGGATGACGGCGAGGATGTTGGCGAGCCCGTAGGCCACCAGCACGTCGATGGGCGAGACGTGGGCGCCGAAGGCGAGGAGGAAGACCCACAGCGAGGCGGCGTCGAGCAACCAGTTGGCCGCCGCCCAGATGCCCGCCCGGGTGAGCAGCTCGGAGCTCGAGAACAGGATCTTCATGCGGTCCGCCACCTTCTGGACCAGCGACGTCACCGTCTCCGCCTTCACGAAGGGGAGCCGGTTGGCCACCCGGCGCAGGAAGACGCCGGCCTGCTTCTCACCCCGGGTCAGGAGGAAGACGAGGGCGGCGAAGATGGCCAGCAGGAGCACACCGAGGATGGCGGCGAAGCCGTAGAGCGGGTTGTAGCCCTGCAGCGGGATGGAGATCAGCAGGGACAGCCAGAAGATCAGGTTCAGCACGACGGCGGAGCCGATGCCCTGGGTGGCCAGCCCGAAGGCGGCGGTGCTGCCCGACACGCCGGAGTCGGTCAGCAGCCGGTAGCTGGCGGCCGTGCCGGGCACCGTACCGCCGGGCAGGACGTGGCTGACCGCCAGCGCCCACATGTTGATGCGGAAGATGCGGAAGCGGTCGGGCGCACCGGGCGAGAGCACCGTGTGCGTGAGCTCGGCGTAGGCCACCAGCGCGCCGACCTCGAGCAGGGCGCCCAGGATCAGCCACAGGAAGTTGAGATGGGTCAGCTGGTGGAACTCGCGTCGGGCGCTGGCCAGCTCGGGCAGCAGGATGTACTCGCCCACGAAGAACAGGAACAGGACCATCAGCGTGATCTTCACGTTGCGCGGCAGCCAGCGCCGTCGTCGGCCTCGTGAACGCGGGGGGTTCGCGGCTCGGGCTCCCCCTGCTCGACCTGGTCCATCGCACTCATGCTTGCACGTCCGTAGCCCGAAGAACCGCCTCTTGGGAGGTCAAAGCTGCCAAGCTGGTTCCATGGCCGCAGAGCCTTCCGACACGTGGCGGTCCAAGCTCACGGGCAGCGCCGACCGTCGGGGGATCCCGCTCGGGACCATCGTCGTCTCGGTCGCGGTCGCGATCGGGCTGCTCGACCTCAACGTCGCCCTCATCGTCGGCCTCTGGACGCTGCGCACCATCGTCGTCTACGCGGTGATCGCGTTCTTCATCACGCTCCTGTTGACCCCGGCGACGCGGTTTCTCCGCCGGCGTGGGATGACCAACGGCGGGGCGACGCTCGTCGTGTTCCTCATCGGCGTGATCGCGCTCATCGGCCTGGTCTACCTGTTCACGGAGCCGCTCGTGACCGCCGCCGTGCACTTCGGCCAGCAGGTCCCCACGCTGGTCCGCGAGGCCAAGAAGGGCCACGGGCCGCTGGGCCGGCTCGTCTTCCGGCTGCACCTGCAGAAGTACCTCTCCGAGGGGTCGACGAAGATCACGTCGCAGATCACCAAGGTGCTCAAGCCGGCCACCGCGTTCTCCGTCGGCGCCGCCGCGGTGTCGACGCTCGTCTCCATCGTCACCATCGCCATCCTCACCTTCTTCACCATGCTCGAGGCCCCTCGCATGTGGTCCGGCTTCCTCGGCCTCTTCCGTCCCACGACCGCCGACCGCCTGCGCCGGGTCATCGATCAGTCGATCCGCTCCGTCACCGGCTACATGCTGGGGAACTTTCTGACCTCGGTGATCGCCGGCGTCATCGTGGCGATCACGCTGACCATCCTCGGCGTGCCCTTCGCGCTGCTCCTGGGGGTCTTCGTCGCCCTGGTCGACCTGCTGCCGCTCGTGGGAGGCCTGCTGGCCGGGGTCCCGGTCGTCGTCATCGCGGCGATCCACTCCGTCCCGGCGGGGATCATCATGCTGATCGTCTTCCTCGTCTACCAGCAGGTCGAGAACCACGTGCTCAACCCGATCATCATGAGCAAGACGGTCCAGCTGAATCCGTTCTGGGTGCTCGTTGCGGTGCTCGTCGGCGCCACCCTCGGGGGTCGGATCGCCGGCGGGCTCGGGACCTTCGTGGGGGCGTTGGTGGGGATCCCGTTCGGGGGCGCCGTGCAGGTGATCGTGCGGGAGCTGCGCAAGGGTCCTGACGCGGTGGTGGGCGAGGCCGAGTTGCACGGGCCCCTCACCGCGGCCGAACCGCCCGACATCTGATCACGCGTACGGGGGCTCGCCGCCGCCGGCACCTTCCGTGCGCAGCGGTGGTCGACGCACTGCCTCGACGAAGTCCCTGGTCACGGTCGGACCGCGTCCGGCCGCCGCACCGACCGGCGCCGGAGCCGGGGCGGCACCACCCCCTAGAATGCCCGCATGCGACCGCTGGTTGTCATCCCGACCTACAACGAGTCGGAGAACATCGAGCGGATGCTGCGCCGGATCCGCGAGTGCCTCCCGCAGGCCGGCGTCCTGGTCGTCGACGACGGCAGCCCCGACGGGACGGCCGAGCTGGTGCGCAAGGTGGCCGCGGACCTGCCGGACGTGCACCTGCTTGGCCCGCAGCGCCAAGTCCGGGCTCGGGAGCGCGTACCGGGCCGGCTTCGCGTGGGGTCTCGAGCGGGGCTACGACGCCTTCGTCGAGATCGACGCCGACTTCTCGCACGACCCGGCGGCACTGCCGTCGCTCGTGGCGCCGCTCGAGGAGGGCTTCGACGTCTCCATCGGCTCGCGCTACATCGAGGGCGGATCCATCCCCAACTGGGCCTGGCACCGCCACCTCCTGTCGCGGGGCGGCAACCTCTATGCGTCGGTCGTGCTCGGGCTCGGGGTGGCGGACGCGACGGCGGGCTACCGGGTCTACTCGGCCTCCATCCTGCGGCGCCTCGACCTGGACCGGATCCGGGCCGAGGGCTACGGCTTCCAGATCGAGATGACGTACCGAGCCAAGCAGCACGGCGCCACCATCACCGAGGTGCCGATCAGCTTCGTCGACCGGGAGGCCGGCGAGTCCAAGATGTCCTCGTTCATCGTGGTCGAGGCCCTCGCGCTGGTGACCTGGTGGGCCCTGGGCCGGTTGGTCCACGGGGTGCGCCGTTTCGGGCGCACGCCGAAGGTCGGCGCCCCTGCGCCCGCGACGGAGCACGGGACCGGGATCCACGAGGGCGACACGAGGGAGGGCGGGGCCGAGCCGCGCGAGCCTCAGCGCTGCCGAGGATCCTGTCCGCTCGCCATGACCTCGACGCGGACGGTGTGCTGAGGCAACGATGGAGGCACCGGCAGCTCGCATCCTCGTCGTCGACGACGAGCCGAACATCGCCGAACTGCTGTCTGCCGCCTTGTCCTTCGAGGGCTATCGTGGTCGGGCGTGGCCTCGTCGGGGGCGGAGGCGCTCGAACAGGTGCGCACCTTCCGGCCCCACCTGGTCATGCTCGACGTGATGCTGCCCGACTTCGACGGTAACGAGGTGTGCCGGCGCATGCGCAACCAGGGTGAACAGATGCCGGTCGATGTTCCTGACGGCGCGGGACACGACCCAGGACAAGGTCGAAGGCCTCAGCCTGGGCGACGACTACGTGACGAAGCCCTTCAGCATCGAGGAGCTCATGGCCCGGGTCGGTGCGATCCTGCGCCGCGCCGGCGAGGTCGCGGCCGGCGACGTCTCGGTCATGCAGTTTGCCGACCTCAAGATGAACGTGGACACCCACGAGGTGTGGCGCGACGAGCAGGCCATCGACCTGACGGCCACCGAGTTCAACCTCCTCCGCTACCTCTTGGAGAACGCCCGGCGCGTGATCTCCAAGTCGGAGCTGCTCGACAACGTCTGGGGCTTCGACTTCCGGGGCGATCCGAACATCGTCGAGACCTACATCAGCTACCTGCGCAAGAAGATCGACGTCAACGAACCGGCGCTGATCCACACCATCCGGCGCGTCGGCTACACGCTCCGCCTGCCCCGAGAAGGATGAGCCTCCAGAAGCGGCTGGTCGCGGTCGTGGCCCTGCTGCTGGTGATCGGCCTGGCGGTGGCCGACGTCGTGACCTACGCCTCGGTGCGCTCCTTCCTCTACGGCCAGGCCGACAACACGCTGGCCCAGAACGAGGCGCTCGGGTTCGACTTCCTGACCTTCGCGGCCGCCCGCAACCTGCCGGTCACCGAGTCCGAGCTCTCACGCCGGGTCTCGTCCGACGTGTACCTCACGCTGCTCGATCGCAACGACCAGGTGATCCTGCGCCGCCCGTCGGGATCGACCGCGCATCCCGACCCCGCGCCGATCCTGACCAGGAGCATCCCGGTGCAGCAGGTGCCCGACATCTACAAACGGGTCCGTGTCGGGCGCTTCGCCGGCACCTTCCGACCCGACGCCGATGCGGTGGTCCTGAAGAGCGCGGCGACCCGGACGGCCAGTACCGGGCCGTCGCCGTGACGGTTCCCCAGGGGACGCTCGTGACGGCGATCTCGCTGAACCCGACCAACGACACGCTGAACTCGCTGCGCAAGGTGGAGCTGTTCGCCAGCCTCGCCGTGCTGCTGGCCATGGGCGTGCTGGTCATGGTGGTCGTGCGCCGCGGCCTGCGGCCGCTGCGCGAGATGGCGAGCACGGCCGACGCCATCGCCTCGGGCGACCTGACCCGCCGCGTGCCCGAGCAGGGCCCCGAGACCGAGGTGGGGCGGCTCGGGGTGGCCCTCAACGAGATGCTGGCCCAGATCGAGGGCGCCTTCGCCGAGAAGTCGGCCTCCGAGGAGCGCCTGCGCCAGTTCGTCGCCGATGCGTCGCACGAGCTGCGGACGCCGCTCACCTCCATCCGGGGCTACGCCGAGCTGCTGGGGCGGGGCGGTTTCTCCGACGAGGCCGGCCGTCGCAAGGCACTCAAGCGGATCGAGGAGGAGGCAACCCGGATGGGTGGCCTGGTCGAGGACCTCTTGTTGCTCGCCGAGCTGGACCGGGGACGGCCGCTCCGGGCGGAGCCCGTCGACCTGCAGCGCATCTGCGTCGACGCCGTCGGGGACTCGAACGCGGTGGCGCACGGCCATCATCTGACCCTCGAGGCGGGGCCGCCGGTGGTCGTCACCGGCGACGGCGAGCGCCTGGCCCAGGTGGCCCACAACCTGGTGCGCAACGCGCTGGCCCATACGCCGCCGGGCACCGAGGTGAGCGTGTCGACGGGCGTGGCCCACACCATGGGGTACATCCAGGTCTCCGACAACGGGCCCGGCATCCCGACCGGCGAGGCCGGCCGGGTCTTCGACCGCTTCTACCAGGGCGACCCGTCGCGGTCCGCCTCGGGCACGGGTCTGGGCCTGGCCATCGTCCGGGCCATCGCAGAGGCACTGCACGGGACGGCCGAGGTGCTCCCCACCTCGGGCAGAGGGGCGACCCTGATGGTCAAGATCCCGCTCGCCGCCATGCACGTCGCGGCGACCGCGACCCGAGCCACGGCCCGCACCCTCACCGCAGCTGCACTGAGGCACCGGGGACGACCGCCTCGAGGACCGTCGCCAGCTTGACGTCGGTCTCGGCCGCCTCGGCGCCGGGGTCCGAGGCGGCGACGATGCCCGACACCGGCGCGGAGCGTGACCACCGTGCCGTCGCCGTGCAGGCGTGCGCTGCGGATGCCGATCATCCACTCACCGCCCCCGTCGGCATCGACCCATCCCACCGGCCCGGCCCAGTAGCCGCGGCCACCGGCCTCGCCGCGTGCGATGAAGGCCAGCGCCTCGGCCCGCGGCGTGCCCCCGACGGCCGGCGTGGGATGGAGGCGCTCGAGGAGCTCGAGCACGCCGAGCGGGCGGGCCAGGCGACCCTCGATCCTCGTGCCGAGGTGCGCCACGGACCGGAAGGCGACCATGGAGGGCTCGTCGGGTACCGAGAGGTCCGCGCACAATGGAGCCAGCGTGGCCGCGATGTCCTCGACGACGTAGCGGTGCTCCTCGCGGCTCTTGTCGGAGCGGGCCAGGTCGCGCTGGGCATCGGCGTCGGCCCGGGCCGTCTCGCCCCGGCGCACCGTGCCGGCCAGGGGGTGGCACGAGACGCGGTCGCCGTGCACGGCAACGAGCAGTTCGGGGCTGGCGCCGAAGAAGGTGCCGTCGGGCACCGGCATGGAGAAGATGGTGCAGTTGGGCTCGCCGGCCCGGAGCCGGCGCAGGACCACCGACAGGGGCAGGGTCCCGTCCAATTCGACCGTGATCGGGCGGGACAGCACGACCTTGCGCAGCGTCGCACCGGGCGCGCGCAAGGCCGCCACGGCCCCGGCCACGATGTCGCCGTAGGCCTTCGAGGTCATCGGGGTCGTGAGACCGGCGACGCGGGCGTCGGCCGGGACCACCTCGGGGGTGGTGCCGTACTGCCAGATCACGGCGTCGAAGAGCTCGTCGGTCCCGGGGAGGGCGTCATCGGCCGGCCCGACCGCGGTGGCCCAGCGCCGGGTGACGCCGTCTGCGTCGCGCTCGATCCCCATGGAGAAGCGCGGGATCACGAGCAGCCCGTCCATGGCGTCGTCGAAAGGGAGGGCGCCCAGCGCGACGACCCCGGAGCCGGGGCGCCGCACCGGGTCGTCGCAGGGAATGCCCGCCAGCGCCGCGGCGGCCCCGGACGCCTCGACCAGCAGCGCGGTGCCCCAGCCGACCAGCGTGAGACCCGGGCGGTCGAAGAGCACCGTCGGGCTGCCGTCGAACTGCAGCGCGTCCGGTCCGTACTCGAGGGGCACGGTCCGTGCGTGGAGCCCGGCGGTCACGGTGCCCCGGCGCGCGTGGCCACGATCTGCTGGCTCAGGCCGCCGGCGAGGGGTCGGATGCCGACGGCGGAGAACCCGGCCGCGCGCAGCATCCGCCGCAGCTCGGCCGTGGGCGGCAGGTAGGCGACGGACCGTGGCAGGTAGCGGTAGGCGTCCCGGTCCGACAGGGCGCCGCCCAGCACGGGCACCACCTTGGTTGAACCACACGTCGTAGCCGGCGCGCCAGAGCCGCGACGTCGGGGCGTCGACCTCGAGCACCGCCAGCCGCCCGCCCGAGCGGAGCACCCGGGAGCACTCGGCCAACGTGGCGGCCAGATCGGTGAAGTTGCGCAGTGCATAGCCGCAGACCAGTCCGTCGAAGGTGCCGTCGGCGAAGGGGAGGCGGCTGCCGTCGGCTTCGACCAGGGGCGTCGACGCCCCGTTGGCGGACAGCATGCCCGCGCTGAGGTCGGCGCCGACGACGCGGTAGCCCCGCCGGAGCGCGAGGCGGGAGAGGTCCCCCGTCCCGCAGGCCAGGTCGAGGACGATCGAGCCCGCCGGGGAGCGCCAGCGCCGCCGACGGCGCCGCGCCGCCATGCCTGGTCGAGCCCGAAGGTCATCAGGCGGTTCATGAGGTCGTAGCGCGGGGCGATGGTGTCGAACATGGCGCGCACCCGCGCCGTCTTCTCGTCGCCGGTGGGCAGCGGCGCCGACGCCGGATCGGGTCCTGCGTTCCGGCGTGGCGCCATGGTGCGGTCGGGCGTCAGCGGTAGTAGCGGTAGACCACTTGGGCCACGCAGGCCGGCTTGGGCGCGTCCTTGACCTCCATGACGAGGTCGTAGGTGACCTGCACGCCGCCCTCGACGTCGTCGACGGCAGCCATGGTGACCCCCATGCGCAGATCGGCACCGACGGGAACCGGCGAGGGGAAGCGGACCTTGTTGCAGCCGTAGTTCACGCCGAACTTCGTGTTGTCGACGCGGATGACCTTGTTCAACAGCACCGGGGCGAGCGAGAGCGTGAGGTAGCCGTGGGCAATGGCGACGCCGAACGGACCGTCCTTGGCCCGCTCGGGATCGACGTGGATCCACTGGTGGTCGTCGGTCGCGTCGGCGAAGAGGTTCACCCGGTCCTGGGTGATCGTCTGCCACTCGGAGTGGCCGAGGTCCTTGCCGACGAGCTCGTGGAAGGCGTCGACGCCGTCGACTGTGGTGGTCATGCTTGCGCTCCTCGCTGGTCAGGGTTCATTCCGCAGAGGGACGCTACCCGCGTGGGGGCACCTCACTACGCTGACGCCGGTGAGCCACGCGCACGAGCACGACGCGATGCCGCCGCACGAGCACCGGGACCTCCGAGGTGGCGGGGCCCGGGCGGCCGTCTTCGGCATCAGCGACGGGCTGGTGACCAACGTCTCCCTGGTCCTGGGCGTGGCCGGGGCGAGCCCGGGGGGGTCGATCGTGCGCCTGGCGGGGGTGGCCGGGCTGATCGCCGGCTCCTTCTCCATGGCGGCCGGGGAGTACGTCTCGATGACGGCCCAGCGGGAGCTGTATGGAGCGGGAGCTCGAGGTGGAGCGCCGGTCGCTGCAGCCACAGCCCCGAGGGGGAGGCGGCCGAGCTGCGGGGCATGTACGTGCGACGCGGCATCGATCCCGCCGTGGCCACCGACATGGTCAACGAGGTCATGCAGGACCCCGAGCTCGCCCTCGAGACCCACGCCCGCGAGGAGCTCGGGATCACGACGCAGAACCTCGGGAACCCCTGGCAGGCCGCCGCCGCCTCCTTCGTCACGTTCGCCATCGGCGCCTTCATCCCGCTGGCGCCCTGGCTGTTCACCTCGGGGACCCTGGCCATCGTGCTGTCGTGGTGCTCGGCGCGGTGGCCTCGCTCGCCGTCGGGGTCGTGCTGGCCAGGTTCACCGAGCGGCCGGTGGTCCGTGTCCGCGCTGCGCCAGCTCGCGGTGACCGTCGGTGCGGCCGGCGGTCACGTTCGGGGTCGGCCGTGCCATCGGCACCGGCGACGAGCTGACGCGCGTCAGGCCGTGGTGGCGAGGGTCGCGCCGGTAGGACCGGTCGACGTGGTCGACGCCGAAGCCGAGCGAGCCGTACAGGGCGACCGCCGCCTCGTTGGTGGCGTCGGTGTAGAGCATCCCCACGGCGATGCCACGCCGCCACAGTGACTCCAGCCCCGCCACGGTGAGGGACCGTCCCCAGCCCTGACCGTGGTGGCGCGGGTCGACGGCGATCACGTAGATCTCGCCGAGCGCCGGGGAGCGGTCACGGTGGATCTTGGTCCAGCACGACCCGATCAGACCCGGCCCGTCGGGATCGTCGGCGACCAGGAACCCGTCGAGCTCGACCCAATCCGCCGCCATGCGCTCCCGTAGCTGCTCGACGGTCCACCCGCCCTGCTCGGGGTGGCCCTCGAAGGCCCGGTTGTTGGTGTCGACCCACGCCTCCTCGTCGCGCCCGGGGACGAAGGGCCGCGTGACCAGGGGCCGGGTCGCACGCTCGACGTCCGCAGCGAGGGGCAGCGGGACCCGCATCTGGAGGAGGTCGCGCTCGGGGGCGAAGCCGTGCCGCCGGGCGCGGTCGTCGTCGTCGGGTCCGGCCTGCATGGCCCAGAGGTGGATCGGCGCACGGGCGGTGCCTCGGCAACGGCGCGCCCGATGAGGTCGGAAGCACGACGTCGATCGCCGCCGGTCCGTCGCCGCGAGCGCGGGGATCGACGACGACGTGGAGCACGGTGGAGCCGTCCTTGGCGGGCGAGAGCAACGCGCACCCGACGATCCCGCTCTCGTCGCGAGCGACGACGGCGCGCCCCGCCGCGCCGCCGGCATGGGCCGGGTCAGTTGGCGGAGTTGCGGCTCGGGGAGCGGGGGATGCCCGTCGGCCTCGTCCGCCCGTGCGAGCACCGACGCGAGCGCAGCCCGGTCCGGATCGCTCAGGTCGCCGAGGTCGACGACGGCCCGTCTGCACGTCCACGTCGGCCAACGTAACCCGATACCGTGAACCGGTGGCGAAGCCCAGGACACCCAAAGGCCGGGCACGCCTCACGTGGAGCGCCTCGCCGGGTGCTACCCGGGCACGGCCACCGAGCTGTGCGCGCTGGATCACGAGGACGCGTTCCAGCTGCTGGCGGCCACCATCCTGTCGGCGCAGTGCACCGACGCGCGGGTCAACATGGTCACGCCCGTGCTCTTCGCGCGCTTCGGTGACCCGGCTGCGCTGGCCGCGGCGAACCCCGAGGACGTCGAGGAGATCATTCGGTCGACCGGCTTCTTCCGGTCCAAGACGAAGAGCCTCATCGGCATGGCCGCGCGCGGTGGCCGATCGCTTCGGCGGCGAGGTGCCGTCCGCGCTCGAGGACCTGGTGACGCTGCCGGGGGTCGGACGCAAGACCGGCAACGTCGTGCGCAGCGTGGCGTTCGGTCTGCCCGGCCTCCCCGTCGACACCCACGTCCTGCGCGTGACGCAGCGGCTCGGGTCTGCTCGAGGGCCTGGCCCCGGCCGAGCAGCGGGACGCGGTGAAGGTCGAGCACCAGCTGAACGCCTTGATCCCGGCCGCCGAACGGGGCGCGTTCAGCCTGCGGGTGATCCTGCACGGGCGCGACACGTGTGTTGCCCGAAAACCCCGCTGTGCCGCATGCCCTTTGGCCGATTTCTGCCCGTCGGTACGGTAATCGGCGTGCGGTGGGCCTTTCGGCCCCTTTTTAGGCAATTCGGGTTTCCCCAGGTGAAATCCGAAAACCCAGGCGCTACCATTGGCCCCGGAACCGGTTCCCGCCACCTGGTTCCAAAAGAGTCGTGACTGGGATCCGCCTCCTGGCCGACTCGCCCAATGCCGGCCTTCGGGCCGGCATTGGTGTTTCCGGCCCAGGTCAGAGCCGGTGGTGCTCGTGGTAGTACTTCAGGTGCTACCATCGGGGCCATGGTGACCAAACGCTCGGTCTCACTCGACGACGAGGTGGCGACGGCGGTTGAGGAGGCGGCCAAGCAGGACGGCGTCTCCTTCAGTGCGTGGTTGTCGTCGGCGGCGGAGAAGCAGCTGCGGGTTCGCCAGGGTCTGCGGGGCGTGGCCGCCTGGGAGGGCGAGACGGGTTCGTTGAGTGCAGAGGAGCTGGCGGCCGGTGAGGCCCTTCTCGCCCGCTTGCGCTCGGGTGTGTCCGGGGTGGCCTCGCGCGTCCGTCGACGGTGAGCGCGAACCGCCGCGAGGGTCTGGTCTACGGACTCGGGGCACTGCACGCGGCGGCACGGGGTGACCGCATGATGTGGGCGCTGCACCGCGCCGCGCTGTCCAACGGCATCGTGCCCGTGATCCCGGCCGTCGCGGTGGCCGAGGGGTACCGGACCGAGGCTCGCAGCGATCGGATCGGCGAGCTGCTGGCCGGCACGGAGGTCGAGCCCTTCGGCGGCGAGGCGGCGCGGCGCTCGGGCGAGATCGCGGCGCGTTGCGACACGTCGGACCTCAGCGTCGTCGCGGTGGTCGAGCTGGCGGAGCGTCGCAACTGCGCGGTCGTCACGCAGCGCCAGGCCGTGCTGCGGACGGCGGCGACCCTCCTCGGTCACGAGCTCGTTCTCTACGCGGTCTGAGCGACGGACGGAACGCCTGACGGGCCGTCCATGCCCCAACGAGGTGCTACTCGGGCTCGCTGGCGGGCATGGGCCTGACGTTCGTGAGGGGCGGCGCCGACGGGCTGACACCGGGCCCGCCCGGAGGCGCCGCAGCGGCGGTCAGGGGCGCCCACCCGACGCGGACCCCTTGCTCTGGCCGAAACGTCGCAGGCGCCGCAGCGCGCCTCCGAGGGAGCGCTCGACTGCGATGAGCTCGTGGGCCATGTCCTCGTCCCCGTTCGCCAACGCGCCCTCCGCCAGGGCGGTGACGCGCTCGTGCAATTCGGCCAGGGTGGAGGAGAGCGAGGAGATCTCGGCGGCTGAGGTCATCCCGTGATGATGGCCGATCCGGGGACATCCGTCGCGCCGACAGCGAAGGACGGGCCCGGTCGTGGCTCTCGCAGCGCCGGCCGTGGAAAGGCCGGCGCGGGGCCCGCCGGTAGCCTTGGGTCCTCATGCCTCTCCGCATCCTGGACCTGCGCGGCACGCAGCCGCCGTTCGACGCCGCCCTGCCGCGCCCGTCGGCACCGGGTGCCGAGCGTCCACGACGTGGTGGCAGGGATCCTCGGACAGGTGCGGGCCGAGGGCGATCCCGCCGTGATCCGCTGCACGGCGGAGCTGGACAAGGTCGACGTGTCCGCCGGCCTCCGGGTGCCCCAGGGCGAGATCGAGCACGCCCGCGCCACCGCCGACCCCGACCTGGTGACGGCCCTCGAGGTGGCCTTCGGGCGCATCCTCGCCTACCACGCCCACGAGGGCGCACCACCCGGCGACCTGGTCGACGGTGGCATCACGGTGGGGCATGTCACGCGGGCCGTCGATCGGGCCGGCATCTACGCCCCGGGCGGCCGGGCCCGCTACCCCTCGACCGTGCTCATGTGTGCCGCGCCGGCCCGTGTGGCCGGTGTGGGGAGCATCGCCCTGTGCGTGCCGCCGGCGTCCGACGGCAGGATCGACGCCGCCACGCTGTGTGCCGCCGCGGTCGGCGGGCGTCGACGAGGTCTACCGGATCGGCGGTGCACAGGCCGTCGCTGCCATGGCGTACGGCACCGAGAGCGTGCCCGCGGTCGACGTCATCGCCGGGCCGGGCAACGCGTACGTCGCCGAGGCCAAGCGCCAGGTCTCCGGCGTCGTGGGCGTGGCCGTCGGCCTTCGCCGGGCCGTCGGAGATCGTCGTGGTCGCCGGTCCCGACGCGCCGCCCGGCTTCGTCGCCGTCGACCTGGTCGTCCAGGCCGAGCACGGGCCCGACGGCCTCGCCTGGCTGGTCTGCTGGGACGCCGCCCTCGCGGCCGCGGTCTCGGCCGAGGTGGACCGCATCGTCGCCGCCTCCAGCCGCCGCGCCGACCTCGAGGCGACGCTGGCGGCGTCGGGTATCGCCTGCCTGGTCGACGGACCGGAGCAGGCACTGGCCGTGGCCAACACGATCGCCCCCGAGCACCTGCAGCTCATGGTTCCCGAGGACGAGGGAGTCGCCCTGGTCGGCGCGGGTGCAGAACGCCGGTGCCGTGTTCATCGGCGACTGGTCGCCGGCCAGCATGGGGGACTACATCGCCGGACCCAACCACGTGCTGCCCACGAACCGGACGGCGCGCTTCGCGTCGGCGCTGCGGGCCGACGACTTCCGCAAGCACCTGCACACCGTCCGCGTCACCCCCGAGGCGTTGCGAACCCTGGGTCCTCACGTGGTGACGCTGGCCGAGACCGAGGGGCTGCCCGCCCACGCCGACTCCGTGCGCCGCCGGCTGGCCGCCTCGAAGGGCGGGCCGGCGCCGTGAGCGCGGTGCCGCCGGTGCGCCCGGACCTGGACCTGGCCGAGGGGTACCACTCGCCCCAGGTGGATGCGGAGGTGCGCCTCAACACCAACGAGTCTCCCTTCGCGCCCCCCGACGCGTGGCGCGAGGAGCTGCTGGCCGCGCTGGAGAAGGTGTCCTTCAACCGCTACCCCGACCGCCCCGCCACCGAGCTGCGCCAGGCCGTGGCCGACCTGCACGGGGTGTCGCCCGACGAGGTCTTCTGCGCCAACGGGTCCAACGAGGTCCTGCAGTGCCTCCTGCTCGCCTTCGGCGGGCCGAACCGGCGTGCCCTGGTGTTCGAACCGACGTACGCGCTGCACTCGCACATCTCGCGCATCACGGGCACGGAGGTGGTCGAGGCGTCGCGCGACGACGACTTCGAGATCGATCCCCGCCACGCCGAGGTCGTGCTCGCCGACGAGCGTCCCGACATCACGTTCCTCTGCTCGCCGAACAACCCGACCGGGCGTGCCGAGCCTCCCGAGACGGTCTCGGCCGTGTGTGCGGCTGCGCCCGGCCTCGTCATCGTCGACGAGGCCTACGGCCAGTTCTCCCCCTGGTCGGCGCTCGAGTTGCGCGGGCCGGCGAATCCGGGGCTCGTGGTGACGCGCACGTTCTCCAAGACCTGGGCGATGGCCGGCGCCCGCCTCGGCTACCTGGTGGCCGATCCCGCCGTCGTCACGGCGTGCGAGGCAGTGGTCCTGCCGTACCACCTGTCGGCGCAGACCCAGTTGGCCGGACTGCTCGCCCTCCGCCACGTGCCCGAGATGGAGTCACGCGTGGCCCGGATCGCCGAAGAGCGGGGACGGGTGGCCGCCGCCTTGAACGACCTCCCCGTGGACAGCTGGCCCTCCGACGCCAACTTCATCCTGTTCCGCCCCCGCGACCGCGACGCGGAGGAGGTCTGGCGCTCGCTCCTCGCCCGGTCCATCCTGATCCGCAACTGCACGAGCTGGGACGGCCTGCGAGGCTGCCTGCGCGTGACGGTCGGGACAGCCGAGGAGAACGACCGCTTCCTCCACGCACTGAAGGAGAGCTTGTGACGACGACCACCCGCCACGCCAGCAAGGAGCGTGCAACGAAGGAGACCAGTGTCGACGCGACGCTCGTGATCGACGGATCGGGCCGCACGGGCGTCACCACCGGCCTTCCGTTCTTCGACCACATGATCGAGCAGCTGGGGCGCCACGCCTCCTTCGATCTCGAGGTCCACGCGACGGGTGACCTCCACGTCGACGCACACCACACCGTCGAGGACGTCGGCATCGTGCTGGGTGCCTGTCTGGCCGAGGCGCTGGGCGACAAGGCCGGCATCCGCCGCTTCGCGTCGATGCTGCTGCCGCTGGACGAGGCCCTGATTGAGGTGGCGCTCGACCTGTCCGGGAGGCCGTACCTCGCCTACGGGCTCGAGTTCGCGCCGGACACCCCGGGTCTCGGTACCCCGCCCTTCGACCCGCAGCTGGCCGAGGAGTTCTGGCGCGCCTTCGCCACGGCGGCCAACCTGACCCTGCACATCAGACGGCTGGAGGGGAAGAACACGCACCACATGCTGGAGGCGAGTTTCAAGGGTGTGGCCCGCTGTCTGCGTGACGCCGTGCGGATCGAGGGGGGTGGCGTGCCCTCGACCAAGGGCAGCCTGTGACGGCAGGGCCCCGCATCGCCGTCCTCGACTACGGGATCGGCAACCTCCGCTCGGCCGAGAAGGCGCTGCAGCACGTGGGAGCGGCGGCGCGCCTGGTGAGCGACGCGGCGTCCGTGGAGGCTGCCGATGCCGTCGTGCTCCCCGGCGTCGGCGCGTTCGGCGCGTGCGCGCGAGCACTGCGTGACAGCGGCCTCGAGGAGCCGGCGCGGGCGGCGCTCGCCGCGGGCGTGCCCTTCTTCGGGGTGTGCGTCGGCTTCCAGCTGCTCTACGAGCGTTCGGTGGAGAGCCCCGGCGCGCCCGGGCTCGGCGTCCTTCCCGGCACGGTGGGACCTCTGCCTCCGGGGGTGAAGCACCCGCAGATGCAGTGGAACACCCTTGACGTGCGCGGCGAGCACGAGCCGGCGCCACTGCGCGGGCTGGGTCCCCACCCCTGGGTGTATTTCGTGCACTCCTTCGCCCCGCCGGTCGGCGACGAGACTGTGGCGGTGTGCGACTACGGCGGGCCCGTCGCGGCGCTGGTCACCCGAGGCACACTGTGGGGCGCGCAGTTCCACCCCGAGAAGTCGGGTGCAGCCGGCCTGGCGCTGCTCGCCAATTTCGTGGGCGCGGCGGTCGGGGCCTGATGGACCTGCTGCCCGCCATCGATCTGCGCCAGGGTGAGGCCGTCCGGCTGACCCAGGGCGACTTCGACCGTCAGCATGGCTACGGCGATCCAGCGGCGTTAGCGGTCGACTACATCGAAGGCGGCGCCCGCTGGATCCACGTGGTCGATCTGGACGCCGCGCGCACGGGCGTGGCGCACGAGCGGGCGGCGCTCGGCGAGATCGTGCGCCTGGCGAGGGCCTCGAGGGTGTCCGTGCAGGCAGGCGGGGGCATCCGCACCGAGGACGCGGCAGAGGAGCTGCTGGAGGCGGCCGGCGTCTCCCGGATCGTGCTGGGCACCGCCGCTCTGGAGGACCCCGCGCTGGCCGGCCGCTGGGCGCGGCGGTGGCCCGGGCGCGTCGCCGTCGGCCTCGACTACCGGATGGCTCCCGACGGCGTGGCCGAGGCGCAGGCCCAGGGTTGGCTGGCCGCATCGGGCCGCTCGGTGACGGACCTCCTCGACTTCTGGGCCGGCGAGCCGCTCGGGGCCGTCGTGGTCACCGAGGTGGTCCGTGACGGCACCCTCGATGGTCCCGCCGTCGAGAGCCTGGCGCAGCTGCTCGAGCGCTCCGAGCTCCCGCTGGTGGCCTCGGGGGGTGTCGGGTCCACCCAGGACCTGCGCCAGCTGGCCCACCTGCAGGCGGGAGGTCGCCGGCTGTCCGGAACAATCGTGGGGAAGGCGCTGGTCGAGCGCCGCTTCAGCGTGAAGGAGGCCCTGGCCGCGTGCGCAGCGTCCGACTGATCCCGTGCCTCGACGTGACCGAGGGCCGCGTGGTCAAGGGTGTGCGCTTCGTCGACCTCACCGACGAGGGGGACCCCGTCGAGTTGGCGGCGCGCTATGACGCCGAAGGGGCCGACGAGGTGACGTTCCTCGACATCACGGCGTCCTCGGACGGTCGCGACACGATGGTCTCGGTGGTGGCGCGCACCGCCGAGCAGGTGTTCATCCCCTTGACGGTCGGTGGCGGGGTGCGGGTGGCGGAGGATGCACGCCGCCTCCTCCGGGCCGGGGCGGACAAGGTCGCGGTGAACACGGCGGCGGTCGAGCGTCCGGACCTGGTACGCGACATCGCCGACGAGTTCGGAGGCCAGTGTGCGGTGGTCGCCATCGACGCGCGTGCGCGGAGCGACGGCGACGGCTGGGAGGTGTACACCCACGGTGGCCGCACGCCCACGGGCCTCGACGTCGTCGCCTGGGCGGCGCAGTGCGCCGCCAACGGAGCGGGCGAGATCCTGCTCACCTCCATGGACCGCGACGGGACGAGGGACGGATTCGACCTGGCGTTGACCCGGGCCGTGGTCGAGGCCGTGGACATCCCGGTGGTGGCGTCGGGTGGCGTCGGCCGGCTGCAGGACCTGGTGGACGGTGCACTCGACGGCGGCGCCGATGCGGTGCTGGCCGCGTCGATCTTCCACCGGCGCGAGTTCACGATCGGCGAGGCGAAGGCCTACATGGCGGCACGGGGCGTCGTGGTCCGCCCCGTCTGAGGCCGCTGACCTGGACGGGCGCCCTCGTGCGGTACCGTGCCAGGGTGGCCACGTCGACGACGAAGAACGGGACCGGGAAGGCCAAGAGCCGGCGCGTCCGAGGACAAGCAGCCGATCTCGGTGCTCTTCGACCGCGTCATGGTCCAGATCTCGCCGTCCGACGGCGAGCGACGCTCCCGCGCCGGCATCCTGATCCCGGCCACCGCCCAGATCACGCGGCGGCTGACCTGGGCCGAGACCGTGGCGGTCGGGCCGCACGTGCGGTCGGTCAAGGTCGGCGACACGGTCCTGTTCAACCCCGAGGACCGCTTCGAGGTCGAGGTGCACGGTGAGGAGTACGTGATCCTGCGCGAGCGCGACATCCACGCGATCGCCTCTCCCCGCAACGACGGCGGGACGGGGCTCTACCTTTGACTGACGCCGGAGCCGGGGCCACCGAGGCCTCCGCCGTTCCCGAAGGTGTGGCGCTGACCGTCGACGAGGATCTGCTCCGCGATGGTGGACTTCGCCAAGGACGCCGACGGGCTGGTGCCGGCGATCGTGCAGGACGCCACCGACGGCACCGTGCTCACGGTGGCCTACATGGATGCCGAGGCGCTGCGGCGCACGCTGACGTCGGGACGCTCGTGGTTCTACAGCCGCAGCCGCAAGGAGTACTGGCAGAAGGGCGAGACGTCCGGGGACCGCCAGTACGTGCGCGAGGTGCGCGTGGACTGCGACGGCGACGCGCTCGTCGTGCTGGTGGACCAGCACGGCCGAGGGGCCTGCCACACGGGCGAGCGGACCTGCTTCTACCGCACCATCGGGACGGGCCCGGGGGTGCCCGCGCCATGACGCCCGGGAGCGTCCCGAGCCCGGGGTCGGGTCCGGGCGCGCTCGTCTTCCGGCCGGATGCGGCCGAGTTCGCCGCCCTGGCGAAGGAGCACGCCATCGTGCCCGTGTGGTGCGAGGTGGTGGCCGACACCCTGACTCCCGTCGCCTGCTTCGCCAACGTGGTCGGGGACGGCGACGGGCTTCCTCTTCGAGTCCGTCGAGGGCGGCGAACGCTGGGGCCGCTACTCGTTCGTGGGGCGACGGCCGCTCGCCACCTTGACGGCGCGGGGCCGGACGGTCGAGGTGACCGGGAGGTTGGAGCTCGAACGCTCCGAGGACGGGATCCTGGCCGCCGTGGAGGCCCTGGTGGCTCGCTTCCAGTCGCCGGTGCTGGCCGGCCTGCCGCCGCTGCACGGCGGCCTGGTCGGGTATCTCGGCTACGACGTCGTCCGCGAGGTGGAGCGGCTCCCGGACCCGCCGCGAGACGACCTCGGCCATCCCGACGCGGCGTTGGTGGTCATCGGGCAGTTCTGCGCCTTCGACCACTGGCGCCAGCGAATTGTGCTCGTCGACAACGTCGTGGTGCCTGACGCCCCCGACGGCGTGGTCGACACCGAGGCGGTCGCGCAGGCCTACGAGGCCGCGTGCGCACGCCTGCAGGACACTGGCGGCCGACTGCGGCCGGCCCGGCCCGGTGTCCGGCGAGCTGGTGGCGGCACCCCCGCCCGGACTCGGACGGGCCGAGGCGGCGCGGACGATGACGGCGGAGGAGTACATGGCCGCCATCGAGGCGGCGAAGGAGTACATCCGGGCCGGCGACATCTTCCAGGTCGTGCTGGCGCAGCGCTACGACCTGGCGCTCGAGGCCGACGCGTTCGACGTCTACCGCGCGCTGCGCGCTGCTCAACCCGAGCCCGTACCTCTACTTCCTGCGCTTCCCCGAGGTGACGGTCGTGGGCGCGTCGCCGGAGCCGATGGTCCGCCTGCGCGACGGCATCGTGACTCACGACCCATTGCCGGCTCGCGGCCACGAGGGGAGAACGAGCAGCACGACCGGCTGCTCGAGGGTGAGCTGGCGGAGGATCCCAAGGAGTTGGCCGAGCACATCATGCTGGTGGACCTGGCCCGCAACGACGTGGGCCGGGTCGTGCGCTTCGGCACCGAGAAGGTCGACGAGCTCATGACGATCGAGCGCTACAGCCACATCATGCACATCACGTCGCAGGTCGTCGGGGGAGTTGGCCGAGGGCAAGGGCCCGATCGACGTGCTGCGGGCGACGCTGCCGGCGGGGACGCTGTCGGGCGCTCCCAAGGTGCGGGCGATGGAGATCATCGACGAGCTCGAGCCCACCAAGCGCGGCGTGTACGGCGGCGTGGTCGGTTACATCGACTTCTCGGGCAACGTCGACACCGCGATCGCCATCCGGACCATGGTCGTGACGCCCGACGGCAGGGCCAGCGTGCAGGCCGGGGCGGGCATCGTCGCCGACAGCGACCCGCAGAGCGAGGACGAGGAGTGCGCGCACAAGGCGCGGCGCGCTGCTCGTCGCGGTGACGGCGGCTCGCCGGATGAGCGCGGCGCGCGCCGCGCGAGCCGGCGGGACCGTGAGCGGCACCTCGAGGCCGAGACGGCCGCCCTGCGATCGGGAGCGGGCGCCTTCCGCCCCGCCCGCGACGTGGTGGCCGTGCAGCGGGCCGGAAGCGGAGACCTATCTGCAGGGCCAACTGAGCCAGGACGTGCGCGCACTGGCGGTCGGCGCGTCGGCGGACTCGCTGCTCGCTCGAGCCCGACGGGAAGCTGTCCGCCCTGCTGCGGGTCACCCGGACCGACGGGCACGGCTTCGTGCTCGACGTCGAAGGGGGCTACGGCGACGCGGTGATGGCCCGGCTGCGCCGGTTCGTGCTGCGCTCGAAGGTGGAGATGGAGCCGTTGGCCTGGCGCTGCCTGTCCCTGCGCGGACCGGCGGTGGGCGAGGCGGCGGCCGGCCTGCTGGCCGTGCTGGCCGAGCGGGGCGTCCTGGCCATTCCGTTCGAGTGGAACGGCTGGGAGGGGACGGATCTCCTCGGCCCCGAGGACGTCGTGCTCGGGCCGGACGAAGCGATCCTGCCGGCCGGCGTCGTGCCCTGCGGGCCCGAGGCAGTCGAGGCCTGCCGCATCGTCGTGGGGATCCCCGCCATGGGCACCGAGCTGACGGACAAGACGATCGCGGCCGAAGCCGGGCTGGTCGAGCGGACCGTGAGCTTCACCAAGGGCTGCTACACCGGGACAGGAACTGGTGGCGCGGATCGACGCCCGGGGCTCCAACGTGGCCCGGCGCCTGGTCGGGGTGGTGGCGCCGGAGACCCAGCCGGTCACGGGTGGCGCGGCGAGCACGCGGCCCTGGCCCGCGGCATGACGCTGCACGGAGGCCCACCGCCGGAGGGCGACGACGCCGCCGACGACAAGGTGGTCGGCACGATCACGTCGGCGGCCTGGAGCGCCGAACTCGGCGCCTGGGTCGCGCTCGGGTACCTGCACCGCAGCGCCGAAGCCCCGGGCCCGATCCGGGTGCGCTCGGGCGACGGACTGGGCGGGTCGTGGCCGGCCCGGGCCGAGCTGTTGCCGCTGGCGGCGGTGGCGGGCGCGGCTGAGGGCACCGCCGTTGCGTCCGGTGCGGCCAGGGGATCCTCCCGCCGGGACCAGGCGCATGGGCCGGACCAGGGGATCCGCCGGGTGCACGTCAAACGGGGATACGCACCGCAACTGCAACCGGACGTCACCGAACATGAGACAACGGAAGCGCAACTTCTCCTCATGAGGCGCACGTGGGCACGAGGCAGAGGAGGGCGAGGCGCCGTGAGGCGATGCCCGACCTCAACCTCTGGCGCGAGGTGGGCTGGATCTTCCGTGACGGTGGGTGCATTGCCATCGAGCGCCACGGCGACGAGATCCGGTCACGGGTCCTGGTGGACTGACCTGGTCAAGGTCATTCAAGTGGCGGACGACGGCACCGAGATGGCCGCCATCGAGGTCGACGACTTCACGATCGAGGTCATCTACTCGGGGATCGCCGAGATGCTGCGCCGGGCGGCGTCGAACGAGGCAGTCGCCCGCCGCCCGGGGCGACCTCCCACCGGCGGCGCGCCAGCGCCGCGAGAAGATCCTCAGCCGGATCCGCGACTGACGCACTGCGGCCGCCGTGGCCCGGGATCCCGGCGGCAGGGCGATCCAGGCAGGTGGACCGGCGGCGAAAGGGCCGCCACTACGCTGAAGCGTCATGGCCCACCTACCTGGCGGACATCCTCGCCTCCCACCGGGCCCGTGCCGCAGCAGACCGGCGCCCACTGGGGGACCTGGTCGAACGGGCGGCGGACCCTGCCCCCGACCCGTGACTTCACGGGCGCCCTGAAGGGGGACGGGCTCACCTGCATCGCCGAGATCAAGCGTCGTTCGCCCTCGAAGGGCGACCTCGACCCCGGGCTGCAGCCGGATCTGGTGGCCAAGGAGTACGTCGCCGGCGGCGCCGCGTGCCTGTCGGTGCTGACCGACGCCGAGTTCTTCGGGGGGTCGCCCGCCGACCTGGCGCTCGCCCGCCAGGCGTCGGGCCTTCCGGTGCTGCGCAAGGACTTCACGGTGCAGGAGGCCGACGTCGCCGACGCCCGGCTCATGGGCGCCGACGCCGTGCTCCTGATCGTGGCCGCACTCGACGATGACGAGCTGCGCCGCTGCGCGGCCCTGGCCGCGGCGCTCGGACTGGCCGCGCTGGTCGAGGTGCACGACGAGGTGGAGCTCGAGCGGGCCCTGGCGGCGGGAGCCAGCTGGTCGGGGTGAACCAGCGGGACCTGCGCACGTTCGACGTCGACCACGAGCGCGCCTGCGCACTGGCGGCACGCATCCCGGCCGGCGTGATGGCGGTCGCCGAGTCGGGCATCCGCGACGCCGACGACGCGCGTCGGCTGGCCGACGCCGGCTACGACGCCATCCTGGTCGGCGAGACGCTGGTGCGGGCCGGGGACCGGCGCGGCGCAGCTCCGGGAGCTGGTCGGGCATCCGGTCGGGACGCGATGAGCGAGGACCTGTTCGTCAAGATCTGCGGCATCACGTCGGAGGCCGACGCGCTGCTCGCCGTGAGCCTCGGGGCCTCCGCCGTGGGCTTCATGTTCGCCCCGTCCCCGCGGCAGGTCTCGGTGCAGCTTGCCGGGGACATCGCCAAGCGGCTGCCCGAGCACGTGCTCACCGTCGGCGTCTTCCGGGACGAGGCACCGCAGCGCGTCGTCGAGGCGGTGCGGGTGGCCGGGCTCGGCGCGGCGCAGCTCCACGGGCACGAGACGGCCGAGGAGACGCAGTGGGTGCGGGCCAGGGTCCACACGGTGATCAAGGCGCTTCCGTGCCGGCGAGCGCGCCATCGGCCGCTTCGACGAGTTCGGTGCGGACTACCTCCTGGTCGACGGGGACAACCCCGGGTCGGGCGAGGTCTTCGACTGGCGGCTGGCCGAGGGCGTGGCCGACCACGACCGCCTCATCGTCTCGGGCGGCCTGCGCCCGGACAACGTGGCCCAGGCGGTGGCGCACCTGCGTCCCCACGGGGTGGACGTGTCGACGGGCGTCGAGTCCGCACCCGGGCGCAAGGACCCGCTGCTGATGCGGGACTTCATCGTCAACGCGCGGCGCGCCAGGACCCAGACGATCTCCCGAGACGCCGTGGTCGACGCGGCGGCCGACGGAGCCCTACGACTGGAGGGACGGGTGAGCGGGGGAGGTCTGATGGGTCGCCCGGGTCCCGACGGCCGCTTCGGCGAGTTCGGCGGCCGCTTCGTCCCCGAGTCCCTCGATGCCGGCCTGCCTCGAGCTCGAGAAGTGGTTCGACGACGCCTGGGCGGACCAGGCGTTCCGCGCCGAGCTCGACGGGTTGCTGCGCCACTACGGCGGCCGACCCACGCCGGTCACGCGAGTGCGCGCGTCTGTCGGAGCGGTTGGGGGTGCGGGTGCTGCTCAAGCGCGAGGACCTGGCCCACACCGGCTCGCACAAGTTGAACAACGTCGTGGGCCAGGCGCTCCTCACCAAGCGGATGGGCAAGTCGCGCATGATCGCCGAGACGGGCGCCGGGCAGCACGGGGTGGCCTCGGCCACGGCGGCCGCCCTCTTCGGTCTCGAGTGCACGGTGTTCATGGGCGAGGTCGACACGAAGCGCCAGGAGCTCAACGTCTTCCGGATGGAGCTGCTCGGCGCCGAGGTCCGTTCGGTGACCTCGGGCAGCCGCACGTTGAAGGACGCCGTCAACGAGGCCATGCGCGAATGGGTGGCCATCGGTGGAGACCACGCACTACTGCCTCGGTTCGGTGATGGGCCCGCACCCGTTCCCCTACATGGTGCGCCAGCTCCAGAGCGTCGTCGGGGAGGAGGCTCGAGAGCAGTGCCGCATCCTGCTCGATGGCGCCGATCCGGACGTGGTGGTGGCCTGCATCGGGGGCGGATCGAATGCGGCCGGGACCTTCGCCGGCTTCGTGGACACGCGGGCCCGGCTGGTCGGCGTGGAGGCCGCCGGCGGCGCCGCCATCACCAACGGCATCCCGGGCGTCCTCCACGGCATGCACTCGCGCCTGTTGCAGGACGAGGCGGGGCAGATCCAGGAGGCAGAGTCGATCTCGGCCGGTCTCGACTACCCCGGCCTGGGTCCCGAGCACGCGCACCTGGCGGCGACCGGGCGGGCGGAGTACTCGACGGCAGGCGACGACGAGGTGCTCGAGGCCTTCCGGTTGCTCAGCCACACCGAGGGCATCATCCCGGCGCTCGAGTCGGCGCACGCCGTGGCCTGGGTGGCGCGCAGCGCCGGCACGGACTCGTTGCCCGCCGGTTCGACCGTCCTGATCACCCTGTCGGGCCGGGGCGACAAGGACGTGGCGCAGGTGCGCCAGATCTTCGGTCAAGAGAGCCATGCCTGACCTGGAGAAAGGGCTCCGGGCGCAGCGCGACCGTGGCCGCAAGCTGCTGATCCCGTACCTCATGGGCGGGATGACCGAGGACTGGGCGCAAAGCCTGGCCGCGGTCGTGGCCGCCGGGGCCGACGCCGTCGAGGTCGGGATCCCCTTCTCGGACCCGATGATGGACGGGCCGGTGATTCAAGAGGCGGCGCTGCGCTGCGCTCAGGCGTGGCACGGTCCCCCAGGAGGTGCTCGACGGCATCGCCGGCGCCGAGGCGCCGGCGCCCGTGGCGGTCATGACGTACTACAACATCGTGTTCCGGGCCGGGCACAAGCGCATGGCCCGCTCTCTGGCGGCCGCCGGCGTGAGTGGTGCCATCATCCCCGACCTTCCCATTGAGGAGATCGGCCCGTGGGCCATGGAGGCGGACGCGGCCGGCATCGACACGGTCCTGCTGGTCGCGCCGTCGAGCCCGCCGGACCGGGTCGAACGCATCTGTGCCCGAGCACGCGGCTTCGTCTACGCGGTGGCGCGTATGGGGGTGACGGGGGAGCGGAGCGACATCGGGACGGACGTGACGAAGGTGGTGGAACGGATCCGGAGTTGCACCGACATGCCCGTCTGCGTCGGGGTCGGCGTGTCGACACCGGCGCAGGCGGCCGAGGTGTGCCAGGTGGCCGACGGCGTGGTCGTGGGCTCGGCGCTGGTGCGGCGCCTCCTCGAGGGCGAGGGTCCCGACGGTGCTGCCGCGTTCGTCGGATCGCTGCGGGAAGCGATCGACTAGTTCCGGCCGCGCGAGCACCCGGTCAGAGACGGCGGCGATGGCGCGCTGTCCTGCCGCTGTCGGGTGGGCGGCGCGCCACACGTACCCCTGCAGGTTCTTCTGCGCCCCGTCGGCCCTCGTGATCAGAGAGGCGCAGTCCGAGGCCGCATGGAGGGCGTCGGTGCCGGTGCACGCCTTGGCGGCGAGGATGGCGGCGGCATCCGCGGCCAGGGTCGCGTCGGGCACCGGCTCCCCCGAGAAGATCCACGGGTCGGCCGTGCAGACCCCGTGCCCGTCCACGGCGGTCGAGATGTCGACCAGGGTCACGTTCGTGACGTGGTGCGTGCGCGCATCGGCCACGGCGCCGGCGATCGACCGGTTGAGCGCTCCGAGGACCACCTGTGCCGATGCATAGGTGGTGGCTGCATTGGCCTTGAGGCCGCTGCACACGAGGTTGGTGTGCAGGTGGGACGCAAAGGTGTCGTCGGCGATCTGCGACGGGCGAGGAATGGGTTGGTAGTAGTCGAGAACGGCGATGGTGCCGGCGTGCGGGGCCATCGCCTCGATGGCTTCCGCCAGGCTGGTGCGGACGTTGGAGAGAACGGCGGCCAGATTCGGAGTGACGGCGCCGTTGGCCACGCAACGCGTGCCGAGGCCGAGGTTCGCTCCGAAGGCTTGGCCCAACTGGTACTCCAGGCAGCGGGCGAAGTCGATGTCGTCGGCCCCGTCCTGCAGCAGCACGAGACGCGCCGGATGCCGGGCCAGGTCCGCGGCTGCGACCTCGTCGCTCAGGTTGCGCGCCTGCTGTGGCGGCACCGGGCACTGCCCGTCGCGGGCGGTGTTGTCCGCCCCGTCGGCGACCGCCCCGCTGATGGAGAGCTGGTCACCCGTGAGCCGGCAATTGGTGGGCCGCACCGCCATGGTGAGGCCGAGGTCCCCGGCGAGCAGACTCGGGTAGGCCGACAGTGAGGGGCCCTGCGACACGGCGGTGGCCGGAAGCCCCACCTGGGGCGTCAGGTAGGGGTTGTGCAGGCCGTGGCCGTACGGCACGGAGTCGCCCAGGGCGACGGCGCGGCTGGAGGCCTGGGCTGCGGGAGCAGGGTGACCGGGAGCTGCGGGTGGCCAGCACGACGCTTCCGGCGACCAGGGCCAGGACCACCAGGGTGGACACGGCCCAGAAGACGGGCGAACGGCGCGCGGCGGCGCCCCAAGTCTGCAGCCTTCCCATGGACGATCCTCACCAGCCGCTGCCGGGCGGCAGCGGAGGTGCGACCTTACCGGTTGCGCTCAGCCAGGTGGCAGCAGGACGAGGCAGCCGTTGTGCCCGCCGAACCCGAAGGAGTTGGACAGCACGGCGGCGGGTTCCCAGGTCGTGGGCTCCCCGTGCACGACCCGGATCGAGATCTCGGGGTCGGGCTCCTCGTACCCGGCGGTCGGCGGAATGGTGGCGTGATGGATCGTCAACACGGCGGCCACCGCCTCGATCGCGCCGGCCGCGGCCAGCCCGTGGCCCGTCACCCCCTTGGTCGACGTCACGAGCGGCCCGGGCTCGCCGAACACCTTCGTGATGGCCCGCGCTTCGGCCAGGTCGTTCAGGGGCGTCGAGGTGCCGTGGGCGTTGATGTGCCCGACGTCGGAGGGCGCGATGTCGGCGTCGGCCAGCGCCAGCTCCATGCAGGCGACCGCGCCCGACCCGTCGGGGGAGGGGGCGGTGATGTGGTGCGCGTCGGCCGTGCTCGCCGCCCCGGCGAGCTCCGCGTAAATGGTGGCGCCCCTCGCCACGGCGCGATCCCAGTCCTCGAGGACCAGCGCAGCTGCGCCCTCGGTCATGACGAACCCGTCCCGCCGGGCGTCGAAGGGGCGCGAGTGGCCCGACGTCGAGAGCGCCGTCATGTTGGCGAACGCCGCGAGCGCGACGGGGACCATGCTGGCCTCGGAACCGCCACCGATGGCCACGTCGCAGCGACCGGTCGCGACGAGGCGGGCGGCTGCGGCGATGGCGTGCGTGCCGGCGGCGCAGGCAGTGCAGATCACCTCGGACGGGCCGCGCCAGCCGAGCCGCATGGAGATCCCGGCCGCGCCGGCGTTGGCCATCATCATGGGCACCAGCCGCGGTGAGACCCGATCGGCCCCCTTGGCGTCGAAGACGCCGACCTGGTTCGCCAACGTCTCGAGGCCACCGACGCCGGTGGCAAACACGACGCCCGACTTGGCGGGGTCGACGGCGAGCTCCCCGGCCGACTCGACCGCCATGTCGGCCGAGACCATGGACAGTTGCGCGAAGCGGTCGAGCTGGCGCACCTCCTTCGGGCCGAAGAAGTCCTGTGGTTGGTAGCCCCGCACCGCACCGCCGATCACCGCGGGGTGCAGCAGGCCCTCCCAGAGGGCATCGACGCCGACCCCGCAGCAAGTGATCGCCCCGAGGCCGGTGACGGCCACCCGCCGCCCCCGGACCGGGCCCTGGGCGCCGATCCCGACCTGCATCAGAGCTTGGACGAGATCAGGTCGAAGGCCTGGCCGATCGTGGTGATGTCCTCGAGCTCGGTCTCCTCCACCGTGATGTCGAAGGCCTCCTCGAGCGCCATGACGAGCTCCACGAGGTCCAAGCTGTCGGCGTCGAGGTCGTCGGCGAACTTGGCTTCCTTCGTGATCTTCTCCGCCGGCACCTGCAATACCTCCACGGCGCACTCGCGAAACTTCTCGAACGCTGCGTCGCTGTCCACTATCAGCTCCTTGTCTGTCGGTTCCCCAGCACGCTACAGGCCCATGCCCAGACCGCCGTCGACCGGCACCACGGCCCCCGTCACGTAAGCAGCGGAATCAGAGGCCAGGAAGCCCACCACCGCCGCGACGTCGCCGGCGGTGCCGGCTCGCCCCAGTGGCACCTGCCCGGTCATCACGGCCACCCGGTCGGCTCCCAGGGCGCCCGTCATGTCGGTGTCGATGAGGCCTGGGGCCACCACGTTCACTGTGATCTGCCGGCTGCCCACCTCCCGGGCGATGGCCCGGGCCATGCCGACCAGCCCCGCTTTCGAGGCCGCGTAGTTGGCCTGTCCCGGGAGCCCGACGAAGGCGCCCACCGACGAGACGAAGATGATGCGGCCGGCGTGCTGCCGCAACATCTTGGCCACGGCCCGCTTAGCGACCCGGAACGACCCGGTGAGGTTGGCGTCGATCACGTCGAGGAAGGCCTCGTCGCTCATGCGCAGCATCAGGGAGTCCATCGTGATGCCGGCGTTGGCCACGAGCACCTCGACCGGCCCCCACCGTTCCTCGATCGCAGCGAAGGCTGCCCCGACCTCCTCAGTGCTCCGCACGTCGCAACGTACGGCCATGTAGCGATCCGGGTCCGAGCCCTCGGGCGCAGGGGGTGGGTCGTCCGAACGGTACGTCGTGGCGACCCGGTCGCCGTTGGCCGAGAACCACGCCACGCACGCCGCGCCGATGCCGCGGGTGCCCCCCGTGACGAGAACGACGGCCATCAGCGGGCGTCGGGTACCCGGAGCCAGACGAGGGGCTGTCCCTCTTGCACCCGCTCGCCGTCGGCCGCCAGCCAGCGGATGACTTGACCGGCGAAGGGCGTGCGCACCTCCGAGACCCCGATCCGTCCCACGAGGTCCCCGACGGCGACGGCGGACGCCCCCTCGCCCGTCCCGGGGTCGTCGCCGGTCCCGGGGAGGAGGCCCGTCCCCGGTGCCTGCAGCGAGGACTCGGGGCTGAAGATCCCGCTGGAGGGGCTGACCACGACGCGCTCGGACATGTAGAGGTGCTCGCCCTGGTGCAGCGCAGGCTCTGCCCGCCAGGTGCCGGCCGCGCCGATCTGGTCCATCAGGGTGTCGAGGTCCTCAGGCTTGGAGACGGCCAGGGACTGGATCTCGGGCAGGCTGCGTTTGGCCAGCCCGCTCAGGACGCCGCCGGGACCCAGCTCGACGAGGGAGGTCAGACCGAGGCCGGCAAAGGTCTCGAGCGTCTGGCGCCAGCGGACAGGGCTGCAGAGCTGGGCGGAGAGCAGGCCGGGCCAATCGGCAGGGTCGTCGTGGACGTGCGCGTCGACATTGGCCACCACGCGGACCTCGGGCGCCATGAAGGCCACTTCGGCCAGCGCCTTGCGCAGGTCGGCTCGGGCGCCCTGCATCAGGGGCGTGTGGAAGGCGCCCGACACCTGAATCGGCATGACGCGCTTCGCCCCGAGGCTCTTCGCCAATTCGCCGGCCAGGGCGACCGCGTCGGGCGTGCCAGCGATCACGACCTGTCCGGGCGCGTTGTAGTTGGCCACCCAGACGTCACCCTCGGCACGCATGCAGGCCGCCTCGGCGTCGTCGTCGGCGATCCCGAGCAGCGCGGCCATGGTGCCCGGAGCCTCTTCGCCTGCCCGCGCCATGGCCTCGCCGCGGGCGACGACCAGGTGGATCCCGTCCTCGAAGCCGAGGGCGCCGCTGGCGACCAGCGCGGTGTACTCACCGAGGCTGTGGCCGGCGCAGGCGGCCGGGGTGAGACCGATCCGCTCCACCGCGTCGAGCACGACCAGGCTGAGCACGGTCGTCGCGAGCTGCGCGTTCTCCGTCTGCGTCAGCTCTTCGATCGGCGCGTGGAGCAGGAGGTGCGAGAGGTCGCGCTCGGCGGCGTCCGATGCCTCCTCGACCACCTCCCACGACGGGTGGTCGACCCATGGCTCACCCATACCGGCACGTTGTGATCCCTGTCCGGGGAAGGTGAAAACCAACACGTGTCCGACGGCTCCCATCGACGGCGGGTGGGCGAACTCACAGTGTTGCATGCCGGCATGGCTCCGGCTCAAGTCCACCGGCGCAATGCGCACCACCGGTGCGATCGACCAGTGGTGCGGGAACCCTGCCGCTGGTTACCGGGCGGAAACCGGGTGCGACGATCGGTACGACCGCGGGCCGGGAGCCCCGGCGGGACGGACCAGGGGCCGGGCGCAGCGCGACGCGCGCTGGCCCGCCGCCAGCGACGGCGACGACCAACCGGTCCCGGGCCGCCGCACCTCGGGAACGCCCTCTGCCGGTCCCGGCTGGGTTCGGCGGTTGTCGCCTCGTTGTCCCAGCTCACCCGGGCGTGCTGCAACCGCGTCAGGCGAGCAGCGTCTGGTGGAGGTGCCGTCAGGGGCCCTCTTTGGGGGCATTAGCCTGTTCCCCCGGGGGGGATCTGTGGGCGACGTGCAGATAAGGGTCCAACGACAAGGCGGCCGCTGGGCGTGCCGCGTCGCGCTCGGTCTCCTCGGCGCGGCCCTGGCGACGGCCTCCGTGGCTTTCGGCGCTGCCGGCACCTCGAGGGCGCTTGCTGGCGAGCCCGGCAAGGAACCGCTGCCCGGGCATCAGAGCCGAGTTCCTCCCGGCGCGACATTGATCGGCCCGGCGCCTGCGGCGACCACGCTCCCGCTCGTGGTCACATTGCTGCCTCGCGATCCCGCCGCGTTGGCCGCAGAGGTGCGTGCGGTCTCCGACCCGCACTCACCCGAGTACCGCCACTTCGTGACGCCGTCAGAGTTCGCGCAGCGCTTCGGAGCGACACCGGGAACGATCGCGCACGTCACCGCTGCGCTCCGCCACGAAGGTCTGACGGTGGGGGCACCCTCGTCGATCGGGCTCTCGCTGCCCGTGTCGGGCACGGTGGCGCAGATCCAGTCTGCGTTCTCGACGCCGATCGACCGCTACCACCTGGCTTCTGGGAAGACGGGGTACGACAACAGATCGGCCCCGCAGGTACCCGTCACCGTGGCGCCGCAGATCCAAGGGATCCTCGGACTGAACACGCTCAGCCCGCCCAAGCCGTCGACGACCGTCCCCCAGGCAAGCCCGGCGGGTCCGCATGGCGGTTCGTTCTCCTCTTCGCCCGCACCGGCCCTGGGCCAACCCTCGCCAGGGGTCGGATGCGCCGCCAACATCGTGACTGAGCAGAAGGGCGGTGCCCTCGATGCTGAGCAATTGGCGCAGGCCTACTCGTTCGATCCGCTCTACTCCGCGAACCACTACGGGGCCGGTACGACCGTCGCCCTTCTCGAGATGTCGACCGCCGGGTACTTGCTGAGCGACATCCAGACCTTTGCCACTTGCTACGGCATCTCGCTTCCGCTGCCAATAACCCAGACGGACATCGACGGCGGCGGCGCGGTCGGCGGCGCCACCGCCGAGGCGGAGTTGGACATCGAGAACGTGCTCTCCCTCGCCCCCAAGGCGAACATCGAGGTCTACGAGGGTGGGCCGACCGACAGCATCTACGACGTCTTCAATCGGATCGTCACTGACGACACGGCGAAGATCGTGAGCGCCAGCTGGACGAACGGGTGCGAGGCATACCAGACGCCGTCGTACATGGCCTCGGAGAACACCTTGTTCCAGGCTGCGGCGGCCGAGGGGCAGTCGATCTTCGCCGCCACGGGGGACCAGGGTTCGCAGGGTTGCAACCTCAACGGTGTCGTCGCCGCCACGACGGGCAACAATCCGGTGGCCCAGGCCGTCGACCCCTCGACGGGCACCCTCTACATCGCCAACAAGTCGAACAACTCCGTCAGCGTCGACAGCGAAGGCGGCACCAATGCATCGAACGCCGGCACGAAAACGTCAGTGTCGACCGGGACCGGTCCCGACGCGGTGGCGCTCGATCCGTCGGACCACCGGGTGTTCGTGGCCAATGCAGGCAGCACGCTCACCGAGTTCTCGTCCACGACCTGTAATCAGACGGCGCCCGGTGGTTGCGGTTCACCGACGCTGATTACCTCGGCGGGCCACCTCTCCTCCCCGGACGCGCTGGCCGTGAACGGGTCGACGCTCTACGTGGGGAACAGCAGCAACGGAACCGTGGCGGTGTACGACGCATCGGCGAACACGTGGAAGGCGACCGTCAGCCTCTTGGCTTCCTCGGTCCCGTCCGCCCTGGCGGTCGACTCCGCCAACGGCTTCGTCTATGTCGCGGACCGCAGCAACGGCCGCATCGAGTACTTCAACGCCGCCACCTGCAACGCGACCACGCAAACGGGTTGCAGCGCAACGCCAACAGCGGTCTCCGTCGGCAACACTCCCGTCGCCCTCACCGTGGCCGGCAGCGCCGGCGACCTGTACGTCGCCAACGCCGGGAGCGGCGGAGGCGTCTCGGTGGTCAGCCTGTCCAGTCACGCGCTGGTGACCACGATTCCGACCAGCCAGCCTTTCAATGGGACGGGCCTGGTGCAGTCCATCGGCATGTCGCCGGACAATCACGAGGTGCTGGCCGTGCTCGTCGGCTTGGGCTTCCCCGGTGACGTCATGGCGACGATCAACACCTCGACCCAGTCGATCAGCTCCACCGTCGGCCTCGAGAACGGCTCGGACACCATGGGGCAGCTGGTCAGCGACGGCACGCTGGGGTACACGTGGGTCACAGACGAGACCAGTACGGGCGACATCGTCCAGAACCTCAATCTCGCTGTCTCGGACCCGGCCGGGCAGCCCTACGTGACGGCCGTCGGTGGCACCTCGGTCACTGGGCTTGGCCCACCGCCGACGGAAAAGGTGTGGAACGACGCGCTGAACTACTCGGAAGGTGCGGCCGGAGGCGGCATCTCGCAATCGTTCGCGATGCCGGCATACCAGCAGCCGCTCGGCACGGTGAGCGGCAGCACCGGCACGCCGTGTGGCAACTCGAGCGGGAACTGCCGCGAAATCCCCGACGTCTCGGCCGACGCTGACCCGAGCACCGGTTACATCGTGTACGACACCCACGACTTCGGCAACTCGCCCAACAATCACTGGGGCACTCTGGGCGGGACGAGCGGAGCGGCGCCATTGTGGGCCGCCGCGCTCGCCGTCGTCGCTTCCGCCAACGGAAACACGGTCGGGTACGGAGCGCTGAACCCGGCGCTGTACCTGCTGGCGCAGAAGTCCCCCAGCACCTATCTGAACGACATCACATCGGGCAACAATGACTACAACGCGACCAACGGCGGCGAGTTCCCGGCCATGAGCGGATACGACATGGCCAGCGGGCTCGGGACGCCGGTGGTGTCCCAACTCGCGAGCGGGCTCATGGGTGTCCCTCTCGCCGTGGCGGTATCGGGCTCGCAGACGTACGGCGGGTCCCCGACCTTCAGCGGCTCGGCCAACTATGCCGGCTCCGGGGGACCGCCCTTCGACGTGACCGTCAACACCAGCGGGATCACCTGCACTACGGTGGGCGCCTCCACCTCCATCAGCCCCACGCTGACGGTCGGGAGCTACACCCTGGCGTCCACGTCGTGCACCGGGGCGACCCTCTCGGGCCCCAACCAGGGGGACTACACCATCGTCTACACGAGCGCCGCCAACGACTTCACGGTCAATGGCGTGCCGGTCAATGTCGCCGTGTCGGGCTCCCAGGTGTACGGGGGGTCCGCGAGCTTCGCAGGAGCCGACAGCCCTCCCTCGGGCATCACCGTGAGCACGTCGGGGCTGAGCTGCAGCAAGGTCGGCGCCGCCACGACGATCGCACCGACCTTGGCTGCCGGCAACTACACGCTGTTGCCCTCCTCGTGTGGCGGGGCGACTCTCTCGGGCGCCAACGCCGCCAACTACGCCGTCGCCTACACGAGCGCGGCAAACGACTTCACCGTGACTCCGGCGCCGTTGACCGTGACCGCCTCGAGCGGGTCCATGACCTACGGCGGGACGGTGCCGACGATCACGCCGGGTTACTCCGGATTCAAGAACAGCGACAACAGCTCGTCGCTGACCAGCCCGCCGACGTGCTCGACGACCGCGACGAGCTCGAGCCCGGTGGCGGGGAGCCCCTATGTGTCCTCCTGCGGAGGCGCCGTGGATCCCAACTACACCTTCAGCTACAACGGCGGCACGGTGACGGTGAGTCCCGCCCCGCTGACGATCACAGCCTCCAGCGCGCCCATGACCTTCGGCGGGACCGTGCCGACGATCACACCGGGTTACTCCGGATTCAAGAACAGCGACAACAGCTCCTCGCTGTCCACGCCGCCGACGTGTTCGACGACCGCCACGAGCTCGAGCCCGGCCTCCCCGCCGACCTACCCGTCCTCATGCAGCGGGGCCGTGGACTCCAACTACAGCATCAGCTACGTGGCGGGCGCCGTCTCGGTGAACAAGGCGCTGCTGACGATCACCGCCTCGAGCGGGTCCATGACCTACGGCGGGACCGTGCCGACGATCACGCCGGCGTACTCGGGCTTCGTCAACGGCGACTCCGCCTCGTCGCTGACCACCCCCCCGACCTGTTCGACGACGGCCACCAGCTCGAGCCCTGTGGCGGGGAGCCCCTACGTGTCCTCCTGCAGCGGGGCCGTCGATTCCAACTACACCATCAGCTACGGAGCGGGCTCGGTGACCGTCACGAAGGCCCCGCTGACGATCACCGCCTCCAACGTGTCCATGAACTACGGCGGGTCGGTGCCGACCGTGGTGGCGGGATACGCCGGGTTCGTCAACGGGGAGGGACCAGCCAACCTGACGACACCGCCCACCTGTGCGACGACGGCCACGAACTCGAGCCCGGCCTCGCCGCCGACCTATCCGTCGACGTGCAGCGGCGCCGTCGATCCCAACTATGCCATCGGCTACGCGGCGGGCACGGTGACGGTGAACAAGGTCCCGCTGACCATCACGGCGTCGAGCCCGCACGTGAGCTACGGCTCCACTCCCACCGTCACAGCTGGCTACTCGGGCTTCGTCAACGGCGATACCGCCGCGTCGCTGTCCACCCCGCCGACGTGTGCCGACGACGGCCACGAGCGCGAGCCCGGCCTCCCCGCCGACCTACCCGTCGACGTGCAGCGGGACCGTCGACTCCAACTACACCATCAGCTACGTCCCGGGCGCGGTGACCGTGACGCCCGCCCTTTTGACGATCACAGCCTCCAGCGCGCCCATGACCTTCGGCGGGACCGTGCCGACGATCACACCGGGTTACTCCGGATTCAAGAACGGCGACACCGCTCGTCGCTGACCACGCCGCCGACGTGTTCGACGACCGCCACGAGCTCGAGCCCGGCCTCCCCGCCGACCTATCCGTCGTCGTGCAGCGGGGCAACCGACCCGAACTACACCATCAACTACGTGGCGGGCGCCGTGACGGTCAACAAGGTCCCGCTCACCATCACCGCGTCGAGCGGCTCCATGAACTACGGCGGGACGACACCGACGATCACTCCGGCCTACTCGGGCTTCGTCAACGGCGACTCCGCCGCGACGCTGACCACCCCGGCGACGTGTTCGACGACGGCCACGAGCTCGAGCCCGGCCTCCCCGCCGACCTACCCGACGTCGTGCGGCGGAGCCGTCGACTCCAACTACGCCTTCAGCTACGTCGCAGGCTCGGTCACGGTCTCCCCGGTCGCGTTGACGATCACGGCCTCGAGTCCCGCCATTGCCTACGGGTCAGTGCCCACAATCACCCCCCTCTACTCGGGCTTCGTCAACGGCGACAGCGGATCATCGCTGTCACCGGCTCCGACCTGTTCGACGACCGCCACGAGCTCGAGCCCGGTCTCGCCGCCGACCTACCCGTCGTCGTGCGGCGGGGCCGCCGACCCCAACTACGCCATCAGCTACGTCCCGGGTGTGGTGACGGTGACCAAGGCTCAGCTGACGATCACCGCCTCGAGCGGCTCCATGACCTATGGCGGGACGCCACCGACCGTCACCGCCGCGCTACTCGGGCTGGAAGAACGGCGATGGCCCGGGGTCGCTGAGCGCGCAACCGACCTGCTCGACAACGGCCACCGGCGCCAGCCCGGCCTCGCCGCCGACGTACCCGTCGTCGTGCAACGGTGCCGCCGACCCCAACTACACCTTCCGCTACGTGGCAGGCAGCGTGACGGTGAACAAGGCCCCGCTGACGATCACGGCCTCGAGCGGGTCCATGACCTACGGCGGGACGCCACCGACCATCACCCCCGCATACTCGGGTTTCGTCAACAGCGACACCGCCTCGTCGCTGACCACCCCGCCGATCTGTACGCCGACGGCGACCAGCTCGAGCCCGGCCTCGCCGCCGACCTACCCGTCGACGTGCAGCGGGGCAGTCGACCCCAACTACGCCTTCAGCTACCCGTCGGGCACCGTGACCGTGAACAAGGCCCCGCTGACGATCACCGCCTCGAACGGGTCCATGACCTACGGCGGGACGCTACCGACCATCACGCCGGCCTACTCGGGCTTCGTCAACGGCGACTCCGCCTCCGCCCTCACGACGCCACCCCTCGTGTTCGACGACGGCGACCAGCTCGAGCCCGGCCTCGCCGCCGACCTACCCGTCGTCGTGCAACGGAGCAGTCGACCCCAACTACTCCTTCAGCTATGTCGGTGGATCGGTCACGGTCAACCCGGCCCCGCTGACGATCACCGCCTCGAGCGGCTCCATGACCTACGGCGGGACCCCACCGGCCATCACGCCGATCTACTCCGGGTTCAAGAACGGTGACAGCGCCTCGTCGCTGGCCACGCCACCGACCTGCACGACCGGCGGCCACCAGCTCGAGCCACGTCGTCGGCTCGCCGTACCCGTCGAGCTGCAGCGGGGCCGCTGACGCGAACTACACCTTCAACGACGTCCCGGGCTCAGTGACGGTCACGCCGGCACCGATCGCGGTCGCCGTCAGCGGCACGCTGACCAACGGCGGTTCGCCGAACTTCGTCGGCGCCGACGGCCCGCCGCCCGGCAGTGACCGTCAACACGAGCGCCCTCACGTGCGGCCAGGTCGTTCCGTCGACCGCCATCACCGGCCTCCTTGCCGAACGGCAGCTACACGTTGGTCGCCTCCTCGTGCGGCGGGGCGAGCCTGAGCGGAACCCCCCAGAACGGGGCCAACCTCACGGACTACGCCCCGTCACGACGAGCTCCTCGGGAGACTTCACGGTCTCCGGCGCCCCGCCGCCCCCGCCACCACCGCCACCACCACCGCCACCGGCTCAGCA
The DNA here is from genome assembly GCA_963742445.1 of uncultured Acidimicrobiaceae bacterium. Taxonomy (GTDB): domain Bacteria; phylum Actinomycetota; class Acidimicrobiia; order Acidimicrobiales; family RAAP-2; genus Bog-473. The sequence goes on from CAVULV010000017.1 coordinate 209,879, forward strand.
CGGCTACTGGCTGGTCGGTTCGGACGGTGGCATCTTCACCTTCGGCTCAGCCGCCTTCCACGGGTCGACGGGGAGTCTCATACTCCAGCGCCCGGTGGTCGGCATCACCCCCACGCAGGACCGTGGCGGCTACTGGCTCGTTGCGTCCGACGGCGGCACCTTCGCCTTCGGCGACGCCGGCTTCTTCGGCTCCATCCCCGGGCTCGGTCTGCACCCGGCCGGATCGGGTCTGCCCAACAGCCTCAATGCGCCGATCGTCGGCATGGTGCCCGCCGCCAACGGCCAGGGGTACTTCGTCGTGGCGTCCGACGGGGGAGTCTTCGCCTTCGGGCCTGGGGCGAGCTTCGCCGGCTCGTGCCCGGGGATCGGCGGCTGCTCGGGGCCCGCCGTGTCCGTCATCCCCGACTCGACCGGGAACGGCTACTGGCTCTTCACCGCCACCGGCAACGTCTACACGTTCGGCGACGCCCCGTTCCTCGGCGCCCCCGGCGCAACGGGGTCTCCCGTCACCTCGGCCGTGCGCACACCCGACGGGCGGGGCTACTGGGTGCTCGTCGCCAATGGCACCGTGTACGGCTACGGCGACGCCGCCAACTTCGGCAGTCCCGGCGGGCAGTTCGGCGGTTTGAACCCGGCCACGGCGGTCTTCGCCACATCGGACGGAGGGGGTTACTGGGTCGTCGGCGCCGTCGGGGCGGTCGACCCCTACGGGGACGCCCCCAATGACGGAGGCATGGCCGGCACACGGCTCAACGGCGCCATCATCGCCGCAACCGGCTTCTGAGTCACCGCCGGCCGGGGCGGTCGGCGCAATGCGGTCTTAGAGGCTGCCGGGCGGTGCGAGCGAGGCCACGCAGCCCTGCAGTGCCGCCACCCCGGCGGGGTTGGCGTTCTGGGGGCTCGCCGTCGATTGGGGTCCGGGCACCGTGGTCGTGGTGGTGGTCGGCGCGGGAGTCGTCGTCGACGTCGTGGTCGGGGGCACCGTGGTCGTGGTGGTGGTCGTCGGGACCACGATCAGCGGGATGGTCGTCCCCGTCGTTCCGAGGATCGTGGTGGTGGTGGTCGGGGGCACGGTCGTCGTGCGTGGTCGTGGTCGTGGTGGTGGTGGGCGACGGCGACCTCCCGGCCGTGGTGGTCGTGGTCGGGGGCACGGTCGTTGTCGTCGTCCCAGTTGACCCCGCTGCGTTCGGTGGCGCCCCGGTGGGTGCAGGGGTCGCGATCGCCACCGTCGTGCAGGCGCCGGCGACCTGCATGGTCGCCACGTCGGCCACCATGCGGGTGAGGGAGCGGTGCACGGCTGCGTTGTCCGACGCCAGCCTGAGATTCGCCTGCGCCACCGCCCTGGTGGCGTCGTCACGCCGCGACAGCGACGCGTGGACGGCAGCCAGCGAAGCCTTCTCGCGGGCCATCAGGTCGTTCGCCGTGATGCCCAGGTATTGCTGCGCGATCACGCCGTCCGGATCCTGCGGACTGTGGGGGTTGACGCCCACGCCGAGATTGGCCAGCGAGGCGCTCGAATACAGCCCACTGCTCACGTATTCGTCGATGGCGAACCGCCGGAGGGCGCGGACCGCGCTATTGGCCTGCGTCCGTGCCGCCGACACCTGGGACTGCTCTGCCGCAAGCTGCTCGCTCCGAGCTGCCACGACGCCCTGGTCCGCGATGACGGCGGCGACGGACAGTTGGTAGGCCAGCAGGTCGGATTTCACGTTCCCGTAGACGTCGAGCGCCGAGGAATGGGCCACCAGGTCGGGGAGGTTGCCGGCGACGCCGAGGACGGCATTCGCATAGCAGGGCACGCCGTCCGCCGAGGGCGCGCACCAGGCGCTCTGGTCGACGACCGCGAGGAATGCTCCCGCGGGCGCGATGGTCCCGGCGCGGAGTGCGGAGGTGATGGCCCACATGTTCGGCTGGAACAACGTGGCCACGGTCGCCGCACATCCCGCGGCCCAGGAGGCGAAGGCGGGGAACCCGTTCGACGAGACCACCCCGGGAATGGGCGCCCCGCTGGGGTCGGTCATCCGCCGTGTGTTGAAGGGGTTGTAGGCCGCGGTGTTGTTGGTCGACCCGCCCTCGGCGGCCTGCCACTGGTCGAGGTCGACCACGTTCGCCGCGGTGACCGGCGCGCTGAGACCCTGGAGCACGCAGAGCTCCCAACCGGGCGGCAGGGGAGTGTCGCTGCTGCGCAGGGCCGCGCCGGACCAGCTGTCGGCCCCCAGGGACACACATCCGGACAAGCCGGCCGTGGCGAGGGCCAGAGCGAGTCCGGCGATTCGAAAGAGGCGGGTCATAAGAGTTCGTGAGGTGGGTGCCTCCGGCAACCAGCAGTCGTCGAGTTCGGGATTGTCGGAAGCGGCCCCGCCAAGGCCACTCCCAAGACTGGCACGTTCGGAAGACTCGTTCTAACGGACGTATCGGCAGGTGGGGCCGCCCGGGTGAGCCCGTTGTGAAAATTGTGAACGTCCGGTGACGGGTCAACGGGGGTGGACGCACGCCCAGAAGGGCGCCCACCAGCCGCGAAGTCCCTGGATGCAGCGGTGCCCGGAGCGGGACTCGAACCCGCACGCCCTTTCGGACAGCGGCTTTTGAGGCCGCCGCGTCTGCCATTCCGCCATCCGGGCGGGAACGCTCGATCGTACAAGCTGGGATCTACGGTGAAGGGGGTGGGAGCCCCGGCACCGTGAAGCTCGCCGGGGTGGAGCTGGTGCGGGTCGACATCCCGTTCCGGAGCGAGATCGGCACCGCCGCCGGGGTGCACCGCCTCCGTCCTTTGCTCTTCGTGCACGTCGTGACCGACGAGGGCGAGGGATGGGGCGAGTGTGCCGCGCTGGCCCAGGCCACCGCCGTCGATCCCGCGCTCGGCGAGGTCGAGGAGGCCGCCGCGACGCGAGGCGTGCGCCCGCCTGTGCAGCGCCTCGCGGCCCGGGGAGGGCACCTGCCCGCGGGCGCCGAGGTACCGCAGCTCTTCGCCGCCTCCCCGGTGGACCGGATGCTGGCCGCCGCCTTCGAGATGGCGGTCTGGGACGCCGAGCTGCGCGCCGGGGGCCGTTCGATGGCGGAGTCGCTCGGGACCGGTCCGGGCTTCGACGCCATGCCGGTCGGCGCCGTCGTCGGCATCCCCGCCGACCGTGACCTCGACACGCTGCGGGCCGAGCTGGCGGCCTGCGTGACCGCGGGCGCGGCCCGTGTCCGCCTGAAGATCGAGCCGGGATGGGAGCTCGAGCCGGTGCGCGGCCGTGCGCGGGCCGACCATCCCGACCTCGTGCTGCAGGTCGACGCCAACGGCTCCTACCGGGGCAGCGACGAGGACGTCGCCGTGCTGAGCCGGCTGGCCGACTACGACGTGCTGTGCATCGAGCAGCCGCTGCCGCCGGCCGACCTCGTGGCGCACGCCCAGCTGGCGTCCGGTGCTGCCCGTGCCGATCTGCCTCGACGAGTCGCTCTCGACGCCGCGACGGGTCAGGGACGCACTGCGCAACGGATCGTGCGCCATGGCCTGCCTGAAGCCCGCCCGCCTCGGGGGCGTCCGGGCCACCTGGGCGGCGCATGCGGCCTGCGCCGATGCCGGCGTCCCGGTCTTCGTCGGCGGCTTCTTCGAGGCGGGCCTCGGCGGGCCGCCAACCTGGCGCTGGCCGCCCGGCTGAGCGAGGACGCGACGGGCCTGGTCAGCGACGTCGGCGACCCGGCCGACTACCTCGCCGTGGACCCGTGTGGCTACCCGCCGGTCGTCAACGGGTGGGTCCGGGTCCCCGCCGGGCCGGGCGTGGGGAACCGGCCCGACGAGGCGGCCCTGGGGGAGCTCGAGGCGCGGCGTCGCTGGTTCCCCGCCACGTACACTTGACGCTCCATGCATCGAGTCCTGCTGGAACGGCGGATCAGGGACGTCCACGCCCGTCTGGTACGGGCGCGGGAGGAGCTGGCCGTGCTCGACGAGCAGCTGGCGGTCGTCCAGGAGTCGGCCGACGAGGCCCGGGTGCGCGCCCTGGTCTCGGAGACGCCGCTGGCGACCCACGAGCACAACGAGGCGGTACGTCATGCCGACGCCATGGGACGGGCCCGCGAGGCGCTGGTGAAGACGGTCGTCGACCTGGAGCGCCGCCAGGACGAGCTCCTGGGCCACGTGGCCCCGGGCACTGCAGTGACCATGACGGAGAGGAACGATCGGTGACCGCCGCCAACGACGGCGCCACCACTCCGGCCCGGGTGGTGATCGCCGAGGACGAGGCCATCGTGCGGCTCGACCTCAAGGAGATCCTGGTGTCCGCCGGCTACGACGTCGTCGGGGAGACGGGCCGCGGCGACGAGGCGGTGCAGCTGGTCGAGGAGCACCAGCCCGACCTGGCCATCCTCGACGTGAAGATGCCGGGGATGGACGGAATCCGGGCCGCCCGGGAGATCACCTCGCGCCATCAGGTCGGTCGTCCTGCTGCTCACGGCCTTCAGCCAGCGCGACCTGATCGAGGAGGCCCGGGACTCGGGGGTGTCGGCCTACCTGGTCAAGCCCTTCCAGCCCCGGGAGCTGCTGCCCGGCCATCGCCGACGTGCTGGCCAAGGCCCGCCAGGACCGGGCCATCGAGGCGGAGCACTCCGCCGACGGGGCCGAGGACAAGATCGCGACCCGCCGGATCGTCGACGAGGCGAAGCAGATCCTGATGGACCGGGACGACCTGCCCGAGGACGGAGGCCTTCGGCTTCATCCAGCGCACGGCCATGCAGACGCGGGCCCGCATGCGCGACGTGGCCCAGCAGGTCGTCGACGGCACACTGCACCCCGTAGAGTCGACGCGCATGGCGACACGCCAGGAGCGACCGGGCCCGCTGCTTCTGCTCGACGGCATGTCGCTCGCCTTCCGGGCCTACTTCGCCCTGCCCGACACGCTGGCCACCTCGACGGGCGTCGTGACCAACGCGGTGCACGGGTTCACGTCCATGCTGGTCTACCTCATCCGCGAGCAGCGTCCCTCGGCGCTCGCCGTGGCCTTCGACGCCCCCGGGCGCGACCTTCCGCGACGAGATCCTCGAGGACTACAAGGCCGGTCGGGCCGAGACCCCGTGGCTGCTGCCGCCGCAGTTCGACATGATCCGCGAGGTCATGGCGGCGCTGGCCATCCCGGTGATCGAGGCGCCGGGCTTCGAGGCCGACGACGTCATCGCCACGCTGGCCACCGAGGCGGCGGCGCGCCAGCGCGAGGTCGTGATCGTCACGGGCGACCGCGACAGCTTCCAGCTCGTCCAGGACCCCTACGTCCGGGTGCTCTACAACAAGCGCGGCGTGAGCGACTACGCGCTCTACGACGAGGCGGGCATCGTCGAGCGCACGCGGCGTGCCCCCCTCGCAGTACGTGCTGCTCGCCTCGCTGCGCGGCGACCCCTCCGACAACCTGCCCGGCGTGCCCGGCGTGGGCGAGAAGACCGCCGCCAAGCTGCTCACCACCTACGGCGACCTCGACGGCATCTTCTCGCCACCTCGAGCGAGCTGACGCCCAAGCTCCGGGAGAACCTGGCCGCGAACGAGGAGCTGGCCCGCTCGAACGCCCGCATCATCCCGCTGGTGCGCGACGTGCCCCTCGAGGTCGACGTGGCGCACATCGAGCTCGGCGGCTGGGACCGCGCCACGGCCGAGGCGACCTTCGAGCGCTACGAGATGAAGACCGTGTGGCAGCGCCTGGAGGAGCTCCTCGACGCCGGCGCGCTGGGCGAGCCCGCGCCCGGCAGTGCCGCGGTCCCGCGCCGAAGGCCCGGGCGCGGCGCACCGGCCGGTCGCGGCGGCGAGGCGACGGCCTCACCGGACCCCGCTCGAGCTGCGCGACGTCGCGCTGCCCACGACGGCGGCCGAGGCCACCAAGTCGATCGACGAGCTGGGGAAGGGCCGGCTGGCCCTGGCCGCCCGCTGGAACGGCATGCCGGGGCGCAGCGATCTGGTCGGGCTGGTGCTGGTGGCGACCGAGGGCGAGGAGGCCGGCCTCGGGCGTCCTGGTGCCGGGCGACCTGCTCGGCGCCGCCTCGGTGGTCAAGAAACTCAACGCCGTGCTCGCCCGGGCCGTCGTCGGGCACCACGTCAAGGAGGCCATGCGGTCGCTGCTGCCGCTCGGCATCGACGTGACCGGGCTCGAGATGGACACCGCGGTGGCGGCGTACCTGCTCGACGCCTCGACGGGCGAGTACGGGCTGCAGCAGCTGCGCGAGCAGACCGGCCAGCTCACCCTCGACATCGCCGAGCCCGGGACCGAGGCCCTCGACGTGGCCCGGGAGGCGGCCGGCGAGGCGTGCGACGTCGTCGCCATGGCCGCCGGGTTCCGCCGGCGCGCTGCGAGTCCGAGGACATGGTCATGCTGCACGACGACATCGAGACGCCGCTGGTGCGCGTCCTGGCCAAGATGGAGGTGGCCGGCATCGGCGATCGACCGGGCCGAGCTGCAGGCCATCGCCGACTCGCTCAAGGCATCGGCGGCCACGCTCCAGGCGGAGGTGCAGGAGCTGCGCCGGCCACGAGTTCAACGTGAACTCGACGCCGCAGCTGCGCACGGTGCTCTACGAGGAGCTCGGGCTCACGCCGGGCAAGAAGACGAAGACCGGCTTCTCCACCGATGCCCAGACGCTCGAGAGCCTGCGCGGGGCCCACCCCATCATCGAGGCGCTGCTCGAGTACCGCGAGGTCGAGAAGCTGCGCTCGACCTACGGCGAGAGCCTGCTGGCCGAGGTGCAGGCCGACGGGCGCATCCACGCGTCCTTCGGCCAGACCGTGGCCCGCACCGGGCGCATCTCGTCGGACCGCCCCAACCTGCACAACATCCCGGTGCGCACCGAGCTGGGCAAGCAGTTCCGACGTGCCTTCGTGCCGGCCGAGGGCTGCACCTTCCTGGTGGCCGACTACGACCAGGTGGAGCTGCGCTGCATCGCGCACCTCTCCGAGGACCCCGGTCTCATCGACGCGCTGACGAGCGGCTCCGACGTGCACCGGACGGTGGCCGCCGCCGTCTACGGCATCAGCCCCGACGAGGTCACGCACACCCAGCGCGAGTTCTCCAAGATGGTCTCCTACGGCCTCGCCTACGGCATGGAGGCCTACGGCCTGAGCCAGCGCCTGGGCGTCGCCGGTGGAGGAGGCGGCCGCCATCATGGACAGCTACTTCGGGGCCTTCCCGCTGGTGAAGCAGTACATGGACCAGACGGTGGCCGAGGCCAAGATCCGGGGCGCCACCCGGACCATGTTCGGCCGCATCCGGCCGCTGCCCGACCTGCACGCGGCGAACTACCGGCTGCGCCAGGCGGCCGAGCGCCAGGCCATGAACGCCGGCATCCAGGGGCTGGCGGCCGACATCTTCAAGCTGGCCCTGGTCCGGCTCGACCGCGACCTCGAGGCGGCGGCGCTGTCGAGCCGCCTCGTGCTCCAGGTGCACGACGAGGTGATCGTCGAGGTGTCGCCGGGGGAGGAGGAGGACGTGCGCCGCCTCACCGAGTCCGCCCTCACCGGGGCGGCCGACCTCAAGGTCCCCCTCACCATCTCCATGGCGGCCGGTCCGAGCTGGGCGGCGGCCAAGGGCTGACCGCGAAGGTCTGACCCTCGGACGAGCACGGGCGAGATAGCCCCTGCTGAGCAGCTGGTACCCTGTACCTCCTTGCCCGCCGGCACCGGCGGCGGTGCACCCCGTATCCGACGAGTCCCGACCCCGGCGCGGTCCTGCAGGTGCAAGTCGCACCCGCCGCAAGGAGCTTCGCAATGTCTGACGCAGCACGCACCTCCCTCCTGCTCTCCCGAAGCGATGGGCAGCTTCGACGCCGAGGGCAACTACACCCCCCGCACCATCGTCGACGACGACCTGGCGGATTCGGATCTCGAACAGGCGATGGGCGACTCCATCATCGAGTTCGACGACGGCGACGTGATCGAGGGGACGGTCGTCAAGATCGACCGCGACGAGGTCCTGCTCGACATCGGCTTCAAGTCCGAGGGCGTCATCCCCGCCCGCGAGCTGTCCATCCGCAACGACGTCAATCCCGAGGAGATCGTCTCGCTCGGCGACCACGTCGAGGCGCTCGTCCTCCAGAAGGAGGACAAGGAGGGGCGGCTGGTCCTCTCCAAGAAGCGGGCCCAGTACGAGCGGGCCTGGACCACGATCGAGGAGAAGAAGAACAACGGCGAGATGGTCTCGGGCCCCGTCATCGAGGTGGTCAAGGGCGGCCTGATCGTCGACATCGGCCTGCGCGGCTTCCTGCCCGCTTCGCTGGTGGAGCTGCGCCGGGTGCGCGAGCTGCAGCCCTACGTGGGCAAGGTGATCGAGGCGAAGATCATCGAGCTGGACCGCAACCGCAACAACGTCGTCCTGTCGCGGCGGGCCTGGCTCGAAGAGGCCCAGAAGGAGCAGCGGGGCGACTTCCTGCAGAACCTCAAGCCGGGGGAGCGCCGCAAGGGCATCGTCTCCTCGGTGGTCAACTTCGGCGCCTTCGTCGACCTCGGCGGCATGGACGGCCTCGTCCACGTGTCCGAGCTCAGCTGGAAGCACGTCGACCATCCGTCGTCCGTCGTGTCCGTGGGCGACGAGATCGAGGTCGAGGTGCTCGACGTGGACCTCGACAAGGAGCGCATCAGCCTCTCGCTGAAGGCCACGCAGTCCGACCCCTGGCAGGAGTTCGCCGACTAGCCACGCCGTCGGTCAGCTCGTCTACGGCCGCATCACCAAGCTCGTCCCCTTCGGCGCCTTCGTGCAGGTGGGCGACGGAATCGAGGGCCTGGTGCACATCTCCGAGATGGCGGTGCACCACGTCGACCTGCCCGAGCAGGTCGTCACCCCGGGCGAGGAGCTCTGGGTCAAGATCATCGACATCGACCTGCAGCGCCGCCGCATCTCGCTCTCGATCAAGCAGGCGGCCGAGGGTGGCGAGGTCTCCGAGGAGTACCGCGAGGCCTTCGGCGAGCACGCCTACGACGAAGAGGGCAACTACATCGGCTTCGACTACGCCGAGGGGGAGTTCACCCCCGAGACCGAGGCGCAGGCCGCCTGGGCCGACTTCGCCGAGGAGATCGGGACGCCGGTGCACCATCCCGAGGCCGAAGCTGCGCCCGGGGGCGAGGGTCCGGCCGCCGAGACGGGCGAGGGTCCGGCCGCCGAGACGGGCGAGGGTCCGGCCGCCGAGACGGGCGAGAGCGAGGCCGCCACGGCCACCGCAGAACCGGTCGCCGAGCCCGCCGAGACGGCGCCGGAAGGCTGACGGCCCGGGGCCGGCGGGCTCCCGGAGGCGCCTCCGTGCGCTCGCGGGCGCCGGCGCGAGCGGCCTGTGGCACGGTCGCGCTGGGCGCCGTGTTGCTGGCGGCGTGCAGCTCGGGCCCGGACACGGCCACGACGACCACCAGCGCCACAAGCACCGCCCCGCCGTCGACCACGACGAGCTCGCCCACCACGACGACGATCCCCGGCGTCCCGACTCCCTTCGTGCCGATGCAGACCGCGACGGGCGGTGAGTTCGTGTCGCCGTCGGGGAACATCGGATGTGAGGTCGATTTCGGCCCGACCAACGAGGGCGCCCTCTGCCTGACGTTCTCGCCGCCGCGTTCGGTGCACATGACCGTGGACGGCGTCCTGACCCAGTGCATCGGACAGCAGTGCCTGAGCAACGCGGGGCTCGGCACCCCGACCCTGGCCTACGGCACGGCCGACCGGCGTCGGTCCCTTCCGGTGCGTGTCGGCCACGACCGGCGTCACCTGCACCGTCACGAGCGGGAAGGGCTTCTCGATCAACGCGGCGGGCATCACGCCGGTCGGGTGATCCGCTCCCGCAGGACACGGTGCGAACGCAGCGGCCGACTCGGGAGCCTCGACGAAGAAGAGGACGGGGTCGAGCAGCTCGAGCTCGAGCACCGCCGGCTCCCCGTCCGGGCGCTCGACGATGTCGACCCGGGCGTACGTGGTCGGGCCCAGCAGGCGCTCGGCGGCCGCCACGGCCCTGCGACCGACCGCGAGTTGTGGCGGCGTGGCCGATCGCGCCGGTCACCACCTGGTTGGCGATCAGGTTGTCGAGGGCGCCGACCCCCCGGCGGATCATCGGGTCCTTGTGGATCGCATGCCCGAAGGCGCCGCCGAGGAAGATGAGCCCCACCTCACCGGCGTCGTCGACGGCCGGCTGGTAGGGCTGGATCATGACGGTCCGGCCCGATCCGACGAGCTCGGCCACGTGCGCCCTCGCCGCCGCGTGCTCGTGGGGCTCGTAGCGCGCCGTCCGGTAGCCGCCGCCCGACAGCGACGGCTTGATGACGATCTCACCGGCCGGGAAGTCGAGTGCCGACGGATCGAACCGCCGCTCTGCCTCCACCCACGATGTCGGCACCGTCGGGACGCCCTCCGCCTCGAGGTCGCGGAGGTAGCGCTTGTCGAGGTTCCAGCGCAACGTCGCGGGAGGGTTGACCACGGGCACGCCGGCGGCGGCCACCCGGTCCGCCCAGTCGAGGAACGCCACGGGGTGATGGATGTTGTCCCAGGCCCCGTTGGCCACGACGAGATCGAAGGCGGACCAGTCCACCGCCGGGTCGCTCCAGACCGCGGTCCGGGCGTCGAGGCCGACGTCGTCGAGCGCGTGGATGACGAGCGGTCCCTCCTCGAACAGGTCGGGGAACTGGGGCGAGGCGGCAAGGGCCACCCGGGGCCGGGCTCCCGGCGCCGGGGGCGGGCTCATTCAGCGCGGGCCGAGCGAGTCGAAGACGAGATTCGCCACCGCGTTGATCGTCTCCACGCCGTAGGACTCCGACGGGTTGCCGTCCGTCAGGATCGCGAACACGTAGTTGCGGCCGCCGCCGGCGACATACCCGATGCTGTTGACCTGTGCGTCCCCGGGGCCCGGCGTGATGAAGCCGGTCTTGACGGCGACGCTGCCCGCCGGCGCGCCGGCCGGCACGCCCCAGACCTGGTCCGCCCTGACGTTGTGCATGAGGGAGAGGCCGTAGGCGCGGTAGGGGTCGGAGAGGACCGGGTTCGCCAGGGCGAAGGTGCGGACGACCTTCACCATGTCGTCGGCGCTCGTCGTGGTGTACGCCCACCCGAGGTTGGTGTCCGTGATCGGGCCCGGCCACGGCGTCGTCGACTGGAGCCCGAGGACGCCGTCGAAGGCCGCGAGCCCGGCGGCGCCGCCGATGATCCCCCACATCGACGTGGCGGCGTTGTTGTCACTCACCTCGATCATCGGGGGTATCAGCGCGGCCTGTTGGGGCGGGATGCCGCCGGATCGTTGGTCAGCCGCCAGCGCGTCCGCCATGACGTCGACCTTCACGATGCTGGCCGTGACCTGGGCCTGGCCCGGGTTGACCTCCCAGGTGGCGCCGTTGGCCACGTCGTAGATCGTCATGGAGACGTTGTCGGCCCGCTGGGCGAGGTACCCGGCCACGGCGGGACCGAAGGGCGCCGGCAGACCCCCGTACGCAACCCGGTAGCCCGATCCCGGCGCGCTCCCCGCCGCGGCGATGCCGACGGCCGGGGCGTCGGCATCGCTCAGCGCCGAGCCGTCGAAGGGCGCATCACCGAAGTTGAAGACCCCGCCGTCGAGCGCCACGAGCCAGTAGCCGCCGCCGCCCCCGGTCGCCGCCATGCCCACCACCGGCGCGTTGAGCGCCAGACCGCCGGTCGAGCCGTGGAAGGTGGCGTCGCCGAAGCCGAAGATGCCGCCGTCGGAGGCCACGAGCCAGTAGCCGCCGCCGTCCCCGGTCGCCGCCATGCCCACCACCGGCGCGTTGAGCGCCAGGCCGCCGGTCGAGCCGTGGAATGCGGCGTCGCCGAAGCTGAAGATGCCGCCGTCGGAGGCCACGAGCCAGTAGCCGCCGCCGTCCGGAGTGGCGGCCATGCCGACGATCGGCTGGTTGAGGGGCTGGCCCCCCTGCGACCCGTCGAACGGTGCGTCGAACGCGAAGACGCCGCCGTCGGAGGCCACCAGCCAGTAGCCGCCTGTGGCCGCGTCCCCCGCCATCCCGACGATGGGCTGGACCAGGGTCAGGTCACCCGTCGAGCCGTGGAAGGCGGCATCCCCGTAGGAGAAGACACCGCCGTCGGACGCCACGAGCCAGTAGCCGGCGCCGTCGGCGGTGGAGGCCACGGCGACGACCGGGAGGTTCGGCGACACGGCCGAGAGATCCCCGAGCGCGGGCGCGCCGAAAGCCCGGACCGAGGCGGGAGGGACAGGGGTGTCGGCGCCGCTCGGCGCCGCCGGCAGCACCAGGACGAGGGCGCCCGGCGCGCCCACGAGGGCGATGAGCGCGCCTGCGAGCCGGAGCCTGGCGCGGGCGACGACCCGCTGCGGGCGGATGGTCAACTCCCGATCGGGAAGTGGCACGCCACCTGGTGGCCGACCGCGATCTCCCGCATCTCGGGGACCTCCTCCGCGCAGCGCTCCTCGGCCCGCGGGCAGCGGGTCCGGAAGCGGCAGCCGGACGGCGGGTTGATCGGGCTCGGGGGCTCGCCGACCAGCGGTACAGAGGTCCGGGGCGCCTCGGGGTCCGGTTCCACCGCCGAGGCGAGCAGCGCCGCCGTGTAGTGGTGGGCGGGCGCCTCGTAGAGGATGTCGGCCGGTGCGATCTCGCACAGGCGGCCCAGGTACATGACGGCGACGCGGTCACTCACGTTCTTGACCACCGCCAGGTCGTGGGCGATGAAGAGGACCGTCAGGTGGTACTCCTGCTTCAGGTCCTCCAGCAGGTTGAGGATCTGGGCCTGCACCGACACGTCGAGGGCGGAGACGATCTCGTCGCAGACGAGCAGCTTGGGCTTGAGCACCAGTGCCCGGGCGATGCTGATGCGCTGGCACTGCCCGCCCGAGAACTCGCGGGGTCGCCGGCCGCCGTGGAGGTAGGGGTCGATCCCGACCGTCTCGAGCATCGCGTTGGCGGCCTGCCGTCGCTCCTCCTTGCTCCCGATCTTCCAGATGGTCAGCGGCTCCGCGACGATGTCGCAGACACGCCGGCGCGGGTTCAGGGAGGAAATGGGGTCCTGGAAGATCATCTGGACCTGGGTCCGCAGCGTCCGCAGATCGCCGCGGTTGAGCGCGGTCAATTCGGTGTCGCCGAAGTGGATCCTGCCGGACGTGGCGCGCTCCACCTGCACGATGGCCCGGCCGGTCGTCGATTTGCCACACCCGGACTCACCGACGAGGCCGAGCGTCTCGCCCTGGCGCATGGTGAACGTGATCCCGGCCACCGCCTGCACGGTCGTGCTTCCCTTCTGGAACGAGACGTGGAGGTCCTCGACGAAGAGGAGCGGGTCGGTCCGGACGACCTCGGTCTCGGTGGCGGTGTCCGTCATGCCGTCACCGCCGCGGTCGCCGGCGAGGTGAGCGGGAACCAGCACGCATAGCTGTGGCCCGGCGCCGCCTCGACGAGGGGCGGCTTCTCCCGGTGGCACTTGTCCTGGGCATAGGGGCAGCGGGGCGAGAACGGGCAGCCGGCAGGAGGGTGCAGAAGGTCCGGCGGCCTGCCCTCGATCGCGCTCAGTCGCGTGTGGCTCGGGTTCGCGATCCGGGGCGTCGAATTGAGCAGCGCCTCGGTGTACGGCATGGCCATGCTCTTGAAGAGGACGTTGGTCGGCGCGCGCTCCACGACGTTGCCGGCGTACATCACGATGATCTCGTCCGTGCGGGTGGCGACGACCCCCAGGTCGTGCGTCACCAGGACCATCGCCATGTCGCGGTCGCGCTGAAGTTGGCCGAGGAGGTCGAGGATCTGCGCCTGCACCGTCACGTCGAGCCCGGTCGTCGGTTCGTCGGCCATGAGGAGCCGGGGGGCGCAGGCCAGGGCGATGGCGATCATGACGCGTTGGCGCATCCCGCCCGAGAGCTGGGCCGGGTACGCCTCGTAGCGCTCGACGGGGGAGGGGATTCCCACCTGCATCAGGAGGGAGAGCGCCGTCTCCTTGGCCTCGCCCTTGGAGAGCTTGAGATGGATCTTGAGCGGCTCGGTGATCTGGTTGCCGATGCGCTGCACCGGGTTGAGCGAGGTCATCGGGTCCTGGAAGACCATGGCGATGTGCGTGCTCCAGAGCTTGCGCAGGTCGTCGTTGGGCGCGTTCAGGATCTCGGTGCCGTTGTAGCGGACCGAGCCGCTCTGCATCGTCGATGCCCGCGGCAGCAGGCCCATGATGGCCCGCGACAGGACCGTCTTGCCCGAGCCGGACTCGCCCACGATGCCGAGCGTCTTGCCCTGGTCGAGCGAGAGCGACACCCCCTGGACGGCACGCACCGAGCCACGGCTCGTGGCGAAGGACACGTGGAGGTCCTCGACCTCCAGCAGGGAGCCGGGGCTCACAGCTTGATCTCGGTGACGTCGAAGTAGGCCCGCAGCTGGTCCGCCACCACGTTGAGGCTGATCAGGAGCAGGAACATGGCACCGGCCGGGAAGATGACGAGCCATGGGTTCGTCTGCCCCTTGGCGCCGGTCAGCAGGGTCGATCCCTCGTTGAGCATGTTGCCCCAGCTCGGCGTCGGCGGCGGCACCGAGAGGCCCAGGAAGGCCAGCGATCCCTCGAGGACGATGATGGTCGCCACGGCGATCAGGCCGAACGACACGATGGTCGGCATGATGTTGGGCAGGATCTCGCGGGTCAGGATGCGCGTGTCGCTGGCACCGAGCGCCTTGGCCGCCAGCACGAAATCGCGGGTGGCGTACGACAGGGTGGAGGCGCGGACCACGCGGAAGATCAAGGGTGCCGCGAACAGGCCGATGATCAGGGTGATCTTGAACATGGACTTGCCCCAGAACGACACGATGGCGATGACGGCGACGATGGCGGGGAAGGCGAGCACCACGTAGGAACCCGTGTTCAAGGCGGTGTCGATACGACCCCGCCGGTAGGCCGAGATCATGGCGGGGATGCCGCCGAGGACCAGTCCGATGAGGGCGCCACCGAACCCCACGACGAGCGAGACCCGTGCCCCGTAGACCAGGCGGCTGAAGATGTCACGGTAGAGGTCGTCGGTGCCGAGGATGTGGCCCCACCCCGGACCACCGTTCTGCACGCTGTTGTAGTTCCCGAGGTTGGGATTGGGCAGCGGCAACAGGCTCGCGATGGTGGCCATCACCGCGACCAGGACGATCCAGCCCGCGCAGATCCAGAAGAGCGGACCGAGCCGCTTCTTGGTCGGGTCGGCCGCCTCCTCGGCGGCGATCTCCTCCTTGATGTCGGCGAAGGCCTCGTTGGTGGGGTGGGTCAGGCTGACGCTACTCACGGGCAATCCTCGGATCGACAATGGTGAACAGGAAGTCGAAGATGAAGTTGATCAGCACGATGGCGATGGCGACGAACAGGGTGATGCCCTGGACGACCGTGTAGTCGTCCTGATTGACGCTCGAGATCAGCTGGTAGCCGAGTCCCGGCATCTGCAATAGCAGTTCGACGATGAACGTCCCGGCAATGAGGCTGCCGATCGTGACGCCGGCCGAGGCCAGCAACGAGATGGACGACGGGCGCAACGCATGGCGCCACATGATGCGCCGGTCCGAGAGGCCCTTGGAGCGGGCCATCGTGATGAAATCTTCCTGCAGCGTCGAGATGAGGTCGTTCCGGAGCAGCCGGAAGTACACGACGATGCCGCCGAGGGCGAGGACGATGGAAGGCAGCAACATCGTGTGGACGTTCGACCAGAAGTTCTGCGTCAGGGGCACGTACGACGCGGGCCCGGGGAAGATGTGCCAGTGCACCGCGAAGATGAGCACGAGGACGGGTGCGATCACGAACGGCGGCAGGGCGAGCATGGCGAACGTCCCGCTGTTCGACGCCCGGTCGAACAGCCTGTTGGGGCGACGCGCCGAGTGCATCGCCATCGGAAGGGCGATGACGAACGCGATGACCTGGGACAAGATGATGAGTTCGAGGTCGATCGGGAACGACTGGGAGATGATGGTCGTCGTCGACTGGTGTGTCGTGTAGGACTGTCCCAGGTTCCCCTGGAAGACGTGGCCCATCCAGATGAAGTACTGCTGCCACAGCGGCTTGTTGAGGCCCAGTTGGCGGTCGACCGTGGCGACGTTCTGGGGTGTCGCGTTGGGGCCCAGGATGGTGTCGGTGGGGTTGCCCGGAAGCAGGTGGACCAGGAAGAACATCGCGACGGACACGAAGAGGATGATGATGATGAGGAGGATCACCCTCTTGGCGATGTAACGGACCACGGCGCCTCTTTCCCCCTTCCATCTGACTCGGTCCCCAGGTATCCACGCCGACCCCCACCGGCGGCGAATGATCCTAGACCGCGACCCCATTGTCCTACCATGCGCCCCATGCCCGAGGAGGTTCCCGCTCTCAGCGGTCGCACGCGCACGGTCGTCGCCGTCGGGGTGGGGCTGGTGGTCGCCGCCGGGCTGTTCCTGCGCTTCTGGACCCGCTCGGGACTGTGGCTCGACGAGGCGCTCACGGTCGACATCGCCCGCCTGCCGTTGCACGAGATCCCGAACGCACTGAAGCACGACGGTGCCCCGCCGCTCTACTACTACCTCCTGCACTTCTGGATCGTCCTGTTCGGGCAGTCCAACGTGGCGGTGCGCTCCCTCTCCGGCGTGATCGCCGTGCTGACGCTCCCGGTCGCCTGGCTCTGCGGGAATCGCCTGGGTGGCCGGGCCGTCGCGTGGACGATGGTCGTGCTCCTGGCCAGCGCCCCCTTCGCCGTGTACTACGCCACCGAGTCCCGGATGTACGCGCTCGTGATCCTGCTGACCGGCTGTGGCTTCCTGGCTCTGCGGCGGGCGGTCGCCTCGCCGCGCCCGGGCAACCTGATCGCGGTCGCGATCGTCACCGCGGCGCTGCTCTACGCCCAGTACTGGTCCGTCTATCTCGTCGGCATGGTCGCCATCTGGCTCGTCGCCTCCATCGTGCGCACCCGGCGCCGCGGGCAC
The DNA here is from genome assembly GCA_963742445.1 of uncultured Acidimicrobiaceae bacterium. GTDB lineage: Bacteria > Actinomycetota > Acidimicrobiia > Acidimicrobiales > RAAP-2 > Bog-473. Next base: position 226,734 of record CAVULV010000017.1, read on the forward strand.
CCCGAGGAGGCACCCTGGGCCGCACTGATCGGGGTGGCCGCGGGCTGCCTGCTCTTCGTGCCGTGGCTGCCGACCTTCTTCTTCCAGACGCAGCACACGGGCACCCCGTGGGCGCAACCGCCCAACTTCTCGGCGGTGATCAACGCGCTGACCGGCTTCACCGACAACCAGGGCTCGACGCTGAAGACGGCGACCAACCAGGGCCGGCTGCTGGCGGTCATCTACTTCTGCATGCTGGCGCTCGCCGTGTTCGGCGTCGGCCGCAGCGGCCGCATCATCGAGCTCGATCTGCGCACCCGTCCCCGCGCCCGTGGCATCGGCTTCGTCGTCCTCGGGACGCTGTTCGCGGCCATCGCCGGCGGAATCCTCACCGCCAGCGCGTTCTCCTCCCGCTATGCCGCCGTGGTCTTCCTTCCGTTCTTGCTGTTGGTGGCCCTCGGCACGACGACGTTGCTCAACCCGAAGGCGCGGGTCGTCGTCGTGGCGCTGGCCGTCGCCGCCGGGCTCGTCTCGTCGGCGCAGAACGTGACGACACAGCGCACGCAGGCGAATGCGGTGGCGGCGGCACTCAACGCGGAGGCCAAGCCGGGGGACGTCATCGCGTTCTGTCCCGACCAGCTGGGCCCGGCGGTGTACCGCCAGCTCCGGGACCCCTCGCAGTACCGCATGATCACGTTTCCCCGCCGCACCGGGCCCCAGATCGTCGACTGGGTCGACTACGCCGACACCGTCGGGGCGGCCGACCCCAATGCGTTCGCCGACGCCGTCTTCCAGAAGGCCGGGACGGATCATCACCTCTGGCTCGTCTGGTATCCGATGTACGAGACCTACGAGACCAAGTGCGAGACGATCGCGTCGGACCTCCTGGCGGCGGCGACCAAGGCGGGCGGTGGCGGCCGCAACGTCGTCACCGGCCATGAGACGCTCTTCTACGAGCCGATGACCCTGACCCAGTTCTCCACCTCGGGCCCCTGAGGGTGGCGAGGGTGACCGAGCCGGCGGTGCAGACGGGCACGGGCACCACCAGTGACGCCGGCGAGCGCGCCGACCGGCCGGACGGGGGGCACCCGTGCCGTGTGGGAGCGGCTTCCCGAATCGCTGCGCGAGGCGCTGCTCCCGTTCGCCGTGGCGCGGGTGGTGGTCGCGGGGACACTGGGGCTGGCCCACTTCGTCGTCGACCGCACCCACCCGTCCGCCCCCGGTGTCGCGGCCCGGGTGCACCAGGGACTGCTGGGCTGGGACGCCGGCTGGTACGAGACCATCGCCCGTCAGGGCTACGGGCCCCTGGGGCACGAGTCGCTGCGGTTCTTCCCCGCAGTGCCGCTGCTGACCCACGTGCTGGCCTGGGTGCCCGGGCTGGGTGACGGGCCCGCCTCGTGCTCCTCGCCAACGCGGCGGCGCTGGCGGCAACGGCGATGCTCTACGTCCTGGCGCGGCGCGAGACCGGCGCGGGCGCACCCGCCCGTCGGGCGGTCTGGATCCTGAGCCTCCTCCCGGCGTCCTTCGTGCTGGTGATGGGCTATGCCGAGTCGGTCCTGTTGGTGCTCGCCGTGGGCTGCTTCCTGGCCCTGCGGCCCCCGCCCACGGCGCGCCCGCACTTCGCCGTGGCCGCCCTGCTCGCCTTCGCGGCGGCGCTGACGCGGCCGATCGGTGTCCTCCTCGTCCTGGCGGTCGGGGGCGGAGCTCGTCCGCTGGTGGCCCCGGCTCGGCCGGGGAGACCGTGTGGCCGGCCTCGGCGCCGTCGCCGCGCCGTTCCTCGGCCTCCTCTGCTTCCTGGCCTGGTCGTCCCACGTGGTGGGTGACTGGTGGGCGCCGTTGCGGGTCCAGCTCCAGAGCTCGCATCACGGCGGGCTCTCGGATCCCTTCGTGACGCTGTACCACGACGCCAGCGGCGTGCTGCACCATCACGTCGGCACGGCCCTCCACGTGCCCTGGGTGCTGCTCGCTCTGGCCATGCTCGCCGTCTGCTGGCGCCGGCTTCCGGCGCCGTACACGCTCTTCGCCGCCGCCGTGCTCGCCACCGCCGTCGCGGGCGCCAACCTCGATTCCTTCGAGCGCTACGCGCTCAGCGCCTTCCCGCTGACGATCGCCGCCGCCGTCGTCCTGACGGCGTCCCAGCTCGAGCGGGCGGTCCTCGCCCTGCTGGCCGCGGGGCTGGCCGGGTACGCACTCTTGGCCTTCCTCAACGTCTCGGTCCCCTGACCGGCCTCACCCTCCCCGGCCCCCGTCTCAGGGCCCGGGGCCTCCCCGGGCGCCCACGGGGGGTCCACTAACCTGCCTTGCTCGTGGTGACCCCCGCCGAAGCCCCCGTCGTCATCGCCGGCGCGGGTCCCGGGGGCCTGACGGCGGCCTACCTGCTGACCAAACGGGGGGAGCACCCCGTCGTCCTCGAGGCCGACGACGTGGTGGGGGGCATCAGCCGCACCGTCGTGCGCGACGGCTGGCGCTTCGACCTGGGCGGACACCGCTTCTTCACCAAGGTGCCCGAGGTCGAGGCCCTCTGGCACGAGATCCTCCCCGAGGGCGACTTCATGCTGCGCCCGCGCATGAGCCGCATCTACTACGAGGGCAAGTTCTACGACTACCCCCTCAAGGCCCTCAACGCCCTGCGCAACCTGGGCCTGCTCGAGGCGGTCCTGTGCGGCTTCTCCTACCTGTGGGCCCGCATCCGGCCCCCCAAGGACGAGTCGAACTACGAGAACTGGCTGGTGGCGCGCTTCGGCTGGCGCCTCTACCGCACCTTCTTCAAGACCTACACCGAGAAGGTCTGGGGGGTGCCCGTCGCCGACATGCCCGCCGACTGGGCGGCGCAGCGGGTCAAGAACCTCGACCTGCGCAAGGCGGTCGTCAACGCCATCTTGCCCAAGCGGGACCAGACCGAGATCACCACCCTCATCGAGGAGTTCCAGTACCCCAAGTACGGGCCCGGGATGATGTGGGAGGTCTGCGCCGACAAGGTGCAGGCGCCGGGGGGAGCATCGAGATGGGGGCCCGCCTCACCTCCATCCACGTCGAGGGCGGCCGGGCCGCCGCGGTGACCTACACCCAGGGCGGCACCGAGCACACCCGTGGCCGCCTCGCACGTCATCTCGACCATGCCCATGCGCGAGCTCGTGAACACCATCACCCCCGCCCCGCCCCCCGAGGTGGTGGCCGCCGCCGACGACCTGCACTACCGCGACTACCTGACCGTCGCGCTCGTCGTGCCCGAGTCACGCAGCTTCCCCGACAACTGGATCTACATCCACGCCACCGACGTCGAGGTCGGGCGCATCCAGAACTACGGCTCGTGGTCGCCCTACCTGGTCAAGGACGGGCGCACCTGCCTCGGCCTCGAGTACTTCGTCTTCGAGGGCGACGACATGTGGAACACGCCCGACGACGAGCTGATCGCGCTCGGGACCACGGAGCTGATCTCGCTCGGCCTCGCCGAGCCCGGCGACGTCGAGCACGGCTACGTCGTCCGCGTGCCCAAGGCCTACCCCTATTACGACTTCGCCTACAAGGCCAACGTCGACACGATCCGCACCTGGCTCGACGCCAACGCCCCCAACGTCCACCCCGTCGGGCGCAACGGCATGCACAAGTACAACAACCAGGACCACTCCATGTACACCGCCATGCTCACGGTCGAGAACATGTACGGCGCCGACCACGACATCTGGGCCGTCAACGTCGAGGAGGAGTACCACGAGGCGGGCTCGACCGGACGAGACGCCCCGGTGCTGCCGCGGCGCACGGCGGCCACGGCGGGCACCCGCGACCCTGGCTGAACACGCGCCGGCGGGCGCCATGCGCTGGCGGCCGTGGATGACGCTGGTCGCGGCGGGGGTGGTCTACCTCGTCGTGGGCTTCGCGCTGTGGGTGCACGCCTGGGTCGAGGGCGCGACGACCCACACGCTGTGCGGGTGCGGGGACCCCGCCCTGTTCCTGTGGTTCTTCCAGTGGCCCGCCACCGCATTGGCCCACGGGCAGAACCCCTTCTTCTCGACCGCGCTCTTCCACCCCGGGGGCATCAACCTGCTGGCCCAGACGTCGGTCACCGGGCTGAGCCTGCCGCTGGTCCCCGTGACCTGGATCTGGGGGCCCGTGGCCTCGCTCAACGTCGCCTCGACCCTCACCCCGGCCATCGGTGCCTTCACCGCCTTCGTCGTCGATTCGGCGCTGGGTGTCCTGGACGCCGGCCGCCTTCGTGGGCGGGTTGCTCTACGGCTTCTCGCCCTTCGTGCTGACCAGCCTCGAGTTCGCCCACCTGATGACCGCGGCGCTGATGCTGCTCCCGCTGATCCTGGTCGTCCTCGACGAGATCATCGTCCGCCAGCGTCACAGCCCGGTCTGGGCCGGGGTCCTGCTCGGGGCTGCTCGTCTTCGCGCAGTTCTTCCTCTCCTCCGAGCTCCTCGCCATCACCGCCCTGGTCGCCGCGGTCTGCCTGGTGGTCCTCGTGATCGCCGGCATTGGCATCCGACCGCGACACGCTGCGGCGGCTGGCGCCCCACGCCGCCACGGGACTTGCCGTGGGGGTGGTCGTGGGGGGCGTGCTCCTCGCCTGGCCGGTGTGGTTCGCACTCGAGGGTCCGGCGCACCTGTCCGGCCTGGTGTGGCCCAACGTCGGAGTGATCGGAGGCTTCATCCCCTCGAGCTACGTGTCCGCCGGCTACCCCGATCCCCACAACGTGTTCATGACGCTGGGCGGGTACGAAGGTGCGCCGCTGGCGTCGGCGGGGTATCTCGGCTGGGGTTTCGTCGCCGTCCTCCTGGCAGGCGTCGTGGCCTTCCGGCGCGACCGGCGCCTGTGGTTCTTCGGCTTCGTGCTCTTCCTCTGTGTCGTGTGCTCGTTGGGGGAGCGACATGGCCAGTGGGAGCCGGCCTGGATCTTCACCAAACTCCCCATCATCGAGAACGTGATCGAGCAGCGCTTCATGGCCATCGGGTTCCTGGCCGCGGCCGTCATGCTGGCGATCGTCCTCGAGCGCATCCACCGCGTGCTTCCGGACTGGCGAGGCGTCGTGGCCGCCGCCGCCGCGGCCGGTGTCGCCCTGGTGCCCATGACGGTGACGTTCGGCGACCGCCTCCCCTTCACGATGCGGCCGGTGATCCTGCCCCGCTGGTACACGGAGGTGGCGCCGACGCTGCCCCCGGGGCGCGTCCTGCTCTCGTATCCGGCGCCGTTCTCGGGGATCCAGTCGGCGATGGCGTGGCAGGCGGTCAACCGCATGCACTACAGCCAGGCCGGCGGCGGAGGGCCGCAGGGAGTGCGGAAGCGCGCCGGGATCGGCCGCACCCGGGTTCAAGGTTCTCGGCCGGCTGGGGTTCGGGGTCGGCGTGCCGGCACCGGCCGGGACCCGTGCCGAGATCGCCGCGGTGCGCCACGCGCTGGCCGTGTGGCAGGTCACCACGGTGGTGATCGCCACCAATCCGGCCGCGCCCGCGATTCAGCAGGGCCACGACCCGACGTACGCGGCGGCCTTCATGACGGCCACGCTGGGGCGACTACCGCGCCTGCAGGCGGGGGCCTGGGTGTGGGACGACGTGCGGGCCGGGCTTCCGGCGCCGCTCCACCTCGCGCCGGGCACGCTCGCCACATGCGTCCAGACCGCCGAGGGACGGTCGCAGGTGGCGGTGGCCAGCATGCGGGCGCCGAATTGCGTCGCCTTGAGGGCGCTGAGCCACGGATGATGCATGGGATACTCAAGGGGCGGCCGGGACAGGCCGACTCGGAAGAGTCGGACCGTGCGGCGAACGGCCGTGCGCGGACCGCCCCGGTGGCCCCGCCGGGCGTGGGGCGTCGAGGAGGGCGTAGGGGACGTGACGCGATCGGGTGTGCGGGGGAGGTGGGGCGGGGCCGGCCTGGTGGCGGTGGCCCTGGCCCTGCTCGCACTGCCTCCGGTGGTGGCCGGGGCGGCACCGCGGCACGGGCCGACGCCTCGGGGGCGGCCCGGGTGGCGATCCCGCTGGCGCCCGGACTGAGCACGTCGGAGCACGCCGCGTTGCAGCGCTCGGGGGCCTACAGCGGGCGGCCCGTGCGGCTCCTCATCGTCGGCGACTCCATCGCCCTCACCCTGGGCATGGGCTTGTCGGTGCGATCCCAGTCCCGGTACGGCGTCGCCATCTCCGACGACGGATCGCTGGGTTGTGACCTCGACCCGCGGCTGCAGGTCTTCATCGCGGGGAGCGCCGGACCGGCCACGCAGGGCTGCGCCCTGTGGCGGGGACTGCTGGCCCTTCATGGCGGCCAAGGAGCAGCCCCAGGTGGTCGCCCTCGGTCTGGGGCGGTGGGAGGTGGCGGACCACCTGCTCAACGGCCAGTGGGTCCACATCGGCGAGCCCGCCTGGGACCAGCACCTGACTGCGGACCTGCAGTCGGCGGTTGCCATCTTCCACTCGATTGGTGCCAGAGTGGTGCTGTTCACCATGCCCTACGTCGACCCGAGTGACCGGCAGCCCGGCGGCATGCCCTGGTCGGAGAACACGCCGGCGCGCACGCAGGCCTACAACGCGCTGGTGCGGCAGGTCGCGCGTGCCGACCCACGCGAGGTCAGCGTGATCGACCTCAACCGGATGCTCAGCCGGAACGGTGTCTACACCGCTTCCCTCGACGGCGTCGACGTGCGCTGGCCCGACGGCGTCCACGTCAGCGCAGCGGGCGGTCAGCTGCTGCAACGCGAGATCCTGCCCGTGATCGACCACATCGGCATGGAGAGCGAGACGGCGGCGAAGGCCCACGCGTGACCGACCCCGAGGCCGCGGAGTCGCCGCCGGCCGAAGTCGTCGTCGAGTCGGTCCCTGCCGCGATGTCGCTGGCTCCGAATGCGGTCGGCCCGACACTCGGGGCCGAGCTCCTCCTCGACTCCGAGGCGCGCCCCGGGGTCGAGTCGATGCGGGCGGGGCTGCTCCAGGCCGGGCCGTTGGCGGCGGCCGGCGTCCTCGCCAACGGGGCCAGCGTGGTCCTCACCATCGCGCTGGCGCGCCTCCTCACCCCCCACAGCTACGGCGTCCTCAACCAGCTGACGGGCCTCTACCTGATCCTGTCCATGCCGGGGTCGGCCGTGGTCGTCGCCGTCGTGCGGCGGGTCGACCATGTGGCACGAGGACGGGACCGGCCACCTGGTGCGCCGCTGGGCCGGGCGGGTGCACCGGCAGGGCACGATGCTCGTCCTGGCCTGGGCGGTCCTCGTGTTCGTCAGCCGGCACGGCGTGGCCGTGCTGCTGAACCAGCAGAGCGGCATCGGCATCGCCGCCATCCTCACCGCGGCCGCCTTCTTCGTGCTGCTCTCGCTCGACCGCGGCCTGCTCCAGGCCAACCGGGCCTACCGGCCGCTGGCGGCCAACCTCGTCGTCGAGGTCGGCGTGCCGACTGGCCGCGGTGCTCGTGCTGGTCCTCGCCGGGTTCGGGCCCTCGGGCGCGGCCGTGGGAGTGCTGATCGGCGAGGTCGTCGCAGCGGGCCACGCACGCTACGCCGCCGTGCGCGCCTGGTCGGGAGGCCAGGCCGCCGCACGCTGTGGAGCGCCGCCGGGTGGGTGGCGGCCGTGCGGCCCGATCCGGTGCTGGGTGCGAAGGCGTCCGTGCGCCGCACGGTCGCGCTCGACCTCGCGGTCGCGTCGATCTCGCTCTCCATGGTGGCCGTGCTGCAGAACGTCGACGTGCTGGTGGTCGGCCGCGACAACCCCACGCACAGCGGCGCGTACGCCGCGGTGTCGGTCACCAGCAAGGCGATCGTCTTCGGCGCCGTCGTCCTCGGCGGGTACCTGCTCCCCGAGGCGGCCATCCGCTGGCGCCAGGGTGGCCACGCCCTGCGCCAGCTGGCGGTCGTGCTCGTGTTGCTGGCGGTCCCTTCGGTTCCTGCTCCTGGCGGTCGCGCTGGTGGCGCCCCAGGTGCTGCTCGAGGTGGTGTTCCACCACTCCTACACGGCCGCCGCCGATGCGCTGGCCCCACTCGTGCTGGCCATGATCATGCTGAGCGTCACGGTGGTGCTCACCATGTACCTGCTCGCCGTCGGCCGGCGCTGGGTGGTCCTGGTGCTGGTCGGGCGGGGCGGCCGCGCTGACCATGGCGGTGCCGAGGTCCACGGGGCGCCGCGGGCGACGGCGCTCGTCGACCTGCGCCACCCAGGCGGTGGTGCTGATCGTGATCGTCACCGGGTTCGCCGCGGTGCACAGGGTCCGGGCTCGGGAGCAGCCCGCAGGGCTAACCTGACCGCGATGGGTGACGACTCGGGGCCGGCGCCGCCGCGCCCTCGGGCCGGCCCGGCGAGGACGTGCGCTCGGAGCGCGACGTGCTCGCCGCCATCGCAGCCGACGCGGGCATCCGTCGCATCCACTTCGTGGCCTGGCGGGATCTCGACGATCCCGAAGCGGGCGGGTCGGAGCTGCACGCCCACAAGGTCGCGTCGCTGTGGGCCGCCGCCGGACTGGACGTCACCTTCCGCACGTCGGCGGTCCCCGGCGCACCGGAGGACCTGACCCGCGACGGCTATCGCGTGCTGCGCCGCTCGGGGCGCTACGCCGTCTTCCCGGGCGCGGCCTGGGAGGGGATCCGGATGGGCCATCGTCCGGGCGACGCACTGGTCGAGATCTGGAACGGCATGCCGTTCCTGTCGCCGCTGTGGTACCGGGGGCCGCGGATCGTCTTCCTGCACCACGTCCACGCCGAGATGTGGGGCATGGTCCTGCCGCCCACGCTGGCCCGCCTGGGCGACACCGTCGAGCGACGGATCGCCCCCGCTTCTACCGCTCGAGCCGCATCGTGACCCTGTCGGAGTCGTCGCGCACCGAGATCGTCGACATGCTCGGGCTCGACGCCGGCCGCGTCACCGTGGCGCCGCCGGGCGTCGACGCCCGCTACACGCCCGGCGGGCAGCGGTCGGCCGTACCCCTCGTGGTCGCGGTCGGGCGGCTGGTGCCGGTGAAGCGCTTCGACGCCCTGCTGCGGGCGCTGCGCCGAGGTCAAGAGCCGACCAGCCCGCGCTCGCGGCGGTCGTGATCGGCGAGGGGTACGAGCGACCCGCCCTCGAGGCGCTGCGGGCCGAGCTGGGTGCCGCAGACTGGGTCAGCATGCCGGGGCGGGTCGACGACGCGAGCTCGTGTCGTGGTACCGCCGGGCCTGGGTGGTGGCCAGCAGCTCGCAGCGCGAGGGATGGGGCATGACCCTCACCGAGGCTGCGGCGTGCGGCACGCCGGCCGTGGCCACCGCGATCGCCGGCCATGCCGACGCGGTGCTCGACGGCGAGTCGGGGATCCTGGTCGACGACGTGCGCGGACCTCGGCGGGGCGATCGGGCCGCGTGCTCGGTGACGACGTCCTGCGCAGCCGCCTCTCCAAGGGCGCGGTGACCAGGGCCCGCTGGTTCACGTGGGACGCCACCGCCCGCCGCGCCCTCGAGGCGCTGGCCGAGGAGGCGGGGCGCTCCTAGAGGTCAGCCGTCGATGCCGACGATCGGCGGGACGAGCGTCGAGGTCGTCCGTCGAGCGCTCCGGCACGGGGCCGGCCCGCAGCTGAGCGCGGACCGAGCGGCTTGCGGACGCGCAACCCGAGGCCGGAGATGACGCCGTCGGCCAGCAGCAGGACCACGCCGAGCCAGATCAGGTTGCCCGCGTTGACGAACGTGCCGGCCCAGTTGGCGCCCGGCAGGTAGTGGTGCACGTGCTGCCCCTGGACGACGTTGATGCAGCCGGCCACGACGAGCGCCACCGCACCCACGGTGGCGATGGCGCGGGCCCACGGCACCAGCAGGCCCGAGGGTCACGACGGCGCCCACGACGAGACCGGCCCGCGGCGGCGTGACCAGCGCGGCCACGCCGCCCGTGACGGCGCCGATGAGCAGCGCCCGAGGGAAGCGGAGCCAGCCGCGGGGCCGCTCGTCCTTGGGCGGCGGCGTGGAGGGAAGCGCCAGGAGCGGGGCGTCGAAGGGCACGGCCGGTCGTTCGGGCGCGTCGGGCCCCGCCGGCCCGCGCAGCCGCCGGGGCAGCAGCGCCCGCACCCGGCGCCGGGCGCGGAGGGGGAGGAACCCGAGCACGAGGCACAAGGCCAGGGTGGCGGCGGACAGCCCCAGGGCGGCCCACACCTCCCGTTGCGGGGTCCACGTGACACCTCGACCGTGAAGCCGGGGCCGCCGAGGCGGTGCAGGTCGGCCTCGCTCGACGTGCCATCCGTTGGCGAAGCCGTCGACGAGATGCGGCGGCCCGAGGTTGACGGAATGCGAGCCCGGGGCTGCGCCGGGCCCGGGCTGCGCCACTGCCTGCCAGCCCTTGTTGAGGCTCTGACCGAGGACGAGCTCGAACGACTGCGTCGCGCCCGTCACCGCGCCGGCGTGCGTGTCGACGTGCGACGAGGTCAGCGTTGACCGAGGCAGAGGGGCCGGGCTGGGTCGCCGCCAGCTGCGGCGTTCCCGCCGAGGTGGGGAAGACGGCGGGCCCCGCACCGCCGCCGGCGGCCGAGTCGAGGGCCAGCTGGTCGATGTTCCAGCCCGTGCAGGTGGCCGGGGTGCTGGCACAGGGCGGGTTGTGCCCGGCCGTGGTCTGCACGATGTGCGGCCCGGCGCCGAGCGTGATCCCGCTCGCATCGGGCCCGCAGGGCACGAGCTGCACCTCGCCGTTCTGGAGGGCATGTGCGTCGGACCCCACGACAGCGACGTCGATCGGCCGGCCGTCGACGGTGAGGAGATTCGAGACGCAGTTCCCGGGCAGGTCGGCCGGGGTCGCGGCCGTGCGCGCCGGGGAACCCGATCTCGGCGATGCCGAGCGGCAGTGCGAGCGGCCCGGCGGAGTAGTAGTTGGCCGCGTACTCGGGCCGCACGGCGGTGAACGTGATGATGAAGTGCGAGCCCGTCAACGGCGGGGAACGACACGGGCACGGTGGTGACGGCCCCGGGCACGGTGCCGTCCGCGATGGCCGGGACGACGACCTGGCGCACCTGGCTGCCCGAGGTGATCGTCATCGCCGTCGGCACGGAGTGCCGGCCGTCGGCGATGACCTGCATGGCCAACCCGCTCAGCGCCTGGGGCTTGGCCAGGTCGTAGGTGAGGGTGGAGCCCACCTGTGCCTTCGACCCGAGGCCGGGCTGCCACGCCGTCGTGGGATCCCCGTCCACCGCGGCCGAGGCCGTGGCGCCCAGGGACACCGGGGAGCCGGCCCGAGGAGTAGGCGTCGCCGGACGCCGGTCGCGGCCGTCGGGATGCGGCCGACCAGGCGGTCGATCTCGTCGTCGGGGATCAGCGCCGAGAGGCTCGCGGAGCCCGACAACGCGAACGTGCGCGCGGTCGGGAGCGTGAACTGGCGCGTGATGGTGGTCTCGGGGTCGCTGCGGGGCGGGAACTGCGAGGTGCGCTGCCGGGTCATCACGACCGTGAGGCGGTTGGCCGCCGAGGACGCGCCGAGGGTCGAGAGCATCTGACTCGGCATGGTGATGACCTGGTGCACCACCTGACCCGGGATCTCGACCTCGGCGAAGCCCACGGCGGAGGCCGACAGCGGCGGGGCCGAGTTGTTCGTGGTGCCGTCGATGGTCACGCGCAGCGTGTGGAACGTCCGGGAGGGGAAGGTGAGGGTCTGGCCCGAGGTGACGTGGGAGGCGCCCGTGAGGTCGTAGCGGACCGGGCTCTTGCCGTCGAAGGTGAGGGTGACGGCGGACACCCAGCGCGAGCGGTCGCCCCGCTGTGGTTGGACCAACGTGACGTGGTCGGTGGTGACCGGGTTGGCGAAGTGCGCCTGCCACCACTGGCCGGCGGGGTCGGGCACGAAGGTCCCGGTGATCCAGGCCGTGTCGAAGTTGCCGTCGATGGCGCTGTAGGCCTGGTCCTCGGGCGTGTAGGACACGGCGTTCCCGTAGCTGCTGGCGGTGACGTTGACCGCGCCCACGTACGACGCGTACGACTTGCTGCTCAGGCCGGTGTCCCGGGAACAGCTCGACCGGGCTGTCGCTCAGGTCGCTCTTGGCTGGGTTCTCGCCCGGAGTCTCGGTTGCGCCCGCGTTCGCCGTCAGCGTGTCCCAGCGGAACGCCTGCTTGCGGTTGGTGTCGGTCAGCACCAATTGGGCGCCCTGGGACGAGAGGTCGCGCAGCCGAAGGGGCGAGTCGGCCAGGGTGCCGGCGTAGTAGATCGCGCTGTCCGTGTTCAGGAGGCCGAGGCCGGCGAGGTTGTCGAGCCCGGTGGCGTCGCCCTCCATGACGACCGCTCCGGCATCGGACTCGCCGCGCAGCATCGGGCGTGGGTTGGCGACCGTGTAGGTGACGATGGGAGACGGCCAGCCCGGGTTGCCCGGCGCCGAGAGGTCCTGCTCGTTCAGCGTCGAATTGACGGACGACGTTCGGCCTGGGCGTGCCGAAGGCGACGGGGTCGGTCAGCCCGAGCGGTTCCTGCAGGAGCTGCAGGGCGAGGAGCTGGGGCTGCGGGATCCCGTAGCGCTCGTATTGCTGGTCGTACTCGACCATGAGATCGCCCGCGCCCATCAGCCGGGCCATGGGTGCCAGTGCGTTCGTGTCGGCGATGCTGTCCTGCACCGGCCCGTCCGTCGCATAGAGGGTGTCGGCCGTGGCGATGGATCCCATGATCTGCTGCTCGCGGGTCACGAAGTCGCGGGTGAGCAGCGCGGGCTGGGGCGTGTCGACGGTGTCACCCCAGCGGTAGGCGGCGAAATTGTTGCCGGGGATGGCAAAGACCCTCGTGCCGGGATGGGTCGCGTTGAGGTGGTCGATGGCGGCCACCTGGTACGCGGGCAGTGCAGCCGGTTGGGTGAAGTAGTTGGCGATGGTGTCGCCCAGGAAGAGCGAGGGGATGTTGGCGACGACGAGGCCGGCCACAAGGACGGATGTCGTGAGGCCGACGATGGAGAGACGGGACCACAGGGCCGTCAGCCCGCTGCCGAGGAGCATGAAGAGCGCCAGCAGCACGAGGGGCGTGGCCCGGTCGGTCGAGCGCAGCGCCAGACCCGCGGTCGTGTTCGTCATGAACGTCTTGAGCTCGCCCCCGATGACCGTGGGGTTGGAGAATGGGAACGGACCGACGGAGAGCACCAGGCCCACGAACAGGAGGATCAGGAAGTACGCGCGCTCGCGCCAGCGCACGAACGCCGCCGCCACGAGCGCGACCACGGGCACCGCGTACGAGGTGGCCAATTGCGAGATGTCCTGGGTGAGGCGAACGGCGGCGTTCGTCCAGGGACCGGTGTGGTCGGCGCCGTAGAAGTACCAGTAGCCCAGGCCGCGGATGATGTCGGCCGGATTGGAGGTGGCCGACGTCGAGGGGACGGTCTCGGTGAACTTGAGGACGTTGACCCCGTAGGCAGCCTCCACTTGCAGCCCGGCGATCCACCAGAGGCAGGCGCCGAGTGTGAGGATCGTGATGCGCAGGCCGGTGGCCAGCGCGTGGCGCCAGGTCGACTCGCGCAGCACGACCACGGCGTAGAACAGCCACAGCACCGGCGCGACGCCGACGTAGATGATGGAGCTGGCGTTGATGCCGCTCACGGTGGCCACGACCACGGCGAACAGGGCGGGCTCCCGCCAGCCGCCGCGGCGCAGGGCCACGATGGTCAGGCCCAGCATGAACGGCAGCCCTGCCCAGGGCAACAGGATCACCGAGATGCGCCCGGCGTACTGGAGGAAGTACGGCGACAGCATGTAGGCGAGCGCGGCCGCAGTCGGCCCGGGGCCGCGCAGCCCGAGGATGCGCGAGAGGTACAGCACACCCAGCCCGGCCGCGAAGAGGATGGAGCCGAGCCAGAGGCGCTGGGCCACCCAGACCTGCACGCCGAGAAGGTGGAAGACGGCGAAGAACGGGCCCATCGGGAAGAGGTAGCCGATGTACTGGTGGTTGACCCCGCCCAGCCCCACCGTCGGGTTCCACATGAAGGCCGCCTGGCCGAGGAACTTGGTCGGGTCGAGGTAGAGGTAGGTCTTGGTGTCGGGCGTGACGACGCCCGGTCGCACCGCCAGGAGGGGGGCGTAGGCCATGGCGGCCAGCACCGCGCGCCCCCCGATCCACCAGTACCGGCTGCCCTTCCCGACCGCAGGTGTCCTGGCGGCGGCGTGCCGCCCCCGAGGGGCGGTGACGGTGGGGGACGTGGTCATGAAGAGGGGGCCGAAAGGTCGCCGGGTAGTGTAAGCAGGCAGCGCCACCCCGGCGTGTCACCGCGATTGGAGCGCCCGTGGCCACCAGCACGAAGAGCCGCCTGACGGGCGAGCGGCCGCAACAGGGGGTGACACCGGACTCCCTGCTTGCGCTGCACGAGGCGGGGTACCGCGCCGTGCTCGACCGGATCG
>CAVULV010000018.1:0-41759 GCA_963742445.1 uncultured Acidimicrobiaceae bacterium
TCCATGGCAGATCGCATCCGCATGGGCGACGACGGCACCCTGATCGTCCCCGACGAGCCCATCATCCCCTTCATCGAGGGCGACGGCACCGGCGTCGACATCTGGCCGGCCGCCAAGCTCGTCCTCGATGCGGCCGCCGCCAAGCACGGGCACACCATCGCCTGGAAGGAGGTGCTGGCCGGGCAGAAGGCGTTCGACCAGACCGGCAGCTGGCTGCCCGACGAGACGGTCGAGACGTTCCGGTCGCACCTGATCGGGATCAAGGGGCCGCTCACCACCCCGATCGGGGGCGGCATCCGCTCGCTCAACGTCGCGCTGCGCCAGATCCTCGACCTCTACGTGTGCCTGCGCCCGGTCCGCTGGTTCACCGGCGTCCCCTCGCCGGTGCTGCACCCCGAGCTGGTCGACATGGTCATCTTCCGCGAGAACACCGAGGACGTCTACGCCGGCTACGAGGTCAAGGCGGGCTCGCCCGAGGCGCTCAAGCTCACGGCCTACCTGCGCGAGGAGATGGGCTGGCCCATCCGTGACGGTTCGGGCATCGGGATCAAGCCCATCTCCGAAATGGGGTCCAAGCGGCTCATCCGCGCCGCCATCAACTACGCGCTCGACCGCAAGCGCCGCTCGGTCACGCTGGTGCACAAGGGCAACATCATGAAGTTCACCGAGGGCGCGTTCCTCGACTGGGGCTACGAGCTCGTGCGCGAGGAGTTCTCCGACACCGCCGTGGGCTGGGAGGACTGCGGCGGTGAGCCCGGCGACAAGCTGCTCGTCAAGGACACCATCGCCGACATCACGCTGCAGCAGGTGCTCACCCGGCCGTCGGACTTCGACGTCATCGCCACCACGAACCTCAACGGCGACTACCTCTCCGACGCCCTGGCCGCCCAGGTCGGCGGCATCGGCATCGCCCCGGGGGCCAACATCAACTACGTCACCGGCCACGGCATCTTCGAGGCCACCCACGGCACCGCGCCCAAGTACGCCGGCCAGGACAAGGTCAACCCCGGCTCGGTGCTGCTCTCGGGCGTGCTCATGTTCGAGCACATCGGCTGGACCAACGCCGCGGCGGACATCGTCCAGGCGCTCGAGGCCACCATCGCGGACAAGGTCGTCACCTACGACTTCGCCCGCCTGATGGACGGCGCCACCGAGGTGAAGTGCTCCGAGTTCGCCGCCGCCATCGTCGACCGCCTCTGACGCCGCTCCTCGCGTCCGACCCAGCCGGACACCTGTCGGACCCACCTGTCGGAAAGGACCACCTCCCCCATGGCCAAGCCCCCCGTCCACGTCACCGTCACCGGCGCCGGCGGCCAGATCGGCTACTCCATCCTGTTCCGCATCGCGTCGGGCCAGCTCCTCGGTGAGGACCAGCCGATCGTGCTGCGCCTGCTCGAGATCGAGCCCGCCATGCGCGTGCTCGAGGGCGTCGTCATGGAGATCGACGACTGCGCCTTCCCGCTCGTGCACGACATCGTCGCGACGTCCGACCTGCAAGACCGCCTTCGACGGCACGTCGTGGGCGCTCCTGGTCGGCTCGGTGCCGCGCAAGGCGGGCATGGAGCGCGGCGACCTCCTCAACGTGAACGGCGGCATCTTCAAGCCGCAGGGCCGGGCCATCGCCGAGAACGCCGCCTCCGACGTCCGCATCCTCGTCGTGGGCAACCCCTGCAACACCAACTGCCTCATCGCCCGCTCCAACGCGCCCGAGGTGCCGGCCGACCGCTGGTTCGCCATGACCCGCCTCGACGAGAACCGGGCCAAGGCGCAGCTGGCGGCGAAGGCGGGCGTGCCCGTCGCCGACGTCACCAACGTGGCCATCTGGGGCAACCACTCGGCCACCCAGTTCCCCGACTTCGCCAACGCCCGCATCGGCGGGAAGCCGGCCGCCGACGTCATCGGCGACGACGACTGGCTGCGGGGGGACTTCATCACGACGGTGCAGAAGCGCGGGGCCGCCATCATCGACGCCCGGGGCTCGTCCTCGGCCGCCTCGGCCGCCGCGGCGGCCATCGACACCGTGGTGAGCCTGCGCACGGCGACGCCGGCGGGCGGAGTGCTTCTCGGTGGCGGTGGCCAGCACGGGCCAGTACGGCGCCCCCGAGGGCCTGCAGTTCGGCTTCCCCGTCGCCGCCGACGGGAAGGGCGGCTGGTCCGTGGTCGAGGGCTTCACCCACGACGAGTTCGCCCGTGACCGCATCGGGGTCACGACCGACGAGCTGCTGGCCGAGCAGCAACGACGTCAAGGAGCTGGGCCTCCTCGGGTAACACCCCCGGTACGATGCAGGCTTGACCGCGCCGTCGCCGCCCGCGCCACACCCGGGTCCACGCCCGGGCCGTCACCGGCAGTTCTCCGCCGTGAAACCGGGGCGAAACACATGCCTGGCACCCTGAGACCCGTGGGAGACCTCTTCGACGGGTACGGCGCGTCCGCCCGCGGGCTGACCGAGGCGGCCTTCGACGAGATGGTCGGGCACGACGGCGCGGCCCGGGCCCCCTACGCCGCGGTCGCGTCCTCCCTGGCCCAGATGGGCCCCGAGGACGTCTCGGCCCGCGCCTCCCGTCTGGCCCGGGCCTTCATGGACCAGGGCGTCACCTTCGACCTCGACGGCGAGGAGCGCCCGTTCCCCCTCGACGTGGTGCCGCGCATCTTCACCGGCGCCGAGTGGTCCAAGGTCGCCGCCGGGGTGGTGCAGCGGGTACGCGCGCTCGAGCACTTCCTCGACGACGTGTACGGCGCGGCGCGCGATCGTCAGCGACGGCCTCGTCCCACACGAGGTGGTCGACGAGCTCGCCGGGCTTCGTGCGGGCGGCCTACGGGTACACGCCACCGAACGGCGTGCGCATCCACGTGGCGGGCATCGACGTCATCCGCGACGAGGACGGCGAGTTCCGCGTGCTCGAGGACAACCTGCGCAGCCCGTCGGGTGTGAGCTATGTGCTGGCCAACCGGGCCGCCATGGCGCGGGTGCTGCCCGAGCTGTTCTGGGGCCAGCCCATTCAGATGGTGACCGACTACCCGGCCCACCTCATCAGCGCGCTGCGGCGGGCCGCGCCGGCATCGGTGCAGGACCCGACGGTCGTGGTGCTGACGCCGGGCGTGCACAACTCCGCCTTCTACGAGCACGCGCTCCTGGCCCGCCTGATGGGTGTGCACCTGGTGGAGGGCCGGGACCTCGTGTGCCATGGCACCGACGTCTTCCTGCGCACGACCGAGGGCGAGGTGCCGGTGCACGTCATCTACCGGCGCGTCGACGACGACTACCTCGACCCGCTGCAGTTCCGCCCCGAGTCGCTGGTCGGCTGCCCCGGTGTGGTCAACGCGGCGCGGGCGGGACGGGTCACGATCGCCAACGGGGTGGGCAACGGCGTGGCGGACGACAAGCTCGTCTACACCTACGTGCCGGCCATGATCCGCTACTACCTGGGCGAGGACCCGATCCTGCACAACGTCGAGACGATGCACCTGGTGGACGCCGGCGTGCGCAAGGACGCGCTGGCGCCGCCGGGCCGAGCTCGTGTTCAAGCGCGTGGACGGCTCCGGGGGCAAGGGTCTGGTCATCGGGCCGGCCGCCACCGGCGCCGAGCTCGACGAGCTGGCGCTCGAGGTGGAAGCCGACCCCCGTCACTGGATCGCCCAGCGGGTCGTCGCCCTGTCGACGGCGCCGACCTGGGTCGACCAGACCATGGTGCGCCGCCACGTCGACCTGCGGCCCTTCGCCGTGAACGACGGCGAGGACATCTGGGTCCTCCCCGGCGGCCTGACCCGGGTCGCGCTGCAGGAGGGCGGCCTGGTGGTCAACTCCAGCCAGGGCGGCGGGTCCAAGGACACCTGGGTGGTCGGGGGCGGTCCGTCCATGCCCGTCCTCCCGCCGCCGCCAGGCCTCGCCCGCTCCTCGCCGGGCCGCCCCAGGACGTCGGACCGCGGGCGGAGAGCGAGAACGGCGTGCAGCAACAGCAACAGCAACAGCAAGCAAGCAGCAGCAACAGGAGCCGGCCGTCCGATGACGCGGGCCCTGCTGAGCCGGGTCGCCGAGTCGATCTTCTGGGTGGGCCGCTACGTCGAGCGGGCCGAGGGCACGGCGCGCATCCTCGACGTGTCGGTGTACCAGGCCCTCGAGCAGAGCGACGTCGAGGGTTCCCACGCGGCACGCCGCCTCCTCGCCGTCATGGGCCTGCCCGACTCGGGTAACGAGACCCTGTGGCAGGCGACCGAGAAGTCTGGCCATCGACCCCGACAGCCGCTCCTCCATCGCGGGGGCGCTGGCAGCGGCGCGGGAGAACACCCGCGCCGTGCGCCACGTCGTGCCCGTCGAGTTCTGGGAGCACATCAACGCCACCTGGGCCGAGCTCCCGCTGCAGTGGGAGGCCGGCCGCCGGGCCGGGCCCGCCCTCTACCTCTCCTTCGTCAAGACCCAGTGTGCCGGCATGATGGGCCTGGCCGACACGATGATGAGCCGGGACCAGACCTGGCTCTTCTTCACGCTCGGCCGCTGCCTGGAGCGCACCGACGTGGTGGCCCGGCAGCTGGCGACGGTGGCCTTCGACGAGGTGTTCGACAGCGGCCTCGTCATGCTGCTCCGCTCCTGCGGCGGCTACGAGCCCTACCTGCGCCTCTCCCAGGGCGTCGTGGAGCCCGGCCGCGTCCTCGACTTCCTCCTGCGTGACCGGCTCTTCCCCCGCTCGGCGTTCGCCTCGCTGACGCTGGCCGAGGACTGCCTCGACCAGATCAACGCCGGGCGCGAGGGGACGTGGGACGACGCCCGCGGGCTGGTCGGCCTGGCCCGGGCCGAGCTCGAGTACTCGGCGCCCGCCACGCTCTCGCGGGGGCTCGAGACGCGGCTCGAGCGGCTGCAGGCGTCCATCTCGTCGGTGAGCGACGCCGTGACCCGGCGCTACTTCGCCCAGGACCTGCCGACGCAGTGGCGGCAAGGGGGTGGAGGCGGATGAGCCGCGGCGACGGATGGCGGCTCCGGGTGTCCCACGAGACTCGGTTCGACTACGACGCCCCGGCGCGGGCTTCCTACAACGAGCTGCGTCTCACGCCGCGCACCGAACTCCGCCAGACGGCGCTCGAGACGACGGGTCGTGACCGTGCCGCCGGCGCCGCAGTACTCCTACATCGACTACTGGGGCACCCACGTGGTGGCGTTCAACGTCGACCGGGGCCACGAGGCACTCGCCATCACGGGCAACTCGTTGGTCGACACCCAGCACCCGGACGAGCCGGACGACTGCACCTGGGAGGACGTGGCCGACGCCGCGCTGACCATGGCCGACCACGTCTCGCACAACCTCTACACGGCGCCCGGGCAGGAGCTGTCGGAGATCGCGGCCGGCCTGCGGGCGTCACGCCCGCTCGAGACGGCCCGGCGCATCATCGCCACGACGCACGAGTCGTTGCGCTACGTGCGGGGTGTCACCACGGTGCACACCTCGGCCAACGAGGCCTACGCCGACGGGGGCGGCGTCTGCCAGGACTTCGCGCACCTGGCCCTGGCGCTCGCCAAGTCGGTCGGCCTGCCGGCGCGCTACGTGTCGGGGTACTTCCATCCGGAGGAGGACGCCATCATCGGCGAGGAGGTCACGGGGGAGAGCCACGCCTGGGTGGAGCTGTGGACGGGCAGGTGGTGGGGCTACGACCCCACCAACGACCGTCCGGTGGGGGAGCGCCACGTCGCGGTCGGCCGCGGCCGCGACTACGCCGACGTGCCGCCGGTGAAGGGCGTCTACGCCGGCAACGCCGAGAACACGATGCGCGTCGTCGTGCGGATGACGCGGACACACTGAGAGGCCGTGCCCGTGCTGACGCGCATGCGGATCTGGCTGCCCGACGCCCCCGGTGTCCTCGGCGCAGTGGCGGCCGAGATCGGCGCGGTGAACGGCAACGTCGTCGGCCTCGAGGTGCTCGAGCGCGAGGCGGGGGTGGCCGTCGACGAGCTCGTGGTGGAGCTGCCCGACGAGCCCGGTGCGGTCGACGCGGTGTGCCGCGGGGTGCGCAACGTCCCCGGTGCCGGGGTCGAGGAGGTGACGGAGCTCTCCACCGAGGCGCCGGACCGGGAGGACACCGTCCTCGCCGCCGCCGCCGGCATCCTGCAGGCCGCCACGCCCTCGGCCGCCCTGCACGCGCTGACCGGGCATCTGATGGCGCTCTTCGACCTGTCCTGGCTGGCCCTGGCCGACGAGGCGCTCGAGGGCTTCACCGAGGTGCACGGTGACGTGCCCCCGGTGCGGTGGGTGGCCGCGTTCGCCGAGGGCTCCCGCAGCGGCTCCGACCCGGCGAACGACACGACGGGCTCGGGCGTCTTCGTCGAGCCGGTGCCCGAGACGGGGTTGACGGTGTGCGGCGGGCGCCCGGTCCCCATCCGGCGCCGCGAGCGCCACGAGATCGCCATGCTGGTCATGGTGGCGTCGCGCTTCATCGACGCGCTGGGCCGGGCGCCACCACCGGCTGACCGGCTGACCGGCTGACCGGCTGACCGGCGAGCGAACCGGGCCGACGATCGACCACGGTGGCGCACCGACCGCCTAGTGTCCCGGGCATGCTGCGCATCGGCTTCGTCGGATCGGGGCTCATCGCCTGGGCGCACGGTCTCGGCCTCAAGGCGATGATCGACGGCGGCGTCATCGACGCGTCGATCGTGGCCGTCCACGACGAGCGCCCTCGGCGCGCCCAGGCCTTCGCCGACGGACTCGGTGCCGGCGCCGCCGCGGTCGTCGGGAGTGCCGGCGAGGTGGCGGCACGCTGTGACGCCGTCTGGGTCTGCACGCCGACGTCGGCGCACCGGGGCGCAGTGGACGAGGCGCTGGCCGCCGGCTGCGCCCTGTTCTGCGAGAAGCCGCTCGATCGGGACCTGGCCCGGGCCACCTCCCTCGTCGACGCGGTGGCCGCCTCCGGTGTGGCCAGCCAGTGCGGCCTCGTGCTGCGCAGCGCGCCGGTCTTCCGGGCGCTGCGCGACCTGGTGGTGAGCGGGGCGCTGGGCGCGCCCATGGCGGCCGTGTTCCGCGACGACCAGTACTTCCCGATCCGCGGGACCTACGCGTCCGGCGTGGCGGGCCGACGTCTCGCAGGCCGGCGGCGGCTGCCTCATCGAGCACTCCATCCACGACGTCGACATCCTGCGCTACTGCTTCGGCGAGGTGGGCACGGTGGCGGCGCGGACGGCGAACCACGCGGGCCATGAGGGCGTCGAGGACGTCGCGACCGTGTCCCTGTCCTTCGTCTCGGGCGCCGAGGCCCATCTCACGAGCGTGTGGCACGACATCATGACCCGGGGGTCGACGCGCCGGGTCGAGGTGTTCTGCCGCGAGGGGATGGTGTGGCTGGAGGACGAATTCCGGGGCCCACTCCACCTGCAGACGAGTGAGGGCACCGAGGTCCGGCCCTGCCCGTCACCGGAGTGGGTGGACGGGCTGCCGCTGACCGACGACGAGGTCGGGCTCGCCGTGCGGGCGTACGTGGAGGCCGACCGCGGCTTCGTCGATGCCGTCACGGGCGGGTGGGCGCCCGACCCCGGGCTCGACGTCGCCCTGGCCGCCCACCGCCTGGTCGACGCGGCCTACCGTTCGGCGGCGGGCGGGGGAGTGCCGTTGGACGTGGCCGGGGGCGGCGTGGCGCGGGGCGTAGGACGGGCGGCCCGCACCTCTGGTCGCCGGCGGGCTCGCACCTCGAGGATGAAATGGTCACCCCCGGTCTCATCCCGAGGTCGGAGTCGTGGCCCCCAAACGGCGTCTCACCAGGGATTCCTCCCCTGAGCGCGATACCTCGGCCCGTCTCGCCCGACGGTTACCATCGCGCCGTGGCGTCGGAACCCGGCCCGCCCGGCGTTGTACACCCGTCACCGAAACCCGCGAAGGAGGCCACGAGGGTGCGTTCCCTGCTCCGCACGTTTTCCCAGCAACCCGTCGCAGCGAAGGTGCCCGAGGTCACCGCACTCTTCTGGGTGATCAAGATCTCCACCACGGCGTCGGGCGAGGCCATCTCCGATTGGCTGGGGACGAAGCACAACGTGAAGGTCGGGTTCTTCGTCGAGATCATCATGTTCTGCGTCGCCCTCTACCTGCAGTTCCGCGCCCGGCGCTACCAGGCCTCCACCTACTGGTTCCTGGCCCTGGCCATCGCCACCGCGGGCACCGGCGTCGCCGACACGATGCATCTGGCCTTCGCCCTGCCCTACGCCGTCACGTCGCTGTTCTGGCTCGTGACGCTGGCCGTCGTCTTCTTCCTGTGGAACCGGAGCGAGCACACGCTGGACATCCACAGCATCACCACCAACCGCCGCGAGAAGTACTACTGGGCCGTCGTCTTCGCCACCTTCGCTCTCGGCACCGCGGTCGGCGACTTTGCGGCGTCGACGCTCGGACTCGGCTATCTGGCCTCGGCGCTCTTCTTCGGCGGCGTGATCCTGATCCCCTGGGCCGGCTGGAGGTTCCTCAACTTCAACAGCATCTTCGCCTTCTGGTTCGCCTACGTCATCACCCGGCCCATCGGTGCGTCGCTCGCCGACTACTTCAGCAAGGGCCACGACGTGAGCGGGTTGAACGCCGGGGACTGGCAGACGGCGCTCGTCATGACCCTCGTCGTCGTCGCCCTGGTCGCCTACACCGCCAAGGCCCGCTACGACATCCAGTCGCCCGAGGTCGAGATCGCCGGCGGCACCTGATCGCGGGCCGGCGGGCTCAATCGTCGCCGGTCACCATGCCGAACTGCGCCATGAGGGCGCGCTCCTCGTCGGGCGTGGGTGGCTCGTCGCGGTTCCACAACTCGTGGAGGCCGGCGAAGTAGCCGTCGAGCGCCGGTGCGTGCAGCACCAGGAGGCGTGCGTCCCCGTCGCCCCCGTTCCCAAAGGTGTGGCGGACACCCCGCGGGACGAGCACGAAGTCCTCGGGCCCGAGGAGGAGCTCGTCGCCGTCGACGACGACCGATACGGTGCCGTCGAGCACGAAGTACGCCTCGGAGCAGCCGGCGTGGCGGTGCGTCGGTGGCCGCCGCCCGCCGGCCGGCAGCGTCCGCTCCATGAGCGAGAAGTCGCCGTCGTCCTGCGCCGCGAGCGCCTTGAAGAGCATCACGCTGCCCCGGGCGACGTAGCGGGCGGCCCCTTCCCCCCGGCCGAGGACCTTCGCCATCAGACCCTCCTTCCTGCGGCGTCGGAACCGGTGCGGGTCCGAGACTAGGCCCGAGCGCTCGAACGGGGCTCGGGCGTCGCGGAGCGGCGCGGCGTCCCATCGACGACCGGCGGTCCCTAGGGTGCAGCCCATGGACACCTCCGCTCTCCTGCTCGAGCTCTTCGGCCGCATCGAACCCCTGGCCGCCGACGTCGTCGACGGCCTCGACGCCGACCAGTTGTGCCAGGCCCCGGATCCGGGCGCCAACACCATCGGGTGGCTGGTCTGGCACCTGACCCGGGTGCAGGACCACCACGTCGCCGAGCTCCTCGGCACCGAGCAGATCTGGGTCGGCGGGGACTGGGCGCATCGGTGCGGGCTCGAGCCCGACCCGTCCAACACCGGCTACGGCCACGGTCCCGACGAGGTGCGCGCCGTGCGGCCCGAGGGCGCCGACGTCCTCCTCGGCTACCTGGCCGAGGTCGACGCCAGGACGAAGGCAATGCTGGAGGGGCTCACCGCCGACGATCTCGACCGTGTGGTCGACCGCCGCTGGGACCCGCCGGTCACCATGGGGGTGCGCCTGGTCAGCATCGCCGACGACTGCCTCCAACACGCGGGCCAGGGCGCCTACACCCGCGGGCTCCTCGGCTTCTGAGGAAGCGGGCCGCCGCGGCACCAAATCTCTGCCGGAACGGTCTGGTCCGTCGGCCGGTCGATGCGGGAGCGACGCGCCTACCGCAGTGAGGAGCGCTCGGCCCGGGCTGTGTCGGCCGCGTGGCGGCCGGCCCGCCGGCCGAAGAAGCGAGCCGTCGCCGAGGCTCATGCCGCTGGCGTAGTGGTGGGCCGCGAGGCTGGCGGCGGTCCGGCCGACGGCGTAGAGACCCGGGATGCGATGACCAGCGTCGTCGAGCGCGGCGCCGTCGCGGTCGGTGATCAGACCGCCGAGGGTGAAGGTGGCATAGATCGCGCCGTGGTCGACGCGCAGGTCGATGGCGCCGATGCCGCTCGCCGGCGGCACGCCGATGGGCTGCAGGTAGGGTGCGCGCTTGTGGAATGCGGGGTCGACACCGCGGGCCGCGGCCTCGTTGTACTCGCGCACGGTGCGCGCCAGGGCGTCGGGTGGAACGTCGAGGTCGGCGGCCAGCTCCTCGGGGGTGGCCGCGGCGTAGCGGACTCGGAGTCCGATGAGGTTCGGCTCGTGGATCACGTCGTCGGTGATCATGTAGACGAAGCCGTCCTGGTCGCGCAGGGCGTGGAAGCCGATGCGACCGGTGTAGGCATCCTCGTTGATGAATCGCTCGCCATGGCGGTTGACGAGGATCCCGCGGGCGAGACGGTGGGGTGGTCCGAGGGGTAGCGCACATTCGAAAGTGTCGAGCCTGGTCGTCACCGCGCCGGCGCCGAGGCCCATGCGGATCCCGCGGCCGTCGTCGGCCGGGGTGCCGATCCGCCAGGCAGCGTCGGGGACGTGCGCCAGTGGGCAATGCTCGGCCACCATCGCCTCGTTGTGGATGAACCCGCCGGCGGCGACGATCACACCGCCACGAGCCCGGATGGCGCGCGGCCCGTCGTCGGTGCGCACCCGCACGCCGACGACCTCCCCGTCATCGACGACGAGTGTCTCGGCGCGGGTATCGGCCGCCACACGAGCGCCACTGGTCGACACGGCAGCACCGAGGCGTTCCATGAGGAAGCCGCCGGCGGAGTCGATGTACTGCGGCTTGTGACCCCGTGGGGCCGGGACCGCGATCTCGTCGAACGGGTAGGTGTCCTCACCGCCGCTGAAGAGCAGCCCGGAGTCGTCGACGGATTCGCGGTTCGGTTCGTCGCAGAACGCCGCCCGGAACGGCACGCCGATCGAGACCAACCAATCAAGGTGGTCCGGCGAACCTTCGCAATAGACGTCCAGGCGATCGTCGTCCACGCCGGGCCCGAGGGCGGCCCGGAGGAACGTCGCCATGTTCTCCGGCGAGTCCTGGAAGCCACAGGCGCTCTGCAGGGCCGTGCCGCCCCCCAGGTAGATGAGCCCGCCGGAGTCGGCCGACGTCCCTCCGGGAACCGCGCCCCGTTCGACGGCCAGCACGTCCGCTCCCTCCTGTCGTGCGCCGACGACCGCCGACGCGCCCGCGGCGCCCAGGCCCACGACGACCACGTCGACCGTCTCGTCGAAGCGAGTCTCGCTGGCCTCAAGCGCCGGGATCGGCTCCATTCCCCTCTTCCTGTCAGGACTCGATCGTGGACCTCGCTGTGTCGTCGGACGCCACCCTCGACCAGCTGCCCCGTCGGCACGTTGCCGGGAGTGTACTCAGCTCCCTCGCCCATGTGCGCCAGGGTTCATTGGCGTGACTGAGAGCGAAGTCCGTCGAGTCATCGACGGAGAGGCCTGCGGCCGGCGCCCTCCCCTCGGCGAAGAGCGAAGCTCGCAGCCCACACGATCGCGACGACGACACACGCAATCCACAACAAGTGAACCGCAAATCCCGCGCCAAAGAGAATCAGCACCAACAGAGCCAACAAGAGTATTGCCATCGTCATTGCCCTCCCTGGGTTACATGGCTCAAGACCGAGCCGGCCGACCGCGCGATGCGATCCGGCACCTCGTACGTCGAATCAACTCGACGAACGACGTGTCCCCGCCCGTCGTCCACCATCGTCCGGCGACGGCGCGTGGTGGCCACGACCATGGTGAGCACCGACAACACGGCTCCGACCACACCGACGATCATCAAGATCACGCCCACCGTGTTGACGTTTGAATCCGTGTTGATCAGGACTTACGGTCACGGCGTAATCGAGAATGGCGCCTACCGCAAATGCGATGAGGCTCGCGACAAGTCCTCCAGCTCCAACCAATTTTCGACCTCCACTTCAGGTTGCTCCAGCCATACCCGTGTGCATGGCGGAGAAAAATGGGAATCAGTACAACGCGGAAAACGAGCGTCCGCGGACGGCGAGGACGGGAAGCGTCAGATGCCGTTGCGACGCTTCAGGGTTTGGGCGGTCTGGGCCAGCGCACGTGCTCGCTGTAGTGGTAGATGGTCTCGTACCCGAGTCGCAGGTAGAGCGGCGCGCCCATCGGTGACGCCTGCAGCGTGCACGACGACGCGCCCCGCTCGAAGGCCAGGTTGGTCACCGCGACAGTCACCAGCGCCCCGAGGCCGCCCGTCCGGGCGCCGGGCACGGTGCCCACCCACTGCAGGCCGGCCACGCCGTCGCTCTCGAACATCATGGCGGTCGCGATGGGCCGACCCTCGCGGGTCGCCACGACGATGTGCGCGGCCGGGTCCTCGAGGAGCACGGCAGGCTGGTCGAAGAGATCGGCCAGGACGTCGGCGGGCATACCGTAGGTCCCGTAGGCCTCGGCGTTGACCGTGATGAAGTCCTGCACGCCCTGCGCGTCCACGACCGGGCGCAGCACGACGCCGTCGACGGGCGCGGCGGCTTCGAGCGGGCCGTGACGGATCATCTGTGGCACCGGGTCGCCGAAGGGTTCCAGTCCGGCGGCCCCGCACGCGACGCGCAGGTCTTCGTCCTCGCCGCTGTCGCGCACCTTCACGCTGTAACCCCGCGCCAGGTTGCCGAAGAACGCATCGGCCCGTGCGATCAGCTCGCCGCCGCCGAGTGCGTCGTCGGCGCGGAAGGCTCCGTTGGCCACGACCGGGATCCACGTCCCACCGGCGCACAGGACGGCCCCGCCTCCCTCCTCGACACGTCCCCGGCTGCCCCAGCGCGTGATGGCCCGGCTGAACGCGATGAGGTTGCGGTGGCCGAGCTCCACCTCCCTGCGGGATTGGGACATGCGCCATGATGCCGCGCCGGGACGGTCGCCGGGCCGCCCGGGCCGCCCGTCGCCGTCCCGCGGCGGACTAGGTGAAGATGATCTCGCCCCCGGCGGCCTTCTCGTAGAACTCGCCCACCGTGATGATGTCCTGCACCTGGTCGATGAAGTCGTCCTTGGTGAACCCGAAGAGGTCGACCGAGGCCAGGCAGGCATAGAGGCCGCACCCGCTGTCCGCGATCATGTCCATGAACTCGGGGACACCGGGGATGTCGTGCTCCTCCATCTTCTTCTCCATCATGTGGGTGGCGATGGCGGACATGCCGGGGAGGACACCGATGAGGCTCGCCATGTGCATGCCCGGGTTGCCCACGGCCGCGACCTTCAGGTGCTCGAGGCGCTGCTTGTGGATGGCGTCGAGTCCGAAGAACGTGAAGAACAGGTTCGCCTCCATGCCCTCGGCCCGGGCGCCGTTGGCCATGATGAGGCCTGGATACACGCCCTCCAGCGATCCCTTGGACACGATGATGGAGACCTTCTCGATGCGCTCACCCATGTGCGTTGCTCCCTTCGTCGTCGAGACATCAGATGCAGCCCCGGGGCTTGGGGATGCCGGCGATCTTGGCCGCGAGCTTGGCCGGCCCCTTGGGGAAGAGCTGGTAGAGCTCCTTGACGGACACGCCCGAGGTCTTGCCCAGGACGCGCACCGTGGGCCCGGTGCCCTTGGCCTCGTACTCGGAACGCATGAAGCGGATGACCTGCCAGTGGCGGTCCGTCAGCGGATCGATGCCCTCCCGCCGGGCGAGCTCGACGGCGATGTCGTCGTTCCACTGGGACGGGTCGACGAGGAACCCCTCCTCGTTGAGCTCGATCTCCGCGTCCGGCGATGGTGTCGGTCGTCATGATGCGCTGACCTCCCTTTCGGGGCTCGGCCGGCGTTCCTTGCCGGCGGTGGGCATGGCGCTGTGCACGCCGGGAATGTCGCGACCGGGGAGCAGGCTGTGCCAGTAGAGCCACTGGAACATCAGCTTCCCGAGGTGGTTCAGGTGCGTCTCCTTCAGCAGGGGCAGTCCCACGGGGCCGGGGAAGTGGCCCGGCAGCGGCTCGACGTCGTAGTTGAAGTCGATGAGCATCGCCTTGGAGAACCCGGTCTCGATGAAGCAGTTGGCGTGGCCGTCGTAGGACGCATCGAGCGGGCGGCCGTCGAGGAAGCGGCGGACGTTCTCGACGAGCACCTCGCCCTCGAAGTGGGTCACCGATCCCGCCTTCGAGACCGGCACCGCGGCGGCGTCGCCCAGCGCAAAGACGTTCGGGGACGCCTCGGACTGCAGCGTGTGCACGTCGGCCGGCACGAACCCCGAGCGCGTCGCCCAGGCCCGGCGACCGCATGACGTAGGCCGCCCCGTTGTGCACGGGGATCACCACCGCCAGGTCGAACGCCACCTCCCGGTCGTCGTAGGACACGAGGCGCCCGCCGGCGCCCGAGTAGTCGACCTCGCCGGTGTTGAACTCGGTCACGAGCTCGATGCCGCGCTCGGCCAGCATCCCCCCGAGGCGCTCGCTCGCCACCGGCTTCGTGAAGGCGCCGTCGAGCGGCGTCACGTAGGTCAGGTCGACCTTGTCGCGGATGCCCTGCTGCTGGAAGAACCAGTCGGCCAGGAAGCAGAACTCGAGGGGCGCCACGGGGCACTTGATCGGCAACTCCACGACGTTGACGACGACACGTCCCCCCGGGAACCATTCCAGGGCCTCCGAGAGCGCGACGGCACCGGCGGGCTCGTAGAAGGTGAAGGCACGCTCGTTCCATCCGGGCCCGGTGAGCCCCTCCGTCTCCTCCGGCGCCAGGACCGCTCCGGTGGCCACGACGAGGACGTCGTAGTCGAGCGCCTGCCCGCTCCCGAGGAACACCCGGCCGCTCCCCGTGTCCACGTGGTCGATCGGGTCCTGGAGGTAGGCGATGTCCCGGTGGAGCTGGCGACCCCGTGGGCGCACGATCTCGTCGAGGTGGGTCAGCCCGAAGGGGACGAAGAGCAGCCCGGGCTGGTACACGTGGCGGTCGTCCTGGTCGACGACGGTGATCGTCGCCTCGGACGGCGTGAGGGAGCGGCGGAGCCGGTTGGCGGCCAGTGTGCCACCGGTCCCCGCTCCCAGGATGACGATGCGATGCGTTCGGTGTCCCATGGCTCCACTGCCATGGTGGCGACGATCGTGCCGCTGCGGAAGGGCACAAGGTCCCTGCCGGGGAGGGTCAGGCGGGTCTCAGGCCAGGGCGAACACGGGGTGGCGGGAGGCGGCGGCGGCCCATTCGGCGTCGGTGGAGTCGGGGGAGAGGCCGTCGAAGAACATGCCCGTCTCGAACTTCCAGCGGCGCAGGTACTCGCGGAGGATCGGCACGCTGTGCGAGACGGGGACCTCCGCCGCCGTGCAGAGCTGGCGCCGGCGCCCGAGGATCAGGACCAGGTGGCCTCCGGCGTGCCGGACGTTGCGTACCCACTGGGTCTCCCCGCGAGGGGCGACCAGGTACCGGGTCCCCTGAATCGTGAGCAGGTTCACCGGCGTGTGGTGGAGCTTGCCCGTGGTGCGGCCGCGGTGCTCGAGCACCCGGGAGCCCCGGACGCTGAGGCCGAGGCGGGTCAGGCCGTTCATCAGCCGGTTCATCACGTTGCGGGTGAACCAGTCCGGGCGCTTGTAGTGGGCCGCAGCCTGCTGGTCGATGGGGGGACTCGTGCTCATCGGGGCCTCCTTCGTGCGACTGTTCATGAACGATGATCCTAAAAGAGAACAATGTTCATGTCAAGTACTTGTGTTCTCTCAGGTGAACGGGCACACTGGGCGCATGTCGGCGCCACGCACCGCCCGCGAGCGGGTCCGGGAGGAGATGACCGCGGAGATCCTCGCCGTGGCCCGCGCGCACGTGGCCCGGGAGGGTGCGGCCGCCCTGTCGCTGCGCTCGATCGCCCGCGACCTCGAGATGGCACCCTCGGCGCTCTACCGCTACTTCGACGGCCGGGACGCGTTGCTCAGCGCATTGATCCTCACCGCCTACGAATCACTGGCCGACGAGGCCGAGCGCGCCGCCGACGACGCGGCAGGCCCCGGGGGCGGGGGAGACGCCGAACGCTGGCTGGCCGTGCCCCGTGCCCTGCGCGACTGGGCGCTGGCACACCCGCACGAGTGGGGTCTCATCTTCGGCACACCGGTCCCCGGGTACGAGGCGCCCGAGGCGACGGTCGAGCCCTACGCGCGGGTCGCGGCGGCCATGGTGCGCCCGCTGGTCGCGGCGGCCGCCGCGGCGAGGCTGCGCACGGAGCCACTGTCGCCCGTGCCCGCGGCGCTGGGCGACGCCGTGGCGCCGGTCGCCGAGGAGCTCCTCCCGGGCCTGCCGCTGGGAACGGTCGTGCTCGCCGTCGGAGCGTGGACCACGATCGTCGGCCTCATCAGCCTCGAGGTCTTCGGGCACTGGCGCAACACCATCCTCGATCCCGCCGAGTTCTTCGAGGCCACCCTGCGCAACCTGGCGCGTTCGCTCGGCTTCGACTGAAATCGGTCAGGTCACCCGGTCGGGCCAACCAGGTCAGGCCTCAGCGAAGGCGCTCACGCAGGGCCTGGGCGCGCGTTCGGAGCTCCTCGAGCTGATCTTCGGGTACCCACTCGGCGATGGCCACCACGAGATCGAAGACCACCGCCGCCAGCTCCGCCAGCTCCTGGCTGGGCTCCTCCAACTTGATCTGGGAGAAGGGGAACGCGACGTTGACGCGACTCGACGTCGCGACGACCTCGGGTCCCTTGTGGGCCTTGGTCCCGCCCGCATGGCGCGCCTCGGGCAGTCCGTTCGACTCGCTCGGCGTCGCGTTCTTGTCGGGTGACTTCGCCACCCCACCATCCTGGTCGCGCCGGGCACGGCACGCCAGAGCCGAATGTCCCGCCCCCGCCCCCGCCCGCGCGGCAGCCGCCCCGGGCCCGGGCCGGCCGGTACGGGCCCGGGCGACGACGTCTAGCCCATGACGGGCAGGTGCAGCTCGATCCCCGCGTTGGCGAGGAAGACGAGCTTGTGCTCGAGGGCGTTCTGCCAATCGACCATGTCCTTGTCGAACTGCATGCGGTCGCCTTCCTCGCATGCGTGCTCGAGCTCGTCGAACGCCACGTCTTCGGCGTCCAGCAGGGCCCGGTACTTCGAAAGGAAGTGGTCGTCGATCGGCTGATGCACGTCGTCCCTCCTACTTCGGCCCGACCTTTGCGAGCCGGTGCAGAAACGATACTTCCGTCACGCGTTGTTCGCTCGGGCGTCCCGGAGGACCGCTGCCCCTTTCCGCCGGGCCGCCGGCCGGCAGGGTCGCACCGGGCGTGCTACCAGGATGGGGCGCAGGCTGCCACGGAGCCGCCGCTCAGTCGGGTCGAGGGGCGGTGGCGCCGTCGCCCGCCGCCGTGCCGGCCGCGTCCGTCAGGTCACCGAGCTCGGCGCCCAACCGGGCCGAGGCGGCGGCCAGGACGTCCTGCCCGGCGACCAGAGCCGCCAGGTCGCCCCGCACGCGCACCCGCCCCGCGGCCAGCGCGTCGGCCGGGTCGAGCTCACCCCGTGCCATGGCGAGCGCGTCCGCGTAGCCGAGCACGATGGTCGCCGTGCTCGGCACGGCGTGACCGGGGTCGAGCGCGAGACGGGCCCGGCCGCCGGCCACCGTCAGGACGACCCGCACCTCCTCCGCGGGCCCGGTCCCGTCCGGGCCTCCCGGCACGCCGGTGACCAGCTGCGCCACGCTGAAGGTCCCGTCGGCCGCCGCCAGGGAGCCCGCACCGGCCGCCTCGACGGCGTCGGAGAGGTCCAGCGCGCCGAGCGCGGCGTCGAAGGCGGCGACCCATTCGGGGGAGAGGTAGCGGGCCATGGCGACGTGAGGCTAGGCGCGCCGGCGCCGGGCAGGCGAGGAACACGAGATCGGGGCGCCGGGCCCGCCGGCGCCCGCCCGCCGCTCTAGACGGCCGGGGCCTTTTCGGTGGTCTGCGGCGCGCTCTTCGATCGCCGCGCGATCTTGCGCCCGAGCCAGGCCACCGGGTCGTAGCGCGCGCCGACGACGCGCTCCTTCATGGGGATGATCGCGTTGTCGGTGATCTTGATGTGCTCGGGGCAGACCTCGGTGCAGCACTTCGTGATGTTGCACATGCCGAGGCCCTCGTCGTGGACCAGGCCGCGGCGGTCGAGGACGTCGAGGGGGTGCATGTCCAGCTCGGCGAAGCGGATGAAGAAGCGCGGCCCGGCGTACCTGGGCTTGTTCTCCTCGTGGTCGCGGATGACGTGGCAGATGTCCTGGCACATGAAGCACTCGATGCACTTGCGGAACTCCTGGCCCCGCTCGACGTCGATCTGCATCATCCGGTAGCCGCCCTCGGGCTCGGGGCCGGGGGTGAAGGCCGGCACCGTCTTGGCCACCTCGTAGTTGAACGTGACGTCGGTGACCAGGTCGCGGATGATCGGGAACGTCTTCATCGGCGCCACGGTCACCGGCTCACCCTCGGGCAGGGTGTCCATCCGCGTCATGCACATGAGCCGGGGCAGCCCGTTGATCTCGGCGGAGCACGAGCCGCACTTGCCGGCCTTGCAGTTCCAGCGGCAGGCCAGGTCCGGCGCGTCCGTCGCCTGGATCCGGTGG
The DNA here is from genome assembly GCA_963742445.1 of uncultured Acidimicrobiaceae bacterium. GTDB lineage: Bacteria > Actinomycetota > Acidimicrobiia > Acidimicrobiales > RAAP-2 > Bog-473. Next base: position 18,529 of record CAVULV010000018.1, read on the forward strand.
ATCACGTCGAGCACCACCTCGCCCTCGACGGCGGGCATCACGTAGTCGGTGAACTCGCCGCCCCCGTCGTCGCCCCGCCAGACCCGCATCGTCACCTTCTCGGCCCTGTCGTCGTCCTCAGGCATGGCTCAGTGTCCTTCCTCGAACAGGCTGCGCAGCTCGGGCGGCATCTCGGGCAGCGGCTCGGGGCCGATGGCGATCGGCGCCAGGTAGCCGTGCTCCCCCGTCTGGTGCTGCACGAAGTTGACCTTGCCCAACTCGGGGTCGGGCCCCGGGAAGTCCTCCCTCGTGTGGCCGCCCCGGGACTCCCTGCGGTTGAGCGCGCCCTGGGCCACGGCGATGGAGGTCGTGATCATGGACGGCAGGTCGGTGGCCAGGTTCCAGCCCGGGTTGTAGGTCCGGCCGCCGGTGACCGACACCTTGGCCGTCTGTTGCTTGAGGTCCTCGAGCTTGGTCAGCGCCTCTTCGAGCTCGGACCCGGTGCGGATGATGCCCACCAGCGAATGCATCGTCTCCTGCAGCTCGTGCTGGACGTCGTACGGGTTGCGGCCGTCCTCGCGCCCGAACGGCGCGAAGGCCTCGTCGATCACCGAGGCCACCTCCGCCGGGTCGACGCCCGGCGATCCGGCGCGGCCCTCCGCGAAGTCGGCCGCGCCGATGCCGGCCCGGCGGCCGAAGACGACGAGGTCCGACAGCGAGTTGCCGCCCAGGCGGTTCGCCCCGTGCATGCCCCCCGCCACCTCGCCGGCGGCGAAGAGCCCCGGGACGGTGGCGGCCTGGGTCTCGGCGTCGACGCGGACGCCGCCCATCATGTAATGGCAGGTGGGCCCGACCTCGAAGGGCCCGGCCGTGATGTCGACGCCGGCCAGCTCCATGAACTGGTGGTACATGGACGGCAGGCGGCGGCGGATGTACTCGGGCGTGCGCCGCGAGGCGATGTCGAGGAAGACGCCGCCGTGGGGGCTGCCCCGGCCCGCCTTGACCTCCGAGTTGATGGCGCGGGCCACCTCGTCCCGCGGCAGCAGGTCGGGCGTGCGCCGGTTGTTGTGATGGTCCTCGTACCAGGCGTCGGCTTCCTCTTCGGTCTCCGCCGTCTCGGCCCGGAACATGTCGGCCACGTAGTTGAACATGAAGCGGGTGCCCTCGGAGTTGCGCAGCACGCCGCCGTCGCCGCGCACGCCCTCGGTGACGAGGATGCCCCGCACCGACAGCGGCCACACCATGCCGGTCGGGTGGAACTGCACGCACTCCATGTCGATGACGTCGGCGCCGGCCCAGATGGCCATGGCGTGGCCGTCGCCGACGGACTCCCACGAGTTGGAGGTGTACTTCCACGACTTGCCGATCGAGCCCGTGGCGAGCACGAAGGCCTTGGCGGTGAAGAGGACCATCTCGCCCGTCGGGCGCATGTAGCCCACGGCGCCCGAGATGCGGCCCTCGGCGTCGGGGAGCAGGCGCAGGATCTTGCACTCCATGAAGACGTCGGTGCCCATGGACACGACCTTCTGCTGCAGGGTGCGGATCAGCTCCAGGCCGGTGCGGTCGCCCACGTGGGCCAGGCGGGCGTAGCGGTGGCCGCCGAAGTCGCGCTGCGGTGATGCGGCCGTCGGCGGTGCGGTCGAGCAGGGCGCCCCAGCGCTCGAGCTCGTAGACCCGGTCCGGCGCCTCCTGGGCGTGGAGCTGCGCCATGCGCCAGTTGTTGAGCATCTTGCCGCCGCGCATGGTGTCGCGGAAGTGCACCTGCCAGTTGTCCTCGGGCCACACGTTGCCCATGGCGGCGGCGATGCCGCCCTCGGCCATGACCGTGTGGGCCTTGCCCAGCAGCGACTTGCAGACGAGCGCCGTGCGCAGGCCGCGTCCGGAGGCCTCGATGGCGGCGCGCAGCCCGGCGCCACCGGCCCCGATGATGATGACGTCGTAGTCGTGCGTCTCGTAGTCGCGGCTGTCGTTGTCGGCCATGCGGGTCCTCGCTGTCCAGTCCTAGAAGTGGAAGCCGGGGTCGTGGATCGTCCCGCTCGCCACGAGCCGCACGTACAGGTCGGCCAGGGCGACGCCGAAGAGGCTGATCCAGGCGAAGCGCATGTGGCGCGCGTTCAGCGGCGTGACGAACTTCCAGAGCTTGTGGCGGGTGGGGTGCTGGGCGAAGGAGCGCAGCGAGCCGCCGCAGAAGTGGCGGCAGGCGTGGCACGAGAGGGAGTAGAGCCACAGGAAGGCGGCGTTGGCGCACAGGACCAGGGTGCCGACGCTGACGCCGATCCCGTAGCCGGGCTGGCGGAACGAGATGACGGCGTCGTAGGTCAGGACGCAGTTGAAGAGCAGGAGGATCCAGAAGAAGTAGCGGTGCACGTTCTGGAGGATCAGCGGGAAGCGGGTCTCGCCGGTGTAGCTCTTGTGGGCGTCGGCCACGCCGCAGGCCGGGGGCGACAGCCAGAAGGACCGGTAGTAGGCCTTGCGGTAGTAGTAGCAGGTGAGGCGGAAGCCCAGCGGGAAGATCAGGATCAGCAACGCGGGCGAGTAGTTCCAGAAGGGCAGTGTCCCGAAGGTGTGGCTGCCCGGGACGCAGCTGTTGGCGATGCAGGGGGAGTAGAAGGGCGAGATCAGGTCGCGGTGCAGGTCGGGCCCGGCGTAGTAGTTGTTGCCGACGAAGGCGGCCCAGGTCGAGTAGGCCACGAAGGCCAGCAGGATCGTCGCCGTGATCGCCGGCTCGACCCACCAGCCGTCCTTGCGCAGGGTCGGCACCTCCGGCCCGCCCGCGGCGCCCCGATCGCCACCGGGGTCGTGGTCGCACTCTCGACCGTCGTCGTCACCCGCACCTCCTCAGGGCCCGGCTCCTCGGTGCCCAGCTCAGACCCGGCGGCCGGGGCCGCCAGATCATTTCAGACAGCGCTCGCGGCGGTGCAGGTCGACGGGTCGCCCCGGCCCGCACGCCACGCGGTGACCCTACGATCCCTCACCGGACACGTCAAAGACATAAAGAACATGAAGATCAGAGTGATAGGCTCTGAATCGTGCAGCTGCACCAGCTGGCCTACGCCCTGGCCGTCGCCGAGGAGCAGAGCTTCACCCGGGCCGCCGACCGGCTGCACCTGGCCCAGCCATCGCTGTCTCGCCAGGTCCGCCTGCTCGAGCACGAGCTCGGGGTGGTCCTCTTCAACCGCGGCCCGGGCCAGGGCCGGGTCACGCTCACCCCCGACGGGAGCGCGCTGCTGCCGTTCCTGCAGCGGGTGCTGGCCGACGTCGAGGCGACCGAGGCCGAGGCGCGGGCGCTGTCGGGCATGGCGCGGGGCCATCTCGCCGTCGGCGCCACGCCGAGCCTCGTCACGAGCGTGCTCGCCCCCGCCCTGGTCGAGTTCCATGCCAGCCACCCCGGCATCGACCTCTCGGTCGTGGAGGCGGGCTCGCACCAGCTGGTGCCCCAGGTCGCCGCGGGCGAGGTCGACCTGGCGCTCGTCGTGCTGCCGGTGACCGACCCCCTCGTCGTCACGACACCGCTGTTCGACGACCCGCTGGTGCTGGCCGTCGCGCCGGACCATCCCCTCGCCGGGCGCCGGCGCGTCCGGGTGCGCGACCTCGACGGTCTCGACCTCGTCATGTTCCGCGAGGGCTACGACCTGCGCGCCGTGACGCTGGCGGCCTGCGCCGACGCGGGGGTCGAGCCGCATCTCGTCAGCGAGGGTGGCGAGATGGCGGGCGTGCTCTCCTTCGTGGCGACCGGACTCGGCGCGGCCGTGGTGCCCGCCATCGCGCTGCCGGGCGACGGCTCGCTGGTCGCCGTCCCCTTCAGCGCCCCCACGATGAGCCGCACCGTCGCGCTGGCCCAGCGGGGCGACCGCGCCCTGGCCCGCCCGGCGCGCGCGCTGGCCGACCAGCTCGTCGCCCGGCCGGCGGCGGCCGCCGCACGGGTCACGAGGCGAGAGGTTTAGGCTTCGCCCATGGACGGCCCCTCGCACTTCGATCCCTCCGCGACCCCGCTCCCGGGCGACCTCAAGGCTCCCGCCGACCTGCCCCGTGCGCTGGCCGATCTGCGCAACTCGGGGTGGGAGTCGGTCCCGGTGGCCGAGGAGATGCGGCGCAACACGGCCAAGGCCATCGCCGGCGGCCACTCGCTGGTGCCCGGCGTCCTCGGCTTCGAGGACACCGTCGTCCCCCAGCTCGAGAACGCCATCCTGGCCGGCCACGACATCATCCTCCTGGGTGAGCGCGGCCAGGCCAAGACCCGGGTCATCCGTTCGCTGGTCGGCCTGCTCGACGAGTGGATGCCCGTCGTCGCCGGCTCCGAGATCAACGACGACCCCTACCGCCCCGTCTCGCGCTTCGCCCTCGACCGGGTCGACGAGCTCGGCGACGCGACGCCCATCGACTGGGTGCACCGCTCGCAGCGCTACGGCGAGAAGCTGGCCACGCCCGACACCTCCATCGCCGACCTCATCGGCGAGGTCGACCCGATCAAGATCGCCGAGGGCCGGTACCTGAGCGACGAACTGGCGCTGCACTACGGGCTGATCCCGCGCGTCAACCGCGGCATCTTCGCCATCAACGAGCTGCCCGACCTCTCCGAGCGGATCCAGGTCGGGCTGCTCAACATCCTCGAGGAGCGCGACGTCCAGATCCGCGGCCACCGCATCCGCCTGCCGCTCGACATCATGCTCGTCGCCACCGCCAACCCCGAGGACTACACGAACCGCGGCCGCATCATCACCCCGCTGAAGGACCGCTTCGGTGCGCAGATCCGCACGCACTACCCCTTCGAGACGATGACCGAGGTCCGGATCATGGAGGGCGAGGCCGACCTGCCGACGGCGGGCGTGCCGGTCTCGGTGCCGCCCTTCATGAAGGAGGTGATCGCCGAGATCAGCCAGCTCGCCCGCCGCAGCACCCACCTCAACCAGCGCAGCGGCGTGTCGGTCCGCCTGTCGATCGCCAACTACGAGACCCTGGTCGCCTCCGCCGTGCGGCGCGCCCTGCGCACCGGCGAGCCGGTGGCGGTGCCCCGCATCAGCGACCTCTCCGCCCTGGTGCCCTCGACCCAGGGCAAGATCGAGGTCGAGGCGATGGAGGAGGGGCACGAGGACGAGGTGGTGGCCCAGCTCGTCGCCGCGGCCACGCTCTCGGTCTTCCGGCGCCGGGTCACCCTCGACGACCCGCAGTCGATCGTCGCCGCCTTCCACGAGCAGGTGGTCGTGCACGTGGGCGACGACCTCCCCTCCTCGGCCTACCTGGCCGTGCTGGCCGACATCCCCGAGCTCGAGCCGCCGACGCGCAAGCTGGCCGGGCCCGAGGCCGCCGACGCCGAGTCGCCCGCCCTCATGGCCAGCGCCCTGGAGTTCCTCCTCGAGGGCCTGCACCTGACCAAGCGCCTCAACAAGGACGCCTCGGGCGCCCGGGCGCTCTACCGCGGCCGCAAATAGGGCGCGGCGAGAGCGGAGGGAGGCACACCGGTGAGCGTCCGCTACGACTACTCGGAATGGGACGGCACCCAGGAGTTCGCCGACCTCGATCCCGACGACCTCCTCGCCGGCCTGACCGACGACCTGCTCGCCGGCGGTGACCTCGACGACGCGCTGCGCCGCCTCCTGCGCAGCGGCTTCCACACCGCCGACGGCGACCAGGTGCCCGGGCTGCGCGACCTGCTCGACCAGCTGCGCCGGCGCCGCGCCAGGAGATGCTGGCCGAGGGCGACCCCGACGGCCGCATGGCCGAGCTCACCCGCCAGCTCGACGAGATAGAGCAGGACGAGCGCGCCGCCATCGACGAGCTGGTCGACGAGGCGCACGACTCCGGCGACCAGCGCCGCAGCGAGGTCACCGACGACGTGGCCACCGAGCGGCGCATGGCGCTCGACCTCCAGCCCGACGACCCCGCCGGCCGCATCAGCTCCCTGCAGCACTACGACTTCGTCTCCTCCGAGGCGCGGGAGCGCTTCGAGGAGCTCGTCGAGGAGCTGCGCCGCGAGATGGCCGACACGTTCTTCGAGGGCGCCTCCGACGCGCTGTCCAACATGAGCCCCGAGCAGATGGCGCGCATGCGCGACGCCTACGACGCCCTCAACAAGATGCTCGAGCAGCGCGAGCGGGGCGAGGAGATCGACCCGAGCTTCGAGGAGTTCATGGCGCAGTACGGCGACATGTTCCCCGGCGACCCCCAGACGCTCGACGAGCTCCTCGAGCAGCTGGCCGAGCGCATGGCGGCCGCGCAGGCGGTGTGGAACTCCATGTCGCCCGAGCAGCAGGCCCAGCTGCGGGCGCTGATGGACTCGCTCCTCGAGGACATGGACCTGCGCTGGCAGGTCGAGCGCCTGGCCCAGAACCTCCAGCGCGCCGTGCCCGACGCCGGCTGGCAGCAGTCCTACGACTTCAACGGCGAGGGCCCGATGAGCATGAGCCGGGCCACCGACCTCGCCTCGCAGCTGGGCCAGCTCGACCGCATGGAGGAGGTGCTCCAGTCCGCCTCGACCCCGGCCCCGCTGGGCGAGATCGACCTGGACCAGGTGCGCCAGCACATGGGCGAGGACGCGGCCCGGGCGCTCGACCGCCTGGCCAACCTCACCAAGTCCCTGGCCGACGCCGGGCTGATCGAGCAGCAGGGCGGGCGGATCGAGCTCACGCCGCAGGGCGTGCGCCGGCTGGGCCAGAAGGCGCTGGCCGACCTGTTCGGCCAGATCAACAAGGACCGCATCGGCGACCACTCCACCGTGCGCACGGGGGCGGGCCACGACCGCGAGGAGACGACGAAGGCCTACGAGTACGGCGACCCGCTGAACCTGCACCTCTCGACGACGGTGCACAACGCGGTGCGCCGCGGCGGCTCGGGCGTGCCGGTGCGCCTCAAGCCGGAGGACTTCGAGGTGGTCGAGGTCGAGGCCCTCTCCCGCAGCGCCACGGTGCTGTGCGTCGACCTGTCCATGTCGATGCCGATGCGCGACAACTTCGTGCCGGCCAAGCGCATGGCCATGGCGCTGCAGACGCTCATCTCGTCGAAGTTCCCCCGCGACTACCTCGGCATCGTCGGCTTCTCCGAGGTCGCCCGCGAGATCCGGCCCGACGAGATCCCGACCGCCATGTGGGACTACGTCTACGGCACCAACCTGCAGCACGCGCTGGCGCTGTCGCGGCGCATGCTGGCCCACGAGCACGGGACGAAGCAGATCATCGTGGTGACCGACGGCGAGCCGACGGCGCACATCGACGACGACGGCGAGGTCTTCTTCAACTACCCGCCGGTGCCCGAGACGCTGCGCCGCACCATGGCCGAGGTGATCCGCTGCACGCGGGCGGGCATCGTGATCAACACCTTCGCCCTCGACCTCCAGCGCACCCACTACCCCTTCGTGGAGCAGATCGCCCGGGTCAACGGCGGCCGGACCTTCTACACGACCCCCGACGCGCTCGGCGGCTACGTCCTCGTCGACTTCCTCCAGCACCGCCGCGTGCTGCGTCCGACGGGATAGGGCCCGACGGGGTAGGGCCCGACCGCCCGGCCTCCGATCCGGAGCCCGCCGCCCGGCTCCGGGCCGGTCGTCCCGGCGGCGCCAACCGCCCGGCCGACGCGGGACCCGACGCGCATTTCCGCCCTTCGTCAACAGCGGTTGCCAAAAGGCGGCCCTCAACTGGGGTTTTCCCTGCACGACGGGCCCGGATCGGGGCTCTCCACGCACATTTCGTGCCTGGAGACGGCAATTGCCCCTTGCGTTCGGGGGGAGGGTACGGAAAGATGACTACACCGTTGTAACTACACCTATGCCACCTGAGGCGAAGAAGGGGGGCGAACCAAGTGCCAGTTGACATAGTCACCACGCTCTACGGTCGCCAAGAACGAAGCTGGCAGTTGCAGGCGAACTGCATGGGGGTCGACCCGGACCTGTTCTTCCCGGAGCGGGGGGCGTCGACCCGAGAGGCCAAGGAGGTCTGCCGCGGCTGTGTCGTCCGCGACGACTGCCTCGAGTACGCCCTCGCCAACGGCGAGAAGTTCGGCATCTGGGGCGGCATGAGCGAGCGTGAGCGCCGCCGCTGCGCCGGGCCCGCGCCCTGGCCCGCCGCGACGTGGCCAGCGCCTCCTAGTCCGGCCGCTCCTCCGGGGCGGCGGCGGCCGCCCAGCCGGGCTTCCACCGTCGACGCCTCGGACAGGCCGAGCTCGGCCCAGCGGTCCCGGGCGATGACGTCGAGCACGGCCGCGGGGACGAGGCCCACCAGCTCCGCCCCCTCGACCGACCCGCCGGCCTCGGCGACCAGGCTCGCCACCTCGTCGTAGAGCCGGTCCGGCCCGAGGCGCCCGGGGTCGGTCAGGTTGCACGACACCTGGGCCCGTGGCCCGACGGCCAGGCCCAGCGCCCGCACGTGCGCCCCCCGCACCAGCGGCGCCACCCGGCGCGCCACCGCGGCCGAGGAGACCCAGACGTTGTAGGCGACCAGGACCCGCCGGGCGCCGACCGCGGCCGCCCCCGTCCGCGGGTCGGCCCGGGGCGGCCCGACGTCCGGCGCGAGGTCGGCGAACGCACCGCGGCGGATGTCGGGCAGCGTCCGGGTCCGGCCGCCGGGAAGGGGTCCGTAGAGGAAGCTCGGCACGCCCAATTCGTCGGCGAGCCAGCGGGCGAAGTCGTCCCGCAGGACGACGGCCGCCGAGAGGTCCTCGGGTGCGGGCCCGCCGGGCTCGTAGGGGACGAAGGGCACGACGTCGAGCACGCCGAGGCGGGGGTGGGCGCCCTCGTGGGCACGGAGGTCGAGCCGGGCCACCGCGGTCGTCGCCAGGGCCCGGGCGGCCGGCACGACGGCGTCGGCCGGGCCGGCCAGGGTGAGGACGGCGCGGTTGTGGTCGGGGTCGCGGTGGAGATCGAGCAGGGCCGGGGCGGCGCCGGCGGCCAGCTCGGCCAGGACGCGGTCGTCGCGGCCCTCGCTGACGTTGACGACGCACTCGAAGATCACGGCGCCAGCGTGGCACGGTCACCGGCGCTGCCCGCCGGCGGTGGGGGTGGCTGCTCCGCCGGCTACTTGGCGGCGACGGCGTGTGAGAGGCGACGGCGGCGCAGGATGCGGCGGCGCTCACGCTCGGACGCCCCACCCCAGACCCCGTGGTCGATGTGGTGCTCGAGCGCGTACTCCAGGCAGGCTTCGGAGACCGGGCACTCGGCGCAGATGCGCTGGGCGACCAGGACGCCCATCCCGTCGTTCGGAAAGAAGACGTCGGGAGCAACTTCCTTGCACTTCCCCCGCGCCATCCAATCGGTATTCATGGTTCTGCTCCCTTTTCACGCACCATTTTACGGGAGGGCCTTTCTGGGCACTAGGGTCTTGCGATAGGAAGTTCGTAAGAATCCGGACGTCGATCTCGGCTCTACCAGGGAGGACGCATCTGCGCCCCCCGGGGCTACGCTGGCGCCGATCGCCGATGCCAGGAGGGTGCCATGTCCCCGGAGACCGAGGACGACGTTGTCGAAGAGGGTGAGCTGGTCGAGCCCATCGGGCACGTGCGCGTCGTGTATCTCGGGCCCGTGGCTCCGCACTGGGAGGTGCAGTCCGACTACGGCCCGCCCGAGGTGATCGACCAGTTCCGCGAGCGCGTGCTGGCCCGCCTGGTGCTGCTGCCCCCCCACGACCCCCAGTTCCGGCGCAACAGCGAGCGCGTCGTGCGTGACGCCGAGCGGGAGCAGCTGGCCCTCGAGTGGGTCCTCGACTACGGCGAGGACGCCGAGGCCTAGGCCGGCCCGTACCCGGCCTGCCGGTGCCCGGGGCGGCGCTGCGGCGGGTTGACCTGCACTGATTGCACCCATCTTGCATCCGGCGCGCCACTGCGCCGACACCCTCGTCGTGAAAGCTCTGCGCCCGTGGCGGTAGGCGCAATGAGCGGGCCCGGGGGCCCGCACGAGGGGGAGGCAACAATGGGGGAAGCGAACACCATGGACGGCCACCGCGTCGTCCACGAGATACGGGGTCTGATCGGGGAGCTCACCGACGACGAGGCGGCGCTGGTGCGCACGCTGACGCCGGGCCGGCTCACGGCACCGGAAACGGTCGAGCACCTGTTCGACCTCGTCGACCTGATCACGACCGTGCGCTACGACGAGGCACTGGCCGACTACGTCTACGCCATCGCGCCGGACTGGGACGACAGCATCGGCCTGCTGCTCCTGGGCGGCCGGGTGACGACGGCACTGGCTCGCTACGAGCTCGAGCGCCGCGTGCCCGCCCACGTCGGCTGAGCAGCCCCGGCACGGCCGGACGGCCGGGGCGCCGTCGGGTCAGGGAGTGCCGTCTAGTCCAGGAGGCCGATGCGCGCGAGCCAGAGCCCGGGCGCGTCGACCTCGGCCGGCGTCGGCAGGTCGAGCTCGTCGCCCCACAGCCGGGCCAGCGCGTCCTCGCCCACCCGCTCCACCACGCCGGTCACGAAGGCGCGGCCGCGGTCGACCTCGTCCTGGCCCACGTTGAGACCGAAGAGGCCGGCGAAGGCCTGCTCGCCCTTGCCCTCCTCGATCCGGTAGCGGTACCAGGCCTCCCGGAGCGCGGCGGGGGACGACGTCAGCGTCTCCGCGATGCCGGCCGTGATGTGGTCCACGTAGGCGCCGATCGCCGTCGTCTGCGCCGTCAGGGCGCTCGAGATGTTGCGCTGCTCGGGGCTGATGAGGTCCGAGAGCAGTGCCTCGGGATCACCGAGCGCCTCCTCGAGCGCCGCCGGGTCGCCGAGGCCGTCGCCCAGGCGTTCGACGATGGAGCGCTGCGCCGCCGCGGCGTGGGCCGACGCGTCGCCGAGCAGCGTGGTGAGCGACGCCCGGACGCCGGGACGGGTGAGCACGGCGTGCATCGTGAGCTCGCGCAGGCAGACCCAGAGCTGGACCTCCTGGAGGGGGAGGCTCCAGTCGTCGGCGAAGCGGGCCACGTTGCCCGGCACGAGCAAGAGCGTGGTCGACTCGGGCCACGGCAGCGGGAGCGCGTACTGGCCGAACGCCCTGCGGGCCAGGTGCCCGGCGGCCGAGCCGAACTGCATGCCGAGGAAGACCGGGCCGAGGGTGAGCGCGAATTGCCCGAGCAGCCCGTTCAGTCCCGCGGACGCATCGGGGTCGAGCTCGCTCAGGTCCATCGACGACGGGACGGCGGCCGCCCCCTGCTGCTGCGCCTCCACCATGGCGCGGAGGACGGGCCGGTAGGCCTCGAGCACACGGAACGACCACTGCCCGGGACCGACCGCCTCGAAGGAGACCCCGCCGGCGCCGGAGGCCGAGGTGATCCCGGTGGCGTCGGCCACGTGGAGCTCGGCCACCCGGGCCAGCTCCTCGAAGGCGATGCGCACCAGGGGATCGGGGTTCTCGTCCTGTCCCCCGTCGGTGGCCACGCCGAACGCCAGGGTGCGGGCCGCCTCGAACCAGCTGTCGGCCGCGCCCGGGGCCGACCCGATGACCTTGAGCAGGTCGCCGAGGAGACCCCCCATCGGGTTGTCGGGGTCGCTGGAACCGAACATGCTCACCCCTGCATGCTAGGAGGACCCGCCCAGGGTGAGGTCCACGACCTTGGTGCCGGCGGCCTGTTGGACCGAGACGGCGACGGCGGCCCCCGGGGCCAGGACGTAGAGGCGGGCCCGCAACTCGGCCATGGTGCGCACCGGCATCGCGTTGACCCCGACGATCACCTGCCCCATCGCCAACTTGCCCTGCGGCCGGACTGCCGGCACTGACCGTGTCCACCCTGGCCCCGCTCCCGCTCGGGGCGTCGGACCCGGCGACCCCGAGCCACCCGTGCACGACCTGGTTGCGCGAGCGCAGGTCGTCCGCCACGCCGACGACGAGCTGGCTCGGGAGGAACGTGGCGGGGCCGGCGCTGCCCGGGCTGGCGTCGTAGAGGATGCCCACGACGTCACCGCTCGCGTTCAGCAGCGGGTCGCCGGCGGCGGCGCTGGGCGCGGCGGGGGAGGAGTTGATGGAGGGCATGCCGCCGGCGGGACCATTGGCGATGGCCGTCGCCACCCCGGTCACCGCGCCGGGGGTGCAGTGCAGCGCCACCGTGGCGCCTGGCGCGGGGACGAAGCTGAGCGTCAGGTCGGGCGACCCTCCGCCGAGGGCGGCGTCGTCTGCGAACGGTGCCACCGGGAGGTCATGGGGCACGGTCACCAGCGCCACGTCGGACGCCTTGTCCGTGGCGACGACGGTGGCCGGCTCGAGCTTGCCGCCGGGCCCGACCATCGCCACCTTGGGCGCGCCGGCGAGGAGGTCGGCGGTCGTGGCGACCAGTCCTCCCTCCGCCACCGCGACGCCGATGAGCGCCACGGTCCCCTGTCCGGTCGTGGCCCGGAGCTCCACCATCGAACGTCCGGCCGCCTGGGCCACCGCGGGCACCGCGTTCTGCGGGCCCGGCCAGGGTCGTGGGCGCGACGGCAGCGGTGTCACGGGTGGTGCTCGGCGGCTGCGTCGACGCCGGGGAGAGCAGCACGACGACCCAGGCGATCACGGCCATGACGGCCACGACGCCGACCAGGACCATGACCGCGCCCCGGTAGGGGTGGCGGGGCGGGGGGTTCAAGAGGACGGGGACCTCGCCCGTGCTGGGGCCGCCCCCGGTGACCTCGCTGGGGTGGCGCCACAAGCGATCGTCGGGGTCGATCCACCCGCGCAACGGCGCGTCGGGCTCGTCGGCGCCCTGCCCGCCGCCCTCTCCAGGGCCCGGCTCCCCCCCGTCCGGTTCCTCTGGCGTGTCGCTCACCGGGGCGACGATACCGAGAATGGCCAGGAAAATGCCGTCGCCGGACGGGTCGGCCGTACCATGAGGCCCCTATGTCGCGCGACCTGGCCATCGACCTCGGCACGGCCAACACGCTTGTCTACGCCAAGGGAAAGGGCCTCGTGCTCAACGAGCCCACCGTGGTCGCGCTCGACTCGCGCAGCCGCGAGGTGCTGGCCATCGGGACCGACGCCTGGCAGATGATCGGCCGGACGCCCGGCTACATCGTGGCCGAGCGCCCGTTGCGCGGCGGCGCCATCACCGACTTCGAGGTCACGGAGCGGATGCTCAGCGTGCTGCTGCGCCGGGTCGGCGTCAGCCGCCTGAACCGGCCGAAGGTGCTGATCTGCGTGCCGTCCGCCATCACGGCGGTGGAGCGCCGCGCCGTGAAGGAGGCGGCGCGACGGGCGGGTGCCTCGGCCAGCTTCCTGATCGAGCAGCCGATGGCGGCCGCCATCGGGGCGGGGCTGCCGATCCACGAGCCGGTGGGCAACATGGTGGTCGACGTGGGGGGCGGCACGGCGGAGATGGCGGTGATCTCCCTCGGCGGTGTCGTGGCGGTCCAGGCGCTGCGCTGCGGCGGCTTCGACTTCGACGCGTCCATCCAGTCCTACGTCCGCTACCGCTACGGCGTCGCCATCGGCGAGCGCACGGCCGAGGCGGTGAAGCTCGCCATCGGCTCCGCGTCCCCTTCCCGGGGGAGCAGCAGGCCGAGATCCGCGGCCGTGAGGTGGCGACGGGCCGGCCCAAGACGGTCGTCCTCTCGCCACTGGAGATCCGCGGCGCGCTCGGAGGACAACGTGCAGTCCATCGTCGACACGGCGGCCAACTGCCTTTCGGAGGCTCCGCCGGAGCTGGCCCAGGACATCATGTTCCAGGGTGTCCATCTGACGGGTGGCGGCGCGCTGCTGCGGGGCATGACCCAGCGGCTGGCCGATGCCACCGCGGTCCCGGTGCACCTGGTGGACACGCCCCTCGAGTGCGTGGTCCAGGGTGCCGGCGTCTGCCTGGAGTCCTTCGACCGGCTGAAGCGGCTCTTCACCCAGGACGATTGAGCGACGAGACCCCGGGCGCCGAGGCGCCGCCGAGACCCCGGGCGCCGGAGGCGCCGCGGAGTCGTCGAGCAGTTCGCCCGCGGCCTGGCGCACCTGCCAGTCCCGGTCCCCGGACGCGGCACGCAGCGCGGGCTCGACCCGGGGGTCGTCGAAACCGGCCAATGCGACGGTCGCCCGCCGCCGCACCGTCGGCTTGTCGCCGAGCGCGGCGAGGACGGCGGGCAGCCCCGCGGGATCACCGATGGCGCCGAGCGCGGCCACCGCGGCCTCCCGGCAGCGCGTGTCCCCGTGGCCGGTGGCGGTCGTGACGAGGGCCGGCAGCGCCGGCCGGTGGCGTCGCTCGCCGAGGAACCAGGCGGCACCGACCACGACGAGGGGGTCGGGATCGTGCAGGGCCTCGATCGCCGCAGCGGGCAGCACCGAACGCGAGCCCCGCCCTCGTACCCCCGGCGCTGCGTCGACGGCGCGCCGGCGCAGCGCCACCGACCCGCTCGCCAGCGCAACCGCCACGTCGCCGGCCGTGAGCTCGCCCAGGCGGGCCAACGCGCCCAGAGCCGCCGCCTGCACCCCCGGGTCGGGATCGCCGAGACCCCGCCGCGCCAGGGCAGGGTCCCCACGGTGGCCGGCCATGACGAGCCGACGCCTCCGTGCTTCGGCGCGGCGGTCGCGGCGTGCATCCGTGGCAACATCGTCGCTCACCTCCCGAGTATGTCCGAACCCGACGCGACCGCCGACGGGGAAGCCGCGGCGACCCCCCTCGCAGACGCCGGCCCCACGGTGGCCGCCGGCTGGCTGCCTCCCGCGCCTCGCCGGGGCGGCCCCCAAGCGCCGGAAATGGCCCGCGATCCTGGTCGCCGCCGCGGTCCTGATCCTCGTGGGGTGCTGGATCGCCTCTCGTGTCTCGGTCGACTACTACGTGCTGACGCCCGGGGACGCCACGCCCGGTCTCGCAGTACATCGAGGTCCCGGCAGCGGACAACCATCCGCTCACCGGCAAGATCCTGCTGACCGACGTCTTCCTGACCCAGCTCAACGCCCTGAACTACCTGCAGTACCGCTACTTCGACTCCAACAGTGAGGTCGTCTCGGGTCCCGACCTGCTCGGGCCGACGCCCAACGAGAGCCAGTTCCTCTCCCAGGGGTATCTCCAGATGGCCCAGGCCCAGTCCTTCGCCACCGCCGTCGCGCTCACCCACCTCGGCTACACGGTGCACTCGACCGACGCGGGCGCACTGATCTATGGGATCCCGCCCGGCTCGCCCGCCGCCAAGACCCTGAAGGTGGCCCAGGTGATCACCGCGGTCAACGGCACCAGCACGCAGTCCGACTGCGCGCTGATCAAGGCCCTGCACGGGCTGACGCCCGGGACGAGCGTCTCGCTCAGCGTCGAGCAGTCGTCCATCAACGACGTCGGCGCCTTCGTGCCCGGACCCGTCGTGCCGAAGTCGGTGACGCTGGGCAGTCCACCCAAGCGGCTGGTCGACACCGGCTGCGGGGCGCCCACCAAGCCGACGGCCTACCTGGGCATCGTTCCCCAGACCCAGCAGGACTGGCAGTTCCCGGTCAAGGTGACGGTGCACACCCAGAACATCGGCGGCCCCTCCGCCGGCCTGGCCATGACGCTCGGCATCATCGACAAGCTGAGCAGCGGGCGCCTGACCGGCCACCGGATCGTGGCTGCGACCGGCACGATCGACCAGGACGGCAACGTCGGTGACGTGGGCGGCGTGGCCGAGAAGACGATCGCGGTCGAACGGGCGGGGGCGACGGTGTTCTTCGTCCCCGCCGTGGAGTTCAACAAGGCAGAGTCCAAGGCCTCACCGCAGCTCCACGTCTACGGAGTCAGCAACCTGAACCAGGTCCTCCGGATCCTCAAACACCTGGGGGGCAACGTGCCCACCAAGCCTGTGCCGGTCCAGGCGGCGCCATAGGCTCTGGCCATGCCTGAAGGCCTCGCCCCCATCTCATCGTCCCGTATCGCGACCGGGGACATCGCCCGGCACTCCTTCGCCATCGTCCGGCGGGGTTTCGACACCGACGAGGTGCGGGCGTACCTCCAGTCGGTGTCCCGGAGCATCGAGGCGCTCGAGGAGCGGGAGCAGGAGCTGCGGGACTGCTGGCCGAGGCCGAGGAACGGGCGGCCCACCCCGTTGTCGACGAGGCCACGCTGACGACGTCGCTCGGCCAGCACAGTGCGCAGATCCTCCGGCACGCGCACGAAGAGGCGGCCCGCATCGTGGTCCAGGCTCAGGAGCGGGCGGCCACGCTGCTGCGCGACACCCAGAGCCAGGTCGACGAGCTGCAGGCCAGCACCGAGGCGTCCTCCGCCGAGCGCGTGGTCGAGGTCGAGCTGTTGGTGGCGAACGCGGCGCAGGAGGCCCGCGTCGAGAGCGAGCGCATCCTCGCCGACGCGGTGGCGGACGGGGAGGCGATCATCGCCCGCGCCAAGGACGAGGGGCGGGCCCTGCTCGAGCAGGTCCAGGAGGCACGGCGGCGGGTGCTCGCCGACCTGGCCGCGCGGCGGCGCGCGCTCGGGATCCAGATCGAGCAGCTCCGCGCCGCCCGCGACGAGATGACCGCGTCCGTGCAGGGTGTCCGCGACAGGGTGGACGGGATCCTGACCCACCTCGATCGCACGGACGAGGAGGCCCGCGCCGCCGCACAAGCCGTGGGCGACCAGTTCCGCCTGCAGGGTGCGGCGGAGGCCCCCCACGACCAGGATGCGGGTGACGACGTGCCCGGGGACCATCCGCTGACCGGCACGGGGTCCGCGGACACCGGGGCAGAGCCCGAGACCGAGGACGACCAGGCCGCCGGCGCCGCACCGTCGGTGGACGAGCTCTTCGCGCGGATCCGCGCCGGGTCCGAGAGCGATGCACCGGCCCCGGAGGCAGAGGCGGGCGAAGGCGGCGGCCGCGCCCCCGTCGAGGCCGCGGCCCATCCGACGGCGGGCGACGTCGAGGCGGTCCCCGGGCCCGACGACGAGGTCATCGGCCGCCGGGACGAAGTGCTCGCACCCGTCACGGCGCGGTTGAGCCGCACGGTGAAGCGCGCCCTGGGCGACGACCAGAACCGGTTGCTCGATCAGCTGCGCAACAAGCCCTCGCTGGGTGTCGACGATCTCCTCGGCTCCGAGCAGGAGCATCTCGCCGTGTTCACCTCCGCCGCACGCGGGCACCTGGAGGAGGCCTTCACCGCTGGGACGGCGTTCGCCGGGGAAAAAGGTACCGTTCCGGACGAGGGGGACGCCGTCGAGCAGTCGGTCGAAGGGCTGGCGCACGTGGTGGTGACGATGCTGCGCCGCCAGATCGCCGACGGGGGCGGGGAGCTCGGCGACCGTGTGGGCGGGGCCTTCCGCGAATGGCGTGGCGAGCGGGTCGAGCGGTTGGCGGGTGACTACGCCACCCAGGCGTTCTCGGCGGGCGTCACGGCGGCCGCGGCGGACGGCAAGCTGCGGTGGGTCGTGACGTCGGCGGACGGTTGCTCGGACTGCGAGGACAACGCCCTCGCCGGCGCGGTGAGCGCAGCCGAGACCTTCCCCACCGGTCATGCGCACCCGCCCGCCCACTCGGGCTGCCGGTGCCTCGTGGCGCCGGCGGACGACTGAACGCAGAGTTCTCCCTGCTGAGAGGCGACGAGGCCTGGCCGTTGGGGCCGTGGTGGCGGACGTTAGGCTCCCCTCGTGCGCATCCCCAGCGATCTGACCGCTGACCCCTCGCCGCGCCGTCGCCACCGTGCCCGCTGGTGGCTCATCGGCTTCGTGGTCGTCCTCGTCATCTTGTTGGTGTCGTTGCGCTCGTTGGCTGGCATCTACACCGACAGCCTGTGGTTCTCCTCGGTCGGCTATCACAACGTCTTCTCGACGCTGCTCGTGACCAAGCTCGGCCTCTTCGGCGTGTTCGGCGCGATCTTCTTCGCCATCCTCTGGGTCAACCTCGTCGTGTGCGACCGCATCGCGGGCCATGACATCGTGCTCGCCCAGGAGGACGAGCTGGTGCGGCGCTACCAGCAGTACGTGCGCCCGTACGCCGGTCGAATCTACGTGGCCCTGGCCTTCGTCCTGGCCCTGATCGGTGCGTCGGGAACGATCGGCCAGTGGAACAACTGGCTCCTCTTCCGCCACGGCGGCAGTTTCCATGTCACGGACCCCCAGTTCCACAAGGACATCGGGTTCTACGTCTTCGACCTCCCGTTCCTGACCTTCGTCGTGGACTGGACGCTGGCCATCCTCATCGTGACGCTGGCCGTCTCCCTCGTGTTCCACTACTTCAACGGAGGGATCCAGCCCCAACGCGGCCTGCCTCGGGTACGCCCGCCGGTGAAGGCACACGTCTCCGTCCTGTTGGCGTTGATCGCGCTCGACAAGGCGGCCGGCTACGTCCTGCAGCGCTGGTCCACGGTCAACGCGCAGGACGGCTACGTGAACGGTGCGGGCTACACCGACGTGCACGCCCGCCTGCCCGCCGAGCTGCTCCTGATCTACGTGTCGATCTTCGCGGCGGGCATCCTGCTCTTCAACATCCGCCGCCAGGGCTGGACGCTGCCGGTGCTCGCCATCGGCATCTGGGCCTTCGTGGCTCTGGTCGTCGGCATCATCTACCCGGCCCTGCTGCAGACGCTGAAGGTGACGCCGGCGCAGAGCTCGCTCGAGGCGCCCTACATCCAACGCAACATCACGGCGACCCGGGACGCCTACAACGTGAACCAGGTGGCGGTACACAGTTTCCCGGCGTCCGCGACGATCTCCGCCAGCCAGGCGGTGCTGGCCACCCCGACCATCACCAACATCCGGCAGTGGGACCCGGACCCGAGCATCTCGCTGCAGACGTTCCTCCGCCTGCAGTCCATCCGCTCGTACTACACGTTCCCCTCGCTCGGGGTGGACCGCTACACGGCGAGCTCGCAGCTCACCCCGGTGCTCGTCGGCGTACGCGCGATCTCGTCATCGAATGTGCCGTCCCCGTCCTGGGTCAACATCCACCTCCAGTACACGCACGGCAACGGGGCCGCGTTGGCGCTGGCCAACCAGACCAACTCTGCCAACCCGGTCTTCGCCGTGCAGGGGGTCCCACCGCAATCCTCGTCCGGGCTCCCCGCCATCACCCAGCCTTCGGTCTATTTCGCGCTCGGCGAGTCCGGCTACGTCGTGGCCGATACCAAGCAGTCCGAGGTGGACTACGAGAAGAACGGCACCAACGTCCAGAGCCACTACTCGGGCAGTGGCGGGGTCCAGCTCTCGTCGATCTTCACCCGGGCGGCCTTCGCACTGCGGTTGGGTGACTTCAACCTGCTGATCTCGAGCCAGATCACCAACAAGTCGCGCATCATGTTCGTCCGGGACCCGGTCGCCATGGCCCAGAAGGCGGCGCCGTTCCTCACCTTCGACCACGAACCCTACGCGGTGATCAACAACGGGCACATCGACTGGGTGGTCGACGGGTACACCACGACGGCCAACTACGCCTATTCGCAGAACGCCGGCACCCAGCAGGTGGCGATCGGGAGCAACCTCCCGCCCAGCTACAACTACGTGCGCAATTCGGTCAAGGTCATCATCGACGCCTACTCGGGGAAGATGACCTTCTACGACGCCGATCCGAAGGATCCCATCCTGCAGGCGTACTCGGCAGCGTTCCCCAACATGTTCGTCCCTCTGTCGAAGTTGAGCCCCCAGCTGCAGGCGCACCTGCGCTACCCGCCGGACATCTTCTCCATCCAATCGGCCATCTACGGCCGCTACCACCTGACCAACGCACAGAACTTCTACGCCGCCAACAACGCCTGGCAGCTCTCGCCCACCGCCGGTGCCGGACCGCAGTCACAGGCCCTGCTGGCCGAGAACACCTACAACAACCAGGGTCAGCTGGTGTCCACGACGCCGGCACGGATGGACCCCCAGTACCAGGTCTACTCGCTCCCGAACACGAATCCGAACCAGCAGGTCTTCACGGTGTCGGACGGCTTCGTCCCGGCGTCGCAGTCGACCACCTCGGGCTCGAACCAGAACTTCAACCTGACCGCCTGGATGGTGGGGCTCTCGGACCCCGGGCACCGCGGGCAACTCAACCTCTACGAGACGCCCCAGGGGGCGACCGGACCGGCCAACGCGGACGCCGAGATCTCGGCCGACCCGACGGTGTCGAAGGACATCTCGTTGCTCGACCAGCGCGGCTCGCAGGTCCTGTTGGGAGAGACGCTCATGGTTCCCATTGCGAATTCCATGGTCTACCTGCGTCCCCTCTACGTTGCGTCGACCACCAACCCGCAGCCGCAGCTGGCCTACGTCGTCGCCGTGCTCGGCAAGAACGTTCGGATCGAGGCGTCGCTCTCGGCCGTGCTGAGCGATCTGCTCCAGACCACGGTGACGTTGCCGACCGGGTCGGGTGGTGTCCCCTCGACCGGCACGGTGCCGGCGGCGGTGTCGGGATACCTGCAGGCAGCCCAGACCGACTACACCAACGCAATCGCGTCCTTGAAGGCGGGCAACCTGGCGGCCTTCCAATCCGACATCCAGGCCATGGCCCAGCAGATCACCCAGGCCCAGCAGCTGCTGGGGACGCCGTCATCGGGTTCGTCGACGACCACGACCACGACGTCGCCCGTGAGGCCGGGCAAGTCCTCGAGGACCGGCTCGGGCTCGACCACCACCTCGACGTCGTCGACCACCACGACGGTGCCGACGGGGACCGGGTCGAAGGGCGGCGCCACCACGACGTCGTCGACCGTGGCGTCGGCCGCCGCCCGGGGCTGAGGCCGTCGGGCCGACGGCCGGATCATCGGGGCAGGGTCTGGGGGGCGGCGGGCCGACCTGAGGCCGTGCACCGAGGTTGCGGAGGGCGCCGGAGGGTCCCATGATGTCGGGAGCGACGCGGCGCGATGACGCCAGGGAAAGGAAGGCTCCCGATGGGACTGCTCGACAAGGTCAAGGCGACGGCGGCGACGGCCACCGAGGCGGCCAAGGACGCCGCGGCCAAGGGCCAGGCGAAGATGAACGAGGCGCAGGCCAAGAAGGTCGCTGACGGCATGCTGCGCGATCTCGGTGCGGCCTACTACGCCACACAGACGGGGAGGGCCACGCCCGCCACGGAGGCCGACGTCGAGCGCCTGGTGACGGCCCTGCAGGCGCACGAGTCCGAGCACGGCCAGATCACCCTGGCGCCCGAGTCCGCGGCGGCCGCCCCGACGGCAGCCCCGGCCGGGGACGCAGCGGCTCCGCCCCCGCCGCCGCCCCCGCAAGCAGCCGACCCGGCGTCACCCCCGCCCCCTCCGCCCACGGCGCAGACGCTCTAGCGCCGGACAGTGCAGTTGGCGGGAGGTCGCCTCCGCTTCCTCCAGCGCCGTGGTCGATGCCGAGACGGAGGTGTACACTGCCTTCCCTCGCCGCGGGGTGGAGCAGTCTGGTAGCTCGTCGGGCTCATAACCCGAAGGTCGGAGGTTCAAATCCTCCCCCCGCCACTCAGAAGTCCGCAGGTTGAGGCTGGTCCGCACCGGCCATTCTGGTAGGTCGTCGAACTATCCCAACCGCACCAGCGATCGGCACCGGGTGCAACGGGCCAGTCTGCCTATGATGCGGACGGGACGACCCAGATGGACCAGCCCTAGGGATCACGTGGACATTTTCAAGGAGTTCACCTTCGAGGCGGCCCATCGGTTGCCGAACGTGGAGCCAGGGCACAAGTGCTCGCGGTTGCACGGGCACTCGTTCCGGGTCAGGGTGCACATCGACGGCCCGGTCGACCAACAGTTTGGCTGGGTCCGCGACTTCGCCGACCTCAGCCAGCCGATGCAGCCGTTGCTCGAGCAGCTAGACCATCACTACCTGAACGAGGTCGAGGGACTGGAGAACCCGACGAGCGAGCGGCTGGCCTGCTGGATCTGGGAGCACCTGCAGCCCGGCTTGCCCCAACTGTCCCAGGTGGTGGTACAAGAAACCTGTACCACCGGCTGCGTCTACCGCGGCGAATGAGCGTTTCCGAAGAAGGCGCCCGCCGTGTCGCCGTGCTGGCCAGCGGCGGCGTGGACAGCGCGGTACTCGTGGCCGATCAGAGCTATCGGGGCGAGGTGGTGCAACCGATCTACATCCGATTCGGTCTCGCGTGGGAATGGGCCGAGGAGGAGCACCTCCGCCGGTTCCTCGACTCGCTGCCGTCGGACTGCCAGGTTCGGCCGCTCGTCGCACTCGAGTTCCCGGTGGCCGACGTGTATGGCTCGCACTGGAGCGTGTCGGGAGCGGAGGTGCCCGACGAGGACACGCCCGATAGTGCCGTGTACCTCCCGGGACGCAACCTGCTGCTGCTGGCCAAATCGAGCGTGTGGTGCGCGCTCAACGACTTTGCCGCCGTGGCGCTCGGCACGCTGAAGGGGAACCCGTTCGCCGACAGCGGGGCAGAGTTCTTCAACGGCATCGCCTCCCTGGCCAGCCTCGCACTCGACCGGCCACTTGCCGTCCTGACGCCGTTCGCCGGGTTCACCAAGGTCGAGGTCCTGGAACGTGGCCGGCATCTGGCGCTGGAACTCACCTTCTCGTGCATCGATCCCCACGAAGGCGAACACTGCGGGCGCTGCAACAAGTGCGCCGAGCGGCGCCGGGCGTTCGCCGCGGTCGGGACTGGCCGATCGGACGGCCTACGCGGACCGCTGAGCAGGTGCCCCGGGTCTATGTGGCGCCGATTTCCTTCGGGCTCGGGGACTTGGTGGTTTCGCTCCCCCATCGTCCAAGCCCTGATCGCCGACAGTGGCAGAAGGGGTGACGAGACCTGGCTGGTGGCGCGGTCGGCCTCCCAGGCGCGCCTTTCCGAACGGATCCCCGGTCTCGCCGGCTGCGTTGACGAGGAGACATTCCCACCGGTGTCCGGCGCAGATCGGGTGGTCGATCTGCGCGACCATCCGCTCCAACGGGACTATTGGTGGGGCTCCCCCGAATTCGAGGCGGCGGTTGGACCGCTCGACATCAACCAGATCCTTGACCGGATCGCCAGTGACTTCGGCATCGACGCCGATTTCTCAGCCCCGACGCCGCTTCTGTCCTCGCTGGTGCCCGGGCTCGACCGCACCGTGCTCTTGGTGACCGAGACCGACGGTCCCGCCAAGGCTTGGCCGGCCACCAAGTGGGAGTCGCTTGCTGCACAGCTGCGCCGGAGTTTCGACGTCCGGCGGGTGACCCGGACGCTCGCGGTCGAGGGCCGCGACCCGCTCGCGGTCCCCGCGTTGCTTGTCCCGAACCCCGGGGCGGCCGTTGACGCTCTCTCGTCGTGCCGCGGTGTCATCGGGATCGACACCGGGCTGACCCATATCGCAGTGCAGCAGCGAACGCCGACTGTCACCATCTGCCGGCATGATTCGCTGTACTTCCGGCGCTGGCCCCACGCCCACAACTTGCGCGGCGCCCCCTGCGATGCGGCCTGTTTGGCCGAGGAGCGAGCGTCGGCCTACAACGACCGAGTCAGCCTGCGGGGCTTCCAATGGCGGCCCCGGACGT
>CAVULV010000019.1:0-12925 GCA_963742445.1 uncultured Acidimicrobiaceae bacterium
GGGGCACCGGGCCGACGCCCGCAGGTGACAGTGGCGGCGGCGGTGGTGTCGCTGGCTCTGGCGCTGGCGGCCTGCAGCTCGAGCCCGTCGACGCCGAAGGCCGGCCCCGCGACCCACGCCTCGACGCCGACCCCCTCGTCGTCGACCACCACGTCCACCACGACGGCCACGGCGTCCACGCTGCCGCCCGTCTCGACCTCGGGGCCGTTGACGGCCGGGTCGCCGATCCCGCTCGCCTTCTCGGCCGACCGCGTCACCGCCGCCGAGAGCCCCGACGGCGCGGTGTTCGCCGCCCCGCAGGATCCGACCAGCCCCGCCCCGGCCGTCGCCTGGGTCGTCGACGGCAACGGCCCCGCCGCCATCGCCGAGCACGTGCCCGACGGCATCGCAGCCCTGGCCGCCGACGGCACCAACTTCTACGTGGCGACCTACGCGACGCTGTACGCCTACAACCGCTCGAGCGGCAATCAGTCCGGGCAGTGGACGATGCCCGCGGTCAACGCGGCCAACGCCTCGAACGACGACCTGGTCGCCCTCGCCGGCGGGGGCGGCAAGGTGTACGTCTCGGTGACCCGGGGCGACACCGTGCGCGTCTACCGCGTCGACCCGGCGAACTCGGCGGCCCCGCACCTGTTGCTGACCGGCCTGGGGGACGCCGTCGGCCCCGATGGTGCCGTCTACTACGAGGGCACCGACCACCACCTCGATGTCCGGCGGCCCGACGGGTCCACTGCGACGGGCCCGGTGCTGGCGCACACGCCCAACGGGCTGGGCGGCGGCGTGCAGTATGTCGACGTCGTCGCCGCCGACGCGGTGTGGGTGAGCATGCCCGCCGGCCAGGGCCTCGATGCCCGGTTCACGACGTACGACACCACCACGCTCGGCGTCGTGGGCTCCTACAACGGTACGGTCACGAGCAGCGTCGTCGACTCGGCGGCGGGTCCGCTGACGCTGGTCCAGGCCGGGGACGCCGCGTCGTGCCCGCAGGCGTCGCCGCCGGTTCCGGCCTCGTGCGTCATGCGCATCGACCCCCACGGCGCCACGAGCGGTGCGGTGGGCGTGGGGGCGGCCGTGGCGCTCGTCGGCCCGGGGCCCGCCGTCGTGGTCTCCGACACAGCGACCGGCCAGTTCGACCTGGTGCGGCTCTCGTGACACCGGCGGTCGCGGCGAGCAATCGACGCCGCGCGCACTAAGGTCCGACCGTGGTCGGCTTCGAGACGGTGCGAATCGCAGCCGTCCAAGCGACCCCGGTGATACTCGATGCGGATGCCACCATTGACAAGGTGGTGTCGCGGCTGTCCGAGGCGGTCGATGCCGGTGCCCAGTTCGTGGTCTTCCCAGAATGCTTCGTGTCGATCTACGCGAGCGGAGCCTGGGCGGCTGCGGCAGCCACGTGGGCCGATGGATGCGACGAGTTGTGGGAACGAATGTGGGCATCGAGCATCGACGTCGGCGGACCGCTCGTCGAACGGTTGTCCAAGGCATGCGCCGAGCGCAACGTACATCTTGCCATCGGGGTCAATGAGCGGGAGGACGATCGGCCCGGCTCTCTGTACAGCACGCTCCTGATAATCGGACCCGAGGGCCTCGTGCACCGGCACCGAAAGCTGATGCCGACGATGCACGAGCGGGTGTTTCACGGAGTAGGCGCTGGAGACGATCTGGAGGTCGTCGCGATCCCCGGCGTCGGCAGGGTCGGCGGGCTCATCTGCTGGGAGAACCGGATGCCGCTGGCACGGTGGGCTGTGTATCAGGGTGGCCCGCAGATCTGGTTGGCGCCGACCGCAGATGACAGCGAGGGCTGGATCACGTCGATGCGACACATCGCCATGGAGGCGGGTGCGTTCGTGGTCAGCGTCCCCCAATACATCCCGGCGTCCGCCTTCCCGAAGAATTTCCCTTTGCCGCTTCCCGATGACGTCGAGGTCTTCGGCAGGGGCGGCGCGTGCATCGTGTCACCCGTTGGCGACATCCTTGCCGGACCGCTCTATGACACCGAGGGCATCCTCACCGTCGACTGCGATCTGCGAGATGCGCTTCACGCGAAGCGGTACTTCGATGTCGTCGGACACTACGGGCGCGCGGACGTGCTCGCGCCCCATCCGTCCCGCCCGGAAACAAGCTGACCCCACCAGGCGGATCTGCCGGCGGGACCTTTCACGGCCCCGTAGGCGCACGCCCCCCTCTATTTTGCAGGCAACGATCCGGCGAAATCGATCCCCCGTCGTAGCCAGCTCCTCAGATCGTCGTCTTCAGAGATGCCATCCTCAGTGACGAAGACCATGCCGTGCATGGAGCGGCCGGTGAAGTCCATTTCTCGAGCGTGTGGCCGGGCGAGCGCCTCTGGGTACGCTGCCTGGCCGACGCGGACCATGAGCTCGCTGCCGACGATTCCGTAGCTCATGTTTCCGTTCAAGAGGAAGCAGAGGCCCCCGAACATCTTGCGCTCCGATAGCCCTGGTTCCGCGCCCAGACGTCGCACACGTTCTGCGAGTTCCTCGTCAAAGGCCATGCCCAAGACTAACGAGATCGCGTAAACAGAGGTCCCTGGTATCCGTCCTTGTGGTCGGCGTGCTGGAATGAGTGCACACGTACGTCCCAATGGAATTGGGGCGGCCTTTTGGAAGAGGAGTCGACGTGACCGAAACGCTTGCGCTGTGGAGACAGGTTGCGGACGGTTTCAGCTCGCGATTGGAAGCAGTCGGTCCCGAGGACTGGACGCTGCCGACCTGCTGTGAAAAATGGGACGTCACCAAGCTGGTCGATCACGCCATTGGCGCACAGCGGATGGTACCCAAGGCACTTGGCGCCACCGGGGACATCGATGTGACCGGAAGTGATCTCGTCCAAGTGTGGAACACAGTGCGCGAAGCGGCCGATAGCGCTCTTCGCGTGCCCGGAGCTCTTGACAAGGTGGTGAAGCTCCCGTTTGGTCAGATGCCTGCGAAGGATGGGTTCGGGTTTCCGCTTGGAGATTTGCTGGTCCACACCTGGGACCTCGCCCGAGCCATTGGAGCCGACGACCGTCTGCTTGCAGACGCATGTTCCGTGATTTACGCCAACCTCGAGCCGATCGACGCTCTGATCCGCGCACCTGGGTACTTTGGTCCGAAGCTCGAACCTGCCGCCGATGCAGACCCTCAGGACATACTTCTTGCCTTTGTGGGTCGCACGGTCTGACTCGACTCTTCGGTGTGCCTCAATGACCGCTTGAGGCGACCCAGTGATCCGCAAAACGGCAGCTCGATCGACCGGCCGACCGATCAGTAGTGCATGGAGACGCCGCCGTTGGGGCTGAGCAGCTGGCCGGTCACGAAGCTGGCGGCGTCCGAGGCGAGATACAGCACGCAGTAAGCGATGTCGGCGGTCACCCCAACGCGGCGCAAGGGCGTCATGCGGGCCATCGGCGCCAGCATGGCGGCCTTGCCCTGCTCGTTGATGGTGCCGTCGGGGTTGGTGTAGTAGCGCGCCGTCATGTTGCTCGGGACGAAGCCCGGCGCGACCGTGTTGACGCGCACGCCGTGCTCGCCCACCTCGACGGCCATCGTCTTGGTCAGCTGCGCGACGCCGGCCTTGCAGATGGCGTAGGGCCCGA
This sequence comes from uncultured Acidimicrobiaceae bacterium, assembly GCA_963742445.1. GTDB lineage: Bacteria > Actinomycetota > Acidimicrobiia > Acidimicrobiales > RAAP-2 > Bog-473. The sequence goes on from CAVULV010000019.1 coordinate 3,596, forward strand.
TGCCCGGCGCGGGCGCGAGCACCGCCGCCGAGGACATGTTGATGATGGATCCGCCGCGCTGGGCCACCATCACCTTCCCGGCGGCCTGGCATCCGTACACCACGCCCTTGAGGTTCACCGCGAGGATGCGGTCGAATTCCTCCGGGTCGAGGTCGATGATGGTGCTGTCGATCATGATCCCGGCGATGTTGCACAGGACGTGCAGCCCGCCGTGACGCGCCACCACCATGTCGACCAGGTTCGCCGCCGCGCCGAACTGCGCCACGTCGAGCTGCGCGCTCTCCGCCCGGCCGCCCTGGCCGAGGATGGCGCTCGCCGTCTCGGCGGCCGCCGCCGCGTCGATGTCCGCGCAGACCACGGTGGCACCGGCCCCGGCGAGCACCTCTGCCGTGGTGCGGCCGATGCTGCCGCCGGCCCCGGTGACGAGCGCCACGCGCCCCGTCAGGTCGAACGCGTCGTGCACACTCCGGGCCGTTTCCACCGGCGCACCTTACGCGCCCGCCGGCGTCGGCTTCAGGCCGCGTCCACCCTGGGCTCGATCCGGTAGACGGGGTAGTCGGCGGCGATGTGCTCGAACTCGGCGACCGGCGCCGTGCGGTCGACCGGGATGTGGGGCCGGGCCCCGGGGGCCAGCGTGAGGTAGCGGCGGATGACGGGCGCCCGCAACGCCGGGTCGATCTCGACCAGGGTCACCGCCTCCCGCTTGCCGTGGCGCAGCTCGGCCCGGCCACCGTCCGCCTCGAGGTTGCGCACCCAGTTCGACTCCGACCCCAGCATGGCGACGAGGTAGCGCTCGCCCTCGTAGTCGGCGATCACCACCGGGAACGAGACGACCTTGCCGCTGCGGCGGCCCCGGACCTCGAGCGCGCCCGCCCGGCCGGGCCACACGCCGGCGGCGAACGCCAGGGCGGACAGCCGGTTCTGCCACCGGGCGAACCGGTTCGGGCGCCCGCCCTTGTACAGCCAGCGCAGGTAGTCGCCGTAGCTCCGCATGCTCCGATCGTGCGGCGCGGGCGCCCGGCCCGCCAGGGCCGATGTGCCCTTAGGCGGTGACGCCCTCGAGGGCGAGCAGCGCGCGCTTGATCTTCAGGCCGCCGCCGTAACCCCCGATCCCGTCGCTCGCCAGCACGCGGTGGCAGGGCACGATGACCGGGATGGGGTTGCGGCCGTTGGCCTGGCCCACGGCCCGGGGCCCCTTCGGGCGCCCGACCCGGCGGGCCAGCTCGCCGTAGCTGATCGTCTCGCCGTAGGGGATCCGGCTCAGCTCGGCCCAGACCTCCCGTTGGAAGGGGGTGCCGTCGAGTTCCATCGTGACGTCGAACTCGGTCCGTTCGCCGGCGAAGTATTCCTCGAGTTGCGCCGCCGTCTCCTTGAGGACCGGGGGCACGTCGTCCGCGTCGCGGCGCCCGTGCCGGCGCTCGTGGGGAAGCCAGACGCCGATCAGTACGTCGCCGTCGCACTCGAGCACGAGACGGCCGATCGGCGTGTCGAGCGGCATGGTGGCGGTGGTAGCGGCGGCGCTGCGGGTGGTGGCGGTGCTCATGCGGCACGTCCTTTCACTGGTGGGGAGGGGATGGCGTCGGCCGGGGCGGGGAGCGACCACAGGTGCACCATGGCGTAGCTCCGCCACGGGCGCCACGACTCGGTCAGGGCGACGAGGCGGGCCGGGTCGTCGGGCAGCCCGATGGCCCGCGCCGCCCGTCGGATGCCGAGGTCGGTCGGCATGAACGCGTCAGGGTCGCGCAGCGCGCGGCATGGCCACGTACTCCGCCGTCCAGGGCCCGATGCCGGGCAGCCGCACCAGCGACCGGCGCATCTCGTGGGGGTCGGCACCCGGGTCGATCACGACGTCGCCGCGCTCGACCGCCTCGGCCAGCGCGACGAGGGCGCGGCGCCGTCCCGCCGGCATGGCGAAGACGCCCGGGTCGCGGCCCGCCAGCTCGGCCAGCGCGCCCGGCGTCGGGAAGAGATGGGTGATCGTGCCGTCGGCGCCGGGCAGCGGGTCGCCCGCCGCCTGTACGAGGCGCCCGGCGACGGTGCGCGCCCCGGGCACGGAGACCTGCTGGCCGATCACGGCGCGCACGGCCAGCTCGAACCCGTCGGCGGCGCCGGGGACCCGGCGCCCGGGGTCGCGCTCGACCACCGGGCCCACCAGCGCGTCGGTGCGCAGGGCCTCCCACACCGCGACCGGGTCGGCGTCGAGGTCGAGCAGCTGGCGGCAGCGGGAGACGGCCGTGGTGAGGTCGCGCAGGTCCGACAGGACGAGCTCGCCTTCGACGTAGGGCGGACCCCTCCTCCCGTCGGCGCCGTCCCCGCCGCCGTCGGGAGCCCGCAGCGCCACGACGCCGTGGCCGTGGGGCAGGCGCAGGCTGCGGCGGTAGGACGCGCCGTCGAGCGTCTCCACCCCGGGCAGGGCGCGGGTGCCGAGGAAGGCGAGCACCGACTCGGGGCTGAACGGGCGCCGGCACGGCAGCCGGAGCCGGATGGCCTGGCCCGCGCCGGCGCGGGCGCCCCGCTTGCCGGCGGCGGTCCGCGCCGCGCGCGCCCGCAGGCCGCTCGGTGTGTCGGCGAAGATCTGGCGCACCGTGTCGTTGCACTGGCGCACGCTGGCGAAGCCGGCGGCGAACGCGACGTGCGCGATGGGGAGCTCCGTGGTCTCGAGCAGGATGCGTGCCGTCTGGCTGCGCTGGGCCCGTGCGATGGCGAGCGGTCCGGTCCCCACCTCCGCCGTGACGAGCCGGTTCAGCTGGCGCGTGCTGTAGCCGAGGCGGTGGGCCAGGCCCTCAATTCCCTCGCGGTCGACGATGCCGTCACGGATGAGCCGCATGGCGCGCGCCACGACGTCGGCCCGGACGTTCCACTCCGGCGACCCGGGCGTGGCGTCGGGCCGGCAGCGCAGGCAGGCGCGGAAACCGGCCTGCTGGGCGGCGGCGGCGGTGGGGTAGAAGCGGACGTTCTGCCGTTTGGGCGTGCGGGCCGGGCAGCTGGGCCGGCAGTAGATCCCGGTCGAGGTGACGGCACAGAAGAACCAGCCGTCGAAGCGGGCGTCCTTGCTCTGCGCCGCCTGGTAGCAGCGGTCCGGGTCCTCCATCACGGATGCCAGCGTGGCACGCCGCTGTGACGATTACTGGCGGGAATCGGACATCAGCGTGGCCCGGCCGGGAGCGCCCGCCCGGCGTGGGCCAGGACGAGGCGCCGGTGGGTGGCGGCGCCGCCCCAGGCCCGCGACAGCGCCCAGGTGCGCTTCAAGAAGAAGTGGAGGTCGCACTCCCAGGTGTACCCGATGGCGCCGTGGACCTGCAGGGCCACCCGGGCGGCCAGGTCGGCGGCGTCGGACGCCATCGCCTTGGCCATGGAGGCGTCGTGCGAGAGCGTCGGCTGGGCGGTGGCGAGCGACCAGGCGGCGCGGTAAGTGGCGGGGCGGGCGAACTCGAGCGCGACCCGCGCGTCGGCCAGGTGGTGCTTGACGGCCTGGAAGCTCCCGATCGGCTTGCCGAACTGGTGGCGCTCCTTGGCGTACGCGGACGTCATCGCCACCATGCGGTCGGCCAGGCCGATCAGCAGCGCAGCCGAACCGGCGGCGGCGCGATCGGCGAGCAGCCCCACCGCCGCCTCGGCCGCCACGCCGTAGGCGAGCAACGTGTCCGCGTCCAGCGGCCACTGCACCGTCGACAGGTCCCGCGACGAGCTCAGCGCCGGCGTCCCACGCGTCACGCACGACGCGGCGGGGACTGCGTGGAGCTGCCAGCCCGACTCGGGGTCGCGGCAGGCCAGCAGCAGGATGGCCGCATCGCGGGCGCCGAGGACGCGGGGCGTGCGCAGCGTCCCGTCCGCCGTCACCTCGGTCGGCGAGACGATCCCGGCCGCGGTGACGTCGATGCCGCCGACGGCGAACGCCGCGTCGTCCTCGACCAACCCCGCCAGCGCGGCCGTGGCGGTGGCGTCGGGCAGCAGGGCGGCCAGCGTGGGCGCGGCCAGCGCCGCGGTCTCGAGCAGCGGCTCGGGCAGGCAGGCCCGGCCCGCCTCCTCGAGCACGCCGACCAGGTCGACGTCGCTCAGCCCGAGGCCGCCCGCGGCGTCGGGCACCACGAGCGCCGGTGCCCCGAGCTCGGCCAGCACGGCCCAACGGTTGCGGGCCAGCTCGGCGCGGCCGGTCTCGTCGGCCAGCTCGAAGGCGCGCAGGGCGGCGGGCGAGCACTCCGAGTCGAGCACCGTGCGCACGACCCGGCGCAGCTCGTCCTGCTGGTCGGAGAACGCGAAGTCCACGGCCCTCCCGTTCAGCCGCGCGGCAGCCCGAGCAGGCGCTCGGCCACGACGTTGCGCTGGATCTCGTTCGTCCCGGCGTAAATCGGACCGGCCAGCGAGAAGAGGTAGCCGCCGAGCCACTCGCCCGGCGCCCCGGCGTTCAGCAACTCGGCGTCGGCGCCCAGCAGGTCGAGGGCGGCGGTGTGGATGGCGACGTCGGTCTCGGACCAGAAGATCTTGTTGCAGCTCGCCTCGGGGCCGACCGCATGGCCGCGGGACACCCTCGTGGCCGTCCAGTACGTGTGCAGCTTGTAGGCCTCGGCCTGCATGTGGGCCTGCGCCACCGCGTCGGCGGACGCGGCCGGGCCGCCGCGCCCGGCGTAGAGCTGGACGAGGCGGTCGGCCGCCTCGGTGTAGCGGGCCGGGCTGCGCAGCGAGAGCCCGCGCTCGGAGCCGGCCGTCGCCATGGCGACGGACCACCCGGCGCCGACCTCACCCAGGACCTGGTCCTCGGGGACCTCGACGTTGTCGAAGAAGATCTCGGCGAAGCCGGTCTCGCCGTCGATCTGGGGGATCGGGCGCACGGTCACGCCCGGCGAGTCCATGGCGACGAGGAAGTAGGTGAGGCCGCGGTGGCGCTCGGCCTCGGGATCGGTGCGGAAGATGCCGAAGCACCACTCGGCGAACGCGCCCCGGCTGGCCCAGGTCTTCTGGCCGTTGAGCACCCAGCCGTCACCGGCGGCGTTGCGGGAGCCACGGGAGCGGATGCCGGCGAGGTCACTCCCGGCGTCGGGCTCGGACCAGCCCTGGCACCAGATGGCGTCGCCCGACGCCATCGGTGGGAGGAAGCGCGCCTTCTGCGCGTCGGTGCCGTACTCGAGCATGGTCGGCGCGAGCAGGAAGATGCCGTTCTGGCTGACGCGCACCGGCGCCCGGGCGCGGTAGTACTCCTCCTCGAACACGATCCACTCGAAGATGCCGACGTCGCGGCCGCCGTAGGCGGCCGGCCAGCTGACGACGGACCAGCGGTCGTCGAACATGGTGCGCTCCCAGCGCCGGTGGGCCTCGAAGCCGGCGGCCGTGTCGAGCGAGGGGAGCGGGTCGGGCGGGACGTGCGCCTCCAGCCAGGCCCTCGCCTCGGACCGGAAGGCCTCGTGCGCGGCGGTGAAGGTCAGGTCCATCGGGTCGGCTCCATGGGCGCTGCGAATCTCGCACAGCGGCCCGTGCGTTGCCAAGGTGGGCGTCCCGCCCGGCGTCAGCCTCCGCCGGCGAGGGGCTGGCGCGACACGAGCGTGCGCACGAAGAAGGCCACCACGAGGCGGATGATGGCCGCCTCGTCGGGTGTCTCCCCCTGGGTCGAGAACCCGTGGCCGCCCTGGGTCACCGACACCAGCACGTGCGGGACACCGTTGGCCCCGAGGTCCCAGGCGAGCTCCTCGGACTGCTGGGGGTAGACGATCTGGTCGTTGGGGGCGTCGAGGATGAGGAAGGGGGGATCGCCCGGCGCGATGTACGTGACCGGGCTCGCCGCCCGCAGCTCGGCGCCCAGCTGGGTCTCGGGGACCCGGCCCAGGAGCGACACGAAGCTCTCCGCCACCAGCACGGCGTCGCCCTGGTCGCCCATGGTGAGCAGGTCGCTCGGCCCGGCCATGTCCACGACGGCCTGCACGCCGCTCGACTGGCCGAGGTAGGGGCCGACGTCCCACCCGGCGGCCGGCCCGGCCGTGCCGAGCAGCGCGACCAGGTGCCCGCCCGCGCTGTGACCCCAGGCCCCGATCTCGCGGGGGTCGATGTGGAGGGGGCGGGCGTTGGCACGCAGGTAGCGGATGGCGCACTTGACGTCGGCGATCTGGTCCGGCCACTTCGGGCCGAGGCGGTAGTCGAGGCCCACGACGACGAACCCCCGCGCCGCCAGGTCGGGTCCGATGGTGCCGCTGATGAAGCCGCCGGTGTCGTAATTGCCCGACACCCACGAGCCGCCGTGGACGTAGACCGCCACGGGCGCCGGGCCGCGCCGCGTCGCGGGCTCGGTGATCCTCGCCTTCTCGTGGAAGCAGTAGGTGACGGTGGCCGAGCGGCCGGCGGCGAGGGTCGGCGCCGGGGCTGCGGCCGGCGTCGCCGCCGCGGGCGGGGCGGGGCCGGCGCTCGAGTAGGCCACCAGCGCTCCGACACCCAGGGCGCAGGCGGTTGCCGCTGCGAGACCTCTGCGCACCTCTTCATGTTGGTCCATCGGGGCTGAGGCCTTGGTGCGCCCAGGCCCGTGTCCCCCGGACGTGTTTGGCATTCGATCTGATTCGGCGTCAGAATTGGCGTCCCATGCCCAACGCCGTGATCGTCGACGCCGTCCGAACCCCCGTTGGGCGCCGTGGTGGGCGCCTGTCCGGGTGGCACGCCACCGACCTGGCGGCCCAGCCGCTGGCCGCCCTCCTCAGTCGCAACGACCTCGACCCCACCCTGGTGGAGGACGTCGTCATGGGCTGCACCATGACCGTCGGGGAGCAGGCGATGAACATCGCCCGCAACGCCGCGCTGGCGGCCGGCTTCCCCGAGTCGGTCCCCGGGACGACGGTCGACCGCCAGTGCGGCTCGGCCCAGCAGGCCATCCACTTCGCCGCCCAGGCGGTCATGGCCGGCGCCATGGACGTGGCCATCGGGGCCGGCGTGGAGTCGATGAGCCGGGTCCCCATCGGGTCGACGACCGAGCCCGGGCCGGGCGAGGCGTACGGGCCGCTCTACACGGGGCGCTTCGCGTTGATCCACCAGGGCGAGTGCGCGGAGGAGATCGCCCGGCGCTGGAGCGTCACGCGCGACGAGATGGACGAGTTCGCGCTGCGTTCGCACCAGCGGGCGGCCCGCGCCACCGACGAGGGACGCTTCGCCAACGAGACCGTGCCGCTCGAGGCGCGGGTCCACCCCGACGTGCCGGGGGCGGGCGACGTGCGCGGACTGCTCGAGTCCGACGAGGGCATCCGCCGCGACACCTCGCTCGAGAAGCTGGCCGCCCTGTTGCCGGCGTTCTCCGAGTCGGGCACGGTCACGGCCGGGACGTCGTCGCAGATATCGGACGGTGCGGCCGCGGTCCTCATCATGAGCGAGGAGCGCGCGACGTCGCTGGGGCTGCGCCCCCGGGCGCGCTTCGACACCTTCGCGGTGGCGGCCAACGACCCGCAGATCATGCTGACGGCGCCGATCCCGGCCACGGCGCTGGTGCTGGCCAAGGCGAAGCTCTCCCTCGACGACATCGACGTGGTCGAGATCAACGAGGCTTTCGCATCGGTCGTCCTGGCCTGGGAGCGCGAGTACCGGCCCGACCCCGAACGCGTGAACCCCAACGGCGGCGCCATCGCCATCGGCCACCCCACGGGGTGTTCGGGGGCCCGTCTGATGGCGACGCTGCTCAACGAGATGGAGCGCACCGGTGCGCGCTACGGGCTCCAGACGATGTGCGAGGGCGGCGGGCAGGCCAACGCAACGATCATCGAGCGGCTCGGCTGATGGCTGCCCCCACCCGGGTGCCCGCGGTCGAGGGCTGGTTCACCACCGGTGACGACGGCGCCGCGCCGGCGCTGCTGGGCTCGCCGCTGCGACGACGTGCGGGACCTTCGCGTTCCCGGCCGAAGCGAGCTACTGCCGCAACCCGGACTGCGCGTCGACTGCGTTCGAGACGGTGGCGCTCTCGCGGCGGGGCCGCATCTGGTCCTACACCGACGCCCGCTACCAGCCCCCGCCGCCCTACGTGGCGGCCGACCCCTACGTGCCCTTCTGCCTGGCCGCCGTGGAGCTGGCCGCCGAGAAGCTCGTCGTCATGGGCCAGGTCGTCGACGGGGTGACGGTCGACGACCTCACGGTGGGCGACGAGGTGGAGCTGGTGGTCGACACGCTGTACCACGAGGACGGCTGCGACTACCTGGTGTGGAAGTGGCGGCCGCTCGCCGCCACCGACGGCGGGGAGGACTGATCGGTGCCCGACGACAAGAGCGGTGGCGGTGCTCGGCGCCGGCATGCACGAATGGGGCAAGTGGGGGCGGCCCTTCGTCGAGTACGGGCTGGCGGCGGCTCGCGACGCGCTGGCGGACGCCGGGCTCGGGTGGCGCGACGTGCAGTTCATCTCGGGGGCCGACACCATCCGCAACGGCTATCCGGGCTTCGTCTCGGGCGCCACCTTCGCGCAGGCGCTGGGGTGGACCGGGGCACGCGTGTCGAGCGTCTACGCCGCCTGCGCCTCGGGTGCGGCGGCCATCGCCAACGCACGGGCCCAGATCCTGGCCGGCCTGTGCGACGTGGCGCTGGTGGTCGGCGCGGACACGACGCCCAAGGGCTTCTTCGCCCCCGTGGGCGGCGAGCGCAGGGACGACCCGGACTGGCTGCGCTTCCACCTGATGGGGGCGACCAACCCGACCTACTTCGCGCTCTACGCGCGCCGGCGCATGGACCGCTTCGGCGCGACCGAGGAGGACTTCGCGCAGGTCAAGGTGAAGAACGCGCTGCCACGGGCTGACCAACCCGCAACGCGCGCTACCGCAAGGAGGTCACCGTCGACGAGGTGCTGGCGTCGCCGATGGTCAGCCGATCCGCTGCGCCTGCTGAACATTTGCGCCACCTCCGACGGCGGCGCCGCCCTCGTGCTCACGAGCGTGGAGTTCGCCCGGCGCCATGGCTCGGCGGGTGGACCCCGCTCGTCACCATCGACGCGGTGTCCACCGTCACGCCGACGTTCCCGAACCCCGTCATCGAGATGCCGAACTTCGCGACGGACTCGGCCGTGCGTCGGCGACGGGCACGAGCGGCCGGCGGGCTTCCGCGACTCGATCACCACCGCGGCGTACGCCGAAGCCGGGGTCGGTCCCGAGGACGTCAGCCTGGCCGAGGTCTACGACCTGTCGCACCGCGCTCGAGCTCGACTGGTACGAGAACATCGGCCTGTGCCGCGAGGGTGAGGCGGAGAAGCTGCTGCGCGACGGCGCGACGGCGCTCGGCGGGCGGGTGCCGGTCAACCCCTCCGGCGGCCTTTCGTGCTTCGGCGAGGCGATCCCGGCGCAGGCCATCGCCCAGGTGTGCGAGCTGGTCTGGCAGCTTCGCGGGCAG